>JAVEDP010000014.1 GCA_030841085.1 Pyrinomonadaceae bacterium
GTCCCACCGGATCGCTGTCGCCGTAGGTCTTGCTGTTGGCGTTAGTGGTCCAGGTCGCGTTGCGCGCGTTGATGGTAAAGCTGTTGCCGGCGTTGGTGATGTTGTAGTTCGAGAGCACACCAGCCGGACTCAGCGTCGCCGTGATGTGATATGGGCCACCGGCTACCGTCTCACCCGCGGCGCGGCTGTAGGTCGCCGTCACTGCGTCGGCCACCAGGAAGTCACCACTGCCAGTAGTCAGTCCCACCGGATCGCTGTCGCCATAGGTCTTGCTGTTGGCGTTAGTGGTCCAGGTCGCGTTGCGCGCGTTGATGGTGTCGGTGATGGTGGTAGCAGAGATGTTGTTGTAGTTGGCAGTGCCCGTGAAGCTCCAGTTGTCGCTCGAGTAGGTGGCGGCATTCGTATGCGTCGTATTGCTTACGTCAACCGTCCCGACCGTGGCTCCGGTCTCACCGTTCACACCCGTGATCGACGTGATAGCCGCCGTGTGCGCCAGGCCGTCATAGGTCACCGTATAGGGCGTTACCACTACCACCGCATTCGCCTTGTTTACAGTCAAGGTTGCGCCAGTCGAGGTCGCGGTCTGCGTACCGCCGCAGGTGTTGGTGAACACCGCGCGATATTGGTTTCCACTTAGAGAGACAGTCGGATTACTGACTGTTAACGTCGTTGTCGTGACGCCGCTGTATGTTGAATTATTCGAAAGATTGGTAAACGGTCCACCGCCGCTGCTTACTTGCCATTGAACTGTAGGCGCAGGGGTGCCGCCTCCCGTAGCGGTGAACGTAGCACTGCTGTCGCCATACGTCACTGTCACAGGAGAAGGATTGGTCGTCACCGAAGCATTGCTGCAAGATGCCAGCCAGGTCTCAACCTGAGTCGCCGCCGTCAACGAGGATCCGGTTGGAGTACCGGTTACGGTGGGGGTCCCAACCGTTCCGTCTTTATAGCCAAAACTCACACTATTGCCCGTGGAAAGAATCGTGACGTCGGTGACTGGAGATCCTGAACACGTCGTGCTCGCGTACCAAAGCGGAGTGCCCGAACTCGAAGTTAGGTGGATTGGTTGATTATTTGTTGGATTGGACGGTGTTCCGTTGGGAAGCTGCGTTTGCAGCGTCAAAAATTGACACGTGTTTACTACAGCGTTTACTGGAGCGTTGATGAATGCAAGCTTAGTTGGACCACCAAAGTTTACAACCCAAGTCTGATTGCCGCTCTTCACATTCTCAACGCAGGCGAAGTTGGCGGCGTGCGGAACACTAAGAGCCGGACCAAAAACAGCGCCAGTCGTGTTCTGCCATGACCGAAAAGCTGAACCGTCGCTTCCGGGTGTAACAGCTTCAAGGAGGACATAGGTATTATTGCCTAAACCCACACCGTTATCGTGATTGTTGTCTATTACTTGATCGGCCAGAACCGAACCGGCGTAAATGGAAGTACAAGCATTCGCCGCGTCGCCAGGAAGTGGATCATTGAAAGCCGTAACGTGCATCGTAGTCGTAATGGTTGGTGTTCCCGGAGTAGGCGTGAGCGGGTTGATAATCATTTTGACGGTGCCGTCATGGAATACCGTCTGCGCGCGAGAGCCCATTGATCCGCTAGCTCCCAAAATATAAGAGACTCCCAGGTCGGCTTCTTCCGGCGCGTACTCTGAAAATTCGAAGCTGCCGTTCGCGTCGGCTGTAGCGGTGAAGGTGTGAGGGTTTTCAGTGGCAACATGCGGATCTTCGTGCAGCATGATGGTGACTGTTTCACCAGCTTGAAATCCGCGACCGGAAACGTGCACAGTTGTTCCCGGAGCATAATCCAACGCATCCGTAGACACACTTGCAGAGGAGCTGTTGTACACAGACGCGGCATTCGTCGCAGCGCCGTTGGCGCCGCCACCAATAACAACCGCCTGACCTGCCGAGGGGATTTCAGTAATTGTTTCGCCATTGTTGAAGAGCGCAGCGCGTGACGATGTGCCCATGATCTGGTTGATGAGATCAGCGTGATCGTCGTTTGTCGGAGGGACATGAGCGTGTCCGCCAAAGTTACCAGCCGCCGGGTCGTAAATCTCGATCGCGCGGTGATCATTCCCGCCTATGATTTGGATCTTGCCGTCAAAGAGAACGCGCATCGTTGCGCCGACACGACCTTCAGACATTGAACTGGCGGCAGAGAAACTGCCAGACGCTGGATTAAAGATTTCCGCGGAAGAGAGAGCGTCACCGCCGGCGTCACGTCCGCCAACGATCAAGACTCTTCCGTCATTCATTACGGCCGCCGAATGCGCCGAGCGTGCGACATCCATGCTGCCGGCCGCACTAAACGCATTCGAAGTCGGATCGTAAATTTCGGCGCTGCCCCCGGCGTCGCCACCAGCAATCAAGATGTTTCCATTTGGCAAAACGGTCGCACTCGCCCCCGAGCGCGCGGAACCCATAGCCGGTCCGGCGCTAAAAGTTCCCGCCGCTGCGTCATAAACCTCAGTGGATGAAACGACCGAGCCGTAGCTGGTGCCCCCTACGATTAGAACGCGACCATTACCAAGGCTCACGGCTGCCGCATCTGTGCGCGGCGCGCTCATGCCACCCGTTGCATAGAACGTCCCAGTGGCGACATCAAAAATTTCTGCGCTACCCGACGAATCACCGCCCGCAACTAACACTTTTCCATTGCCGAAACTAGTCGCGGTATGACCACGACGCCCACTCACCATCTGCGCGTCGGCCGTTGCTGCAGCCTGAGCGGCTGCGGTCAACTTGTCGGCTTGCTGCGCCGGGACAATTGAGAGGGGGGCATTGACGCCAATGGACCACGAGCTCGGAAACAGCAGCTTCGCCAAGGTACCGGTCGAAGCTGACGCCACCACCGCGCCGGCGGTTAAGGCAATCACCACGAACGCTAGAATAAAGCGAGCGCGGCGGCCTGTGGTGTTACTAGTGATCGATTTGCGAATGTGAAGTGGGAGTTTCTTGCTAGACATGGGGGTAATCTCCTGCCGTTCTTCAGCGGCGGTTGTTTGGGGCGCTTTCAATCTTGAGGATTCCGGGCGCTGGGTTAGGATTCAATCTAGTTTCCATTGTGTCCGGAGTCGTAACCACTTAAACGCCTGCCAGCGTTTGGGGTCATAAAGTGGATGGTCCGGCTTTGCGTGTCAGGCCGTCGTTCGGAAATGCATCTGGGAAAGACGACGGCTATTAGTTCTGCTTTTCACTCTCGTTAAAATCGCTAAACGCCCGAATGAAGAATTAATGAAAGTTCTATCTCAACAGATAGCCGGTGCCGCTAACCCTGGACACTCGACGGTCACAGCAACTGCAAACGTAATCCGCCAAGTACCGATCTAAAAGCATTCTGAGTACAAAACTACTAATGCAACGGTTAACCCACAAGATCACGGCAAGCGCTGGGCCAAGCTTGCACGTATCAAAGAAATCGATGCTTGCTGATCTCGATTGCAAGACCATGCCCGCCCCCGGGCCGCGATTCGCTGCGCACGATTCGACCTTGAATAGAGGCGGTTACACCGGAAGTTGGACCACTCAGGAGATGAACAATTAATCGCACGTCACTCCCGCTGTCTACGCTTCTGGGAGATTTCAGGTACAAACCGGTAGAACTGATGTCGTCGACGACGCCATCGACATTGAACGGTAGGTCGCCTGAATCCACTCCCCAAATTCGCGCGGGGAAAGGCTCTTTGATTCGTGCTTTCTGGCGACGTTCTTGAGTCCGGGAGCCAAAATCGGTGGACTCGCCGTTGGCGATTAACCCATCTATGTGCAGGTCGAGCGTGGTTTTAATATCGGGCTTCTGCGTCATTTGGGGGTACCGACAGCAGGTCTAACTACTATTCAACTGTTTATGCGGATGGGATGATAATTAGATTGCAGAATTCTTGCAAGTGGGGGGTACTGCCATTTTTCCCGGCAGGATCCTGCCAAGGCAACTCTCAATGACCACAAGGGTGAGACTAGCTACCGCGGCATTGTCGCTAACTTCTGGGCAAAAGCGTAGATGACTAATTCCAGTCGATCAGAAACCTCGAGTTTTGAAAAAATTGAGCTTAGGTGGTGAGTGACGGTGGTTTCGCTGATGAATAGTCTCTTGGCGATCTCTTTGTTCTTCAGGCCCTCCGCAATCAGTTTGATAACCTGGAATTCCCGATCTGTGAGAGATCTGATTTTAGATTGCTCCGCATCAAGGTCACCGGAATTTTGGGTCATTTCATGAAACAGGTTTCCGGTCGTTGTTCGATCCAGCCAAACCTCACCGGCGTGAACTTTCTCAATAGCTTTAATTAACACCTCGGCCTCCTGGTCTTTCAACACCACACCGATTGCTCCGAGCCTTATCGCTTGGCGATGGGCCTCAGCATCTTTTAGTCCAGTTAAGACCAGAACTCGCGCTTTCGACGCGGCGGCACGTAACTCTGGAAGGAAGGCCAGGCCACTCTCGGCTCCGAGTTCCAGGTCTAGCAGAATCACGTCCGGAGATTCGCAATCTGCCAATTTCAATGCCTCTTCTCGATTGCCAGCAAGTCCGACCACCTTCATTTGCGGTTGGTTCTCTATGAGCAGGCATAAACCCGCACGCATGACCAGATGGTCATCAACCAATAGAATGCGAAGCTTCGCCGAGGGAGAATCTTTCATAGCAGAGTGTAGAGACTCAAAGCGCGCCGATCGATATCAGCTGCATCCTGCGGGCGGAACGCATGAAAGGTTTCAGATCAAAAAATTATACTGGTCAAACCTGTCGTGTTTACGCCGGAGATAAGAGTTGCGCGATTGGACCAGCCAAGTTGATGGCCATGGAGTATCGCAAGACGTGCTGACTTTATCCGCCTGTTAAAGTGTGCCGCCCCCTAAGGGCGTCTGGGTCTGAACACTCTCAATTGCAGCCGGCGGGTCACCATTTATCGGGCCTCATTATATTGCGCGGCAAGCGGCGCCCAAAATCCTATTCAGGGCGGGCGCGGAATCTCGTCGCGGAGACTGCGGAACAATACACGGTCTGGCACGCGACGCGCTAGGGAAATTCACCTTGAAAGTTCTAAACTACCCGAAAGGTGAAACAAGAAAAGTTGCGATTATTGATTGTGGATGACGAAGAGGCGTCGCGTTACGGCATTCGGCGCGGCTTGACCACGTTTGGCTACAACATGTCTGAAGCCGAGTCGGCCGAAGCTGCGCGTGCTTTGTTACGACAGGCGCCTGCCGACCTGCTGTTGCTCGATGTAAACCTTCCCGGAATGAGCGGCCTTGAGTTTTTGCGGGAGTTGCAATCGCCGGCAGTCGCAAATGGAAACCCGCCGCTCGTAATCATTATTACCGCGCACGGTTCGGAGCGAATGGCGGTTGAAGCAGTAAAGGCCGGCGCCTACGACTATCTCTCAAAACCTTTCGAGCTTGACGACCTGCGTCTGGTTGTTAAGAACGCAGCCGAGACGATTCAGCTGCGGCGCGAGAACGTTTCGTTGCGTCGTCGCATTGAAGTTGAACGTTCGCAGCGCGGCGCCTTGATCGGAAATTCGGAAGGCATGCAGCGCGTGCGTTCGATGATCGAAAAAGTTGCGGAGACGGATGCGACAGTTTTGGTGCGTGGCGAATCGGGCACCGGAAAAGAGTTAGTGGCGCGCGAACTGCACGAAAAAAACAGCGTCAGAAGCGCAGGCGCGTTTGTCGCAGTCAACTGCGCCGCACTGCCTTCGGAGCTGATCGAGTCCGAGCTGTTTGGCCACGAAAAAGGCGCTTTTACTGGGGCTGCGGCCCGCCGGCAGGGAAAATTTGAGCAGGCAAACGGCGGTACGCTTTTCCTCGATGAGATTGGCGACATGAGTTCCAACGTGCAGGCTAAATTGCTGCGCGCCCTGGAAGAAAGACGAATTGAACGTCTCGGCGGCAACGATTCGATTCCAGTTGACGTGCGCATTGTGAGCGCTACGCACCGACCGCTCGAACAGGAAATTGAAAACGGAAACTTCCGCGCCGATCTGTTTTACCGCTTGCGCGTTGTGACGATTGATATTCCGCCGTTGCGCGAACGTCGCGAAGACATTCCGTTGCTGGCGGAACAGTTCACGCGCAGTGCTGCGGAACGTTACAGTTTGCCGTTGAGGCAAATCGCGCAGAGTGCCTTGCGTCGCCTAGTTGACTATGATTGGCCGGGCAACGTTCGTGAGTTAAAGAATACGATCGACCGCGCCGCGATCATGGCCGAAGGCGAAGAGTTGCGTGCGGAAGATTTGCCGGAAGAGATCATACCCGGAGTACAGCGAGCAATAGGTGCGGAGCAGCCGGCAACAGGCAATGGATTGAGTGTTCCGTTCACCGCCGACTTTCGTGAGGACCGTCGCGAGTTTGAGCGACGCTACATCAGCCGCTGTCTTGAACACACGCAGGGAAATGTCACCCGCGCCGCGGAGATTTTGGGCATGCATCGCCAGTCGCTTCAGCACAAACTAAGGCAGCTTGGTTTGGGAAGGCGCTACGTTTCTGTTGGCAGCGAGGCGCAGGAAAATGCCGACGAGTGACAGCAGGAAGAATGCATCGGACAGGATTAACAGGATTTCACAAGATAGCTAGGTCGGACGTGCTTACCCTTTTATGTAAATCATGTTAATCCTGTCCTGTTTTCTTTTCTAAATTGGCTGGCGGAGCATGTGCATCTATGAAAGCTAGTCCTGACTCAATCATTCAGCGCGAACAAGCCGAGTATCTTGATCGCCTAATCTCACAAACCGACCCAATCCTACTGGAGATGGAAGCCTATGGCGCCGAGCATGGCGTGCCCAGCGCTGATCGCGAAGTCGCGCGCTTCGTTGAAATCACCGCCCAGGCAATTAAGGCCCGACGCGCGCTGGAGATAGGGATGGCAATTGGTTACACGACCATTCATCTCGCGCGTGCGCTCGGCGAGGACGGTTTGGTAATAACCATCGATCCGAGCGAAGAGATGATCAAGGCGGCGGACGGCTATTTGGAACGTGCTGGACTACGGAATCGCGTGCGCATCGAACGCGGTAAAGCGCTGGAAGTCATTCCCCGTTTGCGGGACACATTTGATCTCGTCTTCATCGATGCGATGAAGGACGAATACGCCGGGTACCTGGAATTGGCCCTGCCGAAAATGCGAACCGGCGCTGTGGTGATCGTCGATAACCTGTTGTGGGGTGGAAAAGTAGCGACCGATCCGGCTTCTGCTGACCGCGATACCGGTGCGCTACAAAAATTCAACGAAGACTTTATTCAGAATCCCCGTTTGAAGGCGCTGGTGCTATCGGTGGGCGATGGCCTGGGGTATGCAGTTAAGATTAGTTGATCTTCATAAATGATTCGCAGCGACAGCCAAACAGCACAGTCCGAAGCCGCGCGGATCATATCGACTGGCGGCGTTATCGCATTCCGCACCGACACCTTTTATGGCCTGGGCGCCGACCCGCTAAATTCTGCAGCGGTTGCGAAGATACGCAAACTAAAGGGCAGGGAAGACAACAAACCAATACTGGTATTGATCTCGGACATGGACCAGCTTGACCGTTTCGTCGGCGAGAAGTCAGGCATCTTTGGCCTGGTTGCCGTAGGACATTGGCCGGCGCCGCTGACTCTGATTGGCCCTGCACGTCCTGAACTTCCACTTGAATTGACAGCCGGAAGCAACACCATTGGCGTGCGTTTGCCGGATGATGAAAATGTTCGTGCGTTGACGCGAGCCTGTGGTGGAGCACTGACTGCTACCAGCGCGAATGTTTCCGGAGAACCACCGGCGCGCACCGCGAAAGAAGTGGAAGAATATTTTCCAACGGGAATTGATTTGATAATTGATGGCGGTGAGGTCACGGCTACCGAACCGTCAACGGTGTTAGATCTGAGTGAAGCCGAACCGCGGCTGGTGCGTGAGGGTGCAATCCCACGCGCCGCGTTGCGCGATCTTTTGAAGTAGTTGCAAGCGTCCGTCGGACTCTATGAGCGCTCTCTTGGCGGATAAGATTTTGGAGTGCGGCGGATTGACACCGCTGGTTTATTTGGACTGCGGTGGCTGGACACCGCTTTCGGGTACCATAGCGACTACGTAAAAGAAAACATGCGACCCTTCCCATCGATAAAGCGGCGTCAAGCCGCCGCAGTCCAAAGCGCGCGTCAAGCCGCTCTTGAACAAATGGACAGGCAGGAATGCTCGTCCTACTGTTGGACCGTCAGGTTGCGCACAAAGCGCCAGTCGCCACTGGCGTCGACGTTAATGTTGCCGACGCTCTTGCGCGCAATCACGATGTTCGCTTGATACCATAACGGCAACACCGGCACCTCGCGGCTCACAATTTCCTGCACACGCGCATAGAGTTGTTTTGCTTTCTCGCGATCGAATGTATTGACTGCTTCGTCCAGCAGCGCATCCACTTCTTTATTGCTGTAGCGGCTGCGATTACGCGAGGCGCGAGCTTCGGTCGGAATCTCGGAAGTAGCAAACAGATCCTTGAAGAAGATTGGATCCTGATTGCCGCCCACCCATTGTCCGTAAAATATTTGGAAGTTTCCGCGGCGCAACTCGTCGAACAGAGTGTTCAGCTCAGCGGTCTCGATTGAAACTGGAACGCCGACGTTTTTGAGATAGTTCTGAATGACACCAGCGTAAGCCTTCGCGGCGGCGCTGCTGCCTGAAACTTTATAGACGAGAGGTTTCGCGAAACGAAATTGTGGCCCATCGCCGTCGGGGTCTTTTAATCCAGCTTCGTCCAACAACTTCTTTGCCATCGACGGATCGAACGAATACTTCTGTCCCGGTACGTAGGCCCAGGATTCCTCAGGCAGAATTGAATGGGCCAACTTTGCCTGACCCAGCAATAACTCGCGAATCAAACTCTCGCGATCCACCGCGTACGCAATCGCCTGTCGCACCCGCACATCATTGAGCGGCGCTTGGCTGCAATTAAAAGTCAGTACCGTCACGTTCGAGCCGGTGAACTGAAGCACTTGTAGGTTTCGATCCTCACCCAGTTGTTTAATTGCATCCGGCGAAAGGCTGGTCGGCAAGGGAGCGATATCAACTCGTCCCGATCTTAACTCCGCCTGCAACGCATTCGTGTCGGCAATCACGCGCACGCGCAACGCCGGAATATGCGGCGCGCCTTCCCAGTAATCTGCATTGGCTTCGAGATCGAGGACCTGCTGCGAGTTGTCGTAATTCTTGAACTTGAAAGCGCCGCTGCCCAACGGGTGTGTCTTCTGTGACTCGTAACTATCTTTGGGAATCATCGCCACCGGAACCAGATTGTTGAGCAGGCCGGTCCACGGGTGCGTCAAGGTAATCACGAGCGTCCGCGCGTCTGGCGCGTCGACGCTTTTTATGTAGCTCTTCTTATCGGCGCCGGAGCCTTCAAAGAAGCTGGCGGATTTTGCAAAACTGCTCGAAAAAACCAAATCCAGAGTGTACTTTGCGTCCGCCGAGCTAAACGTCCGCCCATCATGAAACTTCACGCCATCGCGCAAGGTGAACGTGAAAACCGTGCCATCGCTGGACTGTTTTATGTCCGAGGCAAGGTCGCCAACGTAGTCAAACTTTTCATCCTTCTTGACCAGCGAGTTGAACATCAAGGCGCGAACACGTTCGCTGGCCGCATCCACCGAAGGCGAGCCGATGGGATCAATCGTGCGAATGTTGTCGCCCAGAGCAACAACGAACGTGCTGCTGCGTTTCCGGCAGCTCGATCCCAACGTTAGCAAGACGGCGGCAATAAGAAACAGGACGGAAGCTCGGCGCATCAGAGTGTTCCTCCATACTTGTAGTTCAGTTTCTCGTTCAGTTTCGCCGTGTCGTCCGAAAGCTCTTTAAAGCGATCCAGATCGAAAGGCAGCGGCGGTTTGACGATCGTCTTAATGGCCGCGATTCGTCTAAGCGAGTTGCGCATACGATCTTTTGGTAACTTGCCGGCGCGCCCAACGCTCAAAAGCGAATGATAGCCGCGGCGAATGATTTCGGGATGAGCGCAAATGAGCATCATGTCTTCGCCGGCAAGGAAGGCGCGCACTACTGCCGACTCGATCTCGCAATGTTTGGCAATTGCGCCCATCTCTAAATCGTCGGTGACGACGAGATGTTGATAACCCAATTCCTTGCGCAGGAGGTTGGTCGCTATATTGTGGCTCAGCGATGCGGGTTCAAGTAGACCTCCGGTCACGCCTTTCATGATGTCGATATTGGGAAAGCCGCCGTGACTGATCATTACGCAACGCACGCGATCGTCGCGGCGTCCGAAGAGTTCGATATAAGGCGCCAGGTCCTGGGCCAGCAAATCTTCATGAGTCAATCGCACCATCGGCATCTCTTCGTGCGAATCAACTGCTCCGGCGCCAATGCCGGGAAAATGTTTGAGGCACCCGATCATCCCGGTTTCCTGCAAGCCGCGCAGGTAGACCGTGGTGTAACCCAGCACTTCTCCCGGAGAGCGGCCGAACGAACGCGAGTACAGTCCGTTAGAAAGCAAGTCTCGCTCTTCCGTCATGATCGACATGACCGGCGCAAAGTTCATGTTAAAGCCGAGCAGCCGCAGTACTTCGCCGGTGATGCGACCCAGACTGCGCGCGCCGGACAAGTCGCCGTGCTCGCGAATCGTTCGCGCTGAGGGCATTGGCGTGAATATCTTGCGCAGGCGATCGACCAACCCGCCTTCCTGGTCCACGCCCAGCAGCACGTCAGGCAACAATTCGCGCACGCCGTCCAGCAAGTCTCGCAACTGCTGCGGCCCGGCGACGTTGCGACCGAAAATAATCACACCGCCGGGCTGCACCTCTTGAAGCAGGGCGCGCGTCTCGGCGTCGAGTTCGGTACCAGGCAGACCGATAAAGAAGAATTGACCGATTTGTTGTTCGAGCGAAAGCGGAAGCAGTGAATCCGATGGCATTTGAATGAAGACGGCAAACTAATTTCGTACGAGATGAAAAAGCATTTCAACTATAAGATAAATTTTAGGCAGCGGCCAAGGGAAAGCGAGAGCGCCATGAAAAGAGCACATAGTGCCCTTCGCCTTGTTAGGCGATTGTTATTTATCTTTATTCTCCAACGTAGTATAAATCGCACATGCCTCGCGAAATCACGGATCGAGAAGCAATTCTTGCCAGCCTAAAGTCTCTTGAGCTCACCTCTGAACTATTCGTTGAAGTAAATGGAAAAATGAAAAACGCCGCCGATCTCGAAGTGATCGTCGACGGCCGTGATTACGGTAACGGCAAACGCGTTGGTCCATACGTGCGCCTGCTCGCATACGACAGCGGCGAAGCAATCATGCGCCAGGGTGAGTGGGGCGGAAATACTTTTTACCTGTCAGTCAGCGGTGTTTTGGACGTTTACATTACCGAGTCGGCAGTCGAGCAACGAAAGATTAGCCGCTTACAACCGGGCGTTTGTTTCGGTGAGATGGCCGTGCTGGCCGGGGTAGAACGAAACGCGACCGTGATCGTCCCGGAGCATGCGAAAGCAACGGTGCTTGAAGTGACGCGTCCGGCGCTGCGGTTGCTGCGAAAGTTGCCAAAGTTTGGTCGTGTGCTGGACGAAACTTATCGCGCGCATGGCTTTGGTCGCGCGCTCGAAGACCTAAGCCAGCCCGGACGAGTTGCTGACGACGAAATAGTTGAGCGGCTGCGCGACATCGGCAAGTTCATGGTCTATGCAAAGCATCATGTGCTTTGTCAGGAGGGAACGCCGATCGACAAAGTGCTGCTGATAAAGAGCGGCTGGATTAGAAGAGTTAGTGGCGTGCCCATGGATCCGACGTCGACGGGCGTGGTCCTGGGAGTGGGCGAAAGCATCGGCGCGGATTTTCTTGGCGCCGGGAATTGTTTGGGATTGGACGGAGCCAGGCAACCGGAAACGTGGAAGTTCACAGCTTCGGTGATGGCCCGCACTGAAGTGGTCGAGATTCCGATTGCGCCGCTTGCTGCCAATCCGGAACTGAGCAATCGCATCGTTGCGGCCTTCTCAGCATTTTCCACTGCCGACGATAGGCCGCCGGCGATTGAAGCAGTCAAAGACCTGCGCGCGCTGGCGTCGGCGGAAGAAGAGATTGCTACCGGCATCGTCGACGGCGCCAACCTGTTGGTTATGGACATGGACTTGTGCGTGCGTTGCGGCAATTGTTCGCTGGCCTGTCACAAGGTTCATGGCCAGTCGCGCTTGCTTCGGCGCGGCATTAGTATTACGCGACCGGTAACCATTGGCAGTCAGCGCACTCAACACGTGCTTTCGCCGCAGGTCTGTATGCACTGCAAAGATCCGGAATGCTTAACGGGCTGTCCCACCGGCTCGATCTTCCGAGACCCGCGCGGTTACGTCGACATCGATCCGGCCACCTGCATCGGTTGTTTCGATTGCGCCACGCAATGTCCTTACGATGCCATCACCATGGTGCCGCGCGGCGCCGGCGGCATCGTTAAGTTTGATCTGTTCGGCACGTTGAAAAAGACTTTCAGTCTTAAGACGACCGCGGTTGCCTCGTCTGCAGAGCCGGCGGATGACGTGGTAGCAATCAAATGCAATTTGTGCGAGCACACGCCGCTCAATCCTCAAGGCGCTCGCCGGCAGGCGTATTCCTGTGAAGAAAATTGTCCGACCGGTGCGCTCGTGCGCGTAGATCCGGTCAAATATTTTAGCGAAGTTGAAAACACGCAGGGCCTCATTTTTCAAAACGAAACGCAGGCCTTCGGTCGCGATATTCATAAGAGCGATCCGCTGGCCAAAATATTTCACATTGCCGGAGTCGCGCTGACTTTGCTGGCCGCAGCCGCGACAGTTTTCGGTTTAGCCAAGTATGGATTCGACGGTCTCGTGGCGAGGAGTTGGTTCACTATGCGCTGGGCGACGGGCTTGGCCGGGTTGTTTGGCGTCGCCGCGGTGATGACTTATCCGCTGCGCAAACAGGTATACCGCCGTCGCGCCGGCGCACTTCGCTATTGGCTGCTGCTGCACCTTTATCTTGGTGCGTTCGCCGGTGTTGTTTTGTTGCTTCACGCGGGCGCGCACACCGGCGGGTTGTTGACTACTGGTCTTTATTTCGCATTTGACGCCGTGATCGTTTCGGGACTTTTCGGTATCGCGTCTTACATCGTCGCGCCGCGAATTCTTACCAGCATCGAAGGCGAGCCGCTGCTGATTGAAGACCTCGTCGGCCGGCGCAAGGAGTTGCAGCAAGAGTTGGCTGAACTCACGAAACAAAGTGAGGGCTGGCTGCGCGAAGAGATCGAAGAACGGGTAGTCAAAGCTTTCCTAACCGTGCCATTTCTGTTGCGCCAAATCATCAAGCAAGAGCCGTTAACAGCACTACTGGCCGAGACGCGTGAACCATTCAAAGATCGGTTGACGCGTTTGGCTACGCCGGAGGAACGCACTCGGTTGCTGAGCGCCCTGGAAGCGGCTGTGACCTTGCGACGCGTCGACGCGCTGATTTACCTGCACCGGGCGATGCGAATTTGGATTGCGCCGCATGTGATCTCAACTTCGATCATGCTGGCGCTGATGGTGGTCCATGTAATTCAGGTTGTTTATTTCGCAGTGAAGTAGATTCAATGCAGAACCGCGAGCGGTAGCGACCGGATGCAGCCACTGACTCGCAGAGCAAAAGAGCGGGGGCATGCCCGCCTTCCTGACCTTGAGCTTATTAGAGTTGACTCGGAAGACATGAGAAAAACCTTAACCCTGAGGATAAAGCGAAGTTGCCGCAGTCCTCGAGGTCGGGAAGGCGGGCATGCCCCCGATCTTCGGTGAGCAAACACATTTTGTTTGTGTAAAGACACTTGTAGGATCCGGTCGCTACCGCTCGCGGTTCTGCACGCACTTGGTTGAGCTGTTGAGCAAGCTGAACTAATGCCAAGCGAAAACAAATTCGTAATCATTCGCGAGGACCTGGTCCAGGATCCGCTGACGGTCATTGGTGACAGTCTGCTGATCGGGCGGCTGCTGGATTGCGAGTTGCTGCTGAATCATCCGGCTGTGTCTCGCGTTCAGGCCGGTATCAAAGTCGAAGGTGAAAACTATTATTTGTTCGCGCTACGGCCGTCGAATCCGGTCAAGCTCAACGGCAGGGGCATCGAAGATAATGAAGCACTGGCCGCCGGCGACATTTTGGAAGTCGGGCCTTTTATTCTCGAGATTGACGAGGCGGATAGCACTCTCTTCATCAAAGTTTCATTGCAGATCGGACGGCGGTCCGAAGTAGTTGATTCCAGCAGTCCGGAATTAGGCACCGCAAAACTATTGCCGATCGCTCCGGCGGAAGGCAAGAAAGCTCCGGCGAAGTCGCGGGCCGCGCCTTTGCCCGGCGATAAGGCGCTGGACATTTTTTGGGACAAGCGCATTCGCGAGGCCGGCAAAATGGTCAAGCCCTCGCCGCTGTTTCCCAAGAGCCAGCGACGCGCCGGCAAGACGCAATTCAATTGGCGCCCGACCAGCGATCTATTTTCGCGCTGGCCGGTTTCATTCTTTTCGTGGAGCGCCGTGGTGATCGGTTTGTTGTCGATCGCCGCCGCTTACTGGTACGCGAGTGCTTATTCACCGGCCCCGGTTTCGTACGCGCATGCGAAAACGAAACTTGATCTGCTTCCGCCGATTGCAGCGCGTGCGAATGGAGACTCGTGCACGGGTTGCCATTCGTTTACCGGCAACATGGAAAAGAATTGTTCCTCATGCCACACCGCGGAAGCTTTTGTTCCAACAGTCATTCAACCTCATGCAGCCGCGGGCATCGGTTGCATTTCCTGCCACGCGGAACATCGCGGCGCCGAGTTCAAAGCAGCCGAAGCAGCGCTGGTCGGTTGCAGCGATTGCCACAACGACGCGAACAGTAAAACCTATAACGGCCACAAGGTTTCAACGGCGCACGGCGGGACGTTTGGCTATCCCGCAAAAGACCAGCATTGGATTTGGCAGGGGCTGGATGCAGACGAGTGGGCCGGCAAACGAATCGCGATCGCGCGTCTGCCGGCGGACACAGACGAAGCCTGGCACAGCAAACAGTTTCACTCGTTACATGTTCAACGTGTGCGCGTTGTGCCCGGCATGATTGGTAACGCTGAGGGAGAGTTGTCGTGTTCGAGTTGTCACAAGACTTTCAATCCCATCGATCGCCAAACACCCCGCAGCACTTGCGGCAAGTGCCACAACGGCAGCACTGAGCCCAGTACAAATCGCATTGTGATCGCCCAAGACAAACCAAACTGTAATTCCTGCCACGTGCAGCACGTGAAAGACAAACGCCAGTGGGGCGCGTCGCTGCTGGCGGAGGCAAAGCCGAATTAGCCGCGGATTCACGCGGATAAACGCGAATTCGGAAAGAAAAAGTGCAAAAGCAGTTCTGAATTAGATTCGCGAAATCCGCGTAAATCCGCGCCAATATTTCCTAAGAGATCGGTTTGTGGCAGGTCGCGCAATCGTTCGAACCCGGAATCTTCCCCTTTAACGCAGGTCGGGCCGCGATCGCTTTGTCATGGCAGATATTGCAATTGGTGTGATAGGCCAATTCGTTTGTGAGTTTCACTGGCGCCGGTTTGTCTGCATACGTCACGCTGGGAATTGTGGCGCTGTCGTCTCCGGATTGAAGATGGCAGGCGCGACACGTCTTAACTGGTTTTGAATCGGCCGCCTGCAGCAGTGCGGCGGTCAATGCCACTTCACGTTCAGAAGTCTTTAACGGCGCTTTCAATGCGGCCGGCGGCTGGTCGGTGTGATGGCACTCAACGCATGCGATCACACTCTTGCCGTCAACGTTGTACATCTTCGTCGCGTGATTCTCGTGATTGAAAGCAACCTCGCCGTATTTGTCTGACTGGCTGTCCTTGTCCAGCACCACTTCTTTCGGCTGTGTCTTGCTCTCTTTGGGAATCTCCTGCAACGAAAACTTTGCGCTGCCGGCAACGGTAATCACCGCCGCACAACTCAGCGCCGCGATCAGAATCAATAATTTTCTCATCCGCTTAACCTCTGAAAATATTTTACGAGAAGCATCGAAAGCTGGGGAGGGAATCAAGCAACGCTCATCTTAATTACGGCACTTGAGGGTGTCAACGCTTAAGTGGCATAGACTTTAGTCTGTGCTCGGCTGCTAAAAGATAACAGCGGTTTGTGCCATCCAACCAGACACAGACTAAAGGAAGCTCTGAATAAGTTCGATGAATCACCCCTCTAGCTCTTTTTGCCAGGCGCAGAGCTTCCGGGGTCAGTCGTTTGCGTTTAATGATTCATTTTTGATTTCGTTTCGCTGCCAGGAGCGATCAGTAGAGACACTACGCCCTTAGCAGCAACAGTTTTCTACGTACCAGATAGAGATTTGCCAGGGCCAGGAGACTGAAGCATTGAGCCTCGTTCTTGGCCAGTCCGCGATAACGAACTTTGCTGTGGCCCCACAGCCGCTTGATGACATTGAAGATATGTTCCACTTTCGCTCGAACTTTGCTATGCCGCCGATTCCATTGACGGTCACGATGGTTGAGCGGAGCGCCGCGTTTGCTGCGGCGTTGCACCCGCCACTGGCGACCACTGGCGTCAAAGGCTTTTTGCTTCGCTTCATTAATATAAGCGCGGTCGCCATAGATCGCTTGTTCGTCACCGTGCAACAACTCTTCCATTACCCGCGAGTCGTGGACTCTGGCCGTGGTCACCACCGCGCTGTGCGCCAGGCCGTACTTCGAGTCTGTGCCCACGTGCAGCTTCATGCCGAAAAACCAGTCCGTTCCTTTGCGCGTGCTACTCATTTCCGGGTCGTGTTTACGGCTGGCATTCTTGGTCGAGCGGGGCGCGGTAATGATGGTCGCGTCGACGATCGTGCCCGAGCGCAGCGACAATCCCTGCTGCTGCAGGTGCTCCTGCACTTTGGCAAACAATTTCTTGGTCAACCCCTGCCGTTCCAGCAAATGACGGAAGTTCAGGATCGTGGTTTCATCCGGCACCTCGTCCTGGCCCAACTCGATGCCCGCAAACCGGCGCATCGATTCGCTGTCGTAAAGCGTTTCTTCCATGCTCGGGTCGGACAGGTTGAACCACTGCTGCAGAAAATAGATCCGCAACATCTTCTCCAAGCCCAGCGGTGGTCGACCATTGCCGGCTTTCGGATAGTACCGCTTGATGACTTTGAGCAACTGGGCCCAAGGCACTACCTGCTCCATCTCTTCAAGAAATACTTCGCGCCTGGTTTTCTTCTTCTTGTTCGCATAGGCCAGCGCCGCAAATGTTGGTTGACTCATTCGGCAGTTCTCCTTTGGCTGAGCTGCCGACATTTTAACTTGGTTATTGACTAACTTGA
>JAVEDP010000004.1 GCA_030841085.1 Pyrinomonadaceae bacterium
GATTTATCGAATTCAGCCAGAGCCAGGAAGCCATTCTTCAGTTCGCCTGACGGTGGCGGTGGCTGAGGTGAAGCATTACCAAACAATTCTTTGCCGCTATCGATGAAGCCATTCCCATTACGATCCAGGACCAACCAGGCATCGTCAGAATTCATAGAAGTCCAGGACAGTCTTTGTGCCTGGCCGTCGCCGTCAAAATCAAAGTTGACGCCCCCGGCAAGATCCGTCAGGTTAAATCCGTTCCCCAATACATCAATAACGATAGGAGTTTCACCGCAGACGCCGTTGTAGCAGACATTTGGGAAGGTACACGCGGGAGAGCATCCGTCGCATTTACCATTCTCGTTACAGGTCCCCCCACAACAGTCGCCAGCTGCAATGCATGACTCACCGTTAAGGGTACATGGCGTCGGCGTCGGATCTGGCACACAGCAAACGCCATCGCGATGATAAAACGGAGCGCAGCCCTTCTCGATTCCGGGTGGATTATTCCAAGTGCAGTTATCGGCCGGAACACCGTCGGGACAGTACTCAGGAAGTGTTCTTGACAGGGAGTCGGCGTAGGCGTCGGGGTTGGGGTGGGAGTTGGTGTTGGTGCGCAAGCATTGGCCGAGCAAGTACAAAACCTTCCGGTCACGTCGCAGGATGGCCCCAAGTCGCATGAAAGGTCGAACGTTGGCGAGGTGGCACAAAAAGGCGCAGAATCGGGACTATCATAGCTACAATTTGTATGAGGGCACGGCGCTTGTAAAAGAAGCGCCGGGTAGCGTCGCATGATTCTGCAAAATATCATTATCACCGGGTCCCTTCCACGGTTCACCCTGATCTCCAGGCTTCGGTCCACCCCAATAGTCGTTCCAACTTGTACCGTCTTCAAACTCGGCCTCAAATACTCTAACCTGCAAAAGAAAATTCCCTTCCAAAGAGCCGTCTTTGACAAGGTACTTAACAGCCTGGGAAAACCTAACAAGGGGAGATTCCACTTTCCTGGAGGTTCCAGGTGCTGTGTATGCTTCAAACAGGCCCGTATAACCTGGGGGCGGAAGGACTTTGAAGCGATCCTCTCTGGTTGTAACGAACCACTTGAGTTGGACACCAAGGACCGTCTTCGATGAGTAATTCCTTAGGGTGACATGAGTCAGCTGCATATTTCTCATTTGTCTATCGCCCATCAAAGCGCTCGTTCCGACCACAACAACCGGCGAGGTAGACGAGTTGCGGCTTTGATCTGGAATAATTGAACCTGACCAATATCCTGTCGGCCCATTCTCCCTGAACGATAACCTTTCCTGGGGGGACTCCTTATCTGCAAGGAGTTTTCCATTTACTCTGCCATTTGTTCTGGTTGATTGAGCGACGCCCTTGGATCTGGCCGCCACCAAACCAATGACGATGCAGAGGGGAATCAGGACGAGGACCAAAAACCATTTTTTGCTTAGTGAAGATGATTGGTCTGATGAGGATTTCATAAAGGTATCTCCCGAGTTAAGAGCTGCTAATTGCTGTTAATTGCGAAAACCGACTCCCTGCTGCACGATGTTGGAAGTGGACCCTGTATTGTCCATGGCGCGCAGCCGGTATCACCACATTTATTCTGAGGGCTAGAGAAGGCATGTGCTTGATAGCTTAGAGCGTTGTTTTCCCGTTTTGATTTTCGCTTATTTCTGGAGCGGTGAAGAGCGCTGTTATTTGAATTGTTTTTTTTAATTCTTGTGTGCTTGAACCTTCAAAGACCGATACTTTTCTTCCTCTGAGATCTCTCGGTTCTCCCACTTCGAAACCTGTTCCGTCGCCGAAGCTAATCACGGCGAATCTAAGCAAAAGATTTTTGTCCAGGTTCGGATACCTTTTATGTCTACCCTCAAAGTTCGTCCGGAACGGTTCGGGAATGGTAAACGCGTACACTTCTCCCGGCTCAATATGGGGATCCCCTGGCTCAGCTATTTGTATAATTTGTATGTTTTCTCGTTTTCCGAAAGTTAGGGGAATACCAACCTCTCCGTCTGCCACCTTGTCATCAGGAAATATCAAATACGCAAGTATGAAATAAATAGGCTTGTCGGAAATATTCTTAACCTCGATTTCGAGATCCTTGTGCCACGTCTTCGATTGAAGGTTTTTGACTTTGACCGCCACCGGCATGTCTTTGAACTCTTTAACCTTAAACTTTCGTTCGTCGGACGGCTCATTCGACTGAGATTGGCCGATAACATACATACCTTTGATCACGGAGATTGAAGCTGCGCCGAGGATGATTAAGAAAAGCAATCGCTTGGTGAACGATGCGATGGATTGTTGCTGAGGACTCATAAGAATTCTCCTGAGGAAAGTTTGCAGAGGCTTACGACGAATGAGCTACCTATTCCTATATGCCGATGATGCTGCACAGTCAAGAGTTTCGCCGGCTTCCCAATCGCTTCCGACCCGGCATTCGGTAAATCCGAAGTGCTCGTGTAGCGAGGTGAGGGCGCTAGCGATTGAAGGCATGCGCCGGAGTTCAAGTAGTTCGAAGAGGGAGCTAGCAAGCCGCCTCCATGCTGCAAGACCCAAAAGTAGTTGCAAGAATTTCAGTATCAGCGGCAAAGCAAGAGCGGGGGCAAGCCCGCCTTCCCAACCTCGAGCTGATCGGAGTCGAGGTTTTGGTTTTGTCCGCGATGAAACAACAGTTCTGCCAGCTCATCTCTCAACCAATCGTTATCTAAGTTCAACATTGACGAGTAGCTGCTGCTGCAACTGCATTGGCTGGCAGCCGTGGCGGTGTTGCGCGGCGTAACAGCGGCGGTCGCAAAGTCCGTCTGATTATTGTTCACGTCCTGACAGCCGGATTGTTTGCGCTGCGTTGAGGTTGTGTTGGTGGCAGGGCCGGGGGCGTTATCGGCAGTGCTCGCGCCTTCGCGGCAATTTGCAGTTGAGCCATAACCCACGAAGTCGATGATCGTCGGTCCCGACGGACAACCGGCAGCAGCCAGTGCCGTGATGCTGTTGACCAAAGCAACCTTGCCCGCGCCCGCGGCCATGACGATAGTCCCAGTGGCGTCGGGTGTGGGCAATGGAATTCCGGTAGCACCGCCGCTTGATTCCTGAATCAGGAAATACTGTCCCGGCTGCAGCAGCACATTGGGAAGCACAGTAACCGAATAGTTTCCGGTGGTTGAAGTGGCGGCGGCGTATTGCACCGACATCCCGTTCAAACTGACAGCGGTGTTGCCGCGATTGAAGATTTCGATGAAGTCGTTTGTATAGGTCGCGCTGGCATTCCCGCCACCACCGTAAACCTGGCTGATGACGAGTTTGGTTCCGTCATTATCGGTAATGCTGCCGATGCCTTGAGGATCGCTGATGGCGGCGTTAACGGGAGTAGTCAAATTTACAAAGAACGTTTCGCAGATTGCTTCGTTTGTTGTGTCACCATTGACGAGCACGTCGATCGTTTGCGTTGACTGGCCGGGAGTAAACGTCAACGTGCCACTCGTCGTTTGATAATCGGTGGGGGCTATCGCCGTGTTGTCGGCGGTCGCGTAGTTGACGATCACCGTTTGCGTGCTGGTCGGTGACAGCGTAACGGTAAACTGCGCCGTGGTGGTGCCACTGTCCGGCTCGATCACGTTTACGTCATTGATCGTCAACTGCGGGCTGTCGTCGTTGAGAATCGTACCCAGTCCCTGCCCGTCGCTGACAGTCGCACCCGTAACGTTGGTGACGTTCACAAAAAACGTTTCATCCGGCTCGATGTTCGAATCACAGTTAACGGTAACATCAAACCTAACTGATGAGTTTCCTGTCGCTATTGTCTGCGCAGTCACGCTGTGGGCGACGTAGTCGTTATCGGCGACGGTAGCAGTGTTGTCCTGTGTAGTGACGTCAAAAGTTACCGTCGATGGCGCTGGCGCCGACAGGCTAACGGTGAAGGTGAAGGTCTTGGTTCCAGCGTTGCCTTCAGTCAAGCTCACGTCGTTGATAGAAAGCGCCGGCACATCGTCGTTTTGAATGGTGCCGACACCTTGGCCATCGGTCACCGTCGCACCGCTCACATTCGTTACGTTAACAAAGAATGTTTCGTTGGGCTCGATCGTGACATCACCGTTAATCGTCACGCTGAATGAATAGGTTGTTTGGCCCGCAGGAATAATTTGACTGGTCAGCGTCTTTGCAACGTAGTCGTTGTTGGCCACAGTCGCTGTGTTGTCCTGCGTCGCGATGTCGAAAGTGATATCGGTTGAAGGCGCAGGAGCCGATAGGCTGATCGTAAAGGTTGTTGTGGTGGTGCCGCTGTTTCCCTCGGCGACTGTCACATCGTTGATCGTTAGATTAGGCGGCGTCCCGGCCGTGCAATTGTTTGTTGGCGAACTGCTGTTCCGCGGGAAGGGGCCGGCCACAAAGAAGTCGGCCGCATTGTCGTTAGTGTCCGTACAGCCGCCGGCTTTGCGGAAATCTGCGGTTGTGTTGCTCGGCGCGGGCGCGCGGCCTGAGCCTTCAAAGCAATCAGCAGTGGTTCCATAACCGACGAAGTCTGCAACCGTGGAAAGCAATGGGCAGCCACTTCCGCGGAGCGACGTTGTGCCCGCAACCAGTGCAACTTTGCCGGCCGCTGCGGCCATGTTGATGCTGCCCGTCGCGTCGGGTGTTGGCAGTGCAACGCCGTTTGCTCCGCCGCTTGATAGCTGCACGAGGAAATACCGACCGGGAGCGATCGTTCCCGAAGTTAGATTGTTCGAGCCGAAGGTTGCCGTCGCTCCCGCGTATTGAACCGAATAGGGCGTGACTGCGAAGTTGACGGTGGTCGTTCCCCGATTGAAGATTTCGACAAAGTCGTTCGTATATTGCGCGCCGGCGTTGCCACCGCCGGCGTAGAGTTGGCTGATGACTAAAGTTGCTGTGTCGTCATTCTGAATAGTGCCCACACCCTGGCCGTTGGTGACGGTCGCGCCGACAACATTCGTCACGTTGACGAAAAAGCTCTCATTTGGCTCAACGATCGTGTCGCCGTTAACCGTGACGTCAAACGTGTAAGTTGTTTGGCCCGCCGGTATGGTTTGCGCCGTCAGGCTGCGCGCGATGTAGTCATTGCTTGCGGCCACAGCCGTGTTGTCCTGAGTGGCGATGTCAAAAGTTACGCCGCCGGCATTCGCGGGAGCGGATAGGCTAACAATAAAGCTGAATGTGGTGGGTCCGGCGTTACCTTCGTTCAACGCAACATCGTTGATGCTGAGTCCGGGCTGTGGCGCTTGCACTGCGGTTGTTGCGGAGGCGGAGTTGTTGCCGCTGTTTGCGTCCGCAGTAGCTGACGAAACAGTCGCGGTGTTGCTGATCGAGGAACCGGCGGCGCCGTTTGCAGTAGCGACGATTGTGATAATCGCTGACGAGCCGCTCGCGAGCGACGAAAATGTAATCGTGCGGTTATTGCCCTCGCCGCTACACACGCCGCCGTTGTTTGCTGCACAAGATACAAAGCTGATCGAGGCCGGCAAGTTGTCCGTAACCACGACGGATTGCGCGTTGGCCGCGCCGTTGTTCGTAACGGTGATCGTGTAAGTAACATTTGAACCGGTAATCACCGGATCCGGAGAGTCGGATTTAGTGATTGAGAGATTCGCCGAAGTCAGGTCGAGACAACCCGAAGAAGCATTCTGCGGGTTGCTGCTCTCGGAATTCAAAATGAAATCAGCGGCATTGTTGTTGGTGTCCGTGCCGTTGCCGAAAGCGCCGCCGGGTTTTCGCTCATAACTTTGATTAACGTTGGCTGAAAGCGGCGCGAGGGGTGCGCCTTCTTTCAAGGCCGAGCCATGGCTCATTCCTACCGCGTCGATGATCGTTGTGGCATTCGATCGCGTGATGGCAATTCCGCCGTCGTCTGTAATCCCGGTGCCGTAGGTTTGATTGGCAGGAACCGGGCCGCTGTAACCACCCGATGAACTATTCGCAATTAGATAATGGCAACCCGATCCGAGCGTTGTGCCTGCCGCTACGGTCACGCGATCGCTGATGGTGCCGCTGCCGTTCGAGGCGCGAATCTTTAGTCCGCCGATGACTTGCGTAGTAGTAGTCGGATTGTAAATCTCAACAAACTCGTCTGATGCTCCTGCCGGGCCGCGTGTGCGAAATTCGCTGATCAGTAATTGGCCGGCTGAAGGTTCCACAGTCAACGTCGCCGGCAGACTGGCTACGGTCGTACTGCCGTTGGTGGCCGAGGCCCTAATCTGGGCGTAGCCGCTGGCGCGTCCGGTCACGTTTGCAGTCGCCGAACCGGTGCTGGACGTGGCGCCGACCGAATCAACGGTTGTAACGGTAGTGTTGTTTGATGCAAAGGTGATCGTCACGCCGCCGATGTTTTGGCCAAACTGATCCTGCGCTTGCGCCGTGTAGAGTTGCGTTTCGCCCACACCGATGGTGGCGGTGGCCGGCGAAATAGTGACGCTCGTCATAACTGGCGGGGACTGAGCAACGGTGAGCGTGGCAGGAGCAGACGTGACTCCTCGTCCGGTGGCGCGAATTTCAGTACTGCCGGGACTGATCCCAGTTGCTAAACCATTTGGATCGACAGTCGCTACAGCCGTGTTGCTCGAGTTCCACGAGAAAATTACGCCGGTGATTTCATTGTTACTCGCGTCAAATGCTTTGGCCGTGAATTGTTGCTGCTGACCCACGTTGATTGTTGCTGACGCCGGAGAAACCTCGACGCGCGCAACTGGGGACGTGCAGGAACTGAATGGCGCACCATTGACTTGTGTTCCCGGACTGAATGCTCGCGCACCGCCACTGGCCGCCAAATGCTGTGCAAAGTTTCCGGTGATGTCGGGCGATCGTGTAAGAGATTGGTCGTTGTCGGCATTGAGTCCGCTTGAGCCGCCATAGTTGACCAGGTTAACAATCGTGCCGGCCGCATCCTGAACCGTGATCGAGCCGCCGCCATTAACCAGGGCCAGACCACCTGAAGACGTTTTTACAACCTGCGCGCCGCCGAACGCAGGATCGTTCGGATTGAAGTTGGCGTTTCCTCCACCGAACAAGACGATGGCGCTGCACGAACGGAGAATCGTGCCGGCAGCGAACGTGTGGCGAAGTACATCGGAACCGGTGCCCCGCGTAAAAATCTTGTAACCACTAATGTCGATGTCGTGGGTGGTGATGTTTACCAGCTCAACGAACTCATCCTGCGAAGCATCACGCGCGCCATCGCGATTTGCGTCGCCAACAGTTAGATCGGTATCGCTTTGCGGTGGGTCGGCGAGAAACTCATTAATTAAAACGTCACGGTTTGCGACTCCAGTAAATTCAACGGTAACGGGATTACTGTCGCGCCCATCGGCCCGGATCAACAGATCAATTTTGCCGGCGCCGCGCAAATCCGCGGGCACGAGAACGTGAATTTCGTCCATGCCCGGCATATTCGGAGTTTTCGCTACCGACTCAACCGTCAGCGCCCGGCCACCTGCTGCCACCGAAACAGCGGCGGCATTACGGACGCCAGTCGAAAAAATAATTAACCGCAGATTGCCGCCGCTGGGATCGAATGGACCACGCTCGAGTGTGTCCGCGTTGAGAATGACGCCTTCGCCTAGTCCATCGCCGCTGAAAGTGAACACTCCCGGAGCCGCGCGGAGGGTCGCCACGCTTCCTTTACTCGGGAACCCGTCAGGATTAGTCACAACGACTTCAGCGGTGCCGATCTCGGTCGCGGCGAGCACATGAAAGTTAATTTGCGTGGGCGAAACAAAAAAGATTTGAGCGGCCCGGCCATTAACAGTGACGGTCGTGCCGTTCACGTTTGTGGGAAAACTGCCGTCCGTCTGGCGCTGGGTCTGCTGAGTTGTGTTTGCAAGGTTGTTGCCCAGCGCAACTGCGATGCTGTCGGGCGCGACGGCTTTGGTTGATGAAGGTTCGTGGCCAAACGACGCGCCGTTCAAAACAGTCAGGGTTCCGAAGGGCGGTCGCGCTGGAGTGCCGGTGACGTAAATCTCGGAATTGTTTGCGAAGTCGTCATTGGTCACCGCTCCCGAAAGTACGCGCGGGAAATTGAAAGCAATCACCGAACCGTCGTCACTCAGCGACGATACGACGTCGGCGGTAGCGCTTGATGAAGCCGCATCTGTAACCCGGCCAAACGTCGACGAAGGAATGTCGTAAGTATAAAGCTCGACGCTGCCGTCGGAATTACTGCCGGCGCCGGAAACTGTGCGGCGCGCTGCAAACGCGATGCGCTGGCCATCGCCGCTAATGGTTGGGTGGAGCGGAACTTCGGTGACACGTGACGACAGCGTTGTGATCTGCCGGGTGGTGTTGCCGCTGCGTCCGTCGAACAAGAAGACCTGGGTTGTGTTGGTTGCCGTCTGTGTCGACCAAACAATGCGCAAACCATCATCGCTTATCGCGCGTCCGTAAGTCAGCGCCAGCGCCGGTACGTTGGCTGCTACAACGCGAGCAGGAGTGAGTGGCGCTCGAATCTGCAACAACAAGTCCCGAGTGCCGTTGCTGGTCGCGTTAGGATCGCGAACGTAAGCAACCGCGCTGCCATTGCCGCTAATTTTGGCATCGCTGAATCCGACGATGCCGGAAGAGTTAGTTAGTTGCGTGAAACTGAGCGCGACGCTGTCGAAGACAAAAATCTCAAGGTTCCCGTCCGCGTTCTGGTTTGAAAGATCACGATTTGAAGCGAAGGCAATGAAGCGGCCGTCATCAGAGATCGAAGGTTGGAAATTTCCGTTGACAATGCGATGCGCAAGATCGCCGGGCGAAGTATTCGTTACTTGAATTAGTTTCGCGCCGTCGTCAAGAAAAATCTCCGAGTTTCCATCACCGTTGGTTCCGAGCGGGTCATCTTTTGACGCGAACGTGATCCGCGAACCGTCCTGCGAAACACCCGGCGCGGGCGCGCGCGTAGCACCCATCTGCAGAAATGTAGGAGGGTCGACTCCAACGTTTGCGCGAATCGCGCGAAAGCTTTCCGCGCCGCCGGCGTGGGCGATGTCTTCAGTTGATTCGAAAGCGACAAATCTGCCGTCACCACTGAGCGACGGATTCAGGCTGATCCCTTCTTCAGTTGTGTTTGTGATTCGGCGCAGAGGCGACTGCATCCGCGCGGTTTGCCACGCAAGCAGTCCCAGAGAGGCTACGATTAGGAAAATGAAAAGAGGGCGGCTGGGGCGAAGCACGAAAGTTGAATTCCTATGTCGTAAAAGCAAGCTCAGAAAATGGAGCCGGCGCAGTTCTGCTAAAATGAAAATATTGAGAGAAGCGGCTGGGTGAAAGAAGGCGCGACGATTCTACCGGTTTACGTTGGAAAGAAAAGACCCGGGCAAGGAAGCGGCATTGCAATCTCTTGCAAGAATTCTGGTAATGATTGGGTCGGTGAAACGCAAACTGTTCTGATCGAACGGGAGAAATACTTTCTTACCTCTGGGTCGCCCTTGTTTCCTCGGTGTCCCTTGGTCGCTGACGCGTGATTTGGAATCATAAAGGCACAAAGAACACAGAGGCCAGACAGCGAGAAATTGAATTTAGAACATTGTCCGAAGAAGCGAAGCAGGATAGGTTGGGCCAATAGTACAAATGAAAATATTAATGAGCGGTTCACACGGTCTTGTCGGCACGGCTTTGATTTCAACACTGATATCGCCCGACCACGAGGTCTATCGCCTGGTGCGGCATGCGCCGAATTTGGAAACTGAGATCGAATGGAGTCCCGATCGCTACAGCATCGCGCTGGCGCGGCTTGAAGGATTTGATGCAGTTGTTCACCTCGCGGGAGAAAGCATTGCGGAAGGCCGCTGGACGGATGAAAAGAAAAAACGGATTCGCGAAAGTCGAGTGAAGGGGACTCGGCTGCTTGGGGACGCGCTCGCTAATCTTTCCAATCCGCCTAAAACTTTTGTTTGCGCGTCAGCCATCGGCTACTACGGCGATCGCGGCGATGAGTTGCTGACGGAAAGTAGTGAGCCGGGCAAGGATTTTCTTTCCGATGTTTGCGTGGAGTGGGAGAAGGCGACTGCGCTTGCGACCGAGAAGGGAATTCGCGTCGTTAACTGCCGTTTCGGAATTATCCTCGACGCGAAGGGCGGCGCGCTCGCAAAAATGTTGCCGCCTTTTCGGATGGGTGTAGGGGGAAAGATTGGCAGCGGCAGACAGTGGATGAGTTGGATTGCGCTCGATGATGTCATCAGCGGTATCAAGTTCGTATTAGCGAACGGCTCGATTAGGGGCCCGGTAAATTTCGTCGCGCCTGCGCCAGTGACGAACGCCGTCTTCACAAAAGCATTAGGCGAGGTCCTGTCACGCCCGACAATATTTCCGATTCCTGCTTTCGGCGTGCGCTTGCTGTTCGGCGAAATGGCGGATGCGCTGCTGCTGTCGAGCCAACGGGTTGAGTCTGCGGTTTTGCAGACGTCGGGTTACTTGTTCAAATTTGCGCGGCTAGAAGATGCGCTGCGGCACGTGCTGAAAGATTAAAAGAAGAATTGGCCGCGGATTTACGCGGACGCGCGGATCTGAAGGAACAGCCTTTGCTGAAATCTTGTCAGCTTCGCGTTTATCCGCGTGTATTCGCGGCAAAAAAAGAAAGGGCCCGAGCATCTCGCCCGGGCCTTTCGGTTTAGCACTCATCGAGCGTTTTTAAGGACGATCGATTAGTACTCTTGTTCTCCTGTTTACGGTTTACTGTTTACAGTTCACCGATTAGTTTCCCACGACGTAAAGGTGTCCGTCGTTTTGTGAATAGAGCTTCCCGTCGCCGCCGATCGAAGCCGGCGTATAAGCCGCGCCAATCGCCAGTTGCTGGAAAATCTTCTTTTTCAAAGTTCCACCCTGATTGATCGCAAACAGATTGCCGTCTTCGCTGTTAGCGTAGACGACACCAGCCGAGTCAATCGCCGGGGCGTTGACGCACCACTCAAAACTGAATGGGTGATCGTCAACACAGGTCACTGAGCCATTTGGCTGGCGGGTGCAGCTCAGCGTGTTGGTGTTTTTGTATCTCCATTCCACGGTCAAAGCCGGACTGAGTTGAGTAATGAAGTATTCCTCAGGATAGCCGGGATTGGACGCAGTGCGATCTGGTGGACAGACAGTGTCGTCGTTGCAGTAAGAACCGACTCCGCCGTAGTGGTTGTCCTTGGTGACAACTGAGTAGGTGGCGCCATGACTATAGATAGCAGGCGTCACATCCCAGCCAAAAATGAACGAGTTGAGAAATGCGCCCGTCGAGCTGTAATGCAGCATGTGACCTTGCGCATAGTTATACCGAGTGTAAGAGCCGTAGAGCACGCTGCCATCCGGAGCGACGACTGGAGAAGAGCTGGCGTCGTCGAGTATGCGGCCGGAAGGCAGGCTGTTCGTGTCCGGAGCGACACCTGTAGTCGCTCCAGCCCTGCAACCACCGGGCGTTCCGTTGGGTGGTATCTGCACATTGCAGCCGTCGTTTAAGACGCCGTGCATTGTGGCGGTCCATTTTGGAGTTAGATCGGAGTTGACCGCTACCAGGTAGCCATAACGCGTAACGGCATGGTTGCGAGCGATCGTGTAGATAGTCCCGTCCGCCCCAACCGCGGGCGCTACGTTAATCCCGGGCCGCACCGTGTTGCATTTAATGGTCGGTGCAACGGATGTCGGCGTGGGGGGCCACGGTGGCGGCGTGCTAAAGCCGACTTCGCAATCGTCGTTCGGCCCCATCTCGCCGGTCATGATGTCTTTGAACTGAGCAAAGCTCATCGTGCCGCCGGAAGTAATCTTGACGAGCCATGAGCCAATTACATCTTTGCCCCAGGGATCGCTCATATTGAGCTTGAGCGCGTTGTAATAGACATTGCCGGCGCTGTCCGCGGTGATTGGTCCGGTAAGAAATATATTGCTGTCGTCGCCCAGCGGACTGTAGTGCGCGACGACGGCGCCGTTGGACTTGTTTAGTTTGTAAACCGATCCATTGCCACCGGGAACATAGACAAAAGTGCCCGCCAGCGTGGCGTGGAATACAGGCTCCCAGGAGGGGCTACCGTATGGAACCGGCTTCCAGTCGCTCGCGAAATTCCATTGCGCAACCAGGTTGCTGCCGCTCCAACTGAGTTTCTTTTCGTTCCAGGTTTGAGATTCCCAGGTCGTGATTGAAGTGTAAGTTCCCGACTTGAACTCCATGAAAACGTCGTTACCGTCCACCAACGGAGTTTGGTAGTGAACGAGTAGATCGCCATCGCCATTGTCAGGAGCCTTCTCCTGTTCCACGAACGGATCGTAGACGATGTCGGCAAGAATTGTGTTGAGGTTTTGGCCGGCCGCGGTGGACGTGCCAGTGTGTTTTTGATCGTGGCCCCACTGGGGCCAGTTGTCAGCGAAGGCCTGGGTCAAGCCAAAAGTGATGGCCCCCAAGGCGATGAGAATGAGTAAGTTGAGCTTGGTAGCTCGCAGAATGGGATTCATCGAGGTCTCCTTTCAAGAGGGAAAGAAACAGAAAGAAAAATCTCCCTGCTTTTGACTCAATGCCAATCTGGACGTTTTAGGCAGTGAAGTTTTGGTTAATGTATGAATGCTGCGCTGAAATCAGTTTCAAGCCGAATAGGAGGATTCGTCTCGAGCAGCTTTTGCCCCGTGGATACCCGCAGGTTATTCCTGTGGCGCGATCCTGTCAAGCTTTTCGAGAGTAAGTATAAAGGTAGGTGGCGGAACTTACGTGCGGTCCTTCCGCACTGTCCGGCTGCGAGCCGCAACCTAATTGCTCTACCCGCAGTGATCGTTACGCATTAGGTGCTTTTTGTGCGAAGCCGGCTTCGTCTGTTTTAGCTGGCGCAAACTCTTCCAAGGCGCCAAACACTTCCAGCGCATACTTTACGTTTCCGAACGGCGCCGACACTTGTACGCCTTGAATCAGATCGCGTACTTCCAATAACGACTCGCGCGCGATCTTCAAACCTTCGTCGCGGCCGGCTTCTTTGCTCACGCTCGAAGCCGCGCGCATGCGTTCCATGATTGAAGGCGTGACGCGAACGCCCGGCACTTCGTTATGTAGAAACTCGGCGTTGCGATACGAGACGAGCGGCCAGATACCGGCGACAATTGGAATTCGCACGTGCTCGATCGTTTTAATGAAGTCGCGTAATTGAGCTGTGTCGAATACAGGTTGCGTAATCGCGTATTGCGCGCCCGCCTCCACTTTGTATTCAAAACGGCGAATCTCTTCGTCGAGATTAATCGCTCCCGGATTCACACCAACGCCGATGCAAAACGCGGTCGGCTGGCCAATTGCGTTATTCCCGATGTCCAAACCGTGATTCAGTTTGTTGACCATGTTGGTCAAACCAATCGCGTCGATGTCGAACACCGCGGTCGCGTCCGGATACGGCCCCATTTTTGGCGGGTCGCCGGTAATCAAAAGGAGGTTGCGAATGCCGAGCGCGGCCGCGCCCAACAAATCAGACATCATGCCCAGCAGATTTCGATCGCGACAGCAGTAATGCAGCACCGACTCGATGCCAATCTGTTGTTCGACCAGCACAGCCGTGGCCAACGCACTCATGCGCGATTGCGCGCGCGCGCCGTCGGGAATATTGACGCCGTCAACGCCGGCATCTTTTAGCAGTCGGATCGAATCGAGCGTCTTAACGGCATCGACTCCCTTAGGTGGCAGGACTTCAACTGAAGTAACGAACTCGCCGTTTACGATTTTCCTCGACCACTGCGAACGTTCCGCAGCCGGAACAATCTTGAGGTCTGCAGGCGCCCCTTCGCTGATGTGGGCCAACGCCCCGGATGTCATCACAAACTTCTGCGCACGCGGCGATGCTGCCCGGACTGCGTCCGAAATCAGCTTGATGTGCGCCGGAGTGGTACCGCAACATCCGCCGATAAACTTGGCGCCCGCCTGGATGAACCGCTTGGCAAACTTGGACATGTACTCGGGCGAGCACATGTAAAACTGGCGGCCCTGGACGTCGCGCGGCAGGCCGGCGTTTGGCTGCGCCGCCAGTTTCTTTTTAGTGACAGCGCGCATCTTTTCCAGCGCACTCAAAATTATCGCCGGGCCAACGCCGCAGTTTAGTCCGATAACGTCGGCGCCCCATTCATCCAGTCGCGCTGTGAAAAGTTCCGGTGTCGTTCCGTACGAAGTGTTGCCGTCGGTGAGAATAGTCATCTGCGCGATGATTGGCAGATCGGAAAGTTCCCGAACGGCGCGGATGGCCTGGCGCATCGCCGAGACATCGGAAAATGTTTCCAACACAAACAGGTCCACGCCGCCTTCAAGCAGGGCTTCGACCTGCGTCTTAAACATGTCCTTGGCTTCGTCAAACGAAGTTGGTCCATACGGTTCAATGCGCAAACCCAGCGGCCCAATCGCGCCGGCGACATAGGCGCGCTCGTCCGCCGCCGCGCGTGCGATGCGTGCCGCGTTGATATTTATTTCACGCAGGTTGTCCGCCAGCCCGTACTGATTGAGATTGTGCGCGGTCGCACCGAACGTGTTCGTCTCGATGATGTCGGCGCCGGCATGGACATACTCGGAATGGACTTCCTGGACGAGGTCCGGATTCGTCAGATTCAGTTCGTCGTAGCAGCGATTGATGTAGACGCCCTTGGCGTAGAGCATCGTCCCCATCGCGCCGTCGAAGACGTGAATGCGATCGGTTTCGAGTATGTCTCTGAAAGGTTCCATGTTAGTAGGACAGACATTGCTGTCTGTTCAACGACAGATAGTAGTCTCCGTCCAAATCAGGGACAGGCAGGAATGCCTGTCCTACAAATAGAAAAGTCCCGCGCTAAGCAACGCGGGACTTCGTGAATTCCAGAAGTTGTAGGTTCGTTCTCCGAACCAGTCCGAGCTGTTTAGCGGTTTTTTTGCGTGGCCGCAAGTCGCCTTAACTCACCACGTTTTCCATTCGTGCTTATACGCCGCGCGCAACTGAGGTGTCAAGGAGCGGCACCAGAACCCGGCAGTTTGTGCGCAGAAACGCCGCCCCACGAAGACCCCTCCGTCGCTGGCAGTTGCTGGAATTTTAAGAACGAACGAAGCGATGAAACTAGGTACGTCGCGGAGCGCCTAAAAAGGCCACAGCGCCGGATAGGATTAGTGCTCCTCCGCCGGCCCCGACTATGGACGAAATTCCCGGCATGGGATCGCTGCCGGCCAGGGCGCCATGAACAAGGTAGCCACCCACGACGCCTCCAATGAGTCCGGCGATCAAGATCATGAAGTATCGAGCGTAAAGATCCGGCGGCGGATCAGGCAGCCAGATATGCATCATCAGCCAGGTAGCAAGGCCGCCGCCCGTGAGTGCCCAAAGAGCCATCAACGTTGAAGTCATGGGTTTCTCCTTCAGAGGACATAGGAAGTGAGAAGAACGGCAGCCTTATACACCCTGCACACTCAGGAAACAATAGTCAGCCGCGTTTGCACCCGCAAATGAACGGAGCCCAACCTTGACAGAACGCTGTACTTTTGGCTGAATGATCGCGTTCTTATAAGCGTTTCGTTCTACTTCCCGTTTCCCGTGCAGATCTCTCCCGTACTTTGCTTTCAGCAATCCCCATTCGGTTTCGCAAAACTTTGAATAAGGAAACATTTGATGAGCACAGCGATTGACGGCACCGGCGGCACATTAACTTCCCCTGGAGACGATCGCGGTTTCTTTGGTCACCCGCGCGGACTATCCACCCTGTTCTTCACTGAGATGTGGGAGCGCTTCAGTTACTACGGTATGAAGGCGATCCTAACGCTCTATATGACCAAGAGCCTGGTGGAAGGCGGTCTTGGCTTCGACGAAAAATATGCCAGCGTGATCTATGCGACTTATGTTTCGTCTGTCTGGTATCTGCCGCTTGTCGGAGGCTGGTTAGCGGATCGGATTTTGGGAGCGCGGCGGGCCGTTTTGATAGGTGGAATCATAATCGCTTGCGGACACTATTCGATGGCTGTCAATAGTCTGCCAAGCTTTTATGCCGGACTGGTTCTGATTGCTATCGGCACCGGATTGCTGAAGCCTAACATCAGCGCGATGGTCGGTCAGTTGTATTCGGACAAGGATGAGCGCCGCGATGCAGGCTTTTCGATTTTTTATATGGGCATCAATCTGGGGGCGTTCATTTCGCCGATCGTCGTAGGATTTCTCGCACAACATTTATGGTTTAGGAATTTTCTCACCTCGATGGGTTTCGACCCAAAGAGTAGTTGGCACTTTGGATTTGCCGCCGCCGGGGTGGGAATGACGCTCGGTTTGATTCAGTACGTCGTCGGTCGTAACCGGCTTAGAGGTGTTGGAGCAAAACCGGAAAAACGGAGCGCCGCAAGTTCGGAGAAATTCGATGTCGTTACCGGTGTGCTCGCGGTAGCTGGTGGCGTTATTGGCGCAGCACTCGGTCTCTACTTTGGTGATGCCGGAGCCATCTCCGCTTTGTTTCCAGCTGTCGTTTTCTTTTTTGCCGGCTATTTATTGGGAACGCTTCGGATGCTTGCCGGTAATGAACTTAAGAATGTGCTGGTCATCTTCATCCTGTTTTTATTTTCCATTGTATTTTGGATGACGTTTGAGCAGTCAGGCTCGAGCTTGACTCTCTTCGCTGACCGTCTAACCCAAACAACAGTTTTTGGCTGGGCTTATCCTTCGAGCTGGTTTCAGTCAGTCCAACCCATATTTGTAATTCTGCTGGCGCCGGCATTCGCCTGGCTTTGGCAAAGAATGGGCGAACGCCAGCCTTCCAGTCCAGGCAAGTTTTTCTATGGACTGCTCTTCGCAGGTATCGCCTTCGTCGTCGTGACAGTTGCTTCTGCGCTCACCGGGGGTGGCCGCGTCAGTCCGCTTTGGTTGATTGTCGTTTACCTTTTGCAGAGCATCGGGGAACTCTGCTTGAGTCCGGTCGGCTTGAGCACGGTGACGAAGTTGGCGCCGGCACGCATGGTTGGCTTGATGATGGGCGTGTGGTTTCTTTCGATCTCGATAGGCAGCTATATCGCAGGGTTAACGACGCGGTTCTTTGCCGGAAACGATCCCGCCGTGCTGACCCGCGCTTTTGGAATTTTTGCTGCCATCACTTTGATCGCCGCGTTTGTGCTGGCGCTGCTGACACCGCTGATTAAGAAAATGACACCGCGAGCGGCCTAGTCACCTGGCGAAGGTTGGTAACTTGCCATCCTTCTCAAGTCCCTGAGGAGAACACTATTTTTGAAGAAGCCGGCAAGAAATTTGTTTGCGGTCCTCTTTCTGATTTCTATTTCGGTTTCCGCGCTCGGTCAACAAAGACTTCTCACCATCGATGACATTTTCGATCCGGCGAAGCGCGTCAACTTCAGCGGCACCGTTCCCAACATTCGCTGGCTAAAAGATGGCACGCATTATTTATTGAGCAATGATGCGTCTAGGAATGACGTTCCGCGCCTGCAAAGAGTCGATGCGGTGACTGGCGAGGCAGTGCCGTTCCTTGACGCTGCGAAAATGGAAGCGGCATTCGCCGCGATTCCTGGTATCAGCGCGAAGGATGCGAAACAGATCGCCAATCGCGGTTCTTATCAAATGAACAACGCGGAAACGGCGGCGCTGATAAATTTCGCAAACGATCTTTATTACTACGAATTCGGCAGCGACAAGGCAGTCCGAGTCACAAACAATTCGGGAGATGAAGAAGTTGGCGAGACGTTTAGTCCCGACGATCGCCTGATCGGGTTTGTGCGCACGAACGATATGTTCGTTTTCGACCTCGCGCGAGGAACTGAGCGGCGCTTGACCACCGGCGGTGGTCCAAAGATTTTGAATGGCCGTTTGGACTGGGTCTACCAGGAGGAGCTTTACGGGCGTGGCAATTTCGAAGCGTACTGGTGGAGTCCTGATTCAAAGATGCTCGCCTACCTCAGGCTGGATGAAAATCCCGTTCATGAATTCGCCGTCGTCGATCACATTCCTTACCACCAAACAATCGAAGAGACTCCATACCCGCAGGCCGGCGATCCAAATCCGCTGGTCCAACTGGGCGTGGTCAACGCCGATGGCGGCGCAACGCGTTGGATCGACAACTCGAAATACACGCTGGCAGATTTCCTGATTGTGCGCGTTAGTTGGAGTCCGGACAGCAGCCGCGTGGTTTATCAGGCACAGAATCGCGAGCAAACATTTTTGGATTTGAACTTCGCTGATCCGGGAACTGGAAAAGTGAACGCCGGATTTCGCGAAACTTCCAAAACGTGGGTCGAGGCTATCGACAACCCAAGCTGGCTAAAGGACGGATCGTTTTTGTGGCAAAGCGCGCGCAACGGCTGGCGTCATCTTTATCATTACGATCGCGATGGCAAGCTTCTACGCCAGGTTACCGACGGCAAGTGGGAAGTGCGTTCAATTGACAGCGTCGACGAAGCGAAGGGCGTCATTTATTTCAGCGGCACCGAACACAGTCACGTAGCGTCGCAAACTTATCGAATCAAAGTGGATGGTACCGGCTTGCAGCGGCTGACGACGACTGAAGGTTCGCACAAGGCAACGTTCGGCCCGGGGTCGAAGCTGTTCATCGACAACTGGAGCGACGTCAACTCGCCGACGCAGACGCGACTTTACGATGCGGACGGAAAGTTAGTACGCGTCATTGAAGAAAACAAAGTCGACGCGCTTAAGGGATACAAGCTCGGCACGGCGGAGCTATTACAAGTTAAGACGCGCGACGGCTTTCCAATGGAAGCCATGATGATCAAGCCACCGGATTTCGATCCAACGAAGAAATACCCGGTGCTCGAGTTCACCTATAGCGGACCGCACGCGCCGCAGGTTCGCAACGGCTGGGGCAGCACGACCTACATGTGGCACCAACTGATGGCCCAGCAGGGTTACATCATTTGGATTTGTGACAACCGCACGGGCAGCGGCAAAGGCGCGGAATCGGAATGGCCTGTCTATCAGAATTTCGGCGAGCTGGAGATGCGCGATCTGGAGGACGGCCTGACGTGGTTGAAGAGCCAAGCGTATGTCGACGGTGAACGCATCGGCATTTGGGGCTGGAGCTATGGCGGCTATATGACGAGCTACGCGCTGACCCACAGCGAAAGCTACAAGATGGGAATTGCCGGCGGCACGGTGGCTGACTGGCGCGACTACGATTCAATTTACACCGAGCGCTACATGCGTACGCCGCAAAATAATCCCGAAGGTTACAAAAAGAGTTCGCCGGTTAATGCGGCAAAAGACCTGCACGGCAAGTTGCTCTTGATTCACGGCGCCATTGACGACAACGTACACATTCAAAATACGGTGCAGTTTGTTTATGAACTACAGAAGGCCGGCAAACAATTTCAGCTAATGGTCTATCCAAAGTCGCGTCATGGTGTTACTGATCCGTTGTTGGTGAAGCACATGCGTCAGATGATGACTGATTTTGTCCTGAGTAATTTGTAGCTGGGAGTTAGAGATCGCTTTCCTTTAGACCCGCGACCTTCAGAAAGTGACGAAGTAAACCTATCTTGAGGGCTTCCTTGCCATGAATGGGAACTGAAATCCGAACGTCCACCCCCGCCCTCCCGTAAATGTGATGGCTGCCGTTGACTCGCAAGAGAGACCAGCCGTGCTTCTCAAGCAGTCTTGCAAAGTCTTTTCCTGAAATTGACCTCATATCGGGAGACTAGCACGAACAAAAATAAGGCTGGAAAGAGGGTGGGACCGGAAGCATTAAGGAGATTGTTATGATCGTTAAACGGCAATTTCCAATACCCGATCATCTCCATTGAGCTGGGTAGGCGAAACGTCGACCGACAAGCATCCCTCAACTGCCTCGTAGAGATTATGAAGCAGGTCCTCAAAGGTCTCGCCTTGGGTTGCACAACCGGGAATCGCTGGAACCTCGGCCCAGTAACCACCTTCTTCCGCTTCGTGCACTACGACTTTGATTTTCATGGCTCGATTATACAAGTGCGAACACGTAGGACGCGAGTATCAAACGCGTGATATAGCGCCACACTTAAGCGCGTCGGTAGCGACCAGATGCTCAGCTAAACCTAATTGATTGGTTTCGTGGCGGCTAATCTCTAGCGCAAGTTAGGCCGGGGCAAGCCACCCTTCCCGACCTGAGAGGTTGTTTAGGTTGGAGAATCAGGCCAGCTGAGCAAATTTTCAGGTTAGGAAGGGTGGCTTGCCCCTGCTCTTTTGCTGACAGCCACATTCAACTCCGCTGGCACTTCGGACAGAAGTAAGTTGAGCGGCCACCCTGAACCGCACGGCGGATTTTCGTTCCGCAGTTGACGCACGGTTCACCGGCGCGCTCATACACTCGCCAAAAGCGCTCGTCACTTCCAAAGTAGCTGCCATTTCGATCATCCAGATCGATCTTCAGCGTCGAGCCCGCGTCAATCGCGGTACGCAACACTTCACGAATCGCCTCGTAGAGGACCAACGCGCGTTTGCGAGACAACGTATCAGCGCTTTTGAACGGGCTGATGCGCGCGAGGAAGAGCGCTTCGCTCGCATAGATGTTTCCCAAACCTAGAATCTTTGTTTGGTCCAGCAGCAATTGTTTCAGGCTGCGCCGCGACTTCTTCAGAGTCGTAAATAAATATTCCGGTGTAAAGTCCTCCAGCAGAGGCTCCGGCGCAAGTGCCGTGATTTGCGCCAACTCCTTCAGTGCTTTCGACGACAATAAACGCATGCGGCCAAACTGCCGCATGTCTGAAAACACCAGGCGGCGATCGTTGTCGAGATGAAAAATTACGTGCGGATACCGAGGCAGGGAGCTGTCAAGCCCAACTGAAATGAACTTGCCGGTCATGCGCAGATGGACCACCAGCACCTGGTCATTGTCGAGCGCGACAAGGATATATTTGCCGCGCCGGCTGATGCCGGTGATCAATGCGCCGCGAAGTTTTCGTTTGAAGACGGCGACAGACGGCGCGGCCAACAGCCGCGGCAGGTTTAGTTCTACGGCTAAAATGCTCCGGCCAGAAACAGCACGGCGCAGAGCGCGCACGACATGTTCAACCTCGGGTAGTTCAGGCATTCGTGCGCGACTGTAGCACAGACTTCAGTCTGTGATTGTCGGCTAGGCGAGTGGTTTGGTAGCGAGCTCCGACTAAAGTCCGAGCTACTACTAGATCACCCGCAATAGCAACAGGATCAAAACGATCACCAGGATCAAGCCAATGCCGCCGCTTGGTCCATAGCCCCAGTTTCGGCTGTGCGGCCAGGCCGGCACAGCGCCGAGCAGCAAAAGAATTAAAATGATCAGGATGATTAAACCCATCGCAGCTACCTCCGTCTGACGAAGCGTTGTTGAATGGGGGGTTGACTACTATTGCGGGGAATTCGGGGTAGCTAAAAATAATCAGTTTTGGACCAACAGTCAATAGATTCCTGATTCGGTTTCACTCATCACGCTGCATGAGGTCCGAAGGACCAGCAGTCAGTAGCCCCGTCCGTGAGGGCGGGGAGTCGTACAAGAGAACTCAAAGGCCCGAAGGGCCGACACAAATCCTGTCGCACCTTCGGCGCTCAGAAACAATTCTGGAACCGACCCCGCCCTCACGGACGGGGCTACTAACTGGCGGTCCTTCGGACCTAAGAAATTAGACTGAAACCATACTCTGGTTGCGAATTGTTTGCTAAAAGGTTCCGGCCGAGAAGTTCATTTACCTAGAGCGAGCGCTTCACCGGCTTCCAGCAAAGCCCGCATCCTCGGAACGTCTGCCGCTTCGGCATAAATTCGGAGCATGGGCTCAGTGCCCGACTGGCGAAACAAAATCCACGAGTCATCAGGGAACAGCAATTTTGTGCCGTCAGTTGTTTCGACGCTCGCCACCGAAAGACCGGCGAAGTTCGCAGGCGGCGAATCTCTAAGAGATTCAAGCAGGCGCTGGCCCACTTCCATTTCCACGTGCAGGTCGGTACGTCCGAAGTGAAACTCGCCAAACTCGCGATGGAGCTCACGCAGCATTTCAGTTGGCTTCTTGCCGGCGGTAATTATTGCTTCGAGGAAGAGCAGAGAATTCAGAATACCATCGCGTTCGGGAATGTGACCCTTAACGCCAATGCCGCCGGATTCTTCGGCGCCGATCAGGATATCGTCGTTCAGCATTAGGTCGGCCACGTACTTGAACCCGATGGCCGTTTCAAACAGTTTGAGACCAAGCGCCGCAGCCATTCGTTTGAGCAGGACCGACTGCGAGAAGGTGCGTACAACGCCGCCAGTCATTTTTCGTTCGCGAACCAAGTGCAAAAGAATTAGCGGCACGACGTCATGCATCGTCATCGTTTCGCCGAGCTCATTAACGGCGCCGACGCGATCGGCGTCGCCATCAGTCGCGAGCCCTACCAATGCCTTGCTCTCGCGCACGCGTTGCTTTAACGCGGCCAGGTTCTTATCGATTGGTTCAGGATTTACGCCGCCAAAGAGCGGATCCCGATAGCCGCGAATCGTTTCAACTTTCAGTGCGCCGCCGTGCAGAAAACTCTCAACCCAGGTCCCGCCCGACCCGTGCATTGGATCGACCACGACCGTCATGTTGGTTCTTCGCAGCCGATCCAAATCGATGTAGGAAGCAATCTGCGCTCGATAACTATCGATCGCCGGCGTCAGCAATTCACTCTGTGTATTCGCCAACTCCTTGCGTTTCGGCTTTTGCGCATCGACGAGTTTCTCAACCGCAGCGGTGGTTGCGGGTGCGGCGCTGCCGCCCCACGGCGCTTTGATTTTGAAGCCGTTGAAGTCCGGCGGATTGTGCGAAGCGGTAATGACGACGCCGCCCTGCGCGTTGAGTTCTTTTACGGCCCAGGAAATTAACGGCGTGGGTGCGGCTTCATTGAAAACCGACACGGGCAACCCGTTTCCCGCGAGCACCTCAGCCGCCCGCTGCGCGAATTGTTCGGAAAGGAAGCGACGATCGTAACCAACTATAACCAGCCGCTCGGAGTCGGTTTCTTTCAAAAGGTAATCCGCGTATGCCTGCGCCACGCGTTCGACATTTTCGAACGTATAGTCGCGAGCAATGACCGCTCGCCAACCATCTGTGCCAAATTTGATTGAAGTGAGCGGCGGAGTCACCCGTGAATGTCTCCAGTGAGCGTGTAATCGGTGAGTGAGGTTTTATCGCCGAGCACTGAGCCTGGTCCAACCACGGCGGAGCGCCCGATGTGACAGCCGCGCCCGACAATTGCGCCGGTTACTTCGGCGGCCGTGCCTATGCGCGTGTGCGGCCAGATGACGGAATTCTCAATGCGCGCGCGCTCCTCGACGAAACAACCCTGACCGAGAACGGAATTGATAATTTGAGCGCCCGGCTTGATCTGGCATTCGTTGCCAATCATTGAAAGGTCGTCGATCTCAGCCGCAGTGGCTGAGTCGAAATCTCCGCGGCGTTCCTTGATGTGAATGCGCGCCACGCGATTCCCAAGCAGATCGTGATGTGCTTGCAGGTATCTTTCCGGAGTGCCGATATCAATCCAGTAAGTTCGCTGCGGAACATGCGCGAAAAAAGTCTCTTTGCGTTTGAGCAGCTCGGGAAACAGGCCGTACTCAAACGAATGATTTTCGCCCGCAGGAATAAGATCCAGAACTCCCGGCTCAAGAATATATGTGCCGGCGTTAATAGTATTACAGGTGATTTCCTCCGCTTTTGGCTTTTCCAGAAAGCGGCGAATGCGGCCATCGCTTTCCGTTTCCACCAGACCATAAGATGAAGGGTTTTCGACTGGGGTTAAGACGATGGTTGCGGCGGCCGCGTGTTCGGTGTGTTCGCGGATCACTGTCTTAAGATCGAGGTCCGTAAGAATATCGCCATTGAAAACGACTGTCGGTTCGCGAATGAGATCTTCGGCAAACTTATAAGCGCCCGCTGTGCCCATCGGCTGCGGCTCGACGGTGTATCCAAGGTTCACGCCGTAATCAGAGCCGTCGCCGAGCAACTGTTCGATCTTGTTTGGTTGGTAGGAAAGCGAGAGCGTGATGTCGGTAATGCCGGCACGTCGCAGCGTATCGATCTGATAAAGCAGAAACGGCCGATTGCAAATTGGCACAATCGGTTTCGGCGTATAGACGGTCAGGGGCCGTAGCCGCGTGCCCTTTCCGCCGGCAAGTATTAAGGCCTGCATGTTTGATTATTGAATTGATGTTGAAACGTTTGAATAGCAAAGCGAGCATAACATTCGCGCGCGCGGTTGTTCAATTCGCCTATGTTGTAAAGCAAACTGTTAGTTTGCGGTGATTGGTTAACATTCAAGTTGAGCGATAACCTGCCACCGCAAACTAACAGTTTGCTTTACATCGCTTGCTTGACACGTCATGGTCTAAATAGTAATCCTACAAGCAATCAATCTTCAGGAGTATTAATGAGCGAAACCAGACAAGCAGTGATCATTAGCGCTGCGCGAACACCCGTGGGAAAGTTTCTCGGTTCACTAAAAGGATTTTCCGCAACCGAACTTGGCGCGATTGTTGTCCGCGAAAGCGTGCGGCGCGCAGGCGTGGCGCCCGAGGATGTTGACGAAGTAATCATGGGTTGCGTTATCCAGGCCGGCCTGGGCCAAAACCCGGCGCGCCAGGCAGCGTTACGCGGCGGCTTGTTGCCGGCTGTGTCCGCGGTGACGGTGAACAAAGTCTGCGGCTCGGGTCTAAAAGCCGTGATGATGGCGGCGCAGGGCATTCAACTCGGCGATACCGATATCGTCGTGGCTGGCGGCATGGAGTCGATGTCCAACGCGCCTTATCTGCTCCCCAAAGCGCGCGAAGGTTATCGTTTGGGAAATGGCGTGCTGGTTGACGCGATGATTAATGACGGCCTGTGGGACGTTTACAACGATTACCACATGGGCTGCACCGGCGAAGTTGTTTCGGAAAAATTCGACGTCAGCCGCGAAGCACAGGACGAGTACGCGCTCAACTCTCATCGCAAGGCGGCCGCGGCAATCAAGGCAGGAAGATTCAAAGATGAGATTGTGCCGGTCGAGATTCCGCAGAAGAAAGGTGCGGCGGTGATCTTTGACACGGACGAGACTGTTCGCGAGGACACATCGATCGAGGCGCTCGGTAAGTTAAAGCCGGCATTCAAAAAAGAAGGCGGAACGGTAACTGCCGGAAACGCGCCGGGCGTGAATGACGGCGCGTCGGCAGTAGTTGTGACTTCGCTGGAGAAAGCGAAATCGCTTGGGGTTGAGCCAATGGCGCGGATAGTGGCGCAGGCAACGTCGGGTGTCGAACCGGCAATGGTGATGATGGCTCCAGTCGAAGCCATTAAGAAAGTTTTGAAAAAGGCCGGCTGGTCAAATGGTGACGTTGATCTGTTTGAGTTGAACGAAGCATTTTCGGTGCAGGCGGTCGCGATTACAAAAGAGTTGGGTCTTGATCCTGCACGCTTGAATGTAAATGGCGGCGCAGTTGCGCTTGGTCACGCGATTGGCCAATCGGGTTCGCGTCTGTTGACGACGATGCTTTATGAATTGAAACGTCGGGACGCGCATCGCGGTGTTATCTCGCTTTGCCTCGGCGGCGGCAATGCCGTTGCTTTGGCTGTAGAACGGTAGAGCGTCACACCAGGCTTGGTTAGTGAAGACGATTTTCCATTTACCATTTACCATTCGTCATTTTTCATTTGAGCTAGTAACCGCAGAGTCTCGGTTGGGAGGTTGGACACGGCTGACTTAATGATGATTAGGAGCAGCGTCCAGCCGGGAGTGAAATGGAAAATGGCAAATGGAAAATGGAAAATGGTAAATGGAAAATCTTCCACAGCACTGGAGCCGGACTGAAGCACTGTAATCATGACTCAGATAATAGGCATCGTCGGATCAGGAACAATGGGCAACGGCATCGCGCAGGTGGCCGCGCGCGCGGGCTATGACGTCGTGATGCGTGATGTGTCGGTTGAGTTTCTTGAAAGAGGAATGAAGGCCATCGATCGCAACCTGCAGCGCGACGTCGATAAAGAGCGACTGAGCAGTGACGAAAAGCAAGTAGTCATGGGCCGCATCAAGATTACGACCGAACTCGCTGCGTTCAGTGATGCCGCGTTTGTAATCGAGGCGGTGACGGAAAATCTCGAAGTTAAAACTGAAGTCTTCAAAGCGCTCGACCGCGTTACGCCGGCGAACGCGATTCTGGCTTCGAACACGTCTTCAATTTCGATCACAAAATTAGGCGCAGTAACAAAACGGCCGGACAAGGTTATCGGCATGCACTTCATGAATCCGGTTCCGGTTATGAAGTTGGTCGAAGTAATTCGCGGGCTGGCAACGTCCGATGAAACCTACGAGCGTGTTCGAGAACTTTCAGAAAAACTTGGCAAGACCGCGCTTGACTGTCACGATTCGCCGGGCTTCGTCTCAAACCGCGTCCTGATGCCGATGATCAACGAAGCGATCTTCACTCTTCATGAGGGTGTCGCGACGCGGGAGAGCATCGACGGGATAATGAAGCTGGGGATGAATCACCCGATGGGACCGCTGACGCTGGCCGACTTTATCGGACTGGATGTCTGTCTTGCCATTTTGAATGTTTTGTACGAAGGTTTTGGCGATCCGAAGTATCGCGCCTGCCCGTTGCTCAGGCAGTATGTCGATGCCGGCTGGCTGGGTAAGAAAACGGGCCGCGGGTTTTATGAATACTCGTAAAGCAAACTCTTAGTTTGCGTTGATGCGGTAGACTCGTCCTTGAATTGAGTGAACGATCCGCAAACTAACAGTTTGCTTTACATTAATCCCAAATGTCTTCCGTATCTCATTATTGCCAAAAATGCCTGTCCGCGAATCCGCTGGGCCAGGAGTTCTGCGCGCGCTGCAGCACGAGGCTGATGATTATCGTCGAACCGCTGGGCGCGCGTTACGATGCCGCAGACTTAACCGCCTCGAGTGAAGAGGACTTGCTGGAAAGAATTTCGGCGCTGGAAAATCGGCTGGAACGGTTGACTGAGAAAGTTGAGCGGGCGCTCGATCCTCCGGATTCCCCTGCGAAGGCTGAATAGGCGTATGGGCCGGGTTTGCGTTAGAAGTCACGAGCTACGAAAGTGTGGGCTTTGCCCCCGGATGTGCGGCGGTGGCTATGCCCCGCCGTAGAAGTGCCTTTCATGTTTTGGGCTACACCCTCAATGCGACCGCGTCTCAGCCAATCCGGACCAAGGACAGACCAGGGCATAGCCCGGCGGCTAATAACCTGGCTTCTTTCGGCGGGGCACAGCCACCGCCGCACATCAGGCGGCATAGCCGTACCACTCGCTTGACTGTTTACGCCTCGTTGACACCCGAGCCTCCGCAGTTATAATGGCCTTTTGCTCGCGAAGCCCCAAATTACGATATTCGCGACAGTGTGGTGGTAATGCAAATCGAAGTTGCCAGTCTGGCCGAGTCCGGGAAGGATTTCGATCATCAGTATCAGCCGGGCGAATTAAGTCTTGAGGACGAACGTGTCCACTTGCTCGATCCTCAGCCTTATGTGCGCGGCCGAATCAGGATGGACCGAGGTCGCGTGAAAGTTGCCGGCAAAATTACCGGCCATTTGCAACTTGAGTGCGACCGCTGTTTGAAACCGGTCGAGTCAGCAGTCGCCGCAAAATTCAGCCGCGAATATGCGACTGGCGCGGATTATCAAGCGCAGCACGCCGTTGAGCTTTCTGAAGACGACCTGAATCTTTCAGTGTTCGATGGCGCAGTTATCGACATTGATTTATTGGTAAGAGAAGAACTGCTGCTGGCCGCGCCCGATCAAGTTCTTTGTCAGCAAGCCTGTCAGGGGATTTGTCCAACTTGCGGTGCGGACCGCAACGCGGCTGTTTGTGATTGCGAAACTGCAGACGCGGATCCACGCTGGGCGGGACTGAAAGAGCTGGTGAATGGTAAATAGTGAATGGTAAATGGACGTCGAATGGGCGTCGGACCATTCACCATTCACGATTCACCATTTACCAACGGAGTAATTATGCCAAATCCAAAACGAAGACATTCCAAGGCTCGACGCGGCAAGCGACGTGCGCATGACGCGCTGACACCGCCGCAAACGACCCTCTGTCCAAACTGCCAGGAACCCCGGCTGCAACACCGCGTCTGCCCAAAGTGTGGACACTATAAGGGCCGGCAAGTTGTGCAGGTACAAGAATCCTAACTCGATAAAAATCGTCTGTGCGAACTCAGTCGAAGGATGAATCTCGCTTAACGGGAAAAGTCGTTCTCGACGCGATGGGCAGCGACCACGCGCCGCATGCCGAGATCGATGGTGCCCTCGCGGCCGCGCGCGACCTGGGCCTTACCGTCATCCTGGTCGGTCAGCCGGAGAAGCTGGTGCCTGAGTTGCGGCGCTGCGGTTGGCGCGGCGACGGCGATCGCGGAATTGAGTTAGTCGAAGCCGCCGAAGTGATTGGAATGGGCGAGCCGGTTGCAACTTCGGTGCGGCGAAAAAAGAAAAGCTCTTTGCGCGTAGGATCGAGATTGGTTACCGATGGGTATGCCGACGGTTTTGTTTCCGCCGGCAATACCGGCGCGGCAATGGCCACGGCGAAAATGGTGATTGGCATGCTGCCCGGAGTCGATCGCCCGGCCCTGGCCGCACTGATTCCCACCCGGTCACCGAAACCCACTCTGTTACTCGACGTCGGTGCCAATGCTGAATGCAAAGCGGAGCATCTGGTCCAGTTCGCAATCATGGGTGATGCCTATTCTCGCGCGGTGCTGGGAACCAAGAGTCCGGTGGTTGGTCTGATGAGCATCGGCGAAGAGGAAGCGAAAGGCAACGACCTCACCAAGGAAGCGTTTCCGCTGCTGCGCAAAATGAGTAGTTTGAATTTCATGGGCAACGTTGAAGGTCGCGATGTGTTTTCCGGAGCCGTTGATGTAATCGTTACCGATGGCTTTACCGGCAACGTGATGCTGAAACTTTCCGAGGGGCTGACGGATGCGATGCTCTGGATGATCAAGCGCGAACTGACTGCATCCGCCGTCACCAAGGCGGGAGCAATGCTTGCTAAGCCCGCCTTTCGCAACATCAAGAAACAACTCGACTACTCGGAACACGGCGGCGCGCCGCTGCTCGGCGTTCGCAAAATTGTTGTGATCGGGCACGGCAGCTCCAACGCGCGCGCGATTAGAAATGCAATTAGGGCCGTGAAGGAATTTTCCGAGAATCGCGCCAGCGAACGCATTGAAAAGGGAATTGCGGAAACGAACGCACTGCAGGGCGTCGCTCAGGTCCGAAGGACCGGCAATTAATAGCGGTCCGGCGCTACGCGGAGGGCGGGGAAGTGAGCCCCTGAATCTTCTAAGGCCCGAAGGGCCGGCAGAAATCGTGGCGCACCTTCGGCGCTCGGGTCTAACTGTCGTGCTACCCCGCCCTTACGGACGGGGCTACTAACTGCCGGTCCTTCGGACCTATCGTTTCAAAATGAAACCAGTTTCGAAGTCTGAGCAGCTTGGCTTTTTTATCAGCTAGTGGATAGTATTACGCACCAACCACAAAGACAGAGGAATTAATGGCAGATATTCGCGCCGGCATACTTGGAACCGGCCATTCATATCCGGAAGGAATCCTGACGAACGCCGATCTGGAAAAGATGGTGGAGACGTCAGACGACTGGATTACGTCACGAACCGGAATCAAGCAACGGCGAAAAGCGGCGCCCGGAGAGTACACATCGCTCTTTGCAGTGAAAGCTGCGCGCCAGGCAATCGAGCGCGCCGGTCTCGAACCAGCAGACATCGATTTAATCCTGTGCGCTACCGTCACGCCGGATCAGATTCTTCCTTCAACGGGTTGCATCATCCAGGCTGAGCTGGGCGCGAACAAAGCTGCGGCAATGGATTTGGTGGCCGCTTGCTCGGGGTTTTTGTATGGGTTGACCGTGGCGGACACGATGATTCAAACGGGGAAATCAAAACACGCGCTCGTCATTGGGGCTGAGATTCTGACGCAGTACGTCGACTATACTGACCGGCAAACGTGCATTTTGTTTGGCGACGGCGCAGGCGCAGCGGTTTTGGGAGCAGTTGAAAACAGTCACGGAATTTTGGCTTCGCGCATTCGATCCGACGGCAGATACGAAGAACAGCTCTTTTCGCCGGGCGGCGGCACGCGCAGACCGGCGAGCGCTGAAACTCTCGCTGCGGGCGATCATTTCTTTAAGATGAAGGGTAACGAGCTGTTCAAAGTTGCCGTGCGGTCGATGGCCGAAATCTCTCGCGAGGTTTTGGAAGAGGCAGGCCTGACCGCGGATGACGTTAAGCTCTTCATTCCGCACCAGGCAAACCAGCGAATCACGGATGCAGTTGCGAGTAAATTGAACGTCGACACGGAGCGCGTCTATTCGAACATCGCGATGCATGGCAATACGTCATCAGCATCCATTCCGATTGGCCTGGACGAATGCGTCGAAGCGGGCAAGATTCAAAAGGACGACATCGTGCTGCTCGCGTCGTTCGGCGGCGGCGTGACCTGGGGCGCGGTATTGATTCGCTGGTGAGAGCATTGCCGAATTCCAATTGCCGATTGCCGATTGGTTTGGTGTTAATGTGAGTATTGGGAATCGGATCGAGCCGGAAGAAACATTAACAGGTTTGCAAATCGGAAATTGGCAATCGACAATCGGCAATGACCATCGCTTACATCTTTCCGGGACAGGGTTCGCAATATCCCGGAATGGGCAAGAACCTGGTAGAAAACTTTGCGGTCGCCAGGCGGATCTTTGAAGAGGCGGACGATGCGCTTCATTTTTCGATTTCGCGATTGTGCTTCGAAGGCTCAGTCGAGGAGTTGCAACTAACCGAGAATACGCAGCCGGCAATTCTTGCAGTTTCAGTTGCAGTTCTTGGCGTAATCGAGTCGGAAGGATTTCCGAAACCGAAATATGTTGCCGGCCACAGTCTTGGCGAATATTCGGCTTTGGTCGCAGCAAAATCGTTATCACTTAGCGCAGCGATTCAGACCGTGCGCAGGCGCGGCCGTTACATGCAGGAAGCTGTGCCGCCCGGCGTTGGCGCGATGGCAGCAGTCATGGGTTTGGAACTGAAAGCCATCGAGACTGCGTGTGAAGAAGCGCAACAGGGCGAGGTTTGCGCGCCGGCGAACATCAACTCGCCGAACCAGGTTGTAATCGCCGGCAACGCTGAAGCAGTTGAACGGGCCGTCGAATTGCTGAAGAATGCTGGCGCGAAACGCGTTGTAAAGTTGAATGTAAGCGCGCCTTTTCATTGCGCGTTAATGTTGCCGGCCCAGGAACGTTTGGCTTTTGACCTGGAAAGCGTTAGTTTTCAGGACCTATCAATACCGCTGGTGACAAACGTTGATGCCGCAACCAACAAGGCAGCCAATGCGGCTCGCGATGCGGTGGTTCGTCAGGTTTCGGCGCCGGTGCGCTGGCTCGAGTCAATGCAATTATTGATTGAGCAAGGTGTTGAAAACTTCGTTGAAGTCGGCCCGGGAAAGGTATTGTCTGGTTTGATGCGGCAGATAAGCCGCGAAGTGAAGTGTTTCAATGTCGAGGACGCGGCGAGTTTGAAAGCAGCGAGCGCCGGCCTCGGCGTTTCTTAAATGGCTGAGACGTAAAGCAAACTGTTAGTTTGCGGTGGTTCATAAGCACGAAAGTTGAAGGCTGCAGCACCACCGCAAACTAACAGTTTGCTTAACTAATTGGAATTAGATATTTCATCACAAGAGGAGCAAAACGATGCCCGATCAAGAGATCGAGAATAAGGTCAAACAAATTATCGTCGACGAATTAGGCGTTGATGAGAACGAAGTAACGCCGAATGCCCGCTTTATCGATGACCTGGGGGCGGACTCGTTGGATACAGTGGAACTGGTGATGCGCTTTGAAGAAGAGTTCGGCATCGAAATCCCTGATGAAGACGCGGAGAAGATTCAAAGTGTGCGCGACGCGTATAACTACATCGACCAGCACAAAAAATAGTTGAGAAATTATTGGTGGAGGGTCGAGCGTCTAAGACCAACTGGTCTTACCTCATCACTCATCACTCAGTACTCATCACTATTTCTTCAAGGAGTCTTGATTTGGCACGTCGTGTAGTCGTTACCGGGCTGGGTCTGATAACGCCGGTTGGCAATTCAGTTGAATCAACGTGGTCCGCGCTGATGAACGGTCAGAGCGGCGTGGACTACATCAAAAAATTCGACACCGAAAAGTTTTCGGTTAAGTTTGCCGCGGAAGTTAAAGACTTCGATCCACTCAAATTCATAGCAAAGAAAGAGGCGCGCAAGATGGGCGCCTTTATTCATTACGCCATTGCCGCGGCGGTGGAAGCCATGGCCGATAGCGGTCTGGCCCTGAACGAAGCGGGCCGGTTTCCCGACGGTGTTGCGGAACAGGCCGGGACGTACATCAGCAGCGGCATTGGTGACTTTTGGGCCATCGAGCGTGAGCATTCAAAGCTGCTGAACGAGGGGCCCGATCGTGTTTCTCCATTCTTTATCGTTTCCGCGATCGTCAATTTGGCGGCCGGCCAGGTTTCCATTCGCTACGGCGCAAAGGGTCCAAACTCCGCCACCGCAACCGCATGTGCCGCCGGGGCGCATGCAATTGGCGACAGCTTCAAAATAATCCAACGAGGCGACGCGGACGTCATGATCTGCGGCGGCGCCGAATCGGCCATCACGCCGATGAGTGTCGCTGGTTTTGCATCAATGCGCGCGCTCTCGACGCGCAACGACGATCCGCTGCATGCGTCGCGGCCGTTCGAGCGCGACCGCGATGGTTTCGTTATCGGCGAAGGCGCCGGACTTATGATTTTGGAGGAATTGGAATTCGCGAAACGACGCGGCGCTCGCATCTACGCAGAGTTGGTCGGTTACGGCATGACGGCGGACGCGTTTCACTTAACGATGCCTGATGAAACCGGTTCAGGTGCGATTCGCGTCATGACGAAAACGATGAAGGACGCCGGCATCGCACCGGAGCAAGTCGGGTACATCAATGCCCACGGCACCTCGACGCCTTACAACGACAAGTTTGAAACGTTGGCAATCCGGAAGACGTTTGGCGACCATGCGTACAAGCTTGCGGTCAGTTCGACAAAGTCGATGACGGGCCATTTGCTGGGCGCGGCTGGCGGGATTGAGGGCGTGTTTTCAGTTTTGGCATTGCATCGCAAGGTGTTGCCGCCGACGATAAATTACGTCAATCCGGATCCCGATTGCGATCTCGACTATGTGCCGAATGTTCCACGCGAGGCGGAAGTCGAGTACGCGCTGTCCAATAGTTTTGGGTTTGGCGGCACGAATGCGGCACTTTTGTTTAAGAGATATGAAGCGTAGGTCTTGGGACTTAGGTCTTTGGTCTTTGCGAGAAAACCTCTAAAGGTTTGCGCTGTCTTTTCAAAGACCAAAGACCAAAGACCGAAGGCCAAAAAGCAAAGTCGAGGATGTGTAAGATTCAACAATGAAAATCTTAGTAATGATGAAACAGGTCGCGAACAAAGACGCGATTCTGCGAATCAACAAAGAAAACACCTGGATCGAAGAAGGCGATCTGTCTTTCGAGGTGAGTGAATCCGACGGCTACGCTTTGGAAGAAGCGTTGCGCGTCAAGGAAAAGCTCGGCGGCGAGGTGGTTGTTTGTTCCATGGGACCGCAGCGCGTGAAGAGTGTGATCAAAGACGCACTGGCGCGCGGCGCCGACCGGGCGATTCATGTGGCCGGGGACAACCTGGGCCAACTCTCGCCTTATGCAACGGCAAGCGTTTTGGTCGCCGCCATCCGCGATGAAAACCCTGACTTGGTCCTGACCGGTTTGCAATCAGACGATTATGGCTACGGACAAACGGGCGTAATCATGGCCGAGCTACTGGGAATGCCGCATGCGACCATTGCAATTGAAGTTGACGCTTCCGGTGACAAGCTTCGCGTCAAGCGTGAACTTGAAAGTGGTTGGTATCAATGGTACTCGATGCCGCTGCCCGCGTTGTTGACGATTCAGTCGGGCATCAGCCAGATTCGCTACGCCACACTCAAGGGCATCATGGCCGCCAAGAAGAAAGAGATTAAGGAAGTCACGCCAGCCGCCGAGATCGTAAATCGTCCAACGCATCAGCGCATCGAAAAGATTTATCTGCCTCAGAAAACGAAGCAGACGCAGTTGCTCGGCAACGGAGATGCGAAAGCAGGCGCGGTTGCGTTGGCTGAGAAACTTCACAACGAAGCGCGCGTATTTTAGGTGGCATAGGCTTTAGCCTGTGTCTTGACGGAGAAGCACAGAAGTAAATCTATCTACAAGGTTCTTTTGGCGCATCAGCACAGACTAAAGTCTATGCCACCCGCACAGACTAAAGTCTATGCCACCAGCACAGACTAAAGTCTATGCCACATAATTTATGAGTAACGGAATCTTAGTATTCATCGAGCACCGCGACGGCGCTCTGAACAGGACTTCGCTTGAAGCCGTGGCCGCGGCGCAGAGTCTTGCTGCTCAAATGGATCAGCCGGTGACTGCCGTAATTGCCGGCGCGGACGTTTCGGCGCTGGCCCAGGAAATCGCAGCTTACGATCTGGCCAAGGTCATCCAGGCAAAGAACGAAAAGTTGGCCCAGTACACGCCCGACGGTTACACCGACGCGATCGAAAGTGTCGTGCGGCAACTCGATCCGCAGCTCGTCGTTTTTCCCCATACATATTTGGTGCGCGACTTCGCTCCGAAACTTGCGGCGCGTTTCGAAAAGGCCTTGATCAGCGACTGTATTCGCGCCCAGGCGGCGGGCACGACGCTCCGGTTCACGCGCCGCATCTTCCTCGGCAAGCTTGACGCTGATGTCGTTTCCGACGGCGCGGCGCCGGTTTTTGCAACCTTTCAATCGGGATCTTACAGACCGGACCAGGCGCGGAAGGGAAGCGCCCCGATAGAGGAAATGCAGGTTGAGGTGGCAAACATTCGCATGACGCCGGAAGCCCCGTTTCAGGAAGTCAAACAAGCAGTTGACTTGAGCAAGGCCGACATCATCGTTGCCGTGGGCCGTGGCATCAAGAGCAAAGATAATTTGGCGCTCGCAGAAAAACTTGCGGAAGCGCTCGGTGGAGACCTGGCAGCGTCCCGGCCAATCTGTGACGCGGAATGGTTACCAATCGATCGCCAAATTGGATCGTCAGGACAAACCGTAGCGCCTAAGCTTTATATCGCGCTGGGAATCTCCGGCGCGATTCAGCATCTCGTCGGCATGAAGAATTCAGGCACCATCGTGGCCATCAACAAAGATCCCGAAGCGCCGATTTTCGACATCGCGGATTACGGCATCGTTGGCGATCTGTTTGAAGCGGTGCCGGTGCTGACTGAAGAAATCAAGAAGATCAAAGGCGCGGCCTAAGCAGTCCTGGCCGAACGCAGCCAGCCCGCGGGAATCTATCGTAAGACCCCTTTTTTTTACACCCCTTTTCAGCGACTTAATCCGGAGGACCCTATCATGCGTAAGCTCTTAACAACATTTGCTATCGCGGCAGCGTTGGTCTGTTCGCTCGCTTTCGCAAATCGATCAAGCGAAGCAGCTCATCTCAAAACGACCTCGGCTTCTGTGCCGACAATCGAAGCGGGAAAACTTCCTGGTTTTGATGTTGGCAATATGGACACGAGCGTTTCCGCCTGCGCAAACTTTTTTCAATATGCGAATGGTGGTTGGATCGCGAAGAATCAAATTCCGGCGGCGTTTTCGCGTTGGGGTCGATTCGAAGTTCTGGACGAACAAAACATCGCGGTGCTGCATGGAATTCTCGATGGACTGCTGGCGAAGAAATCCTTGAAAGCCGGAACCAACGAACAAAAGATCGCCGACTATTACCGCAGTTGCATGGACGAGCCAGGTATCGAGGGCCAGGGAGTGACACCGCTCCAACCCGAATTTGATCGCATTGCAGCCATCAATGATGTCGCTGGTTTGCAGGCTGAAATCGCGCGGTTTCATGCTTATCGCATTCCCGCAGTTTTTGGTTTCGGCGGCGCACAGGATTTCAAGAACTCGCAAGCGGTGATCGCGCAGGCGGTGCAGGGCGGCCTGGGTTTGCCGGACCGCGATTACTATACAAAGGATGATCAGAAGTCGCGGCAGACCCGCGAGGAATATCAAAAGCACGTGGCCCGAATGTTCGAGTTATTGGGAGACCCCGCCGATCGCTCGACCGCAGAATCTCAAACAGTACTTGCGATCGAGACGAAGCTCGCTGAAAACTCGACAACGCGCGTGCAGCGACGCGACCCGGAAGCGAATTACCATCCGATGAATCGCACCGAGTTGAGCGCGTTGACACCGCACTTCGATTGGCGCAACTATTTTGACGGGGTGGGCCTTCCGACGATCGACAAGATAAATGTGGGCCAGCCTGACTTCTTCAAAGCGGCCGACAAACTCCTGACCTCTATCTCATTGGATGATTGGAAGTCGTATCTTCGGTGGCACCTGCTCAATTCGACGGCCGGGACGCTCTCAGCAAAGTTCGTTGAGGAAGATTTTAATTTCTCGGGCAAGTATTTGCAGGGCACGAAGGAAATGCAGCCACGCTGGCGTCGTTGCATTGTCAGCACCGATCGCTCGCTCGGCGAGGCGCTGGGCCAACTCTACATTCAAAAGACGTTCACGCCGGCTGCTCGCCTGCGCGCTCAGGAGATGGTGAAGAATTTAGTCGAAGCGCTGCGGTCTGACCTGACAACCTTGAATTGGATGAGCGACGACACGCGCAAGAAAGCAATTTCAAAACTCGACGCCTTCATACGCAAGATTGGCTATCCCGACAAGTGGCGCAGTTACGAAGCATTGCAAGTCAGCCCCGGGCCTTTCTATAACAACACCATCTCGGCGCGCCAGTTTGAAGTCAAACGAAACCTCGGCAAAATCGGCAAGCCAGTCGATAAGACCGAATGGGGCATGTCGCCGCCGACCGTTAACGCTTACTACAACCCGAGCATCAACGAGATCGTTTTTCCGGCTGGCATTCTGCAACCGCCTTTCTACGATCCGAAAGCAGACGACGCGTTCAACTACGGCGGCATCGGCGTTGTTATCGGCCACGAGATGACGCACGGGTTCGATGATACGGGCGCGCGGTTCGACGCTAACGGCAATCTCGCCATGTGGTGGACGCCGGACGACTTTAAGAAGTTCAAAGAACGGACCGACTGCGTGGTGAAACAGTTTGATGGCTACGAAGTCGAGCCTGGTCTGAATCAAAACGGCAAGCTGGTTGTCGGTGAGTCGGTTGCCGATCTTGGTGGGCTGGCGGTTGCTTATGCTGCTTATCAAAAATCACTCAACGGAAAACCGGGAAGAGTAATTGCCGGCTTCACACCAGAGCAGCGTTTCTTTTTAGGCTACGCGCAGATTTGGGCGCAGAACATTCGTCCCGAAGCGGCAAGGCTGCGAGTGGCGACCGACCCGCATCCGCTCGGTCGCTTCCGCGTGAATGGACCACTGTCGAATATGGAACTATTTGCGACGGCGTTCCAATGCAAAGCGGGCGATCAGATGGTGCGACCGGCGGATAAACGTTGCCAGATTTGGTAAAGAGTTTTTAGCCGCGGATTTTCGCGGATGAGCGCGGATCAGAAAGAACTAAAAGGGTAATTCCGCTTAGCTCTAGAATTAGGTCATTGGCGCAGCTACGGCTATGCCGCCTGATGTGCGGCGGCGGCTTTGCCCCGCCGAAAAGCTGGCTTCTTAATTCTGGGCTATGCCATGGGTTGGGCCAACAAATCTTAGGGCTAAGCCCGAACCAAGGGCGTAGCCCGGGAATAACTTGGCTGCTCTCGGCGGGGCAAAGCCGCCGCCGCACATCAGACGGCATAGCCGAACCTGAAGCGGCCCATTACATTTAAGGGAAAGCTATCTTACCGTTTAGTCTTTTCTGACCTGCGCTCATCCGCGTTCATCCGCGGCTATTTCTTCGTTTGGGTTGCCTCGCGCAGGTCGTTCACAATTTCATCCGGCTTCCACTCATTGCCACGATAAACCTGGATCACTTTGCTGTCGGGACCGACGACTGCGGTCCTGAGCGAATGAATAACCTGCTGATTTCCTGTTTCTGAATCCAGGTAATAGCGCATTCCGAAATACTGCGCTATCCCTTTTACCTCGTCCGTGCTGCCGGATGCGAATTCCCAATGTGCGAAAGTCTCATCGGAATATCTGCCGGTGAAAGCCGCTCCGTAACTGCGCAGCACCTTCGGAGTATCGTATTCCGGATCGAAACTGACGCTGAGCAGATGCGTCTTCGCGTAAAGTTCCGGCTGTTTTTGCAGTTCCTGATCGATGGCCGCAAAATTGTTACTCATCAACGTGCACTGGTCCGGGTCCGGGCAACGTGTGTAGATGAACGTCAGAACCAGCGCCTTGCCTCGGTAGTCGTGCAGGCGAATAGCTTTTCCATCCTGGTTGATAAGACGGTAGTCGGGAATTTCGTCGCCCAGCTTCGGACCGATGCCTTCGCCGCTCACCGGCGCTGCGTTATCAGAAGCCTCCTTGGCGATCACTACGTCCTCGAGCCATGCCTTGGCGCCGTCGACGACCAGGGTGGCATTGACATGATCGCCCGGCATGAGCGGCACTTCAAAAATCCACCACCAGTCTTCGCCGACCGTAAACGGCATCGTCATCGCCGGCATGTAGTCCTTGATGTCCTCATGAGCGATGGTCACCAGATGCTGGTCCTTCTCAACCAGCACGACCTTGCCCTTCAACTCGTAATGCTTTTCCGTCGCCGAACGCGTGCGCTGATGCCGACAACCGGGAACCACGACCAGCGCAATGAAGCAAAGCGAAAGAATGACCGTTCGAAACGTTTTCATAAATATTTGTTAGTTCACGCTAACTAATAAAAGCAATCTCGGTGTAACCTAGCACGAAAGCTCGACGCTTGTTAAAAGGACCATGACTGTTGTCGCGGCGCTGCGACAAGCTAAAGCTTATCGGACATGAAACTGAACATGGCGACACAGACGTTCACAAACACTAATCCTTCTCGTCATGCGGAATTGCTCGCGGGCGCCGCCGTCGCTGCGCAGATCAAACTGGAAGCCGCCGGCGAGGTCGAGCGTTTATGGAAAGATCATCGGGTCAAGGTTTGTCTCGCGGCAGTTCTCGTGGGCGATGATCCAGCCTCAGCGGTCTACGTCAGGAACAAGATAAATGCCTGCGAAGAAGTTGGCATCAAGTCGGAACATCACGCGCTCCGGGCAAGCACAAACGCTGTTGAGCTTTTGGAACTGATTGCTTCGCTTAACAAGCGTGACGACGTCGACGGTATCCTGATCCAGCTGCCGCTGCCCGCCGAAATCGACGCAGACCAAATCATCGAAGCAGTAAATCCGCAGAAGGATGTTGATGGCTTCCATCCTTTGAACGTTGGACGATTGGCGCTTGGCAGGCCGGCTTTCGCACCGTGCACGCCTGCGGGCGTAATTGAATTGCTGGATCGATCAGGAATACCAATCGCCGGGACGAACGCCTGCGTAGTTGGCCGCAGTCAGATTGTGGGCCGGCCGATGGCGCAACTGTTGTTGCAGCGGGACGCCACAGTCACCGTCTGTCATTCGCGTACCCGCGACCTGGCGGCCGTAACGCGCGAAGCCGATCTGCTCGTAGTCGCTATCGGGCGGCCCGGTTTTATTGGCCGCGAGCACATCAAACCGGGGGCGACCGTTATCGATGTCGGCATGAACAATGTCACTGATGAAGCCACGGCAAGAAAACTGTTCGGCGCTGACGCCGACAGGCGAATCGAAACTATTTCAAAGCGCGGGTACACGCTCGTGGGCGATGTGAATCCGGCCGAAGCGGACGCAGTTGCCGGCCGGCGCACACCGGTGCCGGGCGGCGTTGGCCTGCTGACTGTAGCGATGTTGATGCGAAACACTGTGAAGGCGGCGAAGCTGCGGAGGGGAATAATTAAGTAAATCGAAAACAGCAAACAGTCAACAGCCAGAAATTGGCTGGGCACGATTTCGACTTGCATCTCCTGGTTGCAAAGTCTCTAAACCAAATCTGGCTGTTTGCTGTTTGCTGTCTGCTGTTTACTTTTCAAAAATGTTGCGCGTCGGACTAACAGGATCGATTGGCGTCGGCAAATCATTTGTAGCCGGCGTGCTCGCTGAACTTGGCTGTCACGTGCTCGACGCTGACCTGACAGCGCGTGAAGTAGTTGAACCAAATTCCGTCGCGCTTGAGAGAGTAGTCGCCGAATTTGGCCCTGAAGTCTTGCAGTCCGACGGTACGCTTGATCGAACAAGGCTCGGCGCGATGGTGTTCGGTGACGCGCAAAGACGCAGCATGCTTAACTCAATCCTGCATCCGTACATTATCGCGCGTCAGGATGAACTGCTGCGCGAATGGGAAGCTGTCGACCCGGACGGTATCGCAGTGGTTGATGCCGCTTTGATGATCGAATCAGGCGGTTACAAACGTTTCGATAAGCTGATTGTTGTTCACTGCCGCCCGGAAGTTCAGTTGCAGCGCTTGATGTTGCGAAATAGTTTGAGTCGCGAAGAAGCAGAGAGGAGAATTAGCGCGCAGATGGGCCAGCAAGAAAAGAAACAGTTTGCCGACTACCTGATTGATACGTCAGAAGGTTTTGACGACACGCGCCGGCAAACCGAAAAAGTATACGCAGCGCTGACCGCGGATTTTGGATCCAGGACAACGCAATAGAAGTTCAAGAGTCCAGCCTTTAGGCTGCTGATTTCCGACCGCAAGCTAAAGCTTGTACTCTAAACCACATCCGCCAGCGCAACGGCATTGGACAGGCGGCCGCGATTCACATTGATGCCTTTAATCAGAAACATTCTCCCCACAAAACCGAGCATGCGCGCGGCTGTGGCAACCACTTTGCTTTTCGCTTTGGCGTTGAGTCATGCCGGTTGTTTCCTGAACGAGGCCGTCGAGCCTTATTACGGACGTGTGGTCGTACCCAGCGGTCAGCAGTTTAGGTGGAGCGATGGCGGCTTGCCGCAGACTTTCGATCCAGCCTTTGCCGCTGCGCCTCCCGACACCGATTTGGTGCGCGCAATCTTTGAAGGGCTAACCGATTACGACCCGCAGACGTTAATGCCGGTGCCGGCAGTCGCCACCAAATGGGAAGCGTCAAACGGCGGGCGCACGTGGACTTTCTATTTGCGTGACGACGCAAGGTGGTCCAACGGGGCGGTGGTGACGGCGGAAGATTTTGTGCGTTCATGGCAGCGAACAGTGAAGCTGGGTGAGTTGGCTCCGCACACGGATTTACTTGCGAACATTGAAGGCGCGGAAAAGAAACCGTCCGTGTCTCCGGCCCAGGCAGCAGCGCAATCATCTCCGCCGTTGCATTCAACCGCCTCAACCCTGGCAGCCGCTCGGGAATCGGAACCCGCGTTTGGTGCTGAAGCGCTCTCGGACCGCGTGTTGCGCGTCCGCCTGCGGCGACCTGACATGAACTTTCCCGCGCTGGTGGCCCATCCCGTTTTTCGTCCGGTGAAACTTAGCGTCGATGCGCCGGCTGGTAAGTTGTCCGCCAGCGGTTTACTTTCCAACGGCGCTTTCTCAGTTGCAGAAACCGATAACGAGCGGGTACTGCTCGCGCGCGCGGAAAATTATTGGGACAAGCGACAGGTAACATTGCAAAGCGTTGAATTTGTCGGCGCGCGCGACACCGAATCGGCGCTGGCGTCGTATCGCTCTGGCGGAGTCGATGCCGTAACGAATGCGGCGCTTGAACCCTTAGCCATAAAACTGCTTGCACCGTACGCCGATTTTCGCCGGACCACTTTTGGTGCGTTAACCTATTACACTTTCAACACCGCGCGTGCGCCCTTTGACGATGTTCGCGTGCGTGAAGCTCTCGCGATTGCTATCGATCGCGATCGCATCAGCGCAGATGAAACTGGGGGCGCGACCGAGCCGGCAAAACGATTCTTGCCGCAGATTCCGACTGAAGCGCCGAAAACTGTAGTCGGTAAATCCGACCTGTTGGAGAAGGACGACGAGCGCGCCAGACAGTTGCTCGCCGAAGCAGGTTTTCCGAACGGCAAAAACTTTCCGATCGTCCGCCTGCTGGTCAATCGCAATGAACAGCAGCGGCTTGTGGCGCAGGCGATTGCGGTGATGTGGCGCAACGTATTGAATATTCAAACGGAGCTGGTAACTAAAAATTGGGACGACTATGAGGCGGCAATTCGGAGCGGGGATTTTGATGTCGTGCGGCGCGGGATTGTGATGCAGACGACTGATGAACTTACGAATATTCATACGTTGTTCGGCGAAAATTATCCTGGCACGGCCGCCGCGAATGAGACGGAACGGTTGAACAAGCCTGGCACTGGGCTGTCGGAGAGAAGTAAGTCAATCGTCACGGCCGACAGGTCTGCGACCACGCTGCCTGCGATTGATACTGAAGCGCAAGCGTTAAATAACCTGAGTGCGATGCCAATTTATTTCGCTTCTTCGTACGCGCTGGTGAAACCGTACGTCAACGGATTTGATGCCAACATCCTCGACGCACCCTCGTTAAAAAAAGTCCGAATAGATGGAAATTGGAAGCCGGCCGCGTCTCCAACAGGAAGCAACGCTCGTTAATCCAAGCGGCGCCGTACACAAGATTCTTGATAATGCGTTTTTTGCGTGTTAACTTCCGTCTGACATTCCCTTCAAAATTTGTTGCCGCGGAAAACGATGGCTAGTCTTTACTACAGACAACTGCTCGCAGGCCTGGTGCTGGTATCGCTGGCGCTGGGATCGATTTCCTGTCGCGCCATGGCGACCAATCCGGCGTTCTTTGGCAGCACTACACCCCCAGCCACAAATATTCTGCGATACATAAATGGCGATGAGCCTGAGTCGCTCGATCCGGCGGTCAGTTCGGGCCAACCGGAAGCGCGCATCTACATGGCCTTGTATCAGGGCCTGGTGGAGTACGATCCAAAAACGTTGGCCGCCATTCCGGCGTTGGCTGAGAGCTGGGACATCAACGACGATTCTTCCGAGTTTGTTTTTCATTTGCGATATACGGCGAGGTGGTCCAACGGTGATCCGATTAACGCGCAGGACTTCCTTTACAGCATTCGCCGGTCTCTTTCGCCGGAAATAGCATCGAAGAATGCTTACCTGGCTTACACCATAAGATACTCGCAAGCCTTTAATGAGGGCGCCGTGTTTGTGCGCGACTCGGCGACGAATCAATACTTGCTCGAAAAGGATTTTGCCGAGGAAGGCACAGTACAAACTGAGCCGCTAAGTCAGAAACCGATCAATCCGGACAGCCCGGAAATCAAGCCAACAGAGAAGGGGACCGCGCCTGCGCCAGACACGCCTTTTCACCAGTTCATGCATTCCCCGCCCCGGCTCACTTTGCCCGGCAGCGAAAAAGCGCGCGCGAAATTATTGTCCGGCAATCCCAAACTTCAGGCAGCAGTTGCCGGCAAAGAATTCGTCAAAATAAAAGCCGAAGACATCGGGGTCGAAGCCGTAGACGACCATACGGTTCGAATTTCACTGTCGCAACCCGCACCTTATTTCAGCGGGCTTGCGGCGCATCAACTCTTCCGGCTGGTGCCCAGAAAGATCATCGAAAAATATGGTGACAGTTGGACCGACCCCGCAAATATCGTTACCTGTGGTCCATTCAAAGTTAAAGCGTGGAAACATTACGACGAGCTGATAGTAGAACGTGATCCGGTTTACTGGGACGCAGCGAATGTGGGTCTCGACGAAATCCATTTTATGGTTTCGTCGGACAATCCCACCGCTATGAATCTGTACAAGGTCGGCGAGGTCGACGCGGTTAACAATCACGTTGTACCCAACGGCTGGCTGGACGTGGTGCGGCCCAAGAAGGATTACATGGACGGCGCCGAGGCAGCGATCGTTTACATTTTGATGAACGTCACCAAACCGCCTTTGAATGACATCCGGGTGCGGCGCGCCTTTAACATGGCGATTGACAAGATCAATTACGCCAAGTCAAGACGCATCACAAAAGCACTATCGGCGTTCACCCCCGAAGGAATTTTTGTAGGCTATCCCCAGCCAAAAGGAGACGGCTTTGATCCTGAGCAGGCGCGCAAGTTAATGGGTGAAGCTGGTTTCCCGATCACCAAAAAAGGAGATGGCAGTTACGAGTGCAAAAGCTTTCCGGTGGCCCAGGTTGATTTCTCGTTCAACACGCAAAGCTCGAACAAGACGATGGCGGAATTCATGCAGGCCCAGTGGAAGCAGAATTTAGGCATCACCGTGCAGTTGAAGAGCATGGAATTCAAGACGTTCATGAGCGTCCGCTCCAAGCTCGAGTACAAAGGGTTTGCAATAGGAATTTGGGGCGCGGACTACATGGATCCGTTTACCTTCCTAAATCTTTTTTCGACGCCGGGCGGTGATAACGGCAGCGGCTGGTGGGACAAAAAGTACGTCGATTTGTTAGAGGAGGCCAATCGTTCGCTTGATAAGCAAAAACGTTATGAGCTGATGGCAAAGGCCGAGAAGTACCTGCTCGATGCGCAGCCAGTAATTCCTATCGAGACTTCATCGGTGAATTTTGTAAAGAAGCCTTACGTAAAGGGTTTATATCCGAATGCGCAATCGGTTTACGCATGGAAGTTTGTTTACATTGAGCGCGATCCGGCGAAGTGGGACTATGGTCCGCCGAGTTTGAGTGACTAGTCATCTCCGTTTTTCATATGGTTACAAGTTTGACGAAGATTTACCATTTGCCATTTCACATTTAACATTTTTCATTTGAAGCCATGGCTCGATGCTTTTTCAATGGCAAATGAGAAATGGAAAATGGTAAATCAGTCCTGAGTCGCACCTAACTATGCTTCGCTTTGTCCTTAGACGTCTGCTCATTACCATCCCGACGATTCTCGTCGTCATCACCCTGACCTGGGGTTTGATCAGGCTCGCGCCCGGCAACTTTTACTCAGGCGAAAAGCCGATTCCGAAAGCAATTGAAAACAACATTCGCGAAAAGTACGGACTTAACAAACCGTGGTACGTGCAGTACGGCAAGATGATGGGCCACGTGCTGCTGCTCGACTTTGGCACCTCCCTCAAATACGAAGGACAATCAGTTAACGGAATCATTGCCCGCTCATTGCCGGTGTCGGCGGCCATCGGTTTGTCAGCCTACCTGCTGGCATTGCTGGTCGGCATTACCCTCGGATCGTTTGCGGCACTAAAGCAAAACTCAAAACTCGATTACGCGTCGATGGCGCTGGCGATGGTGGGCATCTCTGTGCCGAATTTTGTCCTCGGTCCGATACTGGTTTTGATTTTCTCGTTAACGCTCTACTGGCTTCCGCCGGCGCGCTGGTACGGCTTTCCCAGTCGTGGCATGGTGCTGCCCGTTCTTACCTTGTCCGGGATCTATATGGCCTATATTGCGCGCTTGACGCGTGCCGGAATGTTGGAAGTGTTGCGCTCGGATTACATTCGCACCGCGCGATCGAAAGGCTTGAGTGAGCGACAAGTCGTGATGCGTCATGCGCTGCGTGGCGGGCTGATGCCGGTCGTTTCGTTTACTGGACCAGCGCTGGCTTTTCTGTTGACGGGAACGGTCGTGGTCGAACGTCTGTTCACGCTGCCGGGGTTGGGGAACTATTTTATTCAGGCATCCTTGAATCGCGACGAGCCCTTGATTATCGGCATCGTTTCTTTTATCGCGATCACGCTGCTGCTGATGAACCTGGTCGTGGACATCGCGTACGCGTATCTCGACCCACGCATTCGCTACTGAAAGTAGGACAGACATTCCTGTCTGTCCCGCTCGAGATAAGAGGACAGGCAGGAATGCCTGTCCTACACCGACAGGCAGGAATGCCTGTCCTACTTTATGAACGAAGACAAAAGAGTTTCTGAGCCAGAAGTAATCCACACGCCGCCTGAGTTTGTTGTGGCTGAGGAAGAACTTCATACGCCCCCCGGCGAAGAAATTGTTGCTGGGACGTCCCTCTGGAGAGACGCCTGGCGCCGATTATTGAAAAATCGCCTGGCCGTCTTTGGAATGATCGTTGTAATTCTGGTGGCAGTCGCCTCGCTGGTTGGTCCGGAGATTATCAAACGTGTTAATGGCTTTGGTCCTGACTACATTCCTTCAGACTCGCGGCTAATAAAATCGTTTGCTCCGTTTAGAGCGCCCGACGGTTCGTTTTCATGGACGCACCCGATGGGCACCGACAATCAAGGCCGCGACATCATGGCGCGCGTGCTGCAAGGCGGTCAGATTTCGTTGATGGTCGGCATCATCGCTACGATTGTTTCGTTGCTGATTGGTGTCGCCTATGGCGCAGTGGCGGGCTACCTGGGCGGGCGCATCGACAACCTGATGATGCGATTCGTCGATATTTTATATTCGTTGCCGTACATCATTTTGGTGATTGTGTTGTTGGCGATGTTTCGCAGCAGCACCGCGGTCGGGCAGTTGGTCCTTTTGTTTATCGCGCTCGGTTCGGTTTCGTGGCTCACCATGGCGCGAATCGTTCGTGGCCAGGTGCTTTCGTTGAAGAACCAGGAATTCGTGCTGGCGGCGCGCGCAACCGGAGTCTCCACCACGCGCATTATCTTTCGCCACATCGTGCCGAATACGTTGGGACCAGTCATCGTTTACGCAACGCTGACCATCCCGACCGTGATGCTCAGCGAAGCTTTTTTGTCGTATCTGGGTTTTGGAGTGCAGCCGCCATTGGCTTCGTGGGGCAGCCTGGCGTCTGACGGAATTCAGAATATTGCGATTTTCCCGTGGCAACTGATTTTCCCGGGGCTGACGATGGCGCTGACTTTGTTTTCGCTAAATTTTCTGGGTGATGGATTGCGCGATGCGCTCGATCCGCAGATGCGCAAGGTCTAGTAGCACAGACTTTAGTCGGTGTTGGCTAGCGAAGAAAGTAGCTGAAGCCAACAGGCCTAAAGCGTGTGCATTCTGGGGACCCTAAGTTCGGATTGTGTGAGGCAACCGCACAGGCTAAAGCCTATGCTACCGATTGAGATGACGAATAACGGAAACCTGCTGGAAGTCACTGACCTGCGCACCTACTTCGACACCGAAGATGGGATCGTCAAGGCTGTTGACGGCATCTCGTTTCAACTGAAGCGCGGCGAGACGCTGGGCATCGTCGGCGAATCAGGCTCGGGCAAGTCAGTCACAAACCTTTCCATCCTTCGCCTGGTGCCGACGCCGCCCGGCAAGATTGTTTCCGGCGAAGTCATCTTCGACGGACAAGACCTTCTGACGCTGAACAACGAAGCCGTGCGCCACATTCGCGGCCGTCGCATCGCCATGATTTTTCAGGATCCAATGACCTCGTTGAATCCATTCATGAAGGTGTCGCGGCAATTGATGGAGATGACGCGACTGCACCTGGGTCATACGAAACAACAGGCCTACGAGCATGCCGTCAAAATGTTGGAGACGGTCGGGATTCCCGATGCGCGAGCTCGCGCTGATAATTACCCGCACGAATTCTCGGGCGGCATGCGACAGCGCGTGATGATTGCCATGGCACTCTCATGCGAACCCGAGTTGTTAATCGCCGACGAACCGACGACCGCCCTTGACGTTACCATTCAGGCGCAAATTCTGGAGTTGATAAAGAGACTCAAGCAAGCGACCGGCACCAGCGTGATTTTGATTACGCATGACCTGGGCATCGTCGCCGGCATGACCGACCATTTGCTCGTCATGTACGCGGGAAAGATTTTTGAGCAAGCACCGACAAAAGAGTTGTTTGCCACGCCCGGAAATCCTTACACGAAAGGTTTGCTTCGGTCAGTGCCGGATCCGACCGCGGAACAGGGCGAGCTGTATCAGATTCCCGGCCTGCCTCCGGACGTCGCACACTTGCCGCCGGGTTGTCCCTTTGCCGCGCGTTGCGATCGCGTGCAGGAGATTTGTCATCGCGAGTTTCCGCCGTTCGTGCAGTTAACCGCGGATCATTGCTCGCTGTGCCATTTTGCGCATGAGGTTTATGAAGAGTCACGAGCTGAGACAGCCGGGCGTAGTTCAGAGTCCAAGCTTTAGCTTGCGTTTTCGTTTGCTGCCACTAACGAGCAAGCTAAAGCTTGTACTCTGAACTGCACTGTTGAAGCCACGAACCAAACATGAGCACCCAGGAAACAAATCTCGAAACAAAGCTCGACGGCGTTGCCAAAATGCCGCCGCCAATCGAAAGCGGTCATGGCGATCCGTTGATCGCTATCCGGGATTTGAAGGTTTACTTTCCGATAGCGGGCGACGGCAATGTAAAAGCAGTTGACGGAGTGACCATCGACATTTATGCCGGCGAGACGCTGGGCTTGGTTGGTGAATCCGGTTGTGGCAAGTCAACGCTTGGCCGCGCGATTTTGCGGTTGGTCGAACCGACATCCGGGCAAGTGCTCTTTCGCAATTACGATCTGGCACACCTTTCAACCCGCGAACTGCGCAAGCACCGCCGCCATCTTCAGATCATTTTCCAGGATCCTTATGCCTCGCTTAATCCGCGCATGACAGTCGGCCAAATCGTAGGCGAGCCGTTGGATACGTTTCGCATCGCGCGCGGCAAGGAAGCAGAAAAGCGAGTGCAGGAGTTGTTGGAAACCGTCGGTTTGAGCAAACGTTTTATCAAACGTTATCCGCACGAGTTTTCAGGGGGGCAGCGCCAACGCATCGGCATCGCGCGAGCATTGGCAGTCGATCCTGATTTCATTGTCGCTGATGAACCGATATCGGCCCTCGACGTTTCCATTCAGGCGCAGATAATGAATCTGCTTGAGAAGTTACAACGCCAAAAGAACCTCACGTACCTTTTCATTTCGCACGACCTGCGTGCAATTCGTCATGTGTCAGATCGGGTCGCGGTTATGTATCTCGGCAAGCTCGTTGAGATAGCAGCCGCCAAAGCCATCTATGCTGATCCTTTGATGCCCTACACCAGGGCGCTCATTTCAGCCGTGCCGGTGCCGGACCCGGTCGTGGAAGCAACACGCCAGCGAATCGTGCTCGAGGGCGATGTGCCATCTCCAATCAATCCACCAGCCGGATGCCGCTTTCACACGCGCTGCCCTTACATGATCGAGACCTGCAAACAAGTTGTGCCGCCGCTGGTGGAAATCAAGCCAAACCACTTTGCCGCCTGTATTCGCATCAGTCCTGAGCAGCCCGACATTGAAAAGGTCGCGCCCGGCGCCGCACCCGGCCTGGAGGCAGCGGCGCGAGTCATTAGCCAATAGGCCTCAATTTCCTCGCAAAACTCCGTAATGTTCACCCGTAAACGCATGAAAAGCGTTTGCCATTAGTCGTTTACCAATAGGGCAAGTTGTTCTGTTGAGCAGGATGCGGGCCGTACTGTGCGGACAGCTAGTTCTGATTGGGCCTCTTATTTGATAACGCAATTCGGAAACTTATACTGAAACCGCGAATTGAACAGGTACCTTGCGGACTTTGGAAATTAATCGAATGCCACCTCGCAAACAAGAGTCTCGCCCAAAACGAGCGGTAGCCAAAGCGCTAAGGTCCGCGCCTCAACAATCACCCGAGATTGTTCAGGAACATCCCGAGGACGCGCCTGCCGGATGGCTCGAGGTGCAGGACAAACTGGCGAGCTCGCATGGGCTGTCGCTGTTGCTGGTCGACGGGCGACAACCGCCGGCCATCGCGATCTCAAACAATAATTCGATCTGTCGCGCCTTTCAAACATCGCCCGAGCATGTTCGTCTTTGCGATCCATATTGCGGCGACGCACACCGACGCGCGCTGAGCGCCGGTTCAGTGGTCCGTTACAAATGTCACGCCGGACTGGAGTGTTTCACCATGCCGGTTCAGATTGCCGGCGAACCAAGTCTTGCAGTTATCGGCGGGCGCGCGTTTGTAAGCGGCGCCGACTATCGTTCGCTTGCCGAGCGCTTTCGCGAAGGCGAGTTGAATGAATTACTCGATAGCGCGCCGTTTGAAAACGTGATCTTTTCTGAACCACAGCGCCTGACGCAACTGTCTGCCCGGGTGGAAAAAGCCGCGCAAGGGTTTTCAACTTCGCGCGCCTCGGAAACGAATAAACCGGTCAGAGAACCAAAGAAGCAACCATCAATCCAACCGGAAACGCCACTGGTTGCTGCGGTAACTCAAACCGATATTTTGCCCCCGGCCGAAACGCAACCAGACCTGCAAGGTGAAGTGGAACGCCTGCGAGGTGAACTGCAACATCGCACTGACCTTGCCGAATCGTTAAAACACTTTCTCGAGCGCATCAGCTCGAACGAACCGGAACAGACCTACGTGGCCATCTTGACGCACGCGAAAAGACTGCTCGGCACGGAACGCGCTTCGCTGATGGTGCTTGACGAAGACGCAAATGAACTTGTGCTGAAAGCGGCGATTGGATTGCCGGTTCCTAGAGAGCAGGTCGATCGCGCGCGGATTGGCGAGGGGATCGCCGGACAGGTAATCGAATCCGGGCAAGCGATGGTAGTCGCAAATGCTGCGAGCGGCGTGTTCCCGGCCGCTGAGAAACGTGATTACAAAACGGAATCGTTCATCAGTTATCCCATCAGCATGCGCGGCCGCAAAATTGGCGTGTTGAATCTGACCGATAAGGCGACTGGCAAAGCGTTTGATGACGTCGACTTGAGTTTGCTCGATCTGGTTAGCCCGCAGATCGCGATTGCGCTCGAACGCGCGGAATGGCAGGACCGTGCTACTCAGTTCCAATTGATGTCGATTACCGACCCCCTCACCGGATTGCTCAACCGCCGTTATCTCGAAGAGCGTTTGACTGAAGAACTCAACCGTTCGGTGCGCTACAACTATTCAATGAGCTGTTTGATGATCGACATCGACGACTTCAAGAAATACAACGATCTAAACGGCCATCAAGCCGGCGACGCAGCTTTGAAGATTACGGCCCACTGCCTGAAGGCTGCGCTTCGTTCCGCCGACGTCGCTTGCCGTTATGGTGGCGAAGAATTTTGCATTCTGCTGCCGCAAACGTCGCTTACCGAGGCCGGCGCAATCGCCGAACGCATGCGCCAACGAGTCGCCGAAACAGTTTTCCCGTACGGCAAGTCGCAACCTCTGGGCGTGGTGAGTATCAGCGTCGGCATCTCGACGTTTGCTCGCGACATCGATACGGCCGAGAAAGTGATCGCGACTGCGGACCGCGCTCTCTACCGCGCCAAGCATGGGGGAAAGAACCGAGTTGAGTATTACGTCGAGAACTTGAACAGCGCACCGGCGAACAAATGAGTCCCAGACCACAGCCACCCGGATCTCAGCCAGCGCGGCGCATTCTTGGCCGCGTTAAGCGAGCAGAGTTTGTTGGCAGGAGTGCCGAACTCGATCGCCTTATCGCGCACGCAGGTTCTGCGCGCGACGCCGGTGGACTGCTGATTCTGCTGGCGCCGCTCGCGGGAGTTTCCGAGTTGATGCGTCAGGCATACGATCAGTTGTTCAATGCTCAGGGCGACGCAGTTCCCATTTACTTTTCCCTGCCGGCAAGCGACACCACTGCCGTCAGCGCCGCCATTGAATTTCTCAACGCGTTTCTGGCGCAGTACATTGCCTTTCGCCGCAACGAAGCTTCGCTCGCGCAAGCATCGTTGACCATGAATGACTTGGTCCAACTGGCGCCGGCCGCCGACCTCCACTGGATTGAGGAACTGGTTAGCGCGTACAACAAACAACGGTTCAGCAGCGACGAACGCGAATTGGTTCGCTTCTGTTTTAATGCGCCGCGACGAGTGCCGTCTGGAAATCCCAAGCCTTACATACTGTTCGACGCTGTCAAACTTGCAAACTACGACAACGAGCAAGTTCCAGTTGCCGGCGAGATAATCAAGGCATTAGCAGGTTCGCGGCCTTTCGTCCTGGCGGGTTTGCGTCGAGAGATCATTCGCGAAGTTGAGCGAGCAGGCGTAGATTACGGCGCGCTCGAGAAAGTTCGCCTCGAACCTCTTGCAGAAGCAGACGCATGCAAACTGGTTGCGTCAATCGCTCGCCGCGAAGGCGTATCGCTAAGCGATGAATGTCGCGATTTGCTCGCGCAGCAGTTCGAAGGCAGCCCATTTCTGATTAATGCGATGCTGCTGTCGGCTCGCGAGAAACATCTGGCGCTCAATTCTTATTTCGATTGCGAGCGCTTGTATGTTGATGAGCTGCTGGGCGGGCGGCTGAATCATTACTTCACGTCGGTGCTTGAGAAGGTGGCGCCGGACCCGATTGATCGGAGCGCACTGATTCGCTTGCTTTCCGAAAGTCTGGGAGCGGGACAGCGCACCGCGTCGTTTGCAGCATGGGCCGGGCGTCTCAATCTGGAGGCGGCGGATGTCGAAAATATTTTGCGAAGTTTGCACGTCCAGGAAATCATCAACTGGGACGGCGAGACGGTAGACACTCAACGCGGCTCGCGCGCGTGGCGAGATTTCGTTCGCAGCCGCTTTCGGCTCGACGCGCTGCGTGAACCAAGAGCGTTAGTTGTAGCGGACCTTATGTCGGCCGCATTGCAGCGCGCGCCGCAAACCGTCGCCCGCCATTACCGGCGTCTCGCGAGCCTGCCATTGCGAGATGTGCTGCAGGCATTCAACTATCAACGCGTTCCGAAAGTTCTGTTCGACTACGCCGCTTTTGCTGCCGACTACAAAGGCGCACCAGCGGAAGAGATTGCGGCGCGGCTGGAAATCGATCCGCAAGTCATGAAGCTGCCGCAGGTATTTCACACCGCGCACGGTGTTGCCTTCAGCGGCGAACTCAAAGAATTTGACGAAGAGAGCTGCGTTGTTGCGCACGCTTTTGCCGGCCCAGGTTACACAACTGAAAATGAGATCGTCTGGCTGGCAGCAAAGATTGATAGCAAACTTGAAGCGGACGCGGATGCGGTTGAGGAATGGTGCAATCGTCTGGACAAGCTGGCCCAGCGCTCCGGTTTCGCGCACGTTCAATTGTGGCTGATAGCTAATGAAGGTTTCTCAGTTGAAGCCAGCGAAAAGCTGCGGCAGCGCGGCGCGTACGCCTCGAGCCGCACGCAATTTGAGTTGCTCTCGGCGCAACTTTCCGAAGGCCTAAACAAATCACCGGCGGCTGCTAACAACGAATACGTTTTCATCCTGCCAATGGGCGCCGATAACGAGCTGCTGGCAGCCGCAACCGCTGAGCAGATTGCCCGTCGTCTCAACTTCCGTCCCGAGGCAATCAATCAGATAAAGACGGCCATCGTCGAAGCATGCATCAATGCCTCAGAACATAGCCTGAGTCCTGAGCAAAAAATTTATCAACGTTTTCAAGTCGAAGATGATAAATTGGTGATTACTATTTCGAGTCGCGGCGTCTTGCCGGCTAAAGTTGTAGCGAAAGACAGCGCAGCGAACGACACGGCGGGCGTTTTGGAGCAGCGGCGGGGCTGGGGCCTTAAATTGATTGAGACACTGATGGACGAAGTTGAGTTCGAACGCGTTGATGAAGGCACCAGCTTGCGCATGGTGAAATATTTGCGGTCGTAAGTGGCACGGACTTTAGTCTGTGTCTCTCAAGGAACCACAGACTAAACTCTATGCCACAGCTGCACAGACTAAAGTCTATGCTACTAAAGAGGAACCATTGGCAGATTTGAAATCAAACGTTCGCTCGCACACCGTCGGCACTACTGCCGTCGTGTACGCCAGCGACTATCTGAATAAGCTTACGGGCGAACGCATTGAGCGCGAATGCAAGAAGCAGCTTGATTCAGGCGCGCGTGCGCTGGTGATCGATTTCAGCGATACGGAGCTCGTCAACAGCATCGGCATTTCGATCCTGCTCGGTATTATCGACATCGCGGAAAAGAACGGCGCGCTGGTTGTATTCTCGGACGTAAACAACGAGACCGTGCAGTTGTTCGAAATGCTTGGACTAACCCGGCATGTCGTGCTCGCCAAAGACGAAGAGGAAGCACTCACCAACCTCTCCACCAGCAGCAAAGCAATGGGACATTGATGGCAGGAGACAGAATTCAGAAGTCAGAATACAGAATACAGAATTCAGAAGACAGGGATCGGAATGTGGGAACTGACTGGTTCTGAATTCCTAGGTTCAACGTGTTATTCTGTCTTCTGTCTTCTGTATTCTGACTCCTGCTCTTTATGGAACCAAACACCCAAAAACTTATTCACTCGTTCGGCGCGCTTGCCGACCTGGGCCAGGAGGTTGCTGACACCGGCGACTTCATGGAGATGGTCCGGACGTCGCTGCACCTGCTGCTCGGGACGCTTGCGATCCGCCGCGGCGCCATCATTGAGTGTCCAACGCATCATCTGCCCGAGGACAAGAGCACGAACCTGCTGGCGGTGTGGGGAGTCGGTGAGGACTATCAACCGAAATTTGACGTTGAAGACGCAGACCGCGATCTGTTTCTCAAGGCACCCGATGGCGCGCTGCTTGTTTCGGCGTTAGTCCAAAGTCCAAAGTCCAAAGTCCAAAGTCAAAACGGAACCGGAAGCGGTAGCGACCGGGTCGAAGACGTGGCCACGACTGCACCAGCGTCCTCGCTGATCTTTTTCGATCGCTACGCGTCCCAACTACAGCAGCAGGGCTTCGACCTGATCATCCCGATGGTCGTGCGCGGCGAGCTAACAGGTTTAGTTTTACTCGGCGGCAAAGCCAGCGGCGATCCCTTCACCGCCGACGATCTCGAAGTCATCAAATCAATGGTCCGGCACATCGGTGTCGGCATCCACACGCACCGCTTGCTCGGGGAAGTGAAGCAGCAGGTCGTGGAGAACCGGCGGCTTTACGAAGACCTGCGCGCCATCTATCGCGACACCGTGCGCGCCTTTGCCGCCGCCATCGACATCAAGGACAAATACACGCAGGGACATTCCGAACGCGTCGGCAAGTACAGCGAAATCATTGCGCGCGAACTGGGTTTTGGTGAAGAAGAAATCGAAGGCATGGCCATCGCCGGTTATCTGCACGACGTCGGCAAGCTGGTCGTCGAACGCGACATTATCAACGCGCCTTATCGCATCGATGCCAAGCAATCAAGCGAACTCAATCGCCACCCGGCCGCCGGCTATGAAATTCTATCGCCCATTCATCATCCTTATGCCGACATTCCGCTGATGGCGAAGTATCACCACGAACGCATGGACGGTCGCGGCTATCCGGATGGTTTGACGGACGAACAAATTCCGCTCGGCGCAAAGATCGTCACGCTTGCCGATTCGTTTGACGCGATGACGACCGATCGTCCTTACAAGACGCGCCGCACTTTTGACGAAGTGATTCTCGACTTGCGCCGTAACACCGGCTCGCAATTCGACCCGATCGTTGTCATCGCGTTTTGCCGTGCACTAATGAAGGAACTAACCGGTGAGACTAAGAAACGCCGCTTCGCGAAGATGCTCGGCAAGAACTACCTCGACGCCACCAAAGACATCCCGCTCCTGACCCAACTCCTCGCCGAGCTCGATCCTAATACCCAAACCGCCGCTGTTGGAAGCGGAAGCTAACGAAAGTTTTTAAACAGTTAAGCAGAAGCTGCCCTGAGCTTGGTCGTGTGCTCCTTGAAGTAAACGATATAGTTTAGGTATATGCTTGCCATCCAAGGTGCCGACTTCAACATCATTTCTCTTTCTTCCAAAGTGGGCGCTGCTGCATGCGCCCGCTCATTGCGCTCCAGTCTGAGGAAATTCAAAATGGTTTTCTCAGACACTATCCCTTTGCTTTCTATCCACTGGATCATGTTGTTCAGCTTGGCATAATTTCCGGGACCTACCGGGTATTTCTTTGTTTTCTCAACAGTAATCATGAAATCTCTTAAAGTGCCTTCGAATAGCCTTCCAAGCAAGAACAATCCATTGTCAACCTCAGTCAAAGTTAGCTTTGCTACCGCTTTTGAAGCTTCATCACCTTTCGTGCTGTCGAGCATTCTTAGTTTCTCTAACTGCGGAAAGCTTGCGGTCTTCTTTCCTTTAAGTCGACAAATCCTAACGCCCGACTCGGGCAGGTCGATCTTCTCAATGAAATCCATTCGCGAGATATATTGGTACGCGGTCTTGTTTAGAAACGAGTGTTTTGAGACAAGCTCCTCAACCAATTTGGCGAGTTCAATTTGGTTGCTGGATTCTGACTGAAGCATATCTCTCACGACAGTTTCGGCCAGTCCAAGCTTGGTTTTGGTTTTCCTCGATATCGGAGACTTATATGCGGCAAGTTTCTTTTTGTAGTCTGTCTGAAACACCGCACAAATCTTAAACGGTCGCTGTTCTCTTCGGCTTATAATCACCGGATTTACTTTAAGCATCCCCATCGCCTGATGAGTATTGACGCTAGCCGCATACGCAAGCGCCTTTCTTACTATTCTGAATTCAAGCTCCCTTGCATTTCGCTCTTTGAAGAGGTTCGCGACAAACTCTGCTACTTGCTCCATCGACCACGTAAGGGCGTCTTGCGTTTCAGCCCAAGATGCCAATCCCCATCTTTGCCGATCCGCCTTTTTGAAGATCTCCTTCGATGCCAGATACATCTTGATAGATTGTTTGCTAACCGGTCGCCGCTTAGCTACGTAGTTCGCGATTTCCACCTCTGTCGCAGGTCGATTCAGTGAAATCAAACATCTTTCCATCAATTCAAGGATGCTTCCGGTTTCTAAGTCCGTCCAACTCTTTAGACCCCTTTGTCCGCTACTACCGACGGCTACAAACCGTCCGTCCGCCGACATGATGTTCGCAATGTTAAGGACTTGGATTTTCTTCATGCCTCTACTTGCTAATCGGTTATTAATTTCCCGTGCGATATCGTCGACATGCAGTGGTTTACCGGCCTCGGTCAACACACGCTCGGCTTGGGCGCCGCGTGTGAGAAACTCAAACCTTCCCTGGTACAAACCGTCCTCACGCCTTTCAATCGCCGCACAGAGTTCTAGAAACTTATGTAGCTTTAGCGTATCGAGTTTTTGAACCTTCGAAAGTCTGCTATTCATCAATACAAGGATGTCAAATTCATCCAATGGTCCCGTATGCGTCTTTGTCAGAAGCTCCTCCAGAAGATTGAGCGCTTTTGCTAAAAGCTTCCGTTGCCTAGTATCCCCGTATTCCCAAATCGACATGGCTTGTTGAGTTTCAACGTGACTTAAGCCGAATATATGAAACAACAAGAACAATGTGGAGTAATGCTTAACGGACACGTTCCCACCGAACACGCTTTCAGCTTTGTGCATTAACTGCCCTTCTAAAACAAATCCCTGTGAGTTGGCAGCGATTACCTCAAACAGACTCTTGGTCATTTCTAAAACGTCTGGATGTACGTGGTAGCCACGTCCTATGTACCTATTCTCAACTAATACTTCTCGGAGTTCGGCCATCGCGGTTGCTTCAATCTGCCTGATCCTTTCCCGCGAGATATTGAAGGCAGTTCCGATCTCGTCAAGGGTCATTCTTCGAGTCCCTTGCAAACCGAATCGTCGTTCAATTGTGCGCCAGCGTTTACCCGTCGGATCTTTGAAGGAAAGAATCGCTTTGAGCAGCGCCGGCAGACTCGAAAGGTGTTCTGGTGGAGTTTCACTCTCGTGATTTGTTGGCAAGACTATGACGTTAAGACTTCGCCAAAACTTAAACCAATCTACCTGCCCATTTGGATCGATCGATCTTGACAAGTAGGTAATCACGCGCAATACGTCGGTCACAGCTGTTGCGCTTACATTCCGCACGCCTTGGAAATTATTAGCAATCAGACTTGTTAATTGACCTACCGCGGTCACACCACGTTCGCTTAGCACTTTGAAGGAACGTGGCTTCAAGTGCAATTGAGCTAATGAAAGTGTTGATACAGTTTCAGGCAGCGATGTGAAAGATGTGAAAGAGGAAAAACTCATTGTGTATCTTTCGAACCCTTAAATTGGCAGTCATGCGAGGTGGAGACGACTTTCCACCGGACCTCGTTCGCCTCGGCTGAGAGTTACCTTGGCTGAATGCGGATGATGAAGTTGCAGATGGCGATCTTTTGATCCGGCATAACTTCGGTGCGCTCTTCGCGGGGTAGATCCTTACCGGCAACGGTCGTGGGGTTGCGGCCTTTCGAAACGAGCCAGTAGCGGCCATCGTTTTCGCGCGTGAGGATTGCATGCACTCGACTGACTTCGGGGTCGCCTTTCAAAGGCAGGTCGACAGTAATCGTTCGTGAGCCGCGGCCGATTGTTACTTCAGGTTTTGTAACCGGCACGACTGATTCGCGCACGCCGTCTTTCCAAATCTCGACGGTGTAGAGTTCCTTGATGCGCGGGCGCACTACGGTTTGCTCGCTTTGTTCACCCGCCTCAGTTTCCGTTGAGCTACCGTCGGCGCGTTCACGCACGGTGTCGCCCAGGTTCACGCTCGCGGATGCGGCGGGCTGCTGAGCAGAAACACGTGGCGTTACCTGCGTGTGACCACTCTCGGTTTCATCCCAAACGCCCTGGACACGGAACTGACCTTTTTCCAAAGTGCCATCAACTCGCAACTCCACCGCAAATGATTTCGCGGCCAGGGCTGTGTGACCGCTCAACTCGCGCGCGCGTTCGGAGAGCACATGAAACAAGCCCTGTTCGAGGCCGCGACGCTTGTCGCCCTGCCAGTCTTTGTCGTCGTCGTTGCTGAGATAGACAATGTACTCGCGCGGAATGTAGGTTGGGCCACCCGGCGGCGTGAACATTTCGCGCTGCATGACGGCTTCAACTTCGCGCGCGATCTTTACGAGGAATTCTTCCCAGATGCGGCGCGGTTTGGCGTGTTCATCGGCAGACTCGACCAGGTCTTCGCCAGTCTCACCGTCGATCCATTTTCTGATTGATTCTATTAAACCCATGGTTGGTGAATGGTGATAGTAAACTTAGCTGTTTTTGGTCTTAGGTCTTTGGACTTTGGTCTTTGATAGGATTGTCGTTAATCGAACGCTTCTTTTTTACAAAGACCAAAGGCCCAAGACCAAAAACCGTTTGATTAATCAAACCTAACAAACCTCTTATTTATCCAGCCGCGGTCGGAGGTGAAGGGACTGGCCTTTGGCCTGCCGTGTTGCAGCACCTGCACCTCATACCAATTGTCCGTCGTGGACAGAATTTTAACGCGTGAACCGTTTTCTGCAACTCCCACCGGCGGATTTGCCATGCTCGCATCTGACCGCAAATTTACATCCGTTGTTGTAACACCTTCGCGGCCAATTACAAAAAGCTCACCCATCGCCGGCAAATTAACGAATGGATTCCAATGCGAGGTAACGTATTTGTGCGTCGCCAAAAGCATGATTGTGAAAGCCGCGATCAAGACTGCGGCAACGATGTACGCGCGCTTGCGCTGGGTCGCCACCGGCCGGCGTGCAGACGCCGCCTTCCTCATTTTTGAAGACTGCGCTCCAGAATCTATTACACCCTGGTCGCGACTGCCGAGTTTCTTCTTCGACTGCGCTTCGGCGACCGGCACGACAATCTTTGGGCGCCGCTGAGCTTCTGCAAAAGCCAACGCCGCAGGCGAAGTCACCGGAACAAAATGAGCTTGCGGCGCGGCCTTGGGAAATTCATCAGGCTCAACGGCAAGATCGACGCTCGGTTTGCGTCGCGGTTCAGCCTTAAGGTCGTTCAACGCTTTCGTTGGCGGCAGAGCTGCTTCGGCAAACTCATCCCAAAACTCTTGCACGGTCTGATAGCGCTCGCGGGGCCGCGTCTGCGTTGCTTTCTCAAGCACGCGGCGCACGGAGCTTGACCAGTAGTGATTGTTGATCGACTCCGGCAGCTCACGAATCGCATGTTGCGCAAAGCGGCGCGGCGATTGTCCCGCCAACAGCGTGTAGGTGGTTTTGGCCAACGAGTAAATATCGGCAGCGGGCGTCAAATGTTCTTTGTTGATGAGCAGCGCGCCGGTATCCAGTTGGCCCGTCTGGACCAGCGGATTGTGTTCGGGCGCTGAATAGATATTTGTGCCAACGCGCGTGATAGCGCCTTCGGTAGCTTCGAGACGCGCGACGCCAAAGTCCGCAATCTTCACAACATGCCGGTCGCCAGTCAGCAACAAATTCTGCGGCTTGATATCGCGATGGATAACGCCGCACTTATGCGCGTGCGCCAAACCGGAACAAACCTGCTCGAGATAGAACAGCGCCTTATCGATCGTCAACGCCTGCTGACGCGCCAGCGCCGACATGTCTCCACCCGACAGGTATTCGAGCACGATGTAATGGAAAGTCGTGCCGGTAAGGTCGATGGCCGTGCCGTGGCCCAGGCGGCTGATGATGTTTGGATGGCGCACGCGATCCAGCGCCACCGCTTCGTTTTGAAAATTTGAAATCAGCGTGTGTTCGAGATCGGCATCAGGCGTGTCCTGCAGAAACATGTTCAGGGCCTTGATGACGACTGTGGTGGGCGCGCCCTCAGGCGCAGCATTGTCGTGGGCCACATAGATCTCGGCATAGCTGCCCCGGCCCAGGCATTCAATGATGTCGTAACGACCATCGAGCCTGCTTTGTTGTAGCTTCAGTTCTGCCATCGTGCGCGCTTCTGTTCGCCTTGTCTTTGATGCTGCGAGGGGAAATGAGGGCTAAGGGGTAGGCTGCGAAACTGCCGGAGAACCGGTTGCCGCGGGCTTAGGAATGATCTCGTCAAGATGCGTTTGCGCTGCTGGCCTGTCTTTATCTGACTTTAACGCTGCCGCCGCAAGCCCGAGCGTCGCCTCTTTGCGCAGCGTCATATTCTCTGGCGACGGGTCGCCATTCGCTTTGACGATAGTCGCTTCGAAGGCCCTCACTGCTTCGTCAGTATTGCCGTTCAGGAGTGACGCGCGTCCGTAAAGATACAAAAATTCCGGTTGGGTGGAATCGAGTGCGTTTTGAATTCCTTGTTGGCCCATCTCCTGGTGGGCTGTCGCTGCCAGCCAGGTGGCCGGATCGCGATCGACATCGCGCCGTTCAGTTTCAAAATTCGAGTACGGCGGTGGTGTCGCTGCGGTTGCTTCGGGTGAAGCTTGTGCCGCGATTTGATTGTCGGGATCGACGTAGGGAATAGGCCCCTTGTATTTCCTGCCGCCGTAAAAAGCCGCGCCGATTGCGCCTAGTACCAATAGAAACAGAATGAAGCGGCCGAAGAAACCACCGCCGCGACGTTGACCAACGTCGTTGACAGGGGCGCTTTCGATTGTTCGTTCGAGGTTGACGGTTTCTGCGCTTCGAGTTCCGCCGGCAGGAAACGCTTTGCGCGATGCGGGCACGAAGTCTGCCGGCGCAGTTTCGAGCGTGTCCATTTTATGCGAAGCAGAAACGGTCGGAACCACGTTTGCTTCGGGTGTCAGCGTCTCGTCCATCTCAGCGCTGCGCGTCGCGGCTGAGATCGAAGTGCCGACCCGCACAACGACGGCGGTCAGGTTATCTTCGGCGCCACGTTCGTAGCAGCGCTCTTTAAGCGCGGCGCAGAGCGTAGGCAGATCGTCGTTCAGAATCATTAACTGGCGCAGCTCGTAATCAGGAATGTGTCGGGTAATGCCGTCGGTGCAAAGAAGAAATTGAGTGCCGTCTTCTACTTCGATTACCTTCATGTCGACTTCAACGCCGTCCTCGGCGCCGAGCGCGCGACTAATGATGTTCTTGCTGGGATGATTGGCAGCCTGTTCCGCGGTCATGCGTCCGGCGCGTACTTCTTCTTCAACGACGGAATGATCTTCCGTTTCGCGCATCAGATGGCCGTCGGGGGTAAGACGATACAGACGCGAATCGCCAACGTGTCCGATCGTGGCGATGTTGTTTTTGATATGCAGCGCCACGATGGTAGTCGCCATCATGGCAAACTTGGCGTGCTCCTGGGCCATCTTGTGAATCGACGCATTGGCGCGTTGAATCGCAAGCTCCATTAGGTCTTCAACGTCGGCGTTTTCTTCCTTATGGCGAAACGCTTCGTCGAGCACCTCAATTGCAGTTTGCGATGCGACTTCGCCGGCTTCCGCTCCGCCTACGCCATCGGCAACGGAAAAGATGCCGCGCTCCGCGTCGGCCAAAAATGAATCTTCGTTAAGAGGGCGCTTCTCGCTAAGTCCGCGATCGGTTACGGCCGAGGATTTTACTGTCAGCTCCGGCGCTGGATGATTGATGGGTTGGCTCATTCAACCGCCTCCAAATTTAGTGGCGACGCAGGCACGCCGGGCGAGGGCTTGGCGAGCAGTTGGTCGCGCGCGTTTCGATGGGAAAAAGCCATCAGCATGCCTAACATCGCAAAGCTGGTGACCAGGCTGAATCCTCCATGACTAACGAACGGCAGCGTAATTCCGGTCATCGGCAAAGCGCGCAAGATGCCGCCGATATTAACCAGTGCCTGGAAACCTATGAAAGCTGTCAGGCCGGCCGCGCAAAGCTTGGTAAACATATCACGCGCGTCGAGCGAAGTACGAACTCCGGCCACCACCAAAATAATCACGGCCAGCAGCACGATCGCGCCGCCAGTCAAACCCAGCTCCTCGCCAATTGCGGCGTAAACGTAATCCGAATCGGCGATTGGTATAACTTCCGGAAAACCAAGTCCCAGCCCGCGTCCAGTGCTCTTGCCTGAAGCAATCCCAAAAATCGCCTGGGCCGGTTGGAAAGCCAGCTTATCAAACCAGACATCGACGTTAACAATATTTTGCATCGCCGGACTCTGTTCCGAAAGTTGCTTGAGTTCAGCATCACCGTTGACCGCCTCCTGGTAATCTTTTTTCCACCAGGAAACTTCCGGCGACGGCGGATCGAAACCGTCGAGCCACAAATGGAAGCGCTGTTGAATGCGCGACGGCAGCATCGTCTGAACCGGACGAGCGATGGTCGGCAGCAGCGGCACCTTCTCCTGCACGTCTCGCGGCAACGCGCCCACAACGAGAATCCCTATGACCAGCAGCAGCGAACCGACGAACAAGAGCAACTGCGGCCAACGTCTGACGGCGACGAGATAAAGCGTCGTGTAAGCGCCGCTGAAGATCAACATCTGCCCAAAGTCTTTCAGCGCGAAGAAGGGAACGAACGGCAACATCCCCATCACGACCAGAGGGACCACATCGCGCGCGCGCGGAATGCCCCAATACGTTTCAGCCAGATCTTTGTAACGTGCCGTTAAGATTCCGGCGAAGCCGAGCAGGAAGGGAATCTTCGACGGTTCCCACGGCGTCATGTTTCCCAGCGCTTTGCCGGCGCTGGACGTGACCACGGCCGCCGCCAATGGCAGCAGCGTCAAAAGCACGACGACGAAACTGTTCCGTTGCAGCCAAAGCAGAAAGCCATCGCGAACACAAAACATGTAGGCCACACCAAAGGCAAGAAACGAGAAGATAGGAATCCAGGTATAGCTTGAGGTCAAGGCGTCGCCGATGGAATAGTTTGCTTCACGCCGCGGCAACTGATTGATATCGATGGACGAAGCAGGCGTGGCCGGCAACCCCATCATCTGTTTCTTGGCCGCGTCGTAGTTCTCGATGATGTAGCGTGTGCGCAGCGCTTCCATCTTTTGCGCGCGCGCGGCCGATTTGTTGCGGGCGTTGTATTCAGGATCGCTGTAGAGCCGGTATTGGACCAGCATGCCGATTGAGAAGAGAAGGACGGCGGTCGTAAACAGAATCCACTGGCCACTGTAATTATTCACGCGCGACAGCCAGACGACCATCGCTAACAGCGGCACAAACATCAGCAGGTCCCGGACGGCGCCGATGGTGGACGTTTCATAACCACGCAGCAAACCACTGCGGTGAATGGCCCAATAACCCGCAATCTCAAAAAGGAAGATCAGCAGGATTATTAGGAGATGTGATGATGCGCGATTCTTCATAGACCAGAGATCAGAAGTCAGAAGTCAGAAGTCAGAAAAACATATTCTCCATTCGAACGTTGATGCTATTTCAAGGGATCGGTGTCGCTGCCGGTCGCGGCCGTTGTTGCGTCGGCGCTTGTCGTTGACCTGGGGGCGGATTAACCGGCTGACTTCTTACGCCATTGAAATAGCCAAGGTCCTTCGCTTTCAAAACCAAAGCCGCCGCTATCGGCGCAGCGGATTTTGAGCCGTAACCACCGCCTTCTACGATGACGGCAATTGCGAGCTGCGGCCGCTCGAGCGGGGCAATGCACAGGAACCAGGCGTCAACGCGTGGGTTTTCCTCATCCATGATCGTCTCTTCGTATTCACGAATGATGTTGCCCTTGTTGTCCTTTTCAACGCGGTGGCGGGTTTTAGGCTCTCCAGTTTTCGGATCGTAAACCGGAACGACTTTCTGCGCGGTTCCCGTTTTGCCTCCCGTGTTAACGCCGGCCGCTTGCACTGGAGCAAACACTCCACGGGCTGTGCCACGGTCGCCGCCTGTCACACGGCCCATGATGCTGCGCAGTGTCGCGGCAGTTTGCGGCGTCATCACCTGCTTGAACATTTCCGGCGGCCGATCAAATTCAATCTTGGGCTTCATCAAACGCCCATCCATGTTGGCGATTGCTGCCGCTGCCAGCGCCATCTGAAACGGCGTCATCTGCCCGGCGTATCCCTGGCCATAACCCATCAGGGCCAGGTCGTACTTTGTCACGCCCTTTCCGGTAACGATAGTGGCTTCGCGCGGCGCTAGCGCGCGCTTGACGGCGTCGCTGCTGGCATTCCAAATTTCGGGTTCCTTGCGACCGCGCAAGGCTTCAATGGGCGTGTCGTAAGTGCCGATACCCAGGAGTTGCGCGGCAACTTTCAACCGCGCGGCGCCGAGCTTCACGCCCATCTGCGCGAAGTATTGATTACACGAAACTTCGAAGGCAGTGTCGATGCCGATCCGCCCATGAACTTCTCCCGCGCCGCCGTCGTCGAAAATAGCGTTTGCGCCCGGCGCTGCGACATAGCCGCCGCCGCTACAGGTAAACTGCGTGTTCTGTTCACCCGCAAGAAACGCCGCAGTCATCGTCACGGTTTTAAAAGTCGAACCGGGAATGTAGTAAGCGCCAAGCGCGCGGCTCACCAATGGACGATCACGCTGGTTCGCTTCAAGCCTGATCCAGGTGGCTTCGTCTTCAACTTCTTTCAAGCTATAGGACGGTTCGCTGTAGAGGGCCAGCACTTCGCCCGTTTGCGGATTCAGCACGACAACGGCGCCGTGCTTTCCTTTCAACTGGTCCATCGCCGTCTGCTGCAGATCGCGATCAATCGTTAAGCGAACGTCGGTGTTCCCTTTGATGTTGATCGTGTGGCCCTCGGCAACCTCCAGCGCTTCGGGAAGCGCGCCGCTTTGCGTGCCAAAAAGCGCGCGTTCGAGACCCGGATCGCCGCGGTCGGAGCCGAAGATTTGGGCCATCGCCTGGTCCATCGGGTAATCGCGGTAGATGTTGCCGCCGGAATCACGGCGATATAACGCCAATGCATTTTCGAGTTTGCCGCTGCGATCCAATAGCCAGCCGCGCAATGTCGATTCCGAAAGACGCCGGTTGCGCAAATCTTTGTAGCTTAGCTCCTGAAACTTTTCATTATTTTCCGCCGCGTAGTGCGCCCAATAAATGTGAAAACCAAACACACCGAACGCTAACAAAACGAATACCCAACGCAATGCGCGCAGGCCGCGGTTGGTTGAGGTCGACCCGAGACGGCGCTTGACTGCTTTTGGTAAATCTTCGGCAACGGCCAGCGGGGTGATGACGCCGCGGCGCCGGTTGCGGAAAAGCGAAACCAGCAACAGCAAAGCGAGCAGAGCTAGTCCGGCTAGATAAATGAGCGTCAGTATTGCCGGCATTCTTTCCGGCACGTTGACAGATGGGGCTGGAGCAGCCGACTGAAGGAATAGAAAGAGTGTCATCGTTAGTCGTCGTGAATCGTAAATCGTGAATCGCAAATCGTTGTGCTGACTAAGATCGGCTCGCTCAGGCGCATGTCTATTTACGATTTACCATTTACGATTTACTTCCTGTTATTCACTTCTGCGAAACCGAACCTCAACGTCGCCAAAGCCGACCACGTCGCCGTCTGCAATTTGTCTTGCTTCGCCGTATGAAATGCGGCGGCCATTTATAAAAGTTCCATTTGTCGATCCCGTGTCGGCAACCAGCAATGTTCCTTGTTGATTCATCAGCAGTGTGGCGTGAATCTTGGACACGCTCGTGTCATGCAAGGCAAGTTCGTTGTCAGTCGCGCGACCGACATTCAGGCGCCGTCCGCCAGGCTTGAATACCAGTTGTGCCTCGCTTGTGCCATTGCTCATCGTGACGCGGGCAATCACGCCAACGTCGGGAATTTTTGGCGCCCCTTTTGGCGGCGCAGGCAAATGCTGGGCGCGCTTTTCTTCGTCTTCGCGGCGCAACTTTTCTTCAAATTCGCCAAACGTCGGATCGACCGTTATGCCGCTGGTGAAAATATCAACTTCCGTTTCAATTTTTACCGGCGCCAGCGTGCGGTACCGATGATCGTTGATGTGGTCGATGGCCGCGGCCAGAACTTCCGTTTCCAGGTCCTTGATTATTTCGGTTGGCGCTTCGGAATGCGTGCCCCATTCAACCTTGAGTTTTAGAAAATGCGGCGCGATGCGGCCGCTGCTTCCTTCGTCGCGCACGCGATCGTCGATAAGCTTTTTCATGCGGTCGATGAGTTGCGAAGTTGTCAGGCCGCCTTTCGGCGCGATGGTGCGGCCAAACTTGCGGTCAACAACTTCGCCCATGCTTTCCAGCACGCGCCGCATCAAACGCTCGGGCAGGGCCTCTTCGCGTTTCTTTTTCTTGGGCTGGTCGACTTGATCTGCCATTGTTGCAAAAAACGCAGCTCGGTCACGCTGCGCTAAAAACGGGAACTAAACTTCTGAGGGGAACGAGGGGTATTCTACTTTAAACTGGGACTTCGACAATAGTGTGGGCGAATAGGTAGAGAAAAATATTGAGGGCTGTTGTGACTTTGCAGATAAATGATTCTGGCGCGCAAAAGAGCGGGGGCAAGCCCGCCTTCCTAACCTTGAGCTAACCACAGTTGACGCGTAATCGCCGTCGAAATCTTTCAACGTGGGACAATCGCACTAGTGAAGGAATCTCGAGGTCTGGAAGGGTGGCTTGCCCCCGCTCTTTCCTGGGCGTTCCTACCTGCACTTTCATCTGGTGGCCAGGTGATCGCGCTGGCGCGCAGCCTCGTAAAGTAATACCCCCGCGGCTACTGAAACATTCAAACTTTCAACCGGTGCTCGCATGGGAATTCTGGTGGCTTCAACAGCCGCTTCGATTTCAGCGCGTGAAAGGCCGCTTGTTTCCGGACCAAGAATCAAGGCACGCGGGATGGTCCAATCCATTTCGGTATAAACGGTAGGCGCATCAAGGTCTGCGCAAACCGTCTTGACACCATGTCGCGCGCACCAGTCAATCACCTCTTGATAGCTCGGCCGAAACCAGATTGCCAGGCGAAAGGCCGCGCCCATTGCTCCCCGTAATGCTTTGGGGGAAAACGGATCGGTGGCGTTTTCAGTTGCGATGGCGCCGGTCACGCCGGTCGCTTCAGCGGTGCGGAGTATGGCGCCGACGTTTACCGGGTTCGTGATTCGATGCATCACCACGATCAAGGGCGTGCCGGTTTGCTGACTAACGAAATCTTCTTCCGTCATCGCGGGACGTGATGCCAACATCACGATGCCCTGCGGTGTTTTGCTGTAGGAGATTGAGGCCAGCAACTTTTCGCTAACTGACACGACGCGTTCGCTGGCCGAGGCAAATCTTTCGATTAGTTCGGCCGGCTTTGGCTTCTGCGCAAGCTCTTCCGAGAAAATCAGCGTGTGAAGGGGGATGCGCGAGTTCACCGCTTCTTCGCAAAGACGCAGCCCTTCGACGAAGATCAGTTCCTCGATTTTGCCGTCGCGAACGGCGCGCGCTTCGCGTAGCAGGGAATTGTCTTTACTGGTGATTCTTTCGATCATGTTTTCAGACGATCGAAGCGGCGACCGAATAACAACTCAAGCAAGCAAGCTCGGGGGTCGGAAGGGTGGCTTGCCACCGCTGCGGTTGGGTGCCACTCAAGAGCGGGGGTAAACCACCCTTCCCAACCTCGAGGTTATGCAGCTTGAATGGTTTCTCATTTCTTTGTGTTTCTTTTCGTTTCATTCAACAGCGATCCTGGCCCAGATGGGCCAATGATCGGAAACATTCAATGGCCGTGCGACTCCCCAGTTCAAGATCTTAAGGTCGCGATAGAAAATCCAATCCGCATGCAAGCGAATACCCGCACCCCGCCACGTTGGCGTGCCGGTCGGAATTGGTGTTTGAAATCCGCGGGCTTCCATGAAACCTCTTGTCTCCGCACACTTGCGTCTTGATAACGTATTGAAATCTCCCACCACCAAAGTTGGCCCAGAATGCTTTTTCGCTTCTGCTGCCAGTACTTCGAGTTGTGCCAGCTGTCCGCCAACCGCCGCGTGTGGATCGACATGCGCGTTGAGAATTCGCAGCTTGTGATTTCCCAGCGCAATCGTCGCAGCCATTGCCAGCCTCGGACGCCAGGGACATTCGTGCCATGGCAAATCGATTCGGGTCACGTCTTCGAGCGAGAACCGACTCAACAACGCAACGCCGGTATCGCCTGTGTCGTGCAATCCGATCTGTTCCTCAAAATCCAACCACCATTGGCGCGCAACAGGCGCTTGTCCACGCGGGATGCCGGCAGGCGCATGCACCCATGAAACTCGCAGCGCCTCCGCTAGTTCGCGCGCCACATGATGCCCACCGCTGCGCGTCGTTTGTTTGTCCGCTTCCTGCAAAGCGACGACATCCGGGATCGGCATTAGTTTAGCTGAATTGAAAACTTCCGCGACCCGGCGAATATTTTCACCAACTTTACGCGCGCGCTTGCTGCTGCCGCTGATACCAAGCTTGCGCAGCAATCCGCTTGAGATCAAAAAGCGACCGACGGCATAGCGAATGTTGTATGATGCGACTACGAGTTTGGAACTCGTTCGACCGGCGCTCGAGTGATCTTTAGGATCACCAAACTCGAGTTTCTCAGAATCCTGCAGTGGGGGAATCGCGGTCACCATGGCAACGTATCATTACGCGAAATTATTCTGAACGACAAATCGCGACTGCCGCTGATACGATTTACCCGGTTTCGCCCAGACCGCTATTAGACGCAAGCAAGACCAACCCGACGGTTCTACAAAAATATGGTTCGAACGGTAATAGCAGTAATTGACGACTTATTCCTGGCCTCGAAAGTTCGGGCCACGGCGAAAGCTTTGGGAATGATGGCTGTCTTTCCGCGCAGCCTTGAGGCCTTGCGGCACATCATTGATGACAGCGTGGTGGACATCGTCGTTGTTGATTTACAACATGCGAAATTCGACGCTGTGGCGCTCGGCACGGAATTGAAAACAAACGCCAAGCTGTCCGGGATTTCCGTCATCGGCTTCTTCGCTCATGTCGAAGCGGAATTGCAAAGGAAGGCCGTCCAGGCAGGATACGATCAGGTAATGCCGCGTTCTGTGTTCTTTGGCGAGTTGGCAAACATTCTTTCGGGCGAGACTAAGAAAACCTGACCCTCAACCAACCGGCGCCGGCGCGATCACTTCGTGGATGGCCCGCACTTCGCTAACCAGTCCCTCATATTGATCCAAAGTCAGTGCTTGCGCGCCATCGGAAAGCGCGTTATTTGGTTGGTCATGCACCTCAATAATTAGCCCATCGGCGCCGACCGCGACCGCCGCGCGAGCCAACGGCGTCACCATATAATTCTTTCCCGTACCGTGCGATGGATCGACGATGACTGGTAAATGCGAGATGCGCCGGACGGCCGGTATCGCGGCCAGGTCCAGGGTATTTCTGGTGTGTTGCGAAAAAGTGCGAATGCCGCGCTCGCATAGAACAACCTGATAGTTGCCCTCAGCCATTATGTATTCAGCCGCAAGCAGCCATTCGTCGAGTGTCGCCGACAATCCGCGTTTTAGTAGAACAGGCAAACTGGATTTTCCCACTCGCCGCAACAGCGTGAAGTTTTGCATGCTGCGCGCGCCAATCTGAATCATGTCCGCATAGCGCTCAACCAAATCGACACTTGGTTCGTCCAACGCCTCGGTAACGATTTTCAGTCCATAGGCTTCGCGAATCTCCGCAAGAATTTTCAATCCGTCTTCGCCCAAACCCTGAAACGCGTAAGGCGAGGTGCGCGGTTTGAAAGCGCCACCGCGAAAGAAGCGAGCACCGCTGCGCCACACAACTTCGGCGACTGTGAAAGCTTGCGTCCGGCTCTCAACCGCGCAGGGACCAGCAATGATTGCTAAGTCGTCACCGCCGATGGACGCATCGCCGACGCGCACGATCGTCGGTTCCTTGCGCATGTCGCGAGTGACCAGTTTGTATGGTTTGCTGATGCGAATTGCCTCGGCGACGCCGGGCAGATTCTCGAAATTCGCGGGATCGATGGCGCCAGGATTTCCTGTAATACCAATAGCGGTTCGGGCAGCGCCTGCCATCGGGTGCGCTTTGTAGCCGAGCCCTTCAACGACGCGCACCACAGCCTCGATCTGCCCGTCCGTGGCATCAGCTTTCATTACGATCAGCATGTTGCTTTTATACTCTGAGCACTAAATAAAAGTACAGTTAGGGCGGCTCGCGGTGGCCATAGAGTTTTGAACTGGATCAGTGCCTATCAAGTTTCGAACGCTCCAGACTGCGGCTTTGCCGCCTTCCGTGCGGAAAGGCTTTGCCCTTCCGTTCGCTGTTCTCTTATCGAGGCTACGCCTCCGAGAGCTTTGAGGCATAGCCTCAAAAAGGAATCGAACGACTTGCCGGAAAGGCACAGCCTTTCCGCACGGAAGGCGGAAAAGCCGCAGACTCGAAAACCTGTCTACATTCTTTCAGGCACTTTGATCCCGAGCGTCGCCAGCGCCGAAGTCAACCGCTGCCGAGTAATGTCGGCCACAGCAATCAATACCGCTTTCTTTATTTCATCTTCTTCGGCAATGATGCGATGGCGGTGATAGAACAGATTAAACCCGCGCGCAAGTGTGAACGCGTACTTCGCCAGATTCGCCGGCTCGGCTGACGCTGCGCATTGTGCAATCGCTTCTTCCAAACGCTCCGCCAACATCAACAACGACCAGACTTCGGTTCCGGCTTCGCCGCCCAAAACTTCCGAAACGCGCGCTCCGGTTTGCGAATCAGTCGTCGCCTTCCGGAGCAACTCTGCCGCCGCTTCGATCGCGGTCTCATCGAGTTTGCGGAAAATCGAATTCGCGCGCACCGCCGCATACTGGCAATAAGGTCCCGTCTCACCTTCGAAAGATAGCGCTTCATTAAAGTCGAATGCGATGACCGAATTTCGCGTGAACTTCAAAAGAAAATAGCGCAAAGCCCCGACTGCTATTTCGTGTGCAGTTGCGCGGCGCTCGTCCGTCGACAACTCAGGATGCCGCGCCTCGACTTCTTTCAGCGCGTCTTTTTCCAAACGATCGATTAGATCGTCAGCCTTCACGCCGAGACCCTTGCGCCCGCTCATCTCGATGTAAGGCCGCGCGCGATCTTCTTCGCTCAACTCAATACCTAACTCGGTGCAAGCGGCCGGCGACAGCGCCACCATCTCATAACCAAAATGAACGCTGGCGTCCGCGCCGATTTCAGGCACGAGCGCAACGACGCCGCGCGCAACAATTTCCTGCGGGTACGCCTGGCGGGAATCGATGACGTTATAGACCTTCACGCCGCCGCCGAAGTTGGGGCGCGGCAATTCCGGAAGAATCTCGGCGTTCGGTTCCGTAGTCGTAACCCAGGCGACGTGCCCGTCCGGATAAGAACGAAAGGGTTTGTAGTTGAAATCCAGCCCGAGCCGACCAAGTTTCCACAACTGATACGCGATGTCCTTGCCGGTGTAGGTTACCGTGCCGTTTGAGCGCACGATTATCTTGTCGGATTCGTGTTCGTCAGTGCCGGTGTGCGATTCAAACGGCATCACCCAACAACCCGCATGCTTGCCTTGCGATTCGAGCCTAATAACGCCGGCGCTCTTCATCAGCTCAAAAGCGCGATCCCAAAAATGCAGATGGAGAATGTCTGACTCGCGCGCCAGAAGATCATAACGAATGTCGAGCCGCTCCATCGTATCGAGAATGCGTTCGACATTGCGTGTGGCGACGTAGTTCGCCAGTTCGGCCGTCGGATTATTTCCAGCTTCGATCGCATGCAGTACGTCGCTACGCAACCTCAACCGGGCGGACTTTGTTTCTTCATCGGCGCCTTCGCGATAAAACACTCCCACACGCGTGTAGAGGTCCCAGCAATAATAATCAAACGGAACGTCCGCGGGCAGGGAAGCGTCGAGGGCTTTGATTTGGTCGAGCGTCATCTTCTCGAGTTCGGTAAAGCCGACGACTACGTCCGCTACCTGAACGCCGGTGTTGTCAATGTAGTTCTGCACCTCGACGCGTTCACCGGCGGCTTTGAGCACGCGCACGAACGTGTCACCGAGAACAGCGTTGCGCACGTGACCAATATGTGCGGCCTTGTTGGGATTGATGCTGGTGTGCTCGACCATCTTTTTTGGACGGTCCGGGATGGGCGGGGCTTCAGCAACCGCACCAGCGTGTTTTCCCGCAAACAGCGAGAGTAGTTTGGCGCGATCGAAAAAAACATTTACGTAGCCGGCGCCCGCGACGTCGACGCGTGCAACTTCCGCTGCGGCTTCGAGTTTTGTTTTCAGCTGTTCGGCGATTGTGCGCGGCGGCACCTTCGCGCCGGTGCCTTGCTTAATAAGTTTCGCCAGTTCAAATGAGACGGGAAATGCCAGGTCGCCAAGCTCCGGCCGCGGAGGGGTTTCTGCGCCGATCTGATCGAGCTCGATGCCGAAAAGTTCCAGTGCCGCGCTGCGAACGGCTTCCTTTAGTTGATTCTGAAGTTGTAGAAGAGCCAATTGATTCCTGCGCTGAAGATTTGCTTGTCCGGAAAAGCGGAAAGTATAGCTTAGCGGGTTTGCAATGCGCTATTCACCCCTTTCGGCACTGGCTCGGTTCACTCATCATCCCGCATTAGGTCCGAAGGACCAGAAGTCAGTAGCCCCGCCGTCAGGGCGGGGATTCGTACTCTCGATAGTTCATAGGCCCGAAGGGCCGATACAAATCGTGTCGCACCTTCAGCGCTTAGGCTCAACCGGTGACATCTACCCCGCCCTCCGCTAAGCGCCGGACCGGCTACTAACTGCCGGTCCTTCGGCCCTAAGAATTAAACTGACCCGCTCCTCATTTGTGGCTCGCAACCCACGTTTGGCGTTTTCTGACCGCGCTCTGTTACCATCTTCGTAAATCGAAAATCGTGAATCGTAAATAGACGGACCGGGCCGTGCGTTCGCTTTACTATTTACGATTTACGATTCACCATTCACGCTCTTATGAAGACGCTCTATTTCGATTGCTTTGCCGGGGCCAGCGGCGACATGATCCTTGGCGCGCTGGTTGCCGCGGGAGTTCATCCGCAAGAGTTGAAAGATCAACTTTCGCTGCTGGGCGTTTCAGGGTATGCAATCGATTTTGAAACAGTGAATCGTTCCGGAATCAGCGCCACTTATGCGCGCGTCGAGACCGCTCACGAACGCGCGCATCGACATCTTTCCGACATTCTAAAAATCATTTATGACTCGCGGTTGTCCGAAAATGTTAAGGAGCGCGCAGCGAAAATCTTTTCACGTCTGGCCGAAGCCGAAGCGCTCGTCCATAACGAACCTATCGAAAAGATTCATTTCCACGAAGTCGGCGCCCTGGACGCCATCATCGACGTTGTGGGCGCGGCAATATGTTTTGACTTGCTCGGCATTGAGCGCTTCGTATCGTCGGCGTTGCACGTCGGCAGCGGCATGGTTGATATGGACCATGGTCGTTTTCCAGTGCCACCACCGGCAGTGACCGAGTTGTTGAAAGGGGCACCGTTTTATTCGACTGAGGTCAAGGGTGAACTACTGACACCCACGGGCGCTGCGATCATCACCACCGTGTGCTCGGAATTCGGCGCCTTGCCGCATTTGAAACTAGAACAGACCGGTTATGGCGCCGGTACGCGCGAATACGAAAAGTTTCCGAACGTGCTTCGAGTGTTGATTGGGGAAACGGCGGACGCTGAGCGCCACGACGCGAAACTTTGGATGCTGGAAACAAACGTCGACGACATGTCGCCGCAAGTTTTTGGTCACGTGATGGAACGAGCATTTGAGCTCGGCGCGCTGGATTGTTACTTCACTCCCATTCAGATGAAGAAGAACCGTCCGGGCGTTTTGTTGTCAGTACTCTGCGGCGAAGCGGAGCGCGAAAAGTTGCTCGACCTGCTTTTTTCAGAGACGACGACTTTGGGAATTCGCAGTTACCTGGTTGAGCGTCGCGCGCTTGAACGCCGCACGGTGCGAGTGGAAACGCAGTATGGACCGATTGATGTTAAAGTAGCGCAACTCAATGGCCACATAGTTAAGGAGATGCCGGAATACGAGCAGTGCCGGCAAGCGGCGCGCGATGCGAATGTGCCGCTGCGGATTGTGGAAGACGCGGCGCGAAATGCCTTCGCCAAAAGCGCTAAATAGCGGAAGAAAGAGCGGGGGCAAGCCACCCTTCCCGACCGCGAGATTGATAGAGTTGCGGGTCTGTCGGTGAGGGAATGAATCTCACAAAGTTAACGAGCGAGACGGAATGTCTCTCAGGTCGGGAAGGTGGGCTTGCCCCCGCTCTTCGTACCAATAGAAAAAGATGGCGACGAATCTAACCAAGCAGTCGGAAAACGAACGTCCGGCTGTTGATCTTGAGCTGATCGCGCAAGGCGTGCGCCTGATTCTTGAAGGCCTCGGCGAAGATCCGAGTCGTCCGGGCTTGCAGGAAACACCGCGGCGCGTCGCCGAGATGTATGCCGAGCTGACTTCCGGGATGCGCGAAGACCCGGCGCAGCACGTGGTGCCTTTACCGGGCGATAAGCATGACGAGATGGTGATCGTCAAAGACATCAGCATTGCCTCGATGTGCGAACATCATCTGGCGCCGTTCGTCGGCAGGTGTCACATCGCGTACATCCCGCGCGACGGACGCATTCTCGGAATCTCGAAACTCGCACGTCTGGCTGAAACATTTTCACGCCGCCTGCAACTTCAAGAGCGCTTGACAACCGACATTGCCAACACCCTTTTCGAAGGATTGAAACCGATTGGCGTGATGGTGGTGATCGAAGCATCGCACACGTGCATGACCCTGCGCGGAGTGAGAAAAGCCGATGCCAAGACAATCACGTCGGCGGTACTCGGCGGTTTTCGTAACGACCCACGCACGCGCGCTGAAGCGATGGCGCTTATTACAGGCAAGGAGTGATATTCACATGCAGAGCTTATCGACGACGTTTCGAACCCTCATCGTTGCCACGCTAATCAGCGCGGTCGCTTTTAGCAGCTATTCCCAAACGCGAGCCCGAACGAATATCGCTCTTAACGAAGACGGAATGCGCGCCCATGTCCGTTACCTCGCGAGTGATTTGCTGGAAGGCCGCGGCACCGGCGCGCGCGGTGGTGAGCTCGCGGCCGGCTACATAGCGGCGCAGATGGAAGCACTCGGATTAAAAGGCGCCGGCCCGAATGGCAGTTTCTTTCAACCAGTCTCGCTGGTAGGCGTCAAGGCCGATCCAAACATGAAATTGCTTGTCTCGGGACGGAACGGCAAAGAGACTTTCAAGTTTGCCGATGACTATGTCGCGTTTACCGGCGCTCAAACGGAAGACGTCGATGTCGATGCAGATTTGGTTTTCGTCGGCTATGGCATCAACGCGCCGGAGCAGAAGTGGAACGACTACAAAGGCGACGCAGCAGATTATCGTGGCAAGATTTTGGTGATGATGGTGAACGATCCGCCGGCAACCGCGGCTGAGCCAAATCTTTTCGGCGGCAAAGCGCTGACCTATTACGGCCGTTGGACATACAAGTTTGAAGAAGCTGCGCGTCGCGGAGCTGCGGGCGTGATTCTTCTGCATACTGACGAGTCCGCCGGGTATCCCTGGAGCGTCGTGCGCACTTCCAACGGTTCCTGGCGTTTTGATATTGCACGCACCGCCGGTGACCCGACGCCGTTTTTGAATATGCGCTCGTGGATAACTAATGACACCGCGCAAAGGATTATGAAGCTGGCCGGTTACGACCTCGCCGACATGCGCGCGAAGGCAGCGTCGCGTGATTTCCAACCGGTCAAACTAAACCTCAAGGGAAAGATAAATCTCAAAAGTGAACTAAAACGCGTGCAGGCGCCAAATGTTGTTGGCATTTTGCCAGGCCGCGATCCGAAACTGCGCGACGAGTATGTCGTCTACTCGGCGCATTGGGATCATTTCGGGGTGGGCGCTCCAGACAAAACCGGCGATACGATTTACAACGGCGCGGTAGACAACGCAACCGGATGCGCGGCGATCCTCGCGATTGCGGAAGCGCTGGCCAAGCTGCCGCCGGCGCAGCGGCCGCGGCGTTCTAGTTTGTTTTTATTTCCGACCGCGGAAGAGCAAGGGTTGCTGGGTGCTGAATGGTATTCAAGACATCCGCTGGTGCCGGTCGATAAGACTGCGGCCGATGTGAATCTGGATTCGATGAACATGCTCGGGGTAACTCGCGATTTCACGCCGCTCGGCGCCGAGCGCTCTACTCTTGAAGCGGTAGTCCAGGCCGTGGCGCGCGAACGAGGACTGCACATCTCGCCGGACTCGCGACCGGAACAGGGTTCATTTTACCGGTCCGATCACTTTCCTTTTGCGAAAGTTGGCGTGCCGTCAATTAGCTTGAAAGAGGGTGACGATTTTGTGGGCCATCCAAAGGGTTGGGGCGCGCAGGAGTTCAAGGTGTACAACACCCAGCACTATCATCAGCCGTCCGACGAATTCGATCCGAACTGGAACTACCAGGGCATGATTCAGGAGACGGAGATTGCAATGGCGATTGGGATGCGAATCGCGAACGATCCGGCGATGCCACGCTTTAAGCCGACGGATGAGTTTGCGAAGAATAGTAAACGGTGAATCGTAGACAAGGGGCTGAAGGTAACCAAGAAATTAGATTTACCATTTACCATTTGCCATTTCTCATTTTTCATTTCCGCACGGCGGGCCGGAAGATAGACCAAGGCTAGTCTTTGCAATTTTAGATGAAATTCCTGATCGCAATTTGGCTGGGCGCAACATTTCTTTCAGCAACCACGGCTTCTTCCGGACCTTACAAGCCTACACCCATTTCGCCGTTTGATGAGTATGGCGAAATATCCTGGGAAGCTGAGAAGGCCCGCTTGGATAATTTCGCTATCCAGCTGCAGCAGGATTCAGATTTGGTCGGTTATATCCTTGTTTATGATGCACTGCGTGGTTGCCCGGGAGAGGCTCAAGCTCGTGCTATCCGAGCGAAGAGTTATATGGTCGAACATCGTGGCGTGCTGTGGAATAGAGTTGTTTGGAGACCAGAAGGGTATCAACCTGAGATTCATACCGTTCTTCAACCAATGAAGCGGAATGTAATTCTTCCTCGCCCTTTTCTTGGTCCGACCTTCGCCGCGATCGACGGTCCAGCGAGCAAAGAGTGCAGAATAAAAATAAGTCGAATACGTAAGAGCAAATGGTAAAGTCCGCGCACATCGCCAAAATGACAAATGAGAAATGTCAAATGATGAATGGTAAATGCTTTTGAAACTCTCCCGGTTCACTTAAAGCAACTTTCCAATGAACACTTTTTACGTAACAACCCCCATCTATTACGCCAACAGCCTGCCGCATCTTGGCCATCTCTATACGATGATCGTTGCGGACACGATCGCCCGTCATAAACGCCAGCAGGGAATTGAAACGTTTTTTCTCACCGGCACCGACGAGCACGGCATCAACATCGAGCGCGCTGCCCAGCGGAATAATCGCACTCCCAAAGAGCAAGCCGATTACGTCGTCAGTTATTTCAAGAAGATGACCGCCCAGTTTGGTTTGGACACGGAACACGGCGGCTACGATATTTTCATGCGCACCAGCGAGGCGTTTCACTACGAAGGTGTCAGCGAGTTTTGGCGGCGCGCGGCGCGGGCGAAAACTCCTAAAGGCAATTCTGCGATTTACAAAGGGCATTACGAAGGCTGGTTTTGCGCAGCCTGCGCTGCCTATAAGACCGAAGACGAATATGCAAAGCCGAAGGACGCCGGCGACCCGCCAACATGTCTGATCCACGACATGGCGCTCGATCGCATTTCTGAGGATAGCTATTTCTTCCGACTTTCTGATTACGGCGATGCGTTGCTCGAGCTGTACGAATCCCGTCCCGACTTTGTCCAACCCGAAACCCGCAAGAATGAAGTCACCAGCTTTGTGCGCGGCGGATTACAGGATCTTTCCGTCAGCCGTTTGAAGAGTTCGGTGAGTTGGGGTGTGCCGGTGCCGGACGATCCCGACCACACGATGTATGTCTGGTTTGATGCGCTGACGAACTACATAACCGCGATCGGGTTTGGCAACGAGCAACAGAATCGTGCCGTTGGTTTTGAAAAGTTCTGGCCGGCGCTGCACTTAGTTGGCAAAGACATCCTGCGCTTTCACGCGGTTTATTGGCCCGCGTTTCTAATGGCGGCCGGCGTGGAACAACCGCGCGCGATTGTGGCCCATGGCATGTGGCTCGATCCGAACGGCAGAAAAATGTCCAAGACCTTAGGTAACACGATCGAGCTGGATGTCCTTAGCAAACATTTCTCGGTGGACGCGATTCGTTATTTTTGTTTACGCGAAATGGTTTTTGGCCAGGACGGGCGCTTTGGTTATGAAGCCTTGATCGATCGCGCCAATAGCGATTTGGCCAGCGGCCTCGGCAATCTTTCCAGCCGCACGCTGACGATGATTGCGCGCTACAACAGCGGACGCGTGCCTTCTGGAGTGATTTCTGAAGATAAGTTGCTGCTCGCAAAACGCGCCGGGGTAGACACCGACGCCACCACGATTGCGGGCTTCATCGAGCACGCACGCGTACAGTATCTGCAGCAACTTGAAAGTTATTCTTTCAGCAAGGCGCTGGAGGTAACCTGGTCCATTGTTGCGCGCGTCGACAAAATGATTAGCGAAGCGAAACCGTGGGAGCTGGCGAAAGACGTAAACCAAAGTCAGACGCTGGGTGCGGTTTTGTATCGCGCCGCGGAAGCGCTACGTTGGTTATGCATCATGCTTTATCCGGTGATGCCGGCGGCGACCCTGGAGATTTGGCGCCAGCTAAACCTTAGCGAGAAACTAGCGGAGCTGGATCCGGCAGAACTTAAATGGGGTGAACTCAAGGAAGAGGCGCCGATTGGCGACGTCAAGCCGATCTTTCCGCGCATCGACAAAGTAAAAACTATGGAAGAGATACAGCAGAAAACAGAAGACAGAAGGCAGAAGTCAGAAGTCGGAACGGAAGAGGCTGAAACGCATTCCGGCCAGCATGCAACCGAAGCGGATGCGGTCCCAGGCGCGGCGCAGGCCGAAACTAAACCGCCTGCGCTACAGCAGGGCGCGACTGAAGCCGATGCTGTACCCGGCGCAGAGGGCGCCGCGAACTTTATCGACATCAGCGACTTCACCAAAGTTGAACTACGTGTGGGCCAGGTCTTAACGGCGGCGCGCATTCCCAAGTCAGACAAGCTGTTGCTGTTGACCGTAGATATTGGCGAAGAGCAGCCGCGCCAGATTCTTGCCGGCATCGCCGAGCATTACACGCCTGAAGAGATGACAGGACGCAAGATTGCCGTCGTTGCCAATCTCAAGCCACGCAAAATGCGCGGCCATGAATCGCAAGGCATGTTACTCGCGGCGTCGATTGGCGATGGCGACAAGCCGGTGATGGCCACGTTCACCGAAGATATTCCCAATGGCGCAAGGCTGAAGTGAAGTAAAGAAAATTTTTCCTGTCGTTCACTAATCTCGCCATCATCAATAACGGCGAAACAGTCCCTGCCTGTGAGTCCGCTTGCTTTTTATGACAGGCCTGCTTATTCGCAAGCCGGTGAAGGATAAAGGCTGACCAGTGAAAGTTGTGCTCGGACTTAAAGCTCATTCCGGTTGGGCGGCGCTGGTTGTAATTGGCGCGGCTGGCAGTGAGTTTCAGGTCGTCGCTCGGCGCCGCATCGAGCTCGTTGACAGTGATTCGGCCTGGGCCAAGCAGCCTTATCACGCAGCCGAAGGCTTGGATCGGCACGATGCTCAAAAGTTGGTAAAACGAGGAACTGAGGGCGCTTACAGAAACGCTGAGCAAGAGATGCACGCTACAATCAAATCCTTAAGAGAGCAGCAGCATGAAATTGTCGCGTGCGTGGTCCTTGTTCCCAATCCCATGCCGGCTTGGAGCGTCGAGGAGATCCTGGCTGTGCACTTTCGTATGCATCAAGCGGAGGGCGTGATGTTCCCGGATGCGCTAGCCAGGGCTGCCGATAGCTGCGGGCTGAACCTCCTCACGATCCCGGAAAAGCGGTTGAGCGAACACGCGGAAAGAGTATTGGCAACTTCTTGTAACGACTTAACGAACCAGGTCATGAGGTTGGGAAAAACTGTTGGCCCACCCTGGGGCAAGGATCAGAAGAATGCGGCGCTAGCGGCGTTGGTAGGATTGAAAATCACGTCGAACTCTAGACTCGCCCAGCCGCGAACGAGGCCCGATTGATCGCCGCCGTTGAGCACGAAAGATGCTTTTCGGTTAGGATTATTTTGAACGCAAACAAACTCAACTGGAATCATCACTTACTCAAAACCCTCAAGGAGAAACATCATGGACAAAATCGCAAACATAGTCGACACACTTCGCTATCGTGGCAGCGTCGATTCATCGGACTTCAACGATCTGCCGGCTGTTCAGGCGAGCGCGGCGCCGGCCGTTGAAAACTGGCAAATGAATTTTGAAGGAGGCACGCTCAGCGGATCGTGCCAAATCAATTCTGATCTGCCAATCCTGGGCGCCGGATTGATCGCCTACTCAGAAGACGGTGTCAAAATGTACTTTGGGACTTATTGCTCGATGTCCGATGCCAAAAACCAAACCACCGACACCGTCGCGTTTCCGACCGCGAGTACGGCGCTTTTCAACCCAGATGCCGACGGGCGGACTATCATGTCGATAGTCTATGGGGAGTTGATCGGCGCCGACGGAAAGGCAACGCCTTTTAGTCAGCAACAGAAGTTCACTGTCTGAAGAAGTGGGATTCTATCCACAGATTACACAGATTTCACAGATTTTGTAAAAGCATTTTTCCGTCTGTCTAATCGGTGTAATCTGCGTAATCTGCGGATTTAGTCTTAAAGTAACTTGCCTATCTAATGTTCGTTGATTCGCATGCACACATCGATGGGCCGGAGTTCGACGCGGATCGTGACGAGGTCATCCAGCGTGCGCGCGACGCCTGGGTTGATCTGATTCTCAATATCGGTACCGGCGATCCTCACAGCGGTGCACTCGAGCGAACGGTTGATCTGGCATCGCGCAACGAGAATATTTACGCGGCTCTTGGCACGCATCCTCACGATGCGCGTTTGTACGACGATGCGGCTGAAGACAAAATCAGAAAACTCATAAACGATCATTCACGTGTCATCGCCTGGGGCGAGATCGGCCTCGACTTTCATTACGACAACTCGCCACGCGAAGTGCAAGTGCAGGTTTTCCGCCGTCAATTAAAATCCGCGCGCGAACTAAACGTTCCGGTAATCATTCATACTCGCGAGGCGGAAGCCGAAACGATTGAAGCGCTGCGAACAGAATGGTCCGGCTCGGGATTGCCGGGCGTCATGCATTGCTTCAGCGGCAGTCAGTCGCTGGCGGAGCAGGCAATCGACCTGGGAATGCTGATTTCCTTTTCCGGAATTCTTACTTTCAAAAAAGCGGATGACTTGCGCGCCATTGCACGTCGTGTCCCGCTGGATCGGTTGCTCATCGAAACTGATTGTCCTTACCTGACGCCCGTGCCTTATCGTGGAAAGAGAAACGAACCCGCCTATGTGGTTGAAGTTGCGCGGTGTCTCGCTGAGTTGCGCGAAATGAGTATTGAAGAAGTTGGACAACTTACCAGCGCAAATTTCGCGCGCGTGTTCGGGTTGTCAGAGCCATTTGTCCGATAAACTTTATTTTGTCGCCCCGATACGACAAGCTGAAGGAAGCTCTGAACAAGTACATGAAAAACTTTGCCCTGAGCCCGCGAAGCGCGGCGATAGCATAGAGCCTGGGGTGAAGCGAAGCGCAACCCCAGGATCGCTCAGGGGAAAAAGTAAGAGCCCACGAAGTGGCCGACAGCCCTTTGCGAAAGGTAAATTGCCAGGGTTTGCTCTATCGCACGCTTCGCGCGCTTGGGATTTGTAACGATCGTCGTCCTGGGGTTCCGCTCCGCTCAACCCCAGGGCGGGGTCCCCGGCCGAGCATCTCGGCTGGGGTGCTAGACTTTATGCTTCCACCCGCTACGCGGGTTTTGGAAATGCCTAGCCGCATTGACTTGATCAGAGCTTCCTGAAGCTTATCGGACATCACGCTGAACCCGGCACCAGCTCTAGCGACAACTTTCACATGCTCGGCTTTTGATGTTATTCTCAAACGCCCAACAATCCATTTGATCGACGTTATTGAGCACCTAAAACCGCAATGGCCCAGCAAAATTCTTTCGACATCGTCTCGGAGGTGGATCGCGCCGAGGTAACCAACGCCATCCAACAAACCATTAAAGAGGTTCGCCAGCGCTTTGATTTCAAAGGCAGCACCGCGACCGTTGTCCTGGAAAAGGACGAGTTGATACTTAGCGCCGAAGACGAAACCAAGTTGCGGAATATGAACGACATTCTGCAGCAGAAGCTGGTGCGACGCAGTGTGCCGCTCAAGGCGTTGAGTTACGGGACGGCCGATCCGGCGGCGGGCGGCAGTGTCAGGCAACGAGTGCAGATTCAACAGGGCATCCCGCAGGAGAAAGCCAAGGAAGTTGTAAAGTTCATTAAAGATTCGAAGGCGAAAGTGCAAGCATCAATTCAAGGTGACGTGGTCCGCGTTTCCGGTAAGGATCGCGACACACTTCAGGACATTATCGCCAAACTCAAAGCAAAAGATTTTGGCATTGACATGCAGTTTTCGAACTACCGCACAAACTGATCCTGGTTTCTAGTTAATACGAATGCACGCAACTGAACAAAGCGCAGTTCTTGAAGAGGCAAGGCTTTCTGCCAAGCGAATCTTCAGTCTCATCGAAGCCGATCTGGCTCAGGTTGAGGCGGAGTTTGAGGAGCAGGCTCGTTCCAACGTTCAGGTTATCGCGTATTTGGTTGATTACCTGCGCGAGTCGGGCGGCAAACGCGTCAGGCCGGCGCTTACGATTCTTTCGAACTACGCTGTCGGTGGCGATGGCTCGAGTTACAACTCAATTCGCATGGCGACGGTGATGGAGTTTCTGCATACGGCCACCCTGGTCCATGACGACATCATCGACAAAGCCGACACGCGCCGTAATCGTCCAAGCGTTAACGCGCTTTACGGCAACGAAACTGCGGTGCTGATGGGCGACTGGCTTTACATGTCTGCTTTTGAAACCAGCCTCGCCGAGCGATCGTTGCCGATTCTCAACATTCTGACGCGCGTCACGCGCAAGATGACTGAAGGCGAGTTGCTGCAGCTGACTACTTTGAATCGCACCGATGTTTCCGAGCAACACTACCTCGACATCATTCAACGCAAGACCGCGTATCTCTTCAGCGCCTGTTGCGAAGTCGGTGGCATACTCGGCAATGCCGGCGAACAGGCACAGAAGGCGCTGGCCGATTATGGTTTCAATCTGGGGATGGCATTCCAGTTAACGGATGACTTGTTGGACTTCACCTCGAGCGATGACACGCTGGGGAAGGGAGTCGGCGTCGACCTGTTGGGCGGCAAGGTTACCCTGCCGTTGATCTACTTGATGGCGGCCGATTCTTCGGCGCGCGCTTTAGTCGATACGGTTATGACTGACGGAAACTATAAGCAGGTTGAGCGGCCGCGATTGTTGGCGGCGCTGGAGCGGGCGGGCGCGCTCGAACGCGCCAGAAGTCGCGCGGATGAATACGCCGAAGCGGCAGGACGCGCGATTGGAAATCTGCCCGCTTCTGAATATTCCCAGGCCCTGGAGTCAATTCCTACCTTTGTTCTCGACCGCGACCGCTAGGCGTATTTGGAGTGCGGCGGCTTGACGCCGCTTTGTAGCACGCCGCTTTTTTGGTAACCCTGGTTATTCATACAAGAAAACACGCGACGTTTGCGCGTCAACTTCGCCGTCAAGCCGCCGACGTCAAAAGCGGCGTCGAGCCGCCGCAATCCAGATAGGAAAAGCGGCGTCAAGCCGCCGCAGTCTAAATAATATTTGTGCAAAGCGGTAAATCCCTTTAAGATTTGCGCGATGAACGATCGGCCCAACGAAAATCTGCTTTCCCGGCTCGAACAAAGCCTGCGCCAGTCGCGGGCCGCGCGTATGCACCTGGCCGCACGGCTCAGAGAATTAGAAGTTGAGGCCGATGCGGTGCGTGCAGAGTTAGCGGAAATGGATACGCTCGCCAGCCAGAGTGAAGCTGCCATCTATCGGCTGTTATCGTCGGTGCTGGCTTCAGGTAACATGTCCGTTGGCTTGCCGTCGGATGCTGAGTTGGAAGCAGCAATGCGCCAGTCGCCGGCGCCTGCGCGCATGCCGTTGGCGCATGAAGTTACTCGTCAGGCGATACCTTCGTTGCGGCCAAACACGGAAGCGATTAGCGATCGTTTTGCGGACCGCACTATTCCCCAGGCCGTGACGCTGTTGCTTCGAGAAGAAGGCGGCGCTCTGCACGTGAATGAAGTTTACAACCGGCTGCTGGAGGGTGGCTTTCGCTTCACCGGTCAGAATCCCACTATCAGCATCGCCGTCTCGCTCAATCGCAATACGCGATTCCGCAAAGTCGCGCCGGGCACTTTCGACCTCATGATCCGGGACGCGTCGAAGGCGTCATAACGACTGATTCCAACCAGCCAAAGCCGGAAGATTTACCATTCATCATTTCCCATTTCTCATTTGTCATTTGGAGACGTTCCTAACTTGTCGTTTGAGCGTAACGCTCCAGTCTGTTTGAGCTTCGGCGTTATCTCAAATGAAAAATGAGAACTGTCAAATGATGAATGGTAAATCTTCTGCTCCGGGCCAGTTGGTCGGACTACCAGCTCGCGCGAGATTGGCGTTCCCCTAGCGCGCGAATACAATGCCTCCATGCGTGCAATGATTCTTTCCGCCGGCTACGGCACACGACTGTGGCCGCTGACGGAAGATCGTACCAAGCCTGCCATCCCAATTCTTGGGAAACCACTCGTCGGTTACGTCGCTGAATATCTCGCTGGTTACGGTTGCGACGAGATAGTCGTCAATCTTCATCACCGGCCTGAGTCGGTACGCCGCGCGCTGGGTGACGGCGGCACGTTTGGCGTGCGCTTGCATTACGTCGAAGAACCCGAAATCCTCGGCACGAGCGGGGGGATTCAAAACGCGCGCGCGCTGCTCGATGACGGAACTTTCATCGTCGTCAATGGAAAGATAATCACTGACATCGACTTGAACGCCGCCCTGGAAACGCATCGGCGCGCGCGAGCGATTGCAACGCTGGTCGTTTTGCCTAATCCTTCCTGCGCACGTTTTTCGATCGTGAAAGCAAGCAATGGAATGTTGCTGGGCTTTGGCGGCATGCCGAGCAAGGACGATTTCGTAGGCAATGATCCGCCACTTATGTTCACCGGTATTCAGATACTCGAGCCGGCAATTTTTGACTACATTCCGCGCGGCGTGTTTTCCCATTCAACTACAGATGTTTATCCCCAGGCTGTCGCAGCCGGCGAACAGGTTGCCGTTCATGTCGCCGAAGGAAACTGGTACGAGCTGTCCACGATCGAACGGTACTTGGATATTAGTTTGCAGTTAATGTCGCGGACCGGCGTTGACGTGACCATGGGCGCAGGCTGCAATATCTCAAAGTCCGCCGCAGTTAAAGAAGCAATACTTTGGGATAACGTAATCGTAGAAGATGGCGCCCGCGTCAGTCGCGCGATTCTCGCGGACAATGTTCGCGTCCCCGCCGGCGCGGTCATCACAAATGCTGCGGTTGTTCACGCTTCACTGGTCGCAGGTAAAGATCCACCCGCGAAGGCTCTGAAAGGCGAGTTTCGTGACGACAATTTTGTTGTGTCTTTGGCTGAGTGATACAATCGCGCGAAATTCTGAAACAAAATGGCGGGACTGAGGCTGGTCCCGCCAACGTTTAATTGACCGAACGGCCTTGCGTTTCCCGGAATGAGTTCAGCAAAACAGGTTACTGTGAACGCTTTTGAAGTTTCCCCGTCTGAGCGCCTGGTGCGTTTTCTGGAAGGGCAAGCTGCCGCCGGCAAATCGGTCGTGCCGCTGACTCCCGATGCCTCAACGCGCAGCTACTTTCGCCTGCCGTGGAAGAACGGCACCGCCGTCGCAGCCGTTTATCCCGAGCCGTTCGATCCGGATCTTCATCCATACCTCGACGTTAGCCGGTTATTTCTTCAAAACCATATTCCCGTTCCGGAAATTTATTTCGTCGACGGAAAACAAGGCATCATCGTCCAGGAAGACCTTGGGGATCGACCCCTGTTTCGAGTTTATGACGAGGCGCCGGCCGACGAAATTGATGAGTACAAAGAACGCGCAGTTAATCTGATCGCACAAATTCAGAAAACGACGGCGAGCGCTTATGAGCAAAAGTCGATCGCCAGTCGACTTGCGTTCGATGAAGCAAAGCTTTCCTGGGAATTCGACTTTTTTCTTGAGCACTATTTCGGCAGCCTGCATCAGGAAACAATGCGTCACGCTGAAGCGGCTGAACTCAAGGCGGAGCTGAACGACATTTCGGCCGAACTCGCAGCGCGACCGCGCGTGCTTTGTCATCGCGACTTTCATGCGGCAAACCTGATGGTTGACAAGAGCGATCGCCTGCGCGTCATGGACCACCAGGACGCGCGGATGGGACCGGTTACCTACGATCTTGTTTCGTTCCTGCTGGACCGTAGGGCGGAACCACCTTCGCTTGCCGAGTTGCGCGCGTATAGATTGTTCCTTTTGGAAGAGCGGCGACTGCTGGGCCTGGACGCGCTCGATCCCGATGAATTCGCGCGCGAGTTTCGGCTTATGACGATCCAGCGCGGCTTGAAGGCTATCGGCACCTTCTCTTATCAAACGGCGGTGTGTGGTCGCGGCGAGACTTACGAAAGATTCATCCAGCCAACTTTCTTCATCGTGTTACAGGCGGCTGATTGGCTGGATAGATTCCCGGTCCTGCGGCGGGTCATAAGAGAGAGACTAAACACAAACGGATTAGGCGAATTGAAAAGCTAAAATGGTTACCGAATCAACATCAATGGAAAAAGTCACCGCGGACCGCGTTTTTATCAATGAGCTTTCGCAGCACGTTGGACAGGAAGTTACTATCAAAGGTTGGCTGTACAACTTGCGTTCGAGCGGCAAGATTCTTTTTCCGCAATTGCGGGACGGCACGGGCGTGGTGCAGTGTGTGGCCGTGAAGGCTTCCGTGACGCCCGAAATATGGGACGCGTTGAAAGGTCTGGGCCAGGAATCAGCGCTCGCAATTCGCGGGACGGTGCGGGCTGATTCGCGCGCGCCTGGCGGCTATGAGATTGATTTAATTGATGCGCAGATCTTTAGCGAAGTCCACGATTATCCAATCACGCCAAAGGAACACGGCACCGAGTTCCTGATGGACCATCGCCATCTTTGGCTGCGGTCGCGAAGACAACATGCAATTCTGAAAGTGCGCCATACCGTAGTTAAAGCCGTTCGCGACTTTTTCGATAACGATGGCTTTACGCTTGCGGATGCGCCAATTTTTACGCCGGCGGCTTGCGAAGGCACGACCACACTTTTTGAAGTGGACTACTTTGACGGCGAAAAAGCTTACCTGACGCAGTCGGGCCAGCTTTACAACGAAGCAACGGCGGCAGCGTTTGGCAAGGTTTATTGTTTCGGTCCGACATTTCGCGCGGAGAAATCCAAAACGCGTCGTCACCTGACTGAGTTCTGGATGGTTGAGCCTGAAATGGCTTACGCGACACTCGACGATGTGATGACGTTGGCCGAGAGAATGCTGGCATACATCGCTGGGCGCGTGTTGGTAGATCGCGTTGAAGAACTAAAAGTGCTTGAACGCGATACGGCTAAGCTTGAAGCGATTGTGCCGCCTTTTCCGCGTTTGCATTACGACGATGCCGTAAAGATGCTGCATGAAGGCCACGAAAAGGGTTTGCTTGAAACCCGTTTTGAATGGGGCGGCGATTTTGGCGCGCCCGACGAAACCTACATTTCCTCGCATTACGATAAACCGGTCATGGTCCATCATTATCCAGCGGAAGTAAAAGCGTTCTACATGGCGCGCGATCCCGAACGCAACGACCTCGCGTTGGGTGTCGATGTATTGGCGCCGGAAGGTTATGGCGAAGTTATCGGCGGCGGTGAGCGCGCGACCTCGCTGGAGTTTCTAAAGGAACAGATCGCGTTGCATGAATTGCCGCAGGAAGCATTCGAGTGGTACCTCGACCTGCGCCGTTACGGCAGTGTTCCGCACGCCGGATTTGGCATGGGCATCGAGCGTTGCACGGCCTGGATGTGCGGCATCGAGCACGTACGAGAAACGATTCCGTTTCCGCGGATGCTTTATCGGTTGAGGCCTTAGGCGCAATTGGTTTTCGCTCCAGAGGAGCGAGATGTTTATAGCCACACCGTCACCCCGTAGACCTTCGCTCCGTTAGGAGCGAGACTCGGCAAAGTAACCATTGCCTGAAGGAAAGCGTTGCGTTCCGCTGGAGCGCGGGAGTAAAGAAAGAGACCGCTGGCTATAAACGTCTCGCCCCTCTGGGGCGAACATACAAGGTGTTTTAACTTCAACTTGAAATCCGCCAAGCTAAATACTTAGTAGCCGCGCCCTCTTGGCTGAAGGTCTTTAAGGAACCTCAATGAGCGAACGCTTGCGTTTAGAATTCAACGAATGGGCCAAGGCCGGACGTGGTCCAAGCATGGAGCGCGGCCACCGTCCTGTCGGCGAACAGGCAATCCGGTTATTGGAAATTCCGGACGACGGTCGCGTGCTTGATGTCGGTTGTGGCAATGGTTGGGCGACGCGTTTGATGGCCGCGCAAGCTCCCCATGGTCGCGTCGTCGGCATCGATATTTCGGACGAGATGGTTGACCTCGCGCGCGAGTCTTCCGGGTCGTTCTCCAATGTGGAGTTTCGCGAGGCGAGCGCGGAAAAACTTTCCTTTGCCGAAGGCGAATTTACGCACGCGTTTTCGATGGAGTCGCTTTACTACTACGGCGACATCTTGCGAGCGTTGCAGGAGATTCACCGGGTTCTCAAAGCCGGCGGCCAGTTCGCCTGCGTCGTTGACCTTTACCAGGAAAACAGCCCCTCACATCAGTGGATTGCCGACTTAAAAGTTCCGGTACAACTGTTAAGCATTGCCGACTATCGTTCGCTATTTGAAGTGGCAGGATTTGTTAAGGTGCACGACCAACGGCTTTATGATCCTACGCCGGTGCCTGAAGACTATGCGGGCGGAAGTTTCAAAACTCGTGAAGACTTTCTTGAGTACCGGGCAGCGGGCTCACTGCTAGTTACCGGCGAGGTTGCCGCATGAGCGATGGACCGGAGCGCATCGTCACCATCTTTGGCGGGGCCAAGTGCAGCGAGTCGGACGAGGAATACGCGCAGGCGCGCCGGGTTGGCGAGTTGCTGGCGGATGCCGGTTACACAATTTGCACTGGCGGCTATCTCGGCGTAATGGAAGCAGCCAGCCGCGGCGCGCACGAACGCGGCGGCCGCGTGCTCGGCATCACCATGAATCAGTTCAAGGCAGAGCCCAACCGCTTTCTCACTGACAAAGTCGCCACCGCGCATTTTTACGAAAGATTACAACTGCTCATTACGCGTTCAGTCGGTTTCATCGCCATTCGTGGCGGCATGGGAACGGTGACCGAGTTATCCCTGGTCTGGAACAAGATTCAAACAGGCGTAATCGGTCGGCGGCCGCTGGTCCTGCTGGGCGAGTGTTGGCCGCCTATCGTGCGCGAGTGGCAAAAGCATTTGGTAGTGAGCGATCAAGACGTTGCACTTCTCGATTTTGCCGGGACCGCGGAAGACGCCGTTAGAATTATTAATGAGAAATCTCAAGGAGTAGTTTTATGAACTGTCCCAAGTGTGGCGCTCCGATGCTTCCCGGCGCCGCGTTTTGCGGCGGCTGTGGTTATCGCGTGACGCCGGATGCTGGCGTCGCTATCTCAATGCCACGGCGAGGCGGTCCATTAAACTGCATCACAACCGGCTAACAAGATAGGGCGAGTCTTTATGGCGGATGCCGTGGCAGCAGAAAACAGTCAGAAACTAAACGCGACCGATTCAAAAAAGGTGCGAGCCGTCGACATTGTTGGCGTGCCGCTGGCGTATGGCGCGAGCATGGCCGGCGTTGAGCTGGGTCCCGCCGCACTTCGCGTGGCGCGCCTTAAACGCCGAATCGCGCAGCTCGGTTATGTCGTCCGTGATCTTGGTGATATCGAAGTCGAACAGTCGCAGACAAATCCTGAAGCCGGCAGCAAGTTACATTATTTAAACGAAATCAGCGCTGCTTGTATCGAGTTGGCCCAGAAGGTTGAAGGCGTCCTGGCAGCCGGCGAACTACCGTTGGTGCTTGGTGGCGATCATTCGATCGCCATCGGATCGCTTTCCGGTTTTGCATCCTATTGCCGCTCTCGCAATGAGACTTCGGGGCTCATTTGGTTCGACGCGCACGCGGACATGAACACGCCTGAAACCACGCCATCGGGAAATATTCACGGCATGCCGCTGGCTGTGCTGTTTGGCCGCGGCGCCCCGGAATTAACGAACATTGCGGGCTTTGCTCCCAAGCTTGATCCCAAATTCTGCGTGCATGTTGGCGCGCGTGACATCGATGCCGGCGAGCGCGAATTGATCAGCGAGTTGGGCATTCGCTTTATCACTATGCGAGAGATTGACGAACGCGGCATGAACGCTTGCATGGACGAAGCTATTAATGTGGCGTCGCAGGCGAGCGGCGGCTACGCGGTTACTTTCGATGTTGACGCGCTTGATCCGGGCGACGCGCCTGGCTCAGGCACGCTCGTTCGCGGCGGACTGACTTATCGCGAAGCTCACCTTGGGATGGAAAAAATTGCGGAAGCCGGCGGCATGCGTTCGCTTGAAGTGGTGGAAATCAATACTGCGCTCGACATCAATAACAAGACCGCGGAACTCGGCGTTGAATTAATTCTTTCAGCACTTGGCAAAACTATTCTGTAGGACATTGGGGTATTCAATTGACTAAAAGACTCCGCGTCGGAGTGGTCTTTGGCGGTAAATCCGGTGAACACGAAATCTCGGCGCGTTCGGCAGCCTCGGTAATCGAAGCGATGGACAAAAAGAAATACGAGGTCGTTCCGATCGCTATCTCCCGGAAAGGGAAGTGGCTGGGGCCGGGAAAAGCCATTCCTCTTTTGTCAGAGAATGCCCGCTCGTTGCTCTCTTCGCGCACAGCTTCTTCCTTAAAAGACGATGTGGCCATCCTTCCGGATCCCACGCAGGTTGGCCTGATTTCTTTTGACGCTGATGGACCGGGAACGACAGAAAAGCTTGATGTCGTTTTTCCGGTGCTGCATGGACCATTCGGCGAAGATGGCACGATACAGGGACTGCTCGAGATGGCCAACGTTCCTTATGTCGGCGGCGGTGTGCTCGCGTCATCGACCGGCATGGACAAGGTGGCGATGAAGGCATTGTTTCTGCAGGCCGGCCTGCCGCTGTGTCGTTACACCTGGTTTCTTCGCAAACATTGGCAGGCTGATCGCGCGGGGGTAACGCGCAAAGTATCGCGGGAACTTGGCTGGCCGTGTTTTGTTAAGCCTGCGAACCTTGGCTCATCGGTCGGAATTTCCAAAGCGACTGACAAATCAACGTTTGAACGCGCCGTCGACCTGGCCGCCGAATACGATCGCAAAATAATTGTTGAAGAAGCGGTTGAGGGAAGAGAGATCGAATGCGCGGTTTTGGGAAACGATGAACCAATCGCCAGCTTACCCGGCGAGTACGTGGTCCATGACAGGTCCGCGGGCTTTCTTGACTACACGGAAAAATATGCGTCAACCGGCCACGTCGATTTCGTCGTCCCGGCGGCTCTTTCCAAGGCAGTCACTGCGCGCATTCAGCGAATGGCGATTCGCGCTTTCCAGGCGATAGATGGCGCCGGACTTAGTCGCGTTGATTTCTTTTTAAGGAATGACGGCCGGAAATTATTAGTCAGCGAAATTAACACGATGCCGGGACTGACTGAGGTATCGGGATATCCAAAGATGTGGGCCGCGTCTGGTTTAAGCTACGCGGCGATGCTTGATCGGCTAATTGAACTTGCACTCGAAAAGCACCGGGACAAATCGCTCAACAAAACAACCCGCAGCTGAGGCCTTGTTCATCGCTTCGGTGCGCGGTACGCCTTGCGCGTTCTGACCTTCACCTCGGGACGCGAAACTTTTACTTCCAATTTTCGCCACTTGCCATCGCGAGTTTGATTCAAAGGCCGGTAAGCAATCGTGTACTGATGGGCCAACTCGTCCGCAATATTCGCGAAGGCGTCGCGCAAGGCCGGCCCCCCGGGAGTGCCGACAAATCGCCCGCCACTCTTCTCGGCAAAATTCTTCAAGACCGCGGCGCTCTGTTGATTGTTTGATCCATCTCCCGTTGCTGACATATCGACCGCGTAAATAGTCGCGCCTATTCCAAGGGCACTTTCGATCGCCTTGTCCGACGAAGCCTTGCTTGATGTATCCATGCCGTCCGAAAGAATCACGATTGCCTTTCGCATCTCCGGGCGATCGGCAAGCGCGTTTACTGCATCGACGATTGCGTCATTCAAACGGGTCATCCCTTTCGCGTGCAGCCCGAAAGCCATCGGCGCAAGATCGCGACCGGTAGAAAACTCCTGAACGCGCTCGACCTTCGAGTCAAATTTGTAAACTGCCGCGACATCCTCTTCACGTAAGCAGTCAAGAAAACGAATGGCCGCAGATCGCGCCAGAGAAAGTCTGACCTCCATGCTGCCGGAAGTGTCCAGCAAAACTACAGAAGCGAATGGCGCTTCCTGGACGCTGAAGCTCGAGATTAGTTGAACAGGTATTTCCTTGCCGTCTTCGAACACTTTGAAATCTGAAAGTTTCAAGCCGGGCACATACTGACCGGCGGCGTCGGTAACAGTGACGTTGAGCAAGACCAGGTCGGTGTTGACTCGTACGACGTCATCGTCCTGTTGGGACCGCCCGGTCGCAGGCGCGAGTATTAAGAATGCGAAAAGTAGGAAGGGGACTAGATAGCTTGTTCGGCGACTGTTGGAATTCGGATTAAGCGTCAATGTTAAGCCTTAGGCGAAAGTTCTCTAACGAAACGAATTAGCTCAAGTAATACATTAGCCTCATCTATTACCGCCGCCGAAACCACGTGGCGAGGTGTCTTCTCAACTCGCTTAGCCAGGGAGTCGACCACAGTTAATAACTCCTCTACGTTAACTGTGAGACTGGCTGGATGCTTATCCGAATCAGTTTCCGTGTTAGAGCCCCCGGCGGCATTACGAATGGCCTTCGCGAGCTTCTCAAGACGATCGAGTTTTTTCCAGTCTGCGCGGTCAAACTGTTGGTTCTTCTTAAAGGATGCGCCTAACTGCGAACCCAGGTCTGCGAGCTCATGGGCGCGATCGATGTTTTCGCGATATTCCCTCTGAGCGTATTTAATCGCGCTTTTGGCCCGCATCTCCTCTTCCATTGAGACGATCGGATCGGGTGGCTCACCGGGCCGCGACATTCTGGGAGGTGGTTCGGGAGTTGAGCGTGCTGCTTGCGCGCTGGCCCCGTTAGCCGCAGCCAACAAAACGGCAGCAGCGACAATGTAGTTAAGAGTGCGGCAGGCGATCTTCATTACTTAATCTTACGATAGGGGACTGCGAAGTATGACGGACAATTTCTGTTCTCGGTTGCTTGCTAAGAGTGGCATAGGCTTTAGCCTGTGGCCTCTAACCTAACAAGCACCGACTGAAGTCTATGCCACTGGTTCGGGCGGCGTCGGCGCTTAGTTCAGAAACTACCTGACTTGTCGCCGCACCGACTGCTCAATGAGAACTTCAACCATGTGCCATAGACTTCAGTCTGTGCCGTGCTCGTCAACACAGACTAAAGTCTATGCTACAACAGTCATCAAACCTGACTGCTTGCATGTTCATCGTTAACGCGAACTCCAACACTCAGGGAACGCGAGCTGGGTTGTCTGGCGAGTTCAAGAATTCGGATCGTTTGCCGGGCGCCGATTTGTCTATCTTGATTGTTTTCGTTTCCAGTTTTTCCTGCGGTCGCTTATCGCCTTGGGCAAGCGTGTAGGGAACCACGGCATTCTCAGACCCGGTATGCAGCGCCACCACTTTGGCCGATATGTAATCTTGCGCCTTCAACTGCAGTGAATAGCGGCCCTCTTGTGACGTGTCGAGGTCCGCGGGAGTTAACGGCACCTGCTTCCGCTCGGTGGTATCGCTCCTACGCCGCTTGAGCTCGAGCTCCACCGAGAGCGCGCTGAGCTTTCCATTGCTGATGTTTCTGACGTTGCCACCAAGCACTGTATTGGTCCCCTGAAGCAATGCCTCATCCACCAGAATCAATGCCTGAGCCGGCGCTTTCGGTGAAACGATGGCCGCTTGCTGAGTCGGCGCGGCGCTCTGCGCTTGCCGCTTCCGCAAATAGGCATAACCAGCGAAAACGATTGCGGTGATCAGCAACGCCGCAACCGCAGCCGCAACCTTCAACCCTGAAGATTCAGTCGCTTCGATAAAAACTTCTTCGCGATCTTCTGTAATCATGATGGAACGCTATTAAAGTTATACATTAAGTGGGCTGCAACCGATTATTCGCTGCGACCGGGAGGCGGCGCACCAGTAAGATTTTCAATTAGAGCGGAAAGGAATTCCTCTTCCGCCACACCCAAAGTGTTTAGCGTGATCCACTCCGCACCGGTTGCTCCGTCAGTCCTACCTTCAATCTTTGCATTAACTGCGACGTTTGCGCTGGTGCCGTCAATCGGTTGCACTTCGACAGTTATCGTGTAGCGTCCGCGAGTCCAGCCGCGCGCGATGGCAGTAGAAATGTCGGCGTAGCGGCCGAGTTCCGATTGGCTGACGACCACTCCCTTAATGAACGTGTAAGGCTGGCTGATGATAATGCCATCGGCAGGTTTTGATGCTGCTTCGTCGACGATCAGGTTTCGATCCCGCATGACATCAGCGATGCCTTTAAGAATTACGTCGCGTCTTGCGGTGAAGCGGTACGGATTCGGAAGTGGAGGCAAAGCCGCCGCTCTGCCGAAATCCATGCCTCTGCCCGTGCCAACGTCGGTTTTGCTGCCGTTATCACCTGCTTGCCGGATGCCGTTGTCGCGCACCCGCTCGCTCTGTTTATCGCCTCCCTTACCCTGTGACCAGGCCGGCGCGCTTAGCAGAATTGCGACTAGCAGAGCAATTGCGAATTTCATCGTACACAACCTTTGAGAAAGAAACGATTTGCTGCAAGGGAGATACAAACTCAGAATAGATTAAGGCACAGGCAATTTCAAGATGGTACCCACGGCGGGTGGTGTCTTAGTTTGAAATCTTCTTTGTGCGTCCTTTGTGTTCTCTGTGCCTCAGTGGTGAATTCTTATTAGGGATTGCTCACCGCAGAGGCACAAAGCCCACGAAGGACGCACAGAGAAAACGGGAAATTAAGACACTACTCAACGGCGTTGGAGAAAACCGCACAAATCTATTTACCCGCAGCCGCATCTCGTTGAACTTCCCAGTTGCGCAGCGCTTGCACACCCACGCCAAAGTCGTGTTCGTTGCTATAAAAGTTATGGGCCCCATCGTCTCGCGACGGTTCGCGAACGTAGTACAGATAGTCTGTCGTTGCAGGATACAGCGCCGCTTCCAGCGAACTCTTTCCCGGCGCGGCAATTGGACCAGGCGGCAAACCCGCGTGCAGTCGAGTGTTGTATGGCGAACGCCGTTCGACGTCGCTTTTGTAAACCTTGCCGTCGTTTCGCCATTTTCCTTCGAGCTTCGATGCGTAGATGAGGCTCGAGTCAACTCCCAGCGCAATGTCTTTCTTCAGGCGGTTATAGATAACCGAAGCAACTAACGGCCGCTCATCGCTCAACTTTGCTTCCGTTTCAATCAGGGAAGCGATGGTCACAATTTGTCGCGGCGACATTTTCATCTCACGCGCCCGTTGCGACCACTCCGGTTTCCACTCGCGGCTAAAGCGTTTTACCATCATCTTAATTACATCCGCGGGCTTTGTATCAGGCGGAAAATCATAAGTGTCCGGAAAGATGTAACCCTCAAGATTCATCGCGGTCGGATCCAAATCCTTAATCAAATCCACGTTGTCCATCAAGCGCAACGCCTCGTCAGCATCAGTCAGCCCGAATTCTGGGATCTTGACCATTGCATTCGCGATGTCCCAACGCGTCCAACCTTCGATCACTGTCAAACGCAACATCCGTTGTTGGCCTTCGCGTAATCGCGCCAGGACGCCAACCGGCGAAATGGGTGAAGGGAAGTCGTATTCGCCTGCCTTCAACTCACTGCCTTGCGACATTAGTTTCATGTACAGCGTCAAGGGCCACTTATGTTTGATGATTCCTTCACTGACCAGCCGATTCACAACTGCGGTGGTTGATGAACCGCGGGGAATTTCGACGTACTGGCCATGCTTCGTGTGACGCGCGGGCGTGTGTAAATCGCGATAAGCCCAGGCAGTGGCGCCGCCGGCAATTACCAACAGCAGCAGGAAAACAATTAACAATATTCGTTTCATTGGGAATCAGTGTAAATGAAGCGGGCTAGTCTGATAAATGCGGAGACACAAGCAGTCTTTCCTGATCCGAGGCCAGAAAGTCGCGGAGAATTAGAGCCGCCGCCTCGCTATCGATCTGCTTTCCGATGTCTTCGGCCCGGACACCGGCGGCGCGCAAGTTTCCCTCAGCCTCTGCCGATGAAAGCCGCTCGTCCTGCAGATACACAGGTAGCTTCAACGAGCGGGCAAACTTTGAAGCGGTTTCACGGGTCGCCAATGCAGCGTCTCCCGAAGAACCATTTAGTTTCAGCGGTAAACCAATTACCAGGGTTTTAGCGTCAAAGCGCAGTGCCAACTGTTCGACGTCGTGAAGCAATTGCTTCCAATTCGTCCGCTGAATGGCGTCGAGCCGATTAATTGAAATTGATAACGAGTCTGAGACAGCGACGCCGACCCGCTTGCTGCCGAGGTCGAGCGCCAGAACGGGAGCGCGAATCGGGTCTGTCACGTCGTTTTTCTTCATGATGATTGCCGGCTTGAACGTGATCTCAAATTGATCGAATTACACAGCCAGATATGGCAAAACCCAAGTTGCGCGCTTTAGCTGGCGGCCTGTATTATACGAAGTCACCAAGGCGCAGCCGCACCGCAGAATTGTTTAGACAAGAGGTACCTGATGTCATTTCGCACTAAGTTTTCCCTAATTATCCTGTCATCGATGTTGGCTATTTATACCGTCGTTGGTGGCTGGATTTCCACTCGGGCCCAACAGCCGGCCAACGATCCAAATGCCCAGCTGCGTATTTTCGAAAGCGTGCTTCAGCATATCCAGAATGATTATGTGGATGAGCCCAACATGGAAAAGGTTCGCGCGGGCGCCTTGCGCGGCCTGGCATACGGGCTGGATCCTTATTCGACTTATCTGACTCCCGATCAGGTTCGCCAGTATAACGAAAACGCGAACAGTAACGCGGTTGGCATCGGCGCCGAGCTTTCGCAGGTCGCCTCTTATCTTTACGTAATCGCGCCGATGAAAGGCTCGCCGGCCGATCAGGTTGGTGTTCGCGCCGGCGACATCATTGAGTACATTGATGGTAAAGCCACTCGCGATATTTCGCTTTACGACGCGAAACAACTTCTGAATGGACCGGCAGGTTCGGAAGTGAAACTTCGGATTCTGCGCGCCAACACACGCCCGCTCACGCTGACAGTCAAGCGCAGTTCGTTCCGCGCCCCGGCCGCCGAGGCGCATATGGAAGCAGGTCGTATCGGTGTATTGCGCCTCAATAGTTTTGCTGAGGGCGAAGCGGCAGATGCGCGTGCTCGCTTGCAGGATTTGGTGAAGCAGGGCGCACAGAAAGTTGTTGTCGATCTGCGTGGGACGGCAGGCGGCTCGCTCGCCGAAGCCGTTACCGTCGCCAATCTATTTATCAAGGACGGCACACTGGCGCAGACTTCGGGTCGAGAGGGCAGAGCATTAAAAACGTTTAGCGCCGACAACAAGCTTGCGATTTTCTCGGGACCTGTCGTCGCGTTGATTGATGCGGGCACGGCGGGCGCCGCTGAAGTCGTGGCTTCGGCGTTTATCGATCGCAATCGCGGTCAGGTAGTCGGCGAAAAGAGTTTCGGCGCGGGCGCGGAGCAGCAACTGTACACTTTGCGCGGCGGAGACGGACTACTCTTGACTACGATCAAGTGGGCTTCTGCCAGCGGCAAACCTTTTCTCGGTGAGGATCGCGGTCATTCGGGCGTTGCTCCTTCAGTAGAAGTTAAGCGCCCCGAACTCGCCGACGCCGTTGACCCTGATGATTTGACCGGCAACGATGATGATCAGGTGACGAAGCCGGATCAACCGAATGAGAAGCAGGTCGCGCCGGAACCGCCGGCTGCGAAACCCGCTGTCGAAGACGTGCAAATGAAGAAGGCGCTGGAACTCCTCAGGGAAAACAAATCGGTGCAGTTGCAAAAAGCTGCCTGAAGATCGCCGCCGATATTTATTAACAAAGGTCAGGGAACAATCCCTGGCCTTTGCTTTTTCACTTACTAATCCTCGGCGAAACGGACTGCGTTGGATATCGCATAGCTTGTAACTCCATATCGGGTAATCCGAATCAACGCAGGCAGCAATCAACTCGTCAGGTTCCGTTAACTGTTGAGTTTAGATTGTGAATACGTAATAAAACTGACTTTCCTTCTGCGATCCGCTCTGTTTCTGATTTAATACCCAATGCAGATGCGATGGTTGATTAATAGGAATAGCACTTGCTGCAACATCAGCCTTAGATGCTGCCTACACATTTGCGAAGGAGATAGAAACAATGATTATGACTAATAAGTTGCTGCCCGTAGCCCTGGTCGCCGCCTTGATTGGCGGTTCGGTTGGCGCTTTCGTAATGCACTCAAGAAACCAATCGACTACGGCCGACACAGCCACGACGCCGGCGTATTCGACTTCAACGAACGGCGAGACGCAGTTTGCTCGTTATGAGCCGAACACTTCGGTAAACGATCCGTCAGTGCCCGCGCAGTTTGATACTACGCAGGAACGGACGGCTTATAAATCCGGTTTCGCTGATGGCTTCCGATCCTGCGAAGCCGGCGTTTCAGGAAATCAAGTATCGTCAAATGGCGTCCTTTATAGTCAGCCGCGAGTTGTCTACAGAAACAGTGGCCGCAGTACCGTCGCGCGCAGCTCAAGTAGTTCGCGTCGCGTTTACTACGACTATCAACGACCGCGCAGCCGCAGTTTTTGGCAGAAACATCGTGACAAGCTGACGGTAGCAATGGGTACTGGCGGCGGCGCCCTCTTGGGCGGAATTATTGGTGGTAAAAAAGGTGCCGGCATTGGCGCGCTTGCAGGCGCCGGCGGTTCCGCTCTTTACACTTATAAGCTTCGGAATCGCAACCGACGCTACTAACGACGCTTACCGAGCAAGGCTTCGATAATGTGGCGAACATGAGGGTAGTGCTCTCAATCGCGTTGAGCGTTCTGGCAGCAATCCCGTGGGCAGTCCCTGTTTCAGGGGCTGCCCATTTGTTTGCGGGCGAGCGCGCCACGCAACTGCTTCGCGCCTCGCCTCCGCCCCAACCAGCGCGCTTTCGCGTGGATGATGACCGCGGCCTTTTGATAAGCGTTTGGCTCAACGGACGCGGTCCGTATGTTTTTGTGATTGATACCGGCGCCGGTTTGAACGTGATCAGTGAACGGTTAGTTAATGCGGCAGGTCTTAGAACTGCCGAAACAAGCCAGACCCTGATTGGTGGACTGAGTGGCGTCACAACTTCTTCGAATCGCGAAGCCGCTCTCGACACGCTGGCACTTGGTTACCAAAACAATTTGTTGCCGCTGCGACAAAGCGCTTTGATCGTTAGCTATCTGCCCGCGGGTATAGAAGGGATTCTCGATCCAACCGTGGCGTTTGCTCCATACGGTTACTCGATCGATATGCCCAGCGGACGGATTGAGCCACTCAATGATTCGACTGAGTTAAGTCATACTTCGCCGGCTGACGGCGCCACCGTTGAATGGCTGCGACGCGGCGATAGCGATCGGCCTTTCGTGAAACTCGGCGACGGCAGGCTCGCTTTAATCGACACCGGTTCTCGCTTTGGATTAGCGGTCAGCGACCGACAGGCGATAATCGTAAGCCGAGATAGAACGCGGCGCACAATACCCAGCCTCGATTTGGGCGGCGGGACGATTAACGCGAGGCGCGTCGACCCGACTACCATAAGTATCGGTGAGCTGGTGCTCCGCGGCATTCCGACAGACATCGTTTCCGGCGGCGCGGCCGACGCCCCGCTGATTTTAGGGCGAGACGCTTTGTATCCGTTTAAAATAAGTTTCTATCCGCGCAGGCGATTGATCGAGTTTGCCCCAATCGATCGATGAGGCATGACGACGCCCTGCGTTTTAATTTGAGCTTCGTAAAATGACAGTCGTATTTCGCTTAATGGCCACTGCGCTGGCGCTCGTTATGTGCATCAGTGGTTTGCCTTTTGGACTGCGGTGGCTTGACACCGCTTTGCGGCGCGGCGGCTTGACGCCGCTTTTGGCCATCGCAAGCCACGCCCAGGGACAACGACCGCGCGTTACTGTCCCGACCAAACCGCCGGCGCCACAAAAACCTGCAAGCGGTGATTCCGATGCCGACGCTGAAGTAGTGCGCGTCGAGACAGATCTCGTCAACACTCTATTCACAGCCGTCGATCAAAATCGCCACTTCGTCACGTCGCTGCGGTCCGAAGACGTGCGCATTTTTGAGAATGACGTACCGCAAACCGTAAGCATGTTCCAACGCGAAACTGATCGGCCATTGTCGCTGGCGATTCTTATCGACACCAGCGAGTCACAAAGGGGCGTGATGGCCCAGGAAAAGCTGGCCGCGCGCGCGTTTGTTGAGTCGGTGATTCGGCCCAGCGTCGATCGTGCGGCAGTGCTTTCGTTCACCGGCATTCCCAAACTAGAGCAAGCGCTGACCGGCGATCCTGTCCGGCTGCGAGAGGGAATTGATCAAGTGCGCGTGGAATTGTCCGCGGAAAATGAGCGGCTGCTGGCGGCTGGCGAAGATCCGCTGCCGATTGAGCAAGACCCGAGCGGTTACACCAGTATTTGGGATGCACTGTGGCTCACCATTCAGGAACACCTGGTTAAAACTCCTGACAACACGCGCCGCGCAATTATTCTCTTGTCGGACGGCGACGACACTGCCAGCCACAAGGATAAGCAGGAAGTGATCGACCTGGCTGTGAGGTCGGACGTCGTGATCTATTCGATTGGAATTCGGGATGCAGATTTTCCCGAGGGAAAACTCGACGCCGGCGCTTTACGAAAAGTGTCTGATAAAACCGGAGGACGCACGTTCATTCCCGCGGGACCGGGCGACCTGACCCAGGCCTTTTCACAGATCGATCAGGAGCTTCGCTCGCAGTACTTGATTGCTTACTCACCGACGAATAAGAATCGCGACGCAACATACCGGCGACTGCGCATCGAGATCATCAACCCCGAACTACGTAAACAAAAACTACAGTTGCTCTACCGCCAGGGCTATTACGCCAAGAAGTAGCGCTGACGTTGGCGGGATAATGTTCCTTTGGCGGTATTATCACGCAACGGGGCATATAATGCGCTTATTCCGTTATCCAGCAGCAGCGGGATAATATATGGTTATGTTGCTTATTCTGTCGTACAACTCTCGCGAAGGGAAGTGAACCTCATGCCGCGATTCGTCATCTACCCGAAGGAAGGCGACCGTCTTGAGTTGGAGTTCGAAAGGTTTGTGGTCAACGCTCAAAACCGCGAAATCGAACTCTACAACCAACATGGCGAACAATGTGGCGCGTTCGTGACGCGTGCCAACGCCGCTGTTGTTCCAACGGAACTGCGACCGACCCAACGGCTAGACATGCTGACGTTTACTGTTTACTTAGCAAACCATCATGACGAACCATTCTAAATCAACGGAACGCATTTCGTTCGGCAGGATGATGGTTACGAATTTCGACTTAACGGCAACCGTCCTGTTCCCTCGGTTTACATTGACCCCATACAAATCGTAGGTCTAACGTATGTGCAAACCAACTGAACGGACGCAACATAACACATCGTTGGACGCGAGCGGCGGAAGCGTGTTTCGCATCATAGTTGGTCCGGCGACGCTTGATTGAATTCGCGCCGCCGCGTCAACTCAAACGTTGGGCGGCTTCACTTGCCGATGATGGAAAGGACCTAACGATGCCCTGGTACGAAATTGGCGCTAGTCGCGATCAACCCGAGCGCGGTAAAGACCGTCTGATTCGCATGACTCAAACGATCTGGGAATCGAGCGGCAAATCCGATGGCTTCGCATTGTTGGGTGCGCACACAACATCCGACGGAAAATTTGACGTTTGTTACCTGACGCCTGCTTGCCAAGATCCAATAAATGGAAGCGGCGGCGGTTATTTCACTTTTTGGCAAGTCATCCCCATTGACAAAAAACCTCCCCGAGAGTCACTAGAGGTTCTTGTCGGAGATCCTAAAGCGTTGGCCTTGCTTGACTGATTGACCGCGCCGCCCAACAAATCGTTGGACGCGAGCGGCGGTAGCGTGTTTCGCATCATGACTGGTCCGGCGATGCGTTCGTGAATTCGCGCCGCCGCGTCAACTCAGACGTTAGATTGCTTTGGGTCCTATCAGGATTGAAGAAATGGGTCTTTATTCGATCATACTAGACTACTCTCTTATGGAGGCTCTAGACCATGCCACCTAAATTGCTATCCCGATATAAAAGAATTGTTGCGAGTAGCACGCTCACCGCATTTTTGCTCGTTTATTCGAGTGCCATAGGTACAATAAATTATTTCAAATTAAGAAACATAGATCCTCCTGTGGCGGAGCAACAGAGTGAGTCCTTAGCTAGAAAGTTACTGGAAGAGCTAAGCACACACCCACCAGCCAGCGAAGAGGAGAACCGCATTTTTGCGGCGAAACTTGGCGTGATTGATCTTCGTCCGATCGCGCCTTGCTATGATTTGCGAGAAGCCGCTAAGCGAGAGTTTGACCGATATTACCGTAACTCAACGCCTGAAAACATAGAACAACTCAAGTCAATTCTCGGTTCGATAGTTAGGGACTGCTAGTAATGTCGTTGCTCTATTTTCGTCGGTTCCGTCGGTTCTATAGTGTCACCAGAGCGCAATCTAACAAGTCTTGCAGCTGACGGCGCGGTAGCATGCTCTTCAAGTAACCTTATTCCAGCGGGCTTGAATCCTGATCGCGCGCCGCAGCTGAAGGCCAGCGTTATGCGGCGGGAGTCTCTCGATGACCGCCACTTGAGCACGACAATGAAAGACGATTTTCAAATCTTGGCTTGGATAGCCACCGTTGTCGCCGCGGTCTTCGCGATTTTCCAATGGCGTAAGAATCTTCGATGGAAACAAGCTGAAATGGCTAAGACTTGTTTGGACGAAATCTGGAACGACCGTTTTGCTTTTGCTGCACTCAAAATGCTCGACTGGACGGGCTTGTCCTTTCCGTTACCGGACGATGGCGGCAACACGCCTCAGATATCGCACGAACAACGTCGTGCTTCTCTACGCGTCGCTAATACTGAGTTTCCTGCCGGCGATCCGGGCCCGTTTATTCGCGACGCCTATGATCGTTTGTTTGACGGCTTCGAACGGCTCGAGCATTTCATTCGCATCAAACTAATTCGATTCGAAGATGTGGAGCCTCGGCTTAGATATTATGTTGGCAAACTTGGTACGGCTGATGAACGCCCGGTGGCCGAAATATTTCTCAGCGCGTATGACTTCAAACTGGCGTTGTCCTTTCTCGAACGATTTGCATCTTGGAACCCGGACGCCGCATAACAAATCGTTGGACGGGAGCGGCGGGAGCGTCTTTCGCAACTAACTTGGTGCGGCGGAGGGCGCTTTGATTCGCGCCGCCGCGTCAACTCAACCGTTCGGTGCTTTACTGTAACTCAGAGGAGATCAAATGCGACACCTTTTCCTTGCCGGTCTCGTCATGCTTCAGGTTCTTTTAGCTGACTCAACCCTGGCCCAGTCGCCAACGCGCGCTGTAACGGAAGCCGGGCAAAGAGTGCTCCTATTTCCAGACGGGTCATGGAAACCGGACGTCAGTAAACCACCGAAGGCATCCCCGGTCGGTAAGTCACCTAAGCCGGGACGGATAACCCTCCTAGCCCGGGCGAAGTACAAAGACTATGAGAAGGCGACCTTTAGCTTCGAGCATGGAGTTCGGGATGATCCAAAACTTGAGCTCACCCTGAACGATTGGGATCTCGAGTACGGGAATGGCGGCGACGCGCTCGGAGTCACAATGGTTACCGACGATCGTAGTCGAATCAAGGATCTCGGCACCCTGAGATGGTCCGATATCAGGAAGATTCCGGAGCTGCCGGCGCATCCCGTGCCCACACGGGAGCCCGTCGTGCCTGCCGTCGTGGGGCATATGTATCTGGTTCATACGCGTGATTCGAATTCCGACTTCTACGCACTCTTTCGCGTCGAGGAGCTCGTTCACGGCGACAGCTGCACGATCACGTGGAAGATCGTACCGAATCCCGAGCCTGACAGCGCGCCGAACAAAGCCTTGCAACTGACGGCGCGATAGCATGTTTCCCAAGTAACCTTGCTCCTTCACTTGAATACTGATCGCGCGCTGCAGCTGAATGCCAGCGTTCGGCGCTTCGTTTCTACTTGCGGGCGATTTGATAAGGAATCAGAAGATGGCCAGATTGATTTCGTTAGCGCTGGCGTTGCTGATAACGAACACTCCAATCGTGAGTTCCCATTGGCATGCCTACGGTTTTCAGAATAGCGCCGAGGTCATCCAGGACGACGCAGAGCATCCGGGCATCGAACTAATGCTTACTCCTCTCGATTGGAGTCGCCAAGCCAACCAGTATGTTCGCAAAGAGAAGTTCAGGGTCGGGGAGAGAGTGCTCATTCAGGTTTCTGTGATCACGACCGAGCCAAGAGAGGCCTCGTTAACAAGTACCTTTAAACAACATCGGCCGAGGCTAATGAAGGATGGTCATTTAGTGCCACATCGACCAGGGTCGCCCACATGGGGCCAAGTTGATTGCATTCTGACCCGCGTAATCTTTGTTGGCATTCCAGCCAATCAACCAACACAATTGGCTTCTTTCAATATGGCTGATTGGTACCGGCCGCTTGAGCCCGGTGAGTATCAGCTTACTCTTTGGGTACGTTTACTTAGCTGTTCGGGGCCGTTGTACAAATCTCACTCGTTAACATTTGAAGTGACCAAGTAGTTCATGACCACGCTGCCGAACAATCGTTGGACGCGAGCGGCGGAGCGTGTTTCGCAAGATAATTGGTCTGGCGATGCTTGAATGAAATCGCGCCGCCGCGTCAACTCAGGCGTTCGACGGCTTATTTTTGTAAGATGAAGTTAACAAAATTTATAATTGCTTGTTTCTGCTTACTTGTTATCGGTGGCGATGCGCTTGGACAAACAACCGAGAGCTCTGTTTCTGAGCTTCAGCGTGTTGCAAAAGTTCTCGAAAAGTCCGCGACCGTTTTAGGCTATAAAACCGTAAGAGGTTTTCGTCCTACGGACGAATGGGAAACAGAAGAAAAGAAAGTCTTGCTTGAAAACCATGCATATTACACTTTGTTCGGCGAAGATTCAGACGGTTCGTGCCTTAGGACCAACGGACGCATCGGCGTAACAATCTTAATCTTCAAGAATGATGAATTAGCTCGTCGGCAAGTTGATGAAATGAAAAAGGATCATTCAGGTAATATTGGGTTTAAGGTTACAAAGTCCGACGAAACAGGCTATCTCCTTGAAGAAGTCAACGGCTTTTATGCTGCCGTTATCCAAGACACAAAAGTTATTTTCTTTGAAGATAGAAGTCGCGCTCAAGCCGACAATATAAAATCGCTGGTTGAGTCGCTTGCGAAAGAAGCGCGTTAAATGTTACGCGCGATCGAACAAATCGTTGGACGCGAGCGGCGGGAGCGTTTTCTCAACTAGCTTGGGGCGGCGAAGGGTGCTTTGATTCGCGCCGCGTCAACTCAATCGTTCGGCATCTTATTGTTTTCAAATTCGAGAATAAAAATGCACATCGTTTTTCTTGCCTCGGTACTTCTCAGCCACAGTATTATTCCGGCAAGTGTGAATACGTGGTTTCCTCAGTCAACATCCCTTGATAAATCTTGTCAGATTCGCAAAATATACATTGCTGAGTTTGACGAGTCAGCTGCTTCGCTGAATTTTCGACGGCGGCTGGGGAAGCGGCTCTCGAAGAAATTCGTCATTATGGCAAAGCCTGATGAGGCTGATGCAATACTGACCGGAGAATTTTCTGCACTTTCTGGTTCGGGTTATAGTTATGTAACGTTCGAGCATGCTGAACTAAAAACTGCTAATGGACAGCTAGTTTGGCATGGTGACTTTGATCTTAAGCTCAGCAACAGCTTGTGGGGTCTCGGGAATGGTCATATCGGAAATGCCGCAATGCGCATTGCTAAAGACATACTAAACGCTTGTAAGTGATGCTCCCCTGTAAAAAGCAGAATCAATGTAGCTCTATACCTACCGGCGATGCCGAACAAATAGTTGGACGCGAGCGGCGGAGGCGTGTTTCGCAACTTGATTCGTTGGACGCGAGCCGCGGGGAGGTGTTTCGCATCATAATTGGTCCGGCGCTGCTTGATTGAATTCGTGCCGCCGCGTCAACTCAGACGTTGGGCATCTTCTCATGACTATAGTGAAGCAAGTTCTCGGGCATCACGTTACCTTCGGCGGTGAACGGCATTCTGGTTGGCTACCCCAAGGTGCCGCAATGCCTAAGCCTACGCCGACCAATGAAGTCGCTCTCAACATCACGATTGAATCCGACGGCGCGGGCTATCTTTTGTGTTGGGTTTCATCGGACCGCACAGTCGCCGGTGATTTTGGTATCAAACGTTGGCGGACGCCGAACGGGCGGGCGCTCAAGACTTCGGCATCGCTGCCGACCAATGGCAAACTCTCGCCTGAGTCGCTCGCTTCAACGGCGATGCCCAACAAATCGTTGGACGCGAGCGGCGGGGGCGTGTTTCGTAACTAGCTTGGTGCGGCGCAGAGTGCTTTGATTCGCGCCGTCGCATCAGCCCAAACGTTCGACCGGCTTTTTAACGTTTCAGCTTGTAAACCAGGAGACACTCACATGAAGAAAACAATTTTCCTCGTACTGGTGATCTTGTCATCAACGATGGTCGTACCGCCTTATCGGCATTATGCCTCGGCACCTCCACCACCTTCAGTTTCCGGCCTCTGGGATTTCACACTCAACGTCAATCGGATGGTTGGAAGGGACGGTTTCGTTAGAAAACAGCTACGCACCTTCGAGTGGGTAATTCGGCTAAAACAGGAAGGTGGCAAGGTGACGGGTGATCTCGCTGGTGGCCGTGGCTCACGGGGCGAAAGCGTCTGTGCCGACGCTGATGTCCGGGGCTCACTAAATGGCTCACGTATCGAGTTCGTGGTTTCGTATCAAGGGGCCTGTTGCAGCCAAGAACAAGAAAAATTTGTCGGTGAAATCGACGACGAAGGTCGCAGAATTACCGGAAAACTTGAACCCGTCGATGTCCCGCGAACATCTTGTGATCTAGCATACGCTGACGTAACCGCCACCAAACGGTGACGCCGTCGAACAATTCGATGGACGCGAGTAAAACCAGCGGGCTTGTCATAGACAACTTGGCCGTGACGCATTTGTCTCCCGCCGCGTCAACTCAAACGTTGGATGGCCTAAGGAGTAATCGTATGAGTCTCGAAGGGATTTTCATCAATGGCGTTTATCCTGGAGTCCTCAGTGACATCTACCGTGTCCATAGTCTCGTCCCGGATCAAATACTTTACCTCCAACCATTTTCTGGACAGCGCATCGTAGAACTATCTGACAATCGCCCATCAGCGGATGCGTCTGTCAGATTGTTTCTGTCGTTAACCGATGACCTCCCTACAGTCCGGTATTCGTGTGAGATTGTGGGTTGGAATGATAAACGTGAGCTTACAGGCCGCAAGCGCGAAATAATCGACACTGTCATCCGGTCGTTCCAGCCCACCGAAGAGGGGGTGTATGCAGTCGCTCGCGGTATTGAATGCGTCAATCTTCTTTCTGTTTGGCGGATGCGTGAATTATCGAAACCGTTTTCAGTCGCTGAGTTGCGCAAAGCTGTCGACGATCAGCCCGTTTCGACCAAGCGACAAACTGCAGGCGGGTGGGTGTATGTGAAGTATCCGACTCAGGAGTGGCTGGAATCTCGCTTCTAGGAGTCCTTTCTGTATGCCGGCCACCCAACAAAGCCTTGCGACTGACGGCGCGATAGCATGCTTCTCAAGTAACTTCTTTCCTTCAGCTTGAATGCTGATCGCGCGCCGCAGCTGAAGGCAATCATTATGTCAACTAAACCACAAACCATAGACGAATACCTTGCCCGGATAAGTAGTGATAAACGGGCGGCGCTTGAGAAGCTCCGCAGGGCCATCAAAGCCGCGGCGCCAAAAGCTGAAGAGTGCATTAGCTACCAGATGCCCAGCTTCCGTCTTAACGGCAGAATGCTCGTGTCCTTTGCCGCTTGGGCAAATCATTGCGCCTTCTATCCCGGCAGTTTCCCGTTAGAGATCCACAAGAAAGAACTCAAGAAGTACGACACCAGCAAGGGCACGCTCCGTTTTCCAATAGACTCTCCTTTGCCGGCCACGCTCGTACGCAAGTTGGTAAAGGCTCGGATCGAACAGAACAGTGCTAAACAATGAGGGACAAGATGATGAAACTCTTTGGCGTCACATTTATGCTAGTCGTCGTTGGGTCGACTCGCGAGCGAAAAGCGCAACGGCAAGACGCAAGAAGTTCAGAGTTCAAGCTTTAGCTTGCGTGGTCCCAGCGCAACCGCAACCTGAGGGTTGAACTCTGAACTGCTTTAGTTGTACTTGTCAGTTCAATTAACAAAACAAAAATCGGAAGGAAGATACATGCAAAAAATTACGCCATTCCTGTGGTTCGACAACAACGCCGAAGAGGCAGTGAATTTTTACGTCTCTACTTTTAAGAATTCCAAGGTCGGGAACACTACGCGATACAATGAGGCAAGCGCCAAAGCTGCCGGAAGACCGGAAGGTTCGCTGATGACCGCCGAGTTTCAACTCGAAGGACAGAACTTCGTAGCAATAAACGGGGGGCCGCATTTCAAATTTACCGAAGCCATATCCTTCGTCGTCGACTGCGAGACGCAGGAAGAGGTCGATTACTTTTGGGACAAGCTGACTGCCGATGGTGGGCAAGAGTCGCAGTGTGGCTGGCTTAAAGACAAGTACGGTTTGTCATGGCAGATAACTCCAAGGGTTTTGATCGAGATGATTGGAGATAAAGATCCGCAGAAAGCGCAGAGGGTCATGGAGGCCATGCTACAAATGAAAAAGATCGATATTGCAACTCTAAAGCAAGCTTATGAGGCGAATGATTAAGCGCCCTGTCTTTGCGAAATGATGTGTTGGGACCACCAAGAGCGGGGGCAAGCCCCCGCTCTTTCGTGGACGGCCGCTCGCCTATACAGGACCGCGGCTGAAGGATATAGTCTTCGCTGAATTGAGTCTCGCTCACTTTCTTTTCAGTGTCTCGGAATCCATCGAGTCATCTGAGGTTCACAGCCTGCCGACCAACCGTTCGCTCGCGTTTTAGGAGTCCAAATGACAAATCGCAGAAACCTTCGCGTCTTAAGTCTCTGTCTGCTCGTTGCTTTTCTGTTGCTGGCGATCGTGCCAAAGCAAATCTTAGTCGCTCAGGAGCAACGAAGAAAATTCACGCCGGGCGAGATGGTGGAAACGGGCGGGGGTATAAGCGCGAAAATTTTGCGATGCCGCGGCGCTGGCGAAAACGAGGAGTGTGAAGTCCAATACTATCGAGGCGACGATCTGGAAAGTACACCCAGATGGGAGAACACTTCTTTCCTGCGAACCGCGGAAGAGCGCGTGCTCAACGGAAAGAAACGCCAGGCGGGACAGCCCGAAAACGCAGGCGCCGAAACAGCCAGGCCACAACCGCTGCCTCCTGCTGAAGAAAACAAAACCGACAACAACGTCCAGCCAGGAGACTGCTCTTTTACTCCTCCTCCCGCTGATACTTCAAAAACCGCCAGGGCTTCGGAACAGCTTTTCAAACGCAAGATTTATGACGCCTACCATCTCAGTGTGGACGGCACGAACTCCGCGCCGTTGAAACTGGGAGTGACATTTCTAAGCTTCCTAGTGAGCAAACCGTTCACAAATATTGTGCGAGTTGATCCGGCAGTGGGCGCTTACCGCATTAATGACGCAGCTCCGGTCAATGCGATAATTTATCCGGTCAAGAGCGAGCACATTGTCTGCGAGCAGTATCGCGACCGAACATTGCGGAAACGCGTCGCTAACAAATACGCATGTTTCAAAAATAGAGATGGCGAATGGGTATGCGGAGCGGACGGCATGCCTAAGATTACGCAGTTGAATTAAGAGTGATAAGGAATTTCGAGGTGTAGCTTCATCCCAAGTTCTGCGGATGCTGGTTCGGCTTTGCCGCCTGATGTGCGGCGGTGGCTATGCCCCGCCGACAGCCGACAGATTGGTTCCGGGCTATGCCCTTGGTCCAGGCGTGGCCCTTCGAATTTATTGGACAAAGGCCGGATAAGGGCATAGCCCAAAAACGTGAAAGGGCTCTCTACGGCGGGGCATAGCCACCGCCGCACATCAGACGGCAGAGCCGAACCGGACATGGCCCCTCTTCGGGCAAGGTTCTCGACGTGCTAGGCGCATGGAGATTTCAAAGCAACGAAAGAAATTACTTTTCATCATCGCTCTCCCATTGGCTTTTCTGTTCCGGCTGGCGTTTGGTTTGTGCCTGGACTTCTGGACGCAAGTTGAAGACGAGAAGCAGATCTATTTAATTGGTCTGAAGTTTTTTACCACCGGCGCGTGGCCTTATTTTGGGCCGGACGTTACCAACACCATTCAAGTGCCCGGAGCTCTGCAGGGCCTGGTTGTTGGCCTCCCGTTTTATGTGCTGCCGGTACCAGAAGCGCCTTACATCTTTGTAAACATTCTCTCGTTTGCCAGTCTCTGTTTCTTTGCCTGGTACTGCACGCGGCGGCTGCCGGAAATTCCAAAATGGTTCGTTTGGTCATGGTTGCTCACCGCGCCGTGGACGCTGAACATTTCCACCCAGATTTACAACCCTTCATACGTTTTACCCGCGGCGATTTTGTTTTTCGTCTGCGCCATTGAAACTTATCCGTTCCTCAGTCGCGGCCTGGTTCCTTTGAAGTGGGCCAACTTTGCGATGGGCCTGTCGCTTTTCTGGGTTATGCAATTTCACCTGTCATGGGTGATTCTTCTTCCTTACATTCTCCTGTCGTTTTATTTTCAACTTAGGACCTCGGGTTGGAAGGCTCTTAAAGGAGTGATGTATTTTGGCGTCGGCGCCATACCAACCGGCAGTTTTCTTATTCCAACTTTTGTTAAGTACGGACTGAGCGGAGCATTGGGAAATACGAATGAGGCTGTGCAGTTTAATTACACCAACCTTCTAAAGGCTGCGAACGTTGTGGAAGGTGTCTTGGGACGTTTCTTGTCTTTCGCCAGCTTTGAGTTGCCGCGTTTCATCGGTGGCAACACCGCGAAACGTTTGCTCTTCATGCGCGAAAATCCCTGGCTGATTCCTTTCGTCGTCTTTCTTACAGTGGTTGGGATTCTTCAACCGATAGCCTTGTTGGTCCTGTGGTTCAAAAAAAGGCACTCAGTGAAAGACTGGAAGGCGATGAAGTATTTCACGCTCGCGACTGTAGTGTTGCTGTATGTCAGCTTTTTGTTCGCGATCAGGACTCCGCTGTCCCACACTTTTTACACCACACTTCCAATCGCCATGCTATATAGCTTCTATTGTTGGAACGAGTTTCTGAAGAAACGGAGTTGGCAGAAGTTTGCGCTGGTGTTCATTATTTGCGGCATCATTTTTAATATCGGGCTGGCGATGAACAACTATTCGCGTGTGTCCATCTATCTCGAGCGCAGCAAAGTTGTGGAAGCGATCAAGGCCCGAGACTATCGCATCGTGGGTGAAAGACGCCCCGGATCTAGATATTGAATTGAGTGGAGTTTCTACAACGGAATGTTACCGTGCTTCTTCGGCGGGTTTGTGTCGCGTTTGTTTTCAAGCAGTGAAAGTGCACGGATGAGTTTCGGTCTGGTCAATGCCGGTTCGATTACTTCATCAACAAAGCCTCGTTCGGCAGCGACGTATGGATTCGCAAACTTATCTTCCAACTCAATAACGCGCGAGCGGCGTGCCGTTTCCTTGTCCTTCGCTTCACTAATTTCCCGCCGGTACAAAACACCGACAGCGCCTTCAGCGCCCATCACCGCGATCTCGGCGGACGGCCAGGCAAAGTTAACGTCAGTGCGAATGTGTTTTGACGCCATCACGCAATAGGCCCCGCCATAAGCTTTCCTGGTTATCACTGTCAGCTTCGGCACCGTCGCTTCGGCAAACGCATACAGCAGCTTCGCGCCGTGACGAATGATGCCGCCGTGCTCCTGCGAAATGCCGGGTAAAAAACCAGGCACATCTTCAAAGACAATCAACGGCACGTTGAAGCAATCGCAGAAACGCACGAAGCGCGCTCCTTTGACCGAAGCGTCGATGTCCAAAACTCCGGCCAGAAATGCCGGCTGGTTAGCAACAATTCCCACCGGCCGCCCATCGAGCCGCGCAAAGCCGACGCAGATGTTCGGAGCGTGATGCTGCTGAACCTCAAAAAAGTAACCGTCATCAACCACTGCCGCAATCACTTCGCGAATGTCGTAAGGTTGATTTGACGCTTCCGGAACGATCGTGTTGAGCTTCTCTTCGGTCCTGTCGGGCGAATCGGTCGGCACTACTCGCGGAGCGTCGTCAAGATTATTTGAAGGAATGAACGACAGCAGCTCGCGAACCATTTGCAGAGCATGCTCGTCTGAATCTGCGGCGAAGTGCGCGACGCCCGAGATGCGGTTATGAGTCATAGCGCCGCCGAGTTCTTCTTTGGTCACGTCCTGGTGCGTCACTGTCTTAATAACGTCGGGACCCGTAATGAACATGTACGACGTGTCTTTCACCATGATGTTAAAGTCGGTGATTGCCGGACTGTAAACCGCGCCGCCGGCGCATGGTCCAAGAATGCAACTGATCTGCGGCACGACGCCGCTCGCCAGCGTGTTGCGCAAAAAGATGTCGGCATAGCCGCCGAGACTGACAACGCCTTCCTGAATGCGCGCTCCGCCGGAATCATTCAGCCCAATAATCGGCGCGCCCACCTTCATCGCCAGGTCCATCACTTTGCAAATCTTTTCCGCATGCGTTTCGGAAAGGGAACCACCAAAGACTGTGAAGTCCTGCGCAAAAACAAAAACCTTACGGCCATCGATCAATCCGTGACCGGTGACCACGCCATCGCCGGGATATAGTTGCTGTTCCATGGCAAAATCTTTCGAGCGATGGACCACCAATTTATCGAACTCTTCAAAACTTCCATCATCAAGCAGGAACTCGATGCGCTCACGCGCAGTCAGCTTGTTTGCGGCGTGCTGTTTGTCAACGCGCTCAGCGCCACCGCCGGTTTCCGCCTTCAGCGAACGCTCTTTAAGTAGCTGGAGTTTGGACTTGGATTGTTTGGGTTGTTGTTTGGAAGTCATCTTTGAATTGAAAGTAGCATAGACTTTGAGTCTGTGCTTCTAAGTAGCATAGACTTCAGTCTGTGCTTACGCGCCAAACACAGGCTAAAGCCTATGCCACTCAGACACAGGCTAAAGCCTATGCCCTAACTGAAACGGAAAAGCTCGTTGGTCGATCATGACAATCAGTTCTGCAAGCGCACGCCTGGCGTTGACACGCAGCGCGTCGTCATAGGCAAAACGTTTTGCGTTCCGTTCGAAATCTTCCTCGTCAAGGATCTGGTAAGAAAAGTCCGGCTGCACCAGAATATCCAGGTCCAAGTCTACGTAACTCAAAACTGCTCCATTGAAAGTTGGCGGCACGCTGATGTTGCAGTAATAATTTCTAAGCTTGCCGTTCGGCTGCGAAAAGCGAAAGACATTGTACCAGCGTTCCATCCAGTAGTACTCAACACTGCGCGTGCCGGCGGCAATGGTTCCGAGAAGATCGTGTTCGATGTCGGCAGTAAACGTCCCGTCGAGAACTAACAACGGCCCTTCCTGACGAACCAGCTCAGCATTCCAAGTCCGGTGTGGCTTGCCGTCGAGTTTGAATGTCTTGATCGTAATCAAAAGCGTTGAAATCTACTTTCTTCCGCTCTTATGCCAATCGGCGAGAAATTGCTCCTGTCCTTTGTCAGTCAACGGGTGATTGAAAAGTTGATCGATTACCTTGAACGGAATCGTGGCGATGTCCGCGCCCATGCGCGCCGCTTCGATGACATGAATCGGACTGCGCATGCTGGCGGCAAGCACTTCAGTTTTCCAAGTGTAGTTTCGGTAAATATCGATGATGTCCTGAAGCAGCACCAAACCATTTTCACCAATATCGTCGAGCCTGCCAATAAAAGGACTGATAAACGAAGCACCGGCTTTGGCGGCCATGATCGCCTGCGCTGCCGAGAAGCAAAGCGTGACGTTGACCTTGATGCCTTCGCTCGACAACTGTTTGGTTGCCTTTAATCCAGCGCGCGTCAGCGGGCACTTGATGACAACGTTAGGCGCAATCTTCGCGTACTCGCGACCTTGTTGCAGCATGCCTTCCGTTTCTTCGCTGGTGCATTCGGCGGAAACAGGACCGCTCACGATTTTGCAAATCGCGGCGATGTGTTCCTTGAAATCCACGTCGCCTTCTTTGGAAATCAACGTTGGATTAGTGGTCACGCCGTCAGCAATGCCGAACGCTGCTGCTTCGCGAATCTCATCAAGGTTAGCAGTGTCGAGAAAAAACTTCATAAGAACCTCCGTTGTATTAATCCTGAGAGCATATCAGCACCAGTTTGCAGGGGTGTTCTGATTTCGATTTCTCTGTGCGTCCTTTGTGTTCTTTGTGACTCTGTGGTGAATTTTGTCGATTGCTCACCACGGAGACACAGAGAACACAAAGGACGCACAGAGATTAAAACCACCGAGCTGCCACCTGCAGGTTTTAGCAGACGACATTCTGCAAAATTCCGATGCCGTCTATTTCTACTTCCACCGTATCACCTGCACTCAAGCGCGAAACGCCGGCGGGCGTGCCGGTAACAATCAAATCTCCAGGGAACAGAGTCATGATATTCGCGATGTAGCGGATTAGGAAGGGAACTGAAAACGCCATGTCAGCGGTCCGCCCACTCTGTTTCTCAATGCCGTTAACCCGAGTCTTAACAATTAGGTTTAAAGGATTCAGTTCAGTTTCAATCCATGGACCAACCGGACAAAACGTGTCGAACGATTTTGCGCGTGTAAACTGAACGTCCTGACGCTGCAAGTCGCGCGCGGTCACATCGTTTACGCAGGTGTAACCCAAAATATAACTTAGCGGGTCATCGTCTTCACTCAGCTTGCGCGCTTGCTTTGCGATTACCACGCCCAGCTCGCCTTCATGTTCTACCTGCGTCGATTCAGGCGGCAACTGAATTGAATCACCATTACCAATAATTGCGGAAGGCGCTTTGAGAAAGAGCAATGGCTCGGTAGGCATTTTGTTCCCGAGCTCAGCAGCGTGCTCGCGATAGTTGCGCCCAACGCACACGATTTTGGAAGGCGTAACTGGAGCTAACAATTTGACCGCAGAAACATCGATCGGTTGATCTAAACGCGAATGCGAAACTGATTCGAGGGTTCCAGCGTGAGCGCCCCGGAGGTCGTTGCCGTCAAGTATTCCAAATTGCGCAACTGAAGTTTCGGACCTTCTAAACCGACAAATTCGCATACGTTGTTCGCACTTCGTGCTCATTGCGGGCGAGTCGAGCACCCCAACCGATAAAACACATCGGTTGGGGACCCCGCACGCCCGCGGTCCCAGTTTTACGGCACTACTTCGGACACAACTTCAGATTGCGGACTGAGATTGCCCGCCTGATCGACCGCAATCAGAAAATAGTAATAGCGTTTGCCGGATTCGACTTTCTCATCCTGGAACGTGGTCCGTGTCAGCAGCGCGCCATTCAGTTTTGTCCATTGACTCCTGGCCAGATCCGGATCTGTCGAGCGGAAAATGTTATAGCCGGCGATGTCCGCTTCCGGATTCGCCGGGAAGAATATCGAAAGCCGGCCCGGCGCCGCTGCTACGGTTATTGAAGTCGGAGCAGAAGGCGCAAACACATCCTTTGGCGAAACAGTTATCGAATTCGAATTTAGACTTTCTACCTGCCCGCCTTCGCTGCCAAGCGAAACTGAGCGCACGAGGTAGCGATACGTTTCGCCAAATTTGAAATTTTGATCGATGTACCGGTTGCCGGTAACCAACGCCGCATTGATAGGCGCCGGACTGACTTCACTTTCCGTTTCTGCAACTCGATAGACGTTGTAGCCGAGCAGATTCACCGGCGTTGAGCCATCGATATTTTCAGTGGGCGGCCCCCAGGAAATTGTGATCGCGCCTTCGCTGATTTCTTTTCCTGTCGCGATTAGGGTCGGCGGCTTGGCAATTCGCGCCGCCGGCTCGAGCAACAGGAAGTTTGAAAATGCTGCGCGCTGGCCGGCCGCATTCACATAACGAACGGCATAACGCAAGCGCGCCGGCTCGCCTGCAAGTTCCAGGTTATCGGTGTAGGTCAGCGAGTCGCCTGCGTTTTTGATCTCGTCATAAGTCACTGAACCAATCAGCGTGGATCTGGCAGCGAATTCATCTTCAGTCAACGCCAGCGGCGCGCGCGGCTTTTCAGCCAACCGGTAGACGTCGATGCGGCGAATGCTTTGCACACTTGGATCCGGCGCATTCCTTCGCGGCGCCGGCCAACTAAGAATCACTTGATTGCCGCGCTGGATTCCGGAAAGGGATTCAGTTCGCTGTTGCACGCGCTCCGTCGGCGGCAACGGCGGGCTGCGTTTGCCGCAGGCAGCGCCAAAGCTCACCAGCGCCACCAACAATGCGAGTTGAAGTGCGGAATTGGTTTTCACAGAATGTAGCGGCTGAGGTCCTGGTCCTTCACAGTCTCCGCGAGCATTGACTCGACATAGGCCGCATCGATGCGCTGGTCCTTTGGCTCGAGGTCGGGCCCTTCGAAGCTGATCTCTTCGAGCAATTTTTCCATGATTGTTTGCAGACGACGCGCGCCAATGTTCTCGGTATTTTCGTTCACACGCGCCGCAAAGTTCGCAATCGAATCGATCGCATCGTCAGTGAAGTCGATAATCACTTCTTCGGTGGCCATCATCGCCTGGTATTGTTTGACCAACGCATTTTTCGGTTCGGTAAGAATTCGTTTGAAGTCATCGACCGTCAGGGATTCCAATTCGACGCGAATGGGAAAGCGGCCCTGCAACTCCGGAATAAGATCCGCCGGTTTGGAAACATGAAAAGCGCCGGCCGCGATGAACAGAATGTGGTCCGTCCTTACCATCCCGTAACGAGAATTTACTGTCGTACCTTCGACGATTGGCAGAATGTCGCGCTGCACGCCTTCACGCGAAACATCAGGGCCGTGGCCCGATTCGCGTCCGGCAATTTTGTCGATCTCATCCAGGAAAATAATTCCTGACTGCTCGACGCGTTCGATCGCGGCGCGCGCCACCTGGTCCATATCGATCAGACGCTCTTCCTCTTCGGCCATTAAATGCTCAATCGCTTCGTCGACTGTCATTTTGCGGTTCTTGGTGCGCCCCTGGAACATGCTGCCCAACATGTCTTTCATGTTGATGCCCATCTCTTCGATGCCCTGGGGACCGGCGAGTTCGATGACGGGAAAATTCCGCTCGCGTATCTCCACTTCCACCAGGCGGCTGTCCAACTTGCCGTCGCGCAATTGTGCCCGGAGCTTTTCACGCGTCCGCTGAAACTGCTCGTCGCGCGTAGGTTCCTTCGCTTCTAATTGGGGCGCCTGATCGTCATCGCCCGTCGAATCAAATTCATAAGAACTCGAAGACGCGCGCGGCGGGGGCAGCAGCAAATCCAGGATTTGTTCCTCGACGTTCAGCTCGGCTTTCTCAGCGACTTCGTCGATCTTTTCCTGCCGGATCATGTCGACTGCGATTTCCGTCAGGTCGCGAATCATGCTTTCCACATCGCGACCGACGTAGCCAACCTCGGTGAATTTCGAAGCTTCGACTTTAAGAAAAGGAGAGTTGGACATGCGCGCCAACCGGCGGGCGATCTCTGTCTTGCCCACTCCGGTCGATCCGATCATGATCATGTTTTTCGGCATCACGTCCACCGCCATTTCCAGTGGCAGCTTTTGACGCCGAATGCGATTTCGCAGCGCAATCGCTACCGCGCGTTTCGCGTTACGTTGGCCCACGACGTGCTTGTCCAGCTCGGCCACGATCTGACGCGGCGTCATCTCATCGAGCCGAACTTCTTCGTCCACTTCGCCTTCAAGATAAATGACCATTATTGCCTTACCGTTCTAATTAACTGCTCGGCTCGCGAGCATGCGACTGCGTCTACAATTCCTCAACGACGATATTTTGATTTGAATAAATACAAATTTCACCGGCGATGCCAAGCGCTTCGACGGCGATGTCGCGCGCTGAAAGCTGAGTGTGTTTTGCGAGCGCGCGCGCCGCGGCCAGCGCGTACGAACCTCCCGAACCGATCGCCAGCACGCCATCGTCCGGCGCAATCACATCCCCGTTGCCCGATAGAAGAAACGAACTCTTGCTGTCGGCGACGACGAGTAACGCTTCCAGATGGCGAAGCGCTTTGTCGGTACGCCATTCCTTGCTAAGTTCGATAGACGCGCGCTCAAGATTTCCGTGGTATTGCTCGAGCTTGCTTTCGAAGCGCGTCAACAGCGCAAAGGCGTCGGCAGTGGAACCGGCAAACCCGGCCAGTATGCTGTCGTTGTACAGCCGGCGAACTTTTTTCGCGCTGCTTTTCATGATGGTTTCGCCCAGCGTTACCTGGCCGTCACCGGCGAGCGCAACTCGTCCTTCTTTACGAACGAGCAGCACGGTGGTGCTGCGAAAGCGGGGATTTTGTGATGGCATTTTTGGCAAACCTCACTATAGGAAGTCGCTCGAACGCAAGTCAAGCAAGCAGCTAACCGGTAGTGGCTGAGTTTGGAATTCAGCCGCGGATTAACGCCAATGAACGCGAGTCTGAAAAAGATAGACGGACTGACAACTCAGCGGACCTTTCGGGATTCATTGACACTACTTGTCTCTAATTTTCAGATTCGCGTTCGTTCGCGTTAATCCGCGGCCACATCTCTGGTTGCTTTCGAATGCCGCCAATACCACTAGCCTCGAATGGGCGCAGTAAGATCCTTTCAGAGTTTTAGGCTATGATAGTTTCTGTTATGAGCAGCGATTCAAAGTCAGATCAGCGACGCCCGCGTGTCGGGATCACCATGCGGCTGGAATTGAGCACGGATCGGTTTTATCTCGCTCGCTTTTACAGCGAAGCTGTCGAAGCCGCCGGCGCCGTGCCGGTGCACATCAGCTTGATTCCAGACCCGCGATACATATCCGCAGTCATGGATTCGCTGGACGGGATCTTGCTCCCCGGAAGCGATTCCGACGTTGATCCGTTACGTTACGGCGCCCAGCCGCACCAGCAACTTGGCAGCGTCGTGCCGGTAAAGGATGAAACCGATCTGTTGGTACTGGAAGAGATCGAACAACGTAACCTACCGCTGTTTGCAATCTGTTTTGGCATGCAGATTTTGAATGTGTCTCGCGGTGGCACGCTGATTCAGGACATTGCGACTCAATTACCAAACGCAATTAAGCACGAGCAGGGACCACCACGCGATCGTCCGTCGCACTCGATTTCACTCGATAGGAATAGTTTACTTGCGGCAGTGGCCAAGGCTGAGGACGCGCTCGTTAACAGTCATCATCATCAGGCAATTGAAACTGTGGGTGAGAACCTGAAGGCTACGGCCTGGGCTGCTGATGGTCTAATAGAAGCCGTCGAAGATACGCGTCCTGGCCGCTTCGCTCTCGGCGTGCAATGGCATCCAGAGTTGGGTTGGCAGCGGGACCAGCTTTCCCAAGCGCTATTGAGTAAGTTTGTGCAAGCTTGCGCCGCTTACCGCTTAGACAACGTCGATTCATTCGTTGCGTCGCAAAGCTAATCGCTGATGGATCTTGAAGAGTTATCACTGACTGGACGCGTCGCGGTTGTCACCGGAGGGTCGAGAGGGATCGGCCGCGCGACCGTTGAACTGCTTGCGCAACTCGGCGCCAAGGTAGTTATCAATTATTCCAACGACGACGACGCCGCAGCTGAGGTTCTAGCTATTGTTAGCGCGGCGGGCGGGGAAGCGTTCTCATTCAAGGCAAACATCGCCAAGGTAGATGAAGCCGAACGTTTGCTTAATGCAACGCTCGAACGTTTCAAACGCGTCGACATCATTGTTTGCAACGCAGGTATCTGGGAAGGCGCAGCGGTCGAGCAAATTTCCGAAGCGATGTGGGACCAAACCATGGACATAAACCTTAAGGGCGCCTGGACCGTATGTCGTGCGGCTGTTCCCATTCTGAAGAAGCAGCGGTCCGGCAAGATCGTGCTGGTCACATCGACCGCAGGACAGCGAGGCGAGGCCGGTTACTCGAATTACGCGGCATCAAAAGGTGGATTGATTGCTTTCACGAAATCGCTCGGAAGTGAACTGGGAGAGTGGGGAATCAATGTTAACGCAGTTGCGCCAGGTTGGGTGGACACGGACATGACCGAAGACGCTCTGGGTGATCGCGAACAGCGGCAAGCGATAGCCTCAGCGATCCCGATTGGCGCCATAGCGACGCCGGAAGACATTGCCGGACCGATCGCCTTTTTGTGCACACAGTGGTCGCGTCACATCACGGGAGAAATTCTGAATGTAAACGGCGGCGCGGTGCTCTGTGGTTAACGCTAAGGTTTCACTTTAACTTCGACAGACCAATTCTTAGCTGGTTCAATGGCTCGCAAACAAATCCGACTGGGAGTTGAGAGATTACTTGAAGGCGACGCGCAACTGGTTAAAGGTGCGCGGCTCGGCCTCGTGTGTAATCAAGCATCAGTTGATCATCGTTTGCATCACGTTGCCGATATTTTAAAAGAGCATCCGTCGGTGGATTTGCGCGCCCTGTTTGGTCCGCAGCACGGCATCCGCGGCGACGTCCAGGACAACATGGTTGAGACTGAACACGCGACTGATCGCGAAACAGGGCTGCCGATTTATTCGCTCTACAGCGAGACGCGCGAGCCGACGGAGAACATGATGCGCGAGCTCGATGTGCTCGTGTTCGATATGCAGGACGTCGGCTGCCGCATCTATACCTTCGCCTACACAATGGCGAATTGCATGTTGGCAGCGCGCAAGTTTGGAAAGAAGGTCATTGTTTGCGACCGGCCAGACCCAATAAATGGCCGCGATGTAGCCGGCAACGTGCTCGAAAAGGGACACGAATCTTTCGTTGGTCAATACTCCATCCCGACTCGACATGGCATGACGCTCGGCGAGTTGGCGAAGATGTTCAATGAGCATTTCGAGATCCAGTGCGAGCTTGAAGTCGTGCGAATGGACGGCTGGGATCGGAACTGCTGGCACGATGAAACCGATGCGCCGTGGGTTATGCCTTCGCCAAACATGCCAACCATCGACACCGCGACAGTGTTTCCCGGCACGGTGCATTTTGAAGGCACGCAGTTATCGGAGGGCAGAGGAACGACCCGGCCGTTTGAACTCGTGGGGGCGCCTTACATCGTTTCTGAAGACTTTGCTGCCGAGCTTAACAAGGCGAATTTGCCAGGCGTTTACTTTCGCAGTTGCATCTTTCGGCCAACGTTTCAGAAGCACGGCGGTGCAAGTTGTGAGGGTGTGCAGCTTCATGTGATTGATCGGAACAATTTTGAACCGGTGATTACCGGTCTCACGATGGTTAAGGTTGCACAAGATTTGTATTCCGATCAGTTTCGCTGGAAGGAACCGCCATACGAATATGTTTTTGATCGAAACCCTTTTGACGTCATTGCCGGCACGACAAAAGTCCGGGAGGGATTTGAGCAGGGAACGACGATCGCTGAGCTTCAGAAAAGTTGGGAGCCTGAGCTGGGCGAGTTTAAGAAGTTACGTGAACAGTTTCTGTTGTACTGACCGGTCTAGTTAAGGTGGACTGTTAGAGGTCGGCGCGCCGATGCTTAAAGTCCGAACTGAACAACTCTCGACCTTGAGCGACAGCGCACCGCTAAAGCTAAACTGAAATCTTAAGGTTCTAAGTTAGCAGATTCTATTGATTGGGGTTTGGAGGACAAATTTGAGCAGCGCTGAAATTGAACGATTACGTAATCATGAGAGTGCTCCCGCACGCGCCTGGACGATGGGGCTTGCCGCTTGGTTAGTGCCAGGCCTCGGGCATTTACTGCAGGGGCGATGGGTGCGCGCACTACTTTTGGGCGCCACTGTTTGGATTTGCTTCCTCAGCGGACTCGGGATGGGCGGCCACCTGTTTAGCGTCGGCGGAAACGAACAAGGATTGTCCGCACTGCTCCAACTGCCGCCGATGATTGCCAACCTCGGTTCCGGCATTCTTTATATCGTGTCGTGGCTTTTCGGCGTGGGCTTCGCCGATGATCCGGCACATGCGGCGCGCGCGACCTACGAGTATGGAAATACCTTTCTACTAGTCGCCGGCTTGTTGAATTATCTTGCGATGCTGGACGCCTTTGATATCGCGGCGGGGAGGAAGGCGTGAGACACTTTTTAGTTATGACAGCCTTTGCCGTAATGGCAGCAGTAGTGTTCGGCACCGTTGCCAAAGACAACCCGCATGAGCGTCTGACCTATGGACTTAAAGTATTCCTTGAGTTCATGGCTATCGGTCTGGTTTTGAGCTGGGTGCTTTATTTCCTTCCCTTCTAGTGCCCGGACGGTAAGGTGATCAATGGCGACTGTTGAGACTGAGGCGCTGGTGCTGCGGACTTATAACTTCGGCGAAGCAGATAAGATCGTTGTTGTTTTAACTCAGTCCGCGGGTGTCGTTCGCGGTGTTGCTAATGGCTGCCGAAAACTAAAAAGCAGATTCGGCGCCGCCCTCGAGCCCTTCACCCTAATCAAACTTACCTGGTACGAAAAAGAAAACAAGGAACTTGTGTCGCTGCGCCAGGCCGAGATCATTAAGTCTCATTTCGATCTTTCAAGTCAGGCCGAAACGCTCACCGGTTTATCGTACATGGGCGATCTGATAATAGAGTTCTCGCCGCCGCATGAAGCTAATGACAATCTCTTCCGCATGGTCAAGGCGTGTTTGGAAGCGATCGATCAAGCGCCAGGCGACATTCAACTGGTGTTGCGTTACTTTGAAATTTGGCTGTTGAAGCTTCAGGGATATCTTCCGGACATTCGCCGTTGTGGTGAGTGTCATCAGGAATTCAGCGACACGAGCGGCATCTTCTTGAATCTCGATCTCGTCCTGCGATGTCGGCGGTGCAGCCAAGGTCAGGGAAGCGCGGTTTCACGCAAGGTTCAGATTCAGTTGCGAGCGACGCAAAAGCTCGCACCGCAAGTCTTTGTTCAAGCATCACATGAGGTTTCGGAAACGGTGCGCCGGGACCTCGCCGCTTTTACCCAACAACTTATCGGCCGTGTGCTTGAGAAGCAGCCGCGTTTGCGTTCAACTTTTCAATCGTCCGCCGCTTCGTGAGTTTTGAGCACCATAGATATGACTGCCAAAAAATTAATCACGAAGTCCGTCATTCTTGAAGCGATACCTTACGTATTGCTTTCAGCGGTGCTGCTGACTGCGATCCTCTTCACACAACAAGCAGGACGGTTTTCCGAACTGGCGGTTTATGCCGACTTGCCCCTGGACCTCGTCGCCGAGATCGCCGCTGCTTTACTTCCCAACGTTTTGATCATGGCAGTACCGGTTGCAGTTCTGGCCGGAATTGTTATCGGCTTTTCGCGGCTCGGCAGCGATAGCGAGATAGTCGCTATGCGCGCGGCGGGAGTTGGTACCTGGACACTACTTTGGCCGGCGTTGCTTATCGGCGTAATTGGAACCGGAGCTGCGGCGTATCTGCATATGAAGGAGGCGCCGCAAGCTGCTCGCGACTTGCGCCGGGTTGCTATTCAGGGAGCGCTGAAGAAACTCGAGTCACCGGTCGAACCGCGCACCTTCAACACAGAAATTCCCGGCTATGTTATCTACGTTCGAGACGGCGACAAGGCCCAGGGCACGTGGGGACGCGTGTTCATTTACGCGCAGCAGCCTGACGGCTCGACGCGGATTGTGACTGCCCGACAGGGACGAATCGATTCTTCCGCTGACAAATCGGAATTGGTGTTGACCGATGCTGTGGCCTTGAAACTACCGCCGCCGAACAGCACCGACCGCTCCAACGTAGTCGAGCATCTCGAACAGTTAAGGCTCGCGGTGAACACTGGCCGTGCGGAGTTGCTTGAGACACTCAGCCAAAAAGAAGTTCAGTCTGAGGAAAAAGATTGGACCGATCTGCAACAACAAATTCATTCAGCCTCGGTTAGCGAAAGAAGGGAAGGGGAAAGGACTTTGCATCGCCGCCTGGCGCTTTCAGTTTCTCCATTACTCTTCGCTTTTTTTGGCGGCCTGATCGGTTTGCGCATCAGACGTGGCGGGCGCGGTGCCGGCGTTCTGCTGACGCTAAGTATCGTTGTTGTTTACTACCTGATCTCGCTGCTCGGCGAATCGATCGCGAGAAATAGCGCCGGGCACGTGGTGTTTGGCGAATGGCTGGCGTCGGCTGTAGTTCTAATTTTCAGTTTGCTTTTATTAATTTTCAACCGTTTGCCGGCGCTCAACTTGAAGAACAGGCTGCGAGGTCGCGGGCGCGATGTCAGCGCACAGTCTGCGGCAATCAACGATCACACCGTCGGCGCCGGTCGTTCCGGATTCCCAAGCCTGCTGGACACGAGCCTCTTTCGCACTCTAACGTCCAGCTTTGTGGTCGCCTTTGTCGCTTTGGTTTTCATTTTTCTCATTTTCACGCTCTTTGAACTGTGGCGTTTTATCGGCACCAACCACGTTCCGGCTGTAGTCATCGCCAGGTATTTACTGTACCTGTTGCCGCTGGTCGCAGTTGAATTGTTTCCCGCTACGATGCTGATTACGGTGTTGATAACTTATGCGCTGCTGGCTCGCCGCAGCGAAGCCGTCGCCTGGTGGGCGTCGGGACAGAGTGTCTATCGCCTAATGCTTCCCGGGTTGTTGTTTGCGATCGCCGCGGCGGCCGGGGCCTGGTTGGTCCAGGAACACTTGATGCCGTCAGCTAATGTAAAGCAGGAGGCGCTGCGTGCTCGCATTCGCGGTGGCCAACCACGCGCAATGACAGGCACCGGTCGCCAGTGGTTGGCGTCAGTAGAAAGCAGGCGTTTGTATTCTTACGAGTTTGATGAGCAGCGAGAAGTGTTACGGGAGCCGAGCATCTACGAGCTGGACGAGGAAGCTGTGCACCTGAATCGCGTCATAATTGGCAAGACAGCCGTTTGGGCCAATAACAAATTGCTGGTGAAGGAAGCGGAAACGGTTAGCGTGCGCGGTATGATCGTCGAACGACAAGCTCCGACCGACGTCGCCCTTAATCAAATCGAAGCGCCTGCCGTGTTCAGACCTACGGTTGACAAGCCCTCGCAGCTGAGTGTGACCGCGCTCGCCGGCTATTTGCGCGCCGCGCGGCAGCGGGGTAGCGATACAGCGGCGCTAGCGTTGGCGCTGCAACGCAAGTACGCGAATCCACTTAGTGTGATTGTAATGGCGTTTATTGGAATGCCGCTGGCGCTGGCGTTTGGCAGAAGGGGAGCAATTGTCGCGTTGGTCGTCGCTGTTGGCGTAAGCATCGCCTACTGGGGAATGGGCAGCGGCTTCCAACAACTTGGCAACCATGGTCTATTGCCGCCCGAGGTTGCGGCCTGGTCACCGCCAGTCATATTCGCGGCCGCCGGAACCTATTTTCTTTCTCGCATCCGCACTTAGAAAAATGTCCGATAAACGTTAGGAAGCTCTGAATAAGTTGTTTGCAATGAGCCCGCGGAGCGCGGCGAGAGCATAAAGCCTGGGGTAGAGCGAAGCGGAACCCCAGGATCGTTTAAGTAAGAAGCCCTAGCCCACGAAGTGGGCGACAGCCGTTTATGATAAGTAATTTGAAGGGCTTGCTCTGCCGCACGCTTCGCGCGCTCATGCTTCCTACAAATCGTAGTCCTGGGGTTTCGCTTCGTTCCACCCCAGGCTTTATGCCATCGCCGCGCTCCGCGGGCTATGAACAAGTACCCATAAGCCACTTAATCAGAGATTGCTTCGGGTTGTGTTTTTGGGCGGGCACAACCCTAAAGAATTGACGCTGAACTTCTTAACGCCGACCAACACAAAAGCAGTTCAGAGTTGGACTCTGAACTGCTTTTAAGAGGTTGGTGTTCTTCGGTTTTAGGTCCCCGTTTCCCAACTGGAAATGTATTCGAGTTGTTCGGCCGTAAGCGTATCGATAGAAAGCCCGAGCGCTTTTAATTTAAGACTCGCAATCTCGGTGTCAACTTCCGGTGGCAACAGGTGCACGCCGGGGCTGAGCTCGCCTTTATTCTTTACCAGGTATTCAACCGACAGCGCCTGATTTGCAAAGCTCATATCCATTACGCTCGCCGGATGTCCTTCAGCGGCGGCAAGATTGATCAACCGGCCTTCGCCGAGGACCATTACCCGATTACCGTTTGTCTTGAGCTTATACTCTTCAACAAATGGTCGGACGCTCATTACTTCTTCCGATTGTTCTTTCAAAGCAACGAGGTTCAGCTCGAGATCAAAGTGGCCGCTGTTGCAGACGATCGCGCCGTCGCGCATCTTAGCGAAGTGCTCGCCGTCGATTACGTGGCGATTACCCGTAACGGTAATAAAGATATGGCCCAACGAGGCCGCTTCGGCAATCGGCATCACACGGAAGCCGTCCATTACAGCTTCGACAGCTTTAATGGCGTCGACTTCGGTTACGATCACATTCGCTCCCATACCGCGCGCGCGCAGGGCGACACCCTTGCCGCACCAGCCATAACCGACGACCACTATGTTTCTGCCAGCCAGCAAAATATTTGTCGCGCGAATGATGCCGTCGAGCGTTGACTGCCCGGTGCCATAGCGATTGTCGAAGAAGTGCTTCGTCTGCGCGTCGTTCACCGCGATGGTTGGAAAAGTTAAGACGCCGGCCGCAGCCATCGCGTTGAGACGCTGAATGCCGGTTGTGGTTTCTTCAGTCGAACCGATCAACTCTTTAACCTGGTCGCCACGCTCTTTAATTAATGTCGCAACAACGTCGGAGCCGTCGTCGATGATAATCTCCGGATGAAAGTCGAGCGCGGTACGCACGTGACGGTTGTAGGTTTCAGTTGACTCGCCTTTGATTGCATAGACCGGAATGCCCCAATCGGCAACGAGCGACGCAGCAACATCGTCTTGAGTTGAAAGGGGATTGGAGGCGATCAAAACAGCTTCCGCTCCGCCGGCTTGCAAGGCGCGCGCGAGATTCGCAGTCTCAGTAGTGATGTGCGCGCAAGCAACCAAACGAACGCCCTTGAGCGGCTTTTCATCGCCAAAGCGCTCACGAATTAATCGCAGCACCGGCATTTCGCGCTCGGCCCAGTCAATTCGTTGCTTACCCTGTTTGGCCAGGCCAATGTCTTTCACGTCAAATTCGACGGAACGTGTTGCACTCATTATTGCTTTATCCTTTTTAGAAATTGTTAAGTTTTGGATTCGGGCAGTAGGCCGAGCGCCGCAAACTAAATACCTGCAGCGGTCCGCAGGGCTTCGGCTTTGTCAGTCTTTTCCCAACTGAAACCATCGCGGCCGAAGTGGCCATAAGCAGCGGTGGCTCGGTAGATTGGCCGGCGCAGGTCAAGCGATTCGATGATGCCGCGCGGGGTTAGTTCGAAATGATCGCGCACCAACCTGGCGAGCGCGCTTTCCGAAATGCGGCCAGTGCCGGCAGTCTCAACGTTTACCGAAACTGGATCGGCCACCCCGATCGCATAAGCGAGTTGCACCTGACAGCGATCCGCCAGGCCGGCGGCGACAATATTCTTGGCGACGTAGCGCGCCATGTAAGCCGCTGAGCGATCAACCTTCGTGGGATCTTTGCCGGAGAAAGCGCCGCCACCGTGCGGAGCATAGCCACCGTACGTGTCGACAATGATCTTTCTGCCCGTCACACCCGCGTCGCCCTGTGGTCCACCGGTAACAAACCGACCAGTCGGGTTGATGTGAAACTTCGTGTCGCTGTCGAGCAGTTCATCCGAGACAGTGTGCTTAATCACTTGTTCCAGGATTTCGGCGCGCAACTGTTCATTGCCTACGTCAGGCCCGTGCTGCGAAGAAATGACCACCGCTTCAACTCGAAACGGACGGCCATCGCGGTATTCAATTGTTACCTGGGATTTTCCGTCGGGACGCAGGTAGGGGAGATCACCTGATTTGCGAACTTCGGTAAGCCGCCTGGCAAGCATGTGCGCGAGCTGGATCGGCAGCGGCATTAGCTCAGGCGTCTCGTTGCAGGCGAAGCCAAACATCAAACCCTGGTCACCGGCGCCACCGGTGTCGACGCCCATGGCGATATCAGGCGACTGGCGATCAATGGCCGACAGAACGCTGCAGGTATCGCAGTCGAAGCCATACTTGGCCCTCGTGTAGCCGATCTCTCTGATAGCTTCACGTGCGACGCGACCATAGTCGATGCGCGCTTCAGTCGTAATTTCGCCGGCAAGAACCACCAGGCCAGTGGTCACGAGCGTCTCGCAAGCAACGCGCGCAGTTGGATCCTCGGACAAGGCTGCATCCAGAACTGCGTCTGATATTGCGTCGGCGATTTTGTCGGGGTGGCCCTCGGTGACAGACTCGGAGGTAAACAGGAAACCTGATTCAGTACTCAAGAAGACTCCTTTGCAAACACTTGGGATAATTCGAGATGGCAAAAAGACCGCGTAATGTAACAGCCAGCATAAACAGTGTCAAGGAAGGCTGTTCCTTGCCGCGCCGAACTGTCGAGTCCGGTTACGTAAATCTCCTGACACGACTGGCTCGTTAACTGTTGCAAATATTAGGAGCGGTCCTGTCCGTTTCAGATCAAGCTCGTTACGTAATTCTCCTGACAGCGCGCACACGTTACCTAAATCTCCTGACATGGTGTCCAGACCGGGAATCATTTCAAGAGTCCGAGCCTCTGAAAAGAGACCTACACTCAGGGGACCGTTTTTCATTTCATTGACCTCGCAGTAGCGACTCCAATAAGATCACCTTTTCAGTACGTCGTGGCCTGGCTTTGGCGAATAAGCGACAAGGCAACGGACGCTATTCAAAACTGATCGTCATCCTTAACCGAGTGACGGAAATTTTTTCTTCGCACACACTCTGAGGCCCTGATTGGAAAAGAAACTATTTATCGATCCTCCATCGTTACTGCGTTGGCTCCCGAAAGAAGGCCGAGACAATGTGCTCTTTCTTGATCTCGAAGCCGATTTTCTTGATGACCGTACAATTCGGTTGGATCTTAATATCGTTTTTCGGCCCATACCTATTAGACGAGGCAAGTTACAAACTAAGGATTATTACGTTGGAAGTACTGGCGCACGGATAACTTTTGATGCTTTTCTAGGAAGAGTTACAAACTACACGTGCGGCGCTCCTCTAAAGGTCGATTATGAACATACGAATACTCACTCACGAAAAGCCTCCGTCAAGATCGCTCCAACGATTGAAGTCAGCGATAAGCTTGGGACGAACATAGGCGAGGTTACTTTTGACAAGAATGTCGAACGTGTATTTACGAGCCGATTTTCAGGCGCTGAAAAAATACTTTCCGACGTCAATCTCGGGCATGCAGTCGAATGGGAGATTAAGCTTCCAGACGGCCAAGCTATCAGGGACTACCTATTCGGCAACCTTTACCTTTTTGTCGAATCGTCGTGGGACGCCGTCGCGAAGAAAGGAAGAATAGAAGTCAGACCTTCCGACCTCCTGTTTTTTGATTCTGATCGGAGAGCCATTGGCGATCGGAGAAAGGCACTCGCCATGCGGTTTGCTCTTTGGAGACAGGGAATTAGATTGAATCCCGAGAGTCTAATTATAAACTTCCGTGAGGCTGAGTGATGAACGATCGCGAAATCGATGTCGACGAAGACACTTCAGCACTACTTTCGGCGATTGCGGAGGCCGCAGATGATCCCCTCATGATTGCCGAGGCGGCTCGAGTAGACCCGGCTGAGTTTCGTGAATTTCTTTCGGACTACGGTGAGGTCCTGGATGAAGACGCTGTGCAGATCCTCGAGGCAGCTGAGTCCTTCCAAGCTGAATCGTTCCAACTGAGGAGTAAGAAGCGCAGAAGAGTCATCAGACATTATCACGAGGTCAAGGGAGATGACGGTTTAATGCGATTGACGTATCCAGGAATTTTCGTTCGGCATATGGCTCCATTTCGCCTCCTACTCCTACTCAACCTTGGACTGGCGTTAAGTGTGGCTTATGGCCTACTGGGTGCTGCACTTGTGTGGTACTTGGGAGGAAAGACCGAGGCCCAAGTATTTTTTGCCGCCTATGCGGGCTCATTCAAGACGATAATTTCGTTAGGCATTATCCTCGGAACGTCACTTATCGTGTTTTACACACAAGACGTGATCCCAAACACAATTGAAGGTGCCCTTGGAGAGCAGCTGGCAGGTGACTATTTCCATCATAAACGGAGCTTTTTCAGTCTACGGCGATCGCTTACCTTTTCAGTGGAGGCCGTCGTGGTGGCGTTCATGATTTTCTCTTATTGCCGGTTTCCGCTGTCGAAAATAGCAGAACCGGTGATGCTTGTCGCGGTTTGTTTTGAATATGCACTTTTAGCATATGTCACACGTAAGTTACTGTATACGAGTATGATGCTCCACTCCTTGTTAGGTGCAACTGTCACACGCAACCTGTTTCGGAAGCGCGAGCTTGATGCAATCAACGCTTACGCCAACTTTGCATCTACGCTTGCCGTAATCTTCGTTTGCTTCCATGTAGTAACTTATTACAGCGGGCCGTTCTTGTATAACCGTCCATTCGGCCAATCCGTTAAGACATTCCTGCTGTTGCCCGCGCTGGTTGCCGCGCCGCTATTAATAGTTTGCAGTCTCTATCCTCGAGTCGTGTTGAAAAAGTTATATGGGCGGTCCATTGATATTGAAATAAAAAGGCTCAAAAAGCTAATGAAAACTGAAGACTCGAGTGCCGCTGAGAAGAGATTCTACCTAATCGAGTTTGATAAGATGTCTCGGGACGAATTGCGCGCACATTTACAACTAACGTTGAGCGATTTTCTTTCACCGATCGCAATCCTCATCATGCTAATCATCCTTCTTCTTAGAGGGTTATTCCCTAGCTTGGCGGTGCCGGTATGATTCAAACACACTGATAGACTCCTGACACAGCGTACACGTTGCGTAAATCCCCTGACGACCCGGCCGCCTACCGTCCTGGGCGAGCAGTCGCCCTGATCTTGAATGCTTCCTCGACAAAAAAGTGAAACAGCCATGCCGGTGAGTAGAAGGGGATTTGTCGGTACGGTGCCGTCAATGGCTGCCAAAACCGTAAACATCACCACTATGAGGTAGATGAAGACGCTGAAAACCAAAAACAGAGAGACTAGCGTCAACGCAAGCCCATAAACGAAAGATCTGATGATATAGACTCCTGATTTTTCGCTCAGAATGATCCAGGCAATAGATATCTGGTACCAGCGCAGGAAAAAATTGTGAACCCGTTCTCGTAACCCAGTCAGTATTCCTAATCGGAACTTTGGGGTCTCGACTCTAATCAACTCAAAAAACATTACTGTCACGTATCTGAAAATCACTAACCATCCTAGAAAGATTACGACTCCGATGATTGTTAAAATGCGGTAGTTGTTCTTAATTCCGTAAGAGACCAGTCTCCCATCCCAATAAACCACAAATCCCCACCACAAAATCGCATTTCGTCCCCTTTCAGTTTTTACATAGGCCAGCGGTTTCTTTGAATCGAACCATTTTGAAAGATTGTTGAATCCTGTCTGTACCCACTCCTTCTGATGCTTCCGTAGCAATACTTCTCCACCTTTGAGAATCGCAGCGGCTATTCCCACAAAGAGTACGTATTTCGATAGCGGATTTTCCATTGTGAGCTACTCAAAGGTGACGCTGGTGTGGAAGTCGAGAGCCGACAACCATGATCAATACCCTAGTTTAAGTGGTGTGCCCAAAAAAAGGGGATCTGAGCTAGGGGTTGTACTGGCACTGAGGTTCGCCTTGTCCCACCTTAATTGAAGTAATAAGTCGATCTACTCTTGTAAACCAGTCGGCGCCGCAATGCTCATTCAATAGCTGTAATATTGATTGTCGATCTAGCAACTCGATCCTCGCGTCTGCCTCGGCCATCTTGAGTGCGCCGGCTTCGTAGCGCCCGCTTGTTGCGAGTACGCCCTTAGTGGCTTTGTGCAAGTTGATAGTGCCAAGCAACTCGCGGACGTCGCGCTTCCCAACAGGATTGGAATCGCGCCACTTCTTTGCTTGAATTACGACAAGGCCTTTGTTGCCCACTGTTTGGTTAGCAGCAAAGACATCTACGCCATCATCATCACTCTGGGACGTCACAACTACTTGGAAGCCCATACATTCAAATACAGCGCCACACAGCCATTCCAGTTCGCGCCAGTTCAAGCCCAATAATACCCGTGTAGCGTGGTCGGCTGTGTGGGAACTTTCGATATACCGGTTGCGGATAATCGCTTGCGCATCGAACAGTCCAGACAAATAGTTGTCGGTAAGTCGATCGTAGTACGCTTGGAAAAACGCATCGATTGCGTTGAGTGCAACTCGAGGCTGCTGAGGTAGGAGATCAATAACCCACCCCAATCCTTCCCATACAGGATATTCCCCGCCACTCATAGCGTAACGGAGTAAGCGGCGATCGTGCTCTCTCAAATCGTCCGCCGATCCTCGCTCACGAATCCTTGAGATCAGGAATTTGGCATCAAGGCGGTCCATAAGATTCGAGCCAGTTGACACTAGGAAATGCCTCAACAAGAGCTTTACGTCATTTTCGGGCCGGTTATGCGCGGTCCGCATCCACTCTTGCCTGTGAGCCTTTGTGGGAAACATATTGCGCACGAAAATCTTCCCGGTTGGAGGACTGCGAACAAGTTCAAGCCACTCATCCAAAGACGTGTCTTTTACTTCGAGAATCTCCTCATCAACGACCATATTAGCGATCGCGATCCCTTCATTGCTTCGCAGTTGCTGCTTTCGCATTTGCAATGTCCTCTGGTGTGTAAGTTCTTATGACGTTCGGAACTACTTGCAGGTTAACGCATGAATTTCCGCCGAATGGCTAGAGCTAGAACGGCGGCCTGCACGGGCCCGAAAATCGTCTCCATCAATACAAGCAACTTGGCACGCCTATTTGCGGGCGCCGGTTCTGGTTTTTGAAGAGCCATCACGCCGGCACTATAGAGCAAAGCGTCGCTAGCGGTAAGTTTGATGGGCGTTGCTGTCGTTGCTTCAGACTTAGTTGAAAGCACGGCGGCGGGTTGTTTCGGTTGCCACCACGATTCGTCAGCGGCTTTCCAGTAAATAAGCCCAAACAGCAACCAGACTCCTAATAAAACTCCGAAAGCGCGACGGACCCTTTCGCCATAACCACTAAGCAACCAATACCACCAGCTGAGTCGTAACCAATCAACCTTTCGCCACCTCATCGACCGTGCAACTTCCATCGCGAGGTATCGAAGGTCTGCGGCTTGTTCGTAGCGGTTATTTTCCTCCGCATTCACCGCCAATTGACGGTAAGCGAGTTCAAGGATAGGACCGGATGCTGAACGACCAAATCTCTGCATCGCAAGGTTTGCCTCTTTCAATGCAGTCGGTTTGTCGATGAATCCCCAGCGAGTATCGATCAGATTAAACTTGCGAGGATCAACATTCATGAAGGAGTGGGGCGGCATGCTGACGGAAACGAATCGCACTCGATCGGGCTTTTCGAAAAACGCGTCATCGAAGCTCAGTAAGCTTCTGTCCTGATATAGCTGATTGCCTTTGAACGTCAATCCGTCTTTGAATGTTGACCTATCAAACTGGATAACGATGGGCTCGTCCAGTGCTTCTATTCGGATGTTGCATTCCTGCAGCTTCTGTCTTTCCCATTCCGCAAGATCCTTCTCGAATCTCGTAAGAGTGAAGTCAACGGGACCGTGAAACGTGACCTCTGAAAAATCCGCACCAGGGATTCGTGCTGTCGCAAAGACTGAATTTCCAAAAAACTGAGCTTGGCCGAATTTGGGAGCGGTTACAAAAAACGAACCATCAAAGTTGGCCTGCGCCATCTGGCTGCCCCTGAAATCTGCCTTGTTGAAGTCGACTATCGAAAAATCGCTAAACTCACTACTCTGCGAATAGAAGAACTCAACAGTTCCGGAGAAGCATGCTTGCTTGAAACTACAGCGGCGGAACGTTGCGCCGTTGAATTGTGCAGTCTTGAATCTGGATCTGTGAGACTCAAACCTCGGCTTGTCCATCGACTTGGAATTTTGGTCAGGCAGCGAGATGCGTAATTCACCAAAATCGGCGTCAATGAAGCTAGCCTGATGGAACGACGCGTTCCCCTCAATTTCCACCCCTCTAAAGTCGGCGAACCCTTCAAACCGTGTCAGATAGAATCTACCCTCGTTGGAAAACTTAGCGCGACTAAACGAAACCTCTTTCTGAAACCGCGCCCCAGAGAAGTCGGCGATTCCTTCGAAGTGCGCTTCCATGAAATTCGCCCGCCCGCCGAATTGGGCATTAACGAAACGTGCTTCGCGAAATTCTGATTCAGCAAATTCGACGTTCGAATTGAAGCGTGCAGATGAAAAATCCACGAGGGATGGAAAGTCTTGGTTAAGGAAGGAAGGTGAGTCCGGGAACCAGACCCCTACGAAGTTGAAGTAATTCTCATTCTCCGGATCGAGCCGCTTCGCGAGTGCGGCTTCAAATGGTCCCTTCTTAGCACCGCCAGGAAAATGTAAGACGCAATACGGCCTGTCATCGTGCTCTTCGTAAAACGGTTCGTGGCATTCTCCTTCCAACCATTCGCATCGACAACCCTTTTCTTCGGTGTCAGTCATAAATCAAAATCTCCTGCCGGCGCGTCCGCTGCGGTCTGTGCGCCACGCACGAGCCGAACTAGATAACGAAATCTCGCAATCGACTGCTCAGCCCTTGCATAATCGAACAGTCGCTCAAGATACGTTAGGGAGATGTTTGTTGGAACCAAGCGCGTCGTATTTCTGAAAAATTGTCCGATCGTCCATGAAACTGTTTCTGAACGACCAACAAACTCGACTCGTAACTTTGAAAATAAAGGATCGGCTCCATCGTGGGCCAAAGCGTTGCGAACCACCGGATTAACCGTATTCATCAGGAAATGTAACGCTGGATTCTTTGGCGATTCTATGTTGTCGCACAGATTGCGCAAGCCAAACTTTCTCAACTCAGCATACGGCTTGGGTGAGCCTTTCGCGATATGGTGAAGAGCTACAATGAGTTGCATGCGTTTCTCAAGCGCGGCAGATCCGTCGCGGTATTCTTCTGTTAATACGGTAATGTTTCGACGAGTCATCCGGCTGAAGCCAACGTTGCGATTGCTACGTTGGCGCGTCTCAAAACCGTGAAAATACCTCATGTATTGCCGTCGGTGGTGCCGGCCAAACTCCTGAATCAATTCATTCGCAGCCTTTTGCTTTTCGGGATCAATCGCCAAGGCGTCCATCAGACGTCGAAGGCCTGCGTACACTCGCTTAAAATGAGTGACGCGCCTTGCCTCTAGTGGCAGACTGACATATTTCTTGAATGCTCGGAGGTACGTGTCAAACGAATCTTTTCCGGTAACCTTAATTTTCGCACTTTCCATCCACATCCGAATCAGTATCTCTGCCTTCTCGTAAGCCTCCGGAATCTTTAGAGGATCGCCATCTAGCGCCTCAAGATCCTTGATCAATGGCACAGTTTTTCGGACGTACTGGTCCATGCTATTTTCCATCGCGCGCTTGTCTCGATTGGTCAGTCGCGGAGGTCTTTTCTCAAAGATATCCGACATCTCAGTGACGAGTGACGGAACGGCCTTGCGCAATCCAGTTCTTAACGCCTGCTCCATCGAATCGGGCGGTCTTGTCGCTGTACGCTTTGATTTAGGCACTTGAGAACTATTTGACTGGTCCATTCACGCAGCCTGGAGGATTCGTCGAGAATGAATCAACTGCTCGCGAAGATAATAAGCTCTTGAAGATGCAGTCTCGACCAGAGCGTCAAGAAGAGTGAAACATGATTGGTGCATTTCTCTAGTTAGCGGACCTGTCTCATCTATTTGAAGGAATCTTTGAATGGAGCCTTCAAGATAAAATGCGGAATTCACGCCCGAAAGCAAACGAGTCCCTCCCACCTCCGACTGATGTTTGGCCAAGATATGCACGCCCGATTGAAAGAAAACTCTTGGAAAGTGATACATAAGAGAAGCTAGCGCTTCAAAAACGTCCACGTTCTTTCCGGAGTTTTCAACGAATTGAAGTATCAAATCTTTTCCAAGCGCAATATCTTGCCTTTCATAGTCGAGTTTTTGCCAAGGTGCGTCAGCTAGTAACATGCCCCGAATCAATTTCCGACTGTTAGTTTCTCCGTGATACCGAGCGTCTTGATCGGTAGTGCTGATTGCGATGCCCTGAACCTTCGTCGACAACGCTTCCCAGAAAACCCAATAGAGCTCCTTGTTGTTATTGTTTTCCGTTACGAGCGCGATGTTCAATTGCAGAGAGTCAATAAACTCTGGGGCGGACTCGCATCCGCTGATCAACTGATCGGCAAACAGCCTCGAACCCGATGCCCATAACGCGACGAGGTACTCGGCGAACCTCTTTGTAAAGTTGAGCCTTGGTTCAGAGTGAATCCAAATATCGTCATCAATCCGCTCGCCTCGATGCTTTCGAGTCGACTCCTCAGTTTCGAAGAATAGACTAAGCATTCGAGAAAGTAGCGCAACGTGAATAGGATCGGTCGAGCCATCGGGAACCATCAAGCACGGAGTTAACATGTACCACGGGCTATGAGTCTGGAATTGCAGGCCCTCGAGATCACTTTCAGTCAGCGATATACCCTCACTAGCAAGACGCTGACGGAAATCATTTACCCACGACGCGACGTTTGCAGCTCTATCTTCGTCGGCTTCACTCAGGGGACAGGATGAACGCCGTATGCGATGGCTGTTTTCTAGCTGAAGACACGCGAACTCTACAGCCCCGCACACACAACTTTGTGCGAAATCGCGATCTTGTTGCCAGAGGTGTTCCCTGATTCCTGTTGCAGTTGAGTCTCGAACGCTAGCATTCTTATGTGTAAGAGCTATCGCGATCAGTTGTTTGGCGAAGCGTTTCTCTTCATCGGACTTGGCTAAATCGAACAATATTGATAACACTGAAGCAGCGGAGGCCGCCCCATCAAAGTCAGTCTTATCCGCCGCAACAAGGCTGTCGTCCGAATCCACATTAGAAAGCACTACATCTACAACGGTGTCAGCACACCAAGATGCATCAGCCTCAGTCATCTCACTCGAATGGTCGCGCAAGAAGATAGCTGCTGCCTTCACAACAGAGCCGATATACAGTTTTGATAAGTCACCCACGGACTTTTGCTTTATTATTTCGGCGAGACTCTTAGCTTCCTCAAGTGCATCGTTCCAAGTTGAGAAATACTCTTGATCCGGTTTTTCTCGATGGAATGCCTTGCCCGTCCACACGTACATCCGCATAAAGCGTTCATGCAAAGCCTTAATCTCCTGCGATTCCTGTTGCAACTTTTCCAGGTCAGCTTCGAGCGGTTGTGACTCGAAGATAATCCTCTTGTTTTCGCGATCTTCTGTTGCTTTCCAATCGCGAGTGTCGATTCGATAAAAACGAAACCGCCAATTCTCAGTTGCGGGTGCTTTAGCGCGGAGCTCATCGACAACTGCGAGTGCTTCCGTTCGTAAATCACCAAACTGCAATCGCGTTAAGAGAGTCTCTAAATGCTCCTGGCGCCATGGACGCAAAGCTGCTGTGCGTCGTTCAGCTGTGTATAGCTTTGCAAGAGGGTCATCCTGAAGTGGAGAGGAAAACCAGTCCGTTTCATTTCCTCCATGCTCCCGCAGAGTGCGAGCCATATCAATCCCATAAAGAGCAGGACATCTAAGCAGAGGCGACGCGGCTTTTCCAAGGAGCTTAGGAAAACCGGCTGCTAATGATGCTAAGATTCCCGTCGTCATTACAGAATTGCTGTTACGCAGAATATGATCAAAGGCCCATTCCACGCTCTCGCGTAAGGAGGGTTGTTCAGCGAGACTTATCAACCAATTCTCAAGGGCCATTAGTGCGGATTGAAGGAGATAGGGCACTACCGAAAAGCCGCGGTACGCTACCCACAAACGACCTGAGCAGCACTGCTTTACAGACGTCTGATCATCCAGCACGATCTCTATTTCCTCACCGCTGGTACTCCGAGGGTTTCGGAGAATTGTAGTGTTCCTGTCTTCAGAGTCTAGATTTGAATGCGCGTATTTGTCCCCGGCCCGATTGAGTAATTCAAGTGTGAAGTCCAGCCCCTTTTGCGGGTGAAATCGCAGAAGATGTTGGAACGGTCCTTTGGCGCCGCTCGCCGGAAAGAACTCGTGCTTATATGCGTGAAGGCCGAAACAATGCTCGACATCCAGATGCCACATTTCGTGCGGGTCATCTTCAGATTCGTCGACAAAGAATTCCTGTAAGGCAAGTTTGACAACGGTATCGGGAACGGTCTTACATAAGAAAACGGTATCAAATGTCCCTAGTGCCATCTTGCAGAACTTGTCGACGTAATGCGGTCGTCGCGCGCGTTTCGCAAAGACATCACTATTAAGCAACTCCTCAAATTCATCACGAATAGCTGGCACAGTTTTGATTATTACGCTCAGAAGCTTTGTGAGATGTTTACCTTCGTCGCGATATGAATCTTTCAAAGGGGTCAGCAGCGAGAGAGCCAAGAGGCCAGCCTCGCGAGCCGCTTCGGGCATGTCTGCTTCAATATGAATCATAGAGGACCACTCTTCGAGTACGGCGACGGCGTGAGCAGTTAACCCGTCCGGTAAGTGTTCTTTGTTTTCGAAGAGGAAACGAACGATTGCGCTCCAGCCAGATCCAAAGGGTTGGAGGAACAGGTAAGCTCCTGGTTTATTCGCCCCTAACTGACGTATTAGATCTTGATTCGGCGTTTTGCAAGATATTCGCAGAACAAAGCAGAATCGTTTTAGCAGTTCCGCCTCATTGTCAAAAAGCCTATCGCCCAATTCAGTAAGGAAACTATATGGGTCGTCACTGAGCAGTACCGCTGAAATCGTTTCGTCCTGCCAATATCTTTGAAGATTCGGATTTGTCAGTATGCTGAGAATGAGCGCCTTCACATCATCGCCAAGCCGCAGCTTCTGATAGAGCCACAAACGGAAAGCACGATTCATTGCTGGCTCGTCGCCTACTGCGGCAAGGAACTTGGGTACGTCATCAAAAGACTGTTGATAAATATCCTCAATGTATTGTTCAAGTGCCCAGTCTTCAAGAACATCGTGCGCAGGGCTTACCAGTCCCCTCGAATGTTCTCGTCTCACTAAGTCGTCTTCTTCAAGTTTTAGTACGGCTTCAGAATCGAAATCTCTTTCGGGCACTCCATATACCATCCGTCTAGCTCTGGCTACGGCCATGTCCACAAATGTCTGCCTTCGCTTTAATGGCAGGCCGCCTGTTCGGACCTGCTCTTTCGCAATGACATCCCTCCAGACGGCGGCGCGAAACTCTTTTTCTCCCTGATCAGCCGAGAATTCGGTTCCCGCTTCAGTGACTCGGTAAGCCAATTCCGCAAAAAACGGATTATGAAGTAACGGTTTTAGTGACGGATTTGCGGCGAAGGCCATTAAAGGTCCAAGGCTTTCGCACAGACGTTGGATCTCGCTATCGTTGAAGTTAGTGATCGGCATCGACGTGTGGCTAAGTCCCGCCGGTTGGAAGTAGTTAAAGACTATTTGTTGGTACGCATAGTCGCGACCCGTTGCGACAACTGTCCAACCAGGATGCGTTTTGAGGAACTGAAGTAAATCAGTAAAGGCTGACGAATTCTGCAACTCCAACAATTTCTCAATCGATTCGAGCAGTAAATATCTCTTGGGCATTAACGCAAAGCCGGCCTCAAGATCGCGAATTGAGCTACCTAAACCGATCGACGAAAAGACGTTGTCGAGGTGTGGCTGATCTAGATCTTCCGTTCTGAGACAAAATACCGGCGCTCGACCTTGCATATAATCAAAGAACTCGCGCACAAGAGTCGATTTTCCCGCCCCACGGCTTCCATTAATCAAAACAAAGGTAGATCGCTCGCTTGCATCTAGTAGTTTGGCAAGAAGTTCGGACCTCGTGACATGAACGCCACCAATCGAAGTTCTGATACCGTTGACGATGTAGTCGCCGTGATCTTTAAGCTTTCTTAGGTCTGAATCCCATTGAGAGCGCCTCGGATCGAACGCCTCGCGAATTTCGCGCGGCAATGTTTCCAGAGTAATAGTTCCAGCACTCTGATTGGCGGACTGAACGGCATCGACTATTTGCGACCAAACACTCGCTGGGTTTTGGTTGGATGATTGCCCAATTAATGACTGAAGCAGCGATAGCGTGCCCCCGTTTTCCGTATCCAAGTCATATCCAAGCAGGTGATATGATCTTAGGAACTCCCAGAGTTGTTTATCAGAGACGTTCTGCCCGCCATTTGCGACAGTTAAATCCTTTCTGAAGATCTCCAGTTTTCCTTTTTTTGTTCTACCGCCTACGCGATTCACCTTATCTAGGAAGTCTCTTTCGTCTTGTGAGCATCTTGCCCATTCAAAGAGGACGCGCACATGATTGATATCCATCGCGCTTAAGGGCCCTGTGACAAGCGCTATCGCATCAGTGCCGGCCGTGAACACAGTTGGATCGTTAAAGTCATTCCAAGCGGCCCCTATTGCTTTAGCGAAATTCTCGTCAGTCTCGGTAAAACTGATTTCATGCTTGATTTGAGCGAGAAGTCTTGCTTCGCGATCCGAGACGGGATCTTTGGCATAAACAATGAAGTCATCCGTTCTGAAGCCCGCATACGCGCCTTGTAGTTTGAGCTTGGTAATCGGCCACGATGGAAGACATGGTGATACGCGACCCGTAAGCAGAAGGGTCGTGAAGGCAGCTTGAACGCGCGTTTCAAAATTTGCCCCGCCCTGACCGGTAGAGAATGGGTTAGTCGCTTGTGGTATCGCTTGTGGTGTCGCTTGTGGTGATGTCTTACCCACTTACTTTTCCTCTCCCGCCACGACCGTTGAGCATCGCCGGGCCCGCGCTGAACTACCCAATTCCTTGATGGATGAGCAGCAAGCGCTCCGCTAATATTCCCATAGTCTCAACAGCCATCCTGGCTTCCGCCTCTGTTACTGTAGGAAGCCAAGGGCGACCGTGACCTGTCCCTTGCTTATTTCTGAGTTGATTAATGCCACAAGCGAGTTCGTACATCGCTCGTTCAACCCGCTTGTTAGCAGGTTCCCCTGGTTGGACTGCCTCTTGCGGCGTTGCGAGGCCCAAATCGATAAAGACCCTGCCAAGCAATGTAGGAAAGTTGGAAGTGCTTGAATATGCGCCGTATCTCTGCTCGAGAACGTGCGCGGCTACAGCTTCCAATAGATCTTTTCCTGTCCCAGCAAGAAGCGCCGCATCCTGTACGCCGCGCTTGGCACGTTGGACATAAGCCATTAATGCCTTCGTGAGTGCCATCCCCGAAAGGTTTTCGAGGACCTTAGAGCTCAGGTGACCATCGCTGGTTAACTCAAAACCTTCGTCATTCATAGCAGCAGCAAGATTCGCTATTGCCTCACTCCCGACGTAATTGGGCGAGGTCTCGCGAAAGCCACCATGCCCGCGGACAAGCGAGATCAATGAACTCACAAGGTCCCCTCCGGCTCCGTTATCATTTTCAAGCGCCCAGTTGAGAGTGGCTCTAATTCTTTTTGCTTTTCCTACGGTCTGTCCGTGGCAAATTGGATCGCCTTCCGTGAGATTCGCGCGTCGGATGTGAAACTCAAGGTCGGAATGACTCGGATCCCTACGAGCACATTGTGCGTCGTCAACCAATTGTGAGACGGCGACAATAATCGCGTCAGTCACCGGCGCTGTCGTCTTTTTCATTTCAACTGCAACCATGATTTACCTCCTGCAATTTGTCGCCACTGTTTAGTCCAAACCGGAAATCGTCGTAAGCACGAGCCCTTGGATTTGGAACTCCTTTGTAAGAATGATCGGACGGTGACGACTCGAATTCGACCGTGGTTTCAGAACTACCGTATTCTGCGATCGATGGAACTCCTTTATGGTGGCTTCATCATCGATCAAAGCCACAACGACCTTTCCGCTATCGGCCGTCGACTGTTGCCTCACCAGTACTAAATCTCCGTCGGAAATCCCGGCTTGGTCCATCGAGTCGCCTTTGGCTCTTAACAAAAAATATCGATGTCCAGGCTTAGCCAGTTCGGTCGAGACGGGAATCATTGTTTCGACATTCTCCTCTGCAAGCAGCGGCATGCCGCAGGCTGCAGTACCAACAAGTGGAACCAGAATCGTACGAGCGTAACTATTGGTTTCCGACAACTCTTTGAGCAGCCGTAAACGCCCGTCGTTCTTGCGCTCAATGCGACCAGCCTTAATTAACTTCTCAACAATTAACGCCGCCGACCGCGGCGAGCTGTACCCAAGATCCTTCTGGATATCTCTGATCGATGGAGATTTCGAATGTATTAGAGAGTTACGGATGAAGCGAAGAGCCTGAGTTTCATTGGGAGAAAGCTGGTGTTTTGGCATCGCATACTAAGTGTATGCCTGCGTATACATCCGGTCAAGCCACTGAGAGCCTAGCTAATGTTTTATTTCAGCCGATACATCTGCTTGGCACCTTCGCTATGCATGAACCACCAAGTATATACCCCGATTGGCCAGCATAGGGGCAGCAGTAGCACTGCCGAAATGAGAGCCAAGGTCCGACCCCCAACTTTTCTCTTGTACAAACTATAGGCAGTAGCAGGGAAAATCAGCGCCAAAAAGAGCACGACACAAAACACGATGATTGCGGTCACAAACTGTTCGGGACTTTTTAGGTTCTTCGCCACTATCGAGGGCGAAGCAAGCATGATCAACGGCAAGGTGAGCAAGGGTAAGGTGATGAGCCCAGACAACAGCGAATAGATTAGGACAAGGGTTTTATTGTGATCAGCCGGCGACATATCAAAATCCAAAGCTTCCGCCAAGAGGACGCCCCTATCGGGAGCTCGCCTGGCGCAAATTCAGGCCGGTAGCAGTATATCCCGTTTTGGGATAATCCTAAAAGGGGTTTAGGAATTTCACTAGGGAAGCGAACTCCCCGGGTGAACCCTTGACTAAGTCTGTCCACACGAAGAACTACGCGCGTTTCTTACAGCTTTTGGTTGAAGCCCGTAAAAACGCCGGCGTAACTCAAGAAGACGTGGCTGAACGGCTAAACCGTCATCAATCTTTCGTGTCGAAGTATGAGAACGGCGAGAGAAGAGTGGACCTGATTGAATTTCTGGATCTTGCAGAGGCCATAGGGTTCGATCCTGTTGTGTTCATGCGAAAGATTCAGAAATCTCGGTAAGCCGGACTAAGTACTTGAGGTCCCCGAAATCGTGACCCTGGAACCGAATCCTGAGCGGATGCACTCAGTACTTCCCTTAAACGCAAGCTTCAACCTACTCCAAACTCATCCTTGTAGCTGCCACATCTTTTGCTATAGACTCATATAGTGCGCTGACCGTCAGCGTATCGGGCGCAAGTCGCGGCGTATCAGCGACGCTATTCCAAAAGTCAAGGTAGGGGCGAAGGCTGCTTCTGAACTGGATCCTTGAGGATGCCGGGAGCCCTAGCAATTAGTGGAAATCGATTTTTGATTGAAGTGAACTAGCAGCTACAAACCCGCAGCTTTCTAAGACTCGCTTCCAAGACCAACTATTCCTTTCAACAGGGAATGGTGTGTGTCTTGGGAGCGGGTCTTTTTTCTTTTGCGTAATGAAAAAAAGTAGAGCAACCAGCATTGCAGGAGTCGGAATGACCGGCCGACGACTTCGCATCAACCACCCTACTCGGGGGCCCTGAAAACTAAAAAGGGCCAGCGATCGCCAAATCGCCAACCCAATTAGTGCATTTAAAAACCGTTGCGGCACTGACCCGGAAAGTTTATCGCCGCTCAACCAAAATTTACGAGCGCCCTGAGGCGCGAGCCGTCATTAGTGTATAAAAAAAGATGACGGTTGCGCAAGCCTCGATTCTGGCGCCCAGAAGGTGGAGAAATCCAGATGTCCGAGGCAACTACCAAAGGCTTTTACAAAGGCCTTCATACAGGCAACCTTCAAACATACGAGCTCATTTGGCAGGAGGGCTCAAGAGTCATCCCTGCTCTAAAAAGGATGAAATTCGAGGACGCTGAGGATACATGGCACGATTGTTGGCTGAACCTGCTTTACACAAGGTGTGCGGACTACGACCCCAGGAAGGGCACTTTACCAAAGTGGGTTATGAATAAAGCCATACTCCTAGCTCGCACTCGCCGACGAAAGAAACTGCGTTCGAAAACCGTATCCATTGAAGAGACTGGAGAGTTATCCAACGAAGATTCCCTCATCGGAGAGAATAAAGGCGGTAACCAAGAGAAGTTGGCTCTGCTCGAGCAGGGAAAAGCAGCGCTCAGCGAGCGCGACCGGATAGTCATTTCGTTAAAATTCGACGAAGGTCTTGAGTCGCCTGCAATGGCAGAAAGACTTGGAACCACAAGCGTCGCGGTGCGGAAGCGCCTATCTCGCGCAGTGCGACGACTCTCGGTAGAAATAGGAAGGCTGAATAAGGATGAACTACGAAGACCAACTAAAGAACCTGCAGGAGCAGATTCGTCGTGAGCGTGAAGAAGAGAATTCATTTTCCAAAACCAGACCTCGATCATTTGAGAGCCCCACTGACCTAGTTTCATTTCTTAGAAATATGCCAGTTACTAAAGTTGCTGAAGTCACAACCATTTCCTCCTTCCTCCGCCGATTCAGAAGTGACTTGGGCCTTAACCAGGATGATGTGGCGACCGCACTTGAGCTAGCCCCTGATATTCTTAAAAACATAGAATCGAACGATTGCCTACCGTGGACAATACCTCCGCGAGCAATGACACTGATTCTTAGCACCTATCGGGTTCACATGGACGCTGTGCTCTTTCTTACTCAGAATTCCTATGAGATCGCTCGCGTTTCCAAGCAGATTTCCGACCTAACTGCAGAAGCCCAAAGGCTGTCAGCTTGGTTAGCTAACATCAACTCAGAACTCCACGCGTGCGGTGAAATGGCATTGCTAAAGTAATACCGGTAAAGTCAACAAAGCCACCACCTTAGGGTATTCCTTCTCTTCCCACTTACAGGTTCCCTGTCACACCCCGCCTATATTAGTAGGGGCATATCTTTGTTAATGTCCCCAAACAGGATTCCCATGACTCTCTTGCCCAACCTCAAGGTTCCCACTCTATTACTAGGGGAGATATTTGATGAGAGTCGAATCAAACGAACAGATCCTTTGTCAATACAAACCTGTATGGTCACTGCCTTCTAGCAAATTTGGTAACAATCGCTGGATAGTATTCAGTATCCGTCTGCTGCGGCTCATAATCCTCTATTCCGATTTGGAATACGATCATTGGGTACTAGTCGAGTCAAATTCTCGAATCGTTTTGTATTGCGAACAGCCGTTGCGGGTGCGCGTAAAGCTTCCATCAGGTTTCGTAACACCGTTTTTGATATGTGGCTGCGGTTTGATTCAGGTGAAGAGGAATTCCGTGAAATCAAATATCGTGAACAGCTAACCCAACCTAAAACAAAGCGTCAAATCGAAGCTCAAAAGTTGTGGTGTAGCCTCAAGCCAACACAGCATGAGGTTTTCGATCAGTATCGGATACGCTCAAATCCACGCTACCTCCACAGTTGGAAATTCATACTGCGCTGCCTGGCTGCAACTCACAGCAGCAATCTTAGATCGATCAGCGATCGAGTTTCCCAACTGCTGGCTGATGGCCCAAGAACATTGGGTCAAATAGAGGCTGCTTTTTCATCCCCCGAACAATCGCTCGTTCGACCAGCAGTATTTCGGCTACTCCATAGTGGCGACGCGACTGCCCCACTTGGAACTCACGACCTGACAAATGCGCTGCCCATCGAGATTAAATAGTGATGACACACTTCAAATTCGACCGTGATAGCCTCGATCCCGAATTGAAGGATCTGGCCTCATGGCCAAGCGTCAAGACGGATGGCTGGACTGACAAACAGCGGGAACTCTTCGCGAGACTTGAAGGGGCCATTCGCGCCTACTTCGCCGGCGGCGTCGTAAAACTAATTTGCGAGAAGTACAAGATTACGCGCCAGGAATTCCATCGATACCTAAAGCGCTGCCTGGCCACCCATCCGGACGGCCGAATATATGGTTGGCGCGGGATCATGCCGTACGCTCGACAGAAAACTTACGTGCGAACAAAGCCGGTGCGAATCCAGTCGAGCACACAAGCGGGAGGTCGCTCGGGCGCATTCTCACAACTGCTGGATCTTTATCCCGATCTGGCAATTGGAATTCAGAAACTTCTCTTGAAGCAAACCGGAGACGAGACAATCCCCGAACCGCGAATTCCCTTGATGGCAATTCTCAAGTGGCTCTTGAGTGCTTGTAAGAAAAAAGGCCTGACCGCTAAGGACTATCCATTTTGCACCCGGTCTCTCGGTCGCACAGCGTTGTGGAGGTATTTGAAGGCATTAATCAATCTCAACCCGGGAGCGGCAGCAAAAGGTAGATACGGTAAAGACGCAACGAGAAGATGGCGCGTTAGTGGTCATGGGCCTTCTACGGAAAAGGTCACCATGCCTTTCCAGCAAGGCCAATTTGACGGCCACCGAATAGACGCGCGCCTTATCATCCTTATCCGACACACCCACGGCGGCTTCATAAAACTCCATCTTCAGCGTCTATGGTTGCTGGCGATCATTGATGTTTTCACTCGGGCAATTCTTGGTTATCACATCTCTCTCAACGCGGAATACAACGCCGAAGATGTCTTGCAGTGCGTCAAGAAAGCAATCACTCCATGGAAACCGATGACACTAAAGATCCCCGGTCTTCAGTATGCGCATGGCGCAGGTTTTCCGTCTGGTGTCGTACCTAAGTTGGCATGGGTCCTCTTTGATGAGTTTTGCTATGACAACGCCAAGTCCAACCTGGCAAAACGAGTTCTTAAAAAACTTGTGTCTGTAGTAGGTTGCGCCATCAATCCAGGTCCCGTTGAGACTCCGGAGCGTCGGGGAATCATCGAGCGATGGTTTGCAATACTCGAAGAAGCAGGCTACCACCGATTCCCATCAACCACTGGCAGCAGTCCCCAAGATCCTCGCCGCGGTGACCCCGAGGCCGCCGCTGAGAGTTTGGAGATATCGCTGGACCACCTATACGAAATTACTGACCTAGTCATCGCAAAATACAACGCGACGCCCCATTCCGGAATTGGCTACAAGTCACCGTTGGATCTGATGAAACTTTATGCAGATGATGAAAATAGTCTTATGAGAACCATTCCCGAAGATCAACGCGCCTCGCTTGGATTACTCAATGTTGAATTTGCTCGAGCGGTAAGAGGAAATATCAAATCCGGCAGACGGCCCTATGTCGATTGCGAAGGGGCTAGGTACCGGAATGACGTGCTGGCGCGCAGTCCTGAGCTGATCGGTAAAAAACTGCGCCTGGTCATGGATCCAGAAGATCCTCGTTCAGTAATTGCGTACCTGCCCGACGGCGCCGAATTCGGCGTGCTTACCGCGAATGGCTTTTGGGGAATACGACCGCACACTCTTGAGATGCGAAGAGCGATCCTTTCTCTCAAGCGGGAAAGACTCATTTATCTCACCGACAACCAAGATCCGATACCTGTGTATCTGGAATACTTAGCCAACGAGAAAAAAGGCAAGGCAACAGCTCGAGCGCTGGCGAAAGCGCAAAAAGCGAAATACGAGTACGCGATTCCAACCAAGACCGCAACTTTCGCGAACCACAATGATGTTCTTGAAGCAGATCTTCCAGTGGATCAGGCCCACCCCACGAGAACGATTACGTACTGAGGAGTCCAGATTTGCGCAATCCAAAGACTTCACAACTAAAGCGACCAAGGGTTGAGCCAGGCGCACATCCAATTCAAACGACTCGGTACCTTATATCCACTCCGACAATTCAAACCCTCTTAGCTGCAGTGTATCTCTGGATCGAGAATCGAGTGCCGGGAGGAATGGTCTATGGGAAACCACGTTTCGGAAAGACCCACGCCATCAAGTATCTCTCGGTATTGCTGATTGAAAAATTCGGTGTTGCCTTGCCGGTAATCACTTTGTTGTGCCTTGACCACACCCGACCCAGTGAAAGCGTCTTCTTTGAAGACCTGCTCCGCGCAGCTGGCCATGCGTTCTGTTCCAGTGGGACGGCCACCGCAAAGCGTCAACGCCTAAACGAATATCTTATTGAGAGGGTCGAACGTAGCGGCCACGACAAGCTGATACTCTTCATCGACGAGGCGCAGAAATTGCACGAACAACACTACAAATGGCTAATAGATTTACACAATGAACTCGACCGTAACAGCATAGCCTTAATAGTTCTGCTCGTTGGCCAAGAGGAGCTAGTTCATCAGTTCTCAGCTTTTCAGCTAACCAAGAAAACTCAAATCATCGGCCGATTTATGGTCCATCAACTTCGCTTTCAAGGATTACGGTCGGAAAAGGACATGAGGCATTGTTTAGCCAACTATGATTCCGGGTCCGAATATCCTCCGGGAAGTGGCTTCGCTTTTACTCGCTATTATTTCCCCGCAGCCTTCGAATCCGGCCTCAGACTTAAGGATTCCGCAGCCACGTTATGGCAGGCGTTTCGCGTGGTGAGAGAGGAAGCTGAACTCCCAGTTACTCGAGAGATTCCAATGCAATACTTTTGTCGGACCGTTGAATATGTGTTGACTCGATTCGGAACTCTTGAAGACCTGCCTATTGAATTGTCGTTGGCCCAATGGAAGGAAGCCATACGAAGATCCGGCTACGCCGATGCTGAGCGTTATGTTGTCGACTCTCAATAGTATGATCGTGAATCAAAACAATATCTGTTGGCGCCCAGATTGGTATAGACCCTACGAGTCGCTTTGGTCCTTACTGAAGAAAGTCGCCTATCTTAATGCGGCCTCGTACGCAGACATCCAGCAACTCGTCGGAAGGGTGAAGAGCGAGCGGAATTCGCCGCGCGGGGAAAAGCTGCGATGCGATCTCAATAGCTTCGCAGCAGTCGACAACGAAAAGCTGAAGAACCTTTTACTTATCGATTCGACAGCACTCCTGCAAACAACCGCGCTCGCATACATTAAACATGAAGAGTTAATAGTACTGACTAGTAATCAGCTGAGGTACTGCACAGACTGCCTGAAAGTCGGCTTTCATAGTGCAATTCATCAACTCCTATTTCTTTCCCAGTGTCCTATTCACAACAGCCCACTCGTTACACGTTGTCCTGAATGCGGAACCCTCGCGCCCCGATACACAGTTGCTTCGGTCACGGCCAGACGTCGGACGAATTGCGATAACTGTTTTGAATCATTCGCTGAAAAGTTTCGACTGAGAATAGCCGCATGCCTTAGCCATGACTCTCAGAGCAGGGAATTGGCCGAACTTGGTTCTTGGTTAAACCAGCGATTGTCAGCCGGTTGGACCGAATACTACGCATTTACTGCCACCTTCTTCCGGAAGCCTTCAAAGTGCCGAAGCACCAAACTGCTCAGGCTACCAGGGTACTGGTCCCGTGCACTTCCTTTTAGTTCCAAGGCACTTGTGCAACTTCCTGAGCGTGAGAGTCACAACAGCTTATCGATCCCTGGTCAGGTGGGCTTAACTGAGACTCTAGCGAATGAATACGGCCAACTTGATCCGGATTTCGAGAAGGATTTACAAAGCGATTTCAGATCAATAAAGCGAAATCTTTTTAGGAGAGTTCTTCGACCTCACAAGCAATGTATTCGGAGATTACAAAAACACGTGTGTTGGATCATCCCAGGACGATACTGGCGCGGCACGATCTGCGTAGCCGCGAATGCTTACTTGCTGTGGTTGATGAGATGCCAGAACACGAATGATCCCACCAACGTCTTTCGATCTCAAAAACTCAGGGTCTCTCCAATCGAAACGCACTCTGGTACACAGGGTCCACTTTCCAGATCGGCTGTTCGAAGAATCGTCGCCCTGAATTGGACCTCCTTGTTCTATGAGGCCCTGTTGGTGGCGTTCGGCCTGAATCGAAAAGGCTTGTACTCACTATGCCCCGCTTTGGTCCAAGGCGTTCGAAGACCTCACTGGCTAGTAGAACGGTCAAAAGACGAAGTTCAACCCTCCACTGGTGGATGCGCAATCGTTACATCGATCGAATCATTCTAGATCAAAGATTGTGTCCGCGGCCCGATACCAGTCCCGTCAATCGTTGGCGAACAACTCAATGCAGTTGCTTCACGTAAGAGTGTTTAGTGCAGTCCTAAACGGCTGCTCACCGAAATGGCAATTGTTCATGACACACGAGCGATCATCTTTATAGCTGGAGCGAAGGACTCTAGTATCGAGACGGCTACTTACCACCGTCCAACGATGGGAGCATTTTCACTAGTCTATTGACAGATTAGGCCAAGCTCTGTAGAATCACTGCGTTCGCCTATACTTAGTGTTGGACTAATTGCATGGACCCCGTAACAAGTTTCGTCCACCTAGCCCGAATTGCTCTTTCAGGTCGCCGTAGAGAGTTGGTCATGTTCCTCAGGCGCTCCTTGCCCTCTATTCGCGAAATGAAGCCTGAACTTGCGGCGGAAATCAATAAACTTCTCGAACTAACGTCGGCCGGGCCACTGCGCGCCAAAGCGGCCATGCCAGAACCGCTGCCGGTGGACCTTGATTCGCGGCTTGAATTGGTTCGTCATGAAGAACATCCGGAAATGGCGGTTGAGCCAACTTGGCCAAGCGAGATTCGTGACGAACTCAATCAATTCATTCTGGAACGTCAACAAGAGGAGCATTTAGCTGCCGTCGGAGTGATGCCAACCCGGTCTTTGCTATTCGTGGGGCCACCGGGTGTTGGTAAAAGCCTAGCGGCACGTTACCTCGCTGTGCAGCTGCATCGACCCTTGCTCACCCTCGATCTAGCCGCGGTAATGAGCAGTTTTTTGGGTCGTACTGGAAACAACATCCGAGCCGTCCTAGATTACGCTCGTCGAAGCTCTTCAATCTTGTTACTAGACGAATTTGATGCTATTGCCAAGCGTCGCGATGACTCTGCTGACGTCGGGGAGTTAAAACGGCTAGTGACGGTATTGCTTCAAGCGATCGACGACTGGCCGCGCGAGGGCATACTGTTAGCTGCCACGAATCATCCTGATCTCTTAGATCCTGCGGTCTGGCGACGTTTTGAGCGGGTCATTCCATTTCCGCTCCCTTCCGCGAATGACATAGCCGCAGCAATACAGGTCGCTCTTCAAGACGATACAAACAGGGTATCTAAAACGACAATCGAGATTTTGGCGGCACTCCTAGAGGGTCGATCCTTTGCGGACGTACGAAAAGTGATTCTCGGCGCTCGGCGCGAGGCACTTGTTAGTAAGCTTCCCATTGATCAAGTTCTTACCGAGCGTGTGTCAAAATTACTAAATGGTCAGTCTAGGGCTCGACGTATTCAAACCGCGGTTTCGTTGCGACAGACGGGTCTGACTGAGCGACATGTCTACGATCTTACAGGCGTTTCAAGAGATACGATCCGTCGTAGGACCAAGGTAGGCGGAAAGAGAATAAATTCTAATGGCAAGAAAGGATAATTTTCTTCTAGGCAATGGAGAGCGACTAACCGGTTCCATAGATGTGCCAAAAGGCGGCGGGGATAAAAACCCTCCGTATCCCTTCATAGAAGCCCGCAACCGTATTAGTAGTCGCGCACTCGCTGTAATCGAACGTGTCACAGAGCTACCAGCGGACGCATGCCCAGGCGATGAAGTCGTGCTCTCGCTCACGATGCACCCCCGCTATATTTCAAAATCGGATTTTCCCAACACACTACTCAGATCTCTCGGGCTACGAGCGGTGGGAAGTCGCGCAAAGAGGGTGACGCCAGAGAAGTGGGGAATTGAAAAACATCCAACGGAGGCAATCGGCGAGGAAATTTTCGCAGCCGGGCCTAAGGACCGTGTTCTGCAACTCCGGAGAATTGTTGGCGCATTCTCTTCGACCTCCGCTGCCGCCGACGATCTCTCACACATCGAGGATTTGGCTTATCCTCCGGCGGATGCCAAGCTCAAAAATATTAGTAAGACAAAACGGGATGAGGCTAGATGGCTAGAAGTTGTGCTGCACAATCGGAGCGACGTTGATGTGTTTTCGGCCTTTACCAAGTTTGCGGAGCGGTTACGAGCTGGTGTCAACACTCAGAGACGGCGTGATGTGGGTGGACTGACCTTCGTTCCGGTTTCTGCGACTGTGGGAGCGGCAAACCAACTTGCGAATTTTTCGTTTCTTCGCGTCGCTCGCTCAATGCCCACCTTGCGTCCTTTGAACCCGACTGTGCTTCGACTAAGTGCAAGCGCGACAGTAAACCTTCCAACGACTGATTCAGTGACAGATTCTTGTCGAGCGCTAATTCTTGATGGAGGCCTTCCTTCAAGTGCGCGTACAAGTCTACGCCGCTGGGTTAATCTCATTGATGCGCCTTCGGTAGGTCCTCGTCATTCTGATCTTGAGGCGCATGGATTAGCGGTTACCAGCGCGTTTCTTTTTGGGCCTATTTCCGATCCAAATGATTTGCAGAGGCCCATATGCGGCGCAGACCATGTTCGCGTGCTTGACTCCAGCGTCCTTTCATCTGCTGACCCTTACTACTTCGATGTACTCGATAGAATCTTGGCATACTTCGACTCGCATGGTCACGATTACGCGCTTATCAATATTAGTATCGGGCCCAATCTTCCAACCGATGACGACGATGTAACATTGTGGACCGCGGCCTTGGACTCACGCCTTGCCTCCGGCGAGTGGGTCGTCACCGTAGCTGCTGGCAATGACGGAGATTTGGACCCGACGGACGGCCTTAATCGAATTCAGCCACCTGCCGATGCGGTAAACGTCTTGACGGTAGGCGCGGCCGACAGCTCTTCTGCTATATGGTCACGCGCCTCGTATAGTTGTCCGGGACCCGGCAGAAGTCCCGGTTTTGTGAAGCCGGATGGCCTGATCTTCGGTGGTTCTCAACAAGAACCGTTCCCGGTGCTTTCTTCTAACGGCGGCATCAGCAACATTCAGGGTACGAGCGTCGCCTCTCCTTTTGCCCTACGGTCAAGCTCTACGATCAAGGCTCAACTTGGCGATTCGCTAAACGCCTTGGCTATTCGGTCACTGATGATTCACCGCGCTACCCCTGGCAACGGTTTGCCGCTTTCCGAGACGGGGTGGGGGCGCTTTGAAGATGATCCGCAGAAGCTTATTACCTGCGAGGATCACGAAGTGTTAGTGATCTATCAGGGCGAGCTACCGATCGGCGAGCATCTTAGGGCACCTATACCGTTGCCGAAAACTGTACGAGGAAAAGTTCACATAGAAGCTACCTTGGTGATTTCCACCGACGTCGATCCGAGTCATGCTTCTGCATATACGAGAAGCGGATTGGAGGTCTTTTTCCGGCCTCATGCTGACAAGTACACAACGAATCCAGACGGTACGATTTCATTTCATCCCAAGACGTCCACCTTTTTCTCGCCGTCTAACATGTACGGAGCTTCGGAGTATTTGATGCGAGAGAATGGTCACAAATGGGAGCCCTGTATTCGCGGAGGCGTAACAAAGATTCCAAAGTCTTTGAAGGCACCGTGCTTCGACATTTACAACCATCGAAGAGCAGATGGCGTTGCTACCGCATCCACGACAAAAACAAAGTACGCCTTAGTTGTAACGGTGAGCGCAAAGCGGGTCCGCGACTTATACGGACAAGTCGTCCGCGCATATTCGCATGTGCTCATACCGCTGAGACCGCGCGTTCGTATAGAAGTACCACGCTGACGCTGAGATTTGTGCCCATAGCGCATTGGCTGACTCTTCTTGTTTGACAGTTGGCGGCATTGGACGCCGCTCTCGAGAGATTTCAAAATGATGAGTGAAATAAAAACACCGAGAGCCTTTATTTCCTATTCGTGGGACAACGACGAACACAGAGACTGGGTGCGCAACCTGGCGACTAGAATGAGGCAGGATGGCGTAGATTTACTGCTCGACCAGTGGGGCCTGGCACCAGGTGATCAGTTACCAGAATTCATGGAGCATTCGGTCCGAGATCACGATTTCGTCCTCATCATCTGTACGCCGCGCTACAAACAGAAATCAGATGCGCGCGTTGGCGGTGTAGGTTACGAGGGCCACATCATGACGGCCGAGCTTATGACAGCACGCAACGACCGGAAGTTTATCCCTATTCTCCGGCACGCCGTTTGGGAAGACGCCGCGCCCTCATGGCTAGCGGGCAAGTACTACATTGATCTCTCCGAATCTAATCGTTTCGAAACAAACTATCAGGACTTACTAACCACAGTACACGGGCAGAGATCGCAAGCCCCTCCCGTTGGTAAACCGCCTAAGATAAACAAGCCGAACCTCTCGGTTAAAAGGGCAACTACGCGGCCACCCGATCAAAATCAAGTAGACTCGTCCGGACCCATCAAAATTAAAGGCATATTAACTCACGCCATAACTAAGCCACGCATGGATGGAACACGTGGTTCAGGGCTCTACGCCATTCCTTTTCAACTTTCAAGGCGCCCATCAGCCGACTGGGCTGCCTGGCTTGTCGAAACATGGAATCACCCCCCACAGTGGACAACTATGCACAGACCCGGCATCGCCCTGGTTGAAGGCGACCGCATTATCCTTGATGGGACGACAATAGAAGAAGTCGAGAAGTATCATCATGAGACATTGCTGGCAGTGCTTGACCGAGTCAACCAACTAGCGGCCGAGCACGAGGAGCGGCAACGGCGTGCGGCCGAGGTAGCACTTCAGCGAAAGCAGCAGCACGAAGCCATCGTCAGCGATGTAGCTAAAAGAATGAAATTCGATTGAAACTCACTAGGTACAATTTCAATCTAACCCTGCAGTCCGGCGAGTCAGAAACGCCCACACACCCTCCAACCGACCCGAAGGTCAGTTTAAGCATTGCGTAATTCTCATGACACAACAACCAAAGCACCGTGTCATAACTTTTAGGTAACAGTTGTCAGGACTTTTACGTAACCCGACTTGTCGCAAGCCCTTAGCTTACCTCAAAAGCGTAGCCTGTTCCAACATAATATATATTATCAGACGCAACGAATATGGGCGTTTAGTTGTCCACTACGCGGCTTCAATGCCTTCGATGTTTTGGGATTTGTACAGGCTTCCCTATGTTTGCCTGGCCACCTTCTCGATTCGGTTCCGGCGTCGGCCTCTGATCGGAGCCGAAGTTTGGGCGGGGTTTGCGAGCGTTGGGCGGGTTGGTTAAGAGCACTCGATGATGCCGTAGTTTAGCAGTCGCTTAAGCGTGACTTGGTCGTGCCGTTGGCTTAGCAAGGTGCTGACCGACTGCGGTATCTCAAGTGTGGCCCATAGATCAATCTCGGCTGCCGTAGGCGCATAGCAAAACTGCTCAAAGCCGGGACCAAGGAACACTGCAGTAATTTCGGATGACAAAGGCGGTAGCGGCTCGCGTTTCTGCAGCGACTCTAACAGGCGCTGTGGCTCGGCATAAAACTCTACCAATCCAGCGTAACGGCCACGGCGTAAGCTGCAACCAGGGTTGCTGAGAGGCGCAGCATCCGGCGGGGTGAAATTGTCTTTTCCCTCACCTACTCGCAAAGTAATTTGCTCAAGCTGACAGATACTAAATTCGTGCGAAGGATTGATCAGCCTGCGGCTAATGAATTCGAGGAACGACCCGGCCTCGGCATCGAAGAACGACTGGTTTCCGGCACCCGAGTCAATCCATTCATCGAGCAACTGCTGCCTCTCCTTCTCCGGGAGAAAAGAAAGAGTTAAATGCGCCCCCTTTGCAGCGCGCCCGATGCACCACGATCGCTGAATGCTCCTGCTGAATAAAAACCCGGGAGTTGTTTGCACAGCTTGGAGGTATTGGCTCTCGCGCGTGTCGAGATTAAGGCCATCAAGAGGAGCAGTGCCCTGCTGAGCGCCGACCAATCGCGCGAGCCCGGTTTGGAAATCAACGAGTGCCATACTTAAACATTTCGATGCGAGTTCCAGATATTTCGGGCTCGCGTTAACTCTTCCGTGATGGCTCGCGCCCCAAGAGTCACCGCGTGTTGCTCAAGTAATTCAAATACGACGCCCGCAAGGTTTGGTACGATTGGCAATGTATATTCCAACATCTCCCAGACGCGTTCAGGCACTCGCCCATCGTGAGCATCCATCCAGAAACCATCGCGCGAAGAGCCGCCGGCAACATGTATCTCGATAACACGATCCAAGGGCATTCGATCAATCGCAGCAAACGGATCAAAGTCGTGGTTGACTGCGTTGCAGTAGAGGTTATGCAAATCGAGCAGCAGCCGACAACCGCTCTTCCTGCTGATGTCATGCATTAGTCCAATGTCATCCCCTACTTCCGGGTCGGAAAGAAAATTTGAAAAATAGTGTGCCGGATTTTCCAGCAGAAAAGGCACGCCGAAACGAGCAAGGATTGCATCGCTACGCGAAGCCACGAGATCGACGGCTTCTTTTGTGGCCGGCAGCGGCAGCGGAATTCCTACCGCAACCGTCTCGTTGTCAGCGCCAGAGATTGTTTGAAACCCAAGGTGTTCGCTGTGCCAAACAAACGACCACTCTCGCTGAAAACTGTCAAGCATCCTCAGGTAAGCTTCGTTCCAACCATGGGCCGAGCCAATTGAAAGTTCAACGCCATGGACCACCATCGGCAAACCTGCGCAGGTTTCCTGGGCCAGCGCCATCAGGTCAGGAACGATATCGATCCTGACTTCTTTTCCAGTCCCACGCTGCCGGCAGAGTGTCTCGGGCGTGACCTCAACAAAATCTATGAGGTCAGACCGGTACAACTCGGCCGGCAGCGCCGCAAAGTAAGGAAAGCCAATGCCAAGGGGCTGGGTTGTGTTTTGCTTAGTCGTTGTAATACCTATCTCATCTGAACGTCGAGAGAAATGCCGCCTACTCTGCTGAGATCGGGGCCCGGATCTCCCAGGAAATGAAAATCAAGATAGGCGATGCGGCCACATGCCTCGCAGCCGGCTCGGCCGAGGGCGAGCGCTACCATCTTATTAATGGCGTCTAGCTTTTGGCCCTGCGGGTTAACTGTGATACCAACTCTGGCAACTTTTCTTGAGGCCGTTGCGTCCATCTTAGCGGTTGAATCGTCCATTACTCTGCTCCTTTGTGGGTTGTAAGTTGATTGGTTTGACGTAAGGAAAAGCGAGCGAATTCCCCTGGTTCGATCTAGTGAGACAGAATACACAAGCCTGTCGGAGGGCTTGTAATTTGCCCGGGTTCGTTTTGGATGAAGAGCAGTCTAGCAGATGGAATAGGAGCGCACCAGACCTAGTCCATTGCGCTTCCTAACTTGTAGTATCTGCATCCCACCGCCTCACCGCTTGACCACGATTCGCGACGCACTTAGAGTGACAAACCAAATCTAATTCGTAATGTTGGTTAATAAGGGCGGTAGCAGTGGCAATAAAAATTGAGAGCCAGGTAGAGCGCAAGTTACCGGCGGACACGCTGAAAAGCATCGAGAGCGCGTTTGATAGCCTGCCTCGTGAACACACGCGCGGACTCGAACGCATACGACTCGTAGAGTTTATTTCTGAGCCGCGCCTGAGAGGAACATTTCAGGCGACGGAGCTGCCCGGTCTCTATCATCCGCGCCAAGGGCCAAAGGGTGCGTGGCTGGAACTTGCGATCGGGGTGTTGTTACCGGGCAACAAACCTTTTCATAAGAAGATCGTTCCGCGCTTGTCGTTCAAAGGAAACCTGGTCGCCACGCTATTCTCTCTGGTCGGACAGCACTATCACTTCACGCTGAAGCATTCGCTTAAGAAGGGTCAGCTCGAGCCTGCCGTACGCGCTTACACCGAGAAACAACTCAAAGCCTGGAATGAAAAGAAGCACTCGTTCCGCGCTCGACTGTTTAAGCCGATTCAGCCGACGCTCGAGCGCTGGGCCAAGGGACTGCAGAAACGCGCTGTCGCGGAAAAGAAAAAGAGTATAGCTTCGAGATAGAGCGTGAGAGTGAATTAGTCGGGATCGTCAGGGTCGAGTCAGTCCGGTTGATGGTTGTCACTGTCAATATTCTTAGCGGCCGAACGCAGAGCCTGTGCGACTTCAGCGCGCTCAACTTTTGAGCGACGAAAACGAATCTCGAGACTGAAGTCCTTATTGGGCGAGGCATACTTGAAAGTATAGGGCTTCGCTTCCGCCGTTACCCGCGGACCCATTTCCTGTCGTCTTACTTCCCTTGCGTCCTCACGATTTAATCCGCGCGAAGTTATTTCTTTCGCCAGCCGACGCATTCCCGCTTCATCCGGTTGCCGCACAATTTGCAACAGCACCGACTTTGCAGAAACATCAGCCTGCCGGCAAATATCGCGGACGTCAGCGGGAATGCCGGCAATTGATAAAGCCTCAGTGACGGTGCTTCTGCTCTTCCCTACTTTCCGCGCGACTTCTTCATGCGTGTAACCAAATCTTTCGCTCAACGCCAGCAACCCGTCGGCTTCTTCCCAGACCGTAAGATCCTTGCGTTGCATGTTTTCGATCAACGCGATCTCGGCAACTGTTCCTTCGTCGACTTCCATTTCGACGCACGGCAATTCCGTCAAGCCGGCAGCGCGCGCCGCACGGTAACGTCGCTCTCCGGCAATGATCATCCAACGACCGGTTGCCCTTACAGGCCTGACCAGCAACGGCTCAAGCACGCCCTTGTCAGCAATCGATGCTGTTAATTCTGTTAAGTCGCCAAACTCGGAACGCGGTTGTTCCGGATTTGGATCGATCTTATCGATCGGGATCATCCGGCCCACCGTAGCAGGCTGATGCTGCGACAGCTCCTCGACATAGTGGGCATCGTGGCGCATCTGCAATCCCGTCGGCAGTCCCCTTTTAGACACGGCTCATTACCTCGTCACATAAATTTCCATACTCGATCGCGCCAGATGAATTAGGAGCGAAACTAAAAATTGCTTCTTTGTAAGCGGGCGATTCTTCCAGCCGCACGCTTTTTGTTATGACCGTCTCAAAGAGTTTCGGTCCAAACACTTTTTTGATTTGTTCATGAACTTCCCGAGCCAGCGTGGTGCGCTTGTCGTGCAGCGTTACCAACACACCGAGCAACTCCAGGCTGGGATTTGGCCGGGCCCTAACTTTCTCGATTGTCTCCAGTAAATCGTCAGTCCCTTCCAGCGCAAAGTACGATGACTGAATCGGCACCAGCACATGAGTGGCAGCGACGAGCGCGTTAACTGTAATGAGTCCAAGTGTCGGCGGCGTATCGATAACGATGACCGGATACTGTTCGCGGAAAGGCGCTAATCGATCCTTAAGACGAAACGGCGCGTCAAAATCGCCGACCAGTTTCGCTTCCAACTTCGCCAGATTGATGCGCGCGGGAACTATGTCCAGATTTTCAACCGGCGTGCGGTAAACCGTCTGTTCAACCGGGGCCAAGCCGTCAGTCATTAGCTCATAAGCGGATCGCTCTATCGAAAGCGGATCAAGAAACGAGATTGAACTGTTCGCTTGTGGATCGAGATCAAGCAGGAGGACACGTTTACCCAGTCTGGCGAATGCGGCAGCCAAATTGATGGCAGTGGTCGTCTTTCCCACCCCACCTTTTTGATTTGCGATCGCAATTATCATTCGCTGTACATCGGGATTCCCATCAACTTTTCGCAGCAACAACCGTCAAACTCTTGGAGCACGCTACATCGGGAGATCGCCGGCTTCGCCAATCACATCCGGCCATTCTTCTTCACTCAAACTTGATTCTTCCCCGCCCTCTTCTTCCGAGGGCAGCGTATTGCGCGAGGCCTTAATCACTTCGGCGTCGACATATATCGGACAATCGGCACGAAGCGCGAGCGCAATTGCATCTGACGGTCTGGAGTCCAGCACCATGCGATTGCCGTCGCTCATGCGCATCTCGATAACTGCAAAGAAAGTGTTGTCACGTAAACTGGTAACCACTACGCGCTCGACTTCAATGCCTAATTCAATAATTAGATTGCGCAGCAGGTCATGAGTCATGGGACGCGGCGGCGCAATCTTTTCAATTTCCAGGGCGATCGCATTCGCCTCATAAGCGCCAACCCAAATCGGCAGCATCGTATCGCTGTCGACGTCCTTAAGAATCACGATAGGAGTGCCGCTATTCGGATCCATCATCAGCGCTCGAATTTTTACTTCTATTTCCATAAAGCCTGCCTAACAAGATGCTACTCAAAGTCATCCGCTGATTGCCGTACCATACAAACTGTTTGGCTTGGCTTCCGAGATCAACACGTCGACGATCGAGCCGCGCTGTGTCGTGTTGCCTTTGAAATTTACTACTTTGTTACACGTCGAATGCCCGCTCACATCTTCATTGGATCTGGCACTCTGTTTCTCAACCAGGACGCTCAGCGCGCGACCTACCTGCCGGTTATAGGTTTTGTCCTGCAGCTCAATCTGTAACTCTTCCAGGGCCAGAAACCGCGCCGTCTTGTCAGATTCAGAAACTGCGTCATCGAAGTTTGCAGCCGGCGTTCGGCTACGTTTTGAATACTTAAATATGAAGAGTCCGTCAAATTCGCAGTCACGCACCAGTTTCATCGTGTCGGCGAAATCCTGTTCGCTTTCGCCGGGAAAGCCAACGATGATATCGCTCGTTAGGGCCAAACTTCTGCTCGAGCTTTTGATTATCTCAACTCTGCGCAGGTAGTCCGCCGACGTATGCCCGCGGCGCATTGCTTTCAACATGCGATCGCTTCCCGACTGCACTGGCAGATGAACCCAATTGCAAAGGTTCGGATACTCTTCGATCGCGGACACTATATCAGGATGAAAGTCTCTGGGAAATGATGTTGTAAATTTGATGCGCTCGATTCCCGTCTCAGCGACCGCACGCAGCAGCCGCGAGAACGCTGTGGCGCCCGCATAACCTTCAAGGCCGTCCTCAGTTTTCGGCCGATAGCTATTCACGTTTTGGCCGATTAGCTGTACCTCTTTATACCCGAGCGAACGCAGCTGCTGAACTTCAGCAACAATCTCGTTCGCGCCGCGGCTTTTCTCGCGGCCACGCGAATAAGGCACGATGCAAAACGAGCAGAACTTGTTACAGCCTTCGATGATCGGAACGAACGCAACGTAAGGCGAGCGCCGCTCGGCCGGAGAAACGTCCCAGACCTCGCCTTCCTGTCGTTCATCTAAATCAAGTACGGATTCTTCACCGTCGCGTATGCGAGCAAGCAACGAGGGAATTCGATCGGTCGCCTGGGTACCGATAACTAAATCTACCGCTGACGCCCGCTGGAAAATCGACGAACCTTCCAACTGAGCTACACAGCCCATAACACCGATCACCGGATGGCGTGGAGATTTTCGCAGTTCACTGACACGCCGGAAAACTTTTCGTTCGGCGCGCTCTCGAACCGAGCAAGTGTTCAAGAGTACAACGTCAGCTTCGTTTGGCAGCGACGTCATTTCATAGCCGGCCTTTCGCAGACCAGTGACTGCGCGTTCCGTGTCGGCAACGTTCATTTGGCAGCCAAATGTTTCTATGTAAACCTTGGAATTCATCCCGGTAGCGGCTTTCAGCAAACGCGTTTTCGCGAGTAGTCTACCAGAAGTTGTTGGACAAACGCGATGCTACATTTTTTGCATCACCTGTGAGATCCTTCATTCACAAGCGCTACTTGACCGGCACTACTTGCGCCAGTAGGATACGCGCGAGTTTCCTAAATAAATTAATTTTTGCGAGGTCCCCGATGTCCTTCAACAAAGTGATTCTTGTTGGCAATCTTGGTCGCGATCCTGAGCTGCGTTATACACCGCAAGGCACGCCTGTCTGCAGTTTCAGCATGGCCACAAATGAACGGCGCAAAGATAAAACTGGCGAGATGCAGGACCAGACGACGTGGTTCAAAGTGACTCTCTGGAACCGCCAGGCGGAAACGGCTGCCCAGTATCTGCAAAAGGGCCGGCCGGTTTACATTGAGGGACGCCTGCGAGTCGAGGAATATACTGACCGCGACGGAAAACAGAGACACAGCCTCGAGGTCAACGCCACCGATATGCAGTTCATAGGCGGCGGTAGAGGAGAGGGCGAGGCACCGGCGGAGAGGGCCGTAGCGGCTCCGGGTGGCAGCGCTCCCGCCGCCGGACAGCCCGACATGGCAGACGACGATATTCCCTTTTAGTTCCAACACAGAATTACGCTTGTCTTTGTCGCCCGTAGCTTTCCCTGCTGGAAGGCTGCGGGTTTTCTATTGACCATTGAAAGAGATCTGGCATATAAACGCCTCCGTCAAGATCAATACTCAGCCTGATTCTTAGCGTGCTGGAAAAGTTTCTTTAGCAGCATCCTTGAAAACCGGCGGTAGCTTAGCTCACACCTGAGTGTCCCGAAGCGTCAAACCTATTTCCTCAGAAAAGGAGCCGACTCATGGCTCGTCTTTCGTCACCTAAAAAGAAATCGATGGTCGGCTGGTACGACCCGCGCCAATTGATCAATACCGCGATTCAAGTTCTCGTATCCGATTTGATTGGAACACGGTTTGATGCTCGGCGCGAAGAAGCTCTCGCAGGCGATAAGCTGGAGCAGCCAATCGATTACAGTACCACCATCTCAAGCGACTTCTGGTTCGACTACATGTCAGATACAGGTGATGGCTGGGATTCGACGTTTCATATGGCGAGCCTGGTCAGCCAGCCGACTATTCAGATCGCCGGCGAGACGTTGCCACGCGGAAAATTTCTAATACTTGGTGGTGATGAGATCTATCCCTTTGCCAGCAAGCAGGCGTATCAGGATCGTCTAGTGGGACCATTTGAATCAGCCTCGCCGGTTCCGAATGAAGAACTAGCCAACCCCTGGGATCTATATGCGATTCCAGGCAATCACGACTGGTACGACGGCTTAATCAGTTTTCTAAGACAATTCGCGCAGGAGCGTCGGATTGGGAGTTGGAACACAAAACAAAGGCGAAGTTACTTTGCGCTAAAACTGCCTTATCGGTGGTGGCTATGGGCCGTCGATACGCAACTTGAAAATGATCTCGACCGTCCCCAAGTCGACTACTTCCGCTCTGTCGTCGAGAAAATGAACGACGGTGATCGTCTAATAGTGTGCATACCGGAGCCCGACTGGCTTTACGGGAAAATGCAAAGCGATCCGACGCTCATGAACAACCTCGAGTTCTTGCTAGGCAAACGCGTACTGGGCAAGAAAAAGGTAACCGCGCATCTAACGCTCGCCGGTGATCTGCATCATTACCGCCGACACGAACATGTTAAGGACCGAAACCAGCAGAAGATAGTCTCAGGCGGCGGTGGGGCCTTTCTTCATCCGACGCACTTCAATAATGTTGATGAAGTTACTGTCTATGACGACGTTTTCAAGCTACAAAAAGAGACGCAGTTTCCAACACCATCTACGTGTTTCTGGCTCACATTCAAGAATCTTCTCTTCCCTTTCATCAATCCTTGGTTCGGGATTCTAACCGGATTGCTTTATTTGCTGCTCGGGTGGCGCTTGACTCATGTTGAGTGGGATCCGACTTATCTATTCACGCTTTTCATTCAATCCACACCCAGGCTTGCACTTATACTGGCTATTTGGGGTGGATTTTACTACTTCACTGCTGCGTATGGACGTACCTTCGCGTTACTTTGGGGCGCGTTGGTCCATGGTAGCGCGCACATCGTGGCGGCACTATGGTTGGCGCAGAGAGCAAATGACTGGTGTGATACCACAAATTCCGGGAGCCTTAACAACTGGAAGGTGGCGCTGTGTCGAGTAGGAATCTTGTTTATAGGAGGACACATCATTGGTTCCTTTATCATGGGAATCTATCTGCTGATTTCGCTCAATCTCTGGCGCCATCATCACAACGAAGCGTTTTCAGCCATTCGCATTAAGGACTATAAGAACTTTTTGCGAATTCGCATCAAACCCGATGGTAATCTTGATATCTTTCCAATCGGCGTACCACATCTAAGCAAACCCCCAATCTTGATCGAAGGGCCGGTTACGATAAATGCGGCCTAAGCTGCCATGCTTTACGATTTCTTCAGTCTGGAGACTCACCCATGTCACAAACAACCAAGCGCGATCACACAGTGGTAATCATCGGCACCGGTTTCGGCGGCACAATGACCGGCATTCCTCTAGCCCAGGCGTTTAAGGAACGCAACAAAGGTGAAACGATTCTGATGCTTGAACGCGGTACCTGGTGGACCACGCCGGTGAGCACTGTTCAGGATAAGGAAATTAAGACTGCTGAGTTCCTTTCCAAGAAAGGCCAACCTGTTCAATATTGGGCTTCGCGGAACGACTTTCGCGGATTGATCGACATCTTTAGCCGTTGCTTTCGTCGCACCAGGGACGAAAATATTTTCACGCGTCTGTTTAAGACTTTACGCAATGAAGACGGCTTATACGATCTAACTATTCTGGGGAGGAAGGCAGGATTGTTTCGGCGGCCAAAGCCCGACGGCATAACAGTGATTCGTGCGAATGGCGTCGGCGGTGGTTCATTGGTCTATTCCAACATAACCATTCAGCCGCCTGATTTCATCTTTAAAGATCCCCGTTGGCCTATCACGTGGACCGACGCGAAACGTGAGGATTATTTCAATTTCGCCCGCCATGCGATTGGTTATAGCGTACTCTCGGCGCTGAAGGTGCGCGGTCCTGCGCAAACACCCTTTCAGGGAACGGAGGCGCCGATCAAAGATGTAGCGGCTAACTCCGGCTTGAGCAATATCGCGATGCGTAGCGCTCGGCTGAAAACGCATTGGACTGTAATCCCTGACAAAAATAATCCAACCAATCCGCGAGGCCTGAAGCAACTCACTATTAACCCACCTGCCACTGTTCCGCCGACACCGCCGCCGATTGATGATCGGGCAAATGATCTTTGGTTGGATCGCGCGCGTGTATTTCAAACGGCAGTCAAAGATCTTACGACCGATTACGGCATGGTCGATCTGGCCATAAATGATCTCACCCCGGAAGATACGCCTCTTGGCCTTCCGGGGCAGACTTTTCCGAAGAACCATCCACAAGAGAAAGAGAGCAATTATTGCGAACGACAGAGCCGCTGCAACGTCGGCTGCTTGCCAGGAGCACGACACACTCTAAACAAGCAACTGATGCGCGCTATTTTTGGCAGGCCTAAGAGGTATGCTGCGCCGGACGCACCGGTTGGCACGGGACCAAATGACGAGGATGCCGATTTCAAAGACATCATGTTTATTAAGGCTCTGGCAGAAGTTGATGTAATAGTGCCGCTTCCGGATGGCGGCTATGAGGTGCGTTACATTCAACGTAATCCCGAAAAGACTTGGGAGTACACTCAACAAAAAGTCACCGCCGATAATGTCATCGTTTCGGCGGGGTGCCTCGGTACTAACGAGATTATGCTGCGCTGCTCAAGCAGCGAACGGGGCACTCTACCCAACCTGAGTGATCGCGTCGGCTACGGTTTTTCAACGAACGGGGATTACGTCGCCTTCTTGAATAAGACAGATAAGCGGGCCAGTCTTATTCGCGGGCCAGTAACTACGTCATTTGCGCATTTCAATACCGTTGCCGGCACCGGGCCAGACGGACCAAGTTCAACGACACCCCCGAACACGGAGCTGTTCCACACGTTCGAAGATCAGGGTATCCCACCCGCCTTTGTTTCCCTGTTTGGAGAAGGACTGCCCCTCATCGAAAAACTAATAGGAAGCGGGGATGCTGGGCTCGGATTTCTGTTACTTGCCATATGGAAGTACGTGAAAAAGCGAATTCTAAAGTTACCGGGAGAGGTGTTCCGGAACAACCTAAAACGCGCCGAGGTCTTCCAGTCAGAAGAGGAACGCATATCAAATTTCATGTGCATAGCCATAATGGGTCGCGAAAGTTCGGAGGGGCAATTTCGACTCGGTAAGAAAGGTGACACGCCGTTACGAATTAGCAAACCTGGCAACAAGAAGTTTTGGGACGACCCGATTTACAGAGAGATTGAAAAGTCTCTGGATCGACTCGGCCCTAAGTTTCGCCAGAGTGGCGATCACAAGTTCTACAGCCCCTTTGTTACACCGACGGCAAAATCCGCCGGCGTTGACTCAATCGCGCTGAGTCACCCGCTGGGTGGCTGCCGCATGGCGAAGTCGGCAACAGAGGGCGTGGTTGATGAGTTTGGGCGCGTCTTTGACAAGAGCAAGACGGGGCCAAATCCATTCTATGAAGGACTCTATATAGCTGACGCTTCGATTATCCCAACCGCACTCGGCGTCAATCCGTCGCTTACGATCTCCGCGCTCTCGTTGCGCATCATTGAGAAGATGATTTCTGGTCTTTCGCCGTAGAGACTATTCAGGTCGACGATTTCTCAGCACTGTTTATGAGTTCGTTTTGTCCCTAGCCGCATGCCTGCGGGCTTCAATTTCGGGTCTCTCTGCATCTCAGAATGTATTTAGACCTCTGGCCGAGGCTGGTCGCACGCCAAACCTTGGGTAACAGCCGAATGGACGAAAGGCAAAAGTGATCACCGCGGCTGTTCTTTATGCACTTTTGGGCCGATGACGATGCACAGAAATTGGCTCGCGGCCTGCGTGCCGCAATCGACCGAGTAAACGTTGTCAAGAACTGACAGTAGCGTGGCTGATTCTATTTGGGTAGGAATAGTTGCTGAGCAAAATCAGGCAGTGCCCCAGCGGCCAAACGCGCGCAATTTCTTGTAGCGCCTCGTCAACCTCTCTTCCTGACTATAACTGACGGCTTGCGCCAGGCGCTCGCTCAGCGCTGCGTCGAGGTAACGCGCTGCCTGATCGTAATCATTATGCGCACCCCCGGGCGGCTCCTTAATAATCTTATCGATGATGTTTTCGGCGAATAGATCCTGCGCCGTGAGCCGCAAACCAGTGGCCGCCTGTTCGGCGAGCTTCGCGTCTTTCCAAAGAATTGCAGCGCACCCTTCCGGTGAAATCACGGAGTAAATTGAATTCTCCAACATCATCACCTGATCGCCAACGCCGATCGCCAACGCTCCGCCCGAGCCACCTTCCCCGATTACGGTGACAATCACGGGTACTTTCAACTTGGCCATCTCGCGCAGGTTAAAGGCTATGGCCTCGGCCTGGCCTCGTTCCTCAGCATCAATTCCGGGATAGGCGCCCGGCGTATCAATCAAAGAGAAGATGGGCCGGCCAAATTTTTCGGCGAGCTTCATCACGCGAAGAGCCTTGCGATAGCCTTCAGGCTTGGGCATGCCAAAATTTCGGTAGCTGCGTTGTTTCGTGTCGCGACCTTTTTGATGACCCACAACTACAATCGGCAAACCATGAAATCGGGCCGAGCCGCAAATGATCGCCGGGTCATCCGCGAATCTTCGGTCGCCATGTAACTCAACGAATTCATCGAAAAGTCTTTCAATGAAATCAAGCGTGTACGGTCGATCCGGATGCCGCGCCAACTGCACACGCTCAAACGCCGTGGTGGTTTCGGTCCCTACGGGCACCGATTCCTCTGCCGCTTCTTTTTTTTTGGATTTAGCCACGAGTTTATCGTTCGCTGCAGATGTCCGATAACCTCTAGCTTGTCGTAGCGCCACGACAAACTAAAGTTTATCGAACATTTCCACCGTTTGCTGCGAAAGCCATTCTTTCGATCTTGAGCCCGCAACCCATCTGCTTCAACGCCGTTTCCAGTTTCTCGCTTCGTTCAAGGCGTAACGACGAATTCACTTTAATACGCACCAGCAAACCGTCGTCAAGCGACGCTTCCAGGGCAATGTCGCAGGTTCCGGGATGAGTGTTAATCAAATGAAGAATGCCGTCAAATACCTGTGCCGGATCGTCTGGGTTAGGAAGTCGCAGGACCATCAGCTCTTTAGCTTTCAGTATTTCATCGAGACTTTGGATTTGATCGACGATGATCGAAGGGGGACTATCCTCACTGATTTCCAACCGGCCGGTCACTAAGGCCGCCAGATCGTTTCTGACCACAAGAGAAAACTTCCGAAATGTTTCGGGCCATAATACACATTTCGTACCGCCGCCTTCATCCTCAAGCCGCAGCAGAGCAAACCGGTCGCCCTTTTTCGTGGTTCGCGGCTGCAACTCACCGATGATGCCTCCGACAGTTACTCGTGAACCACTGGACAACGTAAGCAGGTCGATGGACTTCAGTGCCTTTGATGCTTGCAGGGCTTCTGCATAACCAGCAAGCGGATGGCTGGTGACGTAAAATCCGAGCGCCGCTTTCTCTGCCAACAAGAGCTGGGAACGAGTCCAGGGTATTGCTGCCGGCGCTACCTGCTCAACTGGGCCTGAGTCATCCGAAACCGTTGCGAAGAGACCACTCTGCCCGTGGATGCGTTCTCGCTTGGCCCGTTGTGCACAGGCCAGTGCCGCATCTATGGAACTCGACAGAGCGCCGCGCCAGTCCTGCAGTTCGCGCGTCTCTGGCTTCAGAGAGTCAAAGGCGCCGCCTCCGACCAAACCTTCCAGGACTCGCTTGTTCATGCTTCCCTGGTCCATGCGTTCGGCGAAATCAAAAAAGGATTTGAATGGGCCGGCGTTGCGCGCCTCGATGATTGAGTTCACCGTCGATTGCCCCAGCCCTTTAATTGCGGCCAAGCCGTACCGAATCGCACCGCTAAGCGGCGTAAATCCTGAGAAGCTTTCGTTGACGTCGGGCGGCAACAGCATGATGCCTTGTGTCTTGAGCTCTTTTGAGTACTTAAAAACTTTCGCTGCGTCCTGGGCTTCACTCGACAACACTGCAGCATAGAAGTGTTCCGGATAGTGCGCCTTCAGATAAGCAGTTTGAAAAGCCAGGTAGGCGTAGGCGACAGCGTGGCTGCGAGGAAAGCCGTAGTCAGAAAACTTGTCCATCAACGAGAATATCTTTTCCGCTTTATCTTTTTTGATACCCCGCTCGACCGCGCCGTTGACGAATTTTTCTTGATGCAGCGCCATCTCCTCGCGCTTCTTCTTGCCCATCGCCCGGCGCATCAGGTCGGCTTCGCTTAAAGTATAGCCGGCCAACTTCTGCGCGAGCTGCATGATCTGTTCCTGATAAACCAGCACGCCAAAGGTATTGCTTAAAATCTCCTTCATCTCCGGAACGAGATAGCGCACGGTCTTCTGGCCGCGATGGCGCTGAATAAATTCCTCGACCATGCCGCCGTCCAGCGGGCCGGGACGATAAAGCGCATTGAGCGCCGAAAGGTCTTCAACATCCTTAGGCTTAAGCTTTCTGCAGATCTCCTGCATCCCCGAAGACTCAAACTGGAAGACCGCTTCCGTCCGCCCTTCCCCGAACACCGCCATCGTTTTCTCGTCGTTAAGCGCTAAATCTGGCCAGTTAATCTCAACGTCAAGCAATTGCTTAATGGTCTTTAAGCAATCATTTATGACAGTTAAAGCGGTAAGCGCTAAAAAATCCATCTTAAGCATGCCGGTTTTCTCGAGGTCCGACATGACATATTGAGTGGTGACTTCTTCCTTCCCCGAGACGGCGATCGGGATTAACTCCTGAAGCGGCACTGGCGAAATAACGACGCCAGCAGCGTGCACCGATGAGTGGCGGGCACAGCCTTCGAGCCGCTGCGCGATTTCCATCAAGTCCCTAACGTTTGGGTTGGTTTCAATCTCTTTCCGCAGCTCAGGCACCTGCTCGAGCGCCTGAGTGAGGGTGACGTTGCGGCCCCGCACTGGAGGAGGTATGAGCTTGGCGATGCGGTCCACTTCCGAATACGGCATCTCCAGAGCGCGGCCCACGTCTTTGATTGCCGCTCTCGACGCCAGGGTTCCAAAGGTTATGATCTGGCAGACGGAATCGCGCCCGTACAAGTTCGCGACGTGATTGATCACGTCCCCTCGCCCTCTTACACAAAAGTCGATATCGATGTCGGGCATCGAGACGCGCCCGGGGTTAAGGAATCGCTCGAAGATGAGGTCATAGTGTAAAGGGTCTACATCAGTTATTTCGAGGCAGTAGGCGACCAGGGATCCGGCTGACGAGCCGCGACCCGGCCCCACTGGAATCGCATGCTCCTTGGCGTAGCGGACAAAGTCCCAAACGATCAGGAAGTAGCCGGCGAAACCCATCTGCTTAATCATCGCGATCTCGTTTACGAGCCGCGTCTGATAATCGGAGATTGGGTGCTTCAGTTCCCCTCGCGACTGTTGGCGCTCCCAGACTCGCTGGCGGCGGCGCTCGAAACCGTCCCTCACAACCTGCTCAAAGTATTCATCAGCCGAAGCAGCAGCTCCCTCCGGAATTGGATAATTCGGCAAGTGGTTGATGTTCTCAGGAAGCTTTAGATCGCAACGCTCGGCGATTTCCACGGTGCGCAAGAGCGCGTCGGGCAATTCACTGCCAAAGACGCGCCACATCTCTTCCGGCGAGCGCACATAAAAGTTGGGACTGGCATAACGCAATCGATTCGTTTCGTTGACCGTTTTGCCTGAGCCGATACAGAGCAAGATGTCGTGGGCGCGTGCATCCTCGGGCATCAGATAGTGAGCGTCATTGGTCGCCACCAGCGGCACGCCGGTGCGTTTGGACAACTCGACTAAAGATTTCCGAATTCTCTGCTGCGGTTCGAGTCCGTGTTCCTGAATTTCGAGGAAGTAGTTTCCCTTCCCCATGATCTCTTCGAACTCAATAGCCGCGGCTGCAGCCTCATCGCACTTGTCGCGCGCCAACATTGCCGACGGGACGCCCGACATGCACGCCGAAAGCGCGATGAGTCCCTTCGAATGTTCGGCGAGCAGTTCTTTGTCGATTCGCGGCTTGTAATAGAAACCTTCGGTGTACGCCTTGGACGTTAAGCGAACGAGGTTGCGATAGCCTTCAAGATCTTTCGCCAGCAGGATCAAGTGAAAGTTTGCTTTCTCACCCGGCGCAGCAGCCGTTCGTTCCTGCCGGTTGCCGCGAGTTATGTAAGTCTCGCAGCCGATAATCGGTTTAATACCGCGGCTCTTCATCGTGTTGTAAAAAGAGATCGCGCCAAACATGTTGCCGTGATCGGTCATGGCGCACGCAGTCATGCCCAATTCTTCAGTGCGCTTTGCCAGCGGTTTGATTTGGATAGCGCCGTCGAGCAGGCTGTAATCGGTGTGCAGATGAAGGTGGGCGAACTGTTGTTCCGGCATAAAACCTATTTAAAATCTGGGCCTGAATGCGGCTGACGTGGGACAGAATTTTTAGTCTGTGCCTTTGCGCAACCACAAACTAAAGTCTGTGCCACTCAAAACAGAATGACGCATAAACGAACGGCTGACACTATATCACGGCTGTTCGATTGTGCTGCCGGCTGGGTTTTATTCCCACTCGATCGTACTGGGAGGTTTCGAGCTAATGTCGTAAACAACCCGATTTATTCCACGGACTTCGGAAATTATCCGCGAGGAAATGCGAGCCAGCGCATCATGCGGCAGCCGCGCCCAATCCGCCGTCATGCCATCAACGCTGGTTACGGCGCGAATGGCCACGACTTTTTCATAAGTACGCTCATCGCCCATCACGCCGACGGTGGAGACCGGCAATAACACCGGAAACGCCTGCCAAACCGAGTCGTATAAACTCGCCGCGCGCAGCTCTTCATCCAGAATGCGATCGGCGGCCTGCAACAGCCGCACGCGCTCTGCGGTTACCTCGCCAATGATTCGGACTGCTAAGCCGGGACCGGGAAAAGGATGTCGCGTGAGGATTTCTTCAGGCACACCCAGCTCCCGTCCGATCAGTCTTACTTCGTCTTTGAACAATTCGCGCAGCGGTTCTATCAGTTTCAAATGCATCTTTTCCGGCAGGCCGCCGACGTTGTGATGACTCTTGATAACCGCGGATGGGCCGCGCACGGAAACAGATTCAATAACATCCGGATAGAGAGTGCCCTGCACTAAAAACTCAACGTCCCCAAGACGGCGGGCGTTGCTTTCGAAAACGTCAATGAAGATCTTGCCGATTCGTTTCCGCTTTTCCTCGGGATCGGTTACGCCCTTAAGCTCGTTAAGAAAGAGCTCGCCGGCGCGAACGCCATCAATCTTTAACTTCATACGCTGCTGCAGCAGCGCCAGCGTCGAATCAAATTCGCCATCTCGCAGCAGACCGTTATCAACGAAAATGCATGTCTGACGTTCGCCAATAGCCCGATGCACCAGCGCGGCTGCGACTGTGGAATCGACTCCTCCGGAAAGTCCGGAAACAACCGCGCCTTTTTCTCCTACAGCTTGCCGAATGTTATTTATTTGTTCTTCGATGACCGCTTGTGGCGACCAATCGCCGCGGCAATGACAAATCTCAAACAAGAAGTTGCGCAGGAGACTGGCGCCAAGCGGTGTGTGCGCAACTTCCGGATGAAACTGAACGCCGAATATTCCCCGACTGGAATCTTCGAACGCATTGAGCGCGTCGTCAGTGAGCGCGGTAACGTGAAATCCGTCCGGCACTGACGTCACCTGATCTCCGTGGCTCATCCACACGTCCATTTCCGTAGGCAGGCCTCGGAACAAAGCACTCGTGGAATCGACCACGTTTAGGCGCGCGTAACCGAATTCGCGATTCGGCGATGACTGAACTGCGCCGCCCATATCAAACGCGAGAATCTGCAGGCCATAGCAGATGCCGAGCAAAGGGCATTCAAGCAGCGGTAATAATTTGGCGTCTGGGCGTGGCGCGCCTTCTGAGTAAACCGAGGATGGACTGCCCGATAGAATCAAGCCCTTAGGCTGTCGCGCAATAATTCTTTCAACCGGCGTGTTGAACGGCAGGATCTCACAATAGACGCCGGCCTCACGAACGCGGCGGGCAATTAGCTGAGTATATTGCGATCCGAAGTCAAGGATTATGACAATTTCGTGTTGCGTGGCTGGTAACAAAAAGAAAACCTCAAGTGGCGCTTAGCGCGTCAAACCGTTAGAGTCGGAAACAATAAACTTTGGATTATACTTTCGGATTTGAATAACTCAAGAAGCGGCGCACGATGATATCAAGCATTAATAACCGATACAGATTTGCGGCGGGAATGTTTGCTCTCACCCTGAGCGCAGCAACGATTTGCTATTCGCAAAAACATAGCGGCGGCGACAATGCGGCGAAACGAGATCCGCGCGCTTTTCTTTCACAACCGCTGACCATCGGATGGCGGTATAACTCAGATCTCACGTTAAATCTTACTCCCGCCTTTGATCAGGATCGCGTTTACTTGCCGCTGGCGGGCGGAATCATAGTTTCGCTCAAAGCCGGAGACGGAACGTTGAATTGGCGTTCGGAGTTTGGGGGTGAACTCTCGGCATCACCGGTCGCTGACGCACGCAGCGTCTTTGTCGCCTCAGAAACCGGCAAGCCGGAGAGTGGCGCACGTCGGGCAACGGGTGCGTTGCGCGCGCTTGGCAAGGAAGGCGGCGTGACGCAATGGATGCGCACGCTGGCCATGCCGCTCCAAGGCTCGCTTACGCTTGCAAATGGCAAATTATTTGGTGGTGGGCGCGACGGAAAGCTCTACGCTTTTGAGAGCAGCAGCGGGGAAGTACGTTGGTCTTTTGCGTACAGCGCGCCCTTTGATTCCCAACCAGTCGTCGCCGGGACGCGCGTCTACGCCGGCAGTGAAGATGGAAACCTGATTGCGCTGGATGAGCTAACGGGAAAACTACTGTGGCGCTATCGCACGCGCGGCCCTGTCCGCGGACCGGCTGCGATTAACAACGGCATTGTCTATTTTGGATCCGCTGACAATTATCTTTATGCCGTGAACACGACGAATGGATCGCTGCTTTGGCGCAAGCGCACTGGCGCCGGTGTGGAGGCGGTGGTTCGCGCCGGCGAAGACTTGCTCGTGGCATCGCTCGACAACTACGTCTACAAATTTTCTCTAAGGGGAAAGCGTTTGTGGAAACGTCAAATGCCAGGCAGAATTTCCGCGCAGCCGCTCATCACCGAACTTGAGGCACTCTTCACCCCGCTCTCGAGTTCGGCGGGGGTCGTATTGGAACTACGCGACGGACGCCAGGTTAATTCCCTTCCCGTGGGAGAAGAGATTACGACTTCAGCATCGCCGATAACAGTCGGCGGCGTAGTCTTGTTGACGACTGAACACGGGTTGCTCGCATTCTCACAACCACGCGAACCCGCGCCATTAAAAATGAATTGAGGTAGGTTGAAGCAATCCGAAACTAAGGCAGGTTGGCCGCGACGGGAGTGTCGCTCGTCTCTGGACGGCGCCGAAACATTCCCAGCACTCGCGACAGCAGGCCGTGAAGGATGTAGCCGATAACAAGGATGAGGAGTACGTGACGAGAGTAGAGGAAGATCAACATACCCACAGCAACTGCAAGAAGCATCGTTCGCATGCCGCGGCTGCGGGTGCCGACAGTTTTGAAACTTGAAAACCTGAGCGTGCTAACCATCAGTACACTCAAGAATCCAACCAACGCCATCAACAGTAATGAATAGAGCTCGCCGCGATCCGGTCCATACTTCACCAGCGGCGACGGCGCAAAGTGGATGATGGCCGCGATTAACCCGCCCGCAACCGGAATGGGCAAGCCAACGAAGCTCTTCTTATCCATCTTGATTGTGCCTTCGGCCAAAATTCGCGGTCGCGAAGACTGCACATTGAACCGCGCCAGGCGAAAGCCGCCGCACAACAGGTACATGAACGAGAGAAACCACGCCAGGCTGTGAAGGTCGCTGCCTTCCTGCAGGGTTCCGCCGTAACCCCAAACATAAGCGAGCACAGCCGGCGCCAGGCCAAACGTGACGACGTCTGCAATTGAATCCAGTTGAACTCCGATTTCAGTTGTCGTACGCGTCATGCGGGCCAAGCGGCCGTCAAGCATGTCGAACAGGACTGCCCAACCAATCGCCTTGGCGGCGTTATCGAGATAGACCGCAGCGTGCGCGAGATCCGCCTCGCTGCCGGCTCCGACAAACTGAAATCCGCGCACCGCCGCCATCACCGCATAAAAGCCCATCCCGATATTCGCGGCAGTGAAAACGGAAGGAATTAGGTACAGACCTTTACGCAAACCGCGGCGTTCCGGATTCTTCTGCTCGCCGGGGACTGTCGTGCGCGCAACTGTGCTCATCGAATCCTCCCGATAACTGTGACGCCACCGCGCACCCGCGCGCCTTCGTGGACCAACACTTCAACCCGGGGCGGTAACAATATGTCTGTGCGCGAGCTGAATTTGATTAAGCCAAACCGTTCTCCCAGCGAAACGCGCTCACCGGCGTGCTTCCAGCAAATGATTCGCCGCGCCAGTATGCCTGCTATTTGCTTGCAGACGACTGTGATTTGTTCGCCCTTTATCGTCAACGCGTTTTGCTCGTTGACCAGACTGGCGTTTTGATTCGTCGCCATCAGAAATTTTCCGCGCGTGTAAGCAACATTGGTAATCTCGCCGGCAATTGGCGCGCGGTTAATGTGAACGTCAAGCGGAGACAAGAATATGCTGACCAGCGTTGCGGATTGCTGGTTCCCTTCTTCAACTTTTTTGACTCGGGTTACGCGACCGTCGGCAGGCGCAACCACCAGTAGCGGATCGTTCGGCGGCTCTCGTCTGGGATCGCGAAAAAAGAAAGCCATGAAAGCCGTGACGATGGCAAATGGAATCGCAGCCAGCCAGAATCCCAACAGCAGAAACAGAACGGCCACTGCCCCCGGCACCAGAATGTAAATGATTCCTTCACGAGCTATTCTCAAAATGTTCTTGTCCGCCTATTTTTTTAAACCCAGGATTGAAGAAGTTCAGAGTCCAACCTTCAGGTTGCCGTGCCGCGACAGAACAAGCTAAAGCTTGAACTCTGAAACCGCTGGCCTTTGTCCGGAATATGTTCGCGAAGAGCCGTCGCTTGAAACTATTGCTCTGGCTTTAGCAAGAAAGGGGACGCGATACCTCCGCGTCCCCCGACAACTAGTGGCCCAGACTTTAGTCTGTGGCTGCGAGGCTGGCACAGACTAAAGTCTATGCCACTCACTTGCCTTTCGCTCTGCCTTAGTGGCTCATAGTTTCAGTTTTCTGATGCTGCATCATTATGGAGTACATCTGATCTTTAAGCGCTAATTTCTTCTTCTTCAGCGTAACTTCTTCCAGTTGTTCTTCGTCGCTCGGATAAGCCAGGTTTGATAATTCACTCAACCGTTGCTCGTATCGCGTGTGTTCGCGGGCCAACTCCCGGAATTCGGGATCTTGATTAATCAGTTCTTCCTTCAGCAAATCCGCAGTTGTAACATCCATTTCGCGCATGTCTCCTTTCAGACGATGGGACTGGCAAGAATAGTTTGCGAGAGGTAATCGGAAGGCCTCTCAGAAATGTTTGGGACACGAAAAAATGGTAGCCCAATTACTCGCACGGATCAAGCGTTTCGACCCAGTTGGATTGTCATTACCAGGGCATCTTCAGTAGGATCGCAGTAATAATTTTTCCGGCGCGCAGTCAGGCTAAACCCGCACTTTTCATAAAGTGACAGCGCCGCAGTATTTCCCGCCCGCAACTCGAGAAAAGCCGCAGCGACGCCGCGACGTTTGCCCTCTTCCAAAATGCGATCTAGCAAAGTAAGACCGATGCCCTGGCGGCGATACCTATCGCGAACGGCGACATTGTTGATATGTAGTTCGTTTGCGCCGACGCGCGCGACGATGTATGCCGCAAGCGTGTGCGAAACGCGGGGCGCCTTGGACTGCGGTGCGCGCGCGACGAGCATTAAGTCGCGATTACCGCCTTGCAGCTCGGCGTAGTATGCGGCCCAGCCCCATCGGCTCAATCCGGATTGCTCCTCTATTTCGACGACTTCAAGCAGATCGTGCTCGGTCATCCGACTTATGGAAAAACCGTTGCCGAGTTTCTCGAAGGCTTGCTCGGTTATTGCCATGCCTGATTTATCTCAGCGTCGGAAGGCCGCACGTATTTCGCGCGAAGAGATTCGGCCGTTTCAAACTGCCCCGCTGCAAAGAGTCGCAGCGCCAGGGCAGAAACGCTTTGGGCCAAAGAGGTTCGCGGCTGCGCGATCTGCCAACCGTTCGAGTCAATGCCAGTTTGCGTCGTTCGCTCGACGAAAGTAATACCATGCTGCACGGCGTAATCTTGCAGCAGCGTTCGATGAACCAATGCGCCCGGGCCGGTCCAAACAAGACTCGGAGACTCGTGATAGCGGTCGATAAGTTTGGGCGGCGACAAATGGGCGGCGGTATCCAGTTCAGTTAGTTCGTCCGCGGAAACAGAAAACATTTGCGCGAAAACTTCGCCGCGGCCCGCAGGCAAGAGGGCAACGGTTGCGTGCGACGGACCTGCACTTTGCGCTATCGCATTGAGTGTTGGCACTCCGACGCATGGACGTTCTAACGTGGCTGCTAATGCTTTCAACGTCGCGATTCCTATTCTTAGACCAGTAAAACTACCTGGCCCGGACGCACACGCAAAGAGATCGATATCCGCGAGCCTTATGCCAGCATCATTCAAACATTCATTGATGTCGGACAAGAGGCTGTTCGAATGCGAGACTTTAGAATCACCTTCTCTCGTCGCCAGCGCGTCAGCTCCACGGGCAACACAAATGGTTCCACCAATCGTCGCCGTTTCCAAACTCAAAATGACAGGTACGCTAGTCACAGCAAAAATCAGTGTTCCTGCAATTCATCGCCGCCGGGCATCGCGAAGCGCACTACGCGCGCAAGACAGTTTGCGAGTTGATAAGGCAGGCGCGGCAATTCATTCAGTCGTCCGTGGACGCTGATGGTCGCGATGATCGGGTTTGGCCAGCGCTGTCGCAAGCCGTCAATCAGCCCTGAAGGTCGTCGCCAGACTTCGGCCATCGGAACTGGATGATTCATGGGCGCTTGATACCTGGCGTACGGGTTGGACCACTGCTGTAAGACGTGGCCCACCAGCCACTCGGGAACCGGAAGCGCTCGCATCTTTAACGGCAACTTATCTGTACGCGCTCCCAGCAGCCGGTGCGCCAAACCGAACGCGCTCAGAATCCAACTTGCCCTGATTGTGTCCCGGCCCAGGCATAGCTCCCAGTCAAAGTTTGGCGCCGGAGATTCCATTGCCGCCGCAACATCGCAAAGCCACAACGGTCGCCAGGCCCCGTGTTTCAAAAGATGAATGCACATAAGAGCGACATGGTCCTCGTCACACAGCACCCGCACTTGTTCCTGTCCAAGCCGATGCACCTTTGATCGACTGAAAAGATCCTCAACGGTTCGATTGCCAATTTCTGAGAAGTTTCGATGGAGATCGATCCAGCAGTCGCTGCCCTCAGGACTAGCAAACAATTGTGAGACGGCCTGGTGATCGCTGGAGCGAACGCAGATGTCGATGTCGCCATAAGGACGTAGCGTTCGGTTTGGATAGAGTCCCGCGGCCGCCCAACCCTTGGCCAGGATTGCATCCAGCGACGCCTCGCGCAGCAGCCGAAATACCTTCTCAATTTTTTGTTCCTGTATTTCCGCCTGTAACGATTGGAGTCGATAAGCCTGATGAAGCAATTCACCGGACGAAGACTTGCGCAGCGGGCTGCGATCGACAACGCGCCAGCCAAGTGACGCCGCTCCGGATCCCATTAGCAACGGCGCGATCTGATCCAGCTCTGGTTCCGAAAGATCGAATGGCGGTAAATCCTCGGCACGCCAGGATCCCCGCAATGCGCGGGCAACCAGTTCGCCCTGAGCTCTTGAGGTTCCTCTCATACGCGAGTGACGCGGCGGCTATCCACGGTCCGCAATTCGGTCCATCCTTCTTAGCAGCGCAGCTACAAGGGAGGTCGTATCACCTCTTGTGCCCTTAAGAACTTCCGCCTGCTTTGTTACGTGGCGCAAAGTCGATAGCGCTTTCTCGGGACTCCGTCGCGCCGACACGGTGTTAAAGAGCATCTCTAAAACACCTTTGCCAGGTGACAACTTTCGCGGCCGCCAGCTCGCGCCACGCTTGTAACCGGTCATCAGAACCAAGCCCACCGGCAGCGGTTTCGTTCCTGACTTGCCACCCAATTCGCCAACCGTCACTCGCGCTTGTTTGAACTCACCCTCTTCGCGAATTTCCAGCGGCTTTGCAAAAGGATGCACGAGCCCTTTAGAGTCGAACACAGCATACTCGTCGGAATAGTACGTTGCTCCGGCTCGAACAAGCGCGGCAACCAGCGTGGATTTTCCAGTGTAACTACGGCCGGGAATTACAATCGCTTTCCCTTTCCAACCCACCACGCCCGCATGAACGAAGACGCGAGTAGGAGCGAATTCGCCTACGAATAAACGCAAGTCCGATTCGAAACGATCGAAAACATCGTCGAGGTTCGTTGACCGCGTGATGCGCAAGTGATCGCCATAAAGCAAACTAAATCGCCGCACGTTGGCGCGCGGTCCAGCGCCGCCAACCAGAATTGAATAGACGCGATCGACCACGGGCTTTGCGCTTTCCTGCCAACCAGCCGGCAAGTATTCGCAGGCGCGATCCAGGGCCGCGGCGTCGTTTGACCGAACGCCTATCCGCACGCCGTAAGATTTCAGCGCAAAGCCTGCCGCCCATCCAAGGCCGTCGACCTTTTCCATCCCAGCCGAGGTCGTCTTCAGCCTTGGCATTGTTGACTCGTGCATGACGTTAGTTTGAGACACTTGTTTTCAAATCTAAAAAAGGCTTGCGACTTACTGCAACTGCTCGATCGAGAAACTGTCGAGTGAGATCACGCCAAAGATTGGGCAGGGCGAAGTGCTGCATCCTTCTCGGTGGACGCTAAGCTCAACGGCGTTGGTGGTCGGCTGCGTAGTAAACTCAAAACTGATCACGCTCCAACTGGTGGATCCCTTGGACAACGGCGGCGACTGGCCCAGTAGTTTGTTGGCTCCAGCATCAGTCACCGTAACGACTGGCAGACCGCCACTAACAATCTCCTGCGAACGCGCTGCGAAATTTAGCTTGTAGTGCCGCGCGGGCTCCACTAAAAGCAATTGCGAAACGAGGTCAGTCCCGGGATTGGAGTCACCCGCGAATTCAATTCTCAAGTTCTTTAAGCCGGTATGGGGTTGGTTGGAATCCAAAGACACCGTCGTTGCTGGCAAGCGTCGGGGGATGCGCCAGTTAAAGCCACCTTCATCAAAGCTTAAAGGCGACTCAAAGCCGCCATCAAAAATCTGATATGGCTGATTACCTGGCGCTGTGACGCCGTTGGCGGTACTCCAGAGCTGGTACGCTTCTGCAAAACTTCTCTTGGCCAGAAGCTGGTTGATGAGATCGCGCCGCGCGTCATCATCGGTTGTGCCGGCAGCTTGAAACTGAACCATCGCCTCTTGTGCTTGCCCGTGGATCGCAAAAAACTTTGCCATCGTCGTATGTGCAGTCTTGCTGTTGATTCTCACCATCTGCTGCACCACTCTAGGATCGCCGTGCGATAGATTCCACGCCAGGTCAATAAAGCCTGGCACTAGTTCCGGATTACTTTGGGCGGCCTGGTTCAAATCGTTGAAAGCCGAATCGTATTGCCCAAGGCGCAAAAGGAGATTTCCGCGCTGCCAGCGCGGCAACCCGTAGAAGGGTGCGCGCTTCACGGCTTCATCAAAGGCGGCCAGCGCGCCGGCGGTGTCGCCCATTTGGTCGCGAATAAGGCCAAGGTCGACCCAGAGTGAATAATCCGCCGGGCGAAGAGAAATAGCCCGCTCCATTGCTGCGGCAGATTCCGCCAGCGATTGCGAAAGCGTCAGCACAGCGGCACGTGCACGATACGCATCCGCATCCTTAGGCGACATCTCAACCGCCTTATCCGCAACCATCAGATTCCCGGTGGCCATGGAATATTTCACGAAGATTCGCGACAGACCTAAATGCGCCGCCGAGTCAACGGCCCAGACGCACAAGCCTATGGCAATCAGAAGCAACAGCAGGCGAACAGGCGCCCGCTTAGAAATTTTCGCGTCCACAGTTTTAGAAATTGTTAGCCCGTTGTGCCGGGCGTTGAATCAGAATGGAGTGACTAAAGAAAAAGCGTGCCTGCTCCTTGCGGAGGGCACGCCTTTCTTTAGCTTCTACGTTAACCGATTACTTATGGTGTGCCGGGGCTGGGATTGCCACCGCCACTAAACCCAAAAATAAGCCCACCGGCCAGGAGTCCGCCAGCGATGACGACAGCAGCGATAGTGCCTGCGCCAATGCCACCTGCGGTTGTCGCTGCGGCACCGGCTGCTGCTGAACCCGCGCCTGCGCCCGGCGCACAGAAGTTAAGTGGCGCGCCTCCGCCCTGGTTGTTGCTCTCCTGTACTTTCTCTTGTTGTTCGGTATCAATCTGACCTTGCGTCCCCTTCTTCGTCTTCAGCACTACGCAGCCTGATAACACCTTCACGTTGACCTTACAGGGTTCCACAATGGCTCCCGCAAGCGCGGCGGGCGGGCAATCAAATGCCAGCACGACCTTACTGTTCGGCGCTAGATCCAAAGTGCCGAGTGGACCAAGATCAATCGTCGCGCTGGTGCCGTCCGGTGTTTCAATGATGGCGCCCGTCGCGAGGCTACCGCCACTGGCGGTACTGTTGCCGTTCACCAGGATCGGCCGGTTGCCGCTGGTGCTAACTCTGACGATGAGTTGCTGCTGCACAAGCATCGCATAGGAGGGCGAAACCGTGCTGGCAAAACTCAATTGAATGGAAATCTGGGCCACAGCAAATGCCACAAATACGGCGATTGCCTTTATACTTTTCCGTTGTCTTATACTCATAGTTAATTGTCCCTTCACTTGGTGACGCACTGGCAAGAACTGATTTTTCGCCCTGAGAGGCCGCAGTCTACAGCGGTTTACCCATACAGGTCAATGCTTTTTGCGTCTGATTGGGCGGACTCGTCAAGATACACTCTATAAAGTGGCAAACTACCCCTATTTCTTGACGAACCGCTGGTAAAACTCGTCCGCTAGCCGCGGATCAAGCGTTTTTAAAGTTCGATATTCCTCCAGAGCCCCCAGCTTATTCCCCGTCGCAGTGTAGGCTACGGCCAAATTGAAATGGGCCTCTGCATAGCTTGGCTTGAGGGCAGTCGCAGCCTTAAAGGATGTGACTGCCTCCTGATAACGCTTCGTCCTGACGTAAACTTTGCCCAGATTGTTTTGGGTTTCAGCACTTTCCGGACGCAAGGAAAGTGTTTTTACATAAGCCGCGATCGCTTGATCAAAGTCGCCAGTCTGATAAGCCGCTGCCCCTAGATTATTGTAGGCATCGACGAAGTCCGGCCTGAGCTCGATCGCTTTTTGAAAAGCGGAAATTGCCTCTTTGAATTGCCGCTGGTTGAAGTAAGCAGTCCCCAGATTGTAGTAAGCTTCGGGAAAGTCAGGTCGCAGCTCCAAAGCCTTTTTGATATCTTCGACAGCGCCCGGGTAATCGCCAAGCTTATTCAAAATCAAGCCGAGATTATTAAGCGCCTTCGGATAGTTTGGCCGCAGCCGTAACGCCTCTTTATAAGCAGCTACTGCTTTTTGATAATACTGCTGGGCTTCGGCTTTCTCACTATGTTCCACAATTTGCGCATAAGCGTAACCAAGATTGTTATGCGCCACGGGATTATCGGATTGCAAACGAATTGCTTCCTGCAGCTCGGTCGCGGCCTGTCGCGGATCGTTCAACGCGATTAACAGACTTCCCAAATTCGTTCGCGCCTCAGCATAGTCCGGCTTCAGGCGAATCGCCTCGCGGTACGCTTTGGTGGCTTCAGGAAACTTGCCCAACATGTAATAAGCGTTGCCCAGATTGTATTGAACTTCGGCAGACTCTCGACTAGCGCTCGCAGCTTGTAAAAACTTCTCCAGCGCGTTGCTGTATTGCTCGGTGATGTAATACGCCGCGCCGAGATTGTTAAGAGCTTCGGCATCACTTGGATTGATGCGAAGCGCATTGCTGAAAGCGTCGATGGCTTCTTTATAGCTGCCGCTCTTAAAGAAACTGGCGCCCAGGTTGTTGTAGGCAACCGCGTCGTTTGGTTTCAGCGTGACTGTTTTCTGCAATGCCTCGATTGATTTCGCCTCAAGATTCAATCGATCGTAAGCAAAACCTAAATTACTGAACGCCCCCGCGTTGTCGGGTTGGAGACGGACAACTTCTTCATAAGCCTTTACCGCCTCGGCATATTGATTGAGGCCCAGATAAGTATCGCCAAGCGCGTTCAAAGCCTCCGGCCAATCGGGTTTGTGTCGAACGGCTTCCTTGAATGCTGCCAACGCGTCTGTTTGTTTTTCACCTGCCGCATAAGCAATGCCGATATTGAAAAGGGCATCCGCGTCGTCAGGCTTGGCTGCGAGTGCTTTCTTGAATGCGTCTACGGCTTCGGCGTTTTTGCCCGTGCTGAAGTAGGCAGCGCCCAGGTTGTTGTAAATCGTAGCGTCTTTGGGGATGTGCTTAGCCGCATTCAGGTAGGCCTCAATCGCATGAGCAAAGTCGCCGAGATCGTAATAAGTGTTGCCCTGCGCTTTGAAAGCCTCGCCCTGATCCGCGTCTGACAATTTAGCATCCACTACCTCAGGCTCGCCGGGTTGCGGACGAGGCCGTCTGCGGTCGGGAGTATTTCGCGCAACTTCAGGACGCGCAGGTCTTGGTTGGCGCCTGACCACCAGCATTGACGCGCCGCCGACAATGTCGCGCACGCGCTGCGGCCGCTTAAACACGATAGCGGCGCCCCCCATAATGTCCTGACCCTGAAACGCACTGGCGCCGCCGGATTGCGGAACCATCACGTAGGCAAGGGCCGAGCCAAGTGGCAGACAAACTGATAGGGCCAACAGCAGCGCCAGCAAACGATTGAAGGCGGAAGTTCTAATCATGATTCGCGGATAACTTCTGTGTCCCATGGTTGTTCGGATGTCGCAATTACGATCAGCGTTGTGAACACCAGAGCGTTTACCAGAATATGAAGCCCAAAATCCACCAGGCTGTGAACGGCGACGCCGGCGATGCCGATGCAGGCCCCTAAACAAGCGGCCCGTCGCAAACGATCTGACGAGGCCAAATTTGCTTTTGCATTTTTAGCAACCGCAAACAAAAACCAAGCTCCAATCGCAAGTCCCACCAAGCCGCCGCTGGCAAGTAACTCAAGATAATCGTTGTGCGCTTCCTGCGGCGTTAAGATGCCCGAGCCATCGTGAAACGCGGGCACCGCCACCCAGTAAGCGCCCATGCCGACGCCAAGAATCGGATGGGCCGCAAACATCTTCAAAGTCATGGCCCACGTTTCGTTTCGCTTCACGCTTTGATGTAGCTCGGTACTGTCACCAGACAATTCAGTGCGCGATTGTTCGATGCGCGAGGCCAACTGATCGCCGCCGAGATACAAAGTGCCGAAGACGACACCACAGACCAGGACGAGAAACAAACCAACCCGTACCGGTGAAGACTTAAGAATTTTCAGTACTTTAGATCTTGATTCAGCCGTATTTGTTCGCGACGCTGCATGACGACCTCGTAGAAACCCGCTGACAAGAAAGGCCGCCACAATAACCTGCGCCAGCATCGCTACAAGCCCGCCTCTGGAACTGCAAAGAACTAAGGCGGTCCAAACGGGAATCAACGCAGCCAGGTACAACAACACCTGGTCCCGCTTTACGCCTCCGCCGAGAATGATTCCCAGAGTCAAACCGAACGCCATTTCCATCAAGAAGGCGAAATGGTTTCGATTAATAAACTGACCATAGCCCTGGTCCAGTTGCAGCAGAGGTAAACCAAATCCCAGGCTGTGTTGCGTCGTTTGCCTGACAACTCCGAATACCGCACTCGCAACCGCAATCACGATTACCACATTGATCACAATCAGCAGCCGCCGCGCAGACGAGATGTAACGAAATAGAAAAAGACCGCACATTACCAGCGCGGAAAGTTGCAGCGCGAAGAAGCGGGTTTCATATGGATCAGCGCTCAGAGTGCGCCAGCTTGGCGTTGCGATGCCGCCGACATGCCCATTGCCCAGCGAAATCGTTTCCAGGAAGCAGTACAGCACCAGCGCCGCCGCCGGCATGGTTATGGACCAGCCGGCCGTCACCCAGGCGCCACTTAAGTATCCTTCAATCAACCAGAGAATGCCCAAAGAAAACGCAGCGCATATGAAGAAGGCTTTCCACCACGCTTCTGCCGTTCCATAAGGGATCGCGCTTATTACGAATAGCGCGAGCAGCCCTGCGAATACAAGAATCCCCAACACTCGAGCAAGACGCAGCTTAAACGTTGCCGGAGCGGCTGGCATTCTTTCGGCAGTTATAGAGTGGGACATTAACCGGCGATTTTTCCTGCGGTAACGGGCAAGGAAAGTTTTTCAAAACCGGAATGCTTTGGCTGCATTCCCAGAATTCGTTCGGCGGCCCCTGAAAGTTCTTTCTGCAAAAAGCTGGCGAGATAATTCATGTCCAACATTAACGGTGGACCAGCGAGCGGACGATACAGATTCATCCAGCCCCACTCGCCGTTTGCTGTAGCCAGCGGCAGGCGAAAGCACCAGTGCTCGCTTGAGCCAATCACATCTGAGACGCTGACTCCGGCACCCGCCCACGACCAGGCAATACGTCCATTAACGAATTCGATGCCTTCCGTACCGCCTTTTCTCTTCGCCTGCTGGAACGCCCGCTCATTTGCGGCGGCATGGCTCACCTGACCGATTTGCGCGTTGGCATATGCAAACTCTTCGAATGCGAGCATGTTTCCGACCGCTTCGAACAGATCGTTGAGACTGTGCGCTTTAGTTAATGCCAAACTCGCACGTCGCACTCGAATGTTGTTGGCAACCCGGAGCCGGCGATCGCCGACCGTTCGTTTCATGCCGGCGCGCAATTCGTCGACCTCGTGATAACGCAGATGGCCGACCGCGATGATTACTGCAACCGCGATTACAAACAGCACCAGTCCGGTGACCGGCGAAGATGTCTTTGTTGAAAGTGCAGCCAGCAGTCCAAACACCGCGCAGACCGCGTAAAGGATCATCACCACACGGCGTTGGGACCAGCCACGCGCCAACAGCATGTGATGAATATGTTCGCCGTCACCCTGAAACAGCGGCCGACCACTAATTAATCGTCGTGCCATGGTCATGCCGGTGTCGACAACCGGCAAACCAAACGCGAGTATCGGAGTGATCACCGCCACAGCCGTTGTTGCTTTTTGCGCGCCCAGGACTGATAACGCCGCCAGCAGGAAGCCGACGAACAGAGCGCCTGAATCGCCCAAAAAGATTGATGCGGGATTAAAGTTGTAACGCAAAAATCCGGTCAACGATCCGCAAAGCACAAGGGCCACCACCACCATCAGCGGATTATCGCCAGCCAGCGAAACTACCAGAATGACCAGCGATGAAAACAGTGCCGCACCTGGCGCGAGTCCATCGATGCCGTCTATTAAATTGAAAGCGTTTGAGATTCCCACCAGCCAAAAGACAGTGATAAAGAATCCGATCGCTGGATGAAAATGGACCGCCCCGACAAAAGGAACGGCCAGAACTTCAATCCGCCCGCCCATCGCAAAAAACAATGACGCGATTAGTCCCAGCGATACAAACTTGACGACCGCGTTGGTGCCGCGCAAGTCGTCGTAAACTCCAAGCAGGAGTACCAGCGTGGCTGGAATCAGGATTATGAAGAGCTCGGAAGTGTGCGGTCGCAGCGAGTCCGTCACAAGATTCGAAACGAGTGGCAAGGCCGAGAGCGCCAAAATGAAGGAAGCAAAAATCGCCAGGCCGCCCAGCCGGGGAATGCCGTACTTGTGAACGCGACGACCATCAATCGGCACGTCCAGCAGTTTGTACCGCTGGCAAAAGCGACGAACGAGCGGCGTAATGACGAGTGCCGAAAAAGTGGCGATTAGGAAAAGGCCAAAATAGGTATTCACTGGGGGCGACCTCGTACAGGTTAAATCGGGAGTTTAATACTAACTGGAGCGGCCGGCGAGAACTCGGCTTTCGCTAATCGGCTTGGCTAAAAGATTCTCCGCCGGCTTACGTGACTCGAGCAAACTGATCATTTGCGGCATCAGCGTTTGCCTGGAGAAAGTGTTTGCGTCTTCAGGCACGCTGGGGTTCCGTTCCCGGCGGATCGTAAGCTCCGTCAGTATATGATCAATTACCAGCTTACTGTCACCATGATGAACTGCATACGCGCGATGACCATTCTCCAGCCTGGCAATTATTTCGCTGATGTGGCTCTCCGCCGGCCCAATGTAAAGGAAAGGACTACCCAACCTTAATATATTATAAAGTTTGCATGGGTGCACAATTCCAACAAAAACCTCACCCATGACAACCGTGTGGAGATCCGCCGCTGAAAGAGACGCTGAAAGCTTTTCGGTTGTCTGATAAGGAAGGCAGCGTACGTTATCCAAGCGATGAGTCGCGGCAAACTGCCGCACCTTTTCCTGCTCGCTGCCGCCGCCAACAAACAAAAACACGACATCGCTTCGATCCGATAAGTGTCGCGCTGCGTCCAGCAGTGTTTGCAGTGGATGACAGGGACTGTGATTGCCGGCGTACATCACGACGAAAGAGTCTGTCAGACCGTGTTCCTTGCGAAACGCTTCCCTGCCCTGCTGGTCATAATGGACCTGATCATCGTGCGCCCAAGGCGGCAGCACAGTTATCAGCTCGGGCCGAACGCCTTTCGCAAGGATGCGACTCTTCATGAAGTGATCCAAAGCGATGATGCCATCAGCATGGTCCAGGCTCGACTTGAGCAACGCTGCCAGCATTTTCCCGGTCAGAGAATTTTGGCGCAGCCAGCCGGCAGCGATGGCTTCGTCGGGATTAAGATCCATGACCCAAAAGAAAAACTTACCGCCCTTGAGGCGCACAAAGAGTGAACCAAGATAAGAGATCAGCGGTGGCGACGTTAACGCCACCACGGCGTCAAAGCGCGGCAAGCGCAGCAATTGCCAGGAGCAGTTAATCAGAAAACTTGCAAAGTTAATTGCGCGGCGCAGCCTGCTGTTCTTACCAAGCGCCAGCGACGAAATCCGTATGATGTTTATTCCGCGCCAGGTTTCGCGTCGCGGAAAACGCTTTGACGGATCATCGTAACCGCGGTCGCTGGCGATGACGGTGACGGAGTGACCAGCCTCGGAAAGCCCGACAGCCAAATCCGTAAGCTGCTGGGCCGTGGCCATCAGGTCCGGATGGAAACACTGGTTAAGTAATAAAAAGTTCATCTTAATAGCAAACAGTAAACAGCAAACGGTGGAACAGCAGAAAGCGGTATCCAATTTTGGCTGCGCTCACCGCTTACTGCGGGCTGTTTGCTGTTCACTGCTTGCTGTTAACTGTTTTTCTGTTTGCTGTTTACTGTTTGCTTAAAATACGCAACGGTTTTCAGGAGCCCTTCGTTCAGAGCAATCGTCGGATTCCAACCGAGCAGCGTTTGCGCCCGCGTAATATTTGGCTGGCGCTGTTTTGGATCATCCTCAGGCAATGGCAGGTACACAATTTCAGATTTCGAGCCACACATCTTTATCACTTCGTCCGCCAACTGCCTGATCGTAAACTCACCCGGGTTTCCCAGGTTGACCGGATCGTGCACGTCTGCAGCGTTCATCAGTCGAATCAGCGCCTCAACTAAATCGTCGACATAACAAAACGATCGCGTCTGCTGGCCGGAACCGTAAAGCGTCAGCGGCTGGCCGCGCAGCGCCTGCACAATAAAATTGGAAACAACGCGGCCATCGTCCTCGAGCATGCGTGGTCCATAAGTATTAAAGATTCTCGCGATGCGTGTATCGACATGGTTCTGCCGGTGGTAATCCATCATCAACGTTTCCGCAATACGCTTGCCTTCGTCGTAACAGGACCGCAAGCCAATCGGATTCACATTGCCCCAATACTCTTCAGTTTGCGGATGAAGCAGCGGGTCGCCGTAAACTTCCGACGTCGACGCTTGCAGAATGCGCGCGCGCACGCGTTTCGCCAGGCCCAGCATATTGATCATGCCCATCACGCTGGTCTTCACCGTCTTCACCGGATTGTATTGATAATGAATTGGCGATGCCGGACAAGCGAGATTATAAATCTGATCCACTTCCACCAGGATCGGCTCGATCACGTCGTGACGGATTAATTCGAAGTGATGATTATCGAGCAGCTTGATAATGTTCGTGCGGCGCCCAGTAAAGAAATTATCGAGACAAAGGACGTCGTGCCCCTCGCCAAGTAATCGTTCACACAAATGTGAACCAATGAACCCCGCGCCGCCGGTGACTAGTATTCTCATAAGTTTCGAGTTTCGAGTTTCGAGTTTCGAGTTGTTATGCGTGTTTAGCTTACAGTCTTGAACTTGGTTCCTTTGTACCCGGATGCACGAAGATATTTCATCAAACCTCCAACCATTTTCCCCGTTTCCGCTGCAAGCTGATTCAGTTCATTAAAATCTGTATCCTGAATATAGCCCTGATCCGAAGCGACATAGAGTTGGCATTTAACTTCCGCCGCAGATCCTTTTGCAGTCGCGAGAAAATGGACGAATTCTGCCGTGCCACTTCGATCAAACCCTTCCGCAATATTAGACATCACAGACACTGCCGCCCTTCTAATCTGATCTCGAAGCGCAAAGTCTCTAGCGAAGGGTACTTTTCCGGAAACGGCGTAAACCCGACGTGTTAATTCGCGCGCCTTCCTCCAACATTCAATTTCTTCAAATTTCTTAAACGTAGCCATCGATTTTCCCTTTCCAGGGTGATAAGTGAAGCGGCTGTTTACTCGAAACTCGAAACCCGAAACTCGAAACCCGAAACCCGAAACTAACTTTTTCGTCTAACTGAGTGGTTACCCAAATACAAAACATCCATTCTAGTCTTCAGGAAACAATCGATCGCATGCGCAGGCGTGCAGACCACCGGCTCGTTTTCATTGAACGAAGTATTCAGCACAATCGGCACCCCGGTTAATTTATCGAAGTCGCTGATAAGCTGGTAATACCTGTCGTTAACTTCGCGCGACACAGTCTGCAAACGTCCCGAACCATCAACGTGCGTGATCGCCGGCACTTCCGCACGCCGCTCAGGCCGCACCTGATAGACCATCAACATCGTTGGCGCCGGATGGTCCTGCTCGAAATAATCCGCCGTGCGCTCCTCGAGTATCGACGGCGCAAAAGGACGAAACGGCTCGCGCTTCTTGATGCGCTCGTTCAGAATTTCTTTCATGTCCGCGCGGCGTGGATCGACAACGATGGAACGATTGCCGAGCGCGCGTGGGCCAAACTCCATCCGCCCCTGAAACCAGCCGACAACCAAGCCATCAGCAATGTCCTGCGCCGCGCGTTTGGTTACCTCTTCGTCGCTGAGCGTTTCGAAAATCAGTTCGCGCTGCTCCAGTTGCCTCTGAATTTCGTCGTTAGTAAATTCCGGACCCGTGTAAGCACCGAGCATTACTTCGCGCCGCGGTTGCTTCAGAATGCCATTATGAATTTCATAGCAAACACCCAGCGCCGTGCCGCTGTCGCCGGCTGCCGGTTGCACATAGACGCGGCGGAACGGCGTGTTCAGCAAAATCTTGCCGTTCATCACCGAGTTGTAAGCGACGCCACCGGACAATCCCAGGTCAGTCAAACCGGTTTCTTCATGCAGATGGTTGAGAATGTGGAAACCGACCTCTTCCAATCTCTGTTGCAGACTAGCGGCGATATCGCGCTCGCGATCGGTCAATGCGGCGCCAGGCTCACGCGCTGGTCCAAACGTTTGCGCAAACGCGTCGGAAAATATGCGGCCAACGGTCGGCGAGCCCTGGTCCCAGGTCATGTCAACACCTTCGGCATGATGGCGAAAATAATCCAGGTCCAATTTGAATTTGCCGCCGGCTTCCGTTTGGATGATTTTGCGAAACTCAGTCATGAAACGAGGCTTACCGTACGGCGCGAGTCCCATAACTTTCCCTTCATCGCCGTAATGAGGAAAGCCGAGAAACTGCGTCGTCGCCGTGTACACGATGCCGGTAGAGTACGGATATTCGACCTGGCCCAGGACGTTGATTGTGTTGCCATCGCCGCTGGCCCACATCGTGGAGATGAAATCGCCAAAGCCATCGATTGACAGCAACGCCGCCCGGTCGAAATGCGAGACATAAAAAGAGCTGGCCAGGTGCGCGCGGTGATGTTCGATGTTATGAAACTGCGCGCGAATACTATTTTTCTGAACGCCCAGCGCGCGCGCTACGTCATCCTTAAGATCGCGCACCTTCGCGGCGTTTCCCAGCCGGTCCTTAATCTGAGCGAAAATTCCTTTGCCGTTGCGACCGTTGCCGGGAGAAGAAGTGCTGAGTGCTGAGTGCTGAGTGCTGAGTGCTGAGTGCTGAGTCTCAGGTGCTGAGTGCTGCGTGCCGAGCGCTGAGTCTTCAGAGCCGTCTATGGCTGCTAGTTCGACTGCTGTGTCAGATAAATCCGAATTCCGAAATCCGAAATCCGAAATTCGGTTCTGCTTGCTGCCGTCTGCCGTCTGCCGTCTGCCGACTGCTTTTGCCGCCCGCGACGCGGCGAACAGGACCTTCTTATGCAAATGCGCGGAAGGGTCACGCGATATGCCGATGTGGTCCACGTCTTCGATGGTTATCCCGGCTGCCTCGAGACAATAGCGCAACGCCGCCGCCGGAAACCCGGCGCAGTGTTTCACGCGATTGAAGCGTTCTTCTTCCGCCGCCGCCACGATTCGCCCGTCCTTGATCAAGGCCGCAGCCGCGTCACCGTGATATGCGTTGATACCTAAAATGTACATTTTAAGATTTTCGGATTGCGAATTTCGAATTTAGACGAAGGTCCGGTTTTTGAGTTTCGAATTGCAGACGTCGGATTTCTGACTGGATGCCTAGGTGAGTGCTGAATTAACGGTAAATTTCCCTACGGTGTCCGATTAGATGGATAGTCAGAAGTTCCCTTTCGGGATTAGTTGAATAAATGATTCGATAGTCCCCAACGCGCAATTTGAACAAACCCTTCATTGGGCCCGTTAGCGGTTGCGGAGTGATTTGTTCAAAGTTCTCGCATAACCATTTAGCTTTGCCTACGATCCTTTGAGCGACAAGCTTGTCAATCCGGGTTAGATCTTCGATGGCTTCAGACTTGAATTCAATTTGCCAAGCCATCACCAGCGCAAACCTGTTTTCCTAGTCATTTCCTCAGGCGCGACCCCAGTCCCGCCATCCTGCGTTTCTTCCAGGGAGCGCAGCAGCCGTTCGCGAACCACATCGTTTAGCTCAAGTCCAGAATCCGGGTCACCTAGAATTTCCTCGAGCCTTTCTTCGACTGTCTGGCGGATCAGAAATTTGAGTTCATCAACCGTCATCTCTTCCATTCTCATAACACCTCACTTGAGCGAATTGCTTTCATTCGCTGCTGAAATTCTTCGAGTGTAAGCGCCGCACTCGGACCGCTAAGGAAAGCTGCCCAACGCTCGTCCAACACCCCGCGAAGCTGCTTCTTAGCTACTTCCCAATCAATGAAGCTCTCTTTGCCTGACTCTATTCTCTGCTCTCTTTCGTCCAACACCTGTTTGTGCCAGGGGGGCGACTCAAAATCCTCTTGGTTCCTCGTCAGATCTGCCCACAGTGCTTCCATCGCCTGAAGTTTTTCTTCAGTCGACATTTGGTCGAGTGGAAGGTTTACGCTCATGATTTACGAATTATCTTTGAAAGCTAATATCTGCGCAAGCCTGTTGACTCACCGAAACTATTCCAAGTGCTTCTTCGCCCACTCATTCAAAACGTAAAGACTCCACGGCCGCGACCAGCTCGTCTTCCCGTCGAGATAATCCTGCCAAACGCGCCGCGTTGCTTTCGCATCGAGCACCTCGCGCAACGCCGGCGACAGTTCCGACAATCCAGTCTCGACTCTTGCCTTCAATGGACCACGCAGCCACTCGGCCCAGGGAAATGTAAACCCGCGTTTCTTTTGACCCACAACATCGCTCGGCAACAAATCGCGCAACGCCTCGACCAAAAGAGCTTTTGGCATTCCCTTCCGAAGTTTTGCCGCCTGCGGCAAGCCCGTCACAAATTCCACCAGCGGGTGGTCGAGAAACGGCACGCGCACTTCCAACGAATGGGCCATGCTCATCGAGTCAGTGTCTCTGAGCAACGTGTTCACCAGATAAGAGCGGGCTTCCATGCACGTGACGGCCGCAAACGCGTCGAGTTCATTCGCTTGCAACGCCGTCTCCGCAAGCCAGGCACGCCATGGCGACAGCGCGCCATTCGGTTTGTTATCCACAAGCAAAGCAGCAACCTGCGCCGGCGTGAACAGCGTGCGACCAAAATAGAAAGCGTCAGGCAACGATTCACTGCTGCTCAAAATTGCGGTAAGTTTTCGCGCCACATCGCCTGATACAAAACGTCCGCCGGCGCCGGTCACCGCCGAGGCCACTGCCGTGCGCAGAGCTTGCGGCATGTTCGCGCCGATGGTGGCTAATCGTTGGAAGTTTGCCGTGCGCCGAAAAGTGTTGTAACCACCAAACACTTCGTCACCTCCCAAGCCGGAAAGCGTCACCTTCAAACCTGCCTGCCGCGCGCCCCAGGAAACAAAGTAAGTGTTAATGCCGTCCATGCTCGGCTGATCGAGCGCGCCGACTGCTTCCGTCAAGCGGGCCAGCATCTCGTCGCCGCTGAGCATCAACTCCTGATGCGTCGTGCCTAGAGTTGCGGCAGTGTGTCGCGCGATGTCGGCTTCGCTGAATTCTTTTTCAGGAAAGGCAACGGTGAATGTATGAACGCCGGCGGCTTCGCGGCTGGCGAGTACGGCCAGCGCGGTTGAGTCAATTCCACTGCTGAGAAAAACGCCAACCGGAACATCGGCGATCAGATGTTTGCGCACGCTGTCGGTTAACAACTGTCGAGTGCGTTGCGCCGCGTTTGCAACATCAGAGTGGTTTGAACGATGGCCATTGCTTCGCGCCTGTCTGCCTGTCCCTGTCTCACCCCGTCTCCCTGTCTCCGCATCTCCCCGTCGCGCGCCCGCAATGTTCCAATAACTCTCCGAACGAATCGCAGCGTTCGCGTCGTTGAGATCAATAGTCATCCGGTGGCCGGGCGGAAGCGAGAACACGCCTTCAATCAAAGTCATCGGCTCACTGACCGAGCCAAACAACAGATAACTTTCGACCGCGGCTTTTGAAAGCCGACGCGGCACGATACCGCTGGCGAGCAAAGTGCGGACTTCGGAAGCAAATAAGAAGCGAGTCCAATGTCCAATGTCCAATGTCCAACGTCCTTCTGAGCCAGATTGACTTTGGACTTTGGACTTTGGACTTTGGACCTCGCCTTCGGCGAAATAGTACAGCGGCTTGATGCCCAGCCGGTCGCGCGCAAGAAACAACGTAGCCGAGTGCTGATTATTGAGTGCTGGCTCCAGAGCAGAGTGCAGAGTGCTGAGTGCTGGCCCAACTGGCGAGTCCTGAGTGCTGAGTGCTGAGTGCTGAGTCTCGGACCTCGGAACTCGAAACTCGAAACTCCGCGTTTCGCGCCTGCCTTCACCCGCACTTAACCCGGAACTCGGAACTCGGAACTCGGAACTTCGCGCTTCGCGGCTTTCGGATCTCTGACCTCTGGCCTCTGACTTCTGGTCAAAGATTGCCAGCGCAAACATCCCTTCAAAATGTTCGACGCACTGCTTGCCCCACTCTTCATAGGCATGGACCGCCACTTCAGAATCAGAACGCGTACGAATTGTGTGTCCGCGATCTTCCAATTGCTGGCGCAACTCCTGAAAGTTGTAAATCTCGCCGTTTAGCACCGCGCCAATCTGGCCGTCTTCATTGAAGACCGGCTGATGCCCGCCTTCGATGTCGATGATGCTGAGCCGCCTCATTCCAATCGAACCCGCTCCTGCGAATTTCGGATTGCGGTCCGCAAATGTCGAATTGCGGATTTCGGATTTCGAATTTCTTCTCTGTGCGTCCTCTGTGTTCTCTGTGTCTCTGTGGTGGAGTTCTTCGAAATCCGAAATCCCTTGCTCTTCCCTCTTTGCTCTTAGCTCTTCGCCCTTCAAATCCGAAATCCGAAATTCGAAATCCGAAATTCCCTCATCATCCGGTCCACGGTGATACATAGTCGGTATCATCCGCCGCACGATCGCTGGCGCATCATCCGATCCGGTCCAATCAATTACGCCGCAGATGCCACACATAAGGTCTAATCTTCGAGCCGAATTACTCTTCTACCGTCCACTAATCAATAAACGAATTCAGCTTTCGGCTTGCGGCTTTACAGGCTTCCCGACCACTGCATAAAGAATCGCATGCAGTACCACCCGACCAAACCACGATTCATAACCGAACCAGGTAATGAACCGACTTTTGAAACCTGTCAGGGCAATGCCGTTACGCACAGTGCGTTTCAAATGGAATTTGTGCTGCGAGGCATCGGCTGGCGCCACGTTATAACTAATCGCATTGAGGTCTGCCGGCATATCCCCCAATTCCACCGCTCGTTTCAGGTGAGAGACTCGCGTCCAGGAAAAGCCCATTAATTCGGACGTGTAACGATCAAACGAGCCGGCGTCCGTAGCTGCTATCACCAAATCCATCTGTACCGGCGTGCCGTACATTGGCCCATTCCGATCCAGAAAATAAGAGCCATCCGCCAGGACAAAAGGTTTGAGTCTCTTATTAATAGCGACAATCGCATCATCGAAAATGTAATGGCGGCGAAGTCGCATTGGATCGGGAATGCAACCCCACTGATTCTTGTAACTCAACGTCAACCCGGTCATGCAGTGGATTTTTGGCACCGGCAAAGTGATGAAAAGGTCCGTCTCATGCAGCAAACGCGTGGGCAACGGCAGCTCGTAATTGCGCCAGCCCGATTTGAAACCAATATTCTCGCGTTCTTCGTTGCAAAGGTTAACAACCTCAATGCCGAATTCTTTACCGAGGCTGAAAAGATCGTGGCCGGCAAAAGCTTCGTCGGCTGACCACGCACCGTACCCGCCATCACTCTCTACAATTGCAATATGAGATGTGTACTCGCGTAATAGCTTCACCAGTTCCCGGATAAAGAGTGGGCATGTTGTCACTCCCTGCTTGTAGTACGGATAGGTTAGATTCGGCTTTAATGCGATCCGCGAGTCGGGACTAATGCGTGCAAGAGCACCCGTTGCTTCGAGAGCGATCTTAATTGCCTGGGACAGGTTCTCTTTGCTCGAAACGAGATGAACTTTGCGCAGATCTGACATCGGAAAGCTTCTATGTCCTGTTACGCATGCGAATGAACTCCGCCCATCGCAAATCGCGTGAACAGCGCATGATTTTGTTCAATCGTGTTCATCTGGGAAAGCCAATCAAGGCTCAATTGTCGGGCAGCGAGGGACATTACATCGTAAGTTGGCTGGTCCATCGCAATAGCTTTTTCAATTGCGTGTTGCCAGGCGCTCTCGTTATCCAACGGCAAATCCCAGCCAGCGCCTTTTTGCTCCAGCTCCCGCCAGGGTGTTTTGTCGCTAATCATCAGCGGACAACCTTTCGCAAGCGCTTCAAAGATTGCATGGCCAAAGTTTTCGCCAAGAGTGGGCAGCACGAAGAAATGATAACCAGACAATGTATTGGGAACAGCTTGCAGCTCGACGGGCCCCCTATAGTTGGCTTGTATATTAGCCGGCAGTTTGGCTATCAAATTCTCGCACTGCCGCCAATACTCTCGATCATCCAGGTGACCGTATATATCAAGCTCAACAGTTCCGGAAATATTGCGGAGAACTTTAAGCGTGTGCGCCAGATTTTTTACCGGAGAGATGCGTGAAAGGTAAACCAGGCGCACTTTGCCGTCTATCTTTTTTGGGCGGGCCGACGCATCGCCGTTCAGCGGCGCGATGTGCGCGGGAATGTTGGGTGACAAGTAGATTGTCGGCCGTTCGCCAATTACTCGTTTAATATCAGCAAGCTCCAACGCAGATGCTGCCTGCCAATTGAGACCGCGATAACATCCCAGCCGAGTGGTAAGCTGCAAGAAAGCCCTCTTCTTCGTAGGCTTCATTTGCAACGAGCCGAATGACAGTTGACCTCGCGCGGAAATGAGAACCGGCACCGCAGGGAACAATCCCAAGCGCCGCAACATCAGAGATCTAATCGTCAATTTTCCGAAGATGCCATTCAAGAAAATGACGTCGGGCAAAATATCCGCACACAGATTTTCCAGCAGGGATTTAAGCCGAAAGAGAGAAAGTTGTTCGGGCGAGGCGTAATAAACCTTCGCCTTTCCCACCTGGCTCCAACGCCCCGTTTCAATCCGTCGGTAACGCTCTGGTTCTGCCAGATCACGGTCATGCGTCAACACCCAGAACTCCAAATGATCACCGAGTGTTTCGACCAGACTGCAGATCGTGCGCAGCGTTCCGCCGTATTTGCTACCCGGCAAATAGTGATCGATTAGAATGAGAACTTTGGTCAACGCCCTGCAACGCTATTAAAGCGCCGAATGTTTGTTAAGTTGAAAACTAAAAACTCTCGATCATTTACCAGGGACGCCTACGAATTGCGAATTAGGTTTCCGTAGCACTACAAACAAGCTCGACCTAAATGATGCAAACACCGTCGCGCAGTTCACTATCCGTTCATAAGCCGTAAAAATCAAAAACAAAAGGCGCGAGCTCATTCCATACGAAGGTTCTTTCTCAACCAAACGCAAGTGCTCAACTTCGAAGCCCACTGCGCGAGCTAACGATCTGATCCGACGCTGCGAATTGAATCGATACCAGGTGGGATAGGGGTCGTGTCCATCGATAGCTCTCAACTTGTTCGCGGTCTTAACGTGAAATGAATGCGGAGTAAGACCAGACACTATCGCAGTGTAATGAAATCGGTTCGGCGTTCTGAAGACATAGGTTCCTCCCGATCTTAAGACTCGCCACACTTCTCTTAAATGCGCCTCGGGATTTTTGAGGTGCTCGCAAACGTAATTTGAAACGCAGGTGTCAAAGCTGTTATCCGGAAAAGGAAATCGCTCGTCAAACACCGCCGCCGTTTCCAATGCGGTGTTGTCGAGCACTTCTTTATCAACGTCGATCCCATGCAGTTCGCCGAGCGTTTTTAAGTAGTCGGAAGTGTTGTTTGACGGCCCCGCTCCTATCTCGAGAATCTTGCCGCTGCAGTGTTGTGCCAGGATTTGAAAGAAGTCTCGCGTTCCATCCCGGCGCCAGGATGTCTGCGGATAGAACCGCTCAAGGTAGCTTTCCTGCCAATCTTTTTGAACGGAACTCATTTCAAGGATCTGACGCTAGCGTCGCGTGTCAGTCATGCGCGCGGGCGGGTCTGGGCAACACTGCAGCAGTCTGTAAAGCCTTCGTGCCGGGTGCGCGTGCGGTGCCGCTGGTTAGCACATCTTCGTAAGTATCGAGAAAAACTTTTCCTGCCGCGCTTAATGAAAACCGTTCCTCAGCAACTCTGCGGCCTTCTCTTCCCATGCGCTCGCACAACGCCTGATCGTTTAGCAACTTCTCCATCGCAGCCGCCAAGGCGTCGACATCACCAACCGATGTGAGAAATCCCGTCTCACCGTCAGCGATCGCCGTAGCTGGTCCACCGCAATCGGTGCTGACAACCGGCAATCCACTTGCCATCGCTTCCAGAATAACGATCGCCAATCCCTCTTCATTTGATGACAGAACAAAGAACATTGCGTTGCGATATAGCTCAGCCAATTCTTCACTTTGCTTAGGCCCAACGAGATGAACCTGGTTTGCCAGTCCAATATTCTGTAAATGGTTCTGAATCTCCGCCGAAGGCGGATCCCCAATTAAAAGTAAGTCCGGGATTGACGGCATCGTGAGTCGGAGCTTTGCGTAGGCGTCCAGTAGCAAGCGTATATTCTTTCGCGGATCTGACAGTCGCGCCACACAAAGGATATAACTGCGCCTGACTTTTTCCGCACCAGGATGGAAAAGCGTTGTGTCCACTCCGCACGGCGCCAGCGCTATTGTTTCGCTGCCCGCGATCTCCGCAACGCTCTTGCGCGTGTATTCACTGAGCACAAGAATTCGATCAGCCAGTTCCAAAGCGCGTTTTTCATAGCGCTCCGCTATGGGAATCATGATGGAAGACAACCCGCGCCTGAAGAATGACCCGTTCGCGACCTGGCTGGTACGATCCGCCCGAGTCGTCGTGGCCGTCCAAAGAATAATGGGCCTATTGACGTTTTCAGCAACACACACCCAGGGAGGACTGCCAACGACGAATTGAAGCAGGTCAAATTCACTCAGATGCTCAGTTAGTTCTCTTCGGGGCCGATAGCGTTGAAACTCAAGCTCACTTCCCCAAACTCCGAAGTGAGTAAAGCTAAGCTGACTACCAGTGATATTTTCAACGTTGGGTCGTCGAAACCATGTTGCCGGCGACTTAATTTGCACGCTCGCTTTATCCGACGCCGAAGTCGCAAGCGATATTAGCTGCGGCTCGAAGCACGCTGATTCGATCAACGTTTTGTGCAAGAACGAAACCATCGTCGTCAAGCCACCGACAAGCGACGTGTCGTTCGTGATAATCGCGACGCGTTTTTTCATGCAGGAATTGCGGGACTGGCAAACATTTCGAGATTGCGTCCGACCCACTCGTGCAGGCGTTGCAGGCCTTCGTTTATATCAACTCGCGGTTGCCAACCCAGTAGTTGTTTCGCCTTGCGGATATCGGAAACGTAGACAGGCTGATCACCGGGCCGCCAGTCTTCGAAACTATGAACTACGCCTCGCCCCGAATGTTGGCGCAGCTTTTCCATTAGTTCGAGCAAAGACAAGGTATTGTCTGGCCCGCCGCCGACATTGAAAGTCATACCGCTAACGCGATCGATGCGCTCAATCGCGGCGAGATAACAATCAATTAGGTCGTCAATAAATAAAATGTCCCGGACCTGTTTGCCGCTGCCGTAAATAACCACCGGTTGCCGCGACTCGTGCGCGATCGTGAACCAGGCCACCCAACCCTGATCCTCAACGCCGAACTGGCGATACCCATAAATGCACGACTGGCGAAAGTTCACGGTGCGCAGTCCATAGATGCGCGCATAGTCGTTCATGTACTGATCGCCGGTGCCCTTGGAACAGCCATAGGGGGAATGAAAATCCAGCGGCTGCGTTTCACCGACACCGTTTGGCAATGCCGGCAGTTTGCAGCGCGTTGCTTCGCCTTCAACTTGCACGTCAGATAGTTTGCCGTAAACCTTATTGGTCGAAGCATTCAGCACGATCGCCTGCGGACTATGCTTGCGCACTGCTTCCAGCACGTTGAAAGTTCCCAACGCGTTGATTTCAAAATCTTCGCGCGGTTCGATCACCGAAGTCGTTACTGCAACCTGGGCGGCAAGATGTAACACAACCTCAAAGGCGCCATCGCTTACGATTTGATTCATTCGTTCCGCATTACGAATGTCAGCATTGATAAACTCAAACTCGCCTTGAGTCTGCAACCATGCAAAATTCTTGACGCTGCCGCGACGGGAAAGATTATCCAGCACCGTCACCGAATGGCCGAGTTGCATAAAGCGCTGGGCGGCGTTGCAGCCAATGAAGCCGCAGCCGCCGGTTATTAGGATTTTCATTCCGTTCTTGCGAACTGAGGACTGCCGGGTGGATTTACTTTCCCAACAATGACTCGGTTAGAAAATGGATCATCTTCTCGATAGAAGAGGAAATGTTATTTTGGGAAATATGAACTTGATCGGTCGCTCACGAGCCCACAATAGAATCAGATACCCGCAAATCAAGTTTTGAATAATTCCGCCAAACATTATCTCAGCGCTGGATCCAATGCCGTTAAGAAAGTAAACAAAAAACGCCAGAAATACCGCCTGGCCCCCGGGACCGGATATTTGGCCGCCAAACGAATACTGCATTGCACCAATCAAGATTCCCTGGAACAACATTATCAAGACGACCCCGGCCCAACCGAAATTCATGAACGCTTCGCCGAGAATACTAACACCGAACGTTGTGGTCTTTGCTCCCTCTTCCGATGTTATTCCATAACTCACCGCGTAAAAACCATTTGCACTTCCCGCCACAGGCTTGTCTGGCCAAATGATTCGCGGAATGAGAGCGACCGCGAAAAACGAATACGTTTTTCCGTATTGGTAGGGAACGTCCGAAGGAGTCATCGAGTAGATGTGTGCAACCTGATGAATAAAGTCGGCCCGGTCCGAGGCGCTGGAGGTTGCTTCGGTAAGATCGCGTGCGCCAGTGAAAGTGTCTTGCCAATATTCGGCAGCGTTCTGAATCCAAAGCGTACCTTTAACGAGTGAAGACTGTTCGAAAGTATCCGAATTTTCTCCAATGGCTTGGCGATAATCTGATTTGACGGGTGACAGAAAAACGAATAGCAGCACCGTTACTACGATTGGCGCCACCGGAATTCGACGGGTGTAAAGCCATTTAACGACAAAAAATACTCCAAGCGGAATTAGCGCTTCTTCAAGAAAGCCGGAAGAAATTCCGCGCACTGCAACCAGAATAACTAGACCATACAGCCACACACCATAAAACTTTGATTCTTTACGACCATAATAGAGCCAGCCGAGTATGCCGATTACAACCAGTACTTGATTCTGCAACAAACGGAAAATCGAGGACAACGGCTGTTGGAACTCTGCCGGAATAATGCCCTGAAAGGTAAAGAGCAACGGCAGAAAAATTCCCACTAGTATGCAGTAGGTGACGGCTCTGGACTTTCTGAGAGGCAGATGGGCGACCGGAATAATCTTGCGATAACTGCTCCGCTGGAACCAATAATATCCAGCCTGCAACGCAACTATGCCCACGACTGCCATTGTCAAGGCAGCGATAACGTCACCAGAGTCCAAGTACTTAGTCTCGTTCCCCGCAAGCAAAAAGGTGTCGTCATGTATGAAGGCCGGCACGGCAAACTGTAATGCATACGCAAGGCAGAAGATGGGCAGGCTGGGGAGTGAGTCTTCGCGAGCGGCCAGGTACCTGACCGAAGGGTAGACACAAACAACCGTTAGCAAAGCTGCCAGGAAGCCTTTCAACCAGGGAAAGTCATACTGTCCAAGGAACAGAGGTAGTGCCACCAAAAGACAAGCGGCTGCGACAAAGTAAAGCCTTATGATCCGCGTGTTAGATCCATGGCTGCTTTCATTATTGAAGGCCGCGCCCCGGCTGCTATTGCCGAGATGTACTTGAGAAATCATTGGGAACAAAAATACCTTTACTCAAGCTATGAGCTATCCGACGGTTTCCAGTTGAGGCTTGTAATGCGTTGCCAACCGATTACCAATTAGATCCACCGGAAGACTGCCCTGTTCAAAGTAGCGAACAATCTTTTTCGCCGCTGCCGAGTAATCATACGGTTCGCTTTGGCAGCGCTCGTAACCTCGCTGTTGAATCGCGTCCGTCGCCTCAGGCGACTGCAGAGCCCAATTGATTTTCTTAACCATCTCTTCGTTGTTTTCGAAAAGCAGAATTTCGCTTCGGTCATCAAAACAGGAACGAACCTCGGCCGTGTCCTCATGCAACATAAGCGAACGAGTGGCGGGAATTTGAAAAGTCCTCGCTGTCGTCTGATCGCTCAACATCGGATCGCTACTACTGGAAAGCAACCCAAGATTGACTTTCGAAGCACAATAAACAATCGACAACTCGTCTCCAAATGCGCCCGGTTTCAAATTCGAACCCAATTGTTGCTTGAATTTGCCGGACGCGTACTCCCACCCGACGCCATACACCTTAAGAGAAACATTTGGCGCATGTTCCAGCAAGTACGATAAGCGGCTTTCCTTTTCCGGTGACCAACAGCCGACAAAGCTGACATCACAACCGTAGTTCCTGATCATCTCGTCAGAGAGCGTAATGGGCCGATGCACTTCCGGATCAAAACCGTGACGAACATATTCGAGGTTTTGGATCGCGAAATGTTCAATCTCACGTTTCCCGTGGTATGACTTCGTGGTGAACACACAATCGTAATGTCGAAGCGCACCTGGTATGTTCGGTCCGTGATCTTCGAAGCTAACGTCGGGATAAAAATTGAATACGGGTTTTTGGTAAAAGCGTACAGCCGCAACCGTTTCGGCCTTAACGAAGTAGCCTTTGAAAGCGAGAACAAAGTCGAATGATGCGTTAGCCGCCTTTTCCAATATGGCCCGGTTATAATCAGCGGCAAATAGCGGCAGGAACAACCGCCGCAGAATTCGCGACGCCTTTCCTTCCCAGCGAAATGGAATGTAGTCCTCTTCGTCGATCTCGATGATGGCATGGCCCAGTTTGCGAAATGCCTGGGCCAGCGCTCGGGCATCCGAACCCCACCACTTTGCAAAGCCGGGTGCAAGAATTGTGTAGTTTGCTGCGCGCGAAACGCTCATCACATCATTGAGGCCGGCAGCCAACCACACTCACGGCAAATGTTGCTCGCCCACTCGGAGCTAGTCGGCACCACCGGCGTAATGCAACCAATGAACTCGTCCTTCCTTAAACGGTTCAGCATGACCGTGATTGCGTTGGCGAGGCTCCCGTTGTTCCCGTCAACAATCTCAACCCAGAAGTTTGCGTTGAGAATCTCGCTCACGCCGGAGTCCTTGTGGACAATTGTCGGTATTCCCCGGCTTAGCGCCTCAAGAGCAGGCAATCCATAACCCTGTACCGCAGGCATGAGGAAAAGATTTGCTCGGGCATACGCGGCGGCTAACTGTTCGTCAGAGAGATGTCCAAGAAATATGGTCCGGTCTTCTAATCCTAACTCAATTGCCAAGTTCTTTAACGATTCGATCAGTGTTCCGTTGCCGACCACCTCAAATTTCCAATCCCCTGCGTTAGTGCGCTCTTCGTCCCTAACCCTCGCTAACGCGCGCAGTATCCAGTCGATTCGTTTATTTGGCTCCAACCTCGAAACCGAGAGCATGCGCAGCGGCGAAGCCTTCCGAATGGGCGTCGAAGCAGGCTCCCTGGTTGAAACGCCAGGGCGGACCACGACAGCATCAACGTTATAGAGCACCCGCAATTCCTGCCGGATCCTTTCCGTCATCGCGATGACCTTGGAAGCTCGTCTCGCGCCCCTCCGATTCAAGCGGTGGACCAGCTCGGCGCGCATTGCCCGTGCCGCGTTCACTGTAGGCAGCCGGTTAAAGTCCGCGAACCTTCGCGCGGACGGCGCATACTTGCTTAAATCGGCGGGTAACAAACTCGGCGGATCGGTTAGGTGCAAAACAAAAGGCACGGAAGGAGCTAAGCCCGAATAAAAGGCACTCTTGAGATCGAATAAGAGTGGTTGTGCTGCCTCGGTGAGCGGCCTTGATTTCAAAAGTCTTTTCAACGCCTTAGCCTCAAGCAAGGGGTTCCGCTTTGGCAGTAATTCCTGAATATCCAGTGGTCGATCAGAGTACTGTTGTACGTCTATAGTTTGCTTGAAACACGCGACTCTGTGAGGAACATCCAGCTCATGAAGAAATCGAGAAAGATCGAGGACTAATCGCTCAGCTCCACCGAAGGCATCAATAAAGGGAATGAAAATGATCTTCTCGGCGGAAGCTTGGTTCATTTGTGAGTGTCAGCGAGATAAAGAAAATTGTTGAGGCCATTTGCGATTCCCTCCTGGAGACTGCTCAGAGTCTCGCCTGTGTTTGCAGGAGCCGGCGTCGACGGAAGATAACCAAAGCTTCTTAAGAACTCGTCCAAGTCGTCGGGTCGATAACCAAAACGCTCTGTGTGTCTGGCCTCGATCTCCAGCAAGATTGGAGGGTGAAATCGGGTCAATGTCTTTTCTGCGCCTCGAAATACCAGCAACTCGGCGCCCTCGACGTCGCACTTTATGAAATCGATTCGCTCAAGTGATTGCTCGACGACAAAAGTATCTAGTGTGGTCATGGGCACGTCCACGATGAGCGGAGACAACTCATCGCTGCTGTTTCCCACAACCAGATGATCCATCGCTGAATAACTCGCGGTCATGCGAACATTCTTTAACTCATCTCCCAGTGCCTTACCGGTGATCGTGATTCGATCACCGAATCCGTTACGCTCGACGTTGGCAGAAAGAATAGCTCGCGATGTTGGAACGGGCTCAAAGCTGTAGCTGTGGGATTTGGGAAAATGTCGCGCTACACTTAATGAATACAGACCGCAATTGGCCCCGACATCAATAAATACAATATCTTCTCCCGGCACATTCGCTAGATGCGATAGGACGCAATCAAGCTCGCGGGTTTCAAAATCCGATCCAAACTCCAAACCAAGGGCGCCCCCCTGAAGCTGTGGATCCCACAGGAACTCAATCCCGCCGTTACTCTGAACGAAAGCTTTACTCCCCTCAAAGATAAAGGGTTCCAAACGAAGCCGCTCCTGAAGTTCCATCCCGGTTTTAACCCACCTTTGAAGTTCCCGTCGATTCCTGAAGTCAGGTTCGGTCAGCGTCCGATAACTGCGCCTAGCCACCTGATAGCCGGGAAGCATTCGTAACGCTTTTCTCAGCCGACGCTTTATCAAAATGAAATCCGAGTAGACGCACACGCGCGATGAAATTTCATTCTGCTAAACTGCACCTTGCGCGCCCGTACAATTTACACAGCCTGGCTGCGGAACTCTCAATTGAAAATGCTGAATTCATTACTGCAGAGTTTGCAGTGAAGGAGTCTTCACCGGGTAACCTTATTAGCCTTAATGCCTCGTCAGCCCAATGCGATGCAGTTGAGTTCAAAGAGCAAAATTCAACCAGCTTTGGAACTATCACACATTCGCGTGGCGTGGTGTCTGAAGCAATCACACGCAATCCGGCCGCCTGTGCTTCAACGGCAACCATGCCGAGTCCTTCGGCGAGTGAGGGGAATAACAATAGGTCTGAACCCTGCATCAAACGCGGCACGTCGGAACGTAGACCGAGCAGACTAATTTTGTTCCCGAGTCCCCATCTATTCACTCTTGCTTCAAACTCAAGTTTCTTTGCGGCCCCATCACCGACCATCACGAACCGGATACGATCATCCTTAGCAATGCATCGGCGCGCGATATCGAGCGCAAACTCAGGATTCTTATGGGTCATCAAGCGGCCCATATAGTGCCCCTCAGTTCCTTCAAGTCGCCCGACAAAAAGAAGAATCTTAGAAGTCGTCACCCAGCCGAGTTCGCTGCAGAGTTCTCGATGCGCTTCTTCGTGACTGCCCTGATATCTCGTGACATCAAAACCGCAGTGCGCGGCTCCGATATTCATGCCTGGGTAATCGTCCGATCGGAACCCGTATTCGTTAAGCACTTGCAAGGATGTACCCATGATGTCGGTTGCGAAATATTTCAGAAGATACTTGGCGGTCTTACTTGTAAGGCCACGTAAGGGATCGGTGACATAATTCGTGATATGCAACACTGGATTATGGACGTGCGCGATCCGGACCGCTGGCAAGTGACCTGCTCCGAACAGAAAATGCAGGCCTGCCATATAGTCTTGATGATCATGGATAGCATCGTAATTTCCAGAGACCAAGATCGTTCTGAACGCACGAACAAAACTCGGTAGAGTGCGGCGTGTGAACGGAACATAAAGCAAACGCGCGCCTAAAGCTGCAGCCTCATCATCAAATATTGCTTTTTGGCCACCGGTTAACAAGACATCGAACTTAACTCTCAAGGGAGCATATTCATTTTGGTCGTGAAAATATTTCAACAGCGACATCAGCCAGGTTTCCGCGCCGCCCATTCCTAAGCCGTGAAACACTTGCAAGACCCGTAGCTCTCGCGTTGCGACCTCCTGCGCTACTTGCGCCGGATCGTAGAAAGAATGAATTGAAACCGCAGCCATCGATTTTACTTTGAATTAAAGGAGCCCGCTGCCGCGCGACCCAATGCCAGCTTTTGAGAATCTGGCCTTGATGTAAGCAAACGGCGCCTTGTCTGCGCCTTAAGGTCGGAGGCTTGTTTGCTAAAGTTCCGCCAACCTCTCAACAACATGCCCATAGATATTCGCGAATAATAGTAGTTCTCAAAAAAACTTAGTATGTCCGATCGGATCATCGCGCTGATTCGCGGTCGCGTCAGGCCCGCCCAGTGAATAACATTTAAATAAGGCGAAGCGTGATTGAATTTCTCAATGTCGATGTCGTCAATGCCGTAACCCGGCCAACGCATGAATGCCTCGCCCGCAATCGTCAACTCACCAGCAGCGGCCTTCTTCAAAAGCACGTAGTTCAGAATTCCCTGTTCGCCATTCTTAAATATTTCTGGGTGCCTAAGTGACGGCGGACTCGTTTCCCAATTCACTCCGCTGAAATCTTCGCGCCGCAGCAGGCCGCCAGTGGCCACATATTGCCCGGTATTGAACGTATCGCCCCGATAGACAAAGCCCGAATCAACTTCCCTCAGCTTATTGAGATCGAAATAGATTTCTTTCACACGCTGAGCGGTCTGCTTTTCGAAGTGAACCACAAAATCTTCCGAGAACTGATCGAGCCGATCCAGGACTCTGCCAGTAAAGACCGTGTCGGAATCGAGCACCAGAAAGCGGCTTCCTTCGTCACGAAAGACCGGTTCAAGCTTTGACATACCCCAACCGAAGATGCGGTTTGAAGTATCAAAAACTCTGACATTCCAAGTGCGTTCCAGTTCGGCAGTTGAAAAGTCTCCGTTAAAGAGATCTTTGATTAGATAGATCGGGATTTCGGGATACCAGTAACGAATGCTGGCAAGGCATATTCTCGTTAATCGCAAATCATGTTTGTGGCAGGCGATGTAAACCTTGTCGATTTTCATTCGCTAAGCAACGTCGGAATAAAGCGCTAGCAGACTGTTTAAGGCCTGCTCGGTCGAAAAGCATGAGGACTCGATTCGTGCCAGGCAGTTCTCTCTTGAAATAGGGGGCCTTGAAAGGGATTTGGAAACCGCTTCCGCCCAAACCTGAGCGCCTGCAGCGAGTGGCACGAAATCGAAGAGTTCGGGGATAACCTGAACATCGGCGGTGATGCTTGGGGACGCAACAATCGGCAGTCCTGCCGCCTGCGCCTCGACCAACACCAAGCCCAAACCTTCTTTCGGTTCCTCTAGCCTGGGGAAGACAAGAACGTCAGACATGCGCATGAGCGTCGGGGTGTCGTCACGCCAGCCGAGCGTTCTTACTCTATCGCCAATACCCCTCTCTTTTGCCAGATGATTAACCCGGCTCTCCAACTCTCCAGCGCCCGCAAAGATCGCCACTATCGACTCATCAGCTTTCGCCAACTCCGCAACAACTTCCACGACGAACAGTGGATTTTTTATCGGTACCATCCGGCCAGCAAAAAGCAGCACCTTCGCGTTTGGCAAAAACCCTAGGCTGGCGCGAAACTCCTCACGCGAACATGTCAGCTCATGAAATCGCGAAGTGTCGATGCCGTAGTACACAACTCTATCTCTATTCGTTTGAGAGCCGCCATTACGAGTAAAATTTTTAAGCGCCTCTTGAGAAATTCCAACCACATTATCGGCGAGACGGAGACAGCTTTGTCTCATAGGCTCTTTCAATAAGAATTGCTTGAACGGGTTTGGAGTCAACAATCCCTCATCTGTGTTGTGTACGTGCACAATTCTTTTACGAATCGGAAGTCCTGATGCAGCCCAAAGATAAATCGCACTAACGAAATCATGATGACAATGAAGAATGTCATAGCGTCCATTTTTCATGACCGTTCGAAGGTGGGCAAAAAACAGACGTTTGTTACCAATCTCAAAAGGTGAGTACAGAACCTCTCCTCCAAGTGCCCTAACTTGATCATCCAATCGTCCGGGTTTGCCAAGCGTGCAAAAGAATGTCCATTGAAAATGTTCATGTCCCTTGGCGCGTGAGGCCGCGAGCATGCGAAACAACCAATTCTCTACCGCTCCGGTGTCAAGATTCTCAACGATTTGAAACAGCCGTAATTTCTCTGCAGACGATGAATTCATGTGAGGTGCTGTCATTCACGCAGCGGGTGAAAGATGCGCAGGTTTCACCGCCTCGACGTACAAGCTTTCCCAGGCATATTTCACATCATCCAACGCTGCTATCTGTTTAGAGGCCTTGCCTTGCTGGTAAGTAACACGCGTCAACTCTGCAAAGCCGGCGCGTCTTAATTGATCTTCCAGTGTCTGCCAGTCGTAGATAAATTGGTGTTCGTAACGCTGGCGAAAGTAAGAGTTAACGGCATCCATCGCAAACCCTTCGCCATTGCCATTTCGTCGGCCGACCAACTCTGAAGGATTGTCAATGTAAGTCCTTAATAACTTTTCTCCGTCCGGCACGATCAATCGCAAACACCCTCCGGGTCTTAATACCCGAAGGCATTCTCTAAGGAGGGATTGGCCTTGCTGCGGGTTGAAGTGTTCAAAGACGTGTTCGCTAAATACTCCCTCGAAGCAATTATTCGGAAAAGGTAGCGGGCGATTGAAATCAATAGCGAGATGAACATTCGTGTCTGCCCACCCGTCCACGTTAAACCAGTCACTGCTGGAGATTCCCCTAGGACCGCTTCCAAGATTAAGAAACCTTGGGGTAGTTTGAGCCAGTTGGCGTGTAACCCTTCGCTTCCTCAGGCTTAAGCGGTTGGTGACACGAACTAATAGAAAATGAAAATCCCATCGAACAACAGCCAATGTGCGGTGACTAAAAAAATAAAGTAACAGCGTTTTCATACATTAGCTCGACCATCGTAATCTTAATATACAAAGGCTCGCCAAAAGCACTTCGGAATTTATCGGCCTTAAAAATTATCCTGACTCTCCTGGCGTGACAATCACCGGCCCAACTCCGATTGGCTGCATCCAAAACCACGACATGCGCTCCGGGCGATACTCATTGAGTTCGTTCTCAATGTAAACGTTAGGCAAGAGTCGGGTGTGCAGTGACTGGAATGGGAAGTCCCTCACACTTCTTGTCTCCTGCCAAATTTCAGCAATACCGTGCGTCTCGGAAAAGCGGCCGCGAATAACATCAGACAGGCCGCGGTTCACAAAGTCGTGGAGTTCCACCAGAATAAACGCGTCCCGCAATTTCGGCAGCCGATCTATATCAAGGAGAGTTTCTTCATACCCTTCGACATCGCACACAATCAGGTGTTTGTCGCCGATCGCGAGAGCTTGTTCCAAATCCTGAAGCTCACACTTCCCCAAGATATTAACGCGGCTCTCGACATCGTTTCTTCTAGCCAACTCTTTAATCGCACGCTGACCAGACGGATCCGTCTCGAAAGCGGTAATGGCCGCCGATTTAAAACGACGTGCCATTCCAACTGCGTAGTAACCTTCGGCTGCGCCGATATCGATAACATGATCGATGTGTAGCAGGGATGCAGTTTCAATCACCGGATGAAGTTCACGCTCATAGATGCCTAATAGCTTCGGCACGTAAACACTCGCAAGCGAATGATCGATGTATTTAAGACCCTTGAAGGGACCAGTGCGAACTCGTAATTTGGTCCTCTTCCGCACGAGTTCATTCAAATACCTGGGACCATAATTCCCAAGATGCCATTTCTCAGGAATGATCGCTCTCGCAAGACGCTTTAGCATGTTTCTTAGCGGTGAGGTATATCGAAAATCGCGGCTTGGGGTTGAAAAGGCTTGGCTTTAGCTTTGGCCTCAGATAAATATCTAATCGCATTTAGTTCGCCTCGCCTTGAGGCATGAAAGAAACGCCGTTCGCGGGAGTTCATTCGCATCTGTCTTAACAAATCAGCGGCTGCGCGAGTCCAACGAGGTTCGTACGACGACAGGTCTGCAGCGCGGAACGATCTAAACACCACGCCTGAATATGCGATTCCTTCAATGAGCCGTAGCAGATATTGTTCCTCAAGCCGTGAGGCTGCAATCAAATGAACCAGTCCCAGGGACTTGAATAGACCAACGCCTAAACCGACATCGCAAGCGCACGCGGCCAGGTCGTTGTCACCAGCTGAAAGTAAGGAGTCCCCCGCGCGATCAAGAAAAAATTCTCGTTGTCCATTAGCGTGCAGCTTATCGTAATGCATGGCGACCGCGCGTCGAACACATAAGCCCGCCCCGCAGGGCATAGTCTCAGGCAAATTTGGCAAGTTTGACCATGAGTCGCTGTCCAGGCTTCGTATGACAAGATTGCCCCAATATTTTCTGGTCCATTCTGGCGGCGATGTTTCGAATTCAGGTCTTGTTTGACCACTCCATGAACCCAGCATCGGCCAGCGCTCTGCAATCTTCAGAGATTCTTCCAAAAAATCCGCGTCAAGCACATTATCGTCATCGACAAACACCAAAAGTTCACCACGTGCTTCTCGTATCCCGCGCAGGCGCGCGTGCGTCAATCCCAACTTCTCTTCCCTGATGTGTCGCGCATTTGGCTGCCATGAAAGATCGACGCGCTGTTCAAGTGGGTCATCACTCGCGTTGTCAATTAACAAGTATTCCCAATCTTGTTTGTCGAGCGTTTGGTTCTTCAGCGCTTCGATTACCTGTTTCAGATAATCTTCGCGCGGGTTGTGGGAACAGGTGATGGCCGAGATCTTAGGCTGCATTGAGATTTAAGCGCTTGGCCAAGGAGGGTTGGGCTGTGCCGGGCTGGGATGTGGCTGGATTCCGTCTATGGTCCTAAATGAATACTCTCTATCAAAGAATATTGAAGTCGTCTGCGCGTAACCTCCTCCAGGACAAAACCCGGTAAAGTCGACCTGAATGAAATCAGCGTCTCTAAGAATTTTTGCGCTCTGCAAGCATTGGTCGGAATTATCTAAGACAACAAAGCCTCCCTTTTTCAAATGCTGCCGAGCGATCGCGCTGCTGGGAGGGCGACCGTAATCTGTGCCATCAATCACAATGATGTCGAATTGCTCGGGATAGGCATCTATAGTTGTCACATAAAACTCATTCTCCGGTTTGGACGCGATCAATTCACAATTCGGTGGCAATCGAGTTTTCAAATAGTTGTACCAAGTTGGATTGTTCTCGATGCTCACTACTCTCTTGGCTCGTATCGACCAAAAGAAGGTTGAGTGACCGGCGCCCCATTCAAAGATCTCTTTGTCCCTAAGATCCAGTTGTTGTAGAAAGTCAATGCACGGATAAGAAAACCATGGCAGAGGATTTCCCTGACGATCCACAGGCTTTTCATGTCTGAGCGAATTCAGCCACCCATATTGAAATAGAGATCCGTATAAGAACTGACAAATTAACCGAACCTTGGAGGGCACGAACGCCTCGGGAATAATCCTGGACAGCTTCTTAAGCGACGGCATTAGTTTTAAGCGATAGTAAAAGTAAGAGAGGTTGGTTTTTGGTAGACGAATGGAGCCTCTTCACGCTGTCCAACCTCACGCTGCGTAGCTATCAAGGGGGCCATGCTTTCGATTTCTAAACTTAACAACTCGTTTTACAAACGAGACGGGTAGGAAACATCGCAAAAATACCCGCACTGGCAGAAGCGAAGCAGGACTCTTTACCCACTCACGCAGAATCATCCGGGCGGCTAAAGCTCTTTGGCGCTGATAAAGAAAAAGATGTTCACTCCAAGCCAGAGCTTCCAGCATTCTGACCCGACGCTGCAAAGAAACTGGAACTCCCTCAAGCGGTACCGAGCTAACGATATTGGCGTCGAGCTCAGACGCCGCCCGTCCGAAACGATTCGCGATGGCGCCCACATTGACTGTGGAAGCAATCTGACGTCGCGTTGCAAAGTTTTGAAGGGCGCGTTCGTAAACCTCTTTGATGCCCAGGCTTGTTATGCCAACGTGCATCTCTTTTAATATGGTAGCGCGGGCGTTTTGGCCCAGACGCTTGCGGTAGTCGGGGTCGCGCGACAGTTCCAAAGTACGGTTTGCAAAGGCTTCCGCGTCGTCAAAAGGAAGTAGCAGCCCGTTCTTCCCGTCGCGAACAATTTCACGCGCTATTCCAACGGAGGTTGTGAGACAGCAGACTTCGGTGCTCATGGCTTCAAGTAAGGTCACAGGCCCACCCTCAACGCGCGCAGTCACCCAGTAGAAATCCAATGCTTGATATAATTCACTCAAACCTTTTAGCTCTTTAATAAATGGAAGCCAGATGCAATTTACGCCCAAGGACTTCAATTCACCCGTAAGCTCTTGCCAGCCCGGCCCAACTATTAGGACAGCTAACTCTGAAATAGACGCATGAAGACTAATAATCGCTTTGGTGAAAACATCAATGCCTTTACGATCGTAATCGTTGCTGCTGTTCTTGCCAAAAAACCCGACGACCGTTGCTGCATGTCCAAGTTTCAATTTTTGTCGAATAGCTTTTCGCTTTTCGGCTTTTCGCGGTCCGAAGAGATTGGCATCAACGCCGTAAGGAACGCAGAACACTCGGGAGATGTCAGCACCGCGCGAACGCAAATCCTCGGTCCATTCGGGCGAACCCACGACAATGGCATCGCCATCTAGATTCTGCTTGAGCATCTCCCAATCGCTGACGTGATGGTGGCTCGTAACAACAGGAACAAACTCCCTGAATCGAGGTAGCCATTCTCGGGTGGCGTATTGGCAAGTGAAGTGAACGAGATCGAAATTGCGCATTAAATCTGGCCGTTCCGCAAACAGCTGATCGATCACGGGACCCGAAGCAATCGTCGCTTCGATCCAAGGGTTGAAGCGCGCAATGTTTTTCGCAATCGTTCCGGTGACCCAATGGACGGAATCAGGAACCAGCAAGACTCGCAGTTTTGTTTTTGGGACCATCCCGTTTAAGCGAAGGCCGGGGTTTCAGACCACGCCCAATTTGCCGGCACGCGGACGCCGCCGGTATCGCGAATAATAGAAGAAGGAGTTGTAGGACCAGGAAGCACCTCGAGCTGCGCGCAACCCGCAACGTAATCAAGACTGCCATGATCACCCGCACGCGCGCCCACATCCAAGGCATACCGGCCAGGCTGCAACTGGAGTAGAGAAACGTCTGCGCGGACAGAGCCCACGTGACCTTTCGGCAACGCTCGCTGTGCTTCAACCAGATCCGAGTCGATGGTCATGACTCTAACGCCTTCAAAAGTGGAAAAGCCAAAACCAAATGCGACGTTTGGAACATCAACCATCGTTTCGAAGTTTATTCTCACGGCGAGGGGCTCCCCGTGATGAATCGGACGGCCCGAATTGAATTCAATGTTCAGTAGACGCAAGCGCTCACCATTACCCAGAGAACGCTGAACATTGGATAGGTCAACTGAAGAGCCTGAACCAAGTAGCGTGGTACGAAGATACTGGTCAACGACGTCCGACGCTCGACCCTCAATCACCATCTTCCCTTCGTCAAGCCATATCACTTCCGTGCAGAGACTTCGAATCGCGCCCATGTTATGGCTAACAAACAAAACGGTGCGACCGCCGTGGGCCACTTCGCCGATCTTGCCAAGACACTTCTTTTGAAATGCGGCGTCACCGACAGCGAGCACTTCGTCGATTACCAAAATCTCAGGCTCGAGATGCGCGGCAACGGCGAAGGCGAGGCGGACGTACATGCCGCTGGAATATCTTTTTACTGGTGTGTCGATGAACTTTTCGACTTCAGCGAAGGCGACGATCTCGTCAAACTTTTTCGCGACCTCAGCTTTGCGCATGCCCAGAATGGCGGCGTTCAAATAAATGTTTTCGCGGCCGGTGAGTTCCGGATGAAAGCCGGTGCCGACTTCAAGCAGCGAGCCGACGCGGCCATGAATCTTTGCGTGGCCTTTGGTTGGTTTGGTAATGCGCGAGAGAATTTTTAATAGCGTGCTCTTCCCTGCTCCGTTGCGGCCGATGATGCCAACTACTTCGCCGCGCTTCACGTCGAAGGAGACATCGTTCAAAGCCCAGAAAGAATTTCGGATTTCGGATTTCGGATTTCAGAATCGAGTGATGAGTCACCGGAGCCGAGTGCTGAGTGCTGAGTGCTGAGTGCTGAGTTCGAACCATTTGAATTTGCGGAACCATTGCGCAGGGCCGAACGCACTTTACGGAATGGCGACGCAAAGCCGTCAGTGATGACGTCGCGCAAGGCCTTGTACGATTCGCGCTCACCGATGCGATACCGCTTGCTTAGGTGCTCGCAGCTAATGGCTATATCTGACATGAAAAAAGTGCTGAGTACAGAGTGCTGAGTGCTGAGTGCTGAGTATTGGAAGATAACGCGCCGGGTCTAAGCTCTGATTCGCAAGCGCTGAATTTGCTTGAGTGAGTCCTCGGAACTCAGTACTCAGTACTCAGCACTCAGCACTTCTAACTAAACCACATCCGCGAACTGTTGCTCCATGCGGCGGAAGTAATAAAGCCCGCCAATCAAAATCAGAATCACGACGGTAACCGAAACCCAAAGCATTGAGGCGGGTGCTTCCTGTTTTCCCAGCAGCGCCCAGCGAAAGCCTTCGACTACGCCGGCCATCGGGTTCAAGCCATACAGCGCGCGCCACTTTGCCGGAACGATTGAACTCGGGTATGCCACTGGCGTCGCAAACAGCCAGAACTGAATCAGGAAGTTGATGGTGTAACGCACGTCGCGATACTTAACGTTCAGCGCCGACAACCAAAGCCCAACACCGAGCGCGGTCATCACTGCCAGCAAAATAAAACCGGGCAGCGTAACGATGGCCCAGGTGGGAACGATGCCGTAGTAAAACATCATCACCAGCAGAATCGCGAAAGCGACGACGAAATCAACCAGGCCGCCCAACACCGCAGCGATGGGAACCACCAGACGCGGAAAATAAACTTTCGTTATCAGCCGCTCGTTTGCGACCAGGCTGTTGCTCGATTCCGTCAGCGCGTGCGCAAACAATTGCCAGGGCAGCAGCGCGCAAAACGTGAAAATTGGATACGGAATTCCGTCGGAAGGAATTTTTGCAAGCCGGCCAAAAAACAAACTGAACACCAGCATCATGAACAGCGGCTGGATGATGGCCCAGGCGGCGCCTAGCGCGGTCTGCTTGTAACGAACTTTTACATCGCGCCAGGTCAGAAAGTAGAGCAGCTCACGATAGTCCCACAGTTCACGAAAACCGATGTCCGCCCAACCCTCGGGCGGATCGATGTTGAAAGTTGGCAGAGTTTCAGGATGAGTCGACATAGAAGTCAGAGGTCAGAGGTCAGAGGTCAGAAGTCAGAAACCAAACCCACCGAGGTCCCCGGTCAGAAACCGCGACCTTGATGCGTTATAAGAAATCCCGTCGGATTGCCAATCATGCTGCCAAGCATCTTGCCGATTTCACGGCATTCGGCAACCAATTCCGCATGTTCCAGCTTTTCGATGTAGCCACAGTCCATCGCGAAGTCAATCGATGAATCCGTTTCGCTGTTTTCCCCATCACAGTCTGTGAGTTTGCTTATGAAGTGTGCCTCATAACGACGCTTCGCCCATGCTTCACGCAGGTTCAGACAGACGGAACGGGACGAGCGCCGAATTTGGCCGGTCAGTGCAAATCTCTCTTCGACTGGAAAGGTCTTGCTCAAGCGGAAAATTCGCATCGCAAGTTGATAGGCTTTCTTGTAAACAATTAAGTCTTTTGCCGAATCGATTTTCATTGCCTTCATACTCCCTAGCGGCAATGTTGGGGGTGATCCGATTTAGTGAGTATATGTTCGCCATCTCTTGAGCTGACCTCTGACCTCTGTTCTCTGACCTCTGATTCCTAGCGCAGATCCAGCGTGCTTGACGCGGCAACAGGTGGCGGCGGCTGCATCTCAGGTTCAAGATCGCTCTGGTAGTGATTCGAAGCGTAATAGCGCTGGTAATAGTAATAGTCGTTCGATTGAATATTGACGTTGTTGAGAACGACGCCGAAAACCTTGGCGCCGACGTCGTGCAGCAATTGACGCGCGCGCTTGACGACGTTTCGTGAACTCTTACCGCCATGGACCACCAGCAACACGCCATCGACCAGCGACGAAATAAGAACGCCGTCGGTGAACGAGTTAATCGGCGGCGAATCCACGACAACGTGCGTGAATTCCGCTTGCAGCAAAGTCATCAGCCGCCGCATTTGTTCCGAGCCCAGCAACTCAGCCGGGTTCGGCGGGATTGGGCCGGAAGTCAAAACGTGCAAGCCGGTCACTTCATCTTTGGAAATCATTGCCAGCGTGTCTTCGCGTGACACCTCGCTGGACAATATTGAGCTGAGGCCGGGCCGGTCCGAGAATCCAAATATCGAGCGCATTCGCGGCCGCCGCATGTCAGCGTCAATCAGCACGACGCTGGCGCCGGTTTGAGTCAAACTAACCGCAGTGTTAACCGCGGTAGTTGTTTTGCCTTCTCCAGGCAGGCTCGAGGTCACCAGCAGCGAGCGCGGCGCGCGTCCGGCTGTCGAGAGGAGCAGCGAAGTTCGCAAATGCCGGTACGACTCAGCCAACGGCGAGCGGCTGTCCACATTCATTAGTAACTCTTGATTGGCAGAGTGGCCGTTGCGCTTCTGCAGCGCGCCCGGTCCCGCCGTCAACAGGTGCCGCTTCATGCCGTTCGCGGAAGGAATAACCGCCAGCGCCGGCAGATGCAGCAAACGTTCGACTTCATCGGTTGAGTGCAAGGTATCGTCGAGATATTCGAGGAAGAGCGCCAGGCCGATTCCCAATCCCAGCGATAGAAACATTGCCAGCATGACGCTGCGCGAGCGGTTTGGACCAATTGGTCCACCGGGCGTAACCGCGTAATCAACAACCGAGATGTTGTTTGGCTTGCTGGCCATGATTACATCATTTTCTTTCGAGCGTTGTAACAGGCTGTCAAGCAAAGTTTTGTTGGTATCGATCTCCTGTTGAATGATCCGATAGTTGATGGCCGCTTCGTTTTGCGTCACCGTCTCGCTGCGCGATTGCTGAAACGCAGCACGCAACGCCTGTTCGCGACCAAGCGTTTGGCGATACTGAGTTTCAAGGTTGGTAAGCAGCGTGTTGGTCTTGCGGCTGCGGGAATCTTTTACCTGCCGCTCGAGCTCGGCGATTTGTTGATCGACCTCTTTGACTTCAGGCGCCTCCTCGGTAGCGTCAACCATCAACAGGGCGCGCTTTTGTCGCAGGTCGGCAAGTTTTCCTTCGCCTTCGCCGGCTTGTTTGTTATCGCCCTCGGCTAGGGCGCTGGCAGCGCCGGGCGCTTTTGCCGCATTGAAAGCAGCCTCGGCAGTTTTCCGATCGTTTTCGGCTTCCAGCAATTGTTTATTGAGGCCGGCCAGTCGCTCGACAACTGTGTTTTGATTGGCATCGAGCGAAATTATTTGGTTGTTCTTGGCATAGTTCACCAAACGCTCTTCGTCGCTGCGAATTGCCTGTTGCAACTCAGCGATCCTCTGTTGCAGGACGTCGCCGGTGCTGGCATTTGATTCGGTCTTTTTTTCCAGGTTGTTGAAGACGTACGTCTCGGCGATGGCGTTGCAAACTTTCGAAGCAACTTCGGGATCGGTGTGGGTGTAACTGATATCAATCAGGCGCGTCTCTTTGAATGTGCCGCGCGATTCCTTGACCGGGTCGACTCGCAAGCCGCCGAGAATTGCGCCGACGTAAGGCGCCAGGCGTTTCGCTTCAACCAGATCTTCCTGGGAACTGGCCGTCGGCACCGGCGCGCGCAGTTGCAATTCGTCTTTTGGTTTCGCGTTTGGCGCGGCAGGAACATCACTGCGAAAGCCGGCCATCATCTTGATGGTCTGCCAGGTGGTCCGCTTTTGTGACCCTTTAAAGAAATCCGGATTGTGCTCCAGATCGAGAGTCCTGACCACACGTCGCGCGAGGGCCTGGCTGCCAAGAATCTGAAGCTGCGTGTTGAAGTAAACCGGATCGTTTATCGAACCCATGTAGTAAGGAGTTTTTCCTATCAGCGCTCCATTGTTTTCCAGGTCAACCTGCACGCGCGCGTTTGCCGAATAGATGTCGGGCTTTTGCGCGGCGTTAATTACGGCCAACGTGGTGATCAGAATGACAATGCTGATGACCAGCCACAGACGCTTGCGCACCGCGCGCCAGTAATCAAGCAGGTGGACTTCTGATTCCGCGTTGGGGTCAACACCGTAGTTGTAAGAATGCGGAATGCCATTCGAGTCGCTCGGCCGGCCAACCGCGTTGTCCGCCGGATCTTTTCGCATTAACTCATTGGATGGATTCATAGTTCACCTTCTAAAATTTCGGATTTCGAAATTCGGATTTCGAATTTTCTTTAGGCCCGCGCGGAATTTGCTTTGGTACTTCTTCCGATGCTTGTAAAAATAGCCAGCAACTCTCGCGACTCCACCAACAGCCAGGTTCGCGGTGCAACATCTCCGAGCGAGGCTTCATCACAGATTTCCAACCAATACCCACTTTCGGAACATTCCTTCTCAACAATGGCGATCTTGTGGATAAAATCTGCGCGAGATTCCGCACGATTCGCTTCTCGGTAATTTGCTCCGACCGATGTGCCAGCCTTTACAAGTTGGTATTCGATTACTGCGCAAGCCCTGGTCTGCGGTAGTGTCCCCACAAACTCGATTATCTTCAGTGCAAACAGCTTGGTCCGTTTTTCTAAATCACTCTTGTTCATAGTCCTAAAATCCGAAATCCGAAATTCGAAATGCGAAATTTTCTAAGGTTCTGACCTGCGTCATCCGCGTTTATCCGCGGCTAATTTGGAAATTCGAAATTCGAAATTCGAAATTTTCTAAGGAATAACTCGCACCGGAAGCGACGAAATTGACGGCGCAACGGTACTGAGCAAACTACGCATAAAGCTTTTGCCGCCGGAAACGGGCACGTCGATGATGTCATTGGGCAAAAGCGCCACGTCATCAGCGTGCTTCTTTTCAATCGCTGAAAGGTCTACCAGGATTTCTTGCCGGCCAGCGCTTCCGTTCACCTGCCGCACAATTCGTACCTTGTCTTTCTTGCTGTCCTGCTTGACACCGCCGGCCATGGCGACGGCCCGCGAAAGCGTAATTGGCTCTTTCAAAGGAATGGTCAACGGCGTAAATACATTGCCCACGACGTAAATCTGATCCGCCTCGGGCAGCGTTATGATGTCGCCCGGCTCGATGAATGGATTGGAACTGGGCATGCCCTTCATGGTTTCGCTCAGCTTATAACTGACAAACGCTATGGCAGATTCGTCAGTGGCCGCGTTTGGATTCTGGCAAGCGAGCGACGGCGGCGCATGCACAATGTTGATTGTTTGGCCGGCTTTGGACGATGGGCCCTTGGCGTAACTCAGCAACTCCAGCAGGCGTATGCGGCGCTGTAATTCAAACCGGCTTTGCTCGTTCACGGCGCCGATGACTGCCACTTGCTTCGAGTGATACTCCTTTATAAAGACATCAACCTGCGGGTTCTTGTAATACTTGATGTAACCGCGCGAGATTTCCGCCGCCAGTTCGCCCTCGGTTTTGCACGCAGCCTGAATCTCAGTGTCAATCAGCGGCATGCGAATCATGCCGTTGCCTTCAACGCGCACCGCATCCCGCGAAAGGTTTGGCCGGTTGAAGATTCGAATGTCGAGAACATCTCCCGGACCGATGCGATAGCGATCGTCGGGGTGAGAAGACGCCATCGCGACCGCAGCCGGCGCCACTGGAGATTGCGAGACGTTGACTGACTCGCCCGCAGCGTTGGCCGCCGGCGAATTCGTCACTTGCGCGCTCACCGATGCAAGCAGCCCGGTGGCGGTAAGCGCAACGATCAGTGCGCTGTGGATGGCCAGCCGGCGAAACATCGTTCGCTCGTTAAGTGGCTTCGTTTGATTGGGGCTTATCTGAAACATCCTAATGACTCCTCTTATTTAGTGCGTTGCTCTTTTTTCGTAAAGCAAACTGTTAGTTTGCGATGGTGGCAAGCGATCTAAGTTCCGAGTGGCCACGACCGACCGCAAACTAACAGTTTGCTTTACGAATGCTAAATGCCATGTGCTCATTTACCCGACATGCCGATTCGTCGCGACAGCAGCGCCTCGCGCATATGGTTCGGATGGGCCAGGTTCAAAACCGTGTTGCTCAACAAGACCATCAGCTCTTCGTGTTCCCGGTTAAAGGTGCCGGTCAACGGGTTATCCTGGGTTTTGGTGATGATGCCTTCCCTTGACCACTGCCAAAACTGCGCCTGCGTCGTCCAGAATTCTTTGCGGTCCCGACAGACGACGAGCGCTGTTTTCTTCTTTTTCTTTTTCTTCTTCTTAGTCGTCTTAATGGCGCTCATGACCTGAACCATTCGATAGATACACTTCCGTCCCAGCATGTATTTTCATTCGAAAAATTAGCGGCGAATGGCAACACGCGGTACCCGTTAGGGAAGCCTCTACGCGAGGCGGCGTCAGTTTGTCAAAATTGGAGTGCGGCGGCTCGACGCCGCTCGCTCTCGAAAGCGCCGTCAAGCCGGCGCAGTCCAAACTCACAACAACAATCGTGAGATCAATTCTGCTCGGCGCTTCACGCCAAACTTTATGAAGATGTGGCGCAAGTGAAACTTCACTGTCTGCTCGGTAACCATCAGGCGCAAGCCAATCTCGGCGTTGGTCAAGCCTTCGACACAACACAACGCCACCTGGGCCTCGCGGCGGCTCAGGTTTTTATTTTCTGCAACTCGTTGGATTACTCGCTCGTAGGAACGGTCGCTGCTGGTGGCAATCCCTTTTCCGTAAGTGACAAAACCATTTTCATTACGGCGCGCGATTACTTCTTCCGGAGGAAACACTCGATAGGCAACGCTTTGGTCGCGCGGCCCGTCAGCGTGAGCGCGCCCTTCGCGCTCAACACTGAACTTGCTGACCAGACCTTCAAGTCCGCGCCTGACCGTGCTCAAGCTTTGAATTCCCGTTAACGCCATCAAACTACGCGCAGTGAAAAGTTGGCCGCCGTTGCCGCCATCTCCTACCGCATCATGCGCGACCAGCATTGAGCTGTAGAGCCGGCGTTCCACGGGACTATGACTCAACGCCACCAATGCTTTCGCCTGCCCATCAGTTGCGCGTTCGTTCTGCTCGCCTAAAGGGTAGGTTTCTGCATCTACCTTTGCGCTGATTTGTCTCTTTTGGGGGAACATCAATTGTCTTAGAAATTGGTAATGCGGCAGGCGTAAAGCTGGAAACTTTTCGGAGTTGGTTTGTGGGCCGCAAACCTCGATTCAAAAAATCTATCTGTTGAAACTAAAACGCGTCAATCCGTTCCTTGAAAAACTTCGCACCAAAGTTGTGTGGTGGAATGACTTCTGGGTAAGTAACCGGAGTCAAGGCCGACTGGCTGATTCGCCCCTGAGCCTAAAGGCATCGATAATTTCTGTCAAGCGGTTTCCCCGACAAATGCTTTTGCCAATGATTAACGCTCGGTCAAGCGGACCGAAACGCCCCATTGGACTACTTCCCCAAAATTTCATCGACCATTTCACACCAAAGGTGGCCAATCGTTATGTGGGCCTCCTGGACGCGCGCCGTGCGCTCGCTCAAAACCTGCACCGTAATAAAGCAGTAATCGGCTAAAGGTTCCGCATGAGCGCCGGTGAGGCCAATAACCTTGCAGCCAATGCTGCTCGCTGTTTCGGCGGCCCTGACGACATTCGGAGATTTCCCACTGGTGCTTATGGCGATCAAGACATCACTTGGTTTGCAGAGGGCTTGAACCTGTCGCGCGAAAACTTCTTCATAACCAAAGTCATTGCTCAGCGCGGTTAACGCCGAGGTGTCTGTGGTCAGGGCGATTGCCGGATACGGCTGGCGCTGATCCTCGTAGCGGCCCACCAGTTCGGCGGCAATGTGTTGCGCGTCGGCCGCGCTGCCGCCATTGCCGCACAGCAGGATCTTGTTTCCCGCGGCGAGTGCGTCACAGATAGCTCGGCCAGAGCTTTCGATATTAGCAAGCCCGGAATCGAGCACAGTTTGCAGCGCCTGAAGATGTTCTTCGAGAGATCGCCGCAGCAGGCTGGTGACGTTGGAATCGTTACTCATGTTTATTCATTTTCAGTGGCAAAGCTTTAATCGCGGCGTAGGAAATTAACATAGTTAATCGCAACCCCAAAGCTTGCCTGCTGCTGCCAAATTCCGTGTTGGACCGCGGCGGCGTGACGCCGCTTTTCTTATTTGGACTGCGGCGGCTTGATGCCGCTTTGTAGCACTGCGGCTCGACGCCGCTATTCTTTTTTGGACTGCGGCGGATCGACGCCGCTTTTTGGTGAGCCAGGCGACTTCGTTAAACGGAACTGTCGACTCACTCCCGTCTTGAAAGCGGCGTCAAGCCGCCGCAGTCCAAAATCGCCGTTGCATAATTCCTTGCGTCTTTTGTGAACTGCTTATTTCGTCAACGCTGCTTGCGCAACTATTCCTTCACGATGTAGGCTTCGCTTCATTTTGATCAGGCGCCATCGCTGATGATCCTCATCGGCTGCAAGAGATCTCCGAAGCGAATCTAGTACCGGAAATTACCGCTCGAGTTATATGACCATACCTGCAACACCGATGCTGAGACAGTATCAGGAGCTGAAGCAACAGCATCCCGGTACGTTGTTGTTTTTTCGGCTGGGCGATTTTTACGAGCTCTTTTTTGAAGACGCAGTCATTGGCGCGCGCGAACTACAGATAACGCTGACCGCCCGTCACAAAGAAATTGGCGATCCCGTCCCTATGTGCGGAGTGCCGCACCACTCGGCTGCAAACTATATTGCCCGCCTGGTTCGTAAAGGTTACCGCGTGGCCATCTGCGAGCAGACCGAAGCCGCTTCGAAAACCAAAAAGCTGGTGCGCCGCGAAGTAGTCAGAATCGTAACGCCGGGCACGCCCATCGATCCGCAACTGCTCGAAATGCGCGAGAGCGTTTTCCTCGGCGCTGTTTGTAGTGCCGGCGAAACTGTCGGCGCGGCTTTTCTCGATCTCTCAACCGGCGAGTTTCGCGTCACACAAGAAAGCGGCGCCGCCGCCTGGGAAAAGATTCGTGGTGACATTGAATCGTATGCGCCGCGCGAGCTGCTGTTCCCCGCGTCGCTCGAACCATTAATAAAAGCCGGCTTGACAGGAAAGGCACAGACCGCGCCACTGCCTTTATCAATTTCTTCTGCAAATGAAAGTCAACAGATTCAGACGACGCGAAGTTCTACCATCCCGCAGTTTCCCGAAATCACCTTGACGCCGCTCGAAGATTGGCTATGGCAGACGAACGATTGCGCGCAGTTGCTGCTCAACCATTTTGGTGTGCGGACATTGGCCGGTTACGGCGTTGAAAAAAAGTCGGAAGCGGTGCGTGCGGCGGGCGCTTGCCTGCGTTACGCGCAGGAAACGCAGCGGGCCGGCGCAAACCACATCACGGATTTGACTTACTTCGAGCCACAGGACCATCTGGTCCTGGACCAGGTAACCGTGCGCAATCTGGAGTTGGTCGAAGCACTGGCGGGCGGCGGGCGAACTTTGTTGTCGGTCATCGATCAGACGGTCACGGGAATGGGTGCGCGGCTGTTGCGCTCGTGGTTACTGCGGCCTTGCATCAAACGGGGTGAAGTTGAGGCGCGGCTGGCAGCAGTTCAGGATCTTACCAGCTCGCAAATCAGTCGCGACAAACTGCGCACGCTGTTGAAAGAAGTTTCCGACTTGGAACGACTGATCGGCCGCATCAGTCTCGGTTCGGCAACGCCAAGGGATTTGAATGCGATACTCCGCTCGCTTAATCAGGTCCCTGCGATTCGCGAAACCCTCTCCACAATGCCGTCATCACTGATACAGATTCTCAATGAAAGCTCCGATGAAGTGCCTGAAATCTGTGCGTTGCTCGCGCGCGCGTTGAGCGATGATCCGCCGGCAAAGATTAGCGATGGCGATACCATTCGCGCCGGGTATTCAAGCGAATTAGATGAAGTTCGCTCACTTAGCCGAAACGCCAAACAGATTATTGCCACGCTCGAAGCTTCGGAGCGCGAGCGCAGCGGCATTGCCAACCTGCGCATCAAGTTTAATAACGTCTTCGGCTACTTCATCGAAGTGTCCAAAGGAAATGTCGCGCGCGTGCCCGCCGAGTACGAACGCCGGCAGACACTGACGAACGCCGAACGATACACGACACCCGAGTTGCGCGATTGGGAAAAGAAAGTTTTAGGAGCCGAAGAGCGCATCGGCCAACTGGAAGCGGAACTATTCAACGACGTCTGCCGCCAGGTTGCGGCGGAAACGAAGCGAATTCAGGGAACAGCGCGCGCGCTGGCAGCGCTTGATGCGCTTGCCTCGCTGGCTGAAACTGCCGTTCGGCAACGTTATGTCAAACCGTTAATGCACGCGGGCGATGAGATTGAAATCGTCCAGGGCCGGCATCCGGTAATCGAAGTCTTCAATGAAGACCCGTTCATTCCCAACAGCGTCTACTTAAATAATTCGACCGACCGTCTCTTAATCATTACTGGTCCAAACATGGGCGGCAAAAGCACGGTGCTGCGACAGACAGCGATCATTTGCATCCTGGCGCAGATGGGCAGTTTTGTTCCGGCGGAGAAAGCTCGATTGCCGTTGCTGGATCGAGTGTGGACCAGAGTCGGCGCTTCCGATGATCTGGCGCGCGGCCGTTCGACGTTCATGGTCGAGATGACGGAGACGGCGGCGATCTTGCACAGTGCTACGCCGCGGTCGCTCGTTTTGCTTGATGAAATAGGACGAGGCACGGCAACGTTCGATGGACTTTCAATTGCCTGGGCCGTCGCTGAATACCTGCACGATTCTCCCGAGCACGCGGCGAAGACTCTTTTTGCAACTCATTATCACGAGTTAACTGAACTAGCGGAACGATTGCCGGGCGCGCAGAATTATCAGATTACGGCGACCGAACGTGAAGGCGAAGTAGTTTTCCTGCATCGACTCGAGCGCGGCCGCGCTTCAAAGTCTTATGGAATTCAAGTGGCGCGGTTGGCAGGCTTGCCGCCGGCGGTGTTGGACATAGCGCGTCAGGTTTTGGCGAGGCTGGAGCGTTATGAGTTCGACGTTTTTGCGGAAGAAGATCAATTGCTGTCACAGCCGATTGTCGAGCCGCTCGCGGCGGCGCAAGGTGCGGGCGCGAATGAGTCAACAGCGGTGACTCCGGCAACGACTGCGCTCGACGTTGCCACGCGTCGAGCCGGTCGGCGCAAAGCGGCGGCGCAAGCGTCGCTGTTCGATCTCGCTAATCAAAAGGCTATCGAAGAAATCCTCAATGTCGACGCCGACAAGTTGTCACCCGACGAAGCAAAAGAGCTGCTGCGGAAACTGCGCGCGCGGTTGATGTGAGAGTTTTTGCCGCCTTTTTTGCTGGGTTCTTTTTAGCGCCCCGCAGGCTCGACCACAAAAGAAATCATACAATCTAACCAACCTAACAGGTCGGGAAGAGGGCATGCCCCCGCCTCTTCTTTGAATCAAGGCTTGTCGCGCTTGTGATAAGTTCAACCGGTCATCAGCTTGACACTGAGACGTATTACTCATCTGTGCAACCTCTCAGGTCGGGAAGGGTGGCTTGCCCCCGCTCCGTTGCCTTACCAAATACCTTGCATTGAAAAAATTCATCTACTCAAGGTCCGCAACTTGATCAAGTTGTTAGCACAATACAGACTCTGGCTGTGGCTCGGAAGTGGTCCAACCAAAACCTACCTGGTGCTCTTCATTTCGTGACCGGTAATCTAATCAATAGAGCTCCGATCTTCATCGAAGACGCGGCCTGTCTAGCATTTTTCAAAGTGTGTAAGAAGTTGAAGGACGAGTGGCCAGCCAAAGTGATCGCGTACGCATTGATGCGCGATCACTTTCACTTGATTGTTAATCCTCGAGACGGCGACATTCGAGGTTTCAATGGCGCACTCAAGAGTCTATCTGCCCGAGAGATGATCAACCTCTGCGCTCATAATCAATTTCTTCGCGACAGAACCGATGTCGATGGTTCCACCCACCAAGTCTGGCAAGAGAGTTTCAAGGCCCAGCCGCTTTGGAGTAGCTGGATGATTTGGCAAAAGATTAATTACATTCATGCAAACCCGGTGAAGGCCAGGTTAGTAAATTCAGCCAAAGATTACCGATGGTCGAGTTTTTGTGCATTCTATAAGGATTCGCAAGAGCCATTACCGGTTGATAGGGATTGGTGGTGGCCGGATGATTCCAAGAAGCTTTCAATGGCAGTAAAGAAGCTGGGATGGAGGACTTATCACAGGCGTGACAAGCCTTGAATCGAAGAGGAGGGGGCAAGCCACCCTTCCCAACCTGAGAGGTGGACTAAGTTGATTGGTTGAACCTGGGGCGAGTTACCAAATCCGGCGGCTAATTCTTCGCTTGCGTTTGCGGCGCGTCGCTCACCGTAAACCAATCGCCCCGTCCGTCGTTCGTGCGCAGCATGCGCATGATCTCGTCAAAGTTAAATGGCCGCGCGCCGCGGCGCCCAAACACCGAAACCTGGTTGCCGCTCTCATCTACCGCACGGTCGCGATCGAGCGGCTTAGAAACCGCTAACGCCTCCCCCTTGGTTTTGTAAGTCGCAATCAACACTGGCCGTGGTCGCGGACTGAAACCCGCGTATTCCGGCATCGTCTCCGGCGACGTCAGTTGCAGAATCCGCAAACCATGTTTCCCATCAGCAACGTAAGCAAACAGGCTGGCGTTGGTCATTGCAATTTTCACTTGATGCACGTCGTTCAGTTTTCCCTCAGCGTTATACATTTGGTCCAAACGCGGCTGCTCGGGATGCTCAACATCGACAATCGCAATTCCCTCTTTGCCGTTCGCAACGTATGCGTAGGTCCGCGCCACGTAAACATCGCGCGCATCACCAAGGGCCACCCGCGCGTTCGGAATAAGCTTGCTGGATTCAGGCAGCGTAACGTCGAGGACCTTCAGCCCGTCATCATCAACCACAAAGCCGTAACGAAACTGAATTGCAATTGCGCCCGGGTGCTTCAGGTCGGGCGCGCTAATCTGTTTGACGATGCGCGGATTCAACGGGTCGTCGATGTTGACGATGACCAGGCCGTTGGTCGTAGTGATGTACGCGTAATTTCCGGCGATGGCGATGTTGTTTGCATCATTAAGAACGCCGCCCGGATTAAACGCGCCATTCGGATACTTGGCCGGATCCAGCGCGCGCTTCAGATAATTGTTTAGCGGATCGCCATCAAGCAACGTGGCGGCGTTGACTAGAATCAGGCCTTCATATTTATCGACGACGTAAAGATAGGCGTAGGAGTCGTGAATCGGTTGCTCTTCATTCAGCAAATGACGGCGCGCCTCCCCTTTCAATGCGGCAGCGTTCGCAGGATCGATCATCGTTCCGTCAGCTTTCAAATGCCAGCGCGCGGGATCGACTGCTAACGTTGTGGGCGCAGCCACAGCGGTTGCATATTTGGTCTTCACCCAAAACTTCTGACCAAAACGAGAGACCGGCGCGCTCGTAATACGTTCTGAAAAACCTTTCTGATCGATTTGCGCCACGTCGTAAACGCGCAAGCCACCTTCGCCGGCGGCGACGTAGGCATACTCGCCGCGCAACTGCACCTGCAAAACCCGCGGATTGCCGGCGTGCTCGTATGCCGTCTTCAACTCACTTCCATCCTTTACAAATTTCGTATAGTCATCCGGGTAGACGATTTTTTGCAGGGTGCTGCCAAACACCGCCTGCGGTTCGGATTGTTCGGTCGCGACTACAACCTCCAGCGCATCATCGGCCGCAACGTAAACGTACCGGCCCATAAAATTTACAAAATTCGTTCCCTGCAACAAGAGTTGCGCGAGCCAGGCGTTGTTGTCGTTATTCCCCGACACATGGCAATCGGTACACTGTTTTGTTTCGGTCGCGCGCACGGTATGCGGCACGTGCGTGTTGAATGTTTGGCCGGAGAACCCTTCCGCCGAAGTTGTTTGTTGCTGCGAATAAATCCATTCGCGATTCTGATTTTGCGAACTAACCAACACGGCGGATGACGAGCGCACCGGCGCCACGCGATTGCCGGTCACCGTACCATCGCGGCCCAACATGAAAATGTCATCGCGCAAAACTTGAAAGTTGTATTGCGTGAAGTTGCGCGTGTCGCCGCCTTCGTTGTGACGATTCGGCATCTTGCGATTCGCCTGCATCGACAAGTGACAACCAAAACAGCTGGTGACCCACGACGAATGACACGCCACGCAAGTCATGTCGCTGTCGCGGTGGGCCAACTCGCTCTGGTTCTTTGGCACATCACCCCAGGTCGAATTGTCTTTGCGAATCGTTTTTGAGTAGCGCGACTCTTCGCTGTAGTCGCGACTGCCGGGCGTGATCGTGTCCAGCGTTTGCATGACACGCCACCAACGACCGGGCACAACCATCGAGTTCTGCACGATGTCGCCGGCCTTTAATTCGATGTCTTTGCCGCTTTCGTCTTTCCGCTTGCGGTCACGCGTGACTTTTTGAAACAGCGGAATCTTGGCGCCCGTTTCGTCGCGCACGCGAATTCGCGTCAGATCCTGGCCCACGAGTGGTTGATTCTGCGACTTGCGCCGTTCGGCAGCTTGTCCCATCGCCGTCGCCGCTGCTGGGCCGGAGGTGAACAGCGAGCCGCGCGCGCGAATCGAGCCGTGACAATCTTCGCAGCCAATCTCAATCGCCGCGCGCGGCTCGTTGTAGAGGTTGCCGTCGCCGTGCGCATCCTGCCGGAAGTGGCAGTCGACGCAGTGCATTCCCTTCTCGAGATGAATGTCGTTGAGGTGGACCACCTTCTTGAATTTGTCGGGGTCGTTCGCGGAAACGAGATCGCCTTTTGCGTCCAGCAAGTTTCCTTTGCGGTCGCGTTTGAAAACTTTGCGAAATAGCCAGCCATGGCCGTGAAAGTCGCCAAACTGCGTGTTGCTTAATTGCGAATTAAATTCTGCGGTGCCGGTGCCGGCCAGGAACTCAAGCTCGGACCAGCGGCCGCGTATGCTTGCCGCTTCCGGATTGCGGTTGAGTTTCTCCTGCTCTTCAAACTGCGATGGGTTATGTTGCTGCTTCGGATACATCTTGTCGCCGTCTGATTCGTTGTCCCACCAGGTCATGCCGAGATACGTCGCAACCATGTTTGTGCCCGGGTGCATGTGACAGACCATGCATTGCGAGGTGGGAATCTGGCTGGTGAACTGATGCTTGATCGGATGGCCCGAATCGTTTTTCGAAATGTTCAAATCCGCAGTTTTCGACTGGCCCAGATTTCCCGCCGAGTTATAGAACGCCGAGTGAGACGGGTCACGATCGTTCGCATAGATGACATGACAGGCGGTGCAGCCCGACGAGCGATAGTCGCCCGGGTGGTCGTTGGTGCCGAGAAAATTCAGCGTCGGATCGAGCAGACGCGTTTTCTGCAAACCGAGAACGACCGGATCAGTGCGCTGTGCTGAGCCAAAACCGCGCGCGCTTAATCCCTTGTCCGGTTTGCCCGGGTCTTCATCTTTGTCCGGCAAGCCAACTTCCAACCGGCGCTTGCCGCCTCGTTCAAAAACGCGGAGTACGTTGCCCGGCTGCGAGATCTCCCAACGCGGAATCGGATCGAGAAATTTCAACAGGCCTTTCGTCCGCTGATCTTCCGCGGTCGGTTGTGGATTCTGAATTAATGTTTGCGGCGCGCCGGTTTCGCTGTAGCTTTCGCCGAAGCGCGCGTCCTTCTGCGGAAAGCTGCCGTTGTTGTAAAGCGCCGCGCCCCACAACATCGCGCCGTGCGTCATCATGCTGCGCGCGACGTTCTTTGATTCGACATCGTGACAGGTTCCACTGCCGCATGTTTTCGCAGCCACGCGCAGGTCGCCGGGATTGATGAAGCGCACAAACTCCCAACTTTCCCGCGCCAACAAGGTGTTGCTGCGTTCGGGGTTCGCGCCGGTGAATTTCCCATCGCGTTTCCATTCATTAGGAAAGCGCGCGCGCACGTGCGCTTCGTTCTTAACCCGCTCAATCTCTTTCGGATCGTCGTTTGTTTTGTGGGGTACTGGATTACCGCCATGGCAAGTAGTGCAGGTTAATCCGACTGCGTCTTTTCCGTCTTTGAGTTTCTCGAGCGTCTCCGTCGTGCCGTACTTGTGCATCGGCTCAATCTGGCCGTGACACGACACACAACCTTCGAGTTTGACGACAGGGGTAGTCACACCTTGATTTACATTTCGACCCTTGGTTTTGAAGGCCGTAGATTTCGACCGCATCGATTCCGATCCGTGAAAGCGTGCGCCGCCTTCTCTCCTCGCTGATGCATCGGTAAAACACAGCGCTCCGCAAGAGGACAGAACAACCGCGGTTAGGACAAGGCTATTTCTATTCATTTGTCTTTAAAAAAGTGGTCAGTAAGCCATCACAATGAAACCGTCATTTTCTCTTCATTCCATTTCCAGTCTGTCAAAAAATCTTTATTCATTACGACTACACCATCCAGCACTCCGTGATTTCGCTTAACCTGATTGAGAAACGCGCACATATTCCGCTCCACAATTGCCAGCTTGCAATACGGTATGTCGTAAAGATGAAACATATCCCCGAAGTCCGACTCCTTGGGTGCCTCGTCCGCCATGTAATATTTGTAAAAAACGATATAACCCATGATCTGTTGAGACAGGAAAACCTTTGCTTTAAGACTCGACACATCGTTCTGGAATAATTTCAAAAACTCGAGATGACTCACTGCCAGCTCTTGGAGGGTAAGTAACCATGTAAACTCATCCGCCTGAGCTTTTGTGTATTTGCCAGACTTCGTGGGCGGGAAATTAGACTTCCCGGCCTCCAGCGCCTTCATCCACTCTGGAGCTGTTAATCGTTGCTCACTCCTAGCGTCCGCCAAGGGACCGGACGATAGAAAGTCACCAAAGTCAGAACTGCCTAATAGTGCGTTCAGTGGGTAACTGAGAAGTGTATCGATGCGTCGTTCAGGGTGCGAACGAACTTCTTCGCTGAGAACTTGGTGAGCTGGCTTTATGAGTACAGAAGGAACAGCTGTAAGCAAAGTATTCAATGGTTCGTGGAGGTGTTGGGCGTTGGACAGTTCGGCTACCTGCGCCCCGGCGATCCCCATGCACAAGTCATTTGCATGCAAGAAATCCTGAAGAGGCCTCCACTGTTTAAGATCCTTGCAAATGTTGCTGATGATATTAGTGTCGAAGTGAGCGAAGCGCGTAAATGAAATGTCGTGGCCCATTCTCAAAGTACCAGTTTCAAGTGTACGAACAGCTAAGTTGTTAAAACTAGCTGAGTGTATGGGGATCATCTCGGTTCTTCCAAATACCTCTTGCGATCTGCAACGACGCCCTATCTCCGACGCGGCGAGTACCCTCTATCAACTTACTGAGCGATTCGTGAATCAGCTCGGCCACCGGTTTTTCTGTCTGCGCAGACAATTCCTTGAGAGCGTTGAATTGGTCTTCTGTGAGTTTTATTTCAATGCTTGCCATCGGAAGTAATTTGGCTCCTTCTTTAATGCTCGTCTAAAACACAAGCTTCAATTGCGCGAACAATGAATACAGCGGCTTGCTTGGATTGATCACATCCGGCTGACAAAAGTCGCCGACGTTCGGCGGACAGTTGCGCGAGCGGTCAGTGAAAATATCCCGAAAGCCGCGTCCGGTTTGTAAGGTCGAAGCTCCAAACGTAATCGTGACATTGTTAATTAAAAAAGGACGATAGGCCACGCCTAAACTGTAATCCCAACCAATGTCATGACGAATATGATTTTGAAACAGCACATATTCGAGCGGCTCAGTACGATGAAATCGCAAGTAGTTAACGTTGAAGACTGCCTTAATGCGCTGCGTAAGTTCGACATCGACGCCGGCGTTGTAGATATAAATTCCCGGGTTCACAAAGTTTGCGTGGCCTTGTGTTTTGCTGCTGCGTAAGCTCGGCAGAATACTGTTTGGTTGGACCAAGCCCACGCCCGTCTGCGTCAGCCGAATGCCGTTGCGGTTCCAATATGAGAATTGCCCGCCCACGAAATTTGGATCGTCAAGGATCGCATCAAATCCAGTTGCCTTATCGTCCGTCGGATTTGAATCGCCCTGGGCCCAGAAGAACGATCCTTTGAACCTCAGAAAATCCTTGTCGACCGAGGCTTCCAACGCGGCCATGTTTGAACGAATGTCCACGCGCCGGCCGGCAATAGGATTTCTCGTGTCGTGGCCAAACGCGTAGTAATAGGCGTGAGTCAGATTCAATCGCCCAAGATGCCCGTCGCCGTTAAAGCCCAGATACGCGACCTTAATCGCATGTGGCCGAACATCGCCGATCAACGCGGGTCGCACAAGAAAACCATTCCGGTCATACTCAATGCTGTTGCGATCGTCATTGAAATGAAAACTACCTTCGATCGTGTAGCCCTTGCGAATGAAGTCCTGCCGAAAGATATTCGCTATGTAAACATTTTGGTGGCGCGTGTCGAACCGATTGAGGCCGCTGTTGGTGTCCTTCTCCAGCATTGAGAAGTAGGCAGCGTTGTATTGAATGCGATTGTTGTCCGCCGAACCAAACAAACGCAGTCCCAGGTTGTTGTCTGAAAAAATGAAGCCGCGAGAGTCGGAAACGAACGGCTGAATGCCCGCACGCACCGAAACGAAATCGTAGTTCGAGCTCAAATCCGCAAGCTTCACTTCAGCAAATGCTTCTTCAAGCGAAACATGGCTGTCGGTGCGATTCGTGCCGCGGCGCACGTCGATGTTTACCACACCGTTTTCGCGCGCGTTCAAATAGTTGGGAATGCTGAATGTCGGCGAGATTTTAATGGCCCAGTCGCGCGGCTTGAAAGTCGAGTCGCCATGAAACAATTCAAAACTAAACTGCACTGTCTCGCTGGCCGCCAACTGTTCCGGCTGTCCAAAAAACTCGCCACTGATTGGTTCGTCGCTGCTGACGTCGGAAGGCGTCGGCGCGCGGCGCTGTTCGATGGTTGAAGTACTGACCGCCGAAAGAATTAAAAACAGCTTGTTGCCGTGAATAGGATAGTCGCCCTTCAGGACGCTTTGATTGTAAGGATCCCACCAGCGTCCGCGCTTAAAAGGAATGTCGCGGCCGCGCGCTGCGCGATCGCCATAGCGATCGTATTCCGGAAAACCAATGCGCCAGCGGTCGCGCGCTTCACGTCGGTCCTGGCTGGTTTGTGGTTCTGAAGGAATGGTTTCCGCGCCCGCGTGGCCGGTCGGTTTATCGCCAGGCGCGCGCGGGATTTCTTTTATTTCAACCTGGTCCAGTGGAATATCAACAACTGTTTCCTTGCCGGCTTCGATGATTACATTCTCGAGCGCTTCGCCGCGCGCAATCGTGAAGTCGCCATAGTTCTTGTCCTTATCAAATTTCGCCACGTGCGGCGGGTTGACGCGCAGACGATAAGCGCCGGGCGACAATGAAAAGGAGTAACGGCCGTCGACACCGCTGCGCACGCGCTTCCATTTTCCGCTCACCTGGTTTGTAGCAATTATCGAAACGCCTGCGATCGGCGCTCCCGAAGCCACGCGCACAGTTCCCTGCAGCCGACCCGAGCCTTGTGCGAATCCGAACATCACGAACGACGGTGTGAGCAATGCCGCACACGCCAACAGGAATAACCAGAAATTGCGACAATGTGTCATGCGTTAGCTCGGGGAATGAGTGCTTGCCTTGTAGCATACGAGTGATAGTGAGGCAACGAAAATTTGCGCTGGTAATGAATCTACAGAGCGGCGAAACTTTGTGATACATTGTGCCCCGGCTCTCCAAAAAACATCGTCAGGCAAATTCCGCAATGGCTGCACGTTCACATTCCCGCGTACGAGCGCTGATCGTGATAACTGTTAGCGTGCTGTTGCCATTCGCTGCGACCCAGCGATCGAAAAAAGTTTCTGCTCAGGGCGCCGCTCCCATCCTCATCAGCCAGGAAACTTCCACGCGGGCAATCGCCTTCGATTCAGTAACCCAACAGCATGAACCGTTTTCTACCAGCGCGCCAATAAAATTTGGTTCTGACAATCAAACGCGCGTCATGCTGTTTGCGATGAATTTTAGTTTGCAGCCGGGTGATACGGTTGCAGACGTAAGCGCCGACGCGGAAGATGCCGCGCACAATTCTTACCATTTGCCGGTTGAATTCATTGGCAGCGTCCCCGAACAACCGTGGGCTACGTCGATTGTGGTGCGCTTAAACGACGCCCTCACAGACTCCGGCGATGTGCTAATCGGAATCACATACCATGCCATTGCAAGCAACCGCGTTCGTGTAGCAATCGGTCATATCGGCGGTGGTCCACCCGACGACGATGGCGCGCAACCGACCCCGGGTTCGGCGACACCGCAACCTCCACCTGCGCCAAATGTCACCGCCGGCAATTTAGGTTCAAGTGAAGTGCAAACGATCATCAGCCAGGCAGTCTCGGCTGCGGCAGCGCTAAGTCGCAATGTAACAGTGGCCGTCACCGACCGCGAGGGCAACGTGCTGGGCGTGTTTGTGATGACGGGCGCGCCCGCGACTACGATGATTCGCAGCGTCGGCGCTGCGGGGCGTGGGTTGGAAAGCACGATCGTTCCGGCAACCATTGCGGCAATTTCGAAAGCCGGGACTGGTTCGTTGTTCAGCACCAGCGGAAACGCGTTCACCACACGCACGGCTGGTTTCATTATTCAGGAACACTTTCCGCCGGGGATCGATTTTCGTTCCGGCGGTCCATTGTACGGCGTGCAGTTTTCCTCACTTCCCTGTTCTGAGATTAAGAAGCCGGCGCTGCCGCTCGGGCTTTCGGGCGATCCGGGCGGCTTCCCCATCTACAAAGATGGAGTGGCAGTCGGCGGTGTCGGCATCGAGGGCGACAGCCTCTACACAGTCGATCGCGACCCCAGTGATTTCGATCAACCTTTTGAAGAGTCGATCGCAGCATCTGCCGTTCGTGGTTTCGAAGCGCCCGCCCTGATCCGCGCAGACAACATTTTGGTTGATGGCATTCGTTTGCCGTACACCAACATCACAAACGCGCCAGCGCCGGCGACGATTGCTTTCGGCAGTCTGCCAGGCACAGTTCCTATCGCGTTTCCAATTCGCGGCGCGCAGACTTCAGCTTTTGTTCCGGCTGTGGTCGGCGGCATCAGCGGCGAAGTCGACACGCGGTTCTTTCCGTTCGTCGCGGGTTCAGTTCCCGCAGCGGGACTGACTGCCGGTGACGTGCAAACCGTTATTGCGCACGCAGCGCAGCAGGCAAACATCACCCGCGCCGCGATTCGCCAGCCGCTCGGCAGCAACACCCGCGTGACGATTGCTGTGGTTGACGCGTCCGGCAACGTGCTCGGCGTATTTCGTCAACAGGATGCGCCGGTCTTCGGCTTTGATGTCGCAGTGCAAAAGGCCCGCACAGCAGCGTTCTATTCAAACGGGAACGCCGGGGCGCTGCTGCGTTCGGCGGGCTTCGGCAACTATGTGGATCGAGCGCTAACCGATGGTTTGAAGTTAGATGGCTCCGTCGCTTTCACGGATCGCGCGGGCGGCTTTTTGCATCGGCCTTTCTTTCCGGATGGGATTAATAATTCGGCGGCTGGCCCATTCAGCACTTCGATTGGCGAATGGAGTCCCTTCAATGACGGCCTGCAACTCGATTTGATCAAGGCGAACTTGCTGGCCGCGATAGGCGGCGCCGCGGTGCCGTGTACTACGATACCGAATCTTCCAAACGGCATTCAGATATTTCCCGGCAGCGTTCCGCTTTACAAAAACGGAGTGCTGGTCGGCGCCCTCGGCATCAGCGGCGACGGCGTCGATCAAGACGATTTGATCAGCGCCGCGGGCGGCAATGGCTATGCGCCTGCAGCCGCGATTCGATCCGATCAGGTATTTGTGCGCGGCGTGCGGCTGCCATTTCTAAAGTTTCCGCGCAGTCCGAATCTATAGTGAACAAAGTCAGCCGACAGCTCGAGACTTCAACCAGGTCGCGTCAGTGGCTCGCTGTCGCGCGCCAACCAACTCTCGTTTTCATTCTCCTACTACTTGCCGTTTGGTGTGTTGGGCAAACCGGCCACGCGCCGCCGGAGAGTCCCCGCGGCGTCTTGCGCTTGCGAGTGAAAGTAAAAACCAGTGAGGCAGCCAAAGGCTTGTCGGGATTATCGCGCAAGCGGTTTTTTCTAATTAAAGGCTCGCCCGAGCAAAACAAAATATTGATCGCGGCGATGGACCAACAACCGCTGACCACTCGCGACTGTTATTACACGCGCGCCGGCGCCAGCCCGGGTTTGATTACTTGGTTAAAGGACAACGACTGCGAATCAGTTTACTGCCGGGAGTTGAGTTCGGAAGACGTCGAAGGTCCGCACGCTGTTTCAGAGTTTGCCGGCGCGCTGACGGCCGGCGAAAAGACATTTGGTAGTCGCCAGCTTGCGCTGAAGTGGTTGACGGTCAGCCTGCCGGAGAAATTGCGCGACGGCTTTTATCGTCAACGCCAGAATGAGATCGCGTCCATCATCAAGCAAGCCGAAGCCGCTTCGGGCTCGAAGGTTCTTTCAGTCATGACCGACCGCAACGGCAGCGCTTACTTCACAGACCTTGAACCCGGCAGCTACACACTCTCAAATCTCGTCGGCACCGAGATTGGATCGAGCGTCTCACTTTGGAATTGCGACGTGCAAATGAAAGCCGACGATATGGCAACGGAAAAGGTTTATACGATTTCAAATCGCAAAGATAAGAACGTGAAATGCGTGGCGGTTGAGAAACCGCTGGCGGCTTGTACGCCTTAAGCTGAAAGTGGAAATGGCAATTCAGAGTACAACCTTCAGGGTTGGTCTTCCCAACCCACGCAAGCTGCAGCTTGTACTCTGGACTACTAGCGTTTGGCGGACCTTGGACTTTGGACTGGTTTCGAGCATGAAAATGAAACTTGCGGCCCGCTTTTATTTCCTGGTCACTGGGGCGGCAATTATTTTGTGCGTCGGCATCTGCTGGCTGGGACCAAACGCCGCAGCTCAGCGTAAAAAGCCGCGGCGCGCGCCAACTGCGCGCAGCACGTCGACCGCGATCGACTATTCACATTTTTCGCACGCGACAAAAAAGCACCAGGCGGCCTGCAATACCTGCCATAAGGTTCCAACCGAAAACTGGAAAAAGGTGCGGGACTATCCCGACGTTGCCGACTTTCCCGGTCACGACGCCTGCGTAAGTTGTCATCGCGCGCAATTCTTCAAAGGTGCCAAACCGACAATCTGTTCGGACTGTCATACAAAAGTCTCGCCGCGTGACGAGGCGCGCTTTGCTTTTCGCAATCCCGGCGGCGCGCGTCAATTCTTGATTGAGTTTCCGCACGACAAGCATCAGGACGTAATCGCGCGCCTCTTCCGCAACTTACGATTCGAGACGCAGCCACAATTCGTTCGCGCCGGCTTTAGCACTTCCCATTCTTTTGCCGACGAGAAAACGAAGCACTACAACAACTGTGAAATCTGTCACGCGCCGCGCACATCGCCCGTCCTGCCCGCGACCGGTTGGCCAGATGCGTTCGCGCCGCCTGCTGATACTTTCAAGCTCGCGCCTTTAAGTCATGCGTCATGCTTCAATTGCCATTGGGGTTCGCAACAACCTGTCAATGACAACTGCGGCGGCTGTCACAAACTTGCGAATCAGCCATCCGTTTGGATGGATTCGACGTCGAGAATTTCTTTGAAGTTTCGACACGGCCGCGAACAACACACGCAGGAATGCACGACTTGTCATATCAACATAACAAAGTCAGCAACGTTGCGCGGCTTGAAACCCGACGTCCCAATCACCGCTTGCCTCGAGTGTCACAACAAAGGCCCGGTGCGTTTCGATGTAACCAACGAGTTGCTGGCCATCGATAAGAATCGTGATTTCACTTGCACCTATTGCCACACTTCGGACGTGGGTCGGCGCGATCCGCCCGCAAGCCATTATTTGATTTCCGGGTTGCCGCCAAAGAAGCGCAAGGATGTGAAATGAGGTTGTTACTCTTCAAGCTTCTGGCAAGACGTCGCGTGTTCGTGTGGGCGCTTTCTCTGTGCAGCCTTTGTGTCGTCTGTGTCGCTGTGGTGAGTAACTCGGATCAGGCGCTCACCACAAAGACACAGAGGATACAAAGTTTGCACAAAGAGTTCTTGGTGTTTGCGGCAGCGCCGCAAGATCCAAATCTCGACTACTCAACTTTCAAACACAACAGCCAGAAGCACGCATCGCTGTCCTGTAATGGGTGTCATCAACGCAGTGATAACTCAGCTACGCCGCGCTTTCCTGGTCACAAGGCCTGCACGGGTTGCCACGTGGGACAGTTTGTTACGCCGGCCGTTCCGATGTGCGTGATTTGTCATACGGAAGTAAACAGCTCTAATCCGCCGTTAAAAAGTTTCCCCGCAAAGTTCAACGAGAGCTTCAACGTCAAGTTCGATCACGCGCAACACAACACCGGCAACGCGCGGCCGCAGAGCGGTTGCGCGGCTTGTCACAGCCGCTTGGGCGGACGCGCCGCCGCGGCACTCTCTATCCCGGCGAGTTTGTCCGCTCACAATCAGTGTTACTCGTGCCATACGCCCAGCAGTAAATCTGCGAGTGGACGCGAAATCGCATCATGCGGTGTGTGCCATGACGAGAAAGGATTTTCACGGACGGGAACAAACGCACGCTCATTCCGTTATGCGTTTAGCCACGCGAAACATGGCCCAGGCCAGCGGCTTGGGTGCAGCGATTGCCACAACTTAATTTCGGGCGCGGCGCAATCGCGGCAGGTTAGTTCACCCGCTCCCAGCGAACATTTTGCCGCGCGCGGCAGTACATGTCTCACTTGCCATAACGGCAAACGATCGTTTGGCGGCGACCTGGCGTTTAAGGATTGCAAACGCTGTCACACTGCGGCGACATTCCGCATGCCGCTCTAAGTGGCATAGACTTTAGGAAGCTCTGAATAAGTTCCTCAAGTTAGTCAATAACCAAGTTAAAATGTCGGCAGCTCAGCCAAAGGAGAACTGCCGAATGAGTCAACCAACATTTGCGGCGCTGGCC
>JAVEDP010000005.1 GCA_030841085.1 Pyrinomonadaceae bacterium
GGCCAGCGCCGCAAATGTTGGTTGACTCATTCGGCAGTTCTCCTTTGGCTGAGCTGCCGACATTTTAACTTGGTTATTGACTAACTTGAGGAACTTATTCAGAGCTTCCTAAAGTCTATGCCACTTAAACACAGACTAAAGTCTATGCTACTCATTCTTCTTCGCCGCCGCCTTCATCCCACTGCGCCACCATTTCATAGGCGCGGCCCAGCACTGGGCGCGGCCTGGAACCATCAGCCTGTCCAATCAAGCCTTCGCGTTCCATGATGTCCAGGATCGCCGCGGCGCGGCCATAACCGATGCGCAGGCGTCGTTGCAGTACAGACGTCGAGGCGCGCTTCATTTCAACGCAAATGCGGAGTGCCTCTTCGAAAAGTTCGTCGTGCTCGCCGCCACTATCTTCCAACCCCAGCGCTTCTTCTTCCGACTGCGTAATTGTTTCGTCGTATTCAGGGTTGCCCTGCGCCTTGGCGTGCGCCACGATGCGGCCAATTTCCGTTTCGTCGATGTAAGCGCCGTGCACGCGAATGAGGCGCGAAGTTCCGGGCGGCAGAAACAGCATATCGCCGCGGCCCAGCAGGTGCTCGGCGCCGTTGGTATCGATGATCGTGCGCGAGTCGACTTTGGAAGAAACGCGGAACGAAATGCGCGACGGAAAGTTTGCTTTGATCAAGCCGGTAATCACGTCGACTGAAGGACGCTGTGTCGCCAGCACCAGGTGAATGCCGACGGCGCGTGCCATTTGTGCGAGACGCGTGATTGATTCTTCAACCTCGCGGCCCGAAGTCATCATCAAATCGGCGAGTTCGTCGATGATGATCACGATGTAGGGAAGCGGTTTGTGCGGCTCGCCTTTGTCGTCGTATTCCTTGACGAGATTCCGCCGCATAATTTCAGTGTTGTAGCCGTCTATGTTGCGCACGCCCCAACCCGCGAGCTCCTTATAGCGCTGCTCCATCTCTTTGACTGCCCATTTCAGGGAACGCGACGCTACTTTCGGATCGGTAATAATCGGCGTCGCGAGGTGCGGAATATCTGCGTAGAGTCCCAACTCCAACCGCTTCGGATCGATCAGAATAAATTTAACTTCATCGGGCCGCGCGCGATAGAGAATGGAAACGATCAGCGCATTCACGCCGACAGATTTGCCCGCGCCGGTTGTGCCCGCAATAAGCAGGTGCGGCATCTTCGCCAGATCCGCGACGTAATTAAGTCCGTCAATCGTTTTGCCCAGCGCAATCGTGAGTTTGGAAGACGATTCACGAAAGGCGCGCGACTCGATCACTTCGCGCAGAAAAATTGTTTCGCGACGCGGATTAGGAACCTCGATGCCAACGTGAGGCTTGCCCGGCATGCGGTCGATGCGAATGGATTCCGCTTTCAACGCCAAACACAGATCGTCGACAAGCGAAACGACGCGCGAGTATTTGACACCAGGGTCGGGTTTGAACTCATAAGTCGTTACCACCGGCCCAGGGCAAATATGTTTGATTTGGCCGGTGACGTTAAATTCCTTGCACTTTTCCGCAAGCCGCGTCGCGAGACTTAACAGTTCCGTGTCTGCCTGCTCGCTGTGCGGCGGCGCCTCGTTCAAAAACTCCAGCGGCGGCATCGAGTAATCGGTATACGACACGCGCTTCGAACGATCCGCGTCGAATGGAAGTTTTCCGGTGGCTGGGGCCTCGCCTTTCGGACGCAGGACGGACGCACCCTTGACCATCTCCTCGACATTTTCTTCTTCCTCAACTGCCGCGTTTCCATTTCCGCGCGGAAAGATCGAGCGTCGGCCAGAACGACTTTCGACAACTGTGGCTGTTTGAGCCCCCGCTCCGGCGGCGGCGGCGCGGGCTGGTTCAGCGCTTGCTTCCGCCGCTGACGCCTGTTGGACCATGCGCGCTTCGCCGCGATTGATCGTCTCGGCTCCAAGAGTTCCCGCAACCGGCGCCTCCATAAACTGTGCGATGCGCTGTTCCGGACTCAGCTCAGGCGAACTCTTCATCGCCGCGCGCGCCGCCAAATGTTCAGCCTTCAAAGCCGCGCGTTTTTCTTTACGCAGTCGCGCCTGTTCGCGACGAACTTCGCGCCAGGCTCGGTATCTTTCGGGAAGTTTGCCTACGAATGCGAACCGTTCAGCAAATGAGGTCGCGAGTCTCTGATAGAGTTCGACGAAAGAAAAGTTGGTGGCCAACAAGAGGCCGGTGGCAGCAATCGCAATCAGAAGAATCGTCGCCCCGACTGTGTTTAGACCGCTCGCGAGTCCGCGCGAAATCAACGTTCCTACCAAACCACCCGGCTGCACGCTCGAATCAAAAAGTGGCTGAAGTCCGGAGATTGAAAGCAGCGCCGCAGCCGAAAGGAGCAGCAGCAGCAGCCCGAGCAAGCGAAAGAAGGGAGCGCGAATGCTGCGGGTACGAAAGCGTCGCCAGGCCGCACCCAACAACAACACCGGAAGCAAGTAGGCGGCAATTCCGATCGCTTGAAACAAAAGCGCCGCGACATTCGCGCCGATCGAGCCGGCCCAATTGCGCGTTACCCCCTGGCTTGCGGAGTTCCAGGAAGGATCGCTCGGATAAAACGCCGCCGAAACCAGACACAACGACAGCAGCAGCCCAACCGCGAAAAGCAGAATCGCAACGATCTCGTTGCGGCGGCTGTTTCGCGGCGTAATTACCCGCGGCTTTTCTTCAAATTCGGTAGTGGCCATTGGGTTTTATGAAGTTCAAGCAGTTAAGAGTTCAACCTTCAGGTTGCCATCTATCGCAAGAATCAAACTAAAGTTTGCACGCTGAACTACCAGTCAAAACTCAACTACGCTGCCTTCTTCGACAACAAATACGCCTTGATGAAATCATCGAGGTCGCCGCCCAGCACTGCGTCCACATTGCCGCGCTCCAGTTTAGTGCGCGTGTCTTTGACGAGCTGATAAGGAGCGAGCACGTAACTTCTGATCTGCGATCCGAAAGAAATGTCCGCCCTGTTTGCTTCCAACTCAGCCGTCTCCGCTCGCCGTTTTTCCAGCTCCAGTTCATAAAGACGCGAACGCAGAACCTGCATGGCGACGGCCCGGTTCTGATGTTGTGAACGCTGGTTCTGACACTGGACCACAATATTGGTTGGCAGATGGGTGATGCGCACCGCTGAGTCAGTGGTATTGATGTGCTGACCGCCGGCACCGGTGGCGCGATAGGTATCAACGCGCAAATCTTTTTCGTTGATTTCCACTTCGATGTTTTCATCTATCTCAGGATAGACAAACAGGGAAGCAAAAGAAGTGTGACGCCGCGCGGCTTGATCAAAAGGAGAAATGCGCACCAGGCGGTGCACGCCCGCCTCTGCCGACAAGAGGCCGTAAGCGTATTCGCCTTCCACTCTAAACGTGACGCCTTTCAAGCCCGCTTCTTCTCCAGGTTGATAGTCGATGATCTCTGTTTTGAATTCGCGTTGCTCAGCCCACTTCAGGTACATGCGCAGGAGCATCTCTGCCCAATCCTGTGATTCAGTGCCGCCAGCGCCTGGATGAATTGTGCAGATCGCATTCAGTTGGTCGTTGGCGCCGCTTAGCAGCATTTCAGTTTCGGCTACGCTGATTTCGTGTTCGAGTCGTTCGACCAGTGAACGCAGTTCTTTCAAAGATTCTTCATCTGATTCGGCAAACTCAAAAAGGACGCCAGCGTCGCTTAGCTGCAGTTCAAAGTGTTCCTGGCGGTCAATCTTTTTTTCAAGCACGCTGCGTCGTTGCAAAAGATTCTGTGCGGCGTCTTGATCGTTCCAAAAATCGGGCGCTGAAGCCTGGCCTTCGATAGTCGTTAATTCCTTTTTCCGCGCCGCAACATCAAAGAAACCTCCCGAGTTGCTCAACTCGCCCACGCAACTCTTCAAATGATGTTCGTAACTCCTGAATTGATAACGTTTCGATCATTAATCCTCCGAGCCAACTAACTTAAATGTTCTTGCGCCATAGGGTGCCGCCAACGAATGTGAAAACAAGAATCAGTAAACTAAGAACCGCGCAACTGATAACAAATACGTCACCGTGTTTTGTATAGAACGTCCTTTCGCTTGGCGGGGATGACAAATTCCAAATTCGGACCTCAGGTTTAAAGCCTGCCGTCGCGTCCTTTGTCTCACCATTCGCCTCGACAAACGCCGTAATTCCGGTATTGGTTACGCTCAGCAACGGGCGTCCATTTTCGACGGCGCGAAATACTGCGTTCGCGAGGTGTTGTCGCATTACTGCGGTCGGGCCCAGATAGCCATCGTTTGAAATATTGATTAGCACGTTCGCTCCTTCGTTCGTGAAGCGCCGCGCAATCGATGGATACGCCGACTCGATGCAGATGAAAACTCCCGCGCGCAAATTTCCCACCGGCATCAAACGATAGTTGGTGCCAGCAGTGAAATCACCGACGATTGCTCTTATCAAACCCGCACCCGGAACCCAGTCGGGCAACGGAACATACTCGCCAAAAGGCAGCAGGCGAATCTTATCATATTGAGCAACGAGCTTACCCTGTTCATTTATGAGCACGGCCGAATTGTAAATGCCGTCGTTGGGCGCAGTTTCCTGCGAGTTGAGCAGGATCGAAACGTGATGTTGCTGCGCAAAGCTTGCGAGCCCGCTACGCAGTTGTGCATCACCGCCGTAGCCGAAGTTCATCGGTGACTCGGGCCAGATTACGAGGCGCGGTTCAGTGCCGTTCGGGATTTGCTTCAACGCCGCTTCACTCATTTCGAAGTGCCGCGTGGCTAGCAGTTTCATGTCGTCGTTTGACTTCACTAAATCCATCGGCACGTTTGGCTGAATTGCGATGACAACTGCTTCAGTGTTTTGTACGGGTCGGATTTCGGTCCTGCTGGCTGATGTCAATATCAATAAGAGAATGAAGACGAGTGCCGAAAGGACCAGGGCGGGGACCCTTTGTCGCAGCAGAGCGAACGCGATCGTTGCATTCACGAGAACTATCAACGCCCCAACCGCATAAACGCCGCCCCAGCGTGCTGGACCAATCAACGAGGGACGAAACGCCTGCGAATAACCAATCGCATTCCACAGTTGGCCGGTTACTTCCAGACGTAACCATTCCAGTGCGCTCCAAATGACCGGAGCAAGCAATACCGCCGGCGTTCCCCATCTCCGAATAACTCGTGCCATGAACAGCCCGAACAGTCCAGGAAAGATGCCGAGCAAAACCGCGCCGGGAAGTAGTAATGGATACGCAATCCAGGGCGAGATGCCGCCCGTATGAATCATTGAATAGGTAAGCCAGTAACACGAGCCGTAAAAGAAGACCGTTCCAAACAGCCAGCCCAAAAACAAAGGCCGCCAACGACCTCGATTCATCGCAACGACCAGAAGCAGTGGCACCAACGCGCACCAAGCGAGCGGCCATAGATTGAAATCCGGAAAAGAAAGAATCAGCAGAACAGCCGAGAGAGTGGCGGCCCCAAAATCGATAAGAGCAGGCGCGCTTTCACGAAGTCGCGTGAGGTTGCCAGCAAGACGTTGCGCGTTGGAGGTGGGACGAGTAGACACGACATCCTGCATGGTGAAGAGTTTAGCAAACGCAGAATTTGAGAGCTAAGTTTCCCGCGAGCTCTTCGTCCCCGAGTTCTGCTCGAGACAGGCAGAGGAATCACAAAAAACATATTTTCCACGCTGGTAAAGTTAGTCGTGTTCGCGACTCAAAAGAGGCGTAAACGGAGTCAAATCGACAGAAAACGTCACCGTCAAAGTGACAAATTTCGTCGCAGACTGACCGAGATTATTTCTAATTTTCGGAAAGAGTTCTTATCAACGGCGGGAAGGGCGTTCAGCGAAAGAGATAATGAAGCACACAAGAAAAATAACTGTGCCCTAAATGCGGGAGAACCCAGCCATTGCTGGCTGGGTTCTAATTTCGGGGGGAAGCACTGAAGGGTTGCTCGGCGGGTGGCTGGCGCAGCGGCAGGCGGCGCTCAGAGATGTGATGGCGGCGGGGTCACTTCCAACCTTTACATTGGGTCTTCCGTGCTTGCCAGTTTGTTCTAGAGCATGTCGCGTGCCATGAGAAAAGTTTTTTTGGAAATTGCGCGTGATTAACTCTAGGGCGCGAGTCGTATCTCAACAACGGGCGTTCCGCTGCCGCAATAAGCGCGAATGGTTTTAGTCGCAAGCAAAGAACCGATGAAATCTCGACCCCAAAGAGGAAGAACCCGGTCATTGCTGACCGGGTTCAATTTCGGAGGGAGTTTACTATAGGGTTGCTCGGCGGGCGGCTGGCGCAGCGGCAGGCGGCGCTCAGAGATGTGATGGCGGCGGGGTCACTTCCAACCTTTACATTGGGTCTTCCGTGCTTGCCGATGATCTCTAGAGCAGCTTGCGTGCCACGGAAAATATTTTTCTGGAAAGTGCGAGCAATTCGGTCTAAGGAAGAATTGCGAGCGCGCGCGGACGAGACGTCGGCTACAGCTACTAAAGGCAAGCTTCGACGAGGAGAGATAGATCCTGGATGCCTACTATCCGCACCGGGCTTTGTGTGGGAATGACTGCGCCGTTCGTCGATTGTGCCGGCCACAGTTCGCCGCCAACGATCACAGTGCCATCAGGCGTGAGCGGCGTCTCAACACGGGCGCATGCGCCGATCAGTTGCAGGTCGCCGTTCCCCACGTTCTTACGGAGCCAGAGTCCGGCAGTCAGGGCGATGAAGAGCAGGCTGGCGATGCCGGTGATAATAGCAACAGAGAGCATTTGCTTGGGCTTATTGCTTTGATGACGATCGACCGCCAATTCAAGCACATTTCAGATCCCAGATTTCAAATCTCAGCAGACCAAACTCGAAACGCGAAAGTCAAAACTGGAAACACAAAACTCAACAGTTAAACGTGGGAACTCGAAACTCGGAACTCGAAACGTGGAACTCGAAACTAGTTCTTTCCCATCGTCACTTGACGTTGCAGCGCGATCGCTTCCTGGTTGGTGCCGTCAATGGTCATCGCGCTGGTCGCATACTTTGTCGCTTCGCCGCGGTCTCCGCGCTCGAGGAAAATCCTGCCAAGCAAAATGTGCGCGTCGATAAGTTTCGGATCCCAAAAAATCGCAGTCTTCAACGCAGCGATGGCAGCTTCCTGATCGCCGCGTCGCTGGTTGATGCGGCCGCTGAGCAAGTAGGCTTCGGCGTTGGTCGGCTCGAGCATAACGACGCGATGCAACTCGGGCAGCGCTTCATCATCGCGGCCGGCCTGATACAGTTCGCGAGCTTTCGCCAGCAGGTCTTCCGTTCCACTATTCGGGTTGGTGTTGGCGGCGATCTCAATCTTCCGATTGAGATCGGAAATATCGTCGCGATTCAAAACATCCCGCATGCGCGGCGAAACACCGTTGACCGATTGCGACTTTTGCCATTCTGTCTGCCACTTTGCATAACTCGGCAAGTAACGGCGCGCCTGATCGTCAGCCGCAGTCGCGATTTCCGTCTTGCCAATCTTCTCCAGCGACTTTGCATAGAGAAAGAAAGCCTGCCCATCTTGCGGATCGGCGATGATGACCGGCTTCAACTGATCCGAGGCTTCCGCATATTTTCCGGAAAGAAATAAAGCCAGGGCATAGTTAAAGTGAACGAACGGGTCGTCAGGCGACGATTCGGCCGCCCGGGCGAGAAAGGAAGCGCCCTGCGCCAACAGCCGCGCGCGCTCGTCATCTTTCTTTTCATCACGCGATGCCTGCACCGCCACCGCACCCGCGTTGTTGTAGATACCAATCAGCGGCACATCCGAAGCTAACGGCACCAGCGCAGCCAGAGCCCTGCCCAGGTCTCCCATTTTTGCGTAGCCAAGCCCGGCGTAAAACGCGGCTTCGGCGTAATGCGCGTCCTTTTTCTGTAACTTCGTGAAATATTCCGTTGCGTCTTTCCATTTTTTGTCGAGCATGTAATAACGGCCCAGCTCGAATGCGGCTTGCGTATAAATCGCACCGCCGTTTGCATCGGCATAGAATCGCAGCGCGTTCTTTAGATAGTTAACACGCTTTTCGTCGCGCTCGCCGAGTTGCACGCCTTTAACATAGGCTTCAAACGCGCGCTGTGGAACTTTGGTCGCCTCTTGCACCAACTGGTTTTGCGAAAAGGGAAGCGCCTTGTCGCGTTGGTAAAGAATCTGATAAGCGAGCCGGCCTTGAATATTCTGCAGCGTCGTCAATGGACCACCAAAATCAAATTGCCGCGTCGCCCAATTGCCGTCAAACAATTCGCCGAGCGTTCGGCCTTCGTTGACTTTGATCACGCGCGCCGTTAATTGCACGTAAGCTTCCGTGGGCGCTTTGACTTTTTCAGGTTTGGTTTCCCCCGGCGCCGCAGTTGCTTCTACCGGGGTAACTGAATAGGTGCCGATTACGATCATCGAAGCTTTGGCTTCACGCGCCAGCTTGATTGCAGTTGCGCGCGAAGGAATTACGGTCTCCGGAAGTCGCAACCGTTGATAGGCGAGTTCGCGTTCGTCACTTGTAACAACCAACAGTCCCGGCTTGTTCAGCAATTCTGCGATCGAATCTGCAAAGCTTTCACCGACCCAGTTGTACTCAGGACGGCTCGAGGTGTTTTCAAAAGGCAGTACCATCACCACATCACTGGCCGATTGTGCGCGAGCGGTGAGTCCCGGGACCGCGAAAAGCAGCAGCGCAAAAGCCGCAATCAGAAGGTGATGAGCGGTTAAGTCAGGAAGCGAAATTCTTGGCATCAATCAATAATCCTCAATAAATAGCAGCAAAAATGCGAACAAGACGAAATATGATGCCATCAATATAGCAGCGGTTGGTCAGAAGACGCAGCACAGCCAGGAAGCTCCGTTCGGAGGCGCTTCCTGGCCGTTGGTTTTTGTGGGTTTGAGTATCGCCGAATCGGAGGCGACCGGCGGCAGTGAACCTCAATGCATGCCGGCGGTGTCGTCTCCAGTGCTGGAGTCAGACAACATGATGCCGTCGGAAAGCATGATGCCATCGCTTAACATGATTCCATCCGACAGCATGATGCCGTCGCTGAGCATGATGCCATCGCTCAACATGATGCCGTCGCTAAGCATGATTCCGTCCGACAGCATGATGCCGGTGGGACAGAAAACGCCGCCGCCAAACATTGGCGTGCCGTCGCTCTTCATTAGGTAGCTGCCCATCGATAGGTTAGTCGTCCACATGCTCGTGCTGAGACTCTGTGAATAAGCTCCTTCAATGACGCCGTCGCCAAGCACATATCCCTTGCCATAACTCTTTTGATATTTATTGATCAGGTTCGTGCCGGTGACTGTGCCGTGGTTCAACACGATGCCCTGCGCCCAGGGAAACGCGTAGGTAGAAATCGTTGTCTGCGGGCTTGGCGCCGCCTGGGTCAGCAAAGTCGAACCCAACGCCGGCGCTGATAGATTCAGCAAATCGCTGCGTACCAGTTTGGCAACCGCGACTGCGCCGGCCACGTTAAGTTGTCCCGACCCTTGCTCAAAAGTATTGAAGCCCGCAAGCGGTTGGGCCGTGTACATCAGAATCATCTTTACCATGTTTGGCGTTAGATTGGGATTCGCTTCCAACAGCAACGCCGCTGCACCGGCTACCATCGGCGATGACATCGACGTGCCGCTCATGTACATCAACTTCATGTTGGTCAGGGTATAGAGATTCGTTTCCAAATCCGGGTGCGTGCTCACGAGATAGTTATTCCTGGCTTCGGCGGAGATTATTTTGTTACCCGGCGCAACCAGGTCCGGCTTCACCAGATTGTCGTAATGTTTGACTCCGCTGGTGTCGGTCGTATAGCTGCGCGTTGGGCCACGCGAGCTGTAGGTTGTAATCGCATCGTCGTGGCGCGCGTCACTGCCATAGGTGTTGCTCGCACCAACCGTAATCGCCGAAGGCTCGTTACCGGGGCAGTGAATGGCGCCATAGACTTTCTGGCCGGTGGAAGTTTTGCCGTTGTTTCCCGCCGCGGCGACGACGACGATTCCGGCATTCACCAGCTTGCGAACGGCTTGGCAAATCGGATCATTCTTATAGGAGTTGATTGCCGGCGTCCCGAGACTGATGTTGATCACCCGAATGTTGTAGGTTTGCCGATTCGACATCACCCAATCGAGTGCCTTCAAGACACCTGAGACCGTGCCGACGCCCTGCGAATTGATTACGCGCAGGTTTACCAAATTTGCCGCCGTCGCGATGCCTTCATATTTGCCGTTGGTTGCTGTCCCGACTCCGGTGGCAATCGCGGCTACATGGGTGCCGTGCCCGTAAGGATCGTCGGTGCGACCTTCGCCGGTGAAGTCTTTGCTGAAAGCAACTTTGCCTGACTGCACGGTAAATGACTTGTGCGTCGTATCGATGCCGGAATCGAGGATGGCGATTCTTACATTCGAACCATCAAGCGTGTAGTTGATCCCAAATGAATTTTTCTGATCGCGGCTCTGGTCAGTTCCGGTAGTCGTCGAAACGTGACCAAAGCTTCGTACCTCCGTGTCGAGCGAGACGTAGGTCACCGAAGGATCGGCCGCGATTGTGTCAACCGAATCGACTCGGGTTTCGACCAAGGTGATGTTAAGAAGTGATAAGACGCCCTGGACCACCCCGCCCACAGTTTGCACCAGTCCGCCAACTAAGCCACCCAATAGACCGCCGCCGCCTAACAAGCCTCCTGAAGATGTAGACGATGACGAGTTAGATTGCACGATCACTTTGACGAGAGTGCTGCCCTGTCCTGATTGAATCAGTTGGCGCAGGTCAGGCGAAACTTTATCGGTGGCTGTCGCGGTGGCCGCGTGTGCTTTGTTGTTTTGCGTGATTAGTAACGCAGGGCTGAGCGCAACGAGCAGAGCAATTGCGATCAGACGTTTAAAGAATTGGGGGCGATTCATCGATTTTCTCCGTTGAACTGAAATTAGTGCAGACAAAAACAATCACCACCATCAACGAACACGGAAGGGCCGACCTGAAACCCATTGACACACTTAGGAGCCGGCGCGCGAAAATTCTTCCGCGGTCTTTCGGAAACTCCCACTGCCTTATCTGGGCGACTTAGGCTGGTAAGTGTGTGCCCGCTGCTGCTTTCGCCGGCAGAAGGCCTTTGTCGTTGACGATGGTGAATGAAAAGAACAACGCTCACAGAACGAGCGCAGTTCCCTTAGCGAGCATCGTGCCAAGTAATGCAAATGCCGAACATTCATGCGAACGAGCCGCAAAGCATTCCAAAAAGAAAAAGATGAGCAGGTGAGTGGAACGACCGAGCGAATGAATCGTGGCCGCAAGATGACCGAGACGCAGTCAGGTTGAAGATTCATCAGGTCGATTTGAAATGCTGCGTGTTGGACCAGTGGCCCGTTCGCGCCCCACCCGGCGCGCGTCAGTTCACGGAACAAGTCAGTGGATCCAATTCGTAGTCGCGGTTAAGAAATGGGGCGCCGGAATCTTTCCGGCGCCCTTTAGGTTGCCTTGAGTCGGCAATTTGAACCGATAGCGGCGTGAAGCCGACCTACCTGCGAAGTTCTTTCCTTGCTACGACATCTTGATAATTCCTTGACGAAACCTTTGCATCCCGGCTGCCGGTTTTCACATCCAACGAGCCTAATGTACCGGCGTTTTAGCCATTAATCCTTGGAAAAGCGGAGTCTCCAGATGAAATTGCAGATAGCCCGGATGAGCGCGGCGATTTTCTTTGCCACTTGCCTGTTAAGCTTTCATGGCGCCACACGACAGGCGCAAGCTTCGAAATCGGCCGAACCCCAGTCTCAGGCTGCTAACGCGCCAGTTAATGTTGACGAGATCATCAAGTCGTTTACCGCCAAAGAAACAGAGTTTCGCCACGCCCTCTCCGACTACGCTTTCACCCGGGACGCGACGGTCCAGACAATTGGAATGGGCGGGCAGATCACCGGCGAGTATCACCGAACCTCGCAGTTTGTTTTCAACGACAGCAATGAAAGGTTCGAGAAGATCACATTTTTCCCACAGCCCACACTTACCGAAATTTCGGTCTCACAAGAAGATCTGGAAGACCTTGGCGGCGTCCAACCATTCGCGCTCGAAGCGTCAAAAATTGGCCTGTACAATTTCGTTTATGTTGGCAAAGAACGAGTGGACGAATTGGACACTTATGTTTTTGATGTGGCGCCAAAAGTGATCCCGAAAAAAGTGAGCGAGCGTTTCTTTCAGGGACGAATCTGGGTGGACCAGCAGGATGTGCAAATCGTTAAAGTGAAAGGAAAGGGCGTGCCTGAGGGAAATCAACGCTTCCCGATTTTTGAAACTTACCGCCAACAAGTTGACGGGCATTATTGGTTTCCTGTCTACACCTACTCCGATGATCAACTGGATTTTCCTAAAGGGCAGTCGGTGCATCTGCGGATGTTGGTACGTTACACCGACTACAAGCGCTTCCGAAGCAAAGTGCGGATTACTGATGTTGAGAATCAGGAAGAAATCCAGGCGCAGCCAACGCCTACACCGGTGCCAAAGAAACCGTAAGTGGACAGGACGGTAGCGCTGGCTTATAGCCAGCCGCCGGTGAAACCTGCACGGCGCAGTCCGTCGATGATGAACGGGCAGCGGCGCATTAGCCGCCAGAGAAATTCGGATCGGTAATTCTCGATCATCAAAACAATCGGCCCCTGATCGAGACCGTAGTAGCCTTTTGAGATCCATCCCACTACCCCAACCGAGCTGCCTTTCCGGACACTCCGCTCCTTGCCTGAGTCTCCGGTAAATGTTGGATTGAAACTGCACTTGAAGCCGTACTTGCTGGTCATCTCGGGAAACGCATCGTCGAAAAACTTGAGCGACGGCAAGACGATCTCTGGCGCGAACGGAAGGGAAGCGACCACGGCCCACGGCGCCAGGGTGCCATCATCCGGCCCGTTTGGAACAGCGCGGCCTTTGTAATCGTAGAACCGAACCAATTTGCCTCTCACCCTTTCGCTTGCTGGTCCCGGTCCATCGCTCGCCGTCAGACCCCAAATGTATTCGCCATAACCTTTAAAGCCGCGCGGGTTGCGAATCGCGTACTGCTGCTGAACGTACGTAGCGCGACGGCTGTTCTCGAAATAGTCGATGCCACGACTTCGCATGTACTCGTCTTGAATGCCGCGAAAATCGATCCACATGTGCGAGAGCTGATGGATGAAGAGCGGACCGGCGTAAAGAAACTCCTGGCCGTAAAGCTTTTTCCACTTATAAGTCCTGGTCCATGCCTCGTAGCTCCTGGCAGGTAACGGATAAGTTGGCGAAGCCAGACCGAGAACATAAAGAAGCAGCGCTTCGTTGTAGCCTTGCCAACGATACTTGATGAATCCGCTTTCCGGTTTCCATCCATGCGTGACCGTATCTTTCCCATTCTGCGCCCATTGCCAATCGGCACGAGCGTAGATTGCGTTGGCGAGTCTGCGAACTTCGCGTTCGGCCTTCGTGTCGCGATTGAAATACTCCGCGGCCGTCAGCGCACCCGCGATAAGGAAAGTCGAATCGATGGTTGACAGTTCGGAATCCCACGTTCGCCGCCCGGTCTTCATGTCGAGGAAGTGATAATAGAAACCTTTGTATCCCGTGGCGTCTGCTTCCGGTCCGTGCGGGCTGTTCCAAAAAAAGCGCAGTGTTGTGAGCGTGCGCTTGACGGCCGCGTCGCGGGTGAGGAATTTCCGTTCGACGCCGACGGGATACGCGGCGAGAGCAAATCCGGTGGCGGTAATGCTGCACGGCGATCCCGGACGAGTGCTGTCCGGCACCAGACCGTTCTCGGGATTCGTCTCCTTCAGGAAAAAATTAAAGGTGAGGCGCTGAAGCGTCTCGAGTTGATCGTCAGAAAAGGAAAGTTGTCTCGGGTTCACGCAATTCGGAGGCTGCATCGAAACAAGTTGAATGGTAGCGAATGACTGAATCGAAGCGCAATGCTCGCAAAGTATTCGACGCAACGTCGAACGGACGGGGTAAAAGTGACGAACCTGAAAGTGTGCGGGCTGCTCGCAAACCGGCAGTGGCTGCCCCTCTCGTAGAGTCGGGAAGTTTTTCAATTGTGAACGGTTCGGTTATTGTCGCCGGAACCAGCGAAGAAGCTGGTGCGCGACGCACAAGCAAAGTTTCCGTCCAGGGATTTCCTGGCGCGACTCCGACTGTCCAATCAAATCTTAGACTGCACCACGTTTCGCCGTTGTTCATGCCTGACCAGGTCATCCCTGATGATTTGATCATGCAAGGCAGCGCATGCGTGGGGCTGGATTGCGTCAACAACGAGAGCTTCGGCTTTGATACGATCCGCCTCAAAGAGAACAACGATCGCATTCAATTCGATGACACCAGCACCGGCGCCGGCTTTCCCACCAACAATTGGCAAATAAGGGCAAACAGCTCGGCCAGTGGCGGCGCTAGTTTTCTGGGGTTTGTAGATCAAGGCGCCGGCGGCAATTCCGAGACAGGCACGATTGTGTTTGAAGTAGATGCCGGCGCACCGGCAAACTCGATCAAGGTGAGTAGCACGGGACGAGTCGGACTGCGGACAGCCACGCCCGCATTAGATCTTCATATTACAACTGGCGATACTCCCGCGCACCGGCTGGAACAAACCGCTGCGAGCGGTTTCACTGCGCAGACCTGGGACATAGCCGGCAATGAAGCAAACTTTTTTGTGCACGATGTTACTGGTGGTTCACGGCTTCCGTTTCGCATTCGGCCAGGCGCACCAACCAGCAGTGTGGATATCTCGGCCACCGGCAATGTTGGCATCGGAACAGCGAGTCCAACGTTGGCCAAGCTCGTCATCCTTGGCGGGAACGATGCCGCCAGCTCCAATGCGATTCATGTGTCCTCGACGGACGGCACAACATCAGAGTTTGGTTTCATCAGCGCGAATGCCGCCAGCGACTTCATCAGATTGGGCTATTTTGATGGAACCAACACGAAGAATGTCTTTTTCGACACCGGAAACGCCGGTCGTGTAGGTATCGGCACTTCGGTTCCGGATCAAAAACTGTCGGTCAACGGCGATGCCAGCAAAGCCGGTGGAGGCTCGTGGCAAACTTTCTCAGACGAGCGCTTAAAGAACGTTAAGGGCAACTATAGCAATGGGCTGAAAGCTGTTATGCAGTTGCAGCCGATTCGCTATGAGTACAAGAATGACAACGCCCTTGGCATTAACTCTGCTGGAGAGCACGTCGGCTTTGGAGCACAAGCGGTGCAGAAAATTAATCCCGAAGCCGTCTCGAGCAACGCGAACGGTTACCTGATGGTAAACAATGATCCGATCATGTGGACCATGCTCAACGCCATAAAAGAGCAGCAGAAGCAGATCGAACAATTGAAAACAGAGATCAGGAAGTTGCGTACAGCTTCACGTAGACGCAGGTAATCTCCAACCGCGAAAATAAGGTGAACGTACGGCTTCATGGCTAAACGCAGCGCCGCACGATCCTTCTCCTGGGCTACGTCACCCGACGTGGCCCAGACTATTTTCAATCATCGGAACTCCTAAACAGCATGGCGCGGCTAAGACAAATAACGTCTTTGGAGCTGGCCCATCAATTCGAACGGCTGGCGTTAACGGCGCTGGTACCGGACCGCAAGTAAATCCCATTACCCTTCCATCTCCGGTATTGAAGCTGGCTCGAAGCAGTGTCCCATTCGCCAGGTTAAAAGAAACAAACTCGGTTCCGATGCCGGGCTTAAAGGGTATTCCCGGAGCACTGTCCCAAAATGCGCAACCCATCGAGGCCGCGCGGGAACCAAACAAATAGAGGATAGCGGCGCTGGTATCGCACCTGAACATTTGCCTCGCATTCGATCGTTTTTTCCGGACGGACGAATCGCGAAGCCGCGCGACCGGCGGGTCCCGCTTGGGACTGGCAATCGTCAAGCAACTGGTTGAACTGCACGGCGGCAGAGTCTGGGCGGAAAGCCAACCGGGCCAGGGAACAATCATCCGCTTTACCCTACCGGTTGCAACCTGATAGGTGCAGAAAGCGCTAAGGTCCGAACCACTCACGCAAGCGTCGATGCAACCGAATTCTTTTCACCGCTGGGTGAATCGCAATTATCTGAGTTGTTGATAATGAGTGGCGTCCCGTACGGGAGTCGAACCCGTGTCGCCGCCATGAAAGGGAAGCGACCTATGTAATTCAACGGAACTCAGCGGCATGGATAGCACTCTCTACCGCACTTCAAGGACTCACGGGAACGCTTATTGGACCTTTAATGGACGCACTTCCACGAGAGCTCTATTCCTCGCACACTTTCCGAAACACTAACTCGATACTCAGATTACATCTTCCTCGGTCATGCGTACATGCACAATAGTTTGACCACGGCTGAACCCTGTATCCTCAATGCGCCGAACACCATGTACCGTGGCTGCCCATCCCAACGCGCAGGTGTTGATGGCAACCGGCTTGCGATGTCGTCCGGCAGCGTTAGCCTCTTGGCTGCCACTGTTCGCTGCTTCCCGACCGATCAAAGCCGGGGGTGCCGGCCGCGCCCGCTGGTCAAACTCCTCAAAGAAAACCACCACATACGTAGAGCCGCAAGGCAGACGGTACGGGAGTGCCGTGAAGTTTTTCTCCTCTGGAGATGCCACCATCAAAGTACCGCCGAGACCTTGCGATTTTGTGGTGCCGTCAACCGGGAATCCATCACGATCACGCAGATCCCCAGCCCCAAAGAGAACACTCATGGTACTCCCGCAATCCACGTGTGTGCAGCCTCGAAATGCGCCGTAATACACATCCCCGTTGAGCTTGTTTCCGTGGCCTTTTTGTTCCATGGGGCTTGCGAGCTTCCATTCGCGATACAAAGCTAAGAGTCGAGTCTCATCTGCCTCTGACCGACCACTAATCCTTCGCCCCGCGCCGTCTCCAGACTGCGCCAAGACGGCGTACGAAGGATTCTCGTCCTTTTGGAGGCACCCTTTCTCCTCTTGCTTGAGTAGCCAGTCGACACTTGGGTGAAACTCCTTCCTGTTGGCGGCCAACGGGCGGCCAATAGCAACGCTTAAGGTGGTCCCATTCGTGCCGAGAAATCTCTTAAAGTCCACAGATGGCGCTATCGTGGGACTCGTGAGCCCCTTTCGCGTACGCGCCACTGCAACGCCGCATCGGCACAAAAGTTCACGAACAGGCGTGTCCAAGGCTGAGAAGTCTGCTGCTGCAGTCTTGTTGTCGGTGTCATTGTCAAACACACGATGGCCTAGCTGCCACTGTAGACGGTAAAACTGTTCATAGATAGAACTGTAGTATTGATTCAACTTAATGAGAACCGCACCGCATCCTTCGAACGACAAGGCTCGCTCGATTTGATCGGGACGAACTTCGCCCTTGAGAAGGCTGCCCAGCAAGACGGTGGAGTGGTCAACTTTACGCATCATCTCGCCGTCAGCGACCAACACGGGCGGTAAGTAGTCAGCCATCAGATTCGCAGTTGGCTTCCCTTTGCTTGGATCTGAATTGGACATAGATCTCGCTTATATGGCGGGCCAACAACTGCTTAGGGGGGCGGGGCACGCTGTTGACTTTCAAAACAGCATGCCGACGCCCCCTCAACCGAGTCAGTCGTTCGGCCCCGACGCACAAGCCGGTGCGTGACCGTGTTCATCGGTTATGCATACTCTTCGACATTTTTTCTTATCAGCGTCCTCGTCTGACATTTCAGGGTGCAAGAACCATCCTACTGAAATGTAGGAGGTGTCCGCGCATTCATTGTTCGGAAGGAACGACACTACCAAACCATCCTCCACTTGTGTGATTCCGGGAGGAAGGGGCTTGAATGCTCCGGTTTCCTCGTCGTGCATGTGCGGCATATAAATGCCGAGATTGTGTTGGGAGAGGTTCTTAAGCATCTCCTTGACCTCTGGAAGGTCGATTGCATTCTGAGCGACCTGCAACTCCTTCGGCAGCGTACCGAGGCGGTTTCGTGAAACATCGGCTACACTCATTTTCTTTCTCCTATGTGTTTGTGGGACGTTTAAGGTAGGCGGTTCTGCGCCACGCATCATTGCAGCGATCGACGCAAACGCCCGAATGACCCATCCGCCTACAGCGACAGTCTGAATTAAACATGAGAGGCAAGCTGGCGACGGTCGGGTTTTGAAAGGTCTTAATTCGTCGCTCACAATAACAAACCGTTCTATGAACGGCAATATGATTTTAGGGTTAAGTGATTAAAAGATTTGGCGTCCCGTACGGGAGTCGAACCCGTGTCGCCGCCGTGAAAGGGCGGTGTCCTAGGCCACTAGACGAACGGGACGCATATGGTGAGAAATTGCTGCTGGCCGTAAGCGAATTAACTTACCGTAGGCATTTATGACTGTCAAACGGGACAGGGAATACCGTGAAGCGCGCGAGCAATTAGACGAGCGATTAGAGTAGTGATGCGGCTTGAATCTGATGCAGTTGAATCAAAGGCCGCGCAGTGGCAATGAGGTCATCTATGAAGCGGTGTTCGCTGTCAAGAGTTTTTTAAAGGCAGACTCTGACCGCGACGCCGCAGCGCCTTCATGCTCTTGATTCTGTTTGCTCTTTGACATGAGACTGATAGTTATTAG
>JAVEDP010000033.1 GCA_030841085.1 Pyrinomonadaceae bacterium
CGCGCGAAATATCGCGCATGGTGGTGGAGTGGTAATTCTTCTCGGCAAAAATGCGCGCGGCATTACGCAGGATGAACTCCAGCTTTTGGTCGTACTTCGAAAAGTCCGTTGATAAGTTGGTGTTCATTTTTCTCAGCCACGATGCCAAGTCGCTGCAAATTAGTCATTCGACAGAAGCGTGCTCTCAGGTCTGGAAGGGTGTCTTCCACCCCAGTAGGGCTGCCCCACTGGGGACCCCGGAGCTTGCCCCCGCTTCCGTTGCATGCACCCACTTAACCATAGCGGGAGCAAGCCACCCTTCCCAACCTGTTAGGTTTGTTAGTAACCTTTTGTTTCTGTGCCGTCACACGATTTACTTAAAGCCGTACATACTCAAACTCAAACGGTTTCCCCTTGATGCCGGTCGCCGGTGGTGCGATCCAGTTAGCAATTTTTCCGGGCTCGATCACCGGATGCATTAAGCTGCGCACGTACTCGCGGTCCGCGACGCTTGGCAGCCATTCGCCTTTGCGCTTTTCAAAATCTTCCTGTGAAATCAAATTTCCCTCGAGATCAAAATTGTGCCCCGCATACTCACCAACGTGCCGGTGAAAACGGCTGTTGGGGAGAAACAGACGTGGCATAGACTTTAGTCTGTGCTCGCCACCGACTGAAGTCCGTGCCACTAATTCTTCATCAGCCAAACTCTTATTCCACCGCGCCAGACCTTTTTCGCAATCCTTTACATATTCGGTGCGCAGCACTTCATTCAGCGCATTGCGTAGCGGAACCTCGGAATCCTTGATCTGATTGTCCTCGACGATCTTCATAGTGAAAATCTGATCGGCAGCCAAATGGTCGTCATACTGATCCTGCTCTTTGTAACGTCCTTTCAAACCGGCCGCGAAAAAGTCCGCCGAGTTTGAGCTGATCTCGCCGCCAAACAAATCAAGCGAATAACTAAACCAGAAATTTATGTAGCGCTGAATGATATCCAGCGGGATGCCGCCCAATTGCCGCACGTCGCCCTGATTCATCAGTTGCGCAGTGCGTTTGACGACGCGGTTGATGCCCGTGTCGCCGACGAACATGTGGTGTGCTTCTTCAGTCAACATAAACTGGCAGGTGCGCGCCAACGGTTCGAACCCGGATTCCGCCAGCGCCGACAATTGATACTTGCCGTCGCGATCCGTGAACATCGTGAAGCAGAAAAAGTTCAACCAGTCGTCGCAGGGTTGATTAAAAGCTTCGAGGATGCGCGGTTTGTCAGGATTGCCACTGCGTCGTTCGAGCAACGCGTCCGCTTCGTCGCGGCCGTCGCGTCCAAAGTAACGCTGCAGCAAATAGACCATGGCCCACAAATGGCGCCCTTCCTCGACGTTCACCTGAAACAGATTGCGCAAGTCGTAAAGCGAAGGACAGGTCTTGCCGAGTTCGCGTTGTTGTTCGACTGACGCAGGCTCGGTGTCGCCCTGGGTAACAATGATGCGACGCAAGGCGTTCCGGAATTCGCCAGGGACTTCCTGATAAACCGGTTGGCCATAGTTATCGCCGAAACCAATCTTGGCGTCGGCCTCGGCCGGCTTGAGAAAAATGCCCCAGCGGTAATCCGGCATCTTAACGAAATCAAAGTTGGCCCAGCCGTCGGGCTCGACACTGATCGCGGTGCGCAGGTAGACGTCTTTTTGTTGGAAGCCGTCGGGGCCCATCTCGTTCCACCAGTCGAGGTAGTTGGGCAGCCATTTCTCCAGCGCGCGCTGAAGCTTTTTGTCTTCCGACAAGTTAACGTTGTTTGGTATTCGTTCGTATAAATTCATGATTTTCCTGAGTGGCATAGACTTCAGTCTGTGCCTTGGTTACCAACACCGACTAAAGTCTGTGCTACTTAAGTCCTCTTAAAATCAAATTGCGCCTGCGTCGGCTTGCCGTAATTAGTCAACGCACCTTTTTCCCCAACAGCGTTCGGCCGTTGAAATATCCAGTTTTGCCAGGCCGTCAGCCGTCCAAAGATTTTTGTGTCCATCGTTTCCGGACCAGCGAATCGCAACGATGCTTCCATGCCGGTCAACGCGTCCGGCGACAACGAAGTCCGTTCCTCTATCGCCACGCGAATTTCATCTTCCCAATCGAGATCATCAGGCGCGAACGTTACCAGCCCGGCTTGTTCCGCAGCTTCAGTGTCTAACCTTCCCGTTTGCGCGAGAATCTCTTTAACCCTCTCCGGTGTGGCCAGAAAACGCGACTGCAAGCGCGTCAACTCATTGCTCATCGGCAGCGCACCATGGTTTAGTTCGCTTAGCGCAAGTTCAATTTTTTCATCCGGGTTGTTGAGCATGTAACTACGATCAGAAGCCAGCATCAGCTCGAGCAGATTGCCGGCAAAACAACTGCCCGGTTCGATGATTGCGAAGAAACTCTTTGCCGTCAGGTCCAGCCGGCGCAGCACGCGCGCCATGTAAAGAATGATCTCGCGCACGAGCCAATGGTCCTTATTGGCCAACAACGTCTTGTCGACCGCGAGCACGTCATCGATGTTTCCCTCGGTGCGAACGCAAACCAAACCGATCTCGGGTTCGTTTACGCGCAGGTACAGCAAGGCGTCGTCCAAGTCTCGATAAGCCTGCAGCGGCCAATAAGAATCGCCAAGTTTCTGAATTTCGTCAGGGCTCGTAGGCAAATTCGCTTCTGGTCCACGCACAGTCAAATCCGCGTAACGCTGTTCGCGATTGAAAACAACGTTGACGTATTTGTATTCCAGACCCGCGGGTTTTATTTCTAGTTGCAGTGGATTGAGTTTGATCCCGTAAAGCAAACTGTTAGTTTGCGATGGTTCATTTTCACTCAAGCTGGTTTTTTCTACATCGTTTCGCAAACTAACAGTTTGCTTTACGCCGGCAGCAATTTCACGCACGCGCGCGTCGATCGATTCCTGAAACTTACTGGTCGGAAACGAATCGTTTATCAGTCCCCACTCCTTCGCGCGTTTTCCTTTTAACCCTTCGGCGAGCGTCGAGAAAACATCCGCGCGGTCACGTCGAATCTTTCGCTTGTCGACCAGACGGGTCAGGCCACCGGTGCCTGGCAAGACACCGAGCAAGGGAACTTCGGGAAGGGAAACCGCCGAGTTGCCGTCGTCAACCAAATAGATCTCGTCGCAGGCGATTGCTAATTCATAACCGCCGCCCGAAGCAGTGCCGTTAAGCGCGGCAACGTAACGCCGTCCGGAATGGTGCGAGTCGTCCTCAATCGCGCAGCGGGTCTCGTTTGTAAACTTGCAGAAGTTAACTTTGAAGGCGTGCGAAGAAGTGCCGAGCATGTAAATATTCGCGCCGGCGCAGAAGATGCGCGGTTTGAGACTGGTGATGACGACAACTTTCACTTCCGGGTGCTCAAAACGAATGCGCTGAACCGCGTCGGCCAACTCAATGTCAACGCCCAGATCGTAGGAATTGAGTTTTAGCTTGTAGCCTTCGGCGAGCGTCTCGTCCTCCTGAACATCCATGCTCAGGGTTGCGACCGCGCCGTCGACTTTTAGTTTCCAGTGATGGTACTGGTCAGGTGACGTTTGAAAGTTGATCATGCACTCCTCAAAATCGCTGCGGCTTGGTTTCCTTAGATTTTAGCCCTGTTTCCGCAAGTTTTCTCTACCGTTCGAACGTTCGTTCGAAATATTACCGCAAACGAAGTCGAACGATCAAGCCAAGATCGAGAAGGGGGATACTGGGATCGCGGGCGTCCCGCCCGCAAAGTGCGCGCAGCGCAAAAAACAAAAACAATGGATTTGGGAAACGTCAAGTTAGCGCTTCGCGCTCATTGCGGGCGAGACGCCCGCGGTCCCAGTCTTCAGCGCAAGTTTTCCTTGATTTTTCGCGGTCGGTAGGTTATCTGCTTTGCTCAAAAGATACCCACCCAGCTACAGGGCGTCTGACTCAGTATTGCTTCGCAGATTTTTCCAGGGGGTTTTCAGGTCATTCAAAAACCAACGACAACCCGCCTATGAGCTTATTCGCGAGGCGGAGTCACCAGCGATGCTGCACATCCAGGGCTATGAAAATATATCTATCAGAAGAAACGAACGGCCAACTTCAACCTGAACGCGAATTTGATGCGGCGACTGTACGAGTTGGTCGCGATGGCAGTGACTGTCAGATCGTATTTGACGGCAACGAATGGCCGATGGTCTCACGCAAGCACGCCGAGTTTCGCGTCGAAAGTGCGCGAAGCCTGTTGGTTGATTTGCAGTCTCGCTTTGGGACGCTTCTGGACGGACGTCAATTATCAGCACCGGCGGAGATACGCGCCGGCTCGCGCGTGCAGTTTGGTCCTGGTGGACCAGTGTTGGTGGTGGTGCGCATCGGGCCTACTCAAGCTGCGCTTCCGAGCGTTCAAACTCCGACTATAGCTGAAGAGAGGATCGCTCCGACTTCCGCTTACCGTGAGCCTGCTTTTCTTGAACTAAGAGCCGATGGCGCCGTCCAAAGGTTTGAGATCGCGCGCGACGTTTCAAGTATCGGGCGCGATACAAACATGGACATCAGAATTGCTGCCGACGCCGGTCTTGTTTCGCGCCGCCACGCAGTTATCAAACGGCGCGAAAATCGATTCGAACTCGTTGATCAAGACAGTTTCAATGGGACGCTCCTGAACGGGCAACGAATTGTGGCGGCAAGTTTGTTGAGCGATGGCGATCGGGTTCAATTAGGTAGGGGTGGCCCAATCCTGCACTTCCGCGACCCCGCCAATCCTGCACCAAAGAGACCCGATCGAGAATCTGTGCCCGCCACCATCATGGCGCCCGTGCAGCAACGGAGCGCCCGATCTGGGCCAAGTGCGCCGCCAATGGACCAGCGAGTTGCGAACACGGGTGAGCAAGGCGCAGCGGTCGTTCATCCGTTCGCAGGAAACGCACCCCTTACGATCGGCCGCGCTACGGACATCAATGTCAGACTCGACGGTTTGCAGATTTCGAATTATCACGCGCGCGTAAGCAAATCGAATGGCGCCGCTTTTATCGAGGACGCTGGTTCAACTAACGGCGTGTACGTCAACGGCACGCGAATTAAAAGCAAGGTGCAGATTGGCGCGAGCGACACAGTACAGATTGGGCCGTTCCTGTTGTTGGTCGATCCCGAGCGAGGCGTTGCGGTCCTCGACACGCGTTCAAAGACGCGCATCGATGCGATCGATATTACAAAAATCGTTCCCAACCGTGCCGGCGGCGGAACCATCAAGCTGCTGGACGACGTGGACCTGACGATTCAACCTAACGAATTCGTCGGCCTCTTGGGCCCATCGGGTGCGGGCAAGTCGACCTTGATGGATGCGCTCAACGGCATGCGCCCGGCGACCAAGGGGCTGGTGCTGGTTAACAGTCAGGATCTATACGAGCATCTGGATTCGCTCAAACAATCGATTGGTTATGTGCCGCAGGACGACATCATTCATCGCGAGTTAACGGTCTATCGCACACTTTATTACGTGGCCCGCCTGCGATTATCGAGTGACGTTTCCACGCAGGAAATCGATCAGATCATTAACGAGGTGATGGACGTCACCGGGCTGTCCGAGCGCCGCGACGTTCCGGTCGGGCAACTTTCCGGCGGCCAACGCAAGCGTGTCTCAATCGCTGTCGAACTGATTACAAAACCTTCGATCATCTATCTCGACGAACCGACTTCTGGTCTTGATCCAGCGACGGAAGAGAAGGTCATGAAGCTGTTTCGTCAGATTGCTGAATCGGGACGCACCGTCATCCTGACGACGCATGCGATGGAGAACGTAAAACTCTTCGACAAGATTGTGGTGCTGATGCGCGGCAAACTCGTTTTCTACGGCGGTCCTCAGGCCGCCCTGCGGCATGTCGGCGCCGACAGCTTTAAAGATCTGTACGACAAATTGGAAGCGCCTATTGCGGCCGGGATCAGCAAACTTCCGGCATTGCCTGCGAATGCAAGTGCTGAACAGAAGGGAAATCATAAACTGCAAAGAGAGCAGATTGCCGAAGAAGTAGCGGAGGAATGGAAGCGGCGCTTTACCGAAACAGAAGAGTACAAAGTAAACATTCTGCAGCCTCTCGGCGCTTTGAAAGGACAGCAGCAAACCGCCGCGCCAGCGAAGAACCGGCACACCGTCACCGATCGTCTGCGGCAATGGAAAACTCTTGCTCAGCGCTACATTGAAGTGCTGCGCCATGACAAGTTCAATCTACTAATACTGTTTGGCCAGGCGCCGATCGTGGCGTTCCTTACTTACCTGGTGGTGGACAAAGAGAGTTCGCGCGACTTTCCTTTCTTTGTGCTGGCGCTCGTTAGTGTCTGGTTTGGCACCTCGATCGCGGCCCGCGAAATTATCAAAGAACGCGCGGTCTATAATCGCGAACGAATGGTGAACCTCGGACTGCTTCCTTATGTTGGTTCGAAACTGCTGGTGCTAACTCTGATTGTGGGTCTGCAATGCATTCTTCTTTTCGGATCGCTGCGACTGCTTCAACTTGCCGGCCTGATGGAGCTACCGGGAAATTACTACGGCGTGCCGCAATTGCTGGTGATGATTCTGACGGGCATGGTGGGTATTGCGCTTGGTCTATTAGTCTCAGCGATCGTGAAGACGTCGGAGATGGCGACCAGCTTTGTGCCGCTGCTGCTAATTCCGCAACTTCTGTTTTGCGGCCTGGTCGGTGTTCCCAAAGGAATTTCGAAATACGTTGGCGTAGTCATGCCCGCCACCTGGTCCTTTGATGAGATGAAGCGTTTCTCGTACCTGCCGGTTTTGCGCGGCAAAGATGAAAAGGGTGAGCCAGCGGCGCAAAATGACGGTCGCGGTCTTTACAAAGACATCAAGTATCAAAACGACAGGCTAGTCGACCAGAAGCAGAAAGACGTTGAGGGTTACAAGTCGAAGTCGGAAGCTAAGTTCGACTACTTTGACAAAGAGATGAACACCTATCAGAAGGATTTGGAGAAATGGAACCTGGGCGGCCGGCGAGGTACCGAGCCCACCAAACCTTCAAAGCCTAAGCTCGATCCGGTTCCCCCGCAGGTGAAGGTGGTGCAAATGCCGGATGACCTGAGCGGCTATGTAGACTTTCTGCATCCCTGGGGCGATCGCTGGCTAAACCCGGCCGTCCTACTGTTGATGTTTTTCGGTTTGACTGGCGGAACGATTCTGGCTTTGCGGTCGCAGGATATTGGATGAGTGTGACGCAAAAATCTTCCAGACTAAGCCGGCTGCTGTTTGTCCTGGGCGGTCTCATCATTGTTGTGCTGGCAATTTGCTTTGCCGGGTGGCAGTACTACAAAACCACGCCTTCTTATCCACTTGCGCTAGTTATTGATGCGGCCCAGCAAAACGATCGAGCAGGTTTCGATCGAGTCGTGAATCTGGATCGAGTCATCGATAATTTCATCACCGAAAGCGCACAAGATTCTGGTCTCGGTTTGACTACTCAAGCGGTCACATCTGTGCGCGAGCAACTCCAAACATTCACTCCCGAAACAAGTGCGGCTGTTAAAGAGAATGTAAAAGAGGAAATACTGAATCGGATCAGAGAGCTGGCGGGACCGGCCAGTGCGCGGCCATTTCTCGTGACAGCGTTGGCCATGCCTTTTGTAACAGAGATCGATAAAACCGGCGACAGCGCGAAGGTACGAATAAATCGTCTTCCTGAAGTCGAGTTAACTCTGGAGCGTCGCGAAGGAGCGAACTGGCAGATCGTTTCACTTCGGGATCAAGCTCTGGCCAGACGGGTTGTCAGTGGCATCGTCAAACAATTGCGGCAATCGCCGGCCGAAATTGAGCAAATGCGTAAACAACTGCGTGCGCTGCCTGAACGCCTGCCGCAGCTGCCACTCTTGCCGTGATGAAGATGATCGTCGTGATCCTGCTTGTTGAAAAGAGTATGTGAAAAGGCAAAAGGGGCGTACGGTAATTTGCAGGTTAGGAAGGGTGGCTTGCCCCCGCTCGAGCGCCAACGGCGCGACTGGTCGTGGGTATTATTTTATCGGAAGCCGAGAGAGGTCCGAGCATTCTAAGTTGGACACGCTCTCGGTCTTGATCGATCTGCTGTTATTGAGAGCTGAAGTAACCCACTCGCGCCGTTGGCGTTCGAGCGGGGGCAAGCCACCCTTCCTGACCTGCAAACTGACCGATGTTGATAGTCCTTTGGGGGATTATTGAGTTTCAACCAGCCTCTTGAAGAAGGAGTCGAGAGTATGACCTTATATCCTTATCGCGGCTTTCAAATTCTCATGGTCTTTGCGTTCGCGATTACCGTATCCGCGCAACGCTCTGCTGAAAGTGCAAAAGGCGGGCCCATGCCGAAAGAGATACGCGGCTACAAAATCCATCGCGCTCAAGTGGAAATGAAAAAGCCCAGCGAGCCGAACAAGAAAAAAGACAAGAAGGCGGAGAAGGAAAAGTTTGATAAGGATGAGTATGACGAAACTGAACCACTCTTGATCCGTTTAGGTGAGGCAGAACTTGTCGGAGTCACGCCGCTCGGCGTGACGCTTGATGTGCCGGTAATCCTCGCCGCAGTGAAACAGCAGGGAGATGTCGACCTGCTCGTTTTCGAGGACATGAAAGTCAACGACACACCAGTCACGCTCGAGGATTACGTTCATCCATTTAAGCTGCCGAACAAGGAACCTTTAACCCTCGCTCCCTCCGTGCGAATCTTTGTCAGCACACCGCAGGCGGTCTTGAGAACAATCGACGACGTATTCAACTCGAAAGAGGTTTGGACAGTAACGGGCAGAATCTACGTGTGCGGTAACTTCAAAAAATTTCTGTTTACGTTTAAGCGCGCCGTGCCGGTTGAATTGCAAACCTCGATAAAGAATCCGCTGCGGTAGTTCCTAGCCTGCGGAGCAGGCGAAGGCATAAAGCCTGGGGCGGAGCGTCGCGCAACCCCAGGTTCGCGGTCCAACGAACAACGTCAGCCCGCGGAGTGGGCGGCAGCGCTTACGCGATCACGACGCTGTCGGTCGCTCCGCGGACTTTTAACCTTTTTCAATTCATAGTCCTGGGGTTGCGCGACGCTCCACTCCAGGCTTTATGCCTTCGCCTGCTCCGCAGGCTGGGAACCAATTTCCGCTGGGGGTAATATGCGTCTCCTTCTTATCTCAAGCCTGACTACGATCGCGATCGTGTTTTCCGTGGCCCTCGTTGCCATGGCGCAAAAGCCTGAACTGAGTGTGCAGACGGGCCATTCGGGGCAAGTCCTCTCGATCGCCTTCACCAGCGACAACAAGCTCATGGCTTCGGGTAGTGTCGATAAGACGATAGTCCTTTGGAACCCCGCCACCGGAAATCAGCTGCGAACGCTCAAGGGACACGCGGGCACGGTGAACTCCGTTGCCTTTAGTCCCGACGACCAACAGTTGGCCAGCGGCAGCGCCGACAACACTATAAAAATCTGGGACGTCGCCAGCGGTCGCGAAAAACAAACTCTATCAGGCCACACGCTTTTTGTTTCTTCCGTTGCCTTCAATTCGGATGGCAGACTGTTAGCAAGTGGCAGTGGCGATCAGTCGGTGAAGGTTTGGGATCTCGCTACCGGGCGCGAGTTGCGAACGTTGCCGGCAGGCTTGCCTGCTTTGGCAGGTATTCCAATAAGCGTGGCCTTCAGTCGGGACGGCAAAATATTGGCGACCGGAGCTCAACTGGTAAAACTTTGGGACGTCGAGTCAGGAAAGGAAATCCGAACGATTAGGGTGACTGAATCGAATGCTCCAATGGAGAGGCCGATCGCTTTCAGCTATGACGGCAGCGTGCTGGCTACGGGCGGTGGCGGCGTCAAGCTTTGGGACGTGGCGACGGGCAACGCTTTGCGCACGCTTCCCGGAGATGCCCGAGCGCTGAGCTTTAGTCCGGATCAAAAGACACTCGCGGGCGCGGACGGGACTGAAATCAAGTTGTGGAATGTCGCAACCGGACAGGCGTTGCAAACTCTTGAAGGATCGCAACTGGGTGTCGATGCGGTTGCCTTCAGCGCCGATGGGAAGTTGCTGGCAGTCGGCAACTCCGACAACACCGTCGCTCTTTGGGACAGCGCCAAACGCCAGGAAGTTCGCGTTCTCAAAGGTCACGTCGCGGCGATTGCAACGGTTGCGGTGAGCGGTGACGACAAAGTGTTGGCGAGTGCGCTCGCGGCAGGAGTTGCCGGCATCAGGCGCGACGACACGATCAAAATCTGGGATCCGTTGACAGGTCAACTGGTCCGATCGTTAACCGGCAGAAACAGTGGACACTCAATCGGTCTAAGCAACGATGGCGCCAGATTAGTATCCGGAAGTTTTGGCAGCACAGTTAGCGTGTGGGATGTGTCGCAGGCAGAGGCTCAACGAAAAATTACCGTCGCGCGCGAGTCCAAATTTGTGCCGGACCGGGTGGCGCTGAGTTCCGATGGGAAGCTGATTGCTGCAGGCGGCCGCGATAATGAGATCAAACTCTGGGACGCCGGCAGCGGGCGCGAGTTGTTCACACTGAAGGGTCATCGGAAGAGCATTCGCGATTTGGCATTCAGCCCTGACAATAAATTGCTGGCAAGCGCCGGTCAGGATGCCGCTATCGAGCTATGGTCCGTCGCAACCGGACAGGAGCTAAAGACCTTGGCAGCGCATTCCGGCGGCGTCGGTGCGATCGCTTTCAGTGCCGACGGAAAAAAATTGGCGAGCGGTAGTCAGGACCGGATGATTCTAATTTGGAACATCGATTCCGGGGATTCTGAGGTTGCGTATCTGGGCCATCAGGCTTCAGTCAACGCGGTTGCGTTTAGCCCGGACGGTAAAAAGTTGGCGAGCGCCAGCGAAGACGGCGAGATTCGTATTTGGGAAGTACCCAGTCCTGGGCCGCAGCCGGTCGTAATCAATCGGCCGCTGCAAACACTGACCGGACACAAAGGCAGCGTTAACTCGCTCACCTTCAACGCGGACGGAAAACTGCTAATTAGTGGTAGCAGCGACGCGAGCATTAAGTTGTGGGACGTGCCGACCGGAAGAGAGTTGGCCAGTTTGTTTTCATTGGACCAGCAGGATTGGCTCGTGGTTACGCCAGACGGATTGTTTGATGGTTCACCCGCCGCCTGGAACCAGATCCTTTGGCGATTTTCTGCGAACCTTTTCGATGTTGCTCCGGTCGAACTTTTTTTCAACGATTACTATCATCCGGGGTTGTTGGCGGATTTGTATGCAGGGAAACGGCCCGTGGCGCCGCAAAACATCACTCAAAAAGATCGCCGGCAGCCGACCGTTAAGGTCGCAGTGGATGAGGCACAAGTTGCCGCCGCGCAAATTCGATCACGGACGATCGGAGTCAAAGTGGAAGTTAGCCAGGCACCCGCCGGCGCTCAGGACGTGCGACTGTTTCGCAACGGCGCTTTGGTTATGGCTTGGCGCGGCGACGTCCTAAAAGGACAAAGCCGAGTGGTGTTAGACGCAGAGATTCCGATTGTTGCTGGTGCAAATCTCTTTACCGCGTACGGGTTCAATCGCGATAACGTGAAGAGCGCGGACGCGACCGTCACAGTCAACGGCAACGAGAGCTTGAGGCAGCCGGGCACGCTTTACATTCTGGCAATCGCGGTTAACAAGTATGCGAATTCGCAGTTTGATCTTCGTTATGCGGTAGCCGATGCCACTGACTTTGCTGGAGAGTTGCAACGGCAGGAGTCGCAGATCAAAAAATACGAACGCACGGAGATCATTTCGCTTCAGGATGCGAAGGCCACCAAAGCAAATATTGTCCAAGCCCTGACCAGCCTCGCCGCTCGCGTCAAGCCTGAAGATGCTGTCATCGTTTACTACGCCGGCCACGGCACCGCACAACAGAATCAGTTTTATCTCATTCCGCATGACCTCGGTTACGCCGGAGCACGAAACCAAATCGACGCGGCCGCGTTGCAAACTATCATGGCCCATGGCATTTCCGATCGAGAGTTGGAGCGTGTTTTTGAAGGTATCGATGCTGGGCAGTTTCTATTCGTGATCGATGCCTGCAATTCGGGCCAGGCACTCGAAGCCGCAGAAAAGCGTCGCGGACCGATGAACAGCAGGGGACTGGCCCAGCTCGCTTATGAAAAGGGAATGTACGTGCTGACGGCGGCGCAGAGTTACCAGGCGGCGATGGAAGCAGCCAAGCTGGGCCATGGCTATTTGACCTACGCGTTAGTTGAAGAGGGACTCAAAACTTCGGCGGCTGACATACAGCCTGCGGATGGCCAGGTGTTTCTGAAGGAGTGGCTTGATTACGCTACGCAACGAGTGCCGCAAATGCAGGAAGAAAAATTGAAAGAAGCGCAGGGACGACAGCTGGAACAGGTGGTGGCCTTTGTGCCCGGCGATGAGAAAACTGATCCGGCAAAACGAAATCTGCAGCGGCCGCGAGTGTTCTATCGACGCGAACTCGGAGTTGAACCGTTCATCGTAGCGCGAACCGGAACGGCGCTATCGAATTGAGGTAGTTAGTGGCATAGACTTTAGTCTGTGGCTCCGTACGGGCCACAGACTAAAGTCTATGCCACTAAGAACCGCGGTTCATCTTCCATATCGCAGCGGGACAGTAACCACAAATGCGTTTTTACTTCTGCTGCCGATGCGATAGACCGTCTGCGGCGCTGGTTCTTCTTGCGTCAAGATTCTGGATGAGCCCGCCGCACTCGCCGACATCTCCGCTTTGGACCATGGCATTCCGGCGCCACCCACCATCTCAAAACGTTCGACTTCAATAGAGCCAGTTGCCTCCCATTTTGCAACCTCAGATTTTGAAAGTTTCAACGGACGCTCTGATAGCCGGAGACTATTGAGAGGCACGGGCGTGACGATGATGCTCAGGATCTCGGCGACTTGATCGCTTCGGCTGGGGCTGGGCACGAGCGTGAAGTAACTCGGGTTGTCCTCTTGCGCCGGAATGTCGATCAGTTTTCCGGGCCGGACTTCATTGTCGCCGCCACGAGTCCGCAGCGTGGGAAAGATCAAATACGCATCGCCGAACGAACCATCGGCATATTGTTCGCGGTCGATCACGTATAAATATCCGGCGCGCGGCGATTCGATACTGAGCCGTACTCGCTCACCCACTTGCAAGGGTGTGTCGGCTTCAATCCGTTGCGGTGTCCATTCCGTCGGCCGCGCGTTTTCCATTACCAACATTCGCGCGCCGCCTTCAACTCCTGTAGATGGACGAAGGCGCCAGATAGTTACACCGATATCCATGGTTGGGGCGCCGGGCTGCAAGGTCGCAATCACTGACGGCGTCTTGCGCACGTAACGAGGCGACGCCTTGGCAACGGCCGATACTGCTGGTTTGCGGCGCGACTTACTTGCTGGAGGTTGTGTTTTGGCAGAAGCTGCAGGCGGACGAGCGCGCGTGAATTCTTCGAGCACGATCTGGCGCGACGTTGCTTCCTGTCCCTGGACGACTAGCAGAGGGGCACAAATACAGCCTAGTACCACTGATCTAATAGCCCAACCAAGACGTGCGTCGATTGTTTCCACGTTTAGAATTACCTCTACTGGATTTGCGTTACAGATTCGCTCAATCACTACCTCAGTCTAATGGCTACTCGTGTCCTCTCCATAACGAGTCCATATTTCTTCTGCTGGCTAGCGGACACTTTCCTGAGCGAGGCTTGCATCGAGCAAAATGATTATCTGGCTGGCTCCAATGCTCTTAATTCGTTCTTTCACGCGGCTGAGACTGATCGTACTCTCCTCAAGAGTTGAAACCTGACCATTGACTAGTGCGTCGGACGGCAGGAGATAGGACTGTGTGCCGGCTTCAATTCCGAGGCCGGTGAACGATACCAACAATAATCCGTCTTTCGGCACCATCGTTGAAAGATTGTGAAGTTGCGTTATGATCTTTGTACGTGTTGGCTGAAGATCCGGTGGTTGATTTGTTGTCAACAGAATAACTTGTTCATTAGGAAACCCAGCATTATCAATGAGAGCTTTGGCAAGGGCCTGAGCATCATTTGACGCGTACTTCTTGTTGCCTATATTTTTGTGAGCATATTTCTCTACACCGACAATCAGTGCCCACCTTTTAGCTTTACTTGGGAAGGTGGATCCGAGCGGCGGCAATGAGGTGTCCTCAGCACTCAAAGACCCTTGATTAGTAAGCGCAATGATTAATAAGTCGGCGTGATAGCCCTCAATTATGGCAAAAGGTCCCTGCTCCTTCGTTGAGCGGCCGGGATCGGCAACGATCCTTTTGGGTACCGTTTCTTCCACATACTTGGCGAGCTTCCGAAGCGTAATCTCACCATAATCGTTTGCTGCGGCACCCTCCAGACCTTCTGTTAATGTCCATGAGAAATAGCTACGATTCTCGGCATCGTTCAAATACGAGCGTTGCCCAATGCGGGTAGCGTAAATCGTGGCGAACGCCTGGACGTCGCGATTGCGCTCGTCGAAAAGAGAGGAAAGCGGAGCACCCATCCTCGATCCTCCAACGTTAGCAGACTGGGACGTAGCCGAATTGCCATTCACCTCGCTGTTCTTTGTGGCCCCCAATCTCCGAAGCTTCACGATTGCCGAATCGACATACGCGCCGTTCGGATACTTCTTCATATAATCACGGATATCCCCCGGCTCGTTGCTATCCTTAACAGCTTCCCACAATGCTTGCTCCTTCGCGGCCTGGCTGATAGTCGTGAAGCCGGTCGACGCTGAATCATTGCCCCCAGCTACGTTCTCTGGCTGGGTGAAATAAAACGTTCCTACCAGTGACGACATTTCCCATGGTACCTGTCTCTTACCCGTCTGCATCATTACTTCGGCACGTACGCGCATGAACATTTCACTCAGATTCAAGCCGGGCACGCGCATGTTCTTTAACAGTGCTGAGGTGTACAAACCATTCCGATCGTTACCGTCTGAGGCCACGCGTCCCGGCGCGGTCGCGTAAGCGATGAGCGTTCCGGTTGGCGCATCAACCTGTGCTAAGCCGCTGCCCGCGGAGCGGAAACTTCGCGAGAAGGGATTGTTACGGCAGGCGTCGAGGATAACGATGTTGAGACCGTTCTGGGCTTCGTCCATCAGGCCCAGCACAAGGTTGAGATCGACACCCTGATCTTCAACATCCGTTTCACTCGCGATCTCGGCGTTGGCGGGAATCAGATAATTTCGACCGCGCATCTGTACGCCGTGGCCCGCATAATAAAACAACCCCTGGCTGCCACCTTTCAGTTGTTGACCAAAATCGCGAATCAGGCGCTTCATCGTGCGTTGGTCAGCATCAATCGCACTCGCGACTGTGAAGCCAAGCTGTTTTAAAGTCGCCGCCATGTCGCGCGCATCGTTGGGTGGATTCTTCAATGGGGGCGCATTGGTGTATGCGCCGTTGCCGATCACCAGCGCAATACGTCGATTGACAACAGGCCGCTGCTCATTAGCCTGGACCAGTTGCCGACTGGAATCCTGTTGAGCGTGCGAACGGCTGCCGGCTAGCCCAAAGACCAGACCTGTAATGCCAAGCGCAATCACGCTCGAAGCGCGCCACGCCGTTAGTTTTGAGAATTTGATCATGCTCAACTTAATACGCTTCGCAGGTGGTCTAATTCATCGTTTGGTTGAGAGCCGATATATCAGTTTGATAATCGTCGTCGGTACGATCCCATCGTCGTTGCAGGCGGCGACGTTAATGGTCATGTTACCTTGCTGCACCGGTACCAACGTGGACGTAGCAGGAAAGAGATTGAATGTTTTATTTCCCGGCTTACCGTTGCCCTCAGCAAAAGCTCCTTTGACGGTAGCAATCGGACATTGATTTTTGTAATTGCCGATCGTTGAGTTTGCCAAAGCAGCATAACTACCCTTATAGACAGTCTTGCCTTGCTGAATCAGCAGAGAGTCCGCCGTCAACCCGACCACCACCTCATCAAATGCGTGCCCAAAAAGCGGTTCTCTTAGTCGCTTCAATGGGAGGTTTACAGATTGGCCCAGAATCATGGCCCGTTCGAGCTGGAGCACAGCGTTGTCGGCATCCTTCCTGGCTAAAAGAGCAAGGCCCAGATAAGCATGTGCCTCTCCGCTATCAGGTGTTACTTCAAGGAAGCGGCTGGCGACGCGGATTGTTTCGTCAAACATGCTGCTCTTGTAACTGAGTTCAATGTCCCGCATGGTCACCGGGCCAGACGGCTGCAAGCCTGCCGACGCTGCAGGCGATCGACCGGATGCCTTGGCTTCCAGCGACACAATGCGATTGTTTGCCAGTTCGACGAAAAGTCCTTGCGGAAATTTCGTGACGTAGGAACGAAAGTCTGAAGGGTTTTGGCTGTCCTTGATCGCGTTCCAGTAACTCATCTCGGGAGAGTCAACGCCGTTAGAATTACCCGCCGGCCGCGCCAGGTTAGATCGCGATTTGGCCAACGCCGCAAACTGGCCGTCGGGATATTTCTCCAAATAAGATTTAAAGTCGTCGACGTTGTTGCTGTTCTTGATTGTCTCCCAAAACGACAGTTCCATTGCCGCCGGGTCCACCAGCGCCACGTTAGGCATGTCGGAACCGGGCGCCATCGAAGCTGAGTTAGTAACTGCCAGGACTAACTGATCAGCGCGATAACCCTCGATGTTTGCGAAGGGTCGCTGTTGCTTGGTCGAGCCAAGATCGATTGCTAATCGTTTAGGTACTGTTTCCTGAACGTACTTCACCAACGAGGCCAGTGTTATCTCGCCTTTTTCGTTTGCGGCTGCGCCTTTCAACCCTTCCACTACTGCCCAACTGAAATAGCCTTGCTTCTTTTCAGTGTACTCGTAAGCGCGCTGGCCGATTCCGGTAGCGTAAACCGTGGCAAAGGCCTGGACCTCGCGATTGCGGACGTCGAAATTGAAAGCATTGGTGTAGGCGTTGGTCAAAGGATTCGGCGCGTCGGCACGGCCGCCAGGATCATTGCGGCAAGCGTCAAGCAACACCAGAACTTGCCCCACACCTGTTTCTTTAATCCGGTCTTTTACTCGATTGATGCTGATTGCAGTCTCTTCAAGAAAGGAAATTTGATCGCTGATTTGAGAATCCGAAGGCATCAGAAAAGCTTGTCCTCCTCTTTCCATTCCGTGGCCCGCAAACGAAATCAACAACAAACCGTCTTTCGGCACAGCGGTGCTGAGATTGGATAAGCGGCGCAGAATATTGACGCGCGTCGGTTGCCGTTCCATCGGCTGAGCGGTGGAAAGCAGAATCACCTGGTCTTGTGGGAATCCTGCATACCGTACTAAAGCATCCGCAATCAATCGGGCATCGTTATCCGAACCTTTGAGTGGGCTGATTTGCGGGTCCATGTATTTGTCGACACCAATCACCAGGGCCCAACGCTTTGGACCAACAGGCAAGGTCGTGACCTGATTCAGTTGTGACAGAGTTGAACTAGCGGGCGAAGATATGGGTGTTGACGAAGCTGGTTGCGCCTGGGCCGCGGGCAGTTGCTCGAGTTGACGGCTGAGAGTTTCGGGCTGCCTCGCTGGCACCGTTCTTGTCGGAGCCGGCGTTAAGTTTTGCGGAGTTGATAACTGTCGGTTGACTACCGGCTGCGGTTGCTGTGTCGGGGCTTTCACGATATCAACCAGCGGCGCGGCGGGCTTCTCAGTTTCAGGTTGTGAGAGCGGGGTCGAGCCGGCACTTTGCGCTGGCTCACTGGGATGAGCGGATGGAGAATTCAAACGCGCCGTAGTTTGCGAAGCGGCGGACGAAGCGGCCGGACTAATAATTTCTGCTCGCATCGATGCCGCTTGGATTTCCTTACTTAGTTTTTGCGCGAGCTTAGCGTCGATGCCGGATAGCTTCTTGACCTGTTCATTGGCCGCGTCGGGTTGGCCCAGTCGCGTTAATGCCTGGCCCAGGCCGTAATAGGCATCAGCGTAGTCAGCCTGCAACCGTATGGCACTCTTAAAAAAGGATATTGATTTTTCGAAGTCAGTACCGCGCAAGTAAGCGTAGCCAATACCGTAATAGGCTTCGGCATAGCTCGGGTCGAGGCTGGTGGCCTTGACCAGCGGTGCGAACGCTTCGCCGTGACGGCCCATCGCGTTGTATGCGTATCCGAGATTGTATTGTGCCTCAGCGCTGTTTGGTTCGAGACGAACCTGCTCTTTATACGCGGCCAGCCCTTCTTCCCATTTTCCGGTATTGAAGTAGGCGTCACCCAAGCCTCCATAAGCAGGCGCGAATTTTGGATCAAGGCGAATTGCGATTTTGTAAGCGTCGATGGCGTCGGAAGATTTGCCCTCCTCCAACAGTTTGTCCGCTTCCTCGGCGATGCCGGCGGCACGACTGGCCGACTTTTGCGGCGCACGGTTTTGCGATGCGCGGCCACGCTTTTGTGCGAACGCAGTTTCAGCGAGGCTGCAATTGATGAGGGCAAACAAACACAGCAAAGCCAGGATTAGCTTCGAAGAGGGGACATTCGATTTCATAAGACAACTCCCGAATTGTGAAGGCAGGGTGGGCAGCAAAAACCGCGGCCCACAGGAATGGCGTCAACCGAATTTTCGAGTCGTAGACTAGGCGGATTGCTTGATACTTGTCAACGATTTTGGGTCACGGGAAATGTGAACATCTGCCTTATGGTGAGGTCAGCCCAGCGCGTAAAGCAAACTGTTAGTTTGCGGTGGTCCGTTACCACGCGACTTGAGGCCCAGCACGACCGCAAACTAACAGTTTGCTTTACGACGGCGGACGGTGTTTGCTCTAGTGATGTTCCAACTCCATGAGATGGACCATGACATCGCCTTTGCCTTTGAGGTTGGTCTCCTTCTTCGTCGAATCCTTCTGCGCTTCCGGCTTGTCGGATGAATGCTGCTCAAGCAAGAGCTTGACTGCGTTTGCCTGGTCGGCGTCGCCAATCTCGCCTTTGTCTTTCGGATTTATTACACCCTTGACAGCTTCGAGCTCGGGGACAGACTGGGCGGCCCAAACGATCCAAAACTTTTCCGTCCCCTGATGCTCGTCAAAGACCATCCAGGCCGTTTCAGTTTTCTGGTTCGCCGTCACCGGCGGCTCGTTGGAGTTTGCGGCCGAAGCTGCGAATAACAGGTTGTAAGTGTTTGCACCCTTTGCAGACGGCCCCTCGTTAAGAAGATAAAGGTACCCGGCCTGCGGACTGGTTAGGTGCACGCGAAACTTCCAACCATTCTCAAAAATTTCCTGACCCGACGATTCGAATGGATCCTGGTAAGCACGCCCATCGCGCATTTTTTGCACCGTCAGGCCAAAGCTGAGAAGACGTTCTGTTGTCGCCGGCGGTGGTGGTTTCTTTGTTTCATTAGTCCGGGAACGGATGATGGCCCAGGCTGCCAGTGCAACAACCGCCAGAGCCAGCACACCAATACCTGCGAGCCAGGGAAATAAGTTTCTCGATCGCCGCGCGGCATCCGCTCGCCGGCCCAAACCAAGCTGGTCCACCGATGGACCATGATCGAATTGGGCGCCTGACGGATCAGGAGGCTGAGCGGCTCGAAAAGGTACTTGAAGAGTTTTGGGTTGGGGACCGGCTGGAGCTTTCGCCAGGGGCGTCTCTTCATTTGAAAGCTGGGTAGGCGGCAAAACGGAAGCAACTGGCTCCGAGAATCCGCCGGACTGTAGATCCTCTGCAATCGCCCCTGCGAAACTATCGGCGAATTCGCGCGGCGTCGTGAAACGCTCAACCGGCGCGAAGGAAAGGGCCTTGAGAATTACTTCTTGCGCTTTGATTGGAAGACTTGGTCTCAGATCCGCGGGTTTCACGCGAACGCCTGTCTGTTGCATTTGCAGCAGTTCAAATCCTGTCTCCGGGTTGAACGGCTTGCGTCCTGTTACCATTTCATAGGTGATCGCGCCGAGCGCATAGATGTCCGTCGCGGCTGTGATGGGCCGTCCGTTCAACTGCTCGGGAGCCATGTAGGCTACCGTTCCTGGCGAGAGGTTAAGAGAAGTACTGGGGGCAACGACCGAATCCTTAACCTTGGCAATGCCAAAGTCGATAATCTTTACTTGCTCTTCGCCATGACCCAAATCCTGCAGCATGATGTTGTCGGGCTTCAGGTCGCGATGAAGAATTCCGCGATTGTGCGCGGCAGCCAGCGCGCGTCCAATTTGTTTTAGTAGTTCCGCCGTTCGTTCGAGGTTCATTCCTTCCGGGCTGATGGCCGAACGCAGAGTTACCCCTTCGACATACTGCATGATGATGAAAGGTTTGCCGTTCTTCAGTTCACCGGCATCGATGATGCCCACGATTCCCGGATGGTCTATGCGACTGAGCGCTTCAACTTCCTGACGAAACTTTTGCACGACGTACTCGCTTTGAAAAGCCTCCTCAAGCAAAACTTTCATAACCACCGGGCGGGCATGTAACTGCTGGTCCAGCGCCAGGTAGACCACGCCCATTCCGCCTCGCTTAATTTCGTTTTGAATGAGGTAGCGGCCGTTGAGAGTCTGTCCGATTAATTCGTCCTGGGAAGGAAGTCGAGTTGGATCCATGACAGTGGGCGCCGGGTCATCAGGCCCTGACGTTTTGCGGGGATTGTCGTCTGTTGGCATGCGGCAGAGGTTACCTCAATCGGGTCTGCGCGCCAATAGATTTAGGGGTACCACAGCGGCGGTGTTCACTGAATTTGTTGCATCGCGGCGTAACGGGCGTCTTGGTTCACTCGCTTGACAGGGTCGGCGAACGGCGCGTAGGGTTTTCGCTCCGAAGGGTATGAATTGCTTTTAGCTGTTTGAAACGCAAATTTCCGGGGAGGCGAATCTGTTCTGGTGAATGGCGCGGTCTTCAAAACCGTCAGTGAGACTGTGAGAACAGGCTCAGGTAGGTTCGATTCCTACACGCCTCCGCCAACATCAAGGCAAAAGTAAAAAGGCAAAAGGCAAAAGTAAGAGGGCCGCTTTTTCACTTTTACCTTTTCACTTTTACCTTTTGCCTTCGCTATGCGTGAATGGATTGCGCTCAATATGACGCCGGGTGTGGGGCCGCGCGCCGCCGCGAAGTTGTTGGAGCGCTTCGGGTCTGCGGAGGCGGTCTTCGGCGCGTCGCGCCTGGAGTTGGAATCGCTGCGGCTGCGACCGGAAGCGATTGAGAGCCTCATGGCGCGCGATTTGTTTGAGCGTGCCGGGGACGAGATTGAGCGCGTGCGCGCTCTGGACGCAGAGATACTGTTGCTGGACGACGGCGTCTATCCGGCCCTGCTGCGAGAGATTTTTGACCCGCCGATTACGTTGTACTTGAAGGGCGACTGGGAAGCGTGCCTGGACGCGCCCTGCGTGGCGGT
>JAVEDP010000034.1 GCA_030841085.1 Pyrinomonadaceae bacterium
ACCTCTGGCTACCTTCTGCTCGCCGCTCCGCGGCCCATTGGTTTCACCTCTGGCTACCTTCTGCTCGCCGCTCCGCGGCCCATTGGTTTCACCTCTGGCTACCTTCTGCTCGCCGCTCCGCGGCACACTGCTCGCGGCACAATTGCCCGTTTCAAGTCATCCTGCCTTTCGTTCTTAGCAGGAGTTCACGCTCAACTCAAATCATGTTAGTGTTCGGCAATTTTGAAGACTTGCAAGTCATCTTGTAACTCCACTCTTCCGCCCGCCCTCCGCAGTCCAAATAAATCCTCACTTGCGAAATTCCCGACGCGCTCATATTCTTCAACCTTCCATTCGGACTTGGTCGTCACCCGTTAGCGAGGTCTCCCTGATGCAGATTTTTCAAGACTTCGGCGCGCTAATCGAAAGCCGCTGGCGCAAAGAAAACTACAACGAGCTGATTTTCCCCGAGCTGGCGGCGGCCGCCTTGACTGAATCCAACTTGCCCGCGCAGGTCGATCCCTGGGAAATCATTCGCTGGGTGCAAGGCGCCGACAGCCTGCCCGATCAGAAAGACGCCGAGGGCCGTTTCGGCGACCCGCCTATCACGCTCTATGCCGGCCCCCGTTTTTATGTCGACGTTTATTTTTGGCTGGACGGCACTACCTCGATTCACCAGCACGCGTTCACGGGCGCATTCCAGGTTTTGCTCGGCTCAAGCATTCACAGTCGCTACAGTTTCAACGAAAAGAAACTCATCAACGAACACTTTTGCACCGGCGAGATCAAGTTGGAAGAAGTGCAGTTGTTACAACTCAACGACGTGCGCCTGATCAAGCCCGGGCGAAACTTCATTCATTCGCTTTTTCACCTGGACCGGCCGTCCGCAACTATTACTGTCCGCACCGAACACACGCCGTCGTCGGCCTTGCAGTGGGATTATCGCAAGCCCTATTTTGCGAGCAATCCGTTCTATCGCAATCAAGTGATGGCCAAGAAGCTGCAAACCATTGGCCTGCTTCTGGGAATGAAACACAAAGATGCCGACACCATGATCGGGGATTTGATTTGTGCTTCGGATTTTCAGACTGCTTACTTCGCTCTCGAAGCTTTCTTTCACAGCACGAAAAATAATCAAATGGATTCGCTGTTTGGTTTATCGACCGGCAACGATCGCGTTCAGCAGATTTTGGCGCGGGCAAGAGATGCCCATGGCGAACTAGTCGATTTGGTGGTTCCGGTTTTTGAAGAGCAAATCAGGCAACAGGACATCATTCAGCGCCGGTCCACGATCACCAGTGACGAGCATCGTTTCTTTCTGGCTTTGCTTTTGAACGTGCCCGACCGCGAAAAGATTTTAGAGCTGGTTCAGCAGCGCTTCCCGGAAACTGATCCGGTGGAAAAGATTCTCGATTGGGTGGAAGAGCTGTCGCAGACGCGCGTGCTCGGCTCGAAAGAGGGGAACGCGCTGGGCCTCGAAGGCTTTGGCGACGATCACATTTTTGTTTTGGAGTATCTGCTGCGGGGTAAGTCGCTGGGGGAAATTCGGCAGCTTATCCAGAGCGATGAATTTCAGCGCTTCGCCGCGCTGGGTGACCAGCTGGAGACCATTGCCGGCGCGCTGCAAAACTCGCCGCTCTTCAAAACCATGCTGTGCTGGGCGTAATTCCTCCCAAGCTCGCCGACTCTTGATCTTAGGCGCCGCAAACTTTGCTGCCGGGGCTACCGTTGCAATTGCGACAGCCCACAGGATTTGAAGTACAGCCGCCGTTACCTGTGCAACTCTGTCCGCAGGAAGCCTGTGCCTGTGCCGTTGGCGAGGTAATCGAAACGATTACCGGCAGCGCAATCGCGGCCACGCCTAGGGTGCGTACCAATTGACGTCGGGTCATTCCAGCGAAAGACGCAGGAGCGCTCGGAACCTCGGCAAGCAGCTTGAATTGTTTGAGCTGATCCAAAGCCAGCCAAACCGCGCCCTCATCGACCGCAGCGCCGGAGTCGTTGGCTAAAGCAGCCGTAATGTCATTGAGTGACTTTTCGCCATCGCAATTTTTCCAGACGTCGGCGGCAGTCTTGTTGAGGCAGTGGGCTTGATCAGTTTTCAGATCATAAACCAACATTTCGCCGTCAACTTCTTTAACAATCAGTTGTTCAGTGCGAGCAAGTGGGAGTTGTTCTGGGCGGTTCTGTTCCATCTTCGGTTAACCTCTTTTCGATTGGTGAAGCAATCTTGTACCTTATTCAATATTTTGAGTTATGTGTGCCTTCGACCAAATGGCTATCAAATGCAGAGACCGGTCACCGGACTACATTGACTACCAGGATGGTTTACGCACTGGCTCGGATTCGTGCATGCACAACCGATTGGACGGCAATTGGATGTGCTACATGCGCATTGCGACGCAGTCTGCGCAGGAGTAGGAGCTGCGATGGACAGGATTAACGGCAGGGCCAACGCGCCTAGCCCTACCCGTCGCACCAGCTCGCGGCGGTTCATGCCGGCTAGCTGGAACGCGCGCTCGTCATTGGTTTCCAGCAGCTCAAACTTCTGCAATTGATCCAGCGCCAGCAATACCACTGCGTCGGCAACCGGCGCATTGCCAGGCGTGCTCATCAGTCCAGCAATCTCAGATATCGAGCGCTTGCCATCGCAATATTTCCAGATCTGAGCTGCAGTCTGATTCAGACAGTGCGCTCGGTCGTTAGCGAGATCGTAAACCAAAGTCTCACCATCGACTTCTTTGACGATCAATTTTTCTTTGCGGGCTCTGGGCAGTAAGCTAATAGAATCTTTCTTCAAGGGGCGTACTCCTGATTAAGTCGATGATTACGTAAACTATTGCACTGCGGGAGTGCGGGAGAACACTTCAAACAAAGGAACTTAGGGCGTTGAAACTATCACGGCGGGCAGCAAAGATCAATAGTTGGTTCAATTCCCGCGAACGGCGAATGGTCTAATTCAGGAGTGCCGGGGTTCGATACCGCTTGGGAAACTTCGCCGCTAATCGCTTGCGCAAAATAAAAACCGCTTTCAAGCCTGCGCTTCTAAAGCAGAATGCACACCAAAGGTCAGTTTGCGCGGCGCTGCTCCATTGCAATTGTTGGTTGAGTGACACAAACAAAAGCCCGCGCAAGTACGAGAGACTTGCGCGGGTAATTGGCGACCTGGAAAAAAGTCCGCTGGCGAGGGCCGGACGCGCTTACGTTATCACTGGCATACGGGCCCACCGACACTCGGGAATGGGGCGCATTGCTTGCCGCTAGGGCTCGGACTACAGCCTGGATCGCCCGGCGCACAGGTGCAAGAAGTAGGAATGTTCGCGCAACAATTTGACCCGCACTGATTCGGATTGTTGCAGCAAATGCCGAGGCCAAATAGAGATGTTTGAGCGTGAGCGTCAGGCGCGATAATCGAAACGATCGCCGGCAAGGCCACTGCGGCGATGCCTAGCCGCGCGACCATTTGGCGACGCGTCATGCCGGCAAGAAAGCCGGGCTTGGCCGGAGCTTCTGCCAACAGCTTAAACTTTTCCAACTGGTCCAATGCGAGCCAAACGACTTCGTCTTTTACGTCGGTGTTCGATTCAGCGCTGAGAGTTTCGCTGATTTCGCTGACACTCTTGCGGCCATCGCAATTTTTCCATACGCGTGCGGCGGTGTCATTTAGGCAATGAGCTTTGTCGGTTGTCAGATCGTAGACGAGAGTTTCGCCGTCTACTTCTTTGACAATTAGTGATTCCGTCCTGGCAACGGGTGATACTTTCATGGGGCCTCCGGGAATTTGTTAAGTAGAAAAGAAAAGCCTACTCGGGGCACGAGGTTGGCTGGAGTCTTACCTTTGGAATAGGTTGTTGTGGCAGGAAGATTAACCATCAACCCAAAACCTGTCAACGAAAATATTGAGCAATTGTACCTACTTGGATCAGCAGTCAAGTTTAACGAAGATCAACGATTCTCTTTGACCGCAAAAAGACTGGCTGATATTTTCAATCCGCAAATTCAGTTTCAGAATCCTCGTGAAAAGAAAAGGTCCAATTAAAGCAAATCTCCAAAGTAGTGCCATCGCGGCTTTGGCTCACGAAGGCCCGAAACCAACGCTAAGCGCGCCGGCAATACCACCGCTGAAGTGGGCAGGTGGAAAGCGCTGGCTGGTGCCCCATTTAGGGCCACTTTGGAAATCGCATTCTACGAGGCGGTACGTCGAACCTTTCTGCGGAGGATTGGCGGCGGCGCTTGCTTTAGAGCCTCGGCAGGCAGCTCTCAACGATCTCAATCCGCACTTAATAAATTTTTATGTTCAGGTGCAGCGTGATCTGAAGATTCGGATTGAGATGCGCAACGACGAGCAGCTTTTCTATCGCCATCGCGCACGCTTTAACGAACTGGTGGGCAAAGGGAAATCACAAAGCAGCGAAGCCGCGCAGCTCTTCTACTTTTTGAATCGCACCTGCTTTAACGGCCTCTGCCGTTTTAATCGCAGCGGCGACTTCAACGTTCCGTTCGGCCGTCACAAGACAATCAACTACGCAAAAACTTTTTCTGGTCTGCGTGCGGCCATTCGCGATTGGACTTTTCTCAGCACCGATGCCGTAGTGTTGCAAATAGAGCCCGACGATTTTGTTTATGCAGATCCGCCTTACGACGTCGAGTTCACGACTTACAGCGCCGGCGGTTTTAGTTGGACGGATCAAGTTCGGATTGCAGAATGGCTGGCCGGACATCGTGGCCCAGTGGTACTTTCAAATCAGGCGACGAACAGAATTGTTAAGCTCTATCGCAAGCTGGGTTTCGCGCTGCGCTTTCTTGATGGGCCAAGACGAATCAGTTGTAATGGCGATCGCTCCACTGCCAGAGAAGTGCTGGCCACCAGGAATATCGCTTGAATGGTTTCCAGGAAAGCGTGGTGGCATGCCCCTTCCTGACCATGAGGTTGTGTAACCGCGCACATCCTTAAAAATCAAAATGATTTCAGATTCCATCATTCTCGAGCGGCGCGAGTCTTTCGCGATTGTTACTCTTAGCCGGCCGGAAAAACTCAATCCGCTAGCGCGGCACACAATCGCGGCGTTGAGTGCGGCGTTCAAAACTTTTGAGAACGAGGCCGAACTACGCGCTGTGATTCTTACGGGCGCAGGCGATCGCGCATTTTCAGCCGGCACGGATTTGAGTGAGCTGATTCACGTACCTGCGGAAGAGGCCAGGGCCGTTGCCGATCTTGGCCAGCAGTTATGTAATCAGATCGAGCAGAGTCCGGTGCCGGTGATAGCGGCAATTAACGGCCTTGCCGCAGGCGGCGGCTGCGAGTTGGCGCTCGCTTGTCATCTACGCGTGGCGACACCAAACGCGCGATTCAGTTTGCCTGAAACAAAACTCGGAATCATTCCCGGTTACGGCGGCACGCAACGCATGACGCGCGAGTTGGGCCGCGCGCGCACGCTGGAGTTGATCCTGACGGCGGGATCAATCAGCGCCGAAGACGCACTGCGATTCGGCTTGGTCAATCGCGTGGTAGCCGCTTCCGAACTTTTATCGACTGCGGAAGAATTGGCGCGAGAGATTGCGCAGCTCGCGCCGCTCGCAATTCGCGCCTGTCTGGAAGCGGTGGTTGGCGGAACAGAGCTGCCATTAGCAGAGGGCTTGGCGCTGGAAGCCAAACTATTCGCGAGCTTGTTTGCGACCGAAGACATGCGCGAAGGGACACGCGCGTTTCTGGAGAAACGCAAACCAAACTTTAAAGGAAAGTGATCCGGAGATTTGAGCGAGAACAAGGATCCGGGCAAGGAGCCCTGGCAATTGCATTTGCGTGGCAAATCGTTAGTTGTCTACACGCTCAAGTAGACCAACAAGTGGATTTCCAGATGCGGACGGAACTTCGGAAAGACGGGTGAGCTCTTTGTTGTATTTGGAAAGAATTTGCCACACGCGCTCTTCTGGCAGGCCCGTTTGACGCGCAATTCCACCCACAGTTCGCCACGTTTGTTGTGGTCCATCCAAAGCCATAAAGACTTTGATTTCACTGGGATCTTTAATAAGTTCTTTCCAGGTCATGGGTTAATATGATCTCTTTCATCAACCTTCAATGATTCCGCTTTCACCCGTTCAAAGATAATATCTTCAATCTGGTCACGCAAGGCGGATGGCTCGATTTGTGGTATAGAGTGTTCCTCTTTTCCATAAAGTAAGTTCTTGGGCTTCCACGCTGTTAGGATCGTTACGATAAGCACTACGGCAGCAAACACGGCTATCATACAAAGAAAGCCAAGCCACTTATATTCTTGTTCGAACTTTGCCGCAGTTAGCACAACGCCAAGCGTGGATTCAATAATCAAGAGTGCCAAAACGTAAAAGCCCAAGGGGGTTTGAATTTGCTGAAGGGTTTTGGCGGCAGACCTCCTACCCGTTCTTGCCATGACAGCATTTCACTCTTGAGATATCGCTGAGTCAAGGAAGTATCTCAATCACCATGGATCGCGCGGTAGCAAAAAGACTTGCATTGCAGAAATGGTCAAAGATCACTAGCTTGCCGCGCGAAAATCCATAACCTATACTCGAAATGACTTTTGATTCTCTTCAAATTGGAGCGGTTCATTCTTGCATCCTGTAGTTCACGAGGGACAGCTCAACGGTAAGGGATTTCGGTTTGCGATTGTAGCCAGTCGCTGGAATGACTTCATAAGTTCGCGTTTGGTTGACGGCGCGCTCGATGCATTTGAAGGTTTGGGAGTTGCGGAGCAGGACATTGAAATCTACAAAGTTCCCGGCGCTTTCGAGATTCCACTGCTGGCCCAGACGCTGGCTGCTTCCGGAAAGTTTGCGGCGGTGGTGTGTGCCGGTACAATTATTCGCGGGCAGACTCCGCACTTTGAATACATCTCCGGCGAGGTGGCGCGCGGCATCGGGCAGGCTGCTTTGCAAACCGGCGTTCCGGTAGTTTTTGGAGTTATAACCGCCGACAACAAGGACCAAGCGATCGGTCGCGCGGGCGTCAAGCAGGGTAACAAGGGTTTTGAAGCCGCCACGACGGCGGTGGAATTAGCAAATCTGTACAAGACCGTGAAGAGTAAAAAGTGAAGAGTGAAAGCTAACTGCTGCTCTTAACTCATCATTCATTACTCATCACTATTTACTGGTGTTTTATGGGCTCGCGACGTAAGGCGCGTGAATGCGCCTTGCAAATGCTCTTTGCGGCTGACATTGCCGAAGCCATCCCCGCTGACGTGCTGCGCACTTACTGGGCGGAGTTGGGCGAAGCCGACACGGAAGACGCGACGCGTGATTTTGCGACTCGCCTTGCGGCTGGCACGCTTGCGAATCTGGACACGCTCGATGAGCGCATCCGATCCCGTGCGGAACACTGGCGCATTCCGCGTATGGCGATCGTCGATCGCAATATTTTGCGTCTCGCGGTTTATGAATTTCTCTACGAGCCGACGCCGCGCACCGTCGCAATCAATGAAGCACTCGAAATTGCCCGCCGTTTTTCCACTTACGAAGCTACCCAGTTCATCAACGGCATCCTCGACGCAATAAAGCGCGACCTGGACGAGCAACAACCTCAGCAACATATCGACACGACCGAGATTGAATCCGAGTCTGAAGCGGAAACAGAATCCGAAGAACCGCCGGACGAGCATTCAGCTTCTGCCTGACGATTCGCTACTACGCCATGCGGCTGCCGGCGCCGCGACCCGGCCTGTTTCTCGCTCGCGTCTTCCATTTACCATTTACGATTCACCCTTTACTATCTCTTTGTGGACCAACACCGCAGCGAATTCTTAATAGAGATTGAGGACTTGATTGAAAAGGTTTTTGCCGACCTTGATCAGCTTCGTGAAAATTCTGCCAACCAAAACAGTCCTGGGCAATCAATCGATCAACTTTTCCGGCACGTTCATAGCATTAAGGGTTTATCTGCCGCGATCGGCCTGGACACTGTCAGCCACATAGCCCACGAGTTGGAAACTCTGCTCGACGCCGTAAGACTCGGTCGGGTCGCGATTGACGAACAGGTGTTGCAAATATCTGAAAACGCCGTGGATGCGCTGGCCGAAAGTTTAGGCCTCGCGGCGAGCGGCATAGTCGAGCCGTCGCGCCGCGCGCTGTTCGATCAACTTCAAACTACTGCTAAGCGCGGACCATCGAGTGCCGATACAGAAGCGCTCCTGGAAAGCATTCCTTCCGAAATTTGGCAATCCTTGAGCGAAGCCGAAAAGCAGCGACTGACGAGCATTGCTCGGGAGGGCAAGCCGCTTTTTGTGGTGGTTGCGACCTTTGAAATTACCAGTTTTGACGAAGAGTTTTTCCGCTTAAGAGAATCACTCGCGCAACTCGGAGAAGTGATTGCGACCTCGCCAACCGTCGACCCGCAGCATTCAGATCGAGTCAACTTCCGCATCCTTTACGCGAGCCCAGCAAGTTCTGCTGAACTACAAAACTGCATTGCGGGATACGCCGGAGAGATCACGACGCTTGAGCGCGGCCAAGTTTCCGAGACGGTCACCCGGCATCAGCAACCAATCACGCCGTCGGCCAATACGGTTTCCGCTTCAGCGCTCGCGAATTTCGTACGCACCGACCTCGCAAAACTTGATCATCTCATTTCCTCGACCCACGAACTGTTTCGCGCCACCTCAAACGCTTTAGGAATAGCTGCCGGGCAAAAACAGCGTGGCAAAAAAGCGCGCGAGCAACTGCAATCGCTGGATGAAACTATCCGTAGGTCGTTCATGGAGCTTGAGAATGAACTGATCAACCTGCGCATGGTTTCGCTCGGTCCTACTTTGCAGCGGGCAATGCGCTCGGGCCAAACTGCGGCGCGCGCGACTGGAAAAGAAATCAACTTTGAAGTCGCCGGAAAGGATTTGCGGGTAGACAAGGTGCTTGCTGATGCCTTGGCGGAGCCGCTCATTCATTTGATCCGAAATGCGGTGGACCATGGAATCGAGTCGGCGGAAGAGCGTCTACAGTTCGGCAAGGAAGGGCCCGGGAAGATTCGCATCGATGCAATCAGCGAAGGCGCTCAGTCGCGCGTTCGCGTTAGCGACGATGGCCGTGGTATCGATCCCATTTTGATTTCAGCGGCGGCTGCGCGCCTGGGAATCTTAAGCGAACCTTCGGAACTTGATTTCGAGCGGAGCGTGCGACTTATCTTTCGGGCCGGCTTCTCAACGCTTGCGTCGGCGACCGAGACGTCGGGACGCGGCGTCGGTCTCGATGTCGTAGAAACGGCCGTCGAGCAAGTCGGCGGTGAGTTAAGAGTGTCCAGCAATCCGGGGGCGGGCACGACTTTTGAAATCCGCCTTCCGGTGACGTTTGGATTGCTGTCGGCGACGGTGCTGGTAGCAAACGGCAATCGTTACTGCATTCCGGCAAACCAGATCATCGACATCAGTGATTCAGTTCGCGAAAAGAAGCGCGCAAAGAAAGCGCAAACGCATCGCGACGACGAACCGAGCAATTTAAGTGATTTGTTGGGCCAGTCTCCCGAACCGAAGCGGTTGCGAAAGAGTGCCCAGCAAGTTACTTGTCAGCTTTCCGCATCGCAGCAGCAAGCGAACGGGGACTCAGGAAAAAACCTGCGCCTTATCGTTGATGAAGTTGAACGTACTGAGGAAATTCTAGTGCGAAGTCTCGGCCGGCACAGTGGGCGCTGGTACGGCGTGGCCGGCGCTACTGAATTAAGGGATGGAACAGTTGCCTTGGTGCTAGACCTTGCACGGTTGCTTACTGGCGTGCAGTAAGATTACTGATGGATTATGCAGCAGTGTTGAAGCTTACGCTTGTCGTCGCAATGCAGTCTTTTTCGGATGGGATTGCTTGGCAGACTTACGCACTAGTTTCGTTTCATGCCGCAAACGTTCTTCGACCCACCTTTTCACCATCGTCTTATATTCTGGTTCGCCTTCATTCTCTGCTACCGTCTTTAACGTCTCAACCAGGGGGCTCGGCAGATGGATCGCGTCCGGCCTATGTGCTTTGGCCTCAGTCATGAGTTTGTCAAATACTTCAGGCTTGGTGCGGTGGTATTTTAGCTCCGCTGTTTCTTGCTCTCGCTTCGAGAGTTTTGCAAATTCCTTTTTCATCTCTTTTTCTTCTTTCCTGATTTGAGCTCCCACCCGGTAAAGATTCGGGCCAGCCCATGGCCTTTGTCTTGAAAAACTAGTCGCAAAGTGCGGCCCCGGTCAGTCTTTCCGTCCATCACATATACATCATCAAACCGGCTCTCATCTCGGGCAAAGAAATAATCCCGGAAAAAACACTCTTCGGCTTCCTCGGGTTCGATCAGATGATCTCGCAAATGTTGGACATTACCGTTCTTCTTGTTTTCGGAATCCCATTCAAACCTAAGCCAACGGGTTTTCGACATCAACTGCTCCTAACGGTGAGCTTCGTAAGAGAAGTATAACCCTGTCCCTTCCACACCCAATTCATTTTCGGCTCTCTTATCCGAAACCGCCCGTTCGTTGTACTGCTCGAAAGCCATTTGATGAAACGCAACGACTCTCATTGAAACTGTTCTTGATCCGGTACAACGATATTGCGATCGTGCTTAATGTCGGCAATCGCCTCTAGCAAGCGACTGCGATTTGCGGCCGAACTCAATAGGTAAGCCGTTTCATCGCGTTCATAGACGACGATTTCGATTTCTTTATGCTTGAACGTGGTCTTCAAGCCTTCGAGAAAATCTTCATTCAAGTCATCGGCGTTCAGTTGATAAACTGTTTGCATTAGTTCTTCAACCGTGGTTTTGTCCATGCGCATTATAACTCAATTCGCCGAGCGCATCGTCACGGAGACAAGTCATCCGGCCTTCACGCCCAATCCATTTTCGGATGCATCGTGTGCCACTTTGTCGCCTTCTCAAACGCCAGCGCCACGCGCAACGGCGCGCCTTCGTCGTAAAGTCCACCGGTAAACATAATTGACTGCGGCAAACCTTTGGGAAAACCGCAGGGCACGCAAACCGCTGGATGACCGGTCAGGTTTGTGATTAGCAAACTCACGCTGCCCGGCGCGGGCGAAACGAAAACGTCCCAATGCGACATCAGCTCATCCATTTGTTGCATCAGCAGCCGGCGCGCGCGTTGTGCCCGGATGTATTCGACGGCTGGAATGAAACGCGAGCTGCGAAACGTGTTGGGCCAATCAGAAGGGTCTTGTCCGGAAAGCTGATTGATGGCGCCGCTGCGCGTGATGTCGTCAAACGCCGTCGCCGCTTCCGCGACCAGAATGATCCGCAACGCGCCCACGGGAAATTTAGGTAACTCGATCGGTTGTAGATTCGCGCCGGCAGCTTTCAAAGCGTCAAGTGACTGTTGATAGATAGTCTTTCGTTCAGCGTCAGTTTGCTGATCAAATTCTGTTTTCAGATAACCAATACGCATGTCTTTGATCGGTCTGTCCGGTTGCCACTTGAATGGCACATCACCGACAGTCAAATCGCGACCGTCTGGTCCATACGCCGCGTCGAGGGCTGCGGCACAATCTTCAACGCTGCGACAAATCGGTCCAACCTTGTCCATGGTCCAACTAAGACCCATCGCGCCGTAGCGGCTGATGCGCCCGTAAGTCGGCCGCAGCCCAACCACGCCGCAGCGCGAAGACGGCGAAATGATCGATCCTAAAGTTTCCGTGCCGACGGAAAAACCGACGAGACCAGCGGCGGTTGCAGCGGCCGGGCCGGCCGACGAACCACTGGAACCAATTTTTTCTTCATCAACCTGCCATGGATTTCTGGTCATGCCGGCAAACCAGCGACCGCCCTGGGCCAGCGCTCCCATCGACAGTTTCGCGACCAGCACCGCGCCCGCATCGTGCAGACGTGCGACTACGGTCGCGTCGTAGTCAATGACTTGATCGCGATAGGGTTCGGCGCCCCAGGTAGTTTTGATCCCTTTGGTGGCAAAAAGATCTTTCGCGCCCCAGGGAATGCCGTGCAACGGCCCGCGATATTTCCCGGCCTTAATTTCGCGTTCGGCTTCGGTTGCCTGCGCGAGCGCAAGTTCTTCTGTCAGCGTGACTACGCAATTGAGTTTTGGGCCATACGTTTTTAGACGGGCCAGATACATCTTCGTCAACTCAACCGGCGAAACTTTGCGCGCGCGAATCAACGCAGCAAGTTGCGGCAGCGAAGCAAACGCTAGTTCTTCAATTCGGTCGAATGCCGGAACGTCAACGTGACTGAATTTAAATTTGCTCGTTTTTGAGTTGAACTTTTTGCCGGGCAGCGCCGGATGAAACAAAGTTGCTGGCTCGGTATCGAGTGGAATATCAATTTTGCGCAACGCTTCGTAACGATCGAGGTTGGCGCTGGCGTTTTGCAGTGCCATCGCTTCTTGCGCGTCGGTCAATTCGAGGCCGATCAGCTTCTCGGCCTGCTGCAACATCTCTTTCGTCACGCGCAACGGTGTCGGCGACGGTGACGGTGAAGGCAGCGGCGAGGGTGAAGGCGTTTGGGCCGATGAACTGACTGCAAGCTGAGGCGCAACTATCGCGCTCACGCCTACGACCGGACCGATTTTTAAAAAGGACCGGCGGTCGAGTTCATACGACCGCTTGTTTGACGTGGTGGTGGTTTTTGATTTTTTCGACATGAGAGTTGGGTTAAGTCGGAAAATGGGACCGCTAAAACTGGGACACTAAATACTGGGACCGCGGGCGTCTCGCCCGCATGCTGCGTCACCAGGCATGGTTGTGTGGTCGAGTTGTTCGCGCTGCGCGCTCATTGCGGGCGGGACGCCCGCGGTCCAAGTATTCAGGGCGTCATCCCCTGGCCGCTCGCAGGCATCGGACTTCCGTATTTCATCTTTAGCAACTTTGCCTTACCCACTCGGTAAATCGTAACGACGTAAAGATTGTCAAATTCCGTTTCCGGAATGATCGGAAGTTGTGGACCACCGAGCGCCGCAATGATTTCCGGCACCGTGTTGTTGTGCCCGGCAATAAACACCACGTCGCCGTTGTGGTTTGCGCGAATCTGCTTCACCAAGTCAGCCGTGTTTTTGGCATCGACCGTAGTGGCGGGCACGCCAAGCTTTTCCGCCAACGGTTTCACGCTTTGTTGCGTGCGTTTATATTGCGTCGCGTAGATCGCCTTGATGCCGGCGTCGCCAAACATACGCGCCAACTCCTGCGCTCGCGCTTGTCCGGCGGAACTCAAATCCGGATCGGGATTTGACGGTTCAATATTTTTCTCCGCATGGCGAACCAGAATGATGGTTGTCATTGGTCTTTCAAAAGTTGAAAAGTATGCAAACAGCACCACCGCACCCAGCACAGCAAACAGCATAATGAAGACGAGTGCCGTGCGAAGACGTGGTCGTGGTTCGGAGGTATCTTCAGCCAGAGTTAGCCTGCTTTCGTTTCGCAAAGGTTGGTGGAACGGTCGCTTAAGATAACATTCGCACGCCTCGATTCGAAATTTTTTGCGCGCCTCGGGTGGTGCCAACCGGCCGCAAACGCCAGATGCAAAGCGCTGGCGAAGATGTTAGTCTATGACCAAAAGCACACACCGCCAGCCGGTCCGCCCTGTCGCAGTTTTGTCCTTAGCAGAGGTGAAAGAATTGGCTCAGACGAGTACGGATTTATCAGAAATTATTGCCGAAAATTTTGGCGCTAACGCGACTTATGTCGAGGGTCTGCTCGGCCGTTTCCGCAGCAATCCGGAACTGGTTGACGAGTCCTGGCGCGCCTACTTTACCGAGTTATTGGGCGATGGCACCGGCAACGAAGCCGCGACTGCGATCGACCCGGCAAGCGCCACGCGCTCAACTGACAACGGCGCCGGCGAGACTGCGACGCGCCCAGCTCCAGCGCGAGTGGCGGAAGCGACTGCACCGGCGAAAGCAGCAGCCGCGCCGGCAAGCAAGCCTGCCGTTACAGCTACGACCGAACTAGTTGAAGCGATCCCAATTCGCGGTGCAGCGCTGAAAATTGTCGAGAACATGGATGCCAGTCTGGCTGTGCCGACGGCAACTTCACAACGCCGCATTCCGGTAAAGCTTCTCGACGAAAATCGCCGCATCATCAATCAGTACCTTCAGGAAAACGATCGCGGCAAAGTTTCCTACACGCATTTGATCGCCTGGGCATTACTGCGCGCGCTCGACGAGTTTCCGCAACTCAACGATGGTTTTGAAACTGTCGGCGGCGCAGCGGCACGCGTTCATCGCGCGCAAATCAATCTTGGCGTCGCTATCGATCTAACTAAAAAGGACGGTACGCGCACGCTGCTCGTTCCAAATATTAAAAACGCCGGCAAGCTGCGGTTTCCTGAGTTTGTCGCAGCTTATGACGATGTCGTGAAGCGAGCGCGCGAAGGCAGGCTTCAGGTTGCCGACTTTCAGGGAACGACAATTTCGCTTACCAATCCGGGAACCATTGGCACGGTTGCGTCAACGCCGCGTTTGATGGTGGGCCAATCGCTGATCATCGCCACGGGCGCGATTGAATACCCGGCTGAGTACCAGGCGATGGCGCCCGAAGCGTTGTCGCAACTCGGCATTTCCAAAGCAATCACTATCAGCAGCACCTATGATCACCGCATCGTCCAGGGCGCGGAGTCCGGAGCGTTTCTCGCGCGCGTCCACCAGCTAATACTCGGCGAACAGAAATTCTATGACGAGATTTTTGCGGCGCTTGGCATCGCGCATGTGCCTTTCCGCTGGAGTGTCGACCGCAATCCGCTGCTGCTGCCCGGTGATCAAACGCGCGAACAAACGATCAAGGAAGCGCGCGTGATGGAACTGATCAACTCGTACCGGGTGCGTGGTCATCTAATTGCCGATATCGATCCGCTGCATGCGATGCCGGTGCTTTATCATCCGGAACTCGATATTCAAACTTATGACTTGACGATTTGGGACCTCGACCGCGAGTTCATTACCGGCGGACTGGCGGGAACCGAAAGCGCAACCCTGCGCGACATCCTCGGAATTCTGCAACGGGCGTACTGCGGCAAAGTCGGCATTGAATACCGGCACATTCAAAGCAAAGAAGAAAAAGTTTGGCTGCGCGAACAAATTCGTCGCGAGCTGGTGCAGCCGGAACCAATCCCGGTCGAAATCAAGAAGCAGTTGCTTTGGAAACTGATTTCAGCCGAACAGTTTGAACGTTTTCTGGGCACCAAATATCTCGGTCAAAAACGCTTTTCGCTTGAAGGAAGCGAAACGATCATCCCACTGCTCGATCAGTTGATTCTGGGCGCGGCAGCTCGCGGCGTTGAAGACATCACATTGGGCATGGCCCATCGCGGACGTCTTAATGTGTTGGCAAATGTGATCGGAAACTTCTGTGAACGCATCTTCGCCTCATTCGAAGGCTCGGTGCATCCGTCGTTTCCTGCCGACGAAGGCGACGTGAAATATCACCAGGGCGCAACAGGCGAACGCGAGACTCCGGACGGTAAGAAAGTTAAGTTGACGCTGTCACCCAATCCCAGTCACCTCGAGGCTGTCGACCCGGTAGTTGAAGGAATGGTGCGGGCCAAACAAGATGAACTGCGTGGGCGCTTCGGAACGCCGCGCGAAGAAGCAATCGATCGCGCGCTGCCCGTGCTGTTGCATGGTGACGCAGCGTTTGCAGGCCAGGGCGTGGTGATGGAAACCTTGAATCTCGCGAGTCTCAAGGGCTATCGCACTGGCGGCACGATTCACATCATCATCAACAATCAGATCGGTTTCACGACTTCTCCTGAAGCCGGCCGTTCCACGATTTATTCAACTGACGTTGCGCGCATGACGCAGTTGCCGATATTTCACATCAACAGCGACGATCCGGAAGCCGTTTACCGCGCGTTGCGCATCTCGCTCGATTATCGTCAGGAGTTTAATAAAGACGTCGTGCTCGACGTCGTCGGTTTCCGCAAACTGGGCCATAACGAAACGGACGAACCGAGTTACACCCAGCCGCTGATGTACCAGCGCGTTAAGGCGCACCCCGGCGTTCGCACAATTTATTCGCGCCGCTTGATTAAGGAAGGCGTCATCACTGAAGTTGAATTGGACGCCCTAATAGCGGAACGCATCGGCCGCTACGAAGAAGCACTCGCGCGCGCCAAGGAAGTTGTTGCTAAGCAGGTTCGCACTGCGACCGTCATCGTTATCGAGGACCGCGACGGTTCGGAAATTGTTGAAACGGCAGTGAGCGCGGATGTCATCAAGACTATCGGCGAGAAGATTGCCGTTGTGCCGCAGGACTTCCATGTTAATCCAAAAATGGTGGGCCAACTCGCGCGGCGCGCCAAAATGGGTTCGGGTGAATTGCCGATTGATTGGGCGTTCGCCGAAGCGGTTGCGTTTGGTTCCATTGTTATTGACGGCACGCGCGTGCGCTTGAGTGGCCAGGATTCGGGGCGCGGCACATTCAGTCAACGCCACGCTGTGTTGTACGACACGCAGACTGGTAACTCGTGGGCGCCGCTAGAGGAATTGCGTTCGGAGTCCGCACCGGAAGCGCGTTTTGAAGTTTTTGATAGTTCACTTTCTGAAGAAGGCGTGCTTGGTTTTGAGTACGGCTATTCCGTGATCTCGCGCGAAGCGCTGGTGCTGTGGGAAGCGCAGTTTGGCGATTTTGGCAACGGCGCGCAAACAATTATCGATCAATACATCGCCGCTTCCGAAGATAAATGGAAACAGACGTCACGATTAACGATGCTGTTGCCGCACGGTTATGAAGGACAGGGGCCGGAACATTCCAGTGCGCGGCTCGAACGTTATCTTCAACTCTGCGCCGAAAATAATTTGCAGGTTGTTTATCCGACTACGCCCGCGCAATATTTTCATGTGCTGCGCCGGCAAGTTAAGCCGGGAATGGAGCAGCCGCTGATCGTCATCACGCCCAAGAGTTTGCTGCGTCTGCCCGCGGCTGCGTCAGCAATCGCGGACTTAACCAGCGGCGGATTCCAACCGGTGATTGACGATAAAGAAATAACCGACGCCGGTACGGTCAAGCGCGTGGTGCTGTGCAGCGGCAAGGTCTATTACGATCTGATCGAGGCGCGGAAGAAAACTGAAGCTACCGGCGTTGCCATAGTTCGCGTCGAACAGTTTTATCCGTTCCCGCTCGTGCGGTTGAGTGAAGTGTTAGCGCGTTATCCGCAAGCGAAACAACTTGTCTGGGCGCAGGAAGAACCAAAGAACATGGGCGGCTGGACGTTTGTCGAGCCGCGCCTTGAGAAGCTTGTGGCTGTATGCGAGCGTCCGATCTATGTTGGCCGCGCGGCTTCGGCAAGTCCGGCTACCGGTTCGTATCACATTCACCAGGCCGAGCAGGCGAAGCTGGTGGGGGAAGCGCTAACTGCTGGCTAGGTATCTTTTTTGCGAATCAGCAACAAGCATCAACGACAAAGTGCCGAAAGAGCAAAGTAGTTTTCGCTCCAGAGGAGCGACATGTTTATAGCTGCGAGCGCGCGATTGAATGCCTCGCTCCGTGGGAGCGAAACCCGGTGGCGCAATCATTGCCGAAACAGGCAATAGCGATTGCGCTCCTACAGAGCTGCAGAGTAGAGAAAGATTCACGAGGCTATAAACATCTCGCCCCGCCGGGGCGAAGCGGCAAAAATTTCACAACTAACAATTAAACTAGTGAAAACATTTCTTGGTTTACTAACTCCGGCACTTCTCTTCTGTCTTCTTGGTTCGGACTCGGCAATTTCCGATTCAAAGCCAGCCCAGGCCTCCTTAGAACTGCCCGCCGAGAAACATCTCGCGAACATCAAGCAGCTAACCTTCGGCGGCGAGAACGCGGAAGCTTATTTTTCTGCGGACGGAAAACAGCTTATCTTTCAATCAACGCGCGATGGCCGCGAGTGCGATCAGATTTACACGATGAACCTGGACGGCTCGAACATACGTCTGGTTTCTACCGGCAACGGCCGCACGACGTGCTCCTACTTTTATCCAAATGGCCGGAAGATACTTTACTCGTCGACGCATCTTGGCGCGAAAGAATGTCCGCCGCGGCCAGATTTCTCGAAAGGCTACGTATGGGCCATCTACCCATCGTTTGATATTTTCACCGCGCGGCCTGATGGTTCCGACCTGAAACAATTGACTAACGCGCCGGGCTACGACGCTGAGACGACGATTTCAAAACAGGGCAAGCTGGTTTTCACATCGATGCGCGACGGTGATCTCGATATCTACACGATGGATGGAAACGGAAAGCGCGTGCGGCGTTTGACGACTGAGCTCGGCTATGACGGTGGTCCATTTTGGTCTTATGACGGCAAGCAGATTGTCTATCGCGCCTATCATCCGCAAACCGAAAAAGATAAGTCAGATTACATTGGTCTGCTCAAACAGAATTTGATTCGGCCAACGACGTTGGAAATTTGGATTATGAATGCGGATGGATCCAACAAGCGCCAGGTGACGCACAACGGCAAAGCGAACTTCGCCCCTTATTTCTTTCCCGACGGCAAGCGGATCATCTTTGCTTCGAACATGGACGATCCAAAGGGACGCAACTTCGATCTCTACAAGATTAATGTTGATGGGTCGGGTTTGGAACGCATCACTTTTAACGACACGTTTGACGGGTTTCCAATGTTCTCGCCTGATGGAAAGAAGTTGGTGTTTGCCTCTAATCGCAATGCGAAAACGCGCGGCGACACCAACATCTTCATTGCGGATTGGGTTGAGTAAAGACTGGGACCGCGGGCGTCCCGCCCGCAACGGCGAGGCATAGCCTCGACGAGGTTTCATGAAGGCTACCGGAAAGGCAAAGCCTTTCCGCACGGAAGGCGGCAAAGCCGCAAGACCGCGGTCTAACAAGAGCGCATATAGCAAGAGCGCATCTAGCAAGAGCGCAGTCTAAGGGGTCAACATGCATCGCAAGTTTTTCAATTTAGCCCTAATCATTTCGCTGGCTGTTGGTACCGCATTCGCCCAACAGCTAACGACTCTGGAAAACGTTCCCAGCGTCGAGCGGCTGCGCGCGCATATCAACTACCTCGCTTCCGACAAACTGGAAGGGCGTCGCACGGGAAGCGAAGGCGCGAATCTCGCAGGCGCATATATTGCCAAAGAATTTTCGCGCTACGGTTTGCAACGCAGCATCGGCTACGACACACAAGGCATGTCGGTCCTGGAAGCTGATTCGCCAAATCGTTACTTGCAAAAGTTTCCTTATGTAGCCGGAGTCGAGTTAGGTAGCGGAAACGCCCTCCGAATGATTGCTGCTCAACCCAGCGAACAATCGGCTGCGCCGGAGGCACCTGATTTTCATGTGGTTGAGGATTGGATGCCGCTCGGGTTTTCATCAAACACCCGCCTTGAGTCGACCCCGATGGCCTTTGTCCAGTTCGGAATCTCTGCCCCAGAGTTGAACTATGACGACTATAAAGACCGCCCAGTAAAGGGCTACGTCGTCATAGCCTTGCAAGGAACACCCGACGGGGACAATCCGCACGGACAATTTGGGCGGTATGAAGACATTCGCTGGAAAGCAATCGCTGCTCGCAATGCCGGCGCAAAGGCACTGCTCATAATTGCAAAAGAAGAACAGTTCAAAGATGAGGGACTTACCAGGCTGCGTTATGACAATACTGGCGGCGATGCCGGTTTGCCGGTCGCTGTCATTTCAAGACAAGTCACTCGCAAGATACTGCTGGCCGGCGGCCAATACATTGATTTAACAGACATTGAAAAGTTTCTACGAGTTTCCATCGCGAAGTATGGACAGGCTGGGGGACTTATCAATGCTACTAAGTCGCCGGGTCCTATTCTTCTTACCTGGCCGGTCATTAGCTTATCCGTCAATGTGGTGCACCGCGAAGTAGAAGCTGCCAATGTCGTCGGCATCATCAACGGCGCCGATCCCATTTTGAAAAACGAATTCATCGTCATCGGCGCGCACTACGATCATCTCGGCCGCGGCGGCGAAGGAAGTCTGGCACCCCGCGAAGGCGACATCCATCACGGCGCGGATGACAACGCTTCCGGCACTGCAGGTTTGCTTGAACTCGCTCGCATTTTCAGCTCTTCATCGTCGCCACGCCCGCGACGAACGCTGGTGTTCATAGCCTTCAGCGGCGAAGAAGAAGGTCTGCTTGGTTCAAACTATTACGTGAACCACCCGCTCAGGCCGCTCGAAAAAACCGTGGCCATGATCAATATGGACATGATCGGGCGCATGAAGAACAACAAGCTAATTGTCGGCGGCGTGGGCACGGCCCAAGGCTGGCGAGATGTGATAGCGATCGCGAATCTTCAAAGTAAGCCAATAACAATTGCCGAGTTAGCGAATCCAACTCGGGTTCCTGGAAAAGTGACGTTAGAGACCGGACCCAATGGACAATTGTTGTCCGCAATAGTCCACGCACAAGGCTTCGATCTGACACTTAGCGAAGACGGCTATGGTCCAAGCGATCACTCCTCGTTCTATGCGAAAAAAGTTCCGGTGCTGTTCCTGTGGACCGGTACGCACGAGGACTATCACAAACCATCCGACACTGCCGACAAGATTAACTACGAAGACGAATCACACATAATTAGTTTCGTTGCTCGAATTATTCGCAGCATTGATGCCGGCGACGCGCGGCCTGTGTACACGGTTGCGAAGAGCGAATCGCAGGGACGCACGATGGGCTTTCGCGTTTATCTCGGCACGATTCCGAACTATGCCGACTCAGGCGATGGTTTGTTGCTGGATGGTGTGCGCGACGATTCGCCGGCAGCGAAAGCAGGTATTAAAGCCGGCGACCGAATCGTTAAGTTAGCAGGACGCGAGGTGCACAACGTCTACGATTACACTTATGCGTTGGGAGAAATGAAAGCCGGGCAGGAATATGAAGTGGAATTGCTGCGCGGCACCGAGCGAATGAAGTTGACGATTACGCCGGCAGCAAGGAAATAGTACTGAGTGCTGAGTGCCGAGTGCTGAGTGCCGAGCTAAATAAAGAAGCTGCATGAAACTGCCGCAACCTCAGTACTCAGCGCTCAGCACTCAGCACTCAGATTTTTACCAGCGCGGCTCGCGATCGCCGCCACCGCCGCCGTAGCCACCGCCGCCGCCGCGATCTCCGCCGCCACCACCGTAGCCACCCCGACCGCCGCCGCCGCCATAACCACCACGACCGCCACCGCCGCCGCCGCCGCCGCGATCAGCGCGCGGCTTGGCTTCGTTGACCGTCAAATTGCGACCGCCAAAGTCCTTGCCATTAAATTGCTCGATGGCTGCAGCCGCCTCTTCAGCCGTCGCCATTTCCACGAAAGCGAAACCGCGTGAACGGCCCGTGTCGCGGTCTTCGATTACGGAAGCCGATTCGACTGTGCCTGCTGCCGCGAAAGCATCGCGGAGCTCCTCGCTCGTTGTGCGGAACGAGAGGTTTCCCACATAAAGTTTGGTACCCATTTTGATCTATCCTTTTGGTTGAGTGAAGCGCGGGTAAAAATCAGATCGCGGACTCAAGCGGGAGTTACTTGACGTGGGCGAACGCGACGCACCCCGGTGCTCTAAACTGCGAGAGCGGCTTCCAACAAGTTGACAATTATCTCACTCTCTCCTCAGCCGAACGCGGGTCGCATCACGAACACGGACAGGCGCGATCACCACTGACGCGCGAGAGCAGGAACTAGCGGGCCAAGTATGCCTTAGGCGCGGATTGGAGTTCAAGCCTTGGGGCTGGTCAGTCGTCAGTCGTAGGTTGTCAGTTGCAAAGCGGTTGTCGCTGCCTAGTCTAACGAGCAACTGAGGGACTCGTGGTTCAAGTTTGAAGTGCAGCAGTGGAATTGGCTTTTGCTCCAGCGGAGCGAGATGTTTATAGCTACGAACGCACCCCAAGCGGATCTCGCTCCGGTAGGAGCGAAACCCAGGCAGCAAAGCCTAGCCGGGTCGGGCAAGCGGTTTCGCTCCTTCGGAGCTAAGAACCAAAGAAAAGGATCACCGGCTATAAACATCTCGCCCCACTGGGGCGAAGTGACAAACGATGTTCTGGCGTACGTCAAGTTCAATTCTCGACTGACCACTGACAACTGACCGTCCGTCAATTGCCTGCTCTGAGCTCGATCGAATATAGTGCTTCGCACTCAATATTTATTTTTGCGAAAGGCCTGTTTTGGAAATGTCCAAATCTGTTCCCATAACTGTCGCGCACGGCGACGGCATCGGTCCCGAGATCATGTCGGCCACGCTGCATATCCTGAAAGCAGCCGGCGCCAACCTCGAGATTGAAACCATCGATATCGGCGAAAAAGTTTATTTGGCAGGCAACAGTTCCGGCATCGAACCGAGCGCCTGGGATTCTCTGCGCCGCACTAAGGTTTTTCTTAAGGCCCCGATCACGACACCGCAGGGCGGCGGTTACAAAAGTCTGAACGTCACGGTGCGCAAGACGTTGGGCCTTTACGCGAATGTGCGACCGTGCGTTTCCTATCATCCGTTTGTGGAAACAAAACATCCGAACATGGATGTAGTGATCGTCCGTGAAAACGAAGAAGACCTTTACGCCGGGATCGAGCACCGCCAGACCCAGCAGGTTTATCAATGCCTGAAACTAATCTCGCGGCCGGGTTCCGAAAAAATTGTGCGCTATGCATTCGAGTACGCGCGGCGAAACAATCGCAAGAAAGTCACCTGCTTCACCAAAGACAACATCATGAAGTTCACCGACGGCTTGTTTCACAAAGTCTTCGATGAAATCGCCGCCGAGTATTCCGACATCGAGAACGAACATTGGATCGTGGACATTGGCGCCGCCAAGCTCGCCGACACGCCCGAGGCTTTTGATGTGTTGGTGATGCCGAATTTGTATGGCGACGTGCTGTCGGACGTGGCGGCACAGATTGCGGGTTCTGTTGGACTGGCTGGTTCGGCAAACATCGGCGAGCATGTTTCGATGTTTGAAGCGATTCATGGATCGGCGCCTCGGCGCGCCGGCCAGAATTTAGCAAACCCATCAGGTTTACTCTTAGGCGCTGTGATGATGCTGGTTCACATCGGCGAAACAGAAGTAGCCGAGCGCGTTCACAACGCCTGGCTGCGAACCATCGAGGATGGAGTTCATACCTACGACATTTACGAAGAGGGCCACAGCAAGCAGAAGGTCGGCACCAAAGAGTTCGCCGAGGCAGTAGCTGCGCGCGTAGGCCGAAAGCCGGAAACGCTGAAAGCGGCAAGCTACAAAGCTATTGCTGAGACGAGCGATAAACCGCGCGGCGGCCGGGAGCGGCAAGCCGAGAAAAAAGATCTGGTCGGCGTCGATGTGTTTCTCGATTGGACCACAGGCACGGCAAACGATCTTGGCGCCTCGTTAACGAAACTCAATGACGACGGCGTCAAGCTCGAGATGATGAGCAATCGCGGCGTGAAGGTTTGGCCGGGCGGTCATGCCGAAACGTTTTGTTCCGACCATTGGCGCTGCCGCTTTCTGGCGGCGACGGAGGGCGCCCAGGTTTCGCATCCGCAGATCATCTCTTTACTCAAGCGCGTTGCGGACGCGGGATTCGATTTCATCAAGACGGAGAACCTCTATACCTTCGACGGGGAAAAGGGCTACTCACTCGATCAGGGGGCGTGAATTTCGAATTGCGGATTGCGGATTTCGGATTGCGAATTTGCTAAGCGACGAACAATTAAAGAAACGGAGAGGTTATGCAAAACTCAGCCAAACAACCTGGCAGCAGTGACGAGGAAGGCCCAACCGAAAAACTGCGCGACGAGGAAAAGTCCGAAACCGGAGAGATTGTGCCGGGAGCCGAGGGAGTGCCGGGTGCGCAGAAGCCGGATAACGAAGACATCAAAGACGAGAAGGGATTGAATACGGAATAGTCATGACTGTGGACACACCAACAACCCACCCGCTCGTTGCCGTAATCATGGGCAGCAAATCCGATTGGGAAACGATGAGCCATGCAGACTCGACTCTCACCGAGTTTGGCGTCGCTCATGAATGTCACGTGATGTCGGCCCATCGCACGCCGCAACTCGCAACTGAGTTTGCCGCCGGCGCTGCTGACCGCGGAGTGCAAATCATCATTGCGGCCGCCGGCGGTGCGGCCCATCTCGCCGGCGTGATTGCCGCGCATACAACTCTTCCAGTGCTCGGCGTGCCAATGAAGAGCGATGCGCTTAACGGCATGGACTCGTTGCTTTCAACCGTGCAAATGCCCGCCGGTATCCCGGTCGCCACGCTGGCCATTGGAAAGCCGGGCGCCATCAATGCCGCTTTGTTTGCGGTTGCCATCCTGGCGATTGCCAATCCCGACCTCGCTAAAAAGTTAAATGAGTTTCGTGCAAATCAGGCACAGAAGATTCGCAGCACCACTCTTCCTTAATGCGTTCTTTCCGAAGTTATTCTTGAATAATCTTAGACGTTAGAGCAGAATGCCTGCACTGAAGAGCTGCGCCGCTGACGAAGCACGCCCCCATTGACTTCGTTCTGTTTTTCACGTTCTTGCCTGTCTCGCTGGATAAATCCTGAAACATGATTGGCGAAACCATCTCTCATTACCGGATCATCGAGAAGCTCGGCGAGGGCGGCATGGGAGTCGTGTATCTCGCTGAGGACACAACGCTCGGGCGGCGCGTCGCGATAAAGTTTCTCTCGTCGACCGCCAAAGAATATCGCGCCAGGTTCCTCCGCGAAGCGCGTGCTGTCTCGGCCCTGAACCACCCAAACATCGCCGCTGTTTTTGATTACGGTGAAACTGATGACGGCCAGCCTTACATCGTGATGGAGTTGATCAAGGGTGAGCCGCTGAGCGACAAGCTGCTTGCCGGATCGCTGCCTCTGCCTGAAGCCGTGCGCATTGTTTCGTTGATTGCTGAAGGCCTCGGCGAAGCGCATCACATGGGCATAGTTCACCGCGATGTTAAGCCATCGAATGTCGTGATTACTGAACGCGGTCAGGTAAAAGTGCTGGACTTTGGCCTGGTGAAACAACTCGCCGAGCAGCACAGCCTCGGCGGCGATCCCAACCTGCCGACGCTGCCGTTCACGCGAACGCGCAGCGACGTGATCGTCGGCACGCCGATGTATCTGTCGCCCGAACAGGCCACCGGGAAAAAAGTCGATGCGCGCAGCGATCTGTTTGCTCTCGGCGTGGTGCTTTATGAATGCATCAGCGGCCGCGCGGCTTTCGGCGGCTCAAGCGTCTTCGATATCGGCGCCCAGGTTATTCACGCTACTCCGCCGCTGCCTTCGACAATCAACAATCGCATTCCACGCGAACTCAACCGCATCACGATGAAGGCGATTGAGAAGAAAGCCGACGATCGCTATCAATCGGCGGATGAGTTAATCGAAGATCTGAAAAAAGTTTTGCCCACGCTGCAAACAGACGGTTACCGGCAGGTGCGCGCGACAGACTCGCTATTACAACCGCGCACTTACTCAGCGAGTGCTCTCACGACGATAGCTGAAACATTGCGCCGGCCCGGGCCATCTCGCGGTACCTTGATCCTCGCCATCCTGGCCGTAGTTGCAGCTGGCTTCCTGCTCGTTCGCTTGCTAACACCGACACTGCATAAACCGACCGCGGAAGCAGTCGCCTGGTATGAAAAGGGAACTGATGCGCTTCGTAACGGCGCTTTCTTGCAGGCCACCAAAGCCCTGGACCAGGCAGTCGCATATGATCCGAAGTTCGCGTTGGGCCATGCGCGTTTGGCGGAAGCGTGGAATGAGATCGATTATGACGATAAGGCAAAAGACGAGATGTTGAGAGCCCAGTCGCTAGTGCCCAATCGCTCGCAACTCCCCAGAACGGAGGCACTTTACCTTGAAGGAATCAACGCCACGCTTACGCGAGACTACGAGGGTGGCATAAAAGCCTACTCAGAACTGGTGGGCCTCAATCCCAATGATGCGGGCGCCTATCTGGACCTCGGTCGCGCTTACGAAAAGAACGACCAAATCATAGAAGCAATCAAGAACTACGTTGAAGCTGCCACCCGCGCGCCGCAGCAAGCTACCGCATTTTTGCGCGTTGGAATTCTTTATGCCCGGCAGGGCAATCAGGCGGCGGCCGCCGCAGCCTTTGATAAAGCGGAAACGACCTATCAGGCGGATGGCAATTTTGAAGGCCAGGCCGAGGTTTCGTTTCAGCGCGGGTTTCTGTTTGATAAGTTAAGCAAGTTTGCGGAAGCACGCGAGCATCTGGGGCGCGCATTGGAACTCGCGCGCACCACCAAAAACGACTATCAATATGTAAAGAGTCTGCTGAAGATGGCCGATATAAAAGAGGAGGAGGGCAACATTGACGGCGCGCGCAAAGACATCAACGAAGCGGTGGAACGCGCGCAAGCGAAAGGCATTGCCAACCTCACTGAACAGGGAATTCTTGATCTCGGCAACAACTATTTAATTGCCAGCGAGTATGCAGAAGCGGAAAAATATTTCAAACAATCACTCGACCTGGCTCAAAAACAAAAGGACCCGCGCAACACGGCTCGCGCATTACTGACGCTGGCCAGTCTTGCGGAACGACTCAACGATCCCGATGCAGCTTTAGGTTACCTCAATCAAGCGATTCCCTTTTATCAAAGAGGGGGATACCGTAAAGAGACGGTGCAGGCGTTTGCGCTTTTGGCGCGCGGGAAAGTTCATAAAGGTGAGTACGCTGAGGCACTGGACGGATATCAGCAAGCCCTTAAGGTTGCGCAGGAGTTAGGCGATGCGAGCCTGACGTTGACTGCGCATGATGACATTGGTCGTTTGTTTATACGACAGGGCCGCTATCCTGAAGCCATTGAACATCTGGATGAAAGTTTCAAAATTGCGAAGTCGGTGGGTAATCCAAAAAATGTCGCCTTGAGCACCACGGACCTTGCCAACGCCTTATGGAGAGTGGGACGTTACGATAATGCGCAGACAGCTTTACATGAAGCCGTGGACTTCGTTGCGAAACCGGCTGCGCCGCCCAATATCTCCTCATCCTATTATCTTGTGCTGGCGCGCATAGCCCTTAGCCAGAACCACTGGCCGGATGCTCAGGCCAACGCTCAAAAAGCTCAGGGCCTGGCGGGCACGGTAATCCACGGGACCGCAGCCGAAGCGTCGCTTACTCTTTGCTTAACGCAGGCGCTCTCGGGAGGCGCAAAAAAAGGCCAATCAAAATGTGAACAAGCCGTCGCGACCGCGCGCCAGGCAAACGACCCTGCCGTCCTTGCCGAATCTTTACTCGCGCTCGCGACAGCCATGGGCCAGGCCGGCGATGCAGCCGGCGCAACGAGTAATGCCCTGGAAGCACAACAGATTTTTGCGCGTGCGGGCCGGCGCGATTGCGAATGGCTGGCCTGGTTAGTCGCAGCGCGTGCCAGCAAGGCGAACGGCGAGGCCGAGAAGGCCCGCGATTACGCTTCGCGAGCGCAACAAGTTTTTGCCAGCCTGCAACAACAATGGGGAAACGACTACTACAATACCTACCTAAACAGACCTGACGTCCAGTTATCTCGCAAGCAGCTCGACGAGATAGTGTCAGGAAAAACCTAATCCCAACCCAAGCGAAAAAGGAGAACTCACATGGCCAACGGCGCCGACATCATCATCAAGGCCGACTCTGTCGATATTGATTACGACGAAACGTTTTACCCACGCGATTTGAACGATCACAAAAAGCACAAGAATCAAAATAAGAAAGTGACGCGAGTGCTTATCACTGGAGACATAACGTTTGATAGCGGGGAGCATCCCAACGGTTTGCACTGCGAGATTACGGCTTTCTGCAAATAGAAATATCGGCAGTGCTTTTGAACATTAGGAGGCCGTCGGATATCGGCGTAGTCTGTCCGTGCTGGTTCAGGCCGCAAGCAAGGAACCAAACGCAGTCGCCGCCAGACGGTCTTGCCCAGCAACACTCAACTCACATCCTAAGGAGACACTCAAATGGCAAACGGTGCCGACATCATCATCAAAGGCAGTTCGGTGGATATTGAGTACGACGACGAAAAGTATCCTAAGGAACCTGGCAAACCCCACAATCACAAAGCCAGTGGCCACACCATAACCAAGGTAACGGTTGAGGATGAAAACAACACTGTGCAGTATGACAGCAGTATTCATTCGGCAGACCCGTCGCTCTGGACAATCCATATCTACTGCACCGAACCGACCAGGCCCGCCACTAAGAACTGACTTGGCCGGAGCAGTAAGTTGAATTGGTCCGCCACACCTGGCGCGCCAAGTCTTTATCTGGAATGAGGGAAGTCGCCGTCTGGTTCTGCAGCGGCGACGTGGCATTGTTGTGCAAGTAAGACTTAGGGTCGTCCTCTGCTTATGAGCGCAATTATGGCCACGAACAAGGCAGAGCCGATGATGGACCAGATGATCGGAAAACTGGTCGTGCCGATTTGTACGGAAAACAGCTCCGGCAAACCAAGGCTGCGCGCGAGCCACATTCCCAGCAACGCGCCGATAAACCCCAGCGCGATTGAAACCAAACAACCGCCGCGCGAAAACCCGGTTATCGCCTGGCCCAGCGCGCCGCAAAGTCCGGCGATGATTAGCAACACGATCAGATCGATTAGAGTCATTGAACTCTCCTTTTACAGCTCATGCTTTAATGCCCAATATCGTTACGAAAGATCTGGCCGCCCTTCATTACGAAACGGACGCGTTCAAGTTCAGTAATGTCGCGCAAAGGATCACCCCAGACAGCAATGATGTCGGCAAATTGTCCCGGCTCAACTGCGCCAAAGTCGGCCGAATGCTCCAGCAGATCGGCGGAGTTAATAGTCGCCGACTGAATCGCCTGCATTGGCGTCATTCCGTAGCGCACCATATAGGCAAACTCGTTCGCTTGATTTTCAGTCCAGGCATAACCGCCCGCATCCGTGCCGTAGGCGATCTTCACTCCTTTGCGAAGCGCGACGCCGAAAGCTTTTGCTTCGAGATCGCGCATCGAAAGCCAAATGGGTGCGCCCGCGGCTGCCCGTCCTTCGGCGACATAAACGCCGACGTAGATTGTCGGGCACCAGTAAGTTCCCTGGCGCACCATTCGATCCATCAGGCCTTCGTCAAGTCCATATCCATGTTCAATCGAATCCACACCCGCCGTTAGCGAAGCGTCGATTCCGTCCCACCCCATCGCGTGCGCGGCAACTCGACGTCCCAGGCGATGCGCTTCATCAACCATGGCCTTCATCTCTTCGGCAGTGAAGTTGACCCATGAATGAAGCGCGCCGTCCTTTATGTAGTAACGGCGGTCTGCGTAAAACTTTATCCAGTCGGCGCCATACTTGACCTGCTCGCGAACCGCGCGGCGAATGTTGTCCGCGCCGTCAACAATCTGCACCCCTTCCGGCATTTTCAATTCCCACGAGTAGCCGAGCAACGGATACATCCCCGTCGCCGAGAAAGCGCGCGTGGATACGAACATTCTGGGACCAGGAATGACGCCGCGGTTGATGGCTGTCTTAACGTCAACGTCGGCATACATCGCACCCTCGGTTTCTAAATCGCGCATTACCGTGAAACCATTCATCAAGCCGGTGCGGGCGGCGACGGTCGCGCGAATGGTGCGATACGGAATGGATTCCTTCAGAAGTTGTTCATCGTAATCGGCGGCAGTGATGTCGCCTTGCAAGAGGATGTGGGTGTGGCAGTCGGCCAGGCCCGGCAAAACGGTGGAGCGGGAAAGATCTATCATCCGTACATTTGCCGGCGCGGATTTTTGAACCTCGGCGAATGGGCCGACCGCCTTAATCCGTTCGCCAGCCACCAGTATCCCTTGATTTTCAAGGACGCGTCCCGCGCGCGCATCAATCAGGCGCCCAGCCTTGATGAGAACGATTGTTTCAGGCGTTCGCACCTGCGCAATGGCGATTTTTGAAACGACGGAGAAAATAAGGACCAGCGTGATCAGCAGTTTTTTCATGATTGTGTTCCGTTAGGACATGCAAATTAGGAAAGCGGCAATGCGTGTGTGGCATAGACTTCAGTCTGTGTCTTCGTTAGCAGCCACAGACTGAAGTCTGTTTCACTCAAAAGAACTACCCTTCAAAATCCTTTCTTCTTCAGCCACTCTCGCACAACTTCCGCCTGGCCGCGTTTGTTCGCATCCACTTCGTAATTCAGCTGCCGCATTTCTTCAGTCGAAATAGCGTGCGCTAGTTTAGCCAGCACCTCGCGCAATTGGGCAACGCGCGCGAGCGCATCCTGACGAAAAAGATAAACTGCTTCGTAAGGCGGAAAGTAATGCCGGTCGTCTTCGAGCTGAAACAAATCGAGCGCGGCAATTCTTCCTTCAGTCGAATTACCGGCAATCAGATCGATCTGCCCGGATGAAAGCGCAATGTAGGTCAACGAAAGGTCCATCTCGCGCGGCTGCTCGGCAAACTTCAATCCATAAGCTTTCGAAAAACCAGGATAGCCGTCCGCACGCGACATGAAGTCCTGCCCGAAGCCTGCGCGCCAATTACGTGCGTACGGCGCGGCCTCAGAAATGGTTTTCAATTTGAGCCGTCTCGCCTCGGCGCCACGAATCAGAATCGCAAAAGTGTTTTCAAATCCGAGCGGTTCGCTGACCGCGACACCGAATTTTTGCGCGTACTCAGTTTTGACTTGTTCGTAAACGGCGCGCGGATCGGTGATCGGCTGATGATGAAGAATCGCGGTGTACGAAGTGCCGGTATATTCCGGATAAAGATCGAGGCGTCCTGCCAGCATCGCGTCGTGCGGAAGGTTTCCGCCAAGTTCATACTTGCGTTCAACTGTCACGCCGCGTGCTTCTAACATCTGCGCCACGATTTCGGCGAGGATCGTAGATTCAGTGAAATCTTTTGAGCCGACAACGACGCGAGCGGCTTGCGGCTGAGAACTGCTCGAGCGCGGTTCGCGCGAACCGATATAGATTCCAGTCATCACGGCAGCGAGGATCGCAGCCGTTGCGGCGATCATAAACTTCTTCCTGGCCGAGCTTGTGCCGGCTCTTCGCTTGTGGGCGACTGAGAAATAGCGCTCGAGCAGACCCAACCCAAAGTCTGCAATCAAAGCCATCAGCGCCGCCGGCACGGCGCCGGCGAGCAGCAGATGATTGTCGTATTGTCGCAACCCGCGAAAGATATAGACACCCAGGCCCCCGGCGCCGACCGCGGCGGCAATGGTCGCCACGCCAATCGCGATCACGAGCGCCACACGAACGCCCGTGATGATCACCGGCATTGCTAACGGCAGTTCTACTTGCCAAAGAATCTGGCGGCTGGTCATGCCCATCGCGACGGCAGCTTCACGCACGTTTGGATCGACGCCGACTATACCCGTGACCGTGTTGCGAATTATTGGCAACAGCGCGTAAACGACCAGCGCCACGATTGCGGTGCGCGCGCCGATGCCGCCAATGAACGGCAGCGGAATCAGAAAACCAAATAGGGCCAGACTGGGAATCGTTTGCATAATGTTGGCGATGCCCAGCACTGGTCCACGCAACGATTTTTTGCGCGTCAGCAAAATCCCTGTGGGAATGCCAATCGCGACCGCGACGAAGGTCGAGATCACGACCAGCGACAAATGTTGCCGCAGAAGCGTTGCTAGTTCCGGCCAGTTTTGTTTTAGAAAACTGAGGAAACTCACGTCCCCTTCTCCTGAACGAGACCGGCGGAAACTTGCAGAGTTGCCAGGTATGCCAGCGCTCGTTCGTTATTAGATTTCAGAAAATTCTCAGGCGTTTCCAGCAGCAGCAACTTTCCAGCGTGCATTAAGCCGATGCGCGAACCAAGCATCAAAGCCTCGCGCACGTCGTGTGTCACAAACACCGCGGTCTTATTCAGAGTTTTGCTGAGCATCGCGAACTCGCGCTGCAGACTCGCGCGAGTCAATGGATCGAGCGCGCCAAAAGGCTCGTCAAGCAAAAGCAAAGGGGGATCAGCCGCAAGCGCGCGAGCGACGCCGATGCGCTGACGTTGTCCGCCGGATAATTCTGCCGGGTAACGATCGGCGAAATCACGCGGTTCGAGTCCAACCACTGACAACAGTTCGTCGACGCGAGTTTTGATGCGCGCTTGCTCCCAGCCTTCAAGCGCGGGGACGAGCGCGACATTTTTGGCGATGCTGAAATGGGGAAAGAGACCGCCTTCCTGAATCACGTAGCCGGTGCGGCGGCGCAAACGGATCGGATCCCAGACGGTAGTGGGTTTTCCTTCTACCAAAACCTCGCCTGCGTCAGGCAGCAACAGCCGGTTGATTAGTTTTAGTGTGGTTGTTTTCCCGCAGCCGGATTCACCAAGCAGCACCAGCGTTTCGCCGGACGCGACCGAGAAAGTGAGATGAGAAATGATCGGCGCGGCCGCAGAGGGATGAGAAAAACTAACGTCGCGAAACTCAACCAGGGGCTTGTCGGAAGCTTCAGACATTTTTTCGGAGAACAGGGATCAAAGACAGGATTTACAGGATGAACAGGATTACGGGAACCACATTAAGAGTGTCCTTATTTCTGATCTTGTCAATCATGTAAATCCTGTCCAAACACATATTTCAAACCGCCAATAGTAGATTGCTACTGAACTGTTGCTTCTGATCCTGCCAGGTTTGAGCGCGAGTGAAACCGGTTTGTGCCGCTAGTTTGCCAATGTCCTCGAGATCGTATTTGTAAGAGTTCTCGGTATGAATTTGTTCGCCCTCGCCAAACTGCACCTGCAGGTCGAGCTTGCGAATGCTTACGGTTTGTTCGCAACAACTTTCAATATAGATCTCAACTCGTCCCGCCTCTTCGTTGTAAACCGCGCGATGCGCAAAGGCGCGCAGATCAAAGTTGCCGCCTAGCTCGCGGTTGATGCGCGCCAGTACATTTAGATTGAAAGCGGCAGTCACACCCAGCGCGTCATTGTAAGCGGCTTCCAGGACGGCCTTGTCCTTTTTTAAGTCCGCGCCCAACAGAAGCGCGTCGCCTTCGTTCAGTACCAGCCGCAACGCGCGCAAAAACTTTAAAGCTTCATCGACATCGAAGTTGCTAATGTTCGAGCCGAGAAATAACGCCAGCGTGTGTGTTCGCTGTTCGTTAGCCAACTCGGCCAGCGCCGCAAAATAATCGGCCGCATAGGCTTCGATGTTCAGACGCGGATAGGATTGCAGCAGGATGCGCGAACTGTTTTCCAGAGCCGTAGCCGAAATATCCACCGGCATGAAGAGCAACTCAGCTTGTTTTCTCAGCAGCGCCTCGATTAGCAAACGTGTCTTCGATGCGCTGCCGCTGCCCATTTCGATCAAAGTCGTTGGGCCGGCAACCGTGGACACTATTTCGTCGGCGTAACGCTGAAGTATCTCGTTCTCAGCGCGCGTCAGGTAATACTCGGGCAGCAGACAGATCGCTTCGAAAAGTTGGGAACCAAGTTCGTCGTAAAAATACTTGGGCAGAAACCGCTTGGGTTGAGTTGTAAGTCCGCGTCGCACGTCTTCCGCGAGACCGGCTAGCGGATCGCGCTTGACGAGGTTGTGGATGAACAACTTCTCTTCCTGCACTTGAGGTGTTTGTGCCATCGACTCGCCGGTTTCCTCGACGCTGCGGTTAGATCCGTTCAATAACCTCGGTGGTGGGCAAGCATGATAGCCGATCATTCGCGATTATCAATAACTTAGGCCGCGCCGAGGTCGCTTGACCGGTGGCTTGTTGCTCCGGCAAGATCCGTAGCGTTATGCACCAGCTTGATTCCCCCGCGCCAATTCCTGTTCGTACCCGCTGTCACAAGAGAAACTTTATCGGCGGACTCGCGCTAATGCTTGTCTGCATCGCGACGCCGGCTGGCGCGCAAACCTATCATCATGAAGTGGAAACTGGAGATAGAACGTCGGTTTCAGTGAAGAGTCGCAATGGTCGCATCAGCGTAATAGCCACCGACGAACAGTTGAAGAAAGTCTCCATCGAAGCTAGTTCAGCCGGCGCCTTGGTCGATCAAACCGACGTCGTGACGGTTGCTAAGGGCGGCGACGTAAACATAACGGTGCGGGATCGCCGCGAGAAAGATCGCATCGATCTCGTCGTGCGGGTGCCGGCGCGCACTAAAGTAAAAATCGAAAGTGAAGCCGGCGCCGTTGATGTGGTGGGCAATCTGGAGTCAGCCGAAGTCAGTACCAACACCGGCACCATTCACGCCGACGTCCCGCTCGACGCAGTCAAATTCAATTTTCTTTGGACTGCCAGTCGACCGAGATTTCTAAGTGATGTCGAACTGCCTAAGATCAAGGAAAAGGCTGCGGGTGTTTTTGCAATTTCCGGAAAGCTTCCCGACAAAAAATCTGCCAAAGACAAAGAGCCTGACAAAGATAAAGACTCTGACAAAGAAAAGAAGTCTGAGAAGGACGAGCGCATCCATCTCGAATTTCTAACACAGCGCGGGGTGATTCTACTTAACGTGGATCCGGCGATGGTCCCTCCCGATTTGCGCGAGCGTCCGCTGACGGAAGCTGCGCGCGCAATTGTTCGTAGTGGCGACACTCAACTGACCGACGCGATTCGCAAAGTGTCGCCGAAGATGTTTGGCGATTACGCCAACACGCTGCCGCCGCCCGAGAAACAACCCGAACTCGTCAAACGTTCGGCGCCGGGCCAGTTTGTCAGCGCCGTATCGCCGCAACTGCTCCGTTTCAACGCCAGCGTCACCGATCGCAACGGCCGCGCGATCGGCGGCATGAAAGTGCCTGACTTTACTGTCTACGAAAACGGCGTCGAGCGCGAAGTCAAACAGGTAACGCCCACCAACGAGCCGTTTAATCTAATTCTCCTGCTCGACGTTTCGGGCAGCGTTGAAGAACGAATCGACTTTATTCGCAAAGCTGCGCGCGACTTTTTGCACACGGCCAGCCCACAGGACCGCATTGCCATCATCAGTTTTCGCGACGACATACAGGTGATTTCGGACTTCACTACCGATCGCAGCCTGCTCTCGAGAAAACTCGAGGACATTGATGCCGGCGGCGCAACGGCGCTCTATGATGCGCTGGGCTATGTGTTGGCGGATCCGGTTAAAAGACTACGCGGTGAACGGACGGCCATCGTGGTTCTTTCCGATGGCGACGACAACAGATCGTTTGTGCCGTTCCCTGCAATTCTCGAAGCACTGGTTGAGTCAGGCGCACTGGTCTATCCGTTATACATTCCTTCCGGCTTGATTCCAGAAGGCAGCGTGCCGAAACCGGAAGTGACAATCGATCCGCTGCGCACTCGCTATCTGACATTGACGACACGCGCTGAAGAAGAAGGTCAAAAACTCGCGCTGGCATCTGGTGGAGTTTACTATCCGGTGCATCGCCTCGAAGATTTGCAGCGCGCCTACGATGATGTCGTGGTCCAACTGCGCACCGCTTATACGATCACTTACGCGTCCAACGTGCGAACGTCGGGCAACCCGCGCGTGCGTGTGCGCGCCAACCGCGACGGCGCCTCGGTGCGCTTGAGTCCGGTGGTTGCGGCGACGCCTTAGGATGACTGTTACCGCAGTACCCGAAGGTCGTTAACTTTGGGGTATAATCTGCGCAAACCTATGAGTATCGAGAAATCCGTCATGGAAAAGTTGGAGTCGCTGACACCGGAGCAGCAAGCCAAGCTGCGTGAATTTCTCGATTCACTGGAACCGGGCAACGGACCGAAAGCTCCGCGCCGCAGCCTGCGAGGATTGTTCGCTGACTTGGGTCTAACAATTTCCGAGGAAGATATTGACGAAGCTCGTCGCGAAATGTGGGGAAACTTCCCCCGAGATATCTCCTAATGGGTGCCGTCGTATTGGATACGCACGCCGCGATTTGGTACCTCTTGGACCAGCAATCGCTCTCACCAGATGCAAATTACGTGATTGAAGAGGCAGTCAACGCCGGGGATCCCCTCTATCTTTCGGCTGTTTCGCTTGTCGAAGTAATATATTTGGTTGAGAAGAATAGATTGTCTTCGAGGGCGCATGAGCGAATGATCGAGGCTCTCCATTTATCAAATGCAGCGCTTGTCGGCGTTCCTGTTACGATTGATATCTGCGAAACTCTTGTGCAGATTCGCCGCAGTGATGTTCCGGATATGCCGGATCGGATTATTGCAGCAACCGCACTAAATTTGGATCTGCCCTTGATAACCCGGGATCGAAAAATTCGCGCTTCTCAAGTCCGTAGCATCTGGTAACTAAATCAGCAAGCGCATGTCCCAACCACTCTTCAATTCCCTTTTCGACGAAGTCGAGCGGCGGCCGCTGTCTGTAAGCGAACTGACCGAGTCAGTCCGCAAAGCGATCGAAGCACGCTTTGCTTCAGTCTGGGTTGAAGGCGAAATCTCAAATTTCAAAGCACATTCATCCGGCCACTGGTATTTCACAATTAAGGATGAAGGCGCTCAACTGCGTGCAAAATGTTTTCGTTCAGCCAACAGTCGCATACGTTTTCGCCCCACCGATGGGCTGCATGTGCGCGCGCGCGGGCGCCTGTCGGTTTATGAAGCGCGCGGTGACTATGAAATGATCGTTGAGGCGCTCGATCCCGTCGGCGCCGGCGCGTTGCAAATCGCCTTTGAACAAATGCGCGATCGACTCCAGGCAGAAGGCTTGTTTGCAAATGAGTTGAAACGCCCGCTGCCGATTTTTCCCGGACGAGTCGGAGTGGTCACTTCGCCGACGGGCGCCGCTATTCGAGACATACTCAATGTTATCTCGCGGCGCACGCGGACTGTTCACGTGCTCTTTTCGCCGGCGCGCGTGCAGGGCGAAGGCGCCGGCCGCGACATTGCGCGGGCCATCAAACTAATTAACGAACATCACGCAAATGCTCAACGTGAAGGACGACATCACGATCTGGTGGACGTGCTGATCGTCGGCCGTGGTGGCGGCTCGACTGAAGATCTGTGGGCGTTCAATGAAGAAGAAGTTGCGCGCGCGATTCGAGCTTCGGTGATTCCGGTTATTTCAGCAGTGGGTCATGAAACGGATTTCACCATTGCTGACTTTGTCGCAGATCGCCGGGCGCCGACACCCTCAGCCGCTGCTGAGCTGGTCGCGGCGCGCGAGGACCAGATGTGCTCGGCGATCGAGCAGTTGGGGCAAACTCTGACACGGCTTATTCGTTATCGCATTGTGAATGCGCGGGCACTTGTCCAGGAACAGGCCCTTTCGCAGGCGTTTGCTGAAGTGCGCGGCCGACTGCGCGACGCTGCGACCGCAACCAGCTCCGCGCGGCATCGGCTTCAAATTTTGGTGAGTGAAGTATTGCGCGATGCGCACCTGCGCGCCGATTCTCTAAATCGCGTTCTTGAGCCGGCGCAGCTTCGCGCGCTTCTGAGGGAAGCGCAAGTCCGCTTTGATTCAGCGTATACTGGTTGCACCACGGCAATTGAAAATCAGATTGCAGGAGCCGAAAAGCGTTTCGCGCTGGCGACCGCGTCGCTTGAGGCGCTGTCACCGCTGGCTGTATTGCAGCGCGGCTATGCAATCGCACAGCGTGAAGATGGAACTCTGTTGCGCGACGCGAAGTCGGTGTCGATTGGTGAATCAGTGCAGGTGCGACTGGCGAAAGGGAGAATAAAGGCAAGCGTAGATCAAGTCGAAGAAGCGTAAACCTCTTCGACGCGTAGCGTCGGCGCGAATTGCCAACGGATTCCATCGTCGCCAGCCACCTGCGGTACAGACTATGCGGAACACAAAAATGCACTTAGGTTAATTTGCAGTTGGGAAGGGTGGCTTGCCCCCGCTCGAGCGCTAACGGCGCGACGATTAGTTGGAAATGTCCCAAGTTGAAGTTGTTGTAACCACTCGCGCCGGCGGCGCTCGGGCGGGGGCAAGCCACCCTTCCTGACCTGCAATTTAGCGAAGTCGCACCGACGCTTCGCATCAAACACCTGATCAAATGAAAAACGAACAACCAAAAAGTTTTGAAGCATCGCTCGAGGGTCTGGAAGAAATCGTCCAGCAACTCGAGGGCGGTGATTTGCCGCTTGAGAAAAGCCTGGAGCTTTTCGAGCAGGGTATCAAACTCTCGCGCCAATGCCAGGAACGTCTCAGCCAGGCCGAGCGGCGCATTGAAGTTCTATTGCGCGACAATCAGGGTCGCCCAGTGGTCAGCGCCTTCGAAGACTCGAAAGTGAACACCGGAACAGACAGCAGCAACGATGAAGACGTCTTTTGAAATGCAGGGTTCTGCACGCGTCGTTCCCTTGCCTGATTTCCTGGCCCGGGCACGAACGCTGGTTGACACTCAACTCGATCTTCTTCTGCCCGCCGAATCGGTTTCTCCAACTAACATTCATGCCGCAATTCGTTGGAGCGTTTTCGCGGGCGGCAAACGTTTTCGCCCGGCTCTGTTGCTCGCTATCGGTGAAACTTTTGGCGCGCCACGCGATTCGCTTATGGCCACGGCTTGCGCGCTGGAAATGATCCATACGTATTCGCTGGTCCATGACGACTTGCCCTCAATGGATGATGACGATTTGCGACGCGGGCGCCCGACTTGCCATGTGCGCTTTGGCGAGCCCTCTGCGATTCTCGCCGGCGATGCGCTGCTGACATTGGCATTCAAAACAATTGCGGAAGACGAAAAACTTACTGCAACAAAACGGGTTGGACTGATTTCTGAAATTGCGCGAGCCGCAGGCACTCCCGATGGGATGGTCGCTGGTCAGGCTTACGATCTGGAAGCAGAAGCACGGAACGTTGCGGCGGAAGAGCTGGAAAAAATTCACCGCTTGAAGACCGGCGCCTTGATTACTGCCGCGGGACGCTGCGGCGCGATCATTGCCGACGCGTCGGCTGCCGCGCTCGCAGCCGTTACGGACTATGCCGGCCAACTTGGGTTGTTGTTTCAAATTACAGACGATCTGCTCGATGTGACTGCAACTGCCGAGGCCATCGGCAAGACACCGGGCAAAGATGCGCGCTCGCGAAAAGCAACTTATCCGGCGTTGCATGGAATCGAAGCCACTCGCAAGTACTTGGCGAGTACGCATGCGGCGGCTTGTGAACCACTTAGTCGGATTGATCGGCCAACTGATTTGCTACGAGCAATCGCCGATTTCATTCTCGAGCGCGAGGCGTAAGGGATCGCAGTCCGCGTTAGGACGGTCGATAATAGCCCAGCGATTTATCGCTGGGAACAGCGGGAACATGAAGGTCAGTCCGTGAAGCGGACGATTGAAAAGAGTGAACGCGGGCCCTTTCAATCAATCGTCCGCTTCACGGACTACGCCACTTCGCTTCTTATCCCAGCAGTGAACTGCTGGGCTATTGGCAACCGTCCGCTAACGCGGACTGATAGAGAGTTTGGTTTGCGTCGCTGCTAAAACAAATTTATGACTAACAAACTTACCTTCGTCTTGATCTTCGCAATTGCTTTCTCGGTTGCCTGCAACCGATCCAAACCAGCTTCATTCGACGCGACCGCTTACAAAACAGAGATCGAGAAGTGGCAGAGCGACCGCGCAACCAACCTGAAAAAGGAAGACAGCTGGTTGACGCTGGTTGGTCTTTACTGGCTGAAGGAAGGCGAGAACAAGTTTGGTGGCAACCCTGCAAACGCAGTCGCGCTGCCAAAAGACAAGGCGCCTGACGTTGCTGGTTCGTTTTGGCTGGACAAAGGCCACGTCCGGCTCGCTGCTCCAGCCGCCGCGAATATTACGGCGGACGGCAAGGCGGTCACAGAACTCGATCTCAAGGACGACAACGATGACAGTGGACCAACAATTCTGAAGATGGGTACGCTCATTATCAATACCGTCAAACGTGGCGATCGCATCGGTGTGCGGGTGAAAGACTCGCAGGCGGCGGCGCGTTTGCAGTTTAAGGGTCTCGAGTATTTTCCAGTCGATCCCAACTGGCGCATTGAAGCGCGCTTTGAACCTTATCAACCCGCAAAGATGGTTCCGATAACGAATGTGCTGGGCATGACTGACAATGAAACAGCGCCGGGCGCCCTGGCATTTGAGGTAGACGGGAAAACTTACCGGATCGATCCGATTCTGGAAAAAGGCGAGACTGACTACTTCATCATGATTGCGGACGAGACGACGGACCGTGAAACTTACGGCGCCGGCCGTTACCTTTATGTGGCACCGCCGGACGCATCGGGAAAAGTCGTAATCGACTTTAACAAGGCTTACAACCCGCCGTGCGCCTTTACTGCTTACGCAACCTGCCCGTTGCCGCCAAGGCAGAACCATCTGCCGCTGCGCATCGAAGCCGGCGAAAAGAAGTACGCCAGCGCCACACATTGAGACATCAATAGATTTCCCAGCATGTAGCTGTACTGTCCTGGCCGAATGAAGCAATTGCTTCGGCGTGTTCGCGCAGGCGTTTTTCAATAAACTCTGTAGGCTGATTGCCGCAACGCAACCAAATCACCTTTGGGGGTGGCCCATAGAGCGTTCGCCATGTCTGCAAAGTCGACGTCCTGCGAAACTATTGTGAAGTCATTTGCCCTTGCGTATTGCCAAATACGCTGGTCGTTGGATTCGGCCATCCCAACCAGGCGCACTTGGCTTGATTCCGGAAAGACATCCGATAACAGCTGGCAGAGTTTGAAACTTAGATTCTGATCGAACAAGAGCTTCATGTGGTGGCGGTCACAAGGCGGCGCTCACGATCCGCCGCATAAGCAAGGCAAGCGCGAATGTCATTATCAGTGAGTTCAGGATAGTCACTGAGAATTTGCTCGGGCGTCATGCCGGCGGCAAGCCACCCCAGCACGTCCGCGACCGCGATACGCATGCCTCGCACGCAGGGGCGTCCTCCACGCTTACCGGGTTCAATTGTAATAACATCCTGGTACTTCATATTTCGTTACTTTAGCATAGTACCGACTCTAATTACGGCTCTGCCGTCTGATGCGCGGTGGCGATTACGCGCGAAACATAATACCTTCAGCGGCGGTCACGGGATCAGGCCACGTTCCTTGCCAAGCTGCACTGCCTGGGTCCTTCGTTTCGCGCCGAGCTTGTCAAACAGCCGGCTGGAATGCGTCTTCACCGTGTTCTCGCTGACAAAAAGTTTTTCAGCAATCTCGCGGTTGCTCATGCCGCTCGCGATCAATTCGAGGATTTCCAGTTCGCGCCGGGTAATAGTCAGCTCGCGCCGGCTTTTTTCATTCAGCGAAAAAGGCGCGGCGGTGGACAGGGCCACTTCTTTGAAGACAACCACTTCCTTTGGCTTGGTGAGTTTCAGACCCAACCAGATTCCTAATGCCGCAAAGACCAGCGCAATCAAGCCACCGTAAATCTCGATGGAATGTTCCACCACCAGAAAGCGATACTCCACCAACTTGAGCAAAGCGATTAGCAATCCACCCAGCAGACCGTAGATGAGAATGTGTTTTTTCACGAAATAGTGTTTAGGGAATCCAGCAACAAAGCCACGGCTATGCCGTCTGATGTGCGGTGGTGGCTCGGCCCCACCGATAAATGCGTCTCTTGATTCAGGGCTGCGCCCAAACCGCTGGGCGTAGCCCAATCAAACTCAAGCCCCTTCGGAAGGTCAAAGACCTTCCGCACATCAGACGGCAGAGCCGCGTCGAAGCTAACGGCTCTTGCTGAACAGCTGTAGTTCGTGACTCTCTACTTCGCCGTCAACTGCCGCCGTTGATCCCCGCTTTCTTCTGCATCGCTTTCAAGCTTTCGGGAATGAAGGATGTTATGTGGTGAGTTTCTTCCCGGCCGTCGGCAAACGTCTGGTACAAAGCGAAGTCGGGCAGCGACAGGCAAGTCAGCGGCGATTGCAGGTTGTAACCAGTGTCGATGCCGATCGCGCTGTGGGAAATGTAAATGCCATGGCGACCTAATCGTCCGCGCAACGGCAACAGCGGCGTGGGAGTATGGCCAAAGATGCAGGGCTTGCCGCGATAGTTTTTATAAAAATCGAGATCGCGCATCCATAACAAAGCTTGCGACTCGGTATCTTTGGGGTGCTTGCCACGTTGTAACCCGGCATGAACGTAGATGGCGAAATCGTCTTCGTGGAAATAGGGCAGCGCGTGGAAAAACTCCAGATGCTCGGCGGGCACATTGGTCTCGACGGTGCGGCGCGCGTCATCCAAGTCCTGCTCCGTCGTTATCCGCAGCACCTTGCCGGCATACTGCTCAAACGTTCGTTCGCCTCCGGTCACCGGAGTTATCCATAGATTCGCGCTGCCTTCGATAAAGTCGAGCAGCATCTGTTCGTGATTGCCGCGCAGGCAAAAGACGCGTTCGGGATTTGCGCGTTGCAGTTTCATTGCCAGCTCAACGCAACCGGGAGCGTCCGGCCCGCGATCGATCAGGTCGCCTAAAAACACGAGCGTGTCCGTGGCTTCGTCACGGGGCAACATGTCGAGCAGGTTATGAAGTTGGGCACAGCGGCCGTGGACGTCGCCAACAACGAAGGTTTTCATGCAGTGTGTGCCTCGTGCTTTTGCAACGACGCTTTGACCCCTTGCATTAATTTTTGAAAGCGCGGGTCAGCGTGAAGATCGGACCAGTTTGGATCAGATTCGAACCAGCGATAATTTTCGTTGCCAAGCTTGATTGCTTTCTCTAACCACTCGAGCGCCAGCACCTGGCGGCCCTGCAATAGATACGCCGACGCCAGCCAATAAGAGATGTCGTGATCGGAGGCGGCAGAAATCTTCACTCGCTCAGTAAGTTGTTGGTTGGCCAGCTCGTGCTTGCCCTGCGCGCTGAAACAGATTGCCAGCATCGGACGAATGCCATCCATCCGGGGATTACGCTCCAGCACCTGCTCGATGATGCGCGCGGCATCGTCGATCTGGCCGCGATAGTAAAGCACGCGGCCACGAAAAGTTTGAATCATCGGATGGTCGGGCTCGGATTCAGCGCCGCGATCGAGCTCAGCCAGTGCTTCGTCAAAGCGTCGCTGATACATAAAGATGCGCGCGCGATTGTAACTGGTCACCACCACCTCGGCAGGGTTGAGCCTGACCATGCGATCAAAACTACGCAAGGCGCGTTCATAGTCACTATCCAGACGCGCGACCACGCCGCGGGCAAAGTGTACGCCGACGTCGTTGGAATATTCGTCGCGCAAGAGTTCAACTTCCGTTCGCGCCTTCGGCTTTTCGCCGCGGCTCAGATAGATAAAGATCATCTGCATGCGCGCTTCAAGTAATTTGGGATCGAGGGCCAGCGCCTTATTGAAAGCGGCTTGTGCCTTGTCATGATCGTTTGCTTCGCCCAGGCCTTTAAGTACTCGGTTGACATAGCAACTTCCTAAAGCCGAGTGGGCCAGCGCAAAATTTGGATCCAGCTCAATAGCCCGTTCGAAATGGTTCAGGGCCGAATCCAGATCGGCGCGGCTGATGGTGTGATAGATGAACTGGCCCATGCAGTGGCGGCCACGCAGATATTCTTCCGAAGCGGCCGCATCGGTAGTCGAGCCTTTCGCCAGCTCTACTTTCTCGTCCGGACTCAGCTCGATTCGTAACCCGTCCACAATGTGCCGCACGATTGTGTCCTGCACAGCAATGATGTCGCTGGCATCGGCATCGATGCGATCGCTCCACAGGATTTCGCTGGTCCGCACGTCAAGCAATTGCACAGTCACGCGCAGGTGATCGCCGGCGCGCAGAAAGCTCGCGGTTAGAATCGCGTCGACGCTCAACTCTCGCCCCACGTCGCCCGGATCAAATTGCTTGCCCTGGTATTTCGCAATCACGGATGACGGCCGCACCACCAACGAACGGACGCGCGCTAGTTCCGTGATTACGGCATCCGCGAGCGAAAACTCATAGAACGCTGTTTCCGGGTCGTTGCCTAAATTCTTGAATGGCATGATCGCGACGCTGGTTCGTTCGCGATCGCTAAAGGTTGTCGGCGTTTCATGAGCGTCACGCGGTTGCGACACAGTGGCACGGCGGCCAGACGAGCCGGAGGACGTATCACTACCGGCGACATTCTTCTTGAACCAGCGCAACACCCGGCCCATCGGACTTTCGTTATGTAAGTGACGGGGCGCAACCGGCAAATTGCTTTCGTCGATGACGGTCCCGCTAGTCAAGGCAATGTCGCGCACGACTGCTCGCAGATCGTCGCGAAACTGTGAAATCTGCTGATAACGATCACGCGGATTTTTCTTGAGCGCTCGATCCAGAATCTGCTGCAATCGCGGCGGCACCGGATCGGGTCTGGCCGCGCTCAGCGGTATGGGCTCGTCATGGACCACGGCGTGACGAACGTCGACTGCGGTCTTGCCGCGAAACGGCCAGGTGCCAGTCAACATTTCGTAAAGCAGTACGCCCATCGAAAAAATGTCGGCGCGCGAATCGACGCGACCACCCGTCGCCTGTTCCGGCGCTGCATAAGTCGCCGTACCATAAGGCACGCCTACTTCAGTCAACTCAGTGTGATGTATTCCCGACGTGCGCGCTGCTTCGTCGTCGAGTAACTTGGCCAGTCCAAAATCCAACACCTTTACCTGGCCCTTGTTGGTCACCATGACGTTCCCGGCTTTGACGTCGCGATGAATGATGCCCTGTGCATGCGCCGCAGCGAGCGCATCGGCAGTTTGAATGGCGATCGAAAGCGCGCTCTCGAGTTTCAATGGCTTACCGTTAACTAACTGTCGCACGTTACGGCCTTCGACGTATTGCATGGCGATGAAATGCACGCCGTCGATTTCATTGAGGTCAAAAATGGTGCAAATGTTTGGATGATCGAGCGCCGACGCCAGCCGCGCCTCGCGCTCGAATCGTTTTAGGTTTGCTACTTTGGCGGTGAGTTCCTGCGGCAGGACTTTGATGACCACAGCGCGACCGAGTTTGGAGTCGATCGCTTTATAGACCGTCCCCTGCCCGCCCGCGCCGATTTTTTCAAGAATCTTGTAGTTCCCTAGAGTTGTGCCGACCATGCTTTTTTTGAGTTTCCTATTTAACTCCCGATAGTGGTCGGTCGGCAACCACAAAGGACGGAAATGAGCCGGGGATCGAGTCATCATTCGTCCAAACGAAGAAAGCGGACGACTGAATCCAGTGCCGTTCAGTCGTCCGCTTCGCAAACTACTCAGTCGAATGGTTGCTAATCTTTAAAACGATTCGCTGGAATATCGGCTTGGCCGTCGCGTGCTAGACGACCGGCGTAACCTGGCTGGCCGCCAGCCGCCAGTATCCTGCCTGCCATACCCAGAACTGGATAAAGCGCGAATTCTGCGTTGCGCCACTTGCATTCTTGGTTGTAACCAATCCAGTTGAGATTCCCGAATTTCCATATGTCCGCACAGTGATTTCAGTCGCGGTCACAACTGTTGGACCGGTTCCTTCCTTTAGCATTGTGACGCGCTCAGCGGCGTTGACCATCTTGCCGTCGGGTCCAGTGAAAGTGTAGTCGGCGGTGTAGTAGGGCTTTATCTTGTCGGCATTATTTGCTTTCACCAATTCAAAAAAAGCGTTTACCGTCTTCTCCAAGCCGGCTTTGTTGCCCATTGTTTTCTGGGCAGAGCAAACTGCGGGGATTGAAAGCGCGACAAAAAATAAAGCAGCCATCGTTATTCTTTTCATGGGTTTTCTCCTGGGGAATTTTTGTTAAGCCGGTGGTACCGCGAGCTTCGCACACAATCCGGCGGTTTTGACGAAAACAGCTTCGACGATTTGGAGTGGATTCGGAAACGACCCTGGGACTTTGGCGCGAACATTATCACACAGCCCCAAGAATGACCAACACCGAAATATCGGTACATGAACCAGGCTTCATTCTGGGCACGATTCGCTAATACTTGGCCACGCCTGGGTCGACTTCATCGGACCAGGCAGTAATCCCGCCCTTGAGATTTACCAACTTTCCCTGAAAGCCAGCCTGCTTCAAAGCCTCGATAGCTTTGGCGCTGCGCACGCCGCCCTTGCAATGCACGACTGTTTCGCGCGCAGCATCGATCTCGTTCATGCGATTGACTACCTGCGCCAGCGGAATCAGCTTCGTATTTGGAATGCGCGCAATTTCATATTCGCCCGGCTCGCGCACGTCGATGATTTGCAAATCGTCGGCCCGATCGAGACGCTGCTTGAGTTCGGTTGCAGTGATCTCCTCGAGCTTTGGCGCCTCAACTTGCTGCGACGGAGCCAGCCCGCAGAATTGCTCGTAGTCAATCAGTTCCTTGATCGTCGGATTCTCACCGCATACCGGGCAGTTGGGATCTTTGCGTAACTTGAACTCGCGAAACTTCATATGCCAGGCGTCAAACAGCAACAAGCGATTCACGAGAGTGTCTTCGGCGCCGAGAATGATCTTGATCGTTTCGTTTGCCTGAATTGCGCCGACGATTCCCGGCAGCACACCGAGCACGCCGCCTTCCGCACATGAAGGAACCAGACCAGGCGGCGGCGGTTCAGGATAAAGACAGCGATAGCAGGCGCCACGGTCGGCCCAAAACACACTTGCCTGTCCTTCAAAGCGGAAGATCGATCCGTAGACGTTTGGTTTGCCGGTTAGAACACACGCATCGTTAACGAGATAACGAGTGGGAAAGTTATCGGTACCATCAACGATGATGTCGTAATTTTTAAAGAGAGCCAGCGCATTGTCGCTGCTGAGTCTGACGTCATGCGTTTCAATTTCAACGTGCGGATTAATGTCGGCGAGCCGTTCGCGCGCCGAATCAACTTTTCGCCGGCCGACGTCCTTCGTGCCATGAACAATCTGGCGTTGCAAATTGGAAGAATCAACCACATCGAAATCAACCAGGCCCAGCCGGCCCACACCCGCCGCGGCCAGGTACATTCCCAGCGGCGCGCCTAATCCGCCGGTGCCGATCGCCAGCACGCTCGCCGCTTTCAAACGTCTCTGCCCTTCGAAACCAACCTCGGGCATGATCAAGTGACGGCTGTAGCGCGCAATCTCTTCATTCGAAAGCGCGGGCAACTCCTTCACATCCGCCTCAGCAGTTGAACCACCGGCGATTGAAGGAACGATCATCAACGTGTCGCCATCTTTCAATGGCGTATCAGCACCGGATTGATGACGGATGTCTTCATCGTTTAGGTAGACGTTCACAAAACTGCGCAATTTATTTTTGTCGTCGTAAAGATGGCGGCGCAGTTCGGCGTATTGCGAACTCAACTGATCGAGCGCTTCACCGGCCGTTGCGGCCTGCAACTCGATGCGCGACTTGCCTTCTGCAAAGTTGCGCAAGGCGGTGGGTATGGCAATCGTAACTAACATCTCAATTTCCTTTCAGAATATCTTCCTCTGCAAAGCGGGTTCGATCTGTTTGCATCTCCCAGGAACGCAAATCTTCCGCCTGGCCCGATTTAATGGCGACGACTATGTATGAATAGACGGGCCATGCGTGCTCGAGGTCGTAAGCCGACGGCACGGCCGGATGGTCCGGATGCGAATGATAGAACCCGACTACCTCAAGGCCCTTTGCCGCAGCGTGTTGTTCACCGCGCAACAATTCTTCCGGGCGAATTAAGAAGCGGTTGCGCTTGGCCGCTTCCTCACGAGCATTCGAGATCGGAAAAATTTCTGCGCAAACTTTCTTGCCCTCGTTTTCGAAGCGGCCTAACAAGAGTCCGCAACACTCGTACGGGTAATCGCGTTCGCCATGTGCCGCGATCTCGGCGTGTTGTTCAGTTGTCAATTGCAACATCAGTTTGGACGACCGACCTCTCGTAATCAGGCTCTCAATATTGAAACTGGGACCTACTGCGGCTCTGCCGCCTTCCTTGCGGTAAGCCTATGGCTTACCGGAGCCTGCCTTTTGTTCTCGAGGCTGCGCCTCCGCTCCCAACTTCTGACAGATAATCGCAAAAGGTGGAGGCATAGCCTGGAGAAGAGTGCAGTTCCCCGGTAAGCCATAGGCTTACCGCACGGAAGGCGGCAGAGCCGCAAGCAGTCAGCTTGGAACCACCTTTGAATATGAATCCTTCACTCAACATACTTCTCGCCACCATCGCATAGAATGGTTACCACGACTGCGTCTTCACTCAACGTCCGCGCCAATCGCAAAGCTGCAAACACGTTCGCGCCTGAACTTGGACCAACAAACAATCCTTCTTCTTTGGCCAGGCGTTGCGTCATTACTAGGGCATCGTCCGTTGCGACTTCGACGTTCTCGTCGGCCAGCGCCGGATCGTAAATTCCGGGAACCATGGCCGTCTGCAAATGCTTAAGTCCTTCGAGACCATGCAATGGCGAATCCGGCTGCATCGCGATCGCTTGAACCTGCAGGTTGAATAACTTCAAGCGGCGCACAACTCCAACAAACGTTCCAGTCGTGCCCAGTCCGGCGACGAAATGTGTGACGCGCCCTTCCGTTTGTTCCCAAATCTCCGGCGCCGTCGTGTCATAGTGCGCGCGCCAGTTCGCATCGTTGTTGTATTGATCCGGATAGAAATATTTTTCCGGCTCGTTACGAAACATTTCACGCGCCACTAACTGTGCGCCGTCAGTCGATTGCAGCGGATCAGTTTCGATGATTTGCACGCCAAAGCTGCGGAGGATCTGCTTGCGCTGACGACTGGCATTCTTCGGCAAACACAACGCCACCGGATAGCCGCGCGCCGCCCCGATCATCGCGTAGGCAATGCCGGTGTTGCCGCTGGTCGCATCGAGAATGGTCATGCCCGGCAGCAACGATCCGGAACGCTCGCCCGCCAGAATCATTTGCAGTGCGGGACGATCCTTCACCGAGCCCCCCGGATTCAGATGTTCAGCCTTCGCAAACACCGAAACGCCATCCGGCAATCCGTCCGTAATACGCCGCAGTTGGATCAGCGGCGTGCCGCCGATGCTGGTTTCGATTGAAGTCTTTGCTTCCAGTTGCGGTTGTTCTGAAATGCCGGCGCTCATATTCCTGTACCTGGATCCGAAAATTATCTCCACCAAAAGTTAACCGGCCGCGAATTTCTTTTCGATTCGCGACCGGCCTTTAAAAACTTTTGCTGGGTTGTTTATGAAGTCAACTGTACTTCAGGCCCGCAAATGCTCTGCCGGTCGCGTCCCCAACAACAGGCGCAACATACGCAGCAACAGAAACAGAAGCAGGATTTATTCATTTGGTCAGCTTTCAAAACGACTATAGAAATTCACCAATACTCTGTCAAGCCAGCGTCGGCCGGTAAAGCAAACTCTTAGTTTGCGGTGACTGGTCAGCGCTCAACTTGAATGCTGGGAACCGCCGCAAACTGACGATTTGCTTTACATTTAGTTTGCCAATCCCATCTGCCAAAGCATGAACGAATAATCAAACGCAATTTCCCGCAGGTAATCGTAGCGACCTGACGATCCGCCGTGGCCCGCACCCATATTCGCTTTCAACAGCAGCGGGTTGTTGTTGGTCCGCAGCGCGCGGATTTTTGCAACCAGCTTTGCGCCTTCCCAATATGGAACCTGACTGTCGTTAAGTGAAACTTTGACGAGCATCGCCGGATAGGCCTTGGCGCCGACATTGTCATAAGGCGAATACTGCTTCATGTAATCGAATGCCGGCTTCTCGTTCGGGTTACCCCATTCAATGTACTCGCTGGTGGTCAGCGGCAAGGTTGCGTCGAGCATTGTGTTGAGCACGTCGACGAAAGGCACCTGGGCCACGACTGCCTTGAACAAATCCGGGCGCATGTTGGTGACTGCGCCAACCAGCAAACCGCCGGCGCTGCCTCCCTGAATCACCAGCCGATCGCTGGACGTGTATTTATTCTTAACCAGGTAGTCACCCGCAGCGATAAAGTCGGTGAACGTATTCATCTTCTTCATCATGCGGCCGGCGTCGCGCCACTCTTCGCCGAGTTCGCCGCCGCCCCGAATGTGCGCGATAACATAAATCACGCCGCGGTCGAGCAAACTCAAACGGTTGGAACTAAACGTTGGCGCGATCGAAATGCCATACGACCCGTAGCCATACAACAACAACGGCGCCGAGCCATCGATCTTTGTGCCCTTGCGATAGACCATTGAGAGCGGAATGCGCGTGCCGTCAGCCGCGGTCGCAAACAAACGCTCCGATTGATAATTCTGTTTGTTGAAACCGCCCGGCACCTCGGTCTCTTTCAAGAGCGTCGCCTTGCGCGTGTTCATGTCGTAGTCAAACACCGAAGACGGCGTCACCAGCGACTGGTAGTTGTAACGAACCACATGAGTATTGAATTCCCGGTTCTGCGCGAGCGATGCTGCGTAGACGGGTTCGGGAAACTCGATGCGATGCGTCTTGTTGGTCTTGAAATCCAGGACTTCCAATCGCTGCAAACCGCTTTCCCATTCGGACAAAACCAGCTGATCGGCAAACGGATCGACGCCTTCAATCTTCACCGCCGGGCGATGCGCGATGAACTCTTTCCAATTCTGCTGACCCGGATTTGAGTCGGGTGCAGTTACCACGCGAAAGTTTTTCGCGCCTTTGTTGGTGCGAATGTAAAAGAGGTTCCCGCGATGATCGATGTCGTATTCGTGATCGACCTCGCGTGGGCTGATGATTCTAAGTTCGGCATCGGGCGCGTTTGCCGGCAGATAGCGATACTCGGTCGACGTCTTGCTTTCCGAGCCGACAAAGATGATTGCTCTGTCGCGCGTGCGCCCGGCGGCGATGTCGAATATTTCGTCCTTCTCTTCAAAAATCAAATCCGTCTTGCCGCTGCCGAGCACGTGACGGAAAAACTTGTCCGAACGTTTGGTGACTGCGTCTTCAGTCGTAAAAAAGATAGTCTTGTTATCGGTGGCCCAGACGACGTTGCCGACGCGCTCAAACGATTCGGGCAGCAACTGGCCGCTGCGCAAATCTTTGATCTGAAGTTTGTACTGGCGATAACCGGTCGTGTCGGTGGTGTAGGCGAGCAGGTTGCCATCGTCGCTGGGAACAAATGCGCCGACACTGAAAAACTTCAGACCCTTGGCGAGTTCGTTCTGATCAAAGACCAACTCGTCCTTCGCATTAAGGCTGCCCTTCTTCCGGTAATTGATCGGATACTGTTTACCCTTCTCGGTATGCGAGTAGTAAAAGTAATCGCCCTGCCGATAGGGCACGGTGTCGTCAGTTTCTTTGATGTGCCCAACCATTTCGTTGTACAGCTTTTCCTGCAGCGCCGTCGTCGGCTTCATCATTTCAGCGGCATATGTATTTTCGGCTTCGAGGTGGGCGATAACGGTGGGGTTCGTTTTTTCCCGCAGCCAAAAATAATCGTCGTTTAAAGTGTCACCGTAAATCGTCGTCGTCTTTGTTTTCTTTTCGGTCATAGGCGGCTGCGGCGCGGACGCTTCTCCATTTGATTGCGCAAAGCTGAAACTGCTAAGCGGGAAAATAGTTATCAACAGGACCAGGAACTGGATGGCTATGGTGTTGCGTAATCTCATCATTGTTTAGTCTCTCTATATGCAGGCGGCGAGTTTCGCGGGAACCCAACAAGTGGTCCGGCAGGAGCCCGTTGCGATAAGAATTTGTTTGTCTGAGGCGCACGGCCGTCAGTCGTGGACCGTTCAACCACGCGGTGGGTCACCCCAGCCCGACCCTTTGTATTTGCCGTCTTCAACGATGCAGGGGACCGTCGGATCGCCGCCTGAGTAGCTCAGCATTTCTTTGCGGCGAGCGCGATCGTTCTGTGCGTCGTAGTCGGTAAAAGGAATGGAATTCTCGTTGTAATAAACCCGCGCCTGCTCGCAATAGGGGCAGCCGGGTTTCGTGTAGATAACAATTGCCAAGTTTGATTTCCTCCGAGACCATAGTTTACCAAGGCAACTGTTGAGATGAGAAATGGACATAAGTAGCACAGACTTCAGTCGGTGCTTCTTGACAACCACAGACTGAAGTCCGTGTCACACCGTGCAGTTAGCGTACCAGGCTCTAGCTTGAGCTATTGCGACGCAGCAACCTGAAGGTTGTACTCTGAACTTCTGAGTTAGCTGCTAAGATCGATGTGTTATTTTGCAGGAGGAATCGCTATACTGCGCGAGAGATGAGCGAGCAGACTTGCGAAACTTCACCGACTACGCCCGCCGAAAGCGATCTGCTTGATCCCTACGAAAGACTGGTGACGATTGAAGTGTTGGGCCAACGCATTGAAGTGCCTGAGAAAAACCGCCTGCTGCGATGCTTCCAATATCTTTCGCTCGAGACAATTTCCTACGGCGATTTTTGCTGGAACGGCGACTGCACTAACTGCCAGGTTTGGTATCACACCAAAGATCAACCGAACGAGAATGGAAAGCCAGCTCTCTCCTGCCGGATTGACGTGATCGAAGACATGGTGATTACGGCGATGAGCCCGTTTATCAAAATCCGCGGGATAACAAAGTAAGAGACAGATTTCTGTCTGTCTCAAAGTGGTAAGAAGAAAGCTTCCACTCAAAGATAATCCTTCATCGTTCCAAATTTTGTACAGGCGAACGCTCGCGTTATAACGGTCCTATTGGGAGAGTTCCTCTCTGCCCAACTGTCGCCGCGCTATTGCAACAAAGATGCAAGGCAATCTTAAATTGACGTTTGGTCGGTGCTGCGTTAAAACCCAGACTCCTCCGCCCCTGGTTTCCACGACGCCCACCTCCAGGCTCGCGTCGCCAACATAATCGCAAGCGGGAGCCCCTCAATTCTTTCGGCCGCAATTCCAGGAGCCGGTCCTCATGTTTCAGACCAGGCAGTTCGCTTCAACGCGAGGTGTGAGCTTTCTTTGGAAAACTATTGCTTATGCTTTAATTCTTTTATTGAGCGCGTCAGCCACGGTGGGCCAACTTGCCACGGCGACACCAAGTGGCGTCCCCGTTCAAACGCCGCCGTTAAGGGGGCCAAGTCATGATCCTGGCGCGCTTTTGCCGCCGCCTCATCCACCTAATGGCGTGCCCGCCGCGACGCTGCCCAATATCGCGGCGGCGCGAAACCTGGCGGTTCAACCGTTGCCGATACCGACTCCGTTTACGCCAATTTTTGAGATGCGCTGTGATTACGATTGCGGAGGCGACGACCCCCCGCCCGCGGGCGGCAGCGATCCTGACTTCTCAACGGCGCGCGTGCGTTCACAAAATGAAACCGGACAAGCGGGAGTCGATCTCGGCTCGCGGAATTTTAACTGGAGTTTGCCGTTGGTGAGTTTGAGTGGCCGCGCAGGCCTCGATCTTAATCTTTCGCTTTACTACAACTCGTTGGTCTGGACGCACGAAGGTTCTTCCATTCGCTACAATTCTGATCGTGCGTTTCCCGGACCTGGCCCAGGCTTCAGTCTTGGTCTGCCAAAACTACAACAGCGTTACCTGAATCAAGACTTCGGCGTTTATGCCTACATGCTGGTTTCGCCTTCCGGAGGGCACGTCGAACTAAGACAAGTGGGTGCATCGAACACCTACGAAGCGGCCGACAGCTCTTACACGCAATTAATAGACAACGGCGCCAGCAAATTGCTGCGAACGAAGGACGGCTCGCAGTACAGCTTCGTGCCCTCGGTTGATGGAGAGTTTCGCTGCACTGAGATGAAAGATCGAAACGGCAACTACATCTCGGCTTCTTACAACAGTAACAGCGACATTTCCACTGTGACAGATACCCTGGGAAGAGTGGTGACCTTCAACTATGACTCTGCAAATTATCTCTTGTCGATTGCTCAGACCTGGACAGTCAACGGGCAAGCGCAAACGCATTTGTGGGCCACCTTTGGTTACGGCACGCTTCTCGTCCAGACGAATTTTCCCGGCCTCTTCGTACAGGGTCCGAATAATGCCAACATTCCAGTACTCGCTTCGGTAACCCTGGCAGACAACTCCAGTTACAATTTTGATTACACGTCCTGGGGCCAGGTTTATCAAATCAGGCAGAACGCCGCTGATGGACACATGCGTTCGCGTCAAACCTACAATCTGCCGCAGGACGCAACCACGGCGCAGTCTGAATGTCCGCGTTTTACCGAGCGGCGCGACTGGGCGGAATACTGGATGGAGGTGGTAACTCAATACAGCGTCGATCCAAATGTAGGCTGGACTCAGGAAACGCAACCTGACGGCACCGTTTACAAAGAATATTTTGCGACTGCCGGTTGGCAAAATGGGTTGACTGTGCGAACGGAGATCTATGCCGCCGGCGACCCCAGTCCCAGGAAATGGACTACGATTGATTGGACGCAGGACGATATTAATGTGCCTTATCAGTTGAATCCACGGCCCACCGAAACAAACATTTACGATTCTTCCGGGAACCGCCGTCGCACCACCATCGAGTACAACTCCGGCTTCGGTCTGCCGACTCATGTGCGCGAGTTTGCGGCTGACGGGCAAACGCTCCTGCGCATGACGGCGATGGCCTACAAAATGGATGCTGATTATATTGATCGGCGCATTATCGGCTTACCGTACGAACGCCTGGTCTATGACGGGCCGTCGGGCAATCCCGTCGCTCGCATGATCTTTCATTACGACTGGGGTGATCCCTATTTTGTCGCCGAGGCGCCCGCAACCAACTACGCTGATATGGGCTACGTCACCGGCCGTGGCAATCTAGTTGCCGTGCGCCGCTACAACTGCGCGACCCCCGCCAGCGCTTATGATGAGAACCAGGCGGTATGGTTTCAATTGAACCACTACAACATGGCCGGATCGAGAGTTTGGATTGAAGACGCAAGTTGGCACCGCACTTACCTCAGTTACGGCGATTCGTTTTCAGATGCCGGCAATAGCCGCAACACGCTCGCGTTTGTGACTCAGGTGACGGACCACGACGGCAATCCCTCCGCTCTGCAGTACAACTATGACTTTGGCGCCGTCACGCGCACCCAAGATGCGAAGGGTGCGGTGGCAATGTTGACTTATGACGCTATTGGCCGCCCGGCTCGAGTCACCAACGCAATCAACGGAGCGTACACTCGCTGGGTTTATCCCAATGAGCAGACGTACGTCGAATCGTTCAGCACCATTCAACAGGGCGCCGGTGAGGCTTATGCGCTCAAAGTATTGGATGGTCTCGAACGCGTTTATATGACGGCGACATCTATGCCTGATCTTGCGCAGCATTACAGTGCGCAGGCATTTCGCTACAACGCCATGGGACTGATGGAATATCAATCGAACCCTACGGAAGTTACCGGCACCCCCGCCAACTCCTGGGCTCCATCGGGTGACGATGCGACGGTAGGTTGGCAATGGACACAGCAAAGTTACGACTACAAAGGCCGTCCAACTGTCACGACGAATCCCGACGGCACCTATACGGAAGCAGTCTATGGCGGCTGTGGCTGCGCCGGCGGAGACGTGGCGACCTTGAAGGATGAGAGTGGACGTCGCCGTCGCATCAGCAATGACGTGCTGGGACGGCAAACCAAAGTGGAAGAATTGAATTGGGACCAGACTGTCTATTCGACATCGACCTTTGCCTACAACGCGCGGGATCAAATCACAAACATCACGCAGCAAAACGATCGCATGCGCTCGTTTGATTACGACGGGCACGGCCGCCTATGGCATCGCACCACGCCTGAGCAGGGCACAACAACCTATTCTTACTACGACGACGATACGGTGCAGACCGTCACCGACGCGCGCGGCGCGACGCAAACTTTCAGCTACAACGGCCGCCATCTGCCGACGAATATTAACTATGGCGCACCCGCCGGAGTTGAGCCCACGCCAAACATCGCGTTTGGTTATGACCAGGCGGGTAATCGCATTTGGATGACGGATGGATTGGGCCGCGTGGATTATTCGTATAACACGCTGTCGCAGATGACTTCGGAGACACGGCAGATAAACGGCCTCGGCAGCTATCCGCTGAATTACGAATACAATCTGGGAGGCGAGTTAACGCGCATCACCAATCTCTGGAATATGCAGGTCGGTTACAACTACGATGCAAGCGGGCGGCTCACCGGTGTTACGGGCGTAAACTATGCGGGGGTGTCAAGCTTTATCAACAGCATCAGTTATCGCGCTTTTGGCGGCGTTAAAACGGCGAGCTACGGAGACGGCCGCACTCTCTCAACCGCTTATGACGAACGTCTGCGGTTGACGAAATGGGACGTCGCGAATGTGCTCGGCTATAGCTACACTTACAACAACACCTACTTTCACGAGCTGACGAGCAAAGTGAGTTATGCGCAGAATATTTACGATGGAACATTGGACCGTTCTTATGAATATGATCAGTTTGGGCGCTTGACCGTATCGCATTCCGGCGCCGAAGCGCGCGCGGCAGCCTTTACCGGTCAATGGGGCACGCAGGATGGACCATACTCGCAAGGCTACGGTTACGACGTTTGGGGAAACATCACCAGCCGCGCCGGCTGGGGCGGTTGGAACGCTTCCTACACGGCCGCCTTTAACAACAAGAACCAGATGATCACAAATCCCGGGCTGGGCACGGCGATGCAGTATGACGCCGCCGGCAATATGACCAACGACGGCTGGCAAACATTTACCTACGATGCGACAGGCGCGCAGGTGCAGGCGCCCAGCTATGGTGTTTGGCAGGGACATGACGGCGATGGACTGCGAGTGCAGAAACAGGAAAATGGCTCGACCACTTATTACCTGCGCTCCAGTGTGCTGGGCGGACAAGTGGCGCTGGAGCTGGACGCATCAGGCCAATGGATTCGTGGCTATGTGTATCAAGGGGAACAGTTGCTTGCGGTGCAGGAGTACAGCACCGTTTACTGGGTGCATCAGGATCCGCTGGTGAAAAGTCAACGGCTGACAACTGCCAACGGCAGCATTGCTGCGGTAGTTGAATTGGACCCGTGGGGCGCAGACACGAATCGCAACTCAAATGAATCACTGCAACGGCATCGCTTCACCACCTACGAGCGAGATTGGACTGGGGACGAATCGTTGTTCCGGAGGTATCACGGCTGGTGGAGTCGCTTTGCCCATCCCGATCCTTCAGACGCGAGTTATTCGCTCTCCGATCCGCAGTCATTTAATCGCTATGCTTACACTCAGAACGACCCGGTGAACTTCGTTGATCCAACAGGACTAATCGATGTCATCAGGACTTACACGTGGGCGCGTAACGACTTCCCCTGGGATTTCTTCTTCCGCTCCTTCTTTGGTAACGGTCAAAGGCCGCACCCGATTGCACGCGAGCCTCGCGAACGACGCGAGCGACCGGAACCGCAGAAACCCAATACGCCCGCCAAAACAAATCCTCAGCAAAAAGACTTCGACGACTGCGCTACGAAAGCTAATAGACGATACCGGTCGGAATACTTGAGGACTAGCACGAAAGCAATGGCGGGTGGTGCCGGAGTGGCTGCAGGATGGTTCGTCGGTGGCCTTGCTTTTAAGGGGGCAATGCATGCCGCCGGAGACGTGGCGTTGCCAGCGTTTGCAAGGATATTGACGACTGGGATCGAGTTGGGGGATTCGGGCGTAATCGTAACAATCTCGTCTTATGTAAGTGGAAAAGCGGCTCTTGATGCTATTAGAGAAGGTGAGCGGAATTCAAACAGAAGGACAAGCGAAATCGAGGACTGCAAGAAAAGCTTTCCTAATGCCAATCACTCATTCTCTACTCTGAATTTCTAGACTGCTGGCTAGAGGTAGGACGTAATGTTTTTTCTGGCTACCCTTGTGTTGGTCTTGATGACTCTGCTCGGCTTGATTGGGATATTTGTGACGTTGAAGTATCCCCGGCCGGGTCATGAATCATTTGCTCGAAAGCTGGAACAAAGAATGTTTCAGCGCGCTTTCTTTTCAGTTGCTATTTGTTTGGGTGGACTTGTGGCACTACTTACAAGAGCATTTGATCCGCAAGATATTTTGATTATTGCAGTCGCGAGCCTGATCTTGAAAGAGTACATGATAATCAAGGTTTTGCCTGTGCGCTAATCGTTTCGATAGTCTTGTAATGAGAATTTCTTAGCGCGGCAATCCATTGGTTGCTTCCGCAGAAACCTGCACAGAAAACACCGGAGCAGCAAAGGTGCGATGACAGGCTTGCACGAATCTTCGGGGACGACAATGCTGTTGCGGCTGGTAGTGGCTTTGAACCGGCGAACATGCCAGGTCAGGAAAATCAGTTTCGCGGCGGTCCGAACGGACATTTGAACAATGCCATGCACCTCTACGGTAGCGAAGACGGATACGGTGAAGGCCCGGTTTTCATTCCCGCAGGAGGAAGGTATATCGGCAAGAATCCCTACTCGACCGAAGACAGCTACATGTTCTATTACAGCCAGCTTGGCAACGCGCGAAACGTCACTCTTTTCACTGCGCACGTTGACAACTTTAGTGCACCGAGGGGGACAACCACAGGGCGCACCCGCATCGGAGACATTGGCGGCGAAGGAGGACGAAGCCCTTTCAATCCGAACAGTCCGTTTAATCAAGGTCCGTACATCCATGCTCACTTAGCGATACATCAAGGGCGTGGATACACGGGCAAGCGACTTTCGTTCTTCAATACTTTCTGCAAGTGAGGAGATTGCTGGAATGAGACTCTTGCTAATTCTCGCGTTATGCGTAGCTTCGGCAGCCGGAACTGTTGCCCAAAATCAATCAGGTTCCGATCCTTTGACGCGCCAGCCCCCGGACAACTGTGAGGGCAACTCGGCACGGCTTGATGTCGTTCGTAACAAGTCCATAGCGGCGGGCAAAAACAAAATCACCATCGCGATAGCCAGGCTTGGTAACGGCGAGCAGACACAGGAACTCAACCGCCGCCGGCTTTACACAGTTCGGACGTATCTCACCGCAATGGGACTGCCTTCGCAAAGGTTGATTACAGCAGAAGGAGAGCGGGTACAAGACTACGGCAGAATCGAAGTGTACATCGGCGGCGAACTGGTGGAAGTTGTACCAGTCGAGCGATGCAAAGACTTGCGGGTTGGAATGTGTGAGAACGACATTGAAGATAGACGTTACCAATTGCCACGACGAAGCACGGGTAGCCAGTGCCGCTGACTGGAGCTGCCACTACGATTACTCGGGCCGGGTTTTCTCTGGCTACAACCGCAGAAACCCGCGGTACAAAACATCCCTCTCGAAGACCTGCGAAAAGGAGTGGGGACTTCATTCGGGCTTGGTGCGGGCGCAGGTTAGGGGATGTCAATGAGCAGACACACACCCCTACTGCTGCTTTTACCGCTTGCCTTTACGCTTGGCGGCTGTGGATTTCTACTCCGATCTGGTTGTGACAACACAGTCAAATCTGAAAAGCGGTCTCCCGACGGCAAGTACGTGGCCACTTTGTTTGAACGTAATTGCGGAGCAACAACCGACTTTAGCACTATCGTGAATCTTCGCGAGAGTTCAGAGAAGCTCAAGGGTGATGACTTAGGTATTTTAGTTGTCAAAGGGCAGCACCAAATTGATCTTACTTGGGATGGAAACTCAAGCCTACGACTGCAATGCAATGACTGTCGGTCGGATGATATCTTCAAACAAGAAAGGAAGTGGAAAGACGTTGAAATCAGCCTTGGGCGTTGATATGCATACAACTACGACTGTGTCGCCTGGATTGATCCGCAGAAACCTGCACATAAAACGCCGGAGCAGCAAAGGTGCGATGACAAGCTTGCACGAATCTTCGGGGACGACAATGCTGTTGCGGCTGGTAGTGGTTGAACCGGCGAACATGCCAGGTAAGAAAAATCAGTTTCGCGGCGGTCCGAACGGACATTTGAACAATGCCATGCACCTCTACGGTAGCGAAGACGGATACGGTGAAGGCCCGGTTTTCATTCCCGCAGGAGTGGCTGGTGGAGTCCTTTGCCCATCCGACCCTGCGGACGGCAGTTACAACTTCTCAGATCCGCAATCCTTCAACCGCTATGCATACATTCAAAACGATCCTGGCGAACCTAGGGGATTCCATGGTCAAAAGTTTCTTGGGCGTCACGGTAGAAATCTGTTCTCTTCTACTCTTGCCACTTCACGTCGCTTCATAGATGTGCGCTGAACTAATACTTCGGGACGCTCGGATCGACTTCATTGGACCACGCGATAATGCCGCCTTTCAGGTTCAGCAAATTGCCCGTAAAGCCTGATTGCTTCAACGCCTGGATCGCCCGAGCACTGCGCCCACCCATTTTGCAATGGACCACGGTTTCGCGCGCCGGATCAATTTCAGACATTCGATTAATCACCTGGGCCAACGGAATGTGAATAGAGTTGGGAATGGCGCCGATAGCTACTTCGTCCGCTTCGCGCACGTCGACAATTTGAATGTCGTCGCCATTGTCGAGACGCTGTTTAAGTTCCGTGGCACTGATTTCCGGCATTTGCTGAGTGGTTGCCTGATTCATAATCCTCCATCGTTCAAGAGCGTTTGTTGTAACGATCGCCAAAGTTGTAAACCAAAATGGAGACGTAGCGCAAACTCGTAGTTTACCGGGCACCGCTTTTCCACGCGCTGAAGCCGATCATCGCTGTCAGTTCTTCCCTGCTCCGAAGATCAGTTAGACTGCTGGCTTAACCGTCAGACGTGTCAGGAGCATCTCATGCGATTTGAGTTCTACCATTCGGGTATGGATAACATTCCCAAACTTGCCGTGGATGGCACGGTCGGGAATAGCATTCACTTCTCGCATTGGCAGGGAAACCAAACGCCGGCCGAAGTGAAGGCCGATACTTCAACCGAGATCACATTGAACCTGGTTGCCTCGCCAAACAGAGATGCGCTGACTCGAGGGATCGAACTCGTAACCAACAATCATTTTGATACCGACGGTGTCTTGTCGGTATGGACCATGCTTAATGGCGACCGTGCGTTGGAATTGCGCGACAAACTGATTCCCACCGCTGAGGCCGGTGATTTTTCTGAATTCACCAACGAAAACGCCGTTCGCGCCAGCATCGCCATTCAAGGTTCGGACCAACCGATCACCGCCGACGATTCCGGTTCGCCATTGGCCAATCAACTCGCAGGCAGTCCGGTTGATGACGATGCGCGCGCTTATGAGTTAGTGCTGCCGCAAGTTGAACGCGTGCTGACTCGAATAGATGAATATGAAAACTTATGGCGCGGACCGTGGCAACAAATCGAAAAGTCGATCGAAAGTTTCGAACGAGCCGCAAGCACTGTTCAGGAATTCAGCGACATTAAACTATCGCTCATTACAATTGCGCGCGATGTGTTCGGTCCATCGGGATTCGATCCAGCGCGCTACGCCGCGCCGTTTACTGCGATCTCTCGTTATGCCAAGGGCCAACTGTTTCTGATTGCGATTCCTTATCAAAACGGTTGGGCGTACCGCATCGACTATCCCTATTATTCCTGGGCCGAAACAATAGTGAGACCGCGTATCCAGCGCCGCAACTTTGCATCGCTCGTGTCGAGATTGAACGAGCGAGAGTCCAGTCGCGCGGGACGATGGGACCTGGACACGAGTGAGTTATCGTCGGCAGTGAAGTTTATCGGAGGCGACGGAAAACTTGCCGCGTCGGTGTTCCAGCCGGATCAAGTCGCCGACGCCATTCGCCGAGAGCCGGCAGGGAGCGCAGCGGCCGGGTAATCGCGATCGTGGGATTGAGCTTGCGCTGCTGAATTACAACCACCAATTCAGATTCAATGCATGATGTTTTGATTATCGGCGCCGGACCTGCTGGTTTGGCAGCGGCACTCTGGTGCGACGAGCTGGGGCTGGACACGCTCGTGCTCGAGCAGGCGCAGACTGTCGGCGGCCAACTTCTTTCAATCTACAATCCAATCGAAAACTATCCGGGCGTTAGCGTGAAAAGCGGGCGCGAGTTTCTCGATCTCTTGTCGGCAAACCTGGAGACCGCTGATTTTGACTTATGGACCAACACGACAATCGAATCAGTTGACCTGAAGGCGAAACGCGTTGTGCTCCAAAGCGGTGAACAGCTACAGTCAATAAGCATCATCATCGCCACCGGTGTTCGACGCCGGCGACTGGGAATTCCCGGTGAAACCGAATTTGCGGGACGAGGCATTCTTGAATCAGCATCGCGTGATCGCGAGATACTGGCGGGCAAGGACATTTGCATTGTTGGCGGCGGCGATGCTGCGGCCGAGAACGCGCTGTTGCTGGCGGACGTTTGCCCCACAGTTACGGTGGTCCATCGCGGCAGGACGTTGAAGGCCCGTAGAGAGTTTACCGAGCAGATGGTGGGCCATCACAGCATAACGATTTTTCCCGAGTCGCTTGTGACAAGAATCCTGGGCAAGACACAAGCGGAAGCGGTTGAGATACTGCGAAAGGATGCGTTGAAACCGTTTCAGATGGCCGTGCAGGGCGTGCTGGTGCGGATTGGCGTTGAGCCCAACACGGAATTGATTAGCGATCAGATTGATTTGAATGACCACGGGTATGTCGTGGTTAACGGCGAACAAGAAACTAATGTGGCGAACGTTTTCGCGATTGGCGACGTGGCGAATCCGCTGGCGCCAACGATCAGCGGTGCAACCGGCGCAGGCGCGACCGCCGCAAAAGTGATCGCTTCAAGATTGAATAAACGCAACTGAGGAACCGTCACAAGAAACCGCTCGCAGCTCTGCTGCCTTCTGTGCGGAAAGGCTATGCCTTTCCGAAATTGTTTTAAAGATTTGGAGGCTATGCCTCGACGGGCTAAACGGAGGCGCAGCCTCAAGTTTTTTTTGGGTCTTCCGGAAAGGCGAAGCCTTTCCGCACGGAACGCGGCAAAGCCGCAAAAGCGCCTTCATGATTATGGCAAGCATTGAAACAGCCACGCCCGAGCACGCGCCTTACACCGATTCGCACATCGCTGCTTATCCAATCGAATACATCGCCGGAATCGATTTGTACAATGCCGGCGAGTTTCACGCAGCGCATGATGCCTGGGAAGAACGCTGGATGGGTGAAGTCGGCCCGCAGGAAAAACTTTTCCTGCAGGCGATGATTCAATCGGCCGTTGCCTTTCATCATTTGGAAATTGGCCGGCCCGGCGCGGCGCGTCAGATGTACACGCGGGCTAAAGAAAAGTTCTCGTTACTGGGATGCGATGTTTTCATGTCGCTCGATCTGGTTGACTATCAGGCGCAACTCGATGTTGCGCTCTCATGGTTGTTGACCGTTCCGGATCCACGCGAGTTGACCCAGCCTGAGATCAAACCGCCGCGCATTTCTTTACAATCCGAAATTTCCAAATTCGATTAGTCACGCTTATGAACAACCTTAGATTGTTTTCGCTCGGCTTATGGTTAGGCGCCGCAGTTTTGTTTAGCGCCGTGGTGGCGCCCACGTCGTTTCGCGTATTGCGTGGGTTCAATTTGCCAAACGCGGGCGAGATCGCCGGCACGATTGTCAGTCACACTCTTTCAGTTGTTAACCTCAGCGGCTTTGTTCTCAGTCTAATTCTGATGGTCGTCGCTTTTGGTCTCAGGCGAAATTATTCGCGCGGCCGCTTAACCGTGCAGCTTGTTTTGCTCGCCATTATGGCCGTCGCAACCGCCGCCGGGGAATGGATAATTGCGGCGCGGATGCGCGCTTTGCGGGCGGCCATGATTATGCCAATCGATCAAGTTTCCCTGAGCGATCCAAAACGAGTGGCATTTGCCGCACTGCACGGCTATTCTGTCGCAGCCCTTGGTGTTGCTATCGTTGCTGCCTTGCTTGTTTGCTTTGTCGTAAGAAATCGCAGTCGCACGCTGCATGAATGGGAGAGAAGTGGCCGTGGAAATTATCGAACGCGTTGATGACTGGCAAGAGCGCTTTGCCCGCTGGCAAAACGATCGCGGCGTCCACGCAACCAATGGAGACATCGGCGACGAGTATCCGTTTGTTAAAAACGAGCACGCGCCCTTTTCGCCGGCGCGGCGCGCTTTGCCGATGCTGAATCTCGCGTTGATTTCGTCGGCCGGCGCTTACATCGAGGGCACTAATCCATTCGACACCCGCGCGAGTGCGGGCGATTTTACTTTTCGCGAAATTCCCTCGCAGATCGATGCAGAAGATTTGCGTTTCGCCGCGCGCGGTTACGATCCAACGGCGGTGATGGTCGACAGCAATTCCCTTCTACCGCTGGCTCGTCTTTTCGAATTTGAGAGCAACGGCATCATCGGCCAGTTGAACTCGGTGTTCTGGAGTTTCAGCGGCTTCGTTCCCGATGCCCCTCGGTTAGTTGACGAGATGGCGCCGAAAATTCTCGAACGCATCAAGCGTTACGAAGTGCAGGCAGCGTTACTGATTCCTGCTTCGCGACTTTGCCACCAGTCGGTGTCGTTAATTGCGCGCGCGGTCGAGTTGTTGGGAATTCCCACGATGACGCTCGCGGTTGATAAAGAGGTGGTCGAGAATGTACGGCCGCCGCGAGCGGCACTCTATGCGGGGAAACTTGGCAGCGTTGCCGGACTTCCGAATTGGCCGGAACATCAAAGACGAGTGCTGGACGAAGCGCTGCGTTTGATCGAGCCGATGGACCAGGCCGGGATTCGCCAGCTAACGGTGGCGTTGGAAAGCGAAGTCGAAGAAGCACGCGGCGAACGCTAACGATTCTTCGCTGGTCGGCTTTGCAAAAGAATCGTGCAGCCCCAGTCCGCGTTAGCGGACGACCGATAATAGCCCAGCGATTTATCGCTGGGAGCCCGTGACCTGGAGTCTGAGTTCGTGAAACGGACGGTTGAAAAGAGTATGTGTCTGGCTCTCATCATTCAACCGTCCGGTCACGGACTAAATCCTTTTCGCCTCTTATCCCAGCAGTGAACTGCTGGGCTATTGTCACTCGTCCGCTGTCGCGGACTTAGAAAATTACTTTTTGTGCACGCAGGGTTAGTCCGCCGTCAAACGCTCATGAGCAGAAAAAAACTCTTCCTGTTTTTCCTAACGGACCTCGTCGTTCTGATCATCGCTTATCTCTTCGTCTACCCGGTGTCAATTTCTCCGGCCGCCTGGAACCCGCCGCCGGCGCCATCTTTAACGGGCCAATACCAACAGAATTCACGACTGGCCGGGATTGAACGACTTTCTTTAGGGACAGGCGATCCGCGCCCGGGCGCAGGCTACGCGCCGGAGGATGTAGCGATCGATTCCGACGGTCGGATTTATGCCGGACTCGACGATGGCCGCATCATCCGTTTGCAGGCAGACGGCACGCGGCCCGAAGAATTTGCCAAAACGCATGGCCGGCCGTTGGGATTGGTCTTTGATGGAAACGGAAACTTGATTGTCGCCGACGCGATCAAGGGATTGCTTTCAATCGCGCGCGACGGTTCAGTCAACGTGCTGACAACGGAAGCAGATGGACTGCGTTTCGCTTGTACGAATGATTTGGACGTCGCGCGAGATGGCACCATCTACTTCACCGATGCGTCCAGCAAATTCCCGCTCACAGACTTTACCGCCGACATCCTGGAACACCAGGGCAGTGGCCGCTTGCTCGCTTATGATCCAAAAACCAAAACGACGCGGACGTTGTTGAAAGATCTTTGCTTTGCCAACGGCGTAGCCGTCAGTCCGGACCAGACTTTCCTGCTCGTTGTGGAAACGGGTTCCTATCGAGTTCATCGCGTTTGGTTGAGTGGTCCAAAGCAGGGTCAGTCCGAAATCTTCATCGATAATTTGCCGGGCTTTCCTGACGGCATTTCATCGAACGGCAAAGACAAATTTTGGTTGGCGCTGGTCACGCCGCGCGATCCGACGCTGGACAAAGTGATGCCGCATCCGCTCATGAGAAAAATTATTTATCGTTTGCCGAAATTTGTGCAGCCCGCGCCTAAGCGTTACAGCTTCGTGCTCGGTTTGGATATGAATGGCAAGGTCATTGAAAACCTGCAAAACCCGGCGGCTGATTGTTACGCCGAGATCGCCAATGCCGTTGAGCACAACGGCGCGCTCTACTTCGGCAGCATCGGCGAAAGCGCGGTGGGAAGATTTCAAATGCATTGAAGTCGTAGCTCCCAATGTCTCCAAAAAAGCTAAAATGCCAAAGTCAGGCCAACCACAAATCCGGCCTGAAAAAACAGCCCAAAAACCAAAAGCTGGGGAGTCTCCAAATGGATTTCCTTTTTGACTTGGCCTTTCAAATAATTCTCTTTTTTGTGTCCAGCATTTTAATTGTGCTTGTCTTTTATTTCGCACAATCAAGTCGTCCCGTTGCCGTTATCTGGACAGGTTTTGTTTCTTGGGTACTTATCGGACTGGCAATAACTCTTCTGATTCATGGTCGATTTACTGCGGAAACCGAACAGAGTTTCATGGCTTGTTAACCCCCGGTCACGATCAAATGCCTCCTCATTCCCGATCGTTGTTCGCTTGGGCCACCGGAATCTCTCAACGTTTTTTTTGGGAGTTCGCTTTCATGGGCCACAGTATTTCCGCTAACTATCGTCAACTTAAGCAACGAGAATGTCCTTTGGGTGAGCAAGACTGGCGACGGTCTAGCTGTCTCGGCAAAAGTGTTCAGCCAAGACTCACGGATTGTTGCTGAGGTTGTTGACAATGAATTCCATATAAATCCAAACAATTTCTTTCGACGCGAACGCCCCGACAAGCACACACTAATCGTTTATGACCAACAAGGTCGGGAAGCGCTCAACATTCGATTTTTGAATCCTTCAAGCGTTAGGGTTTCGGGTATCTTCTTCCATCCCAACCGAGCGACCCCTCTTGTCATCTCGCAGGATCGTGTAACCCTCTCCGGCGGGAGCGTCATAATCGGTTCGTGTCATAAAGGCTCTACGGGCATCATCAAGAATTGACCCAAGCCGTGCCGGTGGCCAGGCACTCCGTTGACAAGCTGGTGCTATCCAGATGGCCAGTTGGGCTTTGGCCCATATGTCCTAGCTCATTAGTCAGGCGGGAGGTTTTTAAGTCAGAGGGTAATTTGGCTCTTGATTCCCTAGAGTCTGGAGACTAAGATACGCGCATCCGTATACTAGACGCCCAACTACGGGGTATCGCTTATACGTGGAAGAGATTTCTTCCTCAGTTTTTTAGGGAAATTTTCCACAAGCGATGACGTCTTCTACTCAAACATTTCTAATTCCTAATTGTTTGGCTCCTGCTAGGAATGGAGTCGTCTCGCGTGTGTGGCCCAAACTTGAAACGACGCAACCAAACAAATGGAAGGAATTCAGGAAATGACTTTTTGGCTAAGATGTTCACTGGAAAAAGGGATGTTGCCAGGGGAATATGCAGTTGAAATGGAAACCTCCGAAGCTGGTAAAATCTCCCTTTTCGCGCCAGCAGATAAAGTTAGAGCAGCCGACAATTTAATGCGAGTGGAAATGCTCCAGGACAATAATGGGGGAGGGGTGTTTGTTCGCCTTCCCGCTCGACCGTTTGAAATTTCCTCGCAAACCGTGAAGGTGCCTAGTAATGCAGTTGTAAGAATTGAATAATCCTCAATTTGAATGATCCTCAGTAATATCGAAATTCAAAAAGCGATAGACGAGGGCCGCTTAATCATCACCCCCGACCCTCAGCCCCGAGATCCGGGGGAGCCTAACTGTCCCTACGACACCACCGCAGTCGATCTTCATTTGGGCGCGGATCTGTCTATTCCTCAAGGAGGCGCTTTCAATTACGATTTAAGACAAAAGGGCTCATTTGCGAAGTTTCTTTCTCGTAATTGTGAAAATGTAACAATCCTGGAAACCGGCTATCCGTTAGAGCCAAACAAGTTTGTTTTAGGTATCACGCAAGAACGGATAGCGTTACCTCTCATTCCGAACCAGACGCTTGCAGCTAGAATTGAGGGAAAAAGCTCAGTTGCGCGATGTGGAATATTGGTTCATTTTACTGCTCCCACCGTACACGCGGGATGGGATGGCCCTTTGGCTTTAGAAATGATTAACCTCGGCCCTGCGGGCTTCACTCTGTTCCCGGGATTAGCTATTGCCCAACTAATTCTCGAACTAGTTTCCGGCGACCCAAACGAAAACCCCAGCCAGTTTCAAGGCCAATCCAAGCCCGCTGGAACCTCAAACCAGTAAGTTTGGGACGAGTAAGGCTCAGCCTATTGGTTTTTCGGTCTATGCAGCATCCCAAAACTCCGGTTTGATCTTCAACTCAAACATTGACTGAATCAGACAGCATAGATTATGGCAAAGTATTTTGCAGAGGGGTCATTGATCTGCCGAGGGGTTGAAAGGTTGGAAAGGTTGAAAGGTTGAAAGGTTGGTTACAAGCTACACAACTGTATACCTAAGTGGCACTCCTCGGTTCGCGTTTGCTTTCCTGATCATTTCCTTGCAAAAGCCCTTGTATTGAGCTTGCTTGGTGGATTCCTTTCGATCACTCTCCGGCCTGCGTGATTCTTCGCCACATGGGTGCATACGCGCTAACCAATTGCGGCCTGTCCCCCGCTAATCGACCAACAATGTCTGACAGCCGTTAATCCTTGCTATTTCTACGTTTGCTGCGCAAACTCATCTCACCCTCGCGATGGCACGCGCATTGATAAGAAACAAGCGAACATAAAAGCTTATTCGCATGGTGCCAAGTCCTTTAGCAAAGCACCCGTAACCTCGACCTCAGAAAGTTGTTCGATCATGATTAGCCTACTCTCAGCAGCGACCTCAACCCCCCAACACGCATTCAAAACCACGGAACTAACGAATGCGCTCATGCACAAGTTGTCGCCGGAACTCATCACCACGCTTAATTCCCTGGGTGTCGAGCAGCGCTACTCGGTAATGGATAACTACCCGGACTTTTTATCCGGCAAAAAGATGAATGCAAACAGTTGCACCACGGACCTCGGCGTGAAAGCCACCCGAGGATGCATCGAACGTTGGCAGGGTGATCCTTCACGCATCGGTTTGCTGGTTGCTGCGACGAACACGCCTGATCAGATGCTTCCCTGCCTGGCCTCGGAAGTAATCGGAAAAACTCACGGACTTTTATCACGTTCGATCCGCACCGTCAGCATGCAGGCGCAGGGCTGTTCGGTGTTGTTGAAATCGATCGAAGTTGCTCAATGGTACCTGGCCGCAAACCCGGGCAAGTTGGCAATCGTTCTGATGGCCGAATCACACACTCCCTATGTCGCCCCGCTCTTGCGCGATGAATATTACGGTTTTCGCGAAACCATAAGACTCAGGAAGGAGCAGAAACTCAATGAAGCCCAGTTTGAAGAGAAGAGGTTGGATACCACCTTCGTCATTCAGTCGATGCTGTTCGGAGACGGTGCAGTAGCGTTGCTGGTTGGAATTGAAGAGGGTAAACCAAGCTTTGGACCAATATCTCACCTGACCAATGAGGCAACGGGAGACGCTGAACTGCTTAGCATGACCAGGCACAGCTCACACCCTTTCCTTAAAGGTCGGCCACAATACTTCATGCGTTCGGCTGTGCCTGCGCGCGGCGCGCACTATGCAGTCACCACTGTAAGAAACGTGCTCAAGCATCCAGACTCGCCGGTATCAAACATGAGCCAGGTGGATGATTGTCTGATTCACACCGGCAGCAAAAAAATACTCGACGGCGTTTGCTCGCAGCTACAGCTCGAAACTGATTCGACCAAGGTCCAGGGCTCCTACGAAGTGCTCAAAAACTACGGCAACCTCTCGAGTGCTTCCACCGGATTCATGTTGGCGGAAAAAGATGATTGGACAGGACCAACAATCGTGGTCGGTTTTGGGGTCGGCTTTACGGCAAGCGCCGGAATTATGAGCAACAACTAGCGGCCAAAGAATTAGACGGGCAGACTCTCAACTAATGCCTGATTGGCAAGAATGTTTGTAATCGTTTGATTGATCTGTGAAAAGTCGAAAGGCTTGCCGATGATGCCGTTAACGAGCTTGTCTTCACCTTTGGGCGGTTTCGTACCGCTGCCATAACCGGTTACCAACACCACATGCATTTCCGGCCAGCGCTTGCGAATCTCACGACTCGTTTCCCAGCCATCCATGTCCGGCATCGCCAAATCTGTAAACACCAGCTCGCATTCGTTTGCGCCCAGCAGCTGCAATGCACTTTGCCCACCGTCAGCCAAAACAACGCGATGGCCCATCGACTCCAGCATCTCCGCCAGTGTTTCACGGACCGCCGGCTCGTCATCGATTACCAAGATTGAAAGTTTCGGTGACGCGATTTCATTTGCAGGCTCGACAGCAGATTCCGGTGCCATGACGGCGGCGGGCAACTCGATCGTAAAGACGGTGCCATCGCCGATATTCGAGGCGACACTAATCGATCCTTCGTGCCGCTCAATAATGCTGTAACTAACGGAAAGACCGAGGCCCGTACCATGCGCGCCTTTGGTAGTGAAGAATGGATCGAAAATTTTCTGTCTAACATCTTCCGGCATACCCGTTCCATTGTCGGCAAACTGCAGCCTTAACCGCGACTCATCCGCCACGCAATTTATTTTTAACTTACCGCCCTTGGGCATCGCATCGACTGCGTTAACAATTAAGTTGACAAAAACCTCGCGCAGTTCCGACGCGCTTCCGGAAGTATAGAGCCCGTTCCCTGCATTCAGCGAAACCTCGTATTCCAGCCCGCGCGACCTTGCTTCGTTTTGCCAACGCGTGCGCGTTATCTCGACCGCATCGTTGAGCAGGCCGCCAACTTCTATTCGTTCAAATTCCTTACCGGTCGACTTGCGAGCAAACGTTTGTATGCGACGAACGGTAGCGGCAGCGTCTTCAGCGGCGGTCTGAATAATTTCCAGATTTCGCACCAGCGCCTCATCCTGCGTCTGGCGCCTCAGCAATTGCGCTCGTCCCAAAATCGCAGCCAGCGAATTATTAAAGTCATGGGCCACGCCCGAGGCCAATTGGCCCAACGCGCGTAATTTATCGGCCCGAGCTGCGCGCTCGCGTTCTTCTTTCTGTTCGGTGATGTCCCGAGCAATGCCCAGCACGCCCGTCGTCCTGCCCTCAACAATCAATGGCGAATTGTCGACGCGCGCATAACGCAACCGCCCGTCAGCCGCGAAGTAACGCATCTCGTAAGTTTGCGCCTGACCATTCAGCGCCGTCTGCAGTTTCTCGTTTGCGACTTCACGATCCGCTTCATAGACCATGTCCAAAAATCGCGTCCCAATAAACTCTTCACGTTTGTAGCCAAGTCCGGACAAGGTCGCGCTGTTGCACCATTTGAAACGACCGTCAAAGTCGACTGCGTAGATCGACTCGCGCGCGCTTTCCAATATATTAGTCAGCAGCGATTGATGTTCGCGCGCTACCGCCTGCACTTTTCGTAGTTCGGAAAGATCGCGCGCTGTACAAACCGCCGCCGTCACTGCACCCGTTCGATCCATAACCGGCTCGATTGAAACCAGGATGGGCCGATTCAGGCGATCGGGTACCACTTCGACAATAATGCTGCGGCTTTCTTCGATAGCTTTTTCGACGACGCAGGCTTGTTTTTCCGATGACGTCCGCAGGATGTCGCAGCATTTACTGCCTAACAGAGTTCTTGGCTCCGAGTTTTCCATCGCCGCGCCGGCGCGATTGACACGTTTCAGACGTCCGGAACGATCGAAAATGAAAATGCCGTCCGACATTGAATCGAAAGTTGTCTCCCATTCCGTTTTCGCTTTGGCAACCATCTCGAACAGTTCCGCTTGGGCGATACCAATCGCGAGCCGCTCGGCTACGGACGTAACCAAAGACAATTCGTTTTCCGTCCAGGCCCGCAAGCGATCGGTTTGATGAATGCAAAGCACGCCACGAAAATGTCCCTTGACGATTAGCGGATAAACGATCTGCGATTGGACGCCTGCCTGGTGGCCGTACTCGCGTATTGCCGCGCTGAAATCGGCCGGGCCTTCCTGAAAGCTCGAGCAATGATCAATGACCAGCGGTCCTGACATGTTCAATAGATGTCGGCCGAAGGGCGAGTCGTAACGGAGTTCCGAGTCAAAGCTATTGCAATTGGGCGCAACGTATTCATGGGCAACTGCGGAAACCGGATTGGCCGGGTCGTACAGTCGCATGTGCACGCGAGAGGCGCTAAGTGCCACGCCCAATTCGCGTGTCGCTGTGCTCAAAACTTCGGCCAAGCTGAGCGAAGCACGAATTGTCATTGTCAGGCGGTTAACCAGAACTTCTCGCTTGGACGTAGCCTCAGCCGTTTGATAAAGCTCGGCCTGGCGAATAGCTATGCCGGTCTGATCGGCAACTGCCTTGGCAAGCGCAATATCTGTTTCACTCCAGTGGCGCATTTCGCGGGTGGTGGAAAGCGCAAAAGCCGCGCTCACTTCATCACCCACTCTGATGGCCACGTACATAATCGAACGCACCTGCGCCTTGGACAGAATGCGGGAATAAAAATCCGCAATGCTGTTTTCGTGCGCCGCATCGTCAAAACAAAGCACGCCATTCTGATCGAGCGATTCGATCAACTGCCTCACATCCTCCAGCTCAAAATCGGTGGCGGCCGGCGCGATACCCGCAGAATGATATTCCGCGACGTTTCTGACGCGATGGGTCCGTTCATCCTTAATGAAGAGCGAGCAGCGGTCAGCCTTGAGGTGAGAACCGAGCTCGTTCACGGCAGTGTGAAAAATCTCAGAACTATCTAACGAGCAACGAATCGCTTGCGACATGCGATGCGTCATGGCCTCGCGCTGGGCCTGTTGAGCCAGCACTTCTTCCGAGCGTTTACGTTCGGTCAAGTCGCGGCCGACTCCTTGCACGCCAACGGGGTGTCCGTCGCGATGGATCAATCGGGTGCTGAGCTCCAGTCGCACCCGGCGCTCGGCTTTCGTAAGAATCTCGAGTTCGTAAACTGTCGAACCCTGGGTATCGGTTTTGTGACCCATCATCTGGCGAGCAAGTAAAAGGTAGTCAGGCGCAACCACCTCAGCGATGTTCATGCGCATGGCTTCTTCACGACTGTAACCGGTGAGCTTTTCGCCGCTGCGGTTTAGAGAAGTAAAGTTTCCCGACAGGTCGTGCGTATAGATAAGGTCATTCGCATTCTCAAAAAGCTCGCGATAGCGATCCTCGCTTTCTCGCAACGCCCGGTGAGCGCGATGTCGCTCAGCCAGCCTGGCGACTTTGACCAGTAACTCTTCATTGCGGAACGGCACGTTCAGATAGTCATCCGCTCCGGCGGTCAATCCTTCAAGACTGTCTTCCGGCGCGTTGCGCTGCCCACTGATCAAGAGAACGGGAATACTAGATGTTTTGGGATCGTTTTTGATATGGCGGCAAAGTTCAATGCCGTCGAGCACCGGCATTATCACATCGCTGATAACCACCTCAGGCTCAAACGTTGTTAAAGAATTGCGGGCGCTGCCGCCGTCGCTGGCGCACATCACTTCGTAGCCGTCCGCCTCGAGCAACTCTTTCAGGAGGGCACGAACCTTCTGGTCGTCGTCAGCGATCAGCACTCGGCACTTGGGGGTGGAATCTGAGTTTAGTTTCATGCGAGGTGCACCGGGCCGTCGGATCATGCTGAGGGTCTGCCCGGAAATCAGGCACTGAAAGGAAGCGAAACGAGGAAAATTAGGTTGCGAAACGCCGCAAAGGCGGCCTTATGCCTACCCGCCCCGGCGAAGTATAACAATATTTATCGGCGTTTGTCATTGCTAAGAAGCGATGAATGCGGCTTTTTTCGGCATTTTTGGAAGTCTTTCGGGACGTCAGGCGATTCCCGTTACCCCGAGTAGCAAATAACCGAGGTCGATATTCTGCTTCGTGGGCAGTCGTGTTTAAAACCTCAAGAATTTCTCAAGCGGATTGCAATAAAACATTGAACGGCGGTGGACGAGGTATTTTCTCAGTTTTCGGCGCCAGATGGTAAGGACGGTCTACTTAACAAGGAAGGATGTTCCTCCAAATCTTATGTTCTTAATCGACTCCTCTCATGACCTGACAAGCGGCAGGTTGGGACTCATCACAGACAAAATTGCGAAGCCAACGAAGCGACCGCGCATTTCCCGTTCGCGTTTGCTCAACTCGCTGGAACAAAGCCTCGGCGCCGGCGCCTCGACGATCATCAGTGGTCGCGCGGGAACGGGCAAAAGCATGTTGGCGATCGACTTTGCAGACCGCTGTGGACGGCGAGTGGCCTGGTACAAAGTGGACGCGCCCGACAGCGACCCGCGAATCTTTTTTGATTATCTAATCGGCAGTGTGCGCGAGCAACGTCCCGGTTTTGGCTCAAAACTTTTAACGCCTCTGGTTGAATCTGGCGAGTTCGAACACACTGACGCCCTCGCGGAAGCCTTCATTTTTGAATTGGGAGACAGCGACAAACAGAACTCGCTTTTGATCGTCATAGAAGATCTGCATCTGGTGTGCGATTCGGAATGGCTGGTCCCGTTTTTCACGCGACTATTGCCCTTGCTGCCGGCGGACGTTCACGTGCTAATCACCAGTCGCAGCCTGCCGCCGGCGCCGTTGTGGCGTTTGCGTTCAAAACAATCGCTGGTCGTGATTGAAGAGGAAGCACTCGCTTTCACTCGGCCGGAGGCGATTGCCTTATTTGAAAGTTATGGACTGTCGAGTGAGCAGGCAAGCATCGCACTGGACCATTCTCATGGCCGTGCGGCTGCACTCAACGAGTTTGCGATGTTTCTGCGTAAGTCTGAAGTAAATACAAACGATCAGTCTATTGAAGTCGGTGTTGCGTCTCAGTCCGAACAATTTGCTTGAGACGCGACGCGCCAAGGTTGACCGATGAACCCCCAGGACGCTTTTGTGATCAACCAAACCACCACGACCGGCGGTGGCTTGATCGTATTTGGCCATGCTACTCTGCCGCCCTACCCTAGCAGCAGCCAGAGACAGCAGCTAATGGCGCCCAGGAAGCAATCGGACAGCTCTTCGGACGAAAGTTTGTCCAACAAAGGCGGCCTGCAGTCTTCGCCTCCCGGTTTTTTTCTGCGAACGAAGCTGTTGCCGCCGCGCCCCACGCCACAGTTATTGTCGCGACCGAGACTTACCGATCGCTTACTGGCAAATCTCGGTTATCCGCTGACACTCGTTACCGCCAACGCCGGTTCGGGAAAAACGACGCTGGTAGCAGATTTTCTGCGCACTCATGAACGTCAGTTTGTTTGGTATCAGTTGGACCACACTGATGCCGACCCCGCAGTTTTTCTTGGCTACCTCGCCTTTGGCATTCAGAAACTCGTGCCCGCTTTTGGCAAGGCACTGTTTTCATACCTTCAGGAAGCCACGGGCGAGTCGGCGCAACATCCAGAAAGAGCGGTCGATGTTTTTCTAAACGAAGTACTCGAGCATGTTGAGCAACAGTTGATCCTGGTTCTGGATGATTACCATCATTTGGGTCCGACCACGGCCGTGCACGTCCTTATGGACCGGTTACTTGCATACCTTCCCGATGTGCTGCACCTCGTTATTGTTTCCCGAGAGGTGCCTCCGCTGGCGCTGGGCCGGCTGCGCACCCATTCTCCGCTTGCCACCATCGACCGCGGTGACCTTCTTTTCACGGATGAAGAGACACGCGAACTGTTTCGCCAGGTATTTGATCTGGAGCTCACGCCCCAGCAACTCACCGAGTATCGCGAACGAACGCACGGCTGGATTACCGCGTTGCAACTGGTCAGACAGGTAGCACACCGCACGGCGATCAGCAGCCGAGAAGGCCAGGCGGACGTTCCTGATCTGGTTGAAGTGTTGCGGCAATCCGAGCGCGACATTTTTGATTACTTTGCCGAGGAAGTCTTTTCCGACGAGAACGGCGAGGTGCAAGACCTGTTGCTTAAGGTGTCGCTGCTCGACCGGATTGAATTAGATATTTGTGCAGCGCTTTATCCCGGCCTGAATTGTTCGCGCGTACTGCCGAACCTGGTGCGACGCAATGTTTTCATCACGGTCGCCAGTGACCGGCGCGGCGAAGAGTATCGCCTGCATCCGCTCTTCCAAAATTTCCTGCGCCGGCGTTTGCGCGGCGAGATAGGACGAGCGGGCGTTTCTACCGAGCACCAGCGCTGCGCTGCCTACTTCATCGAACGAGACGCCTGGGAACAAGCGGTTAGGCATTTGCTGGCCGCAGAAGATTTTGACAGTGCTGCGGCGCTGATAGCCGAACGAGGCGTCGAGTGGATTTCGACCGGCGCGCTTAACTCATTGTCCTCGCTAGCGGATTCGCTGCCACCGGCGGCCCTGGAAGCTCATCCGCGGACGCTGGCGCACCGCGCCGAAGTAGCACGACTGCAAGGCGAATACGAGTTTGCCCATTCATTGCTGCGGCGCGCGGTGGCCCTGTTGCACGAACGCGCTGACAACGAAGGCGAGGCGGATGCGTTACATGCGCTGGCAACGCTCGCCCGGCGCGACGGTGATTACGAGTTGGCATTTAGTTATCTCGATCGCGCGATTATGTTGAGCGAGGCAAATTCCGCCGTCCGGACGAAGTGTGGTAACACGCGCGGCTTGTGCCTGGTGGCGATGGGCGAATGGACTGCAGCGGAACGCGAATTTCGCGCGGCTTTACAGTCCGCCGAAGAACGTAATGACGAGTACTACATGCGGCTGATCGCGCACAATTTGGGGACGCCGGCGGGAATGCGTGGTGATTTTGGCGAGGCGTTGCGCTGGTTTAGCCGCATGCTGCGAAAGGATCGCCACGGCCCGCCGATGCCGCAGGAAGCGGTGGCACATTTGAACATGGCGCGCTGTTACCTGTATCGCGGCGATTTCAGCGCCTGCGAAAAAAACCTGGACCAGGCGCTTGAATGTTGCCAACTCTTCAGTCTTGCCGGCACGCGTGCGGAAACATTGGAGACATACGGCAATCTTTATCGCGAGCGCGGCGAAATCGAACGCGCGATCGAATACTACGAACGTGCGGCCCGTGCATACGACGAAGCCGGCATCGGCCTAACGCGCACGGAATTATTGGAGGAGCGCGCCCTGCTGGGCTTGCAGATTGGCGATCTCTCTTCCGCGCAGGCACATATCGATCATCTCATCAGCGCCCGTCCGCCGGAGAAAGGCGAGTTGGGATTCTTTACGGCGTCGCTTACTCGCGGCCACATCATGGCTGCCCGGGGTGAATACCAACAGGCTCGCGAAGTCCTCGCGAAGGCGCTCGAGTATTTTCATGCGCATGGACTTTATTACTATGAAGCGCAGGCGAGCATGGCAATCGCCCTTTGCGATTTCCATTTGGAGAATGAACGCGGCATGCTCGAACGGCTTCGGCGCGTAGTCGATCTCACGGTTAGATATGATTACGAATATTGGCTGGAGCGGAAGATTGCGAAGTATCCTGAAATCTTTTCCGCTGAAGACGCGTTGGAGTTGTTGCCTCTCGATTTACGCGAACAGGTATCAGCCAGTCCGTCGCCGGCGCGCACTCCCGCGCAAGTTTCTGAGATTGTCCTCGCAACCCAACCGGTCACCGATCTGACGGTCAACATGCTGGGCCCCGTGGCCATCTTGCGAGATCCCTCGCGACCACTGGCAGCTGACGCCTGGACCACGCGGCGCGCGCGCGACATTCTGTGCTTCATCGTCTCGCGCCGGCATCACCGCGCTTCAAAAGACACCATCATCGATACATTCTGGGGCGAAACGGACATGGCCGTCGTGGAAAAGAATTTTCATCCCACGGTTTCGCACATTCGCAAAGCCCTGAACAGCAACCAGCCTTTGAAGCAAAACTTTTTGCTATATCGCGACGGCGATTACCAGCTCAATCCGGAATTTTCTTATCGTATCGATACCGAGGAATTCGATCGCCTGCTCAGCGAAGGCGAGAACGCCCGCCGTGCTCGTAACTTTGAAGAATGCGTCCGCGCCTACGAGCAGGCGCTCGGCCTTTACCGCGGCGAGTTTATGCAGGGCAGCTACGAGCCGTGGGTCGAGGAACAACGCACGTATTACCGCGAGCAGTACCTGCGTCTGCTGGAATCGCTAGCCGCCGTCGCCGAGACCGCCGAGGACTGGCAAAAGGCTATGCAGTTGGCCCAACTTATCGTGCGGGAAGACCAGTTTCGCGAAGATATTCACTGCCTGATTCTGCGCGCGCACGCGGCAATGGGAAACCGGGGGGCCGTAAGGGAGCACTTCGAAGGATTGAAACGGATTTTGGAAAATGAGTTGGGCGTGGAACCAAGCGCCGAGACCCGGAAACTCTACCAACAGCTAATTATGTAAGTAAATGGGCTAACCGGGTGATTTCAGCGGGAAATCACAAGGATTACGCAACACACGCGACCGGGCCCGCAAATACAATACTTGAGCTTTCAAAAGGAATGATGACGCGGACGGACGTAAGGCAGGCGGTGCGAAGATTTACGAACCAAAATAGTATTGGTTTTTGGGCGTCATCCAACATTCACGAAAAGACCTCGCCAGTTAGTTAGCAGGAACTGCGCCGATAAACCCGACTGAGGTGATAGTTTGCTGGGCATGAAGGCCGGATTAAATCCAATTTTTCCAAAAATAAAGCAGTCGCTCGCCTTGACGCTGGTTGTGTTGGTGTTTGTTTCACCAATCATGGCCGGCATCAGCATCACCTCGTCTAACGGTATCGTCATGACGGGCGCCGACGGCATCGTCATGACCGGAGCGGATGGCATCGTTATGACCGGCGCTGATGGTGTTCTCAACAGCAGCGCGAATGGAATAGTCATGACCGGCGCTGATGGCATTGTCATGACTGGCGCTGACGGCGTCGCATATCCCAACAGCGTTCGTGCAACCAGCGCCGATGGCATTGTGATGACCGGCGCTGACGGCATTGTGATGACCGGTGCCGACGGCATCGTGATGACCGGCGCCGACGGCAACAGCTATCGCGCCGATTCAGTAACCATAACGCTGGCTAACGGCATTGTAATGACTGGCGCCGACGGCATCGTCATGACCGGCGCTGACGGTTTGCAACGGCAAACCGGCAACGGCATTGTGATGACCGGCGCTGACGGCATTGTAATGACCGGCGCCGATGGCATTGTGATGACTGGTGCAGATTCAGTGCGCGCTACCGGCACGGATGGCGTAGTTTTTTCTGTGGTGCCGGATGGTTTGAGATTCGCCGGTGTAACTGGAATCGTGATGACGGGCGCTGACGGTATCGTGATGACAGGCGCCGATGGCATCGTGATGACTGGCGCTGACGCGTTGCTGCCAGACGCGATTCGCCCGCCTTCATCGGGTTTACGCAGCGTCGATCCCGAGTTGGCGTTGCAACTGACGCAACTTGCAGATGACAGCACGGTCAATGCAGTTGTTGTCTATCATCGCCTGCCTTCGGATTCGGATCTGGCTGACCTGCAGAAAATCCGCATAGTCGGTGGCACACGCTTCCGCGCATTGCCGATGATTACGCTTAGCGGAACGCGGGACCAGATCAGTGCGATTTCAAAATTGCCTGCGGTGCGTTCCATCTACGGCACTCGAACCTTGAATTTGAATAGCGAACCAGAAGTTCGCGCCTTAACTGGAGTCGAACGCGCCTGGCGCGATGCGGAAATCACCACCGTCAATCACAACCTGGCCGTTACCGGAAAAAACGTAACTGTCGCAGTGCTGGACACGGGCGTCGATGGCAATCACGGCGACCTGGCTGGGCGCGTCGCGAAAAACATCAAGCTTGCGGGAACGCAGAGCGCCAGTCTTGGTTTCACTTACCCGATTAACTCGGAAAGCCTGAGCAACACCGATCAAGCCTATGGGCATGGCACTTTCGTCGCCGGCGTGATTGCCGGAAACGGCAGCCTGTCAGCGGGAAAATACGCCGGTGTGGCGCCGGGTGCGCGCGTCGTCGGACTTAGCGCCGGCGATCTATCGCTGCTCTACGTTCTTGAAGGGTTTGACTATCTGCTCGCGAATGGCAACGGTGTGGGTGTTCGCGTTGTTAATTGCAGCTTCTCGGCAAACACCGTGTTCGATGTTAATGACCCGGTCAACATTGCCACGCGAATGCTGACGGACGCGGGCATCAATGTGGTGTTCTCCGCCGGCAACACCGGCCCCGGCGCGCATACTTTGAACCCGTACGCGGTCGCGCCATGGGTTATCAGCGTAGGTGCGACAGATACAAAGGGTCGGTTGGCCAGTTTTTCTTCGCGCGGAGATTTTGCGAACTCAATGTTTCATCCGACATTGGTCGCACCCGGCGTCAATGTCGTTAGCCTGCGTGGCTCGGGAGTCGCGAATGTAACCGGCGCGACTGGAATCGCCGGCGCTGACACGCAACGGCTTAGCGCTGCGGAACTTCCAAACTACACAACGGCGAACGGCACCAGCTTTTCGGCGCCGCAGGTTGCCGGCGCGATTGCGTTGATGCTGGAAGCGAACCCGAACCTGACACCCGCCGAAGTTAAAGACATTTTGCAACGCAGCGCGACGCCGCTACCGCCTTATTACACTTATGAAAGCGGGAGCGGGATGCTGAATGTTCACGCGGCCGTGCTCGAGGCAGCCTACCCATCGCGTCGCATTGGCGCCTGGCGCGGGACTGTCGACCGCGATCAAGTGGAATTCTTAAGCGATGCGCCAACGGCATTTTCCGGAACTGCCCAGCCTGGGACGGCTACCGACATTAATGTAGCGGTGCCCCAAGGCGCGGTAACTGCGACCGTTCAGATTTCGTGGGGACCGCTCTACAGCACCAACGATTTAGCGCTCGCAGTTTACGATCAAACCGGAGCACTGCGCGGTCAAGCCAACGCGATCAACCTGACAGGCCTCAACGGCAAACACGAAACGCTGTCCTTTACCGCACCTACCGCCGGAACCTGGCGCGTTAGCGTACGGAATACGCTGGGTGCATTCGGAACGCCGCAAAAGTTTTATGGCGTATTGGAAGTTGGTCGCGCTCAGTACGCCCGTTTGAATGACATTGATTCCTTCAGTCCGTCGCTGAAGGGGGACGTCTATCAAAGCCTGCGTACGTTTTCCATGTGGCCAATGGGCTCGCGATTCCGAGGTGAGTTTGGAGTTTCGCGTTTGGATTTGGCGATGGCGCTGGTGTCAGCCGGGCGCGTACCGCAGTACCTGCCGGGACAGTCGAATTATGTTGACGTTCGCGATCCGTCAACCAGATTGTTTGTGGAAAGCGTTCAATCCTCGCCCACCGGCTCGCTCTTTATCGATGCACAAAAAGGCGGACAGTTCCGGCCCAGTGCGGGCGCGACTCGGCTGGCCGCGGCTATAGCGTTGGTGCGCGCCGCGGGCTTGCGTTCAGATGCCGAGGCAAAGGCGGGAAGTCCTTTACCATTCCTCGACGCTTCCGGGATTCCGAATGAATTGAAAGGTTATGTTGCTGTCGCGATTTCGACAGGACTGCTTCAGGCTGATACGAATTTCCGGCCGCAAGTTGGCTTAAGCCGGGCTGAGCTCGCGCATGCAATCACCGTAATTGAGACGCGAGCAGTGCAATAGGTAGGGCTAACTAATCAATTCCCGCAGGGTTTGTTCTTCATCTTCCGTCAGGAACGTAAACAAAACTCCAAATCCGGTCCCGGCCATGTAGGATGCAACTTCGCCGCGCAGTTGCAGCCATTCGCCTGAGGGAAGCTTCATTTCGATCCCAACGATCTCGCCGACATCAACGCGACCCCCTGTGTTCACAAAACAACCGCCCATACTGAGATCTTCGATTCGCGCCTCGTGCTTTCCGGATAATCCGTCCCAGCGCGACGGCAGGTTTGTAGAAACGCGTTCATCGCTGCGCCTGTTTTTGTTCATTGCGCACGTCCTATTACTAAAAATTTAGCGAATGCCAGTTCGCATCCGCATAAACTTTATGACCGCAGCCTGAAACGGCGTCAAGCTTTTTTTGGAGTAGCTTTGCACAAAAGGTCCGATCCTGGTCAACGCGGAGCGATCTCATTAGCACCGTGGCTTTAGCCCGGTGACCACGGGTGACCATGAACGGTCCAACCGTTTCAACGGTTTCGCGCGCCCAGGTAAACCGTTAAAACGGTTAAAGAAAATCTCGACGACTCCTCTATCACCCGGGCTAAAGCCACGGTGCTTATGAGATCGCTTCGCGTGATGAATGTTTTGCGGTAATGCTGCGACCGGTCGCACCGTGCTAGTGCGAATTTTTGTGCAAAGAGTTTGGAGTAATGAGAGACAGGCTACTGCCTGGGGATTAGCGGCGTGCGGCACCTAACGATCGGCAAACAAGGCATCGTCAACAACCTGGTCGTCAACAGGAATGACTTCCGGCTTGAGTCCAAGAAAATAGTTGCCTTCGTCCTTTATGTAGAACTGCCTCAGAAATTCCACGCCGTCCTCAGGCGACATCGAAAGCAGCACGTCCACATCAAAGTTTGGCCGAAAACGTTTTTTGCGGTCAGCGCCGTTGCGATAACCCTGGTCGTAAGCGGTGCCGGCATCAATAAAGCGGTCGCCTGCCAACTCTCGAGGCGCGATGAATGCGTTGTTGTATTCCAGGCGCAAGATGCCGTAATCGTGGCGCACGCATAAATCGCCCAGGGCTGCGATTGAATAGCCGTAGAAATGATGCCGCAACTTAAAGGCGGGATCGTATTTGACTACAAAGCGAATCGGCGGCGGTATTTTCTCGTTGATTTCGGTAACGATTAAGCGCGGACGATAGCAAGACAGGATCGCATCGAGCAGCCAGTAGTCGTTTCCGTCGATGTCCAAACAAAGAACGCTAAAGTCTCTATCAATCTGAAGACTTTCCAGCAGTGAGTTGATGCTGTCAGGCTGGACGCGATGATTACACGCTCGCGCATTTGGAAAACGGCGATAGACCTGCGTCAGCATATTGTACTTATGCGAATCGGCTTCGATGCCCAGGGCATTCCAACCCTCCTGCACCAGCGCGTAGCTGTTTGACCAACGCACACCATTCCCGGCCCCAATGTCCACGACGGTTCGCGGCCGGTCTTTGGGAACCAATTCATCGATGTATTGTTTCAGGATTTGTTGTTCATCAGAACGGGAGAAGCGTTTCCGCAGCGAATAGCGCGCCTTTTGCAGCGTGAGGTCAAGCAGTCCACCAAAGTGTTGGGCTGTTCTCGAAAAATTCATCGCTGTTCAAAAACTGGTTGGCCCCTCAAGATTTGCTCAACCGCGAAGGTGTCCGTAATAAATTCTCGTGTCGTATTCAAAGTTTACTACACCATTTTCTTTGTAGGTGTTGAAGATGTCTTGCAAGTCTTTCAGCATCAATTCGAAATTCGGATTGCCGGGTTCAGGCGCATAGGACGATGAGCAAAGCCGCCCCGTTAGCGCCTCAAAATCAAATCGTTGCACATTTTCGAGGCTCGCTAATTTCATCGGTTGCGGCGCGAAAAAGCCAGCGATTTCATCGTCAACGTTTTCGTGTCGCACCACCGGATAGTCCGGGCTGTAACGCAACAACAGCCCTTCATAATCACGCAAGAAGGCGGTGTCATCCAATCGCCGGGCATTCCAAACCAGCACTACCCAGCCATCGGGTTTCAAAATGCGAATGAACTCTCGTTTCGCATTCGCCCGGTCAAACCAATGAAAAGCCTGCCCGGCGGTAATGAAATCGACCGAGCCGTCGGGCAACGTTGTAGTTTCGGCAGTTGCTGCAACGCTTCTGAAGTTCGGGAAACTCTTCAGCAGCTCGCCCGCCTTTGCTCTCATCAATTCATTGGGTTCAATTCCAAAGACAACATTGCCGTATTTCAGGAAGACTTCGGAAAGGAGACCGGTGCCCGAGCCAATGTCCGCGATCACGGACTCTTCAGTCAGACCGCAATCTGACTTTAGGACATCGAGTATCCCGGGCGGGTAGCCTGGTCGAAATTTCGCGTAATTCTCTACGCGGCTGGAAAAACAGTCAACTGAATTCATTTAGCCGAAAAGCCCACGCTTTAGAGTCTGGTAAGCGTAGCAGACGGATCACTTGCTCGATAGCAGAGACGCAGGTCTATCGCTATTGGGCGGATAATGCTTTACGAACAAACGATGCACGAGAAGAAGTAACAGCACAAATCCAAAGGTTAGCGGCAAGCGCGTGTCTGCCTTCACCAGCAGCCAAAAATGAATCACACCGGCCACGCCGCCCGCATAAACCAGTTTATGCAATTTGTTCCAGGTCTTGCCGCCGAGTCGTTTAATCATTTTGTCGGTAGAGGTTATCGCCAGCGGCACCATTAAAAAAAACGCCAGCATTCCCACCGCGATGAAGGGACGAGTGGCAACGTCGCCCGGTATGCTCTTGAGATTAAAGTAGCGATCAAACCAGACATAAGTCACCAAATGCAGAAAACCATAGAAGAATGCGAACAGCCCCAGCATCCGCCGAAATTTTATGAGCCAGTTTAACCGCGTTATTTGGCGCGCCGGTGTTACGGCCAGCGTAAGGATTAGGAAAAGTAACGTGAGCATGCCGGTCGTGCGCGTGGCAAATTCCAAAGGGTTAGCGCCCACGCGTTTGTGATAGACATCCCACAACAGCAAGGCGAGCGGGACCAACCCGTTGATGAACAAGAGAAGTTTTGCGAAGCGGGTGTCTTTCATAGGCAGTAGCATAGACTTTAGTCTGTGCCGCATTAGGAACGCAGACTTTAGTCCTTTCAACGGTCAAACCGACTAAAGTCTGTTCTACTTTAATAATTCTTTCGCAGGTCCATCCCGTCATACAGGTGCGCAACTTGTTCCGCGTAGCCATTGAACAGCAATGTATTGCGGGCACTAAAGCTCGACTCGCCAATCCGATGCTCCTGCGCCTGGCTCCAGCGCGGGTGCGAAACGTTTGGATTGACGTTCGAATAGAAGCCATATTCGTTGGGCGCTTGAATGTTCCAGGTTGTCGGCGGCTCGTCGGCGACCAGCGTAATCTTCACAATTGACTTGATACTCTTGTAGCCGTACTTCCACGGCACTACTAACCGTATCGGCGCACCGTCCTGCGGCGGCAGAGTCTCGCCGTAAAGCCCGGTTGCCAGAATCGTAAGGGGATGCATTGCCTCGTCGAGACGAAGCCCCTCAACGTAAGGCCAGTCGAGTACGCCAGTCGACTGATTGGGCATCCGCTTCGGATCGTAAAGCGTTTGGAAGGCGACATGTTTTGCTTGCGAAGTCGGCTCGACTTTACTGAGCAACAGCGCCAACGGAAATCCAATCCAGGGAATGACCATCGACCAGCGTTCGACACAGCGCAAACGGTAAATTCGCTCTTCGAGTGGAAACTTTAGAAGTTCTTCTAAACCGAATGTTGTAGGTTTATTGACAAGCCCGCCGACTGAAACATCCCAGGGCCGTGAGAGGAAACCCATAGATTCCCTGGCGACACCCGCCTTATCAGTCGAGAATTCGTAGAAATTATTGTAGTTAGTGATGTCCTCAATGGGCGTCAGTTTCTCGTTGGTGATGAATCCGTTGCCCGCACCGTCATTAACGTTCGGTTTTGCAGTGGTGACCAGTGTTTCACCTTGAGGTTTCTCGACTGCAGCCGGATTTAGCTTTCGATAAAGGAGGCCGGTGGCAGTGGTGGTGCCAACCAGGGCGGCACCGCGAATGAACTGACGGCGATTGAGGTAGGCCTTCTTATCCGTAATTTCGTTGGCCTTAATTTTGGTAGGCGGTTTGAATACCATCGTTCACCTCAACAATATTTACAGATGCCGGCCACAAATGGTTTGTGGCCTCTCTTAGTCGCGACCATCCTCCAAAACTAACGAAACTTCTGTCCGAAAGCCGTCATCTTGAGTAAATTGATTCTAACGTAATAGTATCGCGCGTTCTAACAGATTGACCTCGTCCTTGAGGTGCAAAACCCTTGCGAACTGAAACCCACTCGCCGTCCAAAGATTTACCGTCCCAGCCCGAGGGGCATCGCGCGGCATTAATTGCCGGCTTCCTGGGTTGGACACTCGATGCATTCGACTTCTTCCTGGTTATTTTCGCGCTCACCGCAATCGCCGAAGAATTCCATCGTCCCGATAAAGACATCGCCCTGGCGATTACCGTAACGCTTGCTTTTCGTCCGGTAGGCGCATTTATTTTCGGGTTGCTCGCGGATCGTTATGGCCGGCGACTGCCGCTAATCATTGACCTCGTTTTCTATTCTGTCGTTGAGGTGCTTTCCGGTCTCGCTCCAAACTTTGCCACTTTCATCGTGTTGCGTGCGTTATTCGGCATCGGCATGGGCGGCGAATGGGGGGTCGGCGCGTCGTTGGCGATGGAAAAAGTGCCGCCGCGCTGGCGTGGAGTTATGTCCGGGTTACTGCAAGAGGGATACGCAGCAGGATATTTGCTTGCGGCAATTTGTTATTTCTTTGTTTTCCCGCGCTTGGGCTGGCGACCGATGTTCTTCATCGGCGGGTTGCCGGCATTGCTCGCGATTTTCGTGCGCTTGCGCGTAAAAGAATCGGAAGTGTGGAAAGAAACGCGACACGAAACCTGGGGACAACTCGGTCGCGGCATCGTTTCGCATTGGAAGTTGTTTCTCTATCTGGTGCTTTTGATGATGATGATGAACTTCGTTTCACATGGCACGCAGGACATGTATCCCACACTTCTAAAGCGGCAGTGGCATTTTAGCCCGCAGAAGGTTGCAGCAGTGACCGCGTTTTCGATGGTCGGCGCCATCGCTGGTGGACTTCTTTTCGGATTACTTTCAGATCGCTTTGGGCGCAGGCGCTCGATGATTGCCGCGCTCGTCTGCGCGCTGGCTGTCATTCCACTTTGGGCCTTCTCGCCATCTTTAGGGTTATTGGTTGCAGGCGGATTCCTGATGCAGTTTATGGTCCAGGGAGCGTGGGGCGTAATACCGGCACATCTGACCGAACTTTCACCAGATTCTGTGCGCGGGTTTCTGCCGGGCTTTGCATATCAATGCGGCGTGCTGTTAGCAGGATCCGTCGCTTATATCGAAGCCATCTTTGCCCAGCGTATGAGTTACGCGACGGCTATGGCGCTAACCGCGGTCACTGTCTTCGTCGGCGCAATTGTGATAACCGCGCTCGGCCGCGAGCGTCGCGGCATTCAATTTGGCAGCGGCTTAGGCTTGTCCGCATCCACCGCGGAACCTGAACTTGTGCCTGAATGACCTCGAACAAGCTACAGCCGATTTCTTCAGCGAGTCTAAACTGTCGTTCGCAAAATGCGTTGTTCGTTGGCGAATATGATTAAGCGATAACAACAGGAGCCGGCATGTCAGGTTACTCAGGCACACCGCTGGTGAAAAAACTAGGCATCAAGGCGGGGCAACGCGTCGCAATAGTCAACGCGCCCCACAAATTTCTAGCGCAGGAACTGCAACCGCTGCCCGAGAATGTCAGCTTTCTCGCGGCAACGGCGGGCGGACAACTCGATTTCGTAATGCTTTTTGTTGGTTCGACCGGGGCGCTGCAAAAAGAGCTGCCAAAGCTGAAGAAAAAGTTAACGCGCGACGGCATCCTGTGGGTTTGCTGGCCAAAAAAGAGTTCGGGCGTTGAGACCGATCTATCTTTCGACGTTGTTCAACAACTTGGGCTGAAAATTGGACTAGTCGATGTGAAAATCTGCGCGGTAAATGAGATTTGGTCCGGTCTAAAGTTTGTTTACCGTTTGAAAGATCGCGCAGCGCTCTGAAGTTTACTTGCAACGTTCGTTGTTCAACGGTGAGACGTGTTGTGTTTCTAATGCGAGACTTGTAATTCAGTTGCACGACAGCCACAAAACGATCCGCTGTGCTGATGTTGAGTGGAAGCTACGCCTCGATCTCGAAAGAGTTTTTCTCATCGTTCAATTTCTCCGCTGCACTTTAGAAGTCGATCATGAAAACCAACTAGTGATGGTAGGACCACACGTCGACGTGTGGACAGTGTTGGTGCAACAGACGGCGAACGGTTTGTCCTTCAATAATAAAGTTACGATTTTCCGAAAGAATTTTGACGCGCGCCAAAAGATTTCCTGCGCGCATAGATCATTTTTAGTGCTTAGAGTCTTCTTTATGTGATCATCTATCCTCTCGCAAGAGAGTTGTTTGCGTTTTCAAATTCGCGTTGCGCGACGTAAACAAGAAACATTTTGTGCGCCGCGGTTGATGGACCACCTTTCATCGAGAAAGCAGTTGCAAAAAAATTTCGGATCACTATAATGCGACTCCCTCGTTCGGAAGTGATGTTTGCCGGATGTGAAGCGTTGGAGTCGGACCTGATTTTTATCG
>JAVEDP010000042.1 GCA_030841085.1 Pyrinomonadaceae bacterium
TTGTCGTGCATGAAAGTCAACGCCGATATATATTCTGTCCATAGCGCCTCCTTTCAGTCTCATGACTGTGAGCAACGTGAGTGTAACAACTCGCGTAAAGGAGGCGCTGCTTCATAACATCAGTACCGTCCGCGGTAGCGGATGGGTGCATTGATTGCCGGTTAACGATTGCCGATTTTCGATTGGCGTCTGGCGATCGGGTCGATTGGCAATGGGCAATTGAAAATTGGCAATGTCGGCATCCATCCGCTACCGCGGACGGTACTGACCTCACGACACTCAGTCGCCTCAAATCAAACTAGAATTTTTGTGCGGTAGGTACGAGTGGGTTCTTGTTGCCTTTATCCGCAAAGCCGCCGGCGAAAGTAATGACGCACATCGGCGGCATTTTCGAAGTCGGGCTCAACGCCAGACCTATCACATGAAAGTCTGACTTGAAAATGTTTTTGCGGTGGCCGCGCGACTTCACTCCATCGTCGATGATCAAAGCGATCACATCTTCGCGCGCCTTACGACTGCGGTACACAATGTCTTCGCCCACCGAAACACTCCAGCTGCCATAGCGGTTCAATCGATCTTCGAGGATGCTGCCGTCTGAACCGCGGTGACCGCTCTGTCCGGTCTTAACCAGATCGTTTACGTGGTCCTTCGCTCCGAGAATGAGACCCTGGCGAAGTTCGAGCGGCGGCAAAGGCTGCAGCGCGCGCACAAAATTAATAGCTTCCTCAAGCGCGCCGATTCCTTCGTTTGTTACCAGCGTTGAACCGTCGGAATACTTCAGTTCTTTGCCGCGATAGGAGGCCTTGAAATCTTCCAGGTAGCGAAGGTATAGCGTCGGATTGGTTCTGGCCAGATTGATCTCGGCAAGAATTTCTCTTTCCTGCGGAGAGCCAAGCAGTTCGACCTTTGCAACGATGGGTGTGCTCGCTTTCGGTAGTTGCGAGGTTGAACGTGCTGTCAATTTTGTTTGAGCATTCACCGCCTGGCCGACGAAAGCCGTGGCGACGAGCAGCAGCAGGACGTGGATGATAGCGCTCTTCATAGCGCGCAAAGCTATTCGATTAGGGCTGTGTTCGTCAACGCAAAAGCAGGCAGCAAAAACTGCGGCCACCGGAACAGCACAATATAATTGGAGGAGTTAGTTGGTTTCCAGGGATCTTGAAGCGAGCAGTTCGTTCCTGATGCGGTCGTGCGCTTCGTTCATGCTCATGAATCGCTGCGCTACAACTTCCCGCAGATCGTAGTCGGGAGTGGCTCCTCCGCTCTTGAACCAGGTTTTTCCTGGCGACGCGCTTGAGGCTTTTCGCCGCCGGGTGGAACGAGAGCGCGCGCGAGTGTTTGGAGTGACGCTGCTGCGGCGCGAAAAAGCATTGCGGACGTTCATGGCCGTAACCTCCCGGTTGTTCGAACTATCCCTCTTCACAAACAGAATGGCCTTATTGCCCGGGCTCAGTGCAACGCCCGTACCGTTAGCCGCCTCGATCGTCGTGCCCGCTTTTGTCCATTTTTTCTGAGGTTTTAAACGATTGCTCAAGGCGAGGACTGCATGAGAATGCATCGTTGCAAAGGCACAATCACGGCTGTCTGTGCGGAAATAAATCAGTGGAAAAAATGCGGCGGGGGGACGTGCCATGGCCGGGGATAGATCAGCGGGCCTAATTACGATTCCAAAAGTAATAGAGGCCGGTCAAGCTCAACGCGATCCAGGCAAAGCCTTCGGCCATCGCGCCAAGCACGTCGCTGAGGTAATGCGCGCCGAGATAAATTCGGCTGAACGCAACCAACATAATCACCGTCAGCGCGAGCGCAACAGAAAATATTCTCAGCGGCCAACTTTTGCTATTCGCAATTACGAACGCGGCGAGCGAGCCGTAGAAGACGGTCGAGATCATCGTGTGCCCGCTCGGGAAGCTGTAAGTGGTTAGCGACTGAACGGCGTCGAGAAAGTGTGGGCGAGCCCGATGGAAAACTAGTTTAAGGATATTGTTTAGCAGCAAGCCGCCAAAAACCGAAAGCCACAACGCCACCACCCAGTAACGCTGCCGCCGCCGCCAGAGATACAAACCGACCAACACTGCGACAGTGCATACAATGACTGATCCGTGCAGCTTAGTAATTATCCACATCGCTTTCGTAAACGGCGGCGAACCATTCGTATGGAGCCAGTTACTGAAACGCACATCGGTGAGAGTGAGCGGTTCGCCGTCGCGCACATCTTCGGCAATTTCGCCCAACGTCAACGTCATCACCAGGAAGACAAGCAGTCCGGCAATTAGATGAAGAGCGCGAACTTGATTTGATGAAAGTTTACTCGTCACGGAAGGCTCGCCTCAAAAGTCATGGGCCATAGCCGAAGGCCAACTTTCAAGTGCAGCAGTCAGTTGGCTTTCGCTCCAGCGGAGCGAGATGTTTATAGAACGCGCCACCGCCGAAGATTCTCCTCGCTCCAGCGGAGCGAAACATGAGTCGGTCTCCCTGCCAACGTGCGAAACATTGCGCTCCGCTGGAGCGCGAATCATCGGGTTCCGAGCCTTATCTATAAATATCTCGCCCCGCTGGGGCGAAGAGGCAGACAATGCTCTTTTGCACTCCGAAGTTGAATCTGCGGAAGCCAAACCCGCTCCCTTCTTCGTTCTCGGGGCTTCTTGTGCTTCGCGGCTCCGCCGGCTTCCGTGCGGTAAGGCTCTGCCTTACCGATAACCTGCCCTAAAGAACCTTCGCGAGGCTGAGCCTCGCGAAGGCTTTTAGTAAAGCTCGCCGGAAAGGCAGAGCCTTTCCGCAGGGGAGGCAGCATAGCTGCTCGGGTTTCTCTAAACTCATCTCAGATACGATTCACTTCCGATGGGAAGTATCTTGGGCCATAGCATAAAGATGTTTCCTAACTTTCCTCAACTCGGATCCAGCCATCGGCCGTGTGGCGAAAGTTTTCAATCTCAGCCCGGAAAAACGCGCCGCGCTCGGGCAGCCACTCCAATCGTTCGACAGAAATATTTGGACGCTCAACGCGGATGACATTGAACGAGTTCGCCTCACCCCGTCCGCGATCGGATGTTGCCGTTCCCGCCTGGACCACCAGCGCCGAGTGTCCCTTAATTTTGTAGCGTCTGGCGCTATGCGTCGTATGGCTGACGTGCAGGTGACCCGCGAGAAAAACGTCGGCGCCGCAATCCGCCAATCGCTCCATCGCCATGCGCGCGCGCCCGACGAGGTTGCGTTCGTCGTGTCCTTCGGGAATATCAAAAGGATGATGAGTGACTACGATCTTGACGACCTTAGGATCAAAAGCACAGAGCCGGTCGCGCATCCAATCAACCTGTTCCTGGTTGATTCGCCCACCCTTAATTGTGAACGAGCGCGCGGTATTGACTCCGAGCATCGCGATCTCATCGTCATAATATAAAGGTCTCAAGTTGCTGGTGATGTAGCGGCGATATTTGTGCAGTGGCTGAGCAAAACGCGTGAACACATTGTGCAACGGAACATCATGATTGCCGGGCACAACAATTTGCGGTTGAGGCAACGCATCAAGAAATGCGCGCGCGGCTTTGAACTGATGAGTGCGCGCGCGTTGTGTCAGGTCCCCGGACACGGCAACAACGTCGGGCGCAACCTGACTAACGGTTTCAATCAGTGGGCCAACGACAGCCTCATCAACGCGACCGAAGTGAATATCAGAAAGGTGAACTATGGATCGCATGTTTTTCTACTGTCCGATAAGCTTCAGCTTGTCGCTTCTCGTCAGCGACAAACTAAAGTTTATCGGACATCTGAGGTTTGTCGGACAACGCCGGCGCCGTGACTCGCAGTCTACCCGGCAGAACTCGATAGTGAAGCGGCGGCTCCATGATTGTTACCTCGCCATCCAGCGCCACCCGAATGCGTTTGTGTTTACTGTCAATCCAAATCTCTTTCGTGCACATTGCCAGGAAATCTTTTTCCTGATGCAGCCCGCCAAACAACGCGCGCCATGCCAGCCGAACGAGACCAATGCGGCCCGTTCGATTCGTCACGTACAGACTAAGATCGCCGGCGTCAAGACAGGTGCGCCCGCCAATGTTCAGCGTCTCCATCTGGTATTCATTGTTGCCGATAAAGACGAACGGGGTGCGGCTGGCGAATTCTTTCCCGTCGACCTCCAGGCGAATATTGAGAAACGGATAGCGTCGCAGCACGGCAATCGCAGCCCAAACGTAAGCCGGCCACTTGCCCCAGCCCAGTCGCTGCTGTTTCTCGCGTTCGCGAATAATGCTTGGATAGAGCCCAAGGCTGGAGTTGTTAACGAACACGTGATCGTTGACTTCGCCGAGATCGACGTTGGCGACGTGACCCTTGATGATGGTGTCGACCGCTGCCTCAAGCTCGAGCGGAATGTGCAGGTCCTTGGCGAAATGGTTCATCGTCCCCAAAGGCAGAACGCCCAGCGTCTTTTTTCTATTGAGAAGTTGTGACGTGACCGAGTTGATTGTGCCGTCACCACCACCCGCGACAACGATGTCCGCATCGCCAAGCGCAGCGCGTTTAGCAAGTTCGTTTATTTCGTGTCCGGTTTGCGCCAGCGCCACATTTGCGACCACACCGTCGCGCGCGAACAGTTCGCTGAGACGCTCGGCGAACGCGCTATCGGCTCCGGCGCCTGAGGTAGCATTGACGATCACTTCAATCTTCACGGGCACTTATCGTAAACGAAAAGCGTCGCAAACAAGTAACGGTCGATTGGGTGACTTCCTGGCGAATGCCTTTCATCGTCGCGGCGGGCGAACTGTCAGAAGTACTCTTTGAGAAAGCCCATACGCTTTCACAATATCTTTCGGCTATACTCCCGCAATCCCATGAGCAAACAACCAAAGCATAATCACACAGATTTATATGCAATCGCTCGGCAAACGATGATCGATGCCGGCTTTGAACCTGACTTCAACCATGCAGTGTTGGAGGAGGTTCAAGTCGCGAGCGCGAAAACGCGGGACCTCGGTGGCGGTTCCAACAACAAAGACCTGCGCGATCTGCTGTGGTCGTCAATCGACAATACAACGTCGCGCGACCTGGATCAGCTGGAGTATGCCGAGGCCATGCCTACCGGCGAGGTGCGATTATTGATCGGAATCGCTGACGTTGATGCCTTCGTGGCAAAAGGTTCGGCCATCGATCAGCGAGCGGAACAAAACTGCACTTCGGTTTACACCGGCGTGAAGACGTTCGCCATGCTTCCCGAGGAATTGTCAACGGACTTGACGTCGTTGGTGGCGAACGAAGACCGGCGCGCCATCGTGACCGAGATGGTTGTCGCATCCGATGGTACAGCGAACAGTGCGGCCATCTATCCCGCGAACATAAGAAGCCACGCCAAACTTTCTTATGAAGTTATTGGCGACTGGCTTGACGGCAAGACTCCGACGCCCGAGGTGGTCAAGTCAGTGCCTGGGCTTGAAGAGCAGCTAAAGCTTCAGCACCAAACTGCAGGACATCTCGGCGAGTTTCGTAAGGAACATGGTTCGATTGAGTTGGGAACAATTGAGTCCACGCCTGTAGTTGACGACAGCGGCCGCGTTGTGGAACTTGCGGTTACTGAACAAAACGCGGCGCGCGATCTGATTGCAAATTTTATGATCGGCGCAAACGTGGCGATGGCGAAGTTTTTGGAAGACAAAGGTGTGCCATCGCTGCGCCGTGTGGTTCGCACTCCAAAATACTGGTCGCGCATCGTTGAGATTGCGGCTGAGGTTGGCGAGCAGTTGCCGGCGACGCCGGATTCGCGCGCGCTGGCGGAGTTTCTGCAACGGCGCAAGACAGCGGATCCGGTTCACTTTCCGGACCTGTCGCTGGCCGTTGTTAAGTCACTTGGACCAGGCGAGTATGAAGTGCAAATGCCGGGCGAGGAGGGCGAGGGCCATTTTGGTTTGGCGGTTGATGACTACACGCATGCAACTGCCCCGAACCGGCGTTACGCGGATCTGGTAACGCAGCGATTGGTAAAGGCAGCGCTCGCGAACGAGCCGCCGCCGTACCAGGGGAATGAGTTAAAAGAGATTGCCAAACGCTGCACCGAGCGCGAGGACGCGGCGCGAAAGGTGCAGCGTAAGATGCGCAAGGTTGCGGCTGCATTGTTGTTGCGCAATCAAATCGGGCAACAGTTTGAAGCAATCGTTACGGGCGTATCAGAGAAGGGAACTTACGCGCGCATCATTAGCCCGCCCGTCGATGGCCGCGTGATGCGCGGCGAACAAGGCTTACGCGTTGGCGAAAAGACGCGCGTCCGATTGTTGTCGACAGATCCCGAACGCGGCTTCATCGATTTCGCCCGCGCGTAAGGAAGCAGAAGTTAGAAGTCAGAGGTCGGAAGTCAGAGGTCGGAAGTCAGAGGTCAGAGGTCAGAGGTCAGAAGTCAGAGGTCAGAAGTCAGAGGGCGGAATTCAGAGGGGCGGAAATCGGAATTCAGAGGTTAGCGAAAGCAAACTTGGTTGCTGGGTCGCCAGCGATTGCGCTGAGCGGCGCAAGATACGCTCTGGAAATAAAAAATGAGAAATGAGAAATGGTAAATGGCAAATCGTCCTTTTCAATTTACCGCTCATCCTTTACTGCCGACTGCCGACTGCCGACTGCCCACTGCTCACGGCCCACCCTTCTTGACCTCTAGTTAGCTAACTCTATAATGACTCGCGTGGCGGGGTAGCTCAGGTGGTGAGAGCGCGGGATTCATAACCCCGAGGTCGGCAGTTCGATCCTGCCCCCCGCTACCACTAATCCTTCGCCTCTGGAATAACTTACAAGCTGCTCGCCTCAGGCCGTTTTTGCTTTGCCGAAATTTTGCCGAGTAACCATTCCCACTCAGCAACAACTTAGGGCCGCCAAGTCTACCGCACAAATCAGGGTAGTGCTTCGCAGCACTACCCTAATTACGTTTCAGTTCACCAATCAATGTGCCAACAGATGATCGATACTTGCCCACCGCGGGTTTCAATCACAGCCGTTAGCGGTCAGCTCTGGCGCAGTGGCCCCATTGGTATTGGAACATTGTACGTTTGCGCGCCAACCCCAACGCCGCCTTCGCAGGTATTTGGCGGTGTGGTGCAAACGCGCCTTGTCGCAGGACACTCCGCGGCCCAAAACATGTAGCCCAACATCCCACTGGTCGACCCAGCGCCATTGGGAATTACTGACTGAACATAATTTCCCGTCGAGCTTGTCAATGAAGTGCTGAAGCTATTGCACTCCGGACATGGTCTTGATCCCGTAACGATATAGAGTCCGCCGGTGAACTTTGCCGGCGCGAGCGGCAATATCGGCGGAGCGAATTGTGGCTTTCCGTCTACATGCTCCTGCCAATCAGCCTGGGCCGCGGCGGCACTGCTAGGTTGTCTGCTGGGCACCATCGCATTAGCGTAATCAAGCACCGGCGTCGTGGTGTTCAACCAGTCCGCTGTGGCCTTCCGAGTCAGGTCAATCAGCCAACGATCCCCCGCCGCGAGATCGATAGTTAACCTTGCCGCGTGATTGCTTCCGGAGGCGTCGTACGGCAAGACTGACCGGTAGGCATTAATAAACGCTTGCAGTCCGGTTAGATTTGGATTCGTGCTTTCTTCATAATCGATCTCCATGCCGACTCCCAAACGTTTAGCCGCCGCGGCTGCGTTTAATCCAAACTGAGTGGGGTTGGTAGCCAGTGCCTGGTTCCAGGCGTCTGTATAAGTAATGCCGCCAATTGACAGCATGACCCGCACCCCTCTGCTTTTGAAGTAATCCACCACAGCCTGGTTCATGCCTATGGGTATGCCTTGAGAGGTCGAAGCATCAGTTGTGTTATTGAGCAGTCTCATTGGCTCAACAAAACTAAGGACGACCAGGTTCACGGATGGTTGGCCGCTGCCGCGATTTACGAGCCAGCGGTTTTTGGTGTCGAAGTCCGTCATATTGCGCACAGTGGACCAGGTACAAAAATCACTTCCACAGTGCCATGCTCCATAGATAGATATAGGAGTGTTCGCGGGAACGGCGAGTGCGGGTGGTTTGATTGACTTTGGCTTTGCAAACAGAGTTGGCTTTGCAAAAAGCCCACTGATGACCAAAGAAAGAACAACGATAATTAACGACAGAATGTGTCTTGGCATTCACGCCTCCTTAACGTATTTTGATTTCTTTGGGAGGGTGCTCACAATATCATTTAATGACACACTTGGAAATAGTTTCATGCTGGGTAACTGAGATGGATGAAACTTAGGCTCACGTTGGGCTCAAGGTTTTGTCTTCGCTCACAAAATTGAAATGAAAACTGGCGTGATTATCGAAGAGTGGAAACAAAAGGGAAGAGACCACCCAATGTCCGTGAAAGTACGAGATGAGTTCTCGGCATCGACCAAGAAGTTGTTGGCCGGACGCGCTGGGCATCTTTGCTCAAAGCCTGAAGCGTTGCCCTTTAGCGCAAAAGTGCCCTTCCGAAAGGAAGGGCACTTTTTTTGAGTGGGTCGAATTTGGTTTCGCGATTGTTAATAACGACCCTCTGTATTTTCGGGGCCCGATAGCTAACCCCGACGGGTCGGGGTTCAGTATTTGTCGACCCATAAAAGCTCAACGAGCAGGTTGCTTCAGGATTTCCGCCAGGGCCTGCAATCTGGTTGAGTCCGCCGCGCTCTGAGTCGTGGCGGCAGTCTTTTCCAGCGACAAAGCGAGGCTTTTCAGTTTTGTGAACTCTGATTGTTTCATGTTTGAAGTCTCGGCGCTTCCGATAGCTTGCCGCAGGGCGGCAATACGATCAGCAGGCAGAGCTTGCGATCTTTCTAACTGGTCCACGTACGCCTTCGCCACGCTCAACGTGCGCGGCCATTCTATTCTTTCCTGGTTCTGCACATTGAGTTCAGCCACCTGAACCGCTTTCGCGGCATCGATCTCGTTCTGAGTTAGAAATTTCGTCGGCGTCAGCTCAAAGATGTCCAGCCCGCGGGCGATCTCCGAAGCGTAGACGTGTCCGTTGTACCAGTAGGCGGACCAATCGCCGCCCAGCACGAGCGACTTCGGATCAATCGGTCCTCGATCGAAATAGGCGATCTCAACCGGATGCACCGCGTCGGTGAAGTCCATGACGGAGATGCCGCCCTGGTACCAGGCCTGCACTTCAATGTCACGGCCGGGAACCGGAATGAGCGAGCCGTTGTGTGCAACGCAGTTTTCGCTATCGCCCTGAGCAGCCGGCAACTTGTAATAGCTCGCGAAGCTCAGCTTGTTGTCTTTCAGATTGAACAGCGCATCAGCGCCCCATTTGTTTGGATCGTTCGCACGGCAGCGCGCGCCCAATCCGCCGCCCCACTCATCGGTGAACACGACTTTTTTCCCATCGTTCGAAAACGAGGCCGAGTGCCAATACGAATAGTTTGGATCGTTTACCGCGTCCACGCGTTTCGGATGCACCGGATCTTTGATGTCCAGCAGGATTCCGTTGCCCGAGCAAGCGCCGGCAGCCAACCCGATCGCTGCGTACACGGTGATGTCGTGGCACTGGTTGGTGTCCGACGGCTTCTGAAGGCCATCATTACCATGCGTGCCGCCGTTATTCAGACCGTTGAGCGCACCCGTTCGCGGATCGATAAACACTCGCGGACTGGATACAACCTGCGCGTCTTGCGGCGCCGCCAACGGCACCTTAATCACATCAATGCGAAACAGTGCCGTATTCGGATCCTTGTCCGGTGCTTCACCTGAGCAGCCGGACAACTCTTCGCTTTGGCGGACGAAAGACGTTCCGGAAACGTAGATGTATACGTTGTCCTTATCATTCGGATCGACTACCAGCGTATGCGTGTGCGAGCCGCGACAAGTTTGCACCGCGGCCACCTGCTTCGGATTCTTGACGTCCGAAATATCGAAAATCCTTACACCGCGGAAACGATCTTTTTGCGCTGCAGGTAAGCTCGGCTTTTTTTCTTCGCCGACTGGAGGTGGAGGCGCCGGCGGAAACCCCTGCGCGCCGCAATCGATCCGACCGTTGGGCATCTCCACTGACATGAAGAGAAGGTTTTTGTAAACCGACAGATCACCCTGCCCACCCGGACATACCAGCGAAGTCAGCAAGGTTGTCTTCGCTGGATTGGCGATGTCATAGATACTGATGCCATAAAAGTTTCCCTGAAACAGGTGATTGCCCTGAAACGCAAGATCCGAGTTCGCAAAAGCGAGCTGAGCCAGGACCAACTTTAGCGGCTTGGGCATCTTCGCGGGCTCACCAATGCCGATTAGACCCAGCGTCTTGTCAACCTTCGGATTATCAGGATCGTCGGAACCGAGTTGAAATGCGTCAGGCTTTTTGATGAGCATGATGTGCTTGAGGCCCAGCGATGTTTCGGCTGCGTCGTACATTCCGGGCGCGAGTTTGGCGCGTGGGTCATTGGCATCTGAACCCGTCATCCCAGCCGGTAGTGGCGGCGCCGGCTGCGGAGCAAATGGATTCGCCGCGCCTACCTGGGTCGGTTTTGTTTCTGCCGGCTTCGCGGCCTCCGGAGACGGAGATAGAGATGGAGATGGAGATGGCGTTTGCGCTTGGGTTCTCATCGTCAAACACGAGCAGAACAAAAGGGAAGCTACGAACAAACGGAAAGCCATAGTGTGTACTCGATTCATCGTTTCTCCTCCAGAGGTTTTTTCCCGAGCATTGTTTGCATAATCCTGATCTCGGCGCGTTGGCCACTGTCGACATCGGTCGCGAAATTGAACAGTTCAGCGTCCTGCCCCGCCCCCGCAGTGTCGAACAAGTCCTTTACCATAATCAACGCGCCGCCGTGGTGCTGAATCATCCCAGTCAAAAATAGCCGGTCGAACTGCTCGCGCTTCGCTTTTTTGAGAGCTTGCATCTGCGTTGCCGTAAGCATCCCCGGCATGAGCGGCATAACCATATGACTCGACATATCCATGCCCGGCATATTCATCCCTGCCATTTCCGGCATCGCAGTCTCAACCGGCTCTCCCCGCGCTGTCAGCCATCGTTTCATAAACTCGATTTCGTCGGACTGTGATTTGCTGATGCGTGCGCCAAGCAGACGCAACTGTTGGTTCTGAGTGTGCGATCCGATGAGCGCGGTCATCTCAACCGCTTGCGCATGATGCATGATCATGCCCTGCATGAACTGCACATCCGCCGGTGAACGTGGCGGCAGCGTGGCCCTCGTCGCGGGTGGCAGCGTCCGGGTTGGCTGGCCTGGCGCACCCGGTTGCACCACGACCGGCGTCACAGGTGTAGCTTGCTGAGCGCAGACCGGCAGCGAGAGCAAGCCCGCGAGAGTAACGGCAACCATCAGGTTGCTTCGCCACGCTGAGACTTTCATTACTGACCGGAGTTTACGCACTCTTACCATGAAAGGTTTTGATCGTTGAATGGTCAAGCACTGGGGTGGCTCACTTTATCATAGAGCAGCACCCGGGTCATTGGGGGGTTAGGTAGTCGACCGCTGGCGTGTAGTCATCGGGCCCGAACACCGGTTGGGAGGGCGAGGCGGAAGTCCGTCAGGGCCTCGATAAATTTTGGGGGCGTAGGGGGGCCAAGCGAGGCCGATGTTTTGCGGGATCGATGCTAGCGGCCAATGCTCGATTGCAACTGAACTAACTGAGGAACCAGAGTCTCTACCTCAGATTTCGGTCTCTCGTCAGCTGGTGTGTTTTCCACTTGCTCGAAGTCAGACCTGTAGGTCATCACAGCAAGGCTAAGATAACGGTTTCCTTCCTGGACCATCAGTTTTCTGCTGATGAAGTCATCAAGAATGCGGCTTACGTCGTCCTCACTCATCTCCGCGTCCGACTGCTTCATAACATCCACGATTCTGGCGAGACTCTGCGCCTTGTCACAATACTCATAAATGCGAGCCGCCGTTCCGGTCACGATCCACTCCGGCCAAGTGGCGACGGCCCGGCTGTCGCGAATCAGGATTTCGCCATTCCGTCGTTCCGAAGTGAGGCCGTCCTTCCGTGTCTTCCACTCGCGCACGATGTCCTCCAAAACAGGCACGCAATCATCATTATCAATCTCGTTCCTGTAATCGAAATCGAAATAGTAGATCAGGTCCGAGAGGGTCTGTTCATCAAAAGGATACACGTATTTGTAAAACTTGAACGGCCGCACATTGATAAGCCCCTTCTCTTCGGCGCGGTTGAAGTTAGGGCTGAAACGGTCCAGGCGAATTGGGCCACAGCCAGACGGCGGATCGAGATGGGTTATGATTTTTGCCGTCTCCAGATTCTGTCGGTAATCTTCCGGGCCTTCGCCGGGGAAGCCGTAGATGAGGTTCCAGTCCGCCAGCACGCCGAATTGCTTGCACCACTTCAGCGTTTGAATATTCATTAAGGAGTTGCTTCCCTTGGCCATTAGATCCAGAACGTGCGTACTCAGGTTCTCGATGCCGGCCTGGACGGTGACTCCTGCATCCGCCATTACTTTGATTTGATTCTTCTTCAGATTGGACTTCACTTCGCAGATGTAGTTAGCCTTCAGTCCCTGGCGGACAATTTCGGGTAGCAAATCTCTGAAATAACTAGGACTGAGAATATTATCTACGAACCGGACGATCCTGGTGCGATAACGCGCCAGCAGGCTGGAAATCTCATCGATGGTTCGCTCGACACTCTTGGTCCTGAATTCCATGGTCAAGCCGTTCAATCCGCAAAAGGTGCAGTGCGATTTCTCGCCCCACCAACAGCCTCTGGCGCTCTCCAACAGAATGGCTGGCTCTATCGTGGATTGCAACGGACTTCTCTGCACACGATCAAAGTAGTCGTCGTAGTCGGGAATCGGCAGCTCGTCGAGATCTTCCAGCAGCCGCGCAGAGCCGGCGTACACCGCGGCTCCATTCTCCCTGTGGACCACCCCGGGCAGTCCCTTCACCGGATGGTGATACTTCAGACGCTTCACCAATTCCGGGAAGGAGTCGTCCGCCTCGCCCGCGCAAACAAAATCGACGAAGGGAAAACAACGGAGCAGAGTGATTCCCATAATGTCTTCACAGTTTGCCCCGCCGAAGACAATTGCCTTATCCGGGAACTGCTGCTTGACCAGACGGGCCATCGCCAGGCTGGCCAGATTTTGCTCGAAGAGCGAAGTGAAGCCGATGATGTCATAGGTTTGCCAGGAAATAGTGTCGAGGCAAAACTGCAGGAAAACCGGTACCGAACTTCTAAGCTGTTCGAGTCTGGCTGAGGTATCAGGAGCGGCGCAATTGGAGGCAGCAATCTCCCGGTAGTATTCTTCGTCGGATGGCAAGGCGGCGCCGAAGACCGACCTCGCAAATAATTGCTCACCTCCAAGAATTCCGGACGTGCGGAGCATGAATTGGTAATTCTCGGACCCGATCATTTCCGCAAAGGTGAAGTTTAGATTTTGAACGTCACAGGGGATACCGTCTTGCTGCAGTCGACTCTTGAAAAGCCCTAACGCGAGTGAGGGAGAATCGAGCGCGGCAAACGGCATGTTGATGAGCAAAACTCGAGTCATGCCGAACCTCCATTTCCAGCACCGCTTTCTACCGCATCGCCTTAGCTTGACGCGACGGTTTGGCGGTCCTCAGATGGTCAGCCATAGCCTCGGCGATCGGCTGACCTGTCCGATCCTCGAGGTAGATGAACTCTCCATCCGGATTGATTTCAAAAAACACGTACTCTCCATCCGGAGTCACGCGAAAATCAATGCCTCCGAACTCGAGCCCGAGTCTCTCCATGAAGGTGAGGATTTTTGTCTCCAACGCCGGCGGCAGGTCATGTGGACGGCAAGGGATTTCGGTCATCCTAAACCTGTAGTCAACACCCTCAAGATGCTCGATGTCGAACTCAGTAGCGAAAACTTTCTCCCCGATCACCGTTACTCGTACGTCGCTTAGGCCCGGCACCAGGGTCTGAAAGATCACCGGCGCATGCCGCAGGTTGGGTAGCATCGTGAGATCTTCATCTCGCAAGATTCTCGTCGGACGCCAAACCAGGGCCCGCTGATTGAATGCCTTGTAAATTACTCGGTGATCGTGTTTCTCCCAGAACTGCAATAGATCAGCGGGCGAGTTGGTGATCAAGGTTTCTGGAATGCTGAAACCTTCTTCTCCGGCGAGCTTCAGCTGGAGCGCTTTATATTCAGCTGCTGAATCGTTATGAATGTCGTTTACCCATAAAGTCTCACAACATTCCAACATGCCATATAAAGCACTGATGCATTCCTGAAACGCAAACCCCCGCGCCTGCGGATCCGCGATGCGAGGATCGATCTCCATTGGCTGAGGGCGTCGCCACCAGAAACTCTTGATGTCCTGCAAATGGATGCGCCGGCTGTCCTGTGTCAGCCGCAGGTCAGTAGCACCATTGCCAAAGCTCCCGGTTAGGGACACTGAGGTCGGAAAGGTCGACGTATCAAAGACGAAAAACTCTTCCGCATGACGTCTCAGAATATCGGCGACCTTTACGGTGTGCGCATCATCTTCTTTGGCGCAGATCAGGATCATAAGCTCAAGAATCCGCGTCCTAATACGGCCAATTGGTAGTCAGAATGAAAGGTCCCCACGGTCCGGGATCCTCGCCCTTGGGATCGTATTTCGGGTCCCATTTGGGATCAGCCTTTGGATCGGTATGCTTCGGATCCGTGTACTTAGGATCCGAGTTCTTCGGGTCATACTTTGGATCCTTATACTTGGGATCCGCATACTTCGGATCCGCCTGTTTGGGATCGTACTTTGGATCGTTAAACTTAGGATCCGAGTTCTTCGGGTCATATTTTGGATCCCTATACTTAGGATCCGAATACTTTGGATCCGCTTGCTTGGGATCGTACTTAGGATCCGAATACTTCGGATCGGCTTGCTTAGGGTCATACTTAGGATCCGAATACTTCGGATCCGCTTGCTTGGGATCAAACTTAGGATCGATCTGTTTCGGCTGCTGGCCAGCCCCTCGCTCAAACCCTTCAATTGGTCCGGGTCCGGGTCCGGGATCGCCCTTCGGATCGCCCTTCGGATCGAACTTCGGATCGGAAGTCTTCGGATCGAACTGCTTGGGGTCGAACTTCGGGTCAGAAGTCTTGGGATCAAATTGCTTCGGGTCAGAGATTTTTGGATCGAACTGCTTGGGATCAGAAGTCTTGGGATCGAATTGCTTCGGGTCAGAGATCTTGGGATCGAACTGCTTCGGATCAGAAGTTTTGGGATCGAACTGCTTCGGATCAGAGATCTTGGGATCGAATTGTTTCGGATCAAATTTCGGATCGGAAACCTTGGGATCGAATTGCTTCGGATCAAACTTCGGATCGAACCGTTTCTGATCCACCCTCTTCAAGGCCGAGGCCTGGAGTATCAACTTGACGGGCGAATCGGGTGCCAGCCTGACACTGTAGCTGCTCTCGCCGGACGTGTCCTCGAATACCTGCGAGTGCTCGGCTACGTCGGCGGCTCTAAGCTCGATGGCCTGCTCGATTCCGGGTGTGTCGGAAGGAATCAGCAAAATCAACTTTCCGGCTTCGTCGGATTTTCTGATTCTCCCGACTAACTCAACATCGGGGGCCTCGGTTTTTCGAGGCTCGAAAGGTTTACTTTCGCTGAGGACCTCTTCAAATGTTTTGGGTTTCGGTTCTGATGGCTCTTCGGGTTTCTTGGCCATGAGCTACTCCTTTCCTGCGGGTGCGGATGTTGTGCGGACTATTGAATCTTCTCCGAACCGGAAGGGAAGCTCGATTGAGCCCACTGTGAAATGGTTTAGAGAGGATCAGTCAAACGAACCCTTGCCTCGATGACAGCGAGTCGCGAGGATCTGCTGGTGAGACTCTGTCATTCAGGTGAACGGCGAGAAGAATAATTCCGTGCTGGTAAAAAGTCAAATGCTTGGCCGGAATTTGTAAACTCCAGGCGCTGATTTTGCTTGCCGCCCAACGATCGAAAGGTGTATTAGCTTCCCGCAGCGTTTGTCGTTAGTTCTCGAGCACAACTGAATATGGATAATCACTCTGGAGCATAACAATGAAAAGTAAACTCACCTGGTTGTTATTGACGCCCGTCGTTTTGGTCGGCGCCTCTCTCAATTTCACTCAAAGCGCATCGTCCAGTTCATACGAAGAATCTATCGCAGTTTCGCGCACGCAGGAAAATCTCAATTTAGTAATGCCGCCTGCCACAACGTTCGATGTCGATCGAACGGACGATGCTGTCGCGGCCACAGCGTGTACGGCTGCAGCCAACGATTGCAGTTTGCGCGGCGCGATCATCGCCGCAAACGCGAATGTCAGCGCGAACCCGGTGATCATCAACCTGCAACCGTCGACCAACTACTTCCTGACACGGACCAACGCTACGCAGGAGAACGCCGCGGCGACGGGTGACCTGGACATAACCACGAGTCTGCACACAGTGACCATCGTTGGCGGCGGCTCGTCCGGTCCAAATGCGAGCATCATCGATGCGGCCGGATTGAATACCGGCACTCTGCGCGACCGCGCATTTCATCTCACCAGTTCCGGCGTCAATGTCGTCTTCCAGAACCTGATCATTCAGAACGGCAAGGCCGCCGACGACGGCACCAGCGGCACGAGCACTAACCCGACGGCACAAAACACGAACCGCATCGGCGGCGGCATTCTCAACAACGGCGGTCGCGTTACGCTGACGAACGTTACCCTGCAATCGTGCCAGGCGGTGGGTAAAGGCGACAGCGTCATCAACGATCACACCACACTTGATGCGATGGGCGGTGGGCTCGCGAGTCTCACAGCGAGCGGCAACGTGAACATTTCGAATAGCAAGTTAACAGGCAACACCGCTGCAGGCGGCAATGGCGGCAATTTCAACAACGGCGCTGGATCCAATGCCAAGGGTGGCGCGATCTATTTCGAAGGCGGCACGCTCAACATCAGCGGGTCGCGCATCGACAACAGTGCTGCGAACGGCGGCAACGGCGGGAACCAGGATCAGAATGGTCAGACTAACGGCGGCTTCGGCGGATTCGCCCAGGGCGGCGGCGTGTATGTTGGCGGTGGCGTGGCAACGATCGATAAAACCACGTTTGAGAGCACTGTCGCTAAGGGTGGTAATTCAGGCACGGGTGGAAATGGCAGCGAACCCGCCGGTCCCGCTGACGGTGGCGGTTTGTATAGTCTCGGTAACGTGACGGTGCGCAACTCAACGTTCCATCTTGCAGGAGCGACCGGCGGTAACAGCGGCAATACCTTCGGCTCGACCTGCCTCGGCGGTCACACCTCGCTTGACGCCGGCGGCGCCCGAGGCGGCGCGATCTTCGCTGATGGTGGCAGCCTAATCGTCGATACCGCGACGTTTGCCAACAACTTCGCCCTTGGTGGTAACGGCGGCAATGGCGGACAGATTGGAGGTGGCTGTGGCGCACACGGCAAGGGCGGCTTCGCGTTGGGCGGCGCTATCGCGAACAACAATGCGGCCACTATCAATATGAAGCACACTACGCTCAGCCTTAACAACGCTCAGGCTGGCAACACCGGTGTCAATCAGGGCGGAGCGAACAAGCCACCGCAACTCGTGGCCGAAGGTGCAGGCGGCGGTATCCGCGTAGGTCCCGGCAGCATTACTTTGGAGAACACAATCATCGCTAAGAATACCGCCGCCAATGGTCTGGGTGACACAACAGGCGCTCCAACTCCCGGACCTAATGTTGACGGAACGATTATAAGCAATGGCCACAACCTGCTCGGTGTTACGACTGATGCAGTCGGCTTTAGTGGCACCGGCGATAAGACAGGCGCCAACCCCATGCTGGCGGCGCTGGCAGACAACGGTGGTCCAACCCACACGATGGCGCTTTCGGCCGGCAGTGCGGCGATCGATGCAGGCATAGCCGCGGGCGCTACATTGGACCAGCGTGGACTGGCGCGCACCGTCAACGACCCTGCCGTTCCCAATGCTGCGACCAGCGACGGCACTGACATCGGCGCCTTTGAAGCGGCGCCGAGCTGCAGCCTCTCGTGTCCGGCCGACATAGTCGTATCGAATGACGCGAATAAATGCGGCGCGATTGTCAATTTCAGGAATCGTCCCGGCATAGGTTGCGGCACAGTGACATGCGATCATCCTTCGGGATCTTTCTTCAACGTCGGATCCACCAAGGTCATCTGCACTAGCTCGAATGGTCCAACTTGTAACTTCAAAATCACCGTCAAGGACACGCAGGCACCCGTAATTACGACCAAGCCGACCATTACGGTTTGGCCTCCTAATCACAAATACAGGACCTTCAACCTGGTGGATCTCATTGCGAGCGTAAAAGATAATTGTCGTTCCAAGGTTGGCATCGGCGCCGTGAGGATTGTGAAAGTAACCAGCGATGAACTTAATAACAGCGCTGGAAGCGGCAACACAACTAATGACATTGTGATTGCGGCCGACTGCAAATCTGTCCAACTGCGCGCTGAACGGCTGGGCAATGGTAACGGCAGGGTTTACACCATCACGTTCAAGGTGACTGACGCTGCCGGCAACGTCGGAACTGCAACCGCAAAAGTCACCGTGCCTCATTCACAAAACGGAGCGGCCGCAGTGGATGATGGACCGAATTATGCAGTGTTGAGCAATTGCCCGTAACGACAGTTTCAGGTTTCGAGTTGAGGGGAATTGAAATAAGAGTCAGGTGACAGCGGGATCTGACTCAACCCTCCGCTACATATCAGGTTGGGAAGGGTGGCTTGCCCCCGCTTGAGCGCGGACGGCGCGACGAGCCATTGATAATATCTCAACTTGAAGGTGCTGAAATCAGTTCGCGCCCTCGGCGCTCGAGCGGGGGCAAGCCACCCTTCCCAAGCTGAAAACTAACCGTAGCACTTGGGATGCCCTTCGTTTGTTCAATAGTTGAATTTCAAGCCCACTCGAACCAATCTCGGGGAACCAATGGTGACCACCGGCGTGCGGCCAACTTCATAACGCGAATTCAAGAGATTCTCTCCGGCCACAAACACCTGCCAATGAGCGCCGAAGGAGCGCGCGGCATAAGCGTCGATCGTAAAAAAGCTTCGCAAGGGAAGCAGATTCTGATCATCTTCAAACTGTGGTCCGGACGCCCGACCCTGTAAACCAAATTTGTAAGGTTTTGAACTCGCATAACTTACTTGAAAAGTCAGACTGTGCCGCGGCGTCTGCGGAATCAACAAGCCCTCAAGCAAACTATTAGCCCGGAAGTTAACCACGCGCGCGTCGGAGAAAAGGTAACCAAGATTGATGTTCCAGGATGGGTTCAAACGAAGATTCGAATCAACTTCAAACCCTAACGAACGAGTGCGGCCAAGATTTTGACGTTGTCTCGTGATCAAAGTCGGCGAACTTGAAAGCGTCACATTCGCGATTGGATCCGTGATCGAAGTCGAAAAGAAACTCGCGCGGAGATCGAAACGATCTTTCCACAAGCTCAATCTCGCTCCGGCCTCCACTCCGGTCGCCCGTTCTCGTTTCAGGTTTTCGTTTGCCAGCGTCAATGCGTTGCCGAGCCGAAAGGACCGGTAAAGTTCATTCAGCGTCGGCGCCCTAAACGCGCGATTAAAAGAGCCGAACATCGATAACTCGGAATTCGCGTGGTAAACGATCGAGACCTGTGGGCTGAATGTCGTATCCGCGACGTCTGCAAATCGTGTGACGTTCTGAAGCGCTCCAGGTGAGATCCCGCGACTAACACTAAGGCCGTTAAAGTTCCTGAAAAAGTCTACCCGAGTCCCGCCAGAGATCGAGACTTTCGAACTGAACTGTAGCGTGTCTCTGAAAAACAATGCATACGATCGCTGCCTGCCGCCGGCGCCGACCAGCGATGAGGCGTTCCCACGATCGTAAACAATTTCGTCGCTGGCGCCACGGACTTCGCGGGCTTCAAATCCCGCAACCAAACTTTGCCGTTCGCCCAACAAGCGTGACCATTGAAACATTAGGCCCGCGGCTTGCGCCGGGACGCGCTGAACTCTCGTCAACGTTTCCGTATTCCTGTTAGTCGCGAGGGCCGAAAAGATTTGATCGTAAGTTTGAGTGCTTAGATAACCCCGCAAAGACAAACGGCCTACTCGATGAGGGTTCCAATTGGCGCCGCCATCTATTTCAGCAACATGAGTTCGATTTGTTTGCAGTGGGGTTCCGTTATTACGGCTTTCGGCGAAATAAGATGGCCGTAGAAATAATCGGCTGCTTTTGCTTGGGCTGTAACCGAGCTCGAAATAAAGCGATCGGTGACGCGAAGCCACAGGCGTATCGACGGCACCGCGATCGTTCTTGCTCACATTTATGTAACCAGCAGTTTGAAAGATTTCGCCGGCAAGACTCGCGGTGAATTTCTTTATTCGCGTCCCGGCATAAAGCGAAGCGTTCGGCGTGTTCTGGTTTCCGTAAGAAGATTCAAATGATACTCGGGGCCCATTGTTAGGCTGAGTAAGAATGTTAATGACGCCGCCGAGGGCGTTGCTTCCGTAGAGATCTGAAATGCCGCCGCGCACCACTTCCACCTGACTCACCGCCGCGCGCGGTAAGCGGTCCCAATAAATCCAGCCGCCGAAAGGATCTGCGAAAGGGATCCCGTCCGCCAAAACCAAAGCACGACTGGCGCCCGTGGCGCCCACGCCGCGAAGACTGACACCTTGTGAAGTTGGGTTGGCAGCGCGGCTTCCGGTGCGTCGAAACAATTGAAAGCCCGGCACCTGGCGCAAGGCGTCGTCAATTGTAATGGCGGCGGTCGTCGACAAATCCGCGGATGAAAGCAAACGAACGCTGGCCGCTGTCGAGATTAACGGCGCCTCAATCCGCGTGGCGGTGATAGTGATCTGCTCGCGAATGGAAGCAGGCGACAGAACCACCTCAATTGTTGACAGTGCTCCTTCCTTTTTGAGCAATCGCGAAAAGACAGCGAAGCCCGGCGCCTCGACGGTTAATCGCCCGCCACCTTTTACTCCGGTGAAACTGAAGCTCCCGTCCGCCGAGGTTGTGGTATGGACCACGCGAGATTCCCCGCGCAGTTCGACGCGCGCTCCGGCGACGGCGGCCCCTGACTCGTCACGCACATACCCTGCGATTTCAGCGTTTGGAGTTTGCGCGAAAGTATTAACAGCGCCGGCAATTGCGATGAGCGGAAGGCAAACAAGTAAGATGCGGAACTGAAAGCGAGAGTTATGCATAACCGAATGCATCGCTAATATATGTTTGCCGGTCCTTAACGATTCTTAGTTTGCGGCCTTCTCTCTGAAAGGCTTTGCCTCAAAGGTTAAGGGCCATGTTTAGGTACGGCTTTGCCGCCCGATGTGCGGCGGTGGCTATGCCCCGCCGTAAAGGCTCCTTTACATCTTGGGCTAGGCCCGTCATGCGCCTTTTGGCCCAACGAATTTATTGAGTTAAGCCCCAACAAGGGCATAGCCCCAAATTAATCCCGCTGCTTTCGGCGGGGCAAAGCCGCCGCCGCACATCAGGCGGCAAAGCCGAAGCGGAGGGACGCCATGACTTTTGGGGCAAAGCCTGGGCGTACAAAGAAATCGAATCGGCGCAACCGAGTTTAGGGCTTGATTGCAATTCCCCACGGCCCATCGCCCGCTTTGATTGTGGCCACAACCCTATTGGCGTCGACATCAATTACGGAAACGTCGTTTGATAGTCCGTTGGCGGTGTAGAGCTTCTTGCCGTCTGCCGAGATCGCGATTCCCCACGGCCTTTGACCCACCCTGATCAGTTGCAACAGTTTCTGATTCTCAGCATCCAGGATCGCAACGCTGTTTCCGCGTCCGGTGGCTACGTAGATTCGCTTTCCGTCAGCGGACAATACGATGCCTTTAGGTTTCAATAATAAGCCTTCGTTGTCGCGCGGCAGAGCAATCGTGCCGATCACTTTGTGGTCGGAAGTCTGGACGACTGAAACGGTGTCGCCATTTTCCGCGGTGACGTAAGCTCGGGAGCCGTCGCGGTAAAAAGTCGCTTCGCGCGGGCGAGCGCCAACGAGAAAAGTTGTGACAACCTGATTAGTACCGGTGTCGATTACGGCAACAGTGCTACTGCTTTCCGATGTGACATAGACCCAGCGTCCGTCCGGACTGAGTGCAACCCCTTCCGGTTCCAGTCCCACCGGCATCGATGCGATTACGCGGTTGGTTTTGACGTCAGTAACCGAAGCAGTGCCGGCATCTTCGTTGGCGATGTAGAGGCGCGTTCCATCGTGATTGACAACGAATTGCTCAGGGTCGGTTCCGGCATCGTACTTCCCGACTATCCCTTCCGAATCACAGTCTATTACCGCAATTTTATCTTCACCCTGTGATTGATTGGTCGGGTAGCTGAGCGCCACCCAAATTGTTTTTCCGTCTGGCCCAAGTTGAATACCACGCGGCCGGGCGCCAACCTTGATTGTAGAAATCGTGCGATTACTATTTAGATCGATTACGGAAATCGTTCCGTCGCGCTCATTCGTTACATAAGCGAGCGGACCAGTCGGTTTTCTGCCGCAGGTGGTTAATGTCAGCACGGCAACGAGACAAAAAAACCTTAAGGATGCGTAGCGCATTGCCGGCATGACTAATCTAGTTTCAGTGGTGCGAGTTCGTTGACTGAGCAGGTTAATTTCGGGCGTTCCGCGTCGCTAAGATCAAGTTGATTCCACTTAACGCTGTAGCCACTTTTGATTATTGACCCGAACAGTCCCAGAATCGCGCGTCCTATTTGCCAGGCCGAAAGGCGTTCAAACAGCGCGTAAGTCCCGACCTCAAACTCGTTCACCGCCGCGGCGCCTTCATGAACTTGAACGCATACCTCTTCCAGACGTCCGATTGACCGGCCGTTTAGCGCGTAAACTCTCTTGCCGAGCAGCAGCTCGAGATGTATTTTCTGTCTAGCCATTTTACGTAAGCGGAAACCGGGCAATAACGTTTTTGCGAAGCCACAACTCCCAGGCAAGAGCTGGAGTCTTCTCGGCCTCGACGCCGGCAATCACTTCGATTTCCGCGCAAACAATTTTGGACCAGGGAAGCCGAAACGGATCATGGTTAACCACGCCGCACCATTTCGAGATCGATTTGACCATTTTGACCAGGCGCGAATGCAAACGGCTGGCCTGACAAGCAGACCCCACTTCAATAGCCAAAACGTTGGGCTGCCGGCCGTCGCCCACTTCTATGACAATGCCGTCAACGCGACCCATCTTATGCCCATGGCGATCGACGACCTGCTTATCGAGACAATCACGGACCAGATCCACGTTAGCCACCTCCCAGGATTTGAAGGGGAATGCTCACCACGGCTAAAACAAACGCGATCAGAATGATCAGTATTACAACTCCATTTGATAGCCAGCCATTCGTGTACTCCTCCAGGTAGTTGCGATCGTTCATCAGAATCAGAAAAGGAACGATTGACAGCGGCAGCGTGGCCGCGGTTAACGCCATCGACATTATGGTTATTTTCAGCGGATCAATTCCGGTTAGCACGATTAGCGCTCCGAGCAGGATTACCACCGTATAGGTCAGGCTAAAACGCGCCTCCTTTTTTGGCGGCTGGTTTTCACTCCAGTTCCAACCAAAACCCTGGGCCGCAAAATAGGCGACCTCGAGCGTGATCTCCAGCGCCGCTCCCAGACAAGCTATGCCCAGCGATAAGACGAAGAGAATAAAACCCCAGTGGCCCAAAGCATCCTGCAGCAGCAAGGCTAGTTGTGAATAGTGATCCGCATGCAGTCCCCTCGGCGGAAACACCAGCGCTCCCAGCACCAGCACGGCTACGGAGATCAAACTTCCAAAGCTCATTCCCGTCGATGCTATGACGCGGTTTACTCCAATGTAGTCTTCAGTCCAATGGTCCTCGATTGCCCCCGCCGAATAGAAAAAGAACAGATAAGGCGAAATGGACGCGCCGAGAATTGAGACCGCAACGAACCAATAATGACTCTTGTCGTGAGCAGGGAGACTTGGGACGGCGCCGCCTATCACACTATGCCAGTTTGGTTTCATCATGAACGCGCCGACGATGAAAGACAGTGTGACCAGTCCGAGAATAGAAACGCCTTTCTCGATAAATCCAAACGTGCCCTTCCAAATGAGAAGCCAAACCAGCAGAGCGACGGGCACGGCCCACCATTGAAATCCAATGCCGCTAGACAACTCGAGCGCAACGCAAACGCCTCCGAGCTCGGCGCCCAGCACCAGCAGAGTGACCAGGTTCAGGACGATGAAGAGAATAAAGAAATAGTTAAACCCAAAACGTTCGCGGATGGCGCTGGTCAGAGTGTGTCCGCTTACGGCCGCTAAACGTCCTGCTTGTTCAACCAAAAAAATTATGCAGAGTCCGCCCAGTAAAATCGCCCAGATCAATTGAAAACCAAAATCCGCGCCGGCCTGCGCGGCAGTGGAGATCGATCCAATCTCCAGGAAGCCGCCGACACTGGTCACGATTCCGAGACTGATTTCCAGCAGCTTTTTCATTAACTGACCTTCCCGATTCTCGTATGTCTGCGCTTTCCTTGGCTGTACTTAGTGGCACAGACTTCAGTCTGTGGTTTCGTTAGCCGCCACAGACTAAGGTCTGTCCCACTTATCACGTCCTGGCCCAGCTTTCTTGTCGCTTAAGTGAGCGCGCTTCAGCCTCGCGCAGCCAACCCGCAACCAGTGCCAGGCCGGCAAAGGCGTACAGCACTCCCGCCGGGATCCACATAATTAATCCGCCCAGCTGTTGATCTTCGAGCGGCGACATTCCCCACGAGTTTGTCAGTCCGATGTACGACGGATACCAAACCGTGCGAGAGAACGTCAGCAACGCGCCGAGCAGCCCGCTGTGAAGGGAAGTGGTAAAGACGTAGAGCGCCGCCGCGCCGTAGCCCATCCAACCCTGCCGGCCATGAATCAACGCCCACCAGAAGAGAAGAGCTGACAGCAAGAAACTTAAATGCTGTGCGGTGTGCACCCACTCGTTGTGCAGCACGGCCTCAAAGAGCACCGGCACATGCCAACTCCAAAGCGCAACGGCATGAATCAGCCAGGCCACGACGGGAATAGTCAAAATTCTCCAGGTCTTTTGCAACCAACCAATCTTGCCGACCGCGCCCACTCGCCTGGACCACTCGAGCGGAAGTGCCCACATGAAAGCGATCAACGGTCGTCCTAAAACAAGTAACGGCGCAGCCATCAGCATCAGTATTTCGTGTTGCGTCATATGGGCTGAAAACAAAACTCGGCCCCACGCATGCACCGGCGAGACCAGCGCGACGAACAACGCGAACCAACCTCCAGCAAACGCCAGTGCCTCCCAGCGGCGGATTCCTTTTCCAGTTCCCGAATGTCGCCACACTTTTCGCAGTCCCCAAATGAATAACCAGGCTGTCAGGATTAATGACACAACAACGAGCGGCTCAAAGCTCCAGGTGCGCCACAGATCGTGCCATGTATGCGGCTTGCCTCCGTGTGCGAAGACCGCGTTTGCGTTCCCCAACAGCAAAATGACAAAGACCCAACGCAAAGCTCCAAGCGGTCTGGGACTGGTCCGCGCAACTCGCACAACGCTATCACCCTGAGCTCTCATAACTGACATGGATGCAAAATAATTGCGGGGATGCCCTGGGCCAGGACAGCGATAAAGAAAACTGCGCCTGACAAAAGTCCCAACGCCAACATGAATCGTGAATTGGAAACCAGCGCGCCCCATTCAACTCTTTCGCCGGCGCCCGATCTGCGCGCGCCGATCCAGGCGCACAATTCGCTGAAAGCGATCAACAGCAGAGCGATTACTGTCACCGAGTAGAGCCTTGCGTTGCTGCCGCGGACGCAGGCCCCGCGCACCGCCCAGTAGTTGAGCTGCATCTGGACAGCCCAGATGACCGCCGGCATCAGTACACCAATCCACAAACCGGGGTGGACGCCCATGTTCGGCCGCGCGTTACCCTCTTCTGTCAATTCATCGCTCATCGCTTCAACTCAACTCACCCGCGGTGCAAAATAGACGACGGCATAAAGGACCATCCAGATTCCTACAACCCAATACCAATAAACCGCGAGGGCCGTGATATCCACTCGATGCTTCATGTCAAACTCGCGCACAAAGCTCCACCCGGTCAGCAGCAACGTTTCACATGTCACCGTAAGCAGGTGGAGCATATGCATGCCAAGAATGAACCACACGATCGAGCCGTAAGCATTGCTGTCCCAGCGAAACTTAACCGCTCTAAATTCAAAGCCGCGCAACACCATTGCGACGAACCCGATGAGTAAACAAATAAGCAGGCCGCGTTGCGTGCCTGACTGTGAACCGCGTCGCGCGGATACGTCGGCCCAGATCATTGGGGCGCAACTGATAAGCAAAAGAATTGCGTTCGCTGTGCCAAATCCCAAATCCGGCAGCGGATCGAGTGGAGCGGTTAGTTGCGCGAGCGGCGGCGGCCAGAGCTCAAAATTTTGGCGTAGATAAAAATAGGTGGCTATCAAGAGGACAAACATCGACGTTTCGATCGCGAGCAGAAGGTTATTGCCCCACCAGATCGTGTCAAGGGTATCGAACCCATGATGCGGCAATTCCGAAACGTCGATGACTGGTCGTGTGCTCATGCTTCCTCAGCTCGCAAATCTTCGGACGCAAAGTTTGTTTCGTCTGGAGGCTGTTTCGCGTCGACGTTTTCATAGTTAGGATTGCCAAAGAACCAGCCGACGAATACTGCAAACGTCAATACCGCGCCGACCAGGAACGCCCACGGAGTAAAAATGCCGACGATGAATGTTTCCGCGGTGGCGAGCGCCAGCAACAACGGCCAAATTGATGGTCCAGGCAACTCGTAGCGAAGCTCAGGCACGGCATCGACAACACTGCTGACCAAAGTCTCGCGCTTGGTTGAACTAAGACCGACCACGACCGGCGCTTCTGTTGACTGGTCCCACAACGCGTTTCTGCCTTCAACAACCGGAATGCGTTGAAAGTTGTAAGCCGGCGGCGGCGAAGTAAGGCTCCACTCAAGCGTGTCGGCGCCCCATGGGTTCGGACCGGCAACAGCTCCGAATCGCCGCGCCCAAAAAAAGTTCACAATGAAAATCAACACGCCTATCCCCAGAACGAGCGCGCCCAACGACGCCAACAGGTTCAGCGATGCCCAACCAGTTTCGGGTAAGTAGGTGTACACCCGCCGCGGCATACCCTTTAGTCCGAGTTGATGCATGGGAAAGAAGACGAGATTGAAACCGATGAACATCAACCAAAAATTCCATTTTCCCAGCCGCTCGCTCAACATCCGCCCGGTCCACTTCGGAAACCAGAAATAGAACGCGCCGAAGAGCGGAAACACTGCTCCGCCAATGAGCACGTAATGAAGATGGGCCACCACGAAAAACGTATCGTGAATCTGCAAATCAAGCGGGACCGAAGCCAGCATCACGCCCGTCAATCCGCCAAGAACAAAAATCGCGACAAACCCGAGTACGAAGAGTAACGGCGTTTTGATGTTCAACTTTGCGCCCCACATCGTGGCGATCCAACAAAAGATTTGCACGCCGCTCGGAATCGCGATCATCATGCTGGCCGCGGTAAAGAAACTTTGGCCCAGTTGCGGCAGCGGAGTGGCGAACATGTGGTGTACCCAGAGGCCAAAGCCGAGAAAGGCCGTGGCGATCAGTGACAGCACCATCGCGGTGTAGCCGAAGATCCGCCGTCGTGAAAACGTAATCACAATCGACGAAACGAACCCCAGCGCCGGAATAAAAATTATGTAAACCTCGGGATGACCAAAAAACCAGAACATGTGTTGATAGAGAATTGCGTCGCCGCCTTCAGCGGGGTTGAAGAAATGAGTATCGATCAAGCGGTCGGAAGCGAGCAGGCTGCTGGCCAACATTACCGCGGGCATCGCAAAGATGATCATGAAAGACGTGACGAGTTGTGCCCAAACGAATAACGGCAGGCGATGAAGCGACATTCCCGGCGCGCGCATCTTGAAAACCGTGCCGATGACCACGACCGCTCCCGACAATGCCGAAATCTCCGTGAACGAAATCATCTGCGCCCAAATATCGACGCGCTTTCCCGGCGAATAACCCGGACCAGACAATGGCACATAAGCAAACCAGCCGGCGTCGGGACCGGTGTTAAGAAAGAAACTTACGTAAAGCAATATTCCGCCGATTAAATAAACGAAGTAGCCGTAATTATTGAGTCGCGGAAAAGCGACGTCGCGAGTGCCTACCATCAGCGGAACCAGATAGATCCCGACGGCCGTCATGATCGGCACGGCGAAGAGAAACATCATGGTCGTGCCATGCACAGTGAAGACCTGGTTATATAAATCCGGACTAAGAAAATGACTTTCCGGCCGTGCCAATTGAATTCGCATCAACAGCGCTTCTATTCCTCCGAAAAGAAAAAACACAAAGGCGGTGACGACGTAACGCAGCGCGATCGCTTTGTGGTCCGTATCGGTAAACCAACCGTAAATGCCGGGCGGGCATGCCCAAACACGTTCGAGCTCTTTAATCTCGCGCTCGTCTTCACTGGGATCGCGGCCGTCTCGCCCGACTTCGTGGAATGCCGAGTTGCTGGGTTTAGCCGTTACTTCGGTGGAGGCGTTGCGTGAGGCGGGCGGGACGCCCGCGGTCCCAGTGATCTCGGTCATAGTAATTTGAGTTCGATCCTCCATACTTAAGCTTTCATTTCAAACTCTGCAGGTAGTCGAGCAGGGCCTGCATGTCTTCCGGGCTAAATTTGTTTGGGGGCATGCGATTTCCAGGTTTGATTTGCTGCGAATCATCGACCCACTGCGCCAGGTGCTGGCGATCGTTTGGCAGAGTCGCCGCGGCAATAGTCTTGCGGCTCGCGAGGTGTGTGAGATTTGGACCGAAGTTGGAACCAGCCGGCGTTCCGTTTATCGCATGACACATTACGCAAGCAGATGAGAGAAATACTTGCTGCCCTCTTTGCTCTGAGGCTGTAGCGGGCGAAGCCGCTGACTGAATTTGCGCGCGGCGCCACGCATCAAACTGCTCGCGCGGTTCCGCAAAAATCCAGAGAGCCATGTGTGCGTGTTGGTGGCCACAATATTCGGCGCACTGTCCGCGATAGATTCCGGGTTTGTCCGCCTGCAACCAGATGGTAGAAATCTTTCCGGGAATGAGATCCTTCTTGCCGTGGAGATTCGGCACCCAGAAACTATGGATCACGTCATTAGCCTTTAAGCTAAAAGTGACCGGCACGCCGACTGGGATATGAATCTCGTTAGCGGTTGTGAAAATGCTGCTCGCGTCGACGTCCTGGTAGCGCACTTCCCACCACCATTGATGGCCGGTCACTTCTATGTTGATACCCTGCTTTCGATCCAACTCGGCGGTCATACCTCTGCCGACAAAAAAGCTGTCAACTATGAAGACAAACAAAATCGCAATCGTGATAGCGGTCGCAACAGCCACGACCACTCCTCTTCGTCTTTCTGATTCTCGTGTTTCTTTCTCCGGCGGCGCAATCGGATCCGGGAATCCTTTCCTTCCTTTCACCACGGCAGCGAAAAGTAAAATCATCACTAAGACAAAAACTATCGTGCAGGTGATCAGCATGAACCACCACAGCCCGCTGATGTGTTCCGACTGTGGACCTGAGGGATTGAGCACCGACTGCAATCCGCCGCCGCAACCAGTCAAGAGCAAAGCCGTTAGGGTAGGGAAGAGAACGAACCGAGCGCGACGCACAGCGCAACACCAAAAACGACGAGCAACTGCGATGTGAAGTTTGTTACTCATCACGGTTGTTCAGCGGCTTTTGGAATTGTGGATTGCTGCGGCGTTTTCCGTTCCACGCGCTGCTCTGATCGGTGCACGTTCATATCGTCGCTACGTCCGGGCGCGACATCCTTTCGTAACTGGCCGCTCAGCGACCGCACATAAGCGGAAAGCTCCCAGACCTGGTAGTCCGAAATCTTGCCGCGAAACGACGGCATTCCATTCGGACGTCCTTCGACAATTGTTGAATGAATACTTGCCGGGTCGCTGCCATAGATCCACGTCTCGTCCATCAATGCCGGGCCGATGGCGCCGCCGCCGTTTGCATGACAGCCGGTGCAGTTGTACAGCGAAAATAAACGCTTGCCGTCGGACAAGGCATTCGCATTTTCTTCAACTGGACTTTTCGTCGACGTCTGAGGCTGGGGCGCGCCACCAGGTTGAAGTTCGCTTTGGACGATCGCGGGATTCGTCGTCGTTGGTGGCGGGTCAAACTGTCTCTGCTCGCGTTTGCATGCACTCACAACGACAATGAGCATTAGCAGCGCCCGGCCATTGCGGGAAACGAATTTTGCCTTCTTTGAATGCATCTCTAATTTCCAGCACGATTGACGGCGACAGTCGTTGCGTCAACCCGCGGCACGCCGTACTGCTCGAGCAGTCGATCAATATCCGCGCGTCTCTTATCCAGAATTTGTTCGAGTTGGTCCTTGAGCTCCTGATCTCCGCGCCGGACACCCATAGAGATGTCGTAAACAAACGGTAGAAATGGTTGGTCCACCTGCGGCGATACGGGGACAACTTTCAACGGCACTTTGCTTTTCCGCGCGAAGTAACCGGCTAATGGTCCCCAGGCGATCGCGACGTCCACTTCTTTCGCGGCTACCGCATCGATGATTCGCGCCGGCGGATTAGGTTGAGAGTAGTCGCCGTAGAGCGTGTAACCGCGAACGTTCTGAATGATGTTTCGGCGCGAGAGCGCATGCGCGGGAGGCGTATTGCTAAAGTCGTCACCCACCATCTGCACGCCTATTCTGAGCTTTCGCAGCAGAGGATCGTCGAGGGATCTAATATCGAGGCTACGGTCCTTGCGAGTAATGAAAACGTAACTCGATCGATAATACGGTTTCGTGGTCGCGGCCATTTCAAAACCCGACGGGACACCCATCACAACGTCGCAGTCGCCCGCTTTGAGCGTGTTGCGAAAGAAGCCGCGCCGTTGCGCCCACCAGGTGTACTCGAGTTTTTCTTTCGTCTCGCTGGCGATCATGTCCGCGAGTTTGTTTTCAAACCCTTCGAGTTGCTGATTCGAAAAAGGCAGGTTGTTTGGATCGGCGCACACGCGCAAGACCCCGGCGACGCGGGCCGGTTGCTGCGCCGTTACCGGTGACACAACCGTTTGATGGGAACATGCGGAAAGAAAACAAAGCGCGAGCGATGCAAAAAATAAGACGGGCACGGAGCGTTCCAATAGGAAGTCTTCTCTGTTCGACCCCTCGCGCGCCTGAGCCACGCGGAGCGATCTCATTAGCACCGTGGCTTTAGCCCGGTGAAAAAGGTTCAGGACCTGGATCCGGAACCGTTTCAAACGGTTTCGTTGCGCGAGGTCAAAGAGAAACCGTTGGAAACGGTTAAGAGCATCGCATTGCGTATTTTGGTCACCGGGCTGAAGCCACGGTGCTAATGAAATCGCTTCGCGTACGGTTACGTTATTCCTGCGGCTCGAGGGCTTTGTTTTCTTGCGGCGAAGGAAGCTCCGCGACTCCATGGTGGATTGCTTCGGAGGTTCACTCACCACAGAGACACAAAGAGCACGGAGTACGCACAGAGAATTCGGACTTAAGGAAACTTTATGGCAAGGCGAAGACATAAAGCATGCCTCCCTTCGTCGTCGCGTCAGGCAAGTCCGTCATGGCATTAACAAACCCGAGCGCGCCGGTTGGATCGCGCGGATCAAGACCGGCGGCAACAATCGCGCCTGACCATCCGCCGACCCCGGCCAGCACTGCCACGTACTGCTTGCCGTCGGGTCCGCGATAACTAATCGGTTGTCCGATAATTCCGGAACCGCATTTGAACTGCCAAACAAGTTGGCCACTGTGCGCATCGACTGCCTTAAACCAACCATCCATCGTGCCGTAGAAGACAAGATCGCCAGCCGTCGCAACCGCGCCGCTCCAGACCGGAAACTTTTCCTGAATGGCCCACACCTTCTCGCCTTTCACCGGATCCCAAGCCAGAAACTCGCCGCGATTTCCTCCCGGGCCGGCGTACATTTTTACGTTGGCGCCGACGTACGGCGTGCCGGCGATGTAGTTCGCCTCGAGGCCTTCCATATCCATGCAGAGATTTTGATGAGGGATGTAGAGCAAACCCGTGCGCGGTGAAAATGCCGAAGGCTGCCAGTCCTTGGCGCCTGGTGCAGCCGGACAAATTTCTCTAATAACTTTTCCTGCCTGTGGATTTTTCGTTTCGTTGTAAAGAAATTGTCCGGAGTTGAGATCGACGCCTTTCGAGGACGTGATGTACGCATAAGGATTCGCGGACAGCACCTGTCCGTTCGTGCGATCGAGGACGTAGACGTAACCGTTTCGTTCCGGTCGAACCAGAACCTTCCGCGTTTGACCGTTCACCGGCAGATCGAGAAGTATTTGTTCATTGACGCCGTCGTAGTCATGCAGATCGTGTGGACTAAACTGGTAATACCAAACTGCCTCGCCATTCTCCGGCTTACGCGCAAAAATTCCGCAGGTCCATTTGTTGTCGCCCGGACGTTGCTCGGGATTCCACGGTCCCGGATTTCCGGTGCCATAAAAGATCAGGTCCTGATCCGGATCATAAGAAATCCAACCCCATGTCGTGCCCCCGCCAATTCGCCAGGCGTCTGCCGGCCAGGAAGAGATACCGAGATCTTTTCCTTTGTCTTGTGTATAGAAGGGGTGAAAATTCTGACCGATAAGCACGTCCGCGTCCGGACCGGTGTGATAAGCGCGCCAGGCAATCTTGCCCGAAGTCGCGTCAAGAGCGGTGAGCCAGCCACGTACGCCAAATTCGCCACCACTGTTCCCGATCAGCACCTTGTCCTTGACGACGAGCGGCGCCATCGTCATCGTTTCGCCTTTGTTAATATCGCCTACGTGCGTTTTCCAAAGCTCTTTGCCGCTGGCCGCGTCGAGACCAATGGTGTAGTCATCGAGCGTGTTGAAAAAAATCTTGCCATCGGCGTAGACCACGCCGCGATTTATGACGTCGCAGCAGGCAACTCCCTGTGACGCGGACGCCGGTTTCGATTCATATTTCCATTTGACAGGCCCGCCCGGTTGCGTGAGGTCAAGTGCATAAACGATGTTGGGATAGGGCGTGACAACGTACATCGTGTTGTTGGCCACGATTGGGGCCGCCTCGTGGCCCCGCAACACGCTGGTCGAGAAACTCCAGGCAAGCTTTAGGCTGGCAACGTTGCTGGAATTGATCTGATCGAGACTGCTGAAACGTGTGCTCGCGTAGTCCTTCGCAGGCATGGTCCACTGCCCATCATCTGTTTCGACTCCGGTTTGTTGCGCGCCTGTGGGTTGGTTTTGAACGCGATTCGGAAGCCCGGAAGGTTGTGAGTTTTCCCGACGCGCGCAAGCCGCGAAGGCCAGGTTCAGACTAATAATGAGCAAGAGAAAGCCGGGGGCGTTTCTTCCAGTCATTTTCTCTCCAACGCCAGCTCAAGCTTTTTTTACAACGTGATCGGCGCAAGCGAGTTTCGTACCAATGTGGTCCGTCACTCGAGAAGCGCTCGCTGCTGCGGAGAATCCAGGACTCGAATGACATTTGGCCCGGATGGTTTGTACCAAAATGCCCGATGCGAATTCTCTATTCGGCTTGTTTTAATACGAAGGAGAAGCGTCAAGACTTGAGGACGACACTGGCTCGATTTGGTATAAGCTTTTACTTGAGTTCACTGAATGAAAATATTTCGCCTAACCGAAACCGCGCCGGTTGAAATGGTAGTTGAGTCAGCAGACGGCGCAAGCGTGCCGCTGGCAAAAAGGATTCGTTCCGGCTTTAGCTGGCTCGTATCGTCGTCACTGATCGGGGAATCGATCCGTTTCACCCGCTCAGTTGTTCTTGCGCGGCTACTGCTGCCGGAAGATTTCGGGCTGTTCGGCATGGCCTTAACAATCGTGGCCGCATTGAACGCCGTGACGATGCTTGGCCTGGACCGCACAATTGTCGCAAACAAATTCGACAGCAGAGATGAACTGAAAGCACACCTGGACACGGTGTGGTCGGCGGGACTCGTTAGAAGTCTGGTCATTACGCTGCTAGTCGCGGCGTCCGCTTTTCCGATTTCGCGGTTCTATGCCCAACCACAACTCAACATCATTATTCCGATTCTCGGGTTGGTCAGCTGCGTTCAGGGACTGCAAAACATCGGCCTGGTGCTTCTGCGCAAGGAGATTAGCTTCGCCAGGATTTTCTGGTATGAACTTGCGACTAACGCCGGCGGCATAGCATTAACTGTTGCGCTGGCTTTGTTCTTGCGAAACGTGTGGGCGCTGGTGATTGGTTTGTTGCTGACCACTGCGCTGGGGACCGTGCTCTCTTACGTTTTTCATTCGTACCGCCCGCGCCTGGCGTTCGAAAAAGTTGCGCTGCGCCGCGTCATTAGCCTGGGAAAGTTTACGCTGGTGATCGCGGTCGCGTCGTACGTAATGAACATGGCGGACAATGTGATGGTTGGGCGGTTTCTGGGAACGGGCGCGCTGGGCAACTATTCCCTGGCTTTCAACATTGCCAGCGCTCCGATTAGCGTACTTGTGTTCTCGCTGGTTGCGGTGCTCTTTCCCGCCTACGCCGAACTTAACGCGCAGGATCCAAGACGGCTGGAGCTGGCCGTTACCAAAGTCTTCACCATCGCTTCGATGATCATGTTCACGATCGCAGCGCCGTTTTTTCTGCTTGCCGGCGATGTTGTTGAACTTCTCTTTGGTGGCAGATGGACCAGCGCCGGAAAAGTCTTACGCGTGCTGGCGTTGGTCATCCCGTTGCGCGGGCTGAGTGTGCTCATGGCTACCGTTTTCTGGGGTTTGAACCGGCCCAAACAAGTAGCCATAGGACAAGCTCTGGAAGCGGTGGTCTTTCTGGTTGCACTCTATCCGTTGATAACGGCCTTTGGATTAACTGGCGCAGCCTGGGCCGGCGTGATCGCTTATGCGTTCGCATGCATAAATCGGCTGATGGCGATGAATGAGATTGTCCCCGGCATCAGGTCGAAACTGCTGCGAATTTCACTGGCGCCCCTCTTGGCGGCGGGGGCCGGGGTACTGGTTGCCGGCGCTAGCTTGAGCTGGCCCGCCTCACCGCTGCCGCGAGTGATCTTGGCTGGGTTGCTTTCGACGTTTATTCCGGGTGCGATCTTATTGCTGCTCAGTGCGGATTTGAGAAAATGGCTTGTTGAGTGGTTTTCTTGAGCTGGAAAATTTTTGATTGGTTTCCTATTCCAACGCCTGAGAAGATGACTGCCTGCCAAACCTTGCGCGAGCGTGATTGTCCTCCAGGATTTCGCGGTAGTAGTTTAAGAGTGGCTCGATCGTCCTGCCTGGTGAGAATTCCAGAATTCTTTGCCGCGCCGCTGCGCCTATCTGCTCCAGCTTCGGATCTATCCACGACGAGATAATTTTTTCCGCCAGGGCTTCCGGATTGTCGGGCGGAACGAGAAACCCCGTTGCTCCATCGCTAATCAGTTCCTCGAAACTCGTGCCCGTCGTCCCGATCAATACCTTCCCGAGACCCATCGCTTCCATGCCGGCATTTGATAAGTTCTCGATCAAAGAAGGCAAGACTACCAGGTGCGCGCCGGCGATCACCGGGTAGAGCTGAGAGTGGGGAAGTTTTTCCAGCAGCACGAGTCGGTCGGCGTAATTGCCACACTGCGTGCGCGCATAATCCGCCATCGACGGCGCGAGAATGGATTTCATGTCGCGACCGACGAGTACCGCATAAGCCTCCGGGTATTGTTCCAGAACGCGAGGCAAAGCCTGGGCGAGTGTGTGAAAGCCTTTGTGTAGTTGGAAGCGGCCAAAGAACAGTAGATATTTTTTGCCCTTCAAGAATCGATCATAAACCGAGCTATCGCAATTCTCCGTTTCCAGATAGAACGGCGGGCGAATCACACGCACGTCACGCAGTCGCGCTTCGTTCGTCAACATTTGTTGGAGTGCATGGCTGGGTGCGTAAACAAAACGGCTCCGTCGGAATTGGAGACCTTCCAAACTCTTCACCAATCTGGAGTCGAGCGTTCGTTTTACTCCAGCTGCGCTATTCCAAGCTGGTAGGTAAGACGAAGCCCGCAGCGCATGCGGGACTCGAAGGCGATACATCGACACCAAACCACAACACGAATAATTCGGAAACTGAACGAGATGAATAGGCTGTTGCGCGTTTAGCCGCTTCAGCTTTCGGTAGACCTGAGCGCTGAAGTCCAGAAGTTGAACCGTGGGCGGCAAGTGGTGGCGACTCAAGCGATCTAAATGAGACCAGCCGGCGCTATTGGGAATGCGGTGGACCTTAACGCCATCGTGCTCGAATTCGGCGTTATCAATCTCCGATAAGGTCAGCACGTGAATGTCATGGCCCATGCGGGCCAGCGCCGCCGCAACTCTATGAGTATAGTTGGCCAATCCACCGTCAAAATATTTTTCCGTCACATGTTCTGGAGTCGCAAAGGCAATTCTTAGAGATTCCGGATGCATGTGCGCAACCTCTGACGCGGCTGATTGTTCCTTTGCCTGAAACATCGCTCGTGCTGGTCTTGTTTCTTCCGCATCGATTGGCGTGTTATTACGACAGGCTTGCGTGAGACATTTTCCTGGGAGTGTTACGCGACGGTTAAGTTAGCGGCAGATCGCCTGTTGGCAAATAGATCTTAGCAGCGCGTCGTTATGAAGCGGGATCAACAAGTCGTGGCAGGGAAGCCAGCTTGACTGACTTGGCCAGTCCTAACAACTGCAGCACGCGAATGCCCCACCAGTTGAAATCAATCTCATACCACTTCAAACCATGACGAGCCGAAGTTGGATAGGCATGATGATTGTTATGCCAGCCTTCGCCAAAAGTAAGCATGGCGACCCACCAGCTATTGCGCGAGTCTTCGCCAGTCTCGAAACGTTTCGTTCCCCACAAGTGAGTCGCTGAGTTAACGAGCCAGGTGGCTTGCAGCCCGAGCGTTACGCGCAGGAAAACACTCCACATCATTACGCCCCAGCCGCCAACAAAAAGCAGCACCACCGCCAGGCAGATCAATGGCACCGGGTAATAGCGACTAAGCCAAACGTAGAATCGATCTTTACTGAGATCAGGAGCGTAGCGCGCGATCACGTGCGCTTCATGGTTCTGCGCAGTGCCGCGCAGAATCCAGCCGACGTGCGACCACAAGCGGCCGTCGCGCGGCGTGTGCGGGTCGCCGCTGCGATCAGTGTGCGCATGATGAATGCGATGCGTGGTGGTCCATTCGATTGGACCACCCTGTAAAGCGAGTGAGCCGCAAAGCACCAGAAAATATTCAAGCGCCTTGGGGACTTTATAACCGCGGTGCGTTATCAGGCGGTGGTAACCCATGCCGATGCCGAGGCTGCCCGCAATCCAATACAGCACAACCGCGCAAACAATCGCCTGCCAATTCCACATGAAAAGAGCGGCAACCGCAGCGAGGTGGAATGCAGTCAGAAAAGAGCCCAGCCCCCAATTGATAGCCTGGCGTTCGGGCTGTATTACTTCACTTTCCTGAATGTTTTCCAACTCACTCCTCCGCACAATTGGACCACCCGCCCGCTTTCGCCAGCGGGTCCGATAAGCTCGCCGCGTTATCTTGCGCGGCGCGGCCGAAATGAACGCGTTCCAAAGTTCGCAGCTCTGCGCCCGGGAAAAGAAGGCGCCTTGCTCGGTCTCACTGCGGCCGAGTGTGTACCGCCGAATGCCGGCATGACTACACGCTCGATCGCCTGGCCAGTCAAGCGTTCGATGCCGCGCATGGAAAGTTCTTCAGCCGGAGTTACCAGCGTAATCGCGCGACCCGGTTTCCCGGCGCGGCCACTGCGGCCAATGCGATGCACGTAATCTTCAGGCGCCATGGGCACGTCATAGTTGATGACATGTGAAATTGCGTCCACGTCGATCCCGCGAGCGGCAATATCGGTGGCTACCATCACGCGCGTTCGTCCGCCCTTGAAATCGCGCAACGCTGCTTCGCGCTGCGGTTGGCTGCGATCGGCATGAATGCGATTCACGCTATGATCGCGCGCGCTCAAAATATGAGAAAGGCGTTCAGCGCCACGGCGTGTGCGAGTAAAGACCAGCACGCGCTCAAACGGTTCACGTTCTTTTTCGAGTAGTTCGAGCAACAGGGTAGTTTTTGATTCCGCGGCAACCGGATAAGCAAATTGGGTGACAGTCTTCGCCGCGCCGCCACGTTTGCTGATTTCAATCATTTTGGGATCGCGCAATGTCGTCCGGGCAATCTTTTCGATCGGGGCCGACATTGTTGCCGAGAAGAGCAACGTTTGGCGCGTGGCCGGCAGCTTCTCGAGCACGCGTCGAATGGAGGGCCAGAAGCCCATGTCGAGCATGCGATCGGCTTCGTCAAGCACGAGTACTTCAACGCGTGACAAATCAAGCCTTTCGCGTTCCATGAAATCCAGCAACCGGCCAGGAGTAGCGATCAGCACGCCGGCTCCCCGCCGTATAGCTTCGCGTTGTCGCTGCATGCTGGCGCCGCCGATGATGGCAGCACAGCGCGGGCTGCTCTTGAGCGCAAAATCGCGATAGGCACTTTCGGTCTGCGAGGCTAGTTCGCGCGTTGGCGCAATGATCAAAACGCGAATGCCGGGAAGTGACTTCGCCTTCAGTCGTTGAATAATCGGAAGCAGAAAGGCCGCGGTCTTGCCGGTGCCGGTCTCAGCGCAGCCGATCATGTCGCCGCCGCTGAGCACGATTGGAATCGCGCTGCTTTGTATTGGTGTAGGTTGGGTGTACCCAAGGGCGGCGCAGGCGCGCACCAGCTCGGGTATTAGGTTTAATTCAGTAAAGCTCATCTGTTCTTTCCGCGCGCACACACATTGGCGCGCCATTAGTTGACAAAAATTGTTTGATTGAACCGCGGGATGCTTCTCAAAGCATCGCCGATAAGAAACAACTTACCAGCGTGGCTCGCGCTCGTCGCGACTTCAAGAGTCGCAGTTGCCGCTGCCTCCACCACCACGATTGTATGCAGATATACCTTTCCCATATAGGGAATGAAAAGAAGCGGCGAAACGGATGGGCTTCGGTGAAACGGTAGCAGTCGAAGGACCAGGATCGGATGCTCAAATGAGCGGCTTCGTAAGTGAAATCAGCCTGCTCTCGAACTATCCAAACGCCGGCGCGGATTGTGTTTTTTGCGCGGGGCGCATCACCGTCGATGCGCGAGAGAAGGATTAACTGCCAGCTAAGATGCCCTATTCATGGTCTAAGTTGCAAGCCGCGCGGACCCATACGGCTGCTTTGCCTTTATAAGTGGCCAAAAACTTACTGCTAACACTCAGGATTATTGGCATTGCTAATTCAATTGTGGCAGAACCCCGTCGTACCAGTGACTTCCTGAACTGCTCGTCTCCCCATGCAATTGGAAACTCTGCTGGCATCGGCAATTGGCCGCAGATGAATTGAATGGCGACGTGCGGCGGCTGGTTGAACGCCAGAAATCCGCCGGGCTCAGTACTCGATAAGCCGCTCCATAGCTTTCTGCATAACTCCGTTTTCACAGATACGGGCGCGGTCGATTTGCAACTGGCAGCTAAAGCACGAAAGGATCTGGATGATATTATTGTTGTCAGCGAAAAGGTCAGGAAGACCGCCGAAAAGCTTAGCAAGAGCAAGAACCCATAAATTATTTCCTCAAGCGTTCCAACAACGACGCGAATAATTACTAATGAAGGCAAAAGGCTGTGCTCCTTTTGCCTTTGTTTTTGAACTGCACGGATACCTGCGGTTGCCTTTACCCCAAAACGCCCAGTTCAGCACACGTAATCGTCGTTCGCTTCATGCCACCTTGCAAGCCTGGTTGTAAAACTCGCAAAAACGCTTCGCGAAAAACGACCCGTTGCGCGGAGAGAATCAATCCCGCTGCATGGCACGGTCATTGCCAAAGAAGCGCGTGGAGACGCATCAATGAAAAAACTTCTCGCCGTAATAATTGTCCTGGTCGTTCTCAGCATGACAGCTTTGCCTGTTGCTGCCCAGACACGGCGCCGAAGCGTAACTAATCAGACCACCTATTCGCGTTATGGCGATCGTTACAATCGCAACACCAGTTACGATCCGCGTTATGACAGGAGCGTCTATCGAAATAATCAGACGGTTTACGACAACATTTATGGTTATGACAACCGTTCAGTCTGGCAAAAACACCAGGACAAGCTCACTACTGCGGGGGGCGCAGTGGCCGGAGCACTTCTTGGCGGCATGATTGGCGGAAAAAAGGGCGCGATAATTGGCGCAGTTACCGGTGGCGCCGGCGCGGCTGTTTACACGTACAAAATTCGCGACCGATATCGTCGTTACTAAGATTGCTTTAATGAGCTCGGTTGCTGGTTGAAAAATTAGCGACCTTGTTTGAGGCCCGGATGTGAAGGGGAGAGCACATCCGGGCTTCGGCATTTTTTTCACGTCCGCCTGACCGTTGCTGCTGGAGTTTGAGGCTAGCAGTTCAGAGTCCAGCCTTAGGCACGCCCGTTTTGACTTTCAACCAAAAACGCAAGCTAAAGCTTGTACTCTAAAACTGCTTGAGTGCCGGCCCAGCCAGATCGTTTGCACCAAAACGCAGAGTTCGCTTAACGTAGTCACTCTTGAAAGTTCAGAGTGCAGCCACGATTCCTTCCAGCGAACCCTTGATGAAGCACCAGTCCCGCCGCGTCCGAAAATTCTTACCCAAACTCTTACTGATTGTCGTTGGATTGTTGCTCGGCGCCGGCATCGCCGAGATCGCGTTGCGCGTAGTCGGCTACACCTATCCGGAGTTTTACGAACTGGATCAAACTCGTGGTTATGGTCTACGTCCCGGCGCTGCTGGTTTGTATCGTAAAGAAGGCCGCTCGTATGTGCGCATCAATTCCGACGGTCTGCGCGATCAGGAACACCCGTTAACAAAACCCGCCAACACTTTGCGCATCGCCCTGCTCGGCGACTCTTATGCTGAAGGTCTTCCAGTTCCGCCGGAGCAGACTTTCTGGTGGTTGATGAAAGACAAACTCGCTGAATGTGATGCCGGTTCCGGCAAAGCTATCGAGATTATCAATTTTGGCGTCTCGGGATACGGTACGGCCCAGGAGCTTCTGACGCTTCGCGATAAGGTCTGGCGATATTCTCCGGACGTCGTGATGCTGACGGTGACTACGAACAACGATGTGTTGGACAATTCACGAGCACTGAAAAAGGTTGATGAAATACCTTACTTCATTAATCGCGACAACCAACTGACGCTCGATAATTCATTTCAAAGCTCGCGAACATTTCTTTGGCGGCAGTCCCGCATCAATCGGTTTGGGCGCTGGTTGCGCGACCACTCGCGCGTAGTGCAGGTCGTAATCGAAGGGCACCACGCATTGAAAAACGTAAGTGCGTCCTGGCGCGCTCGCTGGTCGCAACCCGAACCCCAGGCAGCTCCATCAACATCGCCGCATCAAGAGCCCAACGATTCATTGAGCGAGGCGGAATTGGGAACTGATAATCTTATCTATCGCGAACCACAAACAACCGTTTGGACTGATGCCTGGCAAGTAACGGAAAGCTTAATTACGGAAATGCGTAACGAAGTTCAGGCGCGAGGCGCAAAGTTTTTGCTGGTCACGCTCAGCAATGGTCCGCAGGTGTTGCCCGACCGCAACGTGCGCGAGCAGTTACAGAAGCGGCTGGGTGTTACCGATCTGTTTTATCCCGACAACCGCATTCGCACGCTTAGCGAGCGCGAAAACATTTCCCTGATAACTCTTGCGCCCGAGTTGCAGCAGTTTGCCGAACACAATCAGGTTTACTTGCACGGGTTCGATAAAAACATCGGCAACGGCCATTGGAATGTCGTCGGCAATCGCGTGGCCGGCGAATTGATCGCGAAAAAAATCTGTGAAGGTGCGCTTCTCAAATAGCGCGGGAGGCGAAGTTTCTGCTAGAAATAGACCAATCAACTGCAGGTGTAAAGCAAACTGTTAGTTTGCTGGTGGTGGGTTATTACCAACTTGAGAGGGTGCGCGCGAACGCAAACTAACAGTTTGCTTTACGGGGAAGGCATCACAACTTTGCCGGAGATCCGAATGCAATATTACGAGAACGTACTTGCGCTTATTGGCCACACGCCGCTGGTCAAGCTAAACCGATTGACACGTGGAATAAAGGCCACGTTGTTGGCGAAAATGGAAAACCTGAACCCTGGTTTTTCGGTCAAGGATCGGATCGGCGTGTCGATGATCGCGGCAGCCGAACGCGAAGGCAAACTAAAGCCGGGCGGAACAATCGTTGAAGCAACTTCGGGCAATACCGGAATCGGATTGGCGCTGGCAGCTGCTGTCAAAGGCTACAAATGTATTTTTGTGATGACTGACAAAGCCTCGGTCGAGAAGGCGCGTTACTTGAAAGCGCTTGGCGCGGACGTGGTGATCACGCCTGTTTCCGCTAAACCCGGGACGCCGGATCATTACGTTTCGACCGCTCAGCGAATTGCGAAAGAAACGCCGAACTCCTTCTATCCCGATCAATATTCGCATCCGGCAAATCCCGAAGCTCATTACCGCACCACTGGTCCAGAGATTTGGGAACAGACGGAAGGCAAAATCACACATTTCGTCGCCGGTATCGGCACCGGCGGCACGATTTCCGGGACCGGTCGCTTTCTGAAAGAAAAGAATCCCAACATTAAGATTGTGGGCGCGGATCCATTCGGTTCGATTTTCAAGACCTACAAAGAAACGGGAAAAATTATAGAAACCACGCCTTATCTGGTTGAAGGAATCGGCCAGGAAGTCGTGCCGCCGAATGTGCACATGCAGTACATCGACGAGGTGATCAATATAAGCGACGGCGATTCGTTTGAGATGTCGCGGCAGTTGGGACGCGTTGAGGGAATCTTTTGTGGCGGCTCAAGCGGTACAAATCTCGCAGCGGCGCTTCAGGTCGCTCGCGATTTGGATGAAGACGCAATCGTTGTTTTCATTATTTGCGACACGGGCGAACACTATCTGAGTAAACACCATTCAGACGAATGGTTGAAAGAGAAGCGTCTGCTCGAGCCGCAGAAGATGACTGCCGGTCTCATCAGCGGCACCAAAGGCGATCATGCACCGCGCTCGTTGGTCTGGGTTGGGCCGGCCGACAAGGTATCTGATGCGCTTACAAAGATGAATGACTTGGGACTAACCCAGCTTCCGGTACTTGAAGAAGGCAAACCGGTTGGTTCTTTGCGAGAGAATCGTGCGCTGGCAAAGGTGGTACGCAACCGGCATCTGCTGGAATCGCCTGTCAGCGAAGTTATGGAAGAAAGTTTTCCCACGGTTGACGTCGATGCCAGCGCGTACGACGTCACACACCACTTGCAATCCAGTCCCGCAGTGCTGGTTGAAGAGTACGGCCGCATCACCGGAATCATCACCAGGCATGACGTGTTGGATTTGAAAATGAATACGACCGGGCCGTTGAGTTGAGTATATAGCGAGTTGTGTTAGGCTTAATGCAGTATGGAAAACCCACACAGAAAAGATGAAATGGTTCGTGCCGTTCAGGACCTCCCTGAAGATGCGACAGTAGAAGACGCTATCGAGCGGCTCTATTTTCTCTCAAAAATCGAACGCGGCCTTGAGCAGGCTGAGGCCGGCAACACCATCGCTCATGATGATGTTATGGCCCGGTTTGTAAAGTGACTTCGGTACGTTGGACTCCTCAGGCAGCCGACGATCTGCAGGCTATTTACGACTTTATCGCGCGCGATTCACGTCATTATGCCCAGCTTGTGGTTGAAGATATTTTGGGGACTGTAAATCGACTGCCGCAATTCCCATTAATGGGTCGCCTTGTGCCAGAACGCCGTAGGGCAGATGTACGGGAAGTGATCAAACGGCCGTATCGGATTGTCTATCGAGTTGGAGAATTCATTTACATTCTTACGATTTTCCGCGCGTCTCGATTGTTTCCCTCCGGGTGAAATGAAGCTGACTCGGAAGTTTGAATGGCTGATTTGCGTAATGGAGAAAGCATGAAGATTGGCATCCTTGGATCAGGCGAAGTAGCCCAGGCGCTCGGCGATGGTTTCGTCAAGCACCGTCATGAGGTAATGCTTGGCACCCGCGATCAGGCGAAACTGGCGGACTGGGCGGCGCGCAATCCCGCGGCTCGCGTCGGTAGTTTTGCCGAAGCCGCAGAGTTTGGTGAACTGATTGTCCTGGCAGTGAACGGCAAGGCGTCGCCAGCGGCGCTGGGTTTGGCCGGCACCGAAAATCTTTCAGGAAAAACAATTATCGACGCGACCAACCCGATATCGGACGCTCCGCCAGTCAATGGCGTGTTAAGTTTCTTCACAAAACAAAACGAATCGTTGCTGGAACAACTGCAACAGGAGTTCGCGGATGCTCATTTTGTGAAAGCTTTCAATTCAGTTGGTAGTGATTTGATGGTAAATCCCCGGCTTAAAGACGGGCGGCCGAGCATGTTCATCTGCGGGAATGACGCGCCGGCAAAGAAAGCAGTAACGGAAATACTCGATCAGTTTGGCTGGGAAACTTTGGATATGGGAGCCGCTGAAGCCGCGCGAGCAATCGAGCCACTGGCGATACTGTGGTGCATCCCCGGATTTCTCCGCAACGAATGGACGCACGCCTTTAAGCTGTTGCGCTAGACGATTCACTCCGTCGCTTGACCGCGATCGTAAGAAGTCACGATCAGATCCTCATCTAACTGTTGCGAGCCAGAGGCGACGAATCCTTCGAGATAGTTCTTTGGTACGAACGTATCCGCTGCCTCAACCGTCAACGGAACCTCAGTGACGATCCACTTGTCGATATAAGGCAGGAACGATTCGTAAACGCTCGCCCCGCCAATCACGAAAAGATCTGTTGTCAATACTTTCGCCATCGCGAGCACAGAATCGACGTCGCGCATCACGACGAGTGAATCCTGAGGCGGAATTTCTGCTTGCCGGCTCAGAACAATATTCAGACGGTTAGGTAGCGGTTTTTTTAGAGTTAGCCACGTGTTGTAACCCATCACGCAGGCGTTGCCGATCGTCGCTTGCTTGAAAAACTTCATGTCAGCAGAGTAGTGCCAGGGCAGCCTGCCGCCCTTACCGATTGCGCCATTCCGATCAACTGCAACTATTCCAATGATCATAAGTGGTAGGACAGACATTCCTGTCTGTCCCATTCTTTCTATAGAGCGACAGATTCCCCAAGAAATGTTTTGCCGCGAAACTAGGACAGATTTGCCGCGAAACTAGGACAGACAGGAATGTCTGTCCTACACCGCCACGGCGGCAGCAATCTTTCCGTGCGACTGATACCCCGCAAGATTCAAATGCTCATAACGCATCGCCAGCAAACCTTCCAAACCTTTCAATCTGTTTTCAGAATCTAGAATCTCGAGTTTGGGAAGCGGATAAAACTCTCGCGCCAATAGCGTTTCCGCTTGTTCGAGGTGATTCTTATAAATGTGATAGTCGCCGAGGGTGTAAACAAATTCGCCGGCTTCCAAGCCCGTCACATGAGCAATCATATGCGTCAGCAGAGCGTACGAACTGATGTTGAAAGGCACGCCCAAGATGTTTTGGGAATAGAAAACAGGTGCAAGACGTGCCACTCCAGAGCAATTGGCCACTTTTGCGTACTTCCCATAGTTAGAATTGTGCAGTGCGTTGTTCACGTGCGATTTCCCAAATTATGCTCTCTCCTCCGAAACTGAACTGGACTTTGCGGGCGCGGAAAACCTTTAAGTTGACTTCGACTCTTGTACGCGATTCGTTGGATGGCGATTGCGAACCCCCTTCTTGCCTTACGATTTGGCTGAACTCATGAGCGCCTCTGCCAGTTTCAGAACACTGCTACGATAACTGCTTCCGTTTCGCCATCCTCTGAAGTCTGCGACATGACGAGTGCGTCTGATGTGTGACACCCATCCTTTCTCTGCGTTGAAAACCGCTGAGTCTAGAGTTAGTGGAACAATGATCGTGGCACGTTCCTCGCGTTCGCGCTCAAGAGCCTTTTCAACTTCTGCCTCAACCCAACTACTTTCGATGGCTGCTTCCGACAGAAGGAGAACGACCTTTTGGTGAGATTGTATGGCACGATCGATGGTTTCACGGATTCGGTCACCGGCATTCATATCGTCTGGCGCGATAAAACAAGTGACTCGATGTCCCTGCAAGTCACGACGCAACTTGTCAGCAAAAGTGTAATCAACATTAGCATAACTAATGAAGCAGGAAGCTGCCGGCGCAAAAACGCTCGCTCCTGCTGTGGAAAACTTCGGTAACTGTCCTGTCTCTTTCAACTGCAGTAGTGTGGGATTATGTTTGTCTCTTTCGGAGATTATTGGGTTAGTTATCGGCCACTGTATATTGAGATCCGGATCATTCCAAGCGATAGCCCGAGCAAATTCAGGAGAATAGCGGGCTGACATTTTGATCATGACGGTCGTATAATCTTCCAGGACCTCAAATCCATGCGCGATTCCTGGCGGCAGGAATATTTGGTTAGACGCGGTTGCCGAAAGAACTACCGATGCCCAATTGCCGAAAGTTGGTGATCCTACGCGAAGATCTACAGCTACATCATAAACTTCACCTCTTGTGACTTCCACGAGACGGGCTTGCGGTTCTTGCAACTGAAAATGTAAACCCCTAAGAACTTCTCGCTTTGACATCGTTCTACTTTCCGTCACCATATGGAATTTCAAGCTGTGCATCAACAGAACGTCGTCATCGTATGAGCTAAGGAAATAGCCTCGTTCATCTTCGAACCTTTGCGGCTCAATGATCACGACCCCAAGAATTTTTGTCTCCTTAATCATAGCGTTCTACGCCGACAAGAGGATTAGGGTTCCGATTGGCTCGATCGTCCGCTATACGGCAATCGCCGCCGCTATGTGTGGGTGGGCCTTATAGTTGAGTATCTCAAAGTCTTCGAACTTGTAATCGAAGATCGAATCAGGTTTTCGTTTGATGATGAGTTGTGGCAATGGATACGGCTCTCGAGTCAGTTGCAGTTTTACCTGTTCAATGTGATTAAGGTAAATGTGACAGTCGCCTCCGGTCCATACAAGATCTCCGACATCTAAGTCACATTGCTGGGCCATCATGTGAGTTAGCAAGGAATAACTCGTCAAATTATACGGGAGCCCGATCAGCGAGTCAGCCGACCTCTGCAACAACAAACAAGATAATGCTCCCTTACTTACATAGAATTGAAAGAATGCGTGACAGGGCGCCAGAGCCATCTTGTCGAGCTCGCCGACATTCCAGGCCGAAACGATTAGCCGGCGAGAATCAGGATTGGTTTTGATCTGGTTTATGACTTCAGTTATTTGGTCGATCACGCGACCATCAGGAGTCTCCCACTTTCTCCATTGTTTCCCATAAACGGGTCCCAGATTTCCATCAGGATTAGCCCACTCATCCCAGATACTGACTCCGCGATCCTTGAGATATTTGATGTTTGTGTCACCTGTTAGGAACCAAAGAAGTTCATGGATAATTGAGCGGAGATGAATCTTCTTAGTCGTAATAACTGGAAAACCTTCTTTCAGATCAAAGCGCATCTGATAACCGAAAGTACTTATTGTGCCCGTACCAGTTCGATCCGTCTTCTGAGAGCCATGGTTGAGAATGTGAGTCAGTAGATCTAGGTATTGTTTCATCTTTGTAATCGTGCAGGCTTTACCCCCAGCGTTCTTTCTCCTTCATGAGTTCCTCGTAAGAGAGCACGGGCATGGGCGACTTGTGAAGATACGGCGTCATCAATTCTCGGCTCACTACTATTAGAGGCTCTATCTTCCATCTCTTTGCCGAGTTTATGCCAAAACTGAGTAAGACGTCATCAATATTTACTTTCAACCACGAGACTCTGCGTTCGTGTTTTTCCACATAGGATTTTTTTCGTCCATGTCCGTGAAAGAAACTTTGGATTTCATTCGCCATGTCGTGAGCTGTACGAGCTATCGACAGGTCTTTGCATTCAATCGCAATCAGCTTCTTTCGTCTTGAATCGATTACCAGAACGTCAACGTCGCCGAGTTCCGGAGGCATTTGGCTGCTTCCGAATCGTGTGACCTTTTTGTCTACAATTAGTTTTTCATTCTTCGCGAGTTGTTCCGCCACGAACTGGTTAAATGCTTCACCACTCTCGTCGTTTGCTTCACCCATCAACTTGCGCATTTGTGGTGTCTTGCATTCGAGTCTTCCGTTAAGGGTGAGACTGAGTAGATTAATCCAGGCGTCGTACACATGTCTGAACCCCCACAGAACCTCGGTTCTCGTTCCTCTTCGGCGAAGCAAGAAAGGACGACGTACGTAAGAGTATGACCTGTTAAAGCGCCACGGCAATACCGACCATTTTGAATGTGGCGAGGGAGGCGTCAAGAAATCCGGCCGCGCGCTGAGCGAAAGGATCTCTACGATTCTTGCAACGTTTTCCTTTGGGTAATCCAAGTTGGCTGCAATTACTGAGTGAAATTCTTGGAGATCCATAGATAGGAATCGTGATTCTGAGTCTTGCCCAATTCTTACCGCCTGCATCATAACTTTGCCAATGTCTGTGAGTGCATAACCAAATTCTGCTACCCCAGCTTCATCCAACCGAATCGCCCAGTCTGGTTTCTCGGAAGGCTCTCGAGTTCCGCGAGTCATCATTTCGTCGATGTCGCTAGCAAACCGGCGAGCTGATCTTGCAAGCCTGCCGGCGGCAAACGCATTCAAATACTGCTCACGCGCTTTCGTATACAAGTCTCTCTCAACGCCTAAACGACCTGATGGCAAAACCGAGAGTTTCATGTCAGCAAGGTTGAAGAAGATGAGATCGCTCTCAACACCAAAGTTCACAAGGTGGTTTGCAATGGCCTGTAATCGGTCGTAAAAGTCCATGCTTAATGGACGAACTCCGTTGGGCGGGCGAGCTACAACGTATTCGATCACGAATCGACTCGCGAGCGAGGCGTTGGCATCATCTGGCAGTTCCTGCCTGAGGATTGCTAGCATTTCCGGCGCATTCTCAAAGGCAGCGAGCCTCGTAGGCATCTGCAGTTTATGCATAGCGGTCGAATTGACGATCGCTTCGTGTTGCACGACCAAACGCTCGAGCAACTCTTTAGGATCCAAGGTAGCAACAAGCTTTTGAAGTTTGCAGTAGTAGAAGTCAACGACTTCGCGCAGCACTGCAGTTCGCTGCCCGTCTTCGATCGGTCCTATGGGATGTTTGAGGTCCCGTCGCACATGCTCACCAAGCTGATCCAAAAGCTCGCTCGTCTCAGCCGTTTGTAATCTGCGAAATGAAGGAAGGTTTTTTGGATCTAAAGGTGGCTCGCCCTCTGGAACAAGCAGCAACATTTTCTTCTTAAGACCCAGAGGCGCGTGAGTTTCGATCATTGCCGATATCGCCCCGTCGGTAAGTGGTTCACGATTACCGCTTGTAAGCTGGGCAATGTGGCGAAGAACCGTCCTCATGAATTCGCGTTCACCTGCATTGTCCGCCGAGTAGAATTGATTGAGAATGCCTGGTTGAGGTTCCAAGTCTAGCGTAGCCTCATCAGCATTCCAGGTAGAGAGAATCTCACGCGGCAAATTCGATTCCGTCGACGTTCTTTTGACCCACTGTTCATCTGGCGTGATATTCATTCGAATCACGATGTGGTGATACTGCTCAGATAAGGGCTTCAGGAAAGTTGCCAGGGAAGGTGTAAATTGCCAAAGCCAATAAGCAATAAGTTCAATGAAATTGCTCCCTACAGTAAAAGAAATGCTGCCCCTTTCAATATCCTCGGCGTTGACGAGCCAAATTGGGAGGGGCAACCCTTCGAGAATGACCTCGAACCTTTCTTTCAGAATTGACCTAGGACCATAAAGAGGAACTGTGACGGTATCATGCATAGTTCCCACTTCGACTGCTTCATTGGGTTTGTACGATTCGACAGCATGCCAATTACGCTTAGGCACGAGTTCTCGCCGCAATTCGCCCGCTCCACCTTCACCTAATACGATCGTAGTTGGTGGAGCATCATCTGAGAGATAGTATGAATAATGATTCGAACGATAATAAGAATATTCGTTTAAGGTGCTTGTCGGGCCGATTCGAGTTTTCTCACGCACGCTATGAGCAGCCTTTGCGAATTTCCATAATGCGAGTCTCTCGCCGCTCTCAAGGTGCGCGATCGTTTCCAAGTCAGAAGCTGCAAATCCGACTAGCGGAGCGTCAACTGCTCTATCGCCACCGTTTGAACCTACCATCACGGCACGCCCGAAGCCCGCGGATAGAAAAACAGAAAGAACTTCGTTTGGAGCATTGCGCGAGGTCAGCACATGATGCTGGATGCTTGTGAGACGAGCGTTCATCGCCTTCTCAACTCCCGCCGCTGGCCAATACCCAAATACTTCGTTCACATCGTAATCATCGAGCGGGTCGGTTATTAGTGCCACATATGCAGCCTTGTCGCTGTCAAACGTAAACAAACCCTCAGAAAGCCAAGGAGGACCAGAGGCGTCGTCGACGTACAACTCGAGTTCGTGGCGCATGAAATCGAACGTATCTATGACGGTTTCCCAAATCACGTCGTGATATCGGCGAGCTAATTCCTCTTGGACAGCAGATTCCATCGCCAAACAAACTATCTGATGTCGGAGGGCCGAGATGACGTTTTGCGGATTTGAAACGACATATCTGTCGCCCGAGAAGAATATGGGACGCGCTGCGGCCGGGCCATCACCAACCGCATAGCTGTCACTGGTTATGCTTCCGAATGGAAGGACGACCCTTTCGATTGCGGAGATGTCCAACTGCCTGTTTTGAAGGAGAATGCTTAGTTCGGATACGGAGAACGTCACAGCCTGCTTAAGCTCGGAGAGGACTGATCCTTTCGGAACTTGGACGGATTCTCTGAATTCTGATGTTGGCTCAAGACCGTACGTTAGTTGAGCGCGCCGGGCGACAGCGTCTACGATTAAGAGAGCAGCATGGCTTAAGGATTGGGCCTGTTCGCAAAACCGTCCATATCGACTGTTCTCATTCGAGTCGAGCGCTTTGAAGATGTGTCTAAGGGTAAAAGTGGAGGATTCGGTTGCGTTGCCAGGAAATACGGTGTAGGCGCCGTCCTTAAATGCAATTGACTCTGTAAATGAGAACTCAAAAGGATCTTCAGCCGCAGCCAAGAAGCCCTTGCCGAGCGGTTCGACACGAAAGAGTCCTCTTAAACGTCCAGCACTAATCCTCGGTTTATTGTCAGCGGGTTCAAGCGTAGCTATCGCATGCGCCAAAGCAGGAAGAACGAGGTACCGCCCAGCATTCTCCGGAACCAATTGGAGCGCTCCTACAGTTGCAGCCAGATCGACGGCGTCGAATCGAGTTAGCGACTCGGCTATAGCTGAAAGAGGACTAGGCTCTGACATTGCAGCTACTTCCTCATGCGGTGGTTCACAAACTCGTCTCTTAATTTCTCGATGGCAACGATGGGGACCGGGGTGTTCTCTAAGTATGGAGTGAAAAGCTCGCGGTCAACAACAATTAGCGGAGCTACCTTCCAGCCTTTAGTGACTTTAATGTCCAGCCACAGCAGTAACTCTGTCAGATGTCCTCGAACCCATTCGGTTCGACGTTGATGAAGCTGAACAATTGGCTTTTTGTCTTGAGTGCCGCGAAACAAATTTGTGATCTCACTTGACATCTCATGTGGTGTGCGAGCTTGAGCGAGATCCTTACACTCCACTACCGACAGTTGTTTCTTTTTGCAGTCGACAACTAGTACATCTATATCTCCTAAGTCGCCGTCATTATCCCGAAACTTCAACGAACCCATCTTCTTGACACCGGTACGAATCAAAAGTTTCGGATTGTGCCTAAAGACCTCGGCGACGCTCTCGTTGAACCGTTTACCACGCTCCCGATTAAGGGTGCCCATAAGCCGAACCATCTCTTCGCTCTTGGCTCTCAGACGCCCTTGAGTACAAAGTCCCACTGTATGTTTCCAAAAGCCTTCAAGGTGCCTTACACCCCAGAGAACTTCAACGTCGTGCTGGTGGCCGCTGCTTAGTTGGCGGATTAAGAATGGTAGCCTGAGATATGAAAGTTCTCGGTTAAAACGCCAAGGGTAAACATCTTCGGCGCGATATCTTCCACCTGGGTTCAAAAAGTTGATGCGCGAACCAAAGCTGAGCATTTCAAGGATTTTGCCGACCCTCTGTGCGGGTTGATTCAATGCTGTCGACATCCTGGCAACAAATTCTGTCCGAGCTAGGCACGCTACCCCCGGATTTACATCTCGGCCGAGGGTGATCGCAGCCATAACGAAATCGAGTTGTTCTGACATGGAGAACCCGAACTCTGCGACCGCGGCGGCATTCAGTGAGGCCAAGCGCTCGTCTGCTGATTGATCGTTCAAGGGCTGCCTATCCCACAGCGCATCAAACGCCCTTTTTGAGCGTCGAATATCTCCAAACATGACGGAGGGCATATATTCTGCATACGCCTTTTGATACTGGGTTCGATCCGCACCTAGTCTTCCTGATTGGAGTATTTCCAGTGGATAGTCGACCAATCCGAAGTGGATCAAATCACTCTCGCTGCCCCATTCGATTATCTGCGACGCCAGCGCTAGGAGACGGTCATAAACGCTCATGCTGATGGGGCGGAGGCCCTGTGGCGGCTGCGCGGTGACGTATTCGATGATGAATCGGCTAGCGACGACTGTAAGGTTGTGTCGCGGTGTTTCCTTGTTCAACTTCTCAATCATTTCTTGCTCAGAACTAAAACATGCGAGCCGGGTGGGTATGGTCAATTGGTGAAAAACTTGATCCCGAATGGCCGCCTCTTGATGTGATACAAGCCATTCAAGAAGGCGTTCTGGGCTCAGGGTAGCCACGAGTTGTCGCAGTTCCTTGTAGAAGAATCCAACTACCTTTTGCAAAACTAGTGTTCGTTGGTCGGACGATATCGGACCAAGCTGTAAGCCTTCGTTAGTCAAATAGGCGCCGAGTTCATCTAACAATTCATTTTCATCAGCTTTCTGCAAAGTACGATAAAGCGGTAACCCATCGCGTACGAGTTCTGGGACTGAATCAGCATCGAAAAGGAGAATCTTCTTCTTTACACCGAGAGGTGCGTGACGATTCAGAATTGCTTGAATCGTGTGCTCAGACAAACGGGTGATTGAATGGGGCGGCAAGAGACTCGCGAGTCCTCGCAATAAGTGTCGCATCATTTCGCGTTCACCGTTGTTGTCCGCGCTTTGTAGCAAGAAATGCATGCCCGCTGTTAGTGAGACAAGAATCTTGCCATTGGCCGCATCTAGTTGAGTGTCAATCGCCGGACCATCTCCAATCTCAGTAACTCGCGTCTCCCAACTTGTTGGATCCTGCAAGCCGACCTCGATCAGAATTCGCGGATACTTGTCAGACAGTGAGGACAAAGGGTGTCTTAGGGATGGTGTAAACTGCCATAACCAATAGCCAATTGCTTCGGCGAGCTGAGCGTAGATGCTCCTCAGGTTCGCTTGGGCTTCCGATTTAAACGGAACGTTGGTTATCCACACCGGTATTGGCAGACCCTCGACCAATACTTCCAGAGCTCCCTCAAATAGACATGCCTTGGTAATGTAAATTGGAATGTCGCTATCGCTGTGAAGAAGGGTGACGTTCAACAGTTCGATCATTCGGCCCAGGCTGTAGGATCTTACCCAGTGCCAGTCACGTTCGTGCCGCAGCTGTTGGCGCAAATCGCCGGCGTATCCCGGCATGACTGAAATGAAGTTGTATCTCTCTGTGTCTGAAAGGTAATAGCTATAACCATGCTTCCGATACAGAAAGAATTCGTCGAGTAGGCTGGCAGTAGAGATCCCCACTTCTTGCCTAATACGTGTGGAAGCGCGTGCGTATTTCCACAGCATCAATTTGTTCCCTCCTTCCAGCTGCGCAACGGTATTGAGGTCGGCTGCGCCCATGTATAGAAAAGGCATTGATCTCAACCCGCGAATCGCGAGTTCGTAACTGCGGCCACTGCTCTGTGTTAGTTCAAGAACCAGAATGTCATTTGGAGGTTCCGGTAACTGCAGTAGGTGCGAAACTGCGGCATCAACGGCACTCTCGATTCGTTGTTGCAAACCCCCAGTGTTCCATTTACTAAAAGTGTGGTCGCTGTCGTAGTCAAGCAAGGGATCGGTTGCCAGAATGACGTATACAGCTTTGTCATTGTCCAGTTGGAAGACACCTTCTGCGATATGAGGAACCCTAGGAAGGTCTTCCCCTTGTAGAGTGGCCGGGTGGATCTCGAGATAATATAGCGATTCGAGCACTGTAAGCCAGACGGCTTGGGTGTATCGGGCGACCACATCATCTCTTAGTCCGGCCTCGAGTGTTTTGGTGATCAGGGCGTGACGAAGCGCGCTCAGCAGTCGGCTAGGGAGTGCGACCACATATCGACCTCTATCTCTCACGATTGGCCGTTGAAACAGTTCTCCCTGGTGAAGTCGGTGCGAATCGGGATCGATAAGTCCAAAACTAGTTGTCAGAGTGTCCAGCGATGATGGATCAATGCCTCGCCTCGCTAAGAGTTGATCGATCTCTGATTGTTCAAAGACCACGGCATTCTTTAGTAGGGCAAAGCGATTGTTCTTGGGAATAACAACATTCTGCCCCGGCGCGTACACAGGATCGACGCCACGATTCAAACCAGCTCGTCGAGCGATCTCATTGCTCACAAGCAAAACCGCAGAAGCTAAGTGAAACGCTTCGTTGAGGTAAGTTTCATTTTGTATCTGCTGGCGATGTCGAAAGATGGCGTTAAGGAGCTGCTGTACGATGAAAACGGAATCGTCTTCAATGCCAGGGAGAACTGTGAACGGACCATCAAGAAAAGCGATCGAATCCGTAAAGGCAAACTCGTGCGGATCCTCGTCTCTTACAATTGAGCCTGCGGCGAGCGCTCCTGCATTGAGGACTTTCCCAAGGTGTTTTGAAGTGATGCGATTTCCGCCCTTATCGGGCGCTATGGATGCGGCAACATGAGCTGCAGCCTCAAGCCGCACAATTCTGCCGGAATTCTCCGGCATCAACTGCAAGGCAGCTATAGAAGCAAGTAGGTCTACAGGATCGTAGACTTCGAGGGAGTCACGAGCAGACGTAAGAGGGTTTTCATTTATTGCAATGTATGACTTTCTCCTCGTGCGACGATAATGGTGGGATTATATTACGGCTCGAACGCTGGAACAAACCGACTTGCGCCACGTTGCGTAACCACTTTGTTCCGTTTCTTGAGAGTTTCGCTTACACCTAAAACTGAGGTTCGGGATATTCACTGCAAAACCCACTAAGTTTTACTAGCGACGAGGAGTCAGTTGTTTTTGCTTAACGAGTTCGGCCACAGTTTTGCCCACGGCCTTTACGAAAGGAGAAGAATGAGGGAGCCACATCCCGTCGTAGAGTTTTTCCAATACGTCTCTTACAACCCAGTTGGGAACACCATGGAATAAAAGAACGGTTGCGCTGCTAAGCGCACGCTCGACGAGCGTGTTTAATTTATCAAACTCGGGCGATTGGTCGACGCCTGGTCGCGCTTCGTACTTCTCAAACCACTTCAATCGCTCAAGTATCTGCTCTTTTGTCAGATGCACATACGCAGATGCCTCACCATATACTCTGCCTACTTCGTTAAGGAATGGTCGTCTTTGTCCAACGGGGAGCAGCGACAGATCCAGTCTCCCTTTCAAAGAAATCGACGCGTTATTCAAAAGCGATTTGAATAAGTCGAGTTTTCGATTCACCGTAGAATTGGGATTGGTTTGCTGGATGTATGTAATCTTCAACGATGTCTCGACCACAAACCGAAGTTCGCGTCGAACACCGCCCAATAGGCTTTGCTGAGCCATCAGAGAAATCGCCTGAGCCGTCTCCCAAAGGTCAAGCCAGAGTACAGAAAGTAGGTGGCGTTCATGGAACCAAGGATCTTCTTTAGCGCACAAGGACAACACTGTAACGAATCGCATGAATGATGAGCTAAGTAGATCGGTATAGGCGGGTTCGTGGTGGTGGATAGAATGGGTGTAAATATCTTTCTTCATTTCAGTGTCCCATACGGGAGTCGAACCTGTGTCGTCGCGGTGAAGGAGAAGCGATCTACTGTAATTCAGCGGAACTTAGCGGCCATGGATAGCACTTTACCGCTGTAAGGACTGTTGGACGTTGTTGGACCCGCAAGATGGTATGGGAACTCGCGATCTTAGCTACTATTCTCCGGACCCTTTTGAATCGTTGATGAGTCGTTCAATGTTGTCTCTGACTTTGCCGCGGTCTCGAATCGCATTGACTCCAAAGAATGCTCCGAAGACTAGTGAAACGAGGGTCAACCCACAGAAAGCCATTAGTGTCCGGTTTGATAACACCTGATGTGAAGTAAGGAGAACGGTCGCAAACGCCGAAAACAAACCTACCATTAGACTAAAGAACGCTAAGTTCGTGTTTAGCGCGATTTGGGCTGAACCCAAGTCTCGCAACTCCGATTCTTGAATGCGGTGCATGATTATGGTTCTGGGCCTTTCGACAACGGTTACGCAGGCATTCGAGTTGCCCGCGCTTACTGCTGAAGGCGAGATTTCTTGAACAGAAAGTGCGCGTGCTTTGGTCAAGATCTCACGTGCCATAGCCTTAACCTTTCGGCTCTCCTAACTGAAGTTTCACAAAATCCAATCGAAATCGACGTCGAAGACTCTCGGCCAACTGAATTCATTTCGCGGTCTTCCCCTTGATTTTCTGTTGTATGCGGTACCGTATCTTAGCCATCAGCGCGTTCGAGTTGCATCGGGTGACGCGAACATCCTCGCGAAGCAACGATGCGATCTCATCATGTGTGTAGCCCTCCAAGCGCAACCGGAGTAACCGGATCTCATAGGTTGTCAAAGGACCCTGATTCAGCATGAGATTCTCCCTGAGTTGTTCGTTTTCCAAGAGTCGCAATATATTGGGCTCCTCTGACGGCATCGCAGTCTCTGGTAATGCGCTAATGGAAGGATCGTCGAGGCTAATCTCGTTGTGTTTACGGACACTGTCGATCCAAGTGTTACGCATTAGTCGACGTAAGTAGCTCGTAGGCTCTGCAATTCTCGCTAAATCGGGGGCGTATTTCAGGCATCGCAGAATAGTCTGTTGCACCAAGTCCTCGGTAAAGTCCACGTCATTCCTCGTTAAGGAACGTGCCATTGCAAATAGGCGAGGATACAAATCAACCGACAGTTTCGCCCATGCATCGCGCCGCTGACTTTCTGTAAGTTCAACACTCATGGTTCCAAAACTAGTGAAGATCTCTCCTTAGATTGCTCTCTACCGTTATGATCTGCATTAGACGAACGCCGACCGTTTTTGAGGACCTCCAAGGCGGATTCAAAACTTGATCCACGACACGAGTTTGCGCGCCTGTGCTACTGTCGCTTAACTCTATATTGTTTGGATTGGGGATCTGAGAAAACCTGACTGAATCGCCGTGAGCGGGACGATCAGTGATGAATGTGATCGCTAATGCGAACTGAGTTGCAGAGGTCAGGATGCCTTGGCAATCGAACCGCGCGCTAAGATTATTGACCAAGACAAACTTGCGCCCGGAGTCGAGGAGACACCTCAATCTAACAGCCATCACTTCTAACCCCTTCCGTTCACGGCAAGGCCAAGGCCCATGCCATCTCCAGCTCTTCTGAGTAGCGCGGACACAAAAAGACCTTGCTACCAACTAACAGAACATTCTCCATCTATCGCGCCTCAGGTTTAGCGGACTCGGTACGCAATAGATTGCAAAATCGTACTCCTAACCTACGCGGACTGCAAGAAATTTCAGGAGAAAATATTCGAGGTTATTCTAGATTGCATTTTTGAACGCTGGAAAACATTCTGAAATAGATGCGAGGCCAGATTTGGTGGGAGAATAAAAGAAAAATGACGCGCCCGAGTCCGCTAGAACCTGACGCGTCACCCTTTGAATGCTCCGTTTCGTGGCACAAGGTCCCTTTAACGGAAGAGGAACTTACCTAAAAGTGGCATCTCCTCACTATTAAGACCTGATTACGGCGACCGCTAAAAAAATTAGTTGTCAATGAAGCAAAATCGTAATGTCAGAGCGCCGAGACTGACGCCACGAAGGTTGCTAGTGAGATTATCCCTACTTCGCATCGAGTCCGCCCCGCCCGAAGTCTCCTTTGTTTTCAAATTCCTAGAGCGAGCCAGAAGTCGTTCCTACCTCAACGTAAATTAAGGACTACCTTGAATCCTCTGACTCCTGGATCAGTTAGCACTCCTTAGCCGGCTGCCACATTGAAGTTGCGTGGCCCTCTTTTCTTGAGAAACTCTTTCTGAACATTATGAATAACGTTCACATAGCTGTTTTTCTGCTTTATTCTAATTTTCCTCGAGTTTTCTGACACCTTCCTATTCATAACAATTCTAATCTCGTAAAACGGTGGACCAAGATCGCCCGCCTCGCGTTTGAACGCCCGCGTATGATCTTCATCCGCCCATTCAGCCCAGATATCGACGCCTTTTGCTCGCAAATTCGCTTCATTGGTGTCGCCGGACAGAAACCAAAATAGTTCTTCAGCGACCCAGCGAAAGGGAATTTTTTTCGTCGTTACGATCGGAAAGCCGGCGCGCAAATCAAAACGCGTTTGATAACCGAAGTGAGAAATCGTGCCAACGCCGGTGCGGTCTTGGTGCTCGCTTCCGTTTTCCAGAATCGATCGCAGCAGATCGTGATATTGTTTCATGAACTTTTTCTTGACAGGATTTACAAGATGCACAAGATTGCAAAAAAGGTCCAAAGCAAATTAGGACAGGGTTAAGAGGGAAGAAACAAGCTTAGTGCCGATCATTTTTCCATCCTGTACATCACGTTAATCCTGTCCAGCAGTCTTGTCGGTTTAGTATAACTTTGCTCAAGCTGAATAAGTAAGCATGAAACAATACAATTTGTGTTTCCTTGGCTTTGGAAAAGTTGGTCGCGCGCTGGCTCGCTTGCTGACAGCAAAGGCGGAAGACCTGCGCGAGGCGTACGGTATTGAATATCGAATCACCGGCGTCGCCAGCCGTACTATCGGTTGGCAAGCAAAGGCTGACGGATTTGATCTCGCAACCCTGGGCACAAACAACAGTCTCAAAACCGGTTCCACGTCGCAGGGCATCAGCGAGTGGTTGAAGGAGTCAAAGGCTGATGTTGTTTTTGAAACCACTTCACTAAATCCCGATTCAGGACAGCCGGCGATTGATTATCTGCGTGCGGTGCTGCAATCAGGGGCGCACGCAATAACGGCGAATAAAGGTGTGCTGGTTTATGGCTTTCAAGAGTTGGACCAACTGGCGCGGGCCGGCGGCAAACAATTTCTTTTTGAGTCTGCGGTGCTGGACAGTGCGCCGGTGTTTTCACTTTTTCGCGAAACACTGCCGGCAGTGAAGCTGCGCAGCTTCAGCGGTATCTTTAGTTCGACTACAAATATCATCATCGAAACCATGGAAGCCGGCCGCACGTTTGCCGAAGGATTGAAAACCGCCCAGGAGTTAGGCGTTACGGAAACTGATCCGAGTCATGACATCGATGGTTGGGATGCGACGGTGAAAGTTTGCGCGCTGGCGAATGTGCTGATGAATGTTCCCTTGAAGCCAGCCGAGGTGGCGCGTTCCGGGATTCGCGAGTTGAATCCAAACCAGTTGCAACGTGCCCGCGCGGAAGGGAAGCCGTTCAAACTTGTCGCGCGAGCCAGCCGCCAGCAGGATGGAAAAATTTCAGCCATCGTGCGTCCGGAACAAATTGGACCACTAGAGCCGCTAGGAAATGTAAGGGGCACCTCGCTCGCGATTCACTTTGAACTCGACATGATGCCGGGCCTGACTGTCACTTCGCACCGGCCAAATCTGCAAAGCACCGCCTATGGGTTGTTGGCAGACTTTATAAATGCTGTTCGAGAATAAGTCCAAAGTCCAAAGTCCAATGTCTGCCTATCCAATCGCAGTTTTGGGGGTTTCGACTTTGGACTTTGGACTTTGGACTTTGGACTAACTCAAAGCGACCTCTTCGACTCCTGCAATCAGTCGATCGATTTCGTCTTCCGTCGTATAGCAGGCGCAACCGGCGCGCACCAAACCTTCCGCACCAAGCCCAAGGCGTTCCACGACAGTCGCCGCGTAAAAGTCTCCGTGCGAAAGAAACAGCCCGCGTGTTGCCAACCGGCGAGAAACTTCAGTTGAAGCGACACCGTCAACGGTGAAAGCGACGGTTGGTGTTCGCGGCAAGTCCGGCGGTGGTCCATAAAGGCGAACGCCATTTATCGGCGCCAACCCATTCCACAGTCTTTCTGTCAACGCCGCACTGCGCCGATGCAATTCGTCATAAGCATTCGTCAATCGTTCGCGCCTTGTGCCCGCTGTCGAGCTTGCTGTCGCGAGTGATGCCAGGAAATCGATAGCCGCGGCCGTGCCTACGATCCCTTCATGATTCTGCGTTCCCGTCTCAACACTTTCCGGCGCGGTGTCGGGCGCGGGGATTAGTTTGGGGAAGTCGATCGATTCGAGCAAACGGACTTTGCCAAACAGCACACCTTCGTGTGGGCCATAAAATTTGTATGCCGACATGCCGAGAAAGTCGCAGTCGAGGGCCTGAACGTCGACGAGCGCGTGCGGCACGTAATGAACAGCATCCACAAAAACGAGCGCGCCGACAGAACGCGCGAGGTTAATTGCGCGCGCGAGGTCATTAATTGTACCCAGCGCGTTTGAGGCGGCGCCGATTGCAATCAGCTTCGTGCGTTTTGTTACTGACTGCTCAAAACTTTGCCAGTCGAGCTGTCCGGTCTGCGGCTCCATTCTCACAATTTCCAAATTGATTCCGCGTTCACTCTTCAAATAATGCCAGGGCGCCACGTTCGCGTGATGATCCAGTTCAGTCACAACGATTTCATCGCCAGGCTGCAACGTCTTTCCCAACGCACGTGCCAGGTTAAATACCAGCGTCGTCATGTTGGCGCCAAAGGCGATTTCTTTTGGCGAAGCGTTCAAAAACTCGGCACAGGTTTCGCGCGCAATCTCAATCGCGGCGTCAGTTTCCTCGCTGGTCGGGTAAGCCCAGTGCGTGTTCGCGTTTTGGTTGTAGAGATAATCAGACATTGCCGCAACAACCTGATGCGGAACCTGTGTGCCGCCGGGTCCGTCGAAATATGCGACCGGATGGTTGTTGTGCGTGCGTTTGAGCGCGGGAAAGTTTGCGCGGATGTCGGCGATTGAAGCTGTTGTCATGACCTCGGTTCACGAGCTGGACGGATTTGAAAAATTAATCCACAGATTACGCAGATTACGCAGAAGGCAGCAAGCGTGGAGTGCGGCGGCTTGACGCCGCTTTGCAGCACGGCGGCTTGACGCCGTTATTAACGATGCGAAGGCGTCGCGGGTTTTCTTTTATGAAGTCGTAAGGCTGGCTTGAAAGGCGGCGTCAAGCCGCCGCGTCCAAAAGCGGCGTCAAGCCGCCGTAGTCCAAAAAAGGGAGAAGGTTTCGATTGACAGTCTTCCTGATACTACGGACTGTCTGTCGAAACTCTATTTCTGTAATGAGATCAATTGTCTGCATATGTCTGCTTGCTTTGGTGTTTTCCAGTTGTGCGTTAAGCGCGCACCCGACCGAGCCGTGGCCCAGTGACACGTCAGCGCCTGCCATTCCGGGCGCGCTCGGAGTCAATATTCATTTCACCGATCCCAAGCCGGGTGAACTGGCGATGTTAACCGCAGCCGGATTCAGTTGGGTGCGCATGGATTTTGTTTGGCAGAGCACCGAAACCGGAAAAGGCATTTACGATTTTTCCGCTTACGACCGTTTGCTCAGCGCGCTGGACGAACATCACTTGCGGCCACTCTTCATTCTCGATTACACAAACACATTGTACGACGGTGATCACGCACCCTTCACAAGTGAAGGCAGACTGGCCTTTGCGAGTTGGGCGGCGGCGGCGGTGAAACGTTATCGCGGGCGCGGCATCGTTTGGGAGATTTACAACGAACCTAACACCGGTTTTTGGACGCCGGCGCCAAACGTTTCGGACTACGCGAAGCTGGCCCTGGAGACCAGTAAGGCGATCCATCAAGTGGCGCCGAACGAACAGTTGATCGGTCCAGGAGTTTGGGGATTCGATTTTCCGTTTGTTGAAGAGTGTTTGCGGGCAGGGCTGTTGGATTACTGGTCCGCGGTTTCAGTTCATCCATATCGCAAGTCGGATCCGGAAAGTGTAGTTGACGACTACGCGCGCTTGCGAAAGCTCATTCAGAAGTACGCGCCCAACAAACGCCTGCCGATTATTTCGAGCGAGTGGGGCTATTCTTCCGCCTCATTCAATATTGGCGAAGAGAAGCAAGCGTCACTGCTGGCCCGCCAGATTTTGATAAATCAATCCCAGGGGATTCCACTTTCAATTTGGTATGACTGGCGCGACGATGGCCGCAATGCGAACGAACTCGAGCATCACTTCGGGACCGTGTTTGCCTCGGCATATCCCGACCGCGATCCGCTTTACGATCCAAAGCCGGCCTATCGAGCCACGCAAACGCTAACGAGATTTTTGACGGGCTGTGGATTTGGCGAACGCATTGCCGGCCCCCAGTTGGGCAGTGAGGATTATGTGCTGGCGTTTCGTTGTAACGGCGCGACAAAATTTGCCGCGTGGAGCACCTCGTGGTTGGGCCGAAACGTAATCCTGCCGCTCGGCCCGGGCACCTATCGCTTGACCTCGGTGACCGGTGACTCCGCCGGCGAAAAAATAAGCAATGCTTCCGGTTTGCCACTCAAGCTCAGCAGCGCACCGCAATACCTCGAAATGCGAAGCCGTTGAAAGCGCTGACGGCCCCACCTATCGGCGACCTCAACCGCCCCAGAAGCGCAGTCTTTCCGGTTTTCCTAAAGTTTTTGAAGATACCATGCTTCGCGCAGGTCACTTCCAGAAATTGCGGAACTAGCCCTTCATTCCCCGTTTAAATCATTTGCAGAACTTTACTTATGAACAATTTCACCCCGAACAAATCGGAGCAAGCACAATTCTCTGTGCGCGATATCGCCGGCGTTCTGTTTCGCCACAAGGCGCTGATCCTTACGACGTTTTTGACCGTAGCGATCGGCACCGCGGTGCTGACCTTTCTAATGCCGAACGAGTACGAGTCGCGCATGAAGATTCTGGTGAAGAATGCGCGCTCAGACGTTCCTATTACGCCGGAACGCACCACCGGAACCGCTGGCACATATTTCGACAACGAAGTTTCCGAGAATCAGATCAACTCCGAAATTGAGTTGTTGACTAGCGACGACTTGCTGAAGCAAGTGGTAACTGAATGCGGTTTGTACCAACCGCGGGCTTCACTTTCGGTGATGCTGGGATTGCGACAGGCGCCGTCGACGCAAGCTGCGCAGATAGAGGAAGCGAGTCAGCGACTGGCAAAAGATCTGGTTATCACTCCCGTCAAAAAAGCTAACATCATCGAAGTCAAATACACTTCCGGTTCTCCACAGATGGCCGCGACGGTGCTGCGGAAGGTCCAGGATCTTTATCTGGAAAAACATCTCAAGCTCCACCGACCGCCCGGCACGTACGATTTCTTCAAAAACCAGGCCACGCAGTCTGAAGATCAACTGCGCGATGCACAGCAACAGCTTTCGACTTTTCAGCAGTCGATGAACGTTGTTTCGTTGACTCAACAAAAAGAGCAGACGGTGCAGAAACTGACCGATGCAAAATCGCGTTTGATGGAAACGAAGGCCACGCTGCGCGAACTAAACGAGCGCATCGCCAAACTCGAACAGCAGTTGCGAACCATTCATCCGCGCATTGTGACGCAAAGCCGCGCGCTGCCGAACCAATACTCGGCCGAGCATCTGAACACGATGATCGTGGAATTGCAGAACAAGCGGACGCAGTTGCTGACAAAGTTTCGTGCCGACGATCGCCTGGTGCGCGAAGTCGATCAGCAGATTAGAACTACGCGTGCAGCGCTGGACAAAGCTACCGGCGAGACGGCGACTGAACAGTCAACCGATCTTAATCCGTTGCGACAAACGCTTGAGACCGAACAGGCGCGCGCGCGTGTGGACCAGGCCGGCGCCCAGGGGCGGCTGGAAATGCTTGAAGGGCAGGTGGCCCAATATGAAGGCCAGTTATCACGTCTCGAAGGTATAACGGGCGAATACGAAGAGCTCACGCGCAAAGTCAAACAGGCCGACGATAACTATCAGCTCTATCAGAAGAAGGAAGAGGAAGCACGCATCACCGACGAGTTGGATGAAAACAAGATCACCAACGTTTCCGTGGCCGAAGCGCCTATTCAACCCAGTCTGCCGGTAAGGCCAAACCGGCCGATGAACCTAATGCTCGGATTGTTTCTTGGCGCTCTGCTGAGTTTGGGAAGCGTGGTCGTAGCAGAATTCATGCGTGACACGGTGTTGACGGCGCAGGAGCTTGAAGTGCTAACCGGACAGCCGGTGCTCGCTTCTTTGCCAAACGATGCGGAGACTTGGGTCACGGGAACGGTCGAGGAAAAGGAAGCGACGCCGTCGCGGCTGGCGCAACCTAAGATTGCGACTGAGCCACGGCTCGAATGGGCGGACTGAACAGAAATATTTCAGATCTCAAATTTGAGATCTCAGAGTTCAAAAGAGCAGGTCAGATTGCAGATTTTGAGATCTCAGATTTCAAAAGCGATTTCAGAATTTCAGGCATTTGAGATCTCAAATTTGAGATCTGAGATTTCAAGCAGGCATTCGAATTCAAAGGGAAGGGCAATCATCTTGGGCTTCTACCTGGAATTAATCAAAACGCTATTCCAAGCGGTTGGCGATGACGGAAAGTTGCGCAACCGCGTTGTAGCTTTTACGGCTGCGGCGCCCGGCGAGGGCGTGACCTATGTCGTGAATCTGATAGCAAAAGAGCTGGCGCTGCAAACAAACAAGCGAGTATTGCGCATTGACGTCGCCGCTTTGCGCGAGCTTCATCTCGCCGATGCGAATTACGTTGCCAGGTATTGCGAAGAAACCGAGGTAGAAAATCTGCTCGCCATCTCGACTAACACAAAGACCCAAACGGTTACAACCCGCGGCACTTCGCGAGCAAGTGATTTTGATTCCAATCCCGAGTATCGCATTGCGTGCATCAAGGCCCTGCGCTGGAACTTTGATTACGTGCTGATCGATTGTTCGTCTTTGGCTGTGTCCGCAGATGCCACCACGCTGGCGCCGCTGGTCGACGGAATAAGTGTAGTAGTCAAGGCCGGACAAACTCGTAGTGCCCAAATCAAGCGCAGTCAAAAAATGATCGAAAGCGCGGACGGCAAGTTTCTTGGTTTCGTTCTGAATCAAAGACGATATCCAGTTCCGAACTGGATCTATCAACGACTGTAAATAGGACCCATGATATTGCTCAGAAAAATTTCTGTCATCGCTTTGCTCTGCATCAGCGCGAGCCTGGTTGCGTATGCGCAAACGCCGACACCTGCACGACCTCCGCGACTGACCGCTTTCGGTGTTGAAGAGCGTTACGTGCTGCATCCCGGCGATGTGCTCGGCATCGAGTATCGCTACACACCGGAGTTTAATCAGACAGTCAGCATTCAGCCGGACGGTTTCATCTCGTTACAGATGGGCGGTGATTTGAAAGTTGCCGGCCGCAATTTGCAGCAGGTACGCAATCTGATTTTGGCGCGGGTACGCGCGCGGTTGGAATCGCCGGAGCTGACGGTGGTGCTGAGAGAGTTTCAGAAACCCTACGTTGTAGTTTCCGGCGAAGTTGCGGCCCCCGGTAAGTTTGAATTGAGAGAAAACCTGACCGCGATTCAGGCGGTGCTGCTGGCCGGCGGTTTCAAAGACAGTGCTAAGTCGTCGCAGATTCTGGTCTTTCGCAAACTTAATGCGGATACGGCGGAAGTTCGTAGTCTCAACTTTAAGACGCTGAAACGCACCAGTGATTTGGAAAACGATCTGACGTTGCAGCCGGGGGACATGATTCTCGTCCCGCGAAACCGCATCAGCAAGATCGAGCGCTACGTTAGGCTCGCCAGCTTGACCACGTTTCTTTATCCATTGATGCGCTAGCTCGCTTGTAATTCTCGCGCGGCTCGCACGAGTGTTCTTCGAAATGTTTTCCCCTTGCGCCTATGACAGCCCGCTACGGACAACTGGCAAACTTCTTTTTGAAGATGAGCGACCTGGTGCTGATGCTTTCGGCGCTGTTGCTGGCGATTGTCATCAACTACGCGCCGTCCGGCGAGCCCAGTGTTCCTGCCTACGCGGTTGATTTTCTTTCCACTCGAATAAAACTCGGCAATGCGCTGCTGGCTGGATTACTGCTCGTTGTTTGGTACATCGCCTTTGAGCTGCAGGGACTTTACCGTTCGCATCGTCTAACCACCTTCGCCGATGAGATGAAAGAGATTGGCCGCGCCGTCTTCGCTGCCTCGGTGGCATTGTTGATTGTGGCGCAGATAGGTCGCTGGGAAACGGTTAACTTCAAAACTACTCTCTACGTGGCGGCGATCGCCATCGGGTTGATTGGCGGCATGCGTGTCTTGTTGCGCTTGAACCTGCGCCGGTTGCGACTGCGCGGTCTCAACATCAAGAAGCTGTTGCTGATCGGAAATGGACCACGCGCGGAGTGGCTGGCGAAACAAGTTTCTGAGCGCACCGATTTCGGTTATCGCCTGGTGGGATACGTCGACGAAGAGCGGCGTTTGAAAGATCCCGCAGCCTTCAGCGTGCCGTGGTTGGGTCGCGTCGAGGACCTGGAGCGGGTCATTGCCACCGAAGTCATTGACGAAGTCTTCATAACCCTGCCCATTAAGTCGCAGTACTCGCGCATTGAGGCAGCGATCACGATTCTGGAAGAGCAGGGAATCATGGTGCATCTGTTTTCCGATCTGTTCCCGCACAAGCTGGCGCGTTCGCGCGCCTGGGAATTTGAAGGAGCACCGCTGGTTTCGCTGCACAGCGCGCCCTCAATTAGTTGGCGCACCGAGGCGAAACGCGTAATCGACTTTGTCGGTTCAGTAGCACTGTTGTTGTTGCTGCTGCCGTTGTTCCTGCTCGTTGCCGTGGCGATAAGAATCGATTCGGCCGGACCAATATTTTTTATTCAGGAACGCATGGGCTACAACAAGCGGCGCTTTCGCATGATCAAATTCAGGACGATGGCCGGCGACGCTGAAGCCCGCATGAAGGAACTCGAACACCTGAACGAAAAAGACGGGCCCGTGTTCAAGATTCGCAACGATCCGCGTATGACTCGCGTTGGCCGGATTCTGCGAAAGCTGAGCATTGACGAGTTGCCGCAGCTAATCAACGTCCTGTTTGGCGATATGAGTTTGGTTGGCCCACGGCCGCTGCCGATGCGCGACGTGCTGGGACTGAATGTGGCGTGGCAGAAGCGCCGCTTCAGTGTAAAGCCCGGCCTGACTTGTTTGTGGCAAGTTTCCGGTCGCAGCAATCTCTCGTTTGAAGAATGGATGCAGCTTGACCTCGAATACATCGATCGCTGGTCGCTCGCGCTCGATTGCAAAATTTTGCTGCGAACAATTCCAGCCATCCTGACAGCAGAAGGCGCAGCCTGAACGAATGTTTTTCAGAAATATAAGGATGGTTTTCAGCACGAACGCACTGGCTCTGGTGTGCGGCCTGTTGACGAGCCTGCTTAGCGCCTGGGCGCTGGGGCCGGCTGGTCGCGGAGATCTGTTGATCGTGATGTTGTGGCCGCCGGTGTGCGCGTTGTTGGCGACATTTGGCTTGACCCAAGCTCACCGTTATTGGGCAGCCAAAGATCCGTCATGCGTTTCTATGCTCTTCTCGAACGCGATACTTTTTTCGCTGGTCGTCGGCTTGAGTACGCTCGCCCTGGCTGAAGTCGTCATTCCGCATCTGGTTGGTCATCGCAGCCCGGAAGTAATGCGGCTGGTGCGCATCTACCTGCTTAACATTCCCGCGGCGCTGGTCCAGTTTTTGATGATTGGCTTGCTTGAAGGGTCGCGACGTTTTGGCTGGGCCGGCACTTCACGTTTGATTACCTTCGTGGTCCAGGCGGCGTCGTATCTGGTGCTTTGGTTGTTCAATCATTTGACGGTTGAGACTGCGGCGTTTTCGGCAATGGCCGGGCAGTTTGCAGCGATGTTCCTTTCGTTGTTTGCGGTTTGGCGTCAACTGCGACCGCGCTGGCAGCCGAGCTGGTTGCAATGGCGCAACGCGGTGAACTATGGCCTGCGCGGTTATCCCGGGACGGTCGCGGATTTTGCAACGCTCAGGATGGACCAACTGCTGCTTGGCGGACTTGCGTCGAGCACTGCCATCGGTCTTTATTTTGTTGCGGTCCGTCTTTCGGAAATTACTGCCATCCTGGCGGGCTCGGTTGCTGATGCGGTAATGCCGGAAGTCGCGGCTGCGAAACACCATGACCGCGCGGACAATCTCCTGGCCCGCAGCCTGCGATTAACTGTCTACACGCACCTGATCGTGCTCGTCCCTTTGTGGCTGGCAGCGCCGCACATCCTGCGGATTGTTTATGGGCCAAGCTTCAGCGCCGCCGGCGCCACGTTTCGCATCCTGTTGGTTGCGTCGGTGGTGTTGACGGCTGGTGGAATCGCTGTCAGTGGGCTGAACGGCTTTGGACATCCCGGTCTTAGTACGATTGCGCGCGTTTCTTCCGCCGTTGTTACCGTCGTCGCTTTGCTGACCTTGTTGCCGCGCATGGGAATCGCAGGAGCGGCAATAGCGTCGTTGCTTGGTTACAGCGTGATGATGATTGTTGCGTTCGTCGCGCTGATGCGCCAGCGCGAATGCAGCATGTGGAGTTACCTGAAGCCGCGCAGCGGCGATCTGCCGCTAGCGCAGTTGCGATCGTTGTTCCGCGCCGGCATCCCAGCTGCGGAAATGTGAAGACAGAAGACAGAAGACAGAGGTCGGAGGTCAGAGGTCAGAGCGCATGCAGAAGGCACAAGGCAGAAGTCAGAAATCAGAAATCAGAAGGCAGTAAGCAGAGGGCAGAGCGCATGCAGAAGGCAGAAGTCAGAAGTCAGAAATCAGAAGGCAGAAGACAGTAGGCACTAGGCAGAAGGCAGAAGGCAGAAGGCAGAGGGCAGAAGGCAGAAGACAGAAGGCAGAGGGCAGAAGACAGTTTTTGGAATCTGGAATCTGGAATTTTTGAATCTGGAATTTTGAGATGAGCGCAGTCTATCCGGAAATCACAGTCGCGGGACAATCGCCGGCGCGACAGTCGCCAGCGGGCCGGTCGCCGGCTTGGCATTTACCGGCGAAACAGCGACCGTCGCCAACGCGCCGCTCGCTATTCGTTTGGCTAGCTCCGCTCCAGGCTATTTGCGTTTTCACAGTCCTTGCCATCGTTGGTGGCGGACAAATCCTGCGCGGCTGGATCATGACCTCGCTACTTTTCTTAATGGCGTTGCCGCTGGTGGTCAGCCTCGAAGCGGGTCTGCTGGCAATGATTTTGTTCGAGCCGTTTCGAGGCCTGATACGCCGAATCCAATATCTGATTGTTGATTATTCGCAATTCGATCCCATTCACGTACTGACACCAATCGTCGCCCTGATGGCGCTCGGTCTGATGTTGCAACGATATCGCTTGAACATTGTGCGGGCGACGCCACTCGCCACTTCAGTTTCAATTCTCGCCGCGATCTTTTTCGTGCAGATTTTCAATCCGTTGCAGGGCGGGCTGATGATTGGCTTGTCAGGCGCGATGCTGATTCTTATGCCTGTCTGCTGGTTCTATTTCGGCCAGGCGGTAAATCCGCGCTTCATCCACCTCGCGTTCAAAGTGATCGTGGCGCTCGCCATGATCTCTTCGCTTTACGGAATTTATCAGCTCATCTATGGCTATCCTCAATTCGAGCAGTACTGGCTCGAGAATGTGGAATTTTATGCCTCCATCGGCGTGGGCCATGTGAAGCGGCCGCTTGCAACTTTCACCAGCGCCGAAGAATGGGGCCGTTACATTGCGATGGGCACGTTGATCGCTTTTGGATTTGGCGCCGGCGCTTCACGTCTGCTCAACCGCGCTGGGTGGTTCATTTGCGGAACGATGCTCTCGACCGTGTTGCTTTTCACCGGACAGCGCACCGCCATTTTCGGGCTGCTACTTGGAGTTGCTTGTCTGGTCTTGCTTGGCGCTCGAACGATGCGCGGCGTGGCGATACGCTTGACGATGTTGTTGATTCCGTTGCTGCTGGTCATGGTTCTCGCCAAGCCGCCTGCTGAAGATGACATGTGGTCCAGGGAAGAAACCGATAAAGTCGGAACGCTGCTGTCGCACACGCAACGCGGAACGCTACAGCCAACTGGCGAGGACAGTTTGTATGTGCGCTTCGAAGTTTGGCAGGACCTGATTACAAACGTCATCCCTTACCGGCCGCTTGGCTCCGGCGCCGGCGCCGGCTCGTTGAGCGCTTTGAAGTTTTCCGACAACGTTGAAGAAATGGCAATCGATAATTTTGTTTTGGTGCTTGCGGTTGCGGGCGGTATTCCGGCTGCGCTGTTGTTTCTATGGATCCTGGGACGCGCAACCTGGTTTGCGTTTCGCCAAACACGACGGGCAGCGCCGGGCTCATCTGCAGCGGTTACGGCGCGAATCATCGCGGCGATGATGCCGGTCTTCATACTCAACAATATTTTTGGTCTAACGTTTTCACTTTATGCGGTGGCGCCCATCGGTTGGCTAATCATCGGTTGGATTAGCGCTGAAGAAGGCCGCGCGCGAGAAGCAAATTGAAAATTCTTTTCTACAACCACACGGGCCAGGTTAGCGGCGCCGAGCGCGTCTTGCTGCTTATACTTTCGCGACTCAATCGCAGTCGCTTCGAAGCGGTATTGTTGTGTCCGCCCAGCGGGCAACTGCAAAAAGAAGCCAGGATACTGAACATTCCTTGCGCCAACGTAGAACAACTTAGTGCCCGGTTTACCTGGAGAATTGCAGCGCTCATTCTCTATTTCTCATCTTTCGTTTCGACGATGGCCCAGGTGCGCACGCAGGTACGCGAGCAAAGTCCGGAGCTGATACATGCGAACAGCGTGCGCGCCGGGCTTGTTATCTCGGCTGCAACCGTTGGGTTGGGAATACCAATTGTTTGGCACGTCCACGATCTCCTGCCGCAGCATCCGCTTAGCACCTGCATTCGTTTGTTCACCCTGCTTCTGCCTCCGGTTCGCGTTGTATTGGTGGCGAATGCGGCGGCTGAAAGGTTCAAAGGAAAGTTGTTGCGGCAGTTTCCGAAGAGAGTCGACTTTGCAGTTGTATACAACGCGATAGAGGTCGCAAAACTGAATTCAACGACAACGAGCGGTTCAATACGCAAAGAACTGCGGATTAGAAACAGCGATCGGCTGATTGGCATCATCGGCAATCTCTCGCCCGTCAAAGGCCAGCATGAATTGATTCGCGCATTCGCAAAAGCGCGCAAACAAATTCCCAACCTCGCGCTGTTGGTGGTCGGCTCAGCACTTTTCAATCGCGGCGATGGCTATCAGAAACAGTTGTCGGCGGAAGTTCGCGCTTTGGGACTGGACCATTGCGTGCGTTTTCTCGGGCAACGAAACGATGTGCCGGCGATTATGCATGCACTCGATTTGTTGGTGATGAACTCGCGTTCGGAAGCCTTTCCGCTGGTAGCGCTCGAAGGTATGGCGGCGGGCGTTCCCCTGCTGGCCACGGCCGTCGGTGGCTTGCCGGAACTTGTCACGCATGAAATGAACGGCTGGCTGGTGCCCTTGGGCGATGAGGAAAAACTAATTGACGGTATCGCGGCGCTACTTGAGCGACGTGACTTGAGTAGCGAGATTGCAACGCACGCGCGTCAACACGTAATCCGAAATTTTCCCGTCGCCAAGTTTATGACGCGCATCGAGGCGATCTATGCCGAGACTGCTCCCAAACCAGTGCGCACGGTGAGAGAACAATTGGTGCCTTTGTCTTCAGAAACTATTTAAGAGAGAAATGGAAATGTCGAGAATCGCAGTCTTTCACGACAACTTCGCGCAAATGGGTGGCGCGGAAAAGGTAGCAGAAGAAATTTACAACCTGCTGCCGGGCGCGAGCCTGCATTCGACTGTCGCCATTTCCGAAATCTTGTCGCCGGGTTTACAGCAAGCAAAGATCAAGACGTCCTGGATGCAACATCTGCCGGGACTGCGCCGTCACTTTCGTCACTACTTCCTTTTTTATCCGCTCGCAGTCGAATCAGTTGACCTATCCAGTTACGACTTGATCGTCAGCAGTTGTTTTGGTTACGCGAAGGGAATTCGCAAGCGCAAAGACGCAATCCATGTTTGCTACTGCCACACGCCGATGCGTTGGGTATGGCGTTATGAGGACTATAGCGAGCGCGCCGGTTTCGGCCGTCTGTCGCGACGACTCTTGCCGCTGTTGCTTGCAGTATTGAAGCGATGGGATTTGCGCGCAGCACGCCGCCCGGATTATTTCATCGCTAACTCCGAGACAGTCGCTAAACGCATCAAGACTTTTTACGGTCGCGACTCGATCGTGATCCCGCCGCCAATTGACGTAAGTCGTTTTCAACCCGATCCGCTGCAGGAAGACTATTACCTGGTGCTGTCGCGACTTGTGCCTTACAAGCGGATCGATTTGGCGGTAGCGGCTTGCACTAAACTCAATCGGAAACTCCTGGTCATAGGCGATGGTCCAGACCGTGCAAGGTTGGAAAAAATTGCGGGGCCATCGATTCGTTTCCTCGGCCGGCAATCCGACGAAGCAGTTGTGCGTCATGCGGCTCGTTGCCGCGCGCTGTTATTTCCCGGTGAAGAAGATTTTGGCATGACGCCGCTCGAGGTGAATGCGGCTGGACGGCCGGTTATCGCATTCCGTGCCGGCGGCGCGGTGGAAACAGTGGTCGAAGGCCGCACCGGAATTTTCTTTGACAAAGCTGAAGCCGCATCGCTGATGCAGGCAATAAAAGATTTCGAATCGTTCAGTTGGAATGTTGATGAGTTGCGCGCGCATGCTGCGAAGTTTGATCGCACTGTGTTTGCCGCGCGCTTGACTGAATATTTGCAAACCGTGGCGCCAATCCAGATGGGCGCGCTCCAGGCCAAACTCGAATTAGTTCAAGGCAAGCGAACCTCACGCGCGCTGACAGCAGCGCTCAGGCCTGCAGAAATGGCCGATTAACTGCCCGCCTTCGCATCACTCTAACCCGCGATTTTTCTGGCAAATCTGGCCTTTTACAACTTTCTATCTCTGTAGACCAGAACCCATAGGTGCGCCAGGTCCAATACCGAGTTATTTCTCGACTGGCGCGCCAAAGTGATAACTCCGCCGCTCGATTGCTTGTGAGAACGGCCGCAGCCACAGGAGGCGATAGTGATTTACAGCATGGTGCTCTCGGCGTTGTTCGCGGAACTGACCGCGCGCCTGACGAGTCTGAACGATCAAATACTTGCCGGCATGAACGGCATGGCCGGACGCTCGTGGTTTTTCGACAGCATCGTCGGCCTCACCCAAGGTAACGATCTCATCAAGGCGGGCCTGATTGGTTGTTGCTTCTTCGCCGCCTGGTACAGCGGCAAGACTTTGGAAGACACTCGGGTGCGGCGCAAGGTTTTGCTCATGACTCTGGTCGCCGCTGTTTGCGTGTTGGCCACTACGAAGGTGTTGTCACATACCATCTTTCTGCCGCGCCCCGCGATCGAGTCTCAGAAAATCTATCACCTAAGCGGCCAGGAACTGGTTGAAATGAAGCGAACGAATGTGCGCACGGCGCTGGATGAGGAAAGCCAAAAAGACCATCGCGATCTCGTGAATGGCGATGTCAAAACAAATGACCTTGGATCTTTTCCAAGCGATCACGCCGGGTTCTTTCTCGCCATCTCGCTGGGAATTTTTCTGGCTTCGCGGCGAATAGGACTAGTTGCAATCGGATGGACCGTGTTTGTGATTCTTGCCGGCAAAATGATTCAGGCGGAGCACTCACCACTCGACATCGCGGCCGGAGCCGCCGTGGCAATCACCGAGTTATCAGTGCTTCGCTTTGCAGCGCAATCACGGCTGGGCGCAATCCTCGACAAGATTAGTTTGTGGACGTTCAAGTACAACGCGCTCTCCGCGGCGCTTCTTTTTGCAATCGTATTTGAAATTTCGAGCACGCTCTTTCACGTAAGGGCGTTGCTCGCCCTACTCGCGGCTGCGAGAGTCCATCTGATGGTCGGATAGCGAGAAAGAATATGCCTAGAACAAAAAACATTTCGATCGCCTTCAAGGCTCTCGCGCTTGCGCTGGGCGCATTGTTCCTGCTCACGTCTTGCAAAGCGCTGGGAAAAGACGGCTTGGTTTTGATGACCGACGACTCTTACAAAGCGACGGTCTTTGCCACCAACAAGATTGGTTTTGGATCGCCTGATGGCATTCTCTGGAACCAGGGCAAACTTTACCTGGCCGATGAGGGTGGTGTCGCACTCGAAGTTTGGAATCAAAACGATGGGCTTAAGAAACTGATGGACGGCCAGTTTGGCGCCAAGTCTCCCGAGGACCTGGTGATGGACCCGCAAGGCAACATTTTCTTTAGCGACGATGATGCGGGTGGTGTTTGGGAAGTGGATGCGAATGGCAAACAGCGGCTGCTCGCCGGAAAAGAGAAAGGTTTGTTTTCAACGGAGGGCATAGCGCTCGCGCCGGATGGATCGATTTTGGTTGGCGACGCAGACGCGCATGAAGTGTTCAAGGTCACGAGAGACGGCGACGTCTCAGTATTTCTCGGCAGGGAATTTGAGATTACTAAACCCGAAAGCATGGCGTTTGACGATAAGGGCAACTTGTACATCGCGGACAACGAGAAGAACGTGCTCTACCTGCTGGACACAAATCACAAGCTTCACGTTGTGATCGATCGTAAGGATCAGTTTTCACCGGAAACGATCTTTTTCTCGAAGGGCGCGCTGTACATTACCGACAGTCACGCGAGCAAGCTTTACCGCTACACGCCGAATGAAGAATTGAAAACAATTGCCGCGTTCGGTGGCCAGTTAAAAAACGTTCAGGGCGTTACCGTCGATGAGCGCGGCGACATCTACGTGTCCATTCAATCCGACTTGAAGCATAACGTCGGTTTCATCGTCAAAATTAGTAAAGAGAGCTGAAGCGACGAATCACCCTGCGGATTTCTGCGCGCCGATCCACTATGTCAACTACGATTGAGAATCTTAGTCTCGAATCCAACATTGTCACCGGGCTGGCCGCGCGCCAGTCACAATGTTTTGGTCCGCGGATAGATCAGTTTCTAGGGCAGACCTTTCCACGGCTGTTTGCAGAACAAGTGAGGCGCGATCCGGCGCAAGTTGCCGTTGTCTCGGAAGATGCGCAACTGACCTATGGCGAACTCAACGCCAAAGCCGACCAGTTGGCCCGCGTGTTACGTAATCGTGGCGTAGGCCGGGAATCGCTGGTTGGTATTTGCATCGATCGTTCGCTCGACATGGCGGTCGGCATTCTGGGAATTCTGAAAGCCGGCGCCGCGTATCTGCCGCTCGATCCCGACTACCCGGCAGAGAGATTGGCGTGGCTGCTTAACGACTCGAAAGTTTCGTTGGTTGTGACAAAGACAGGTGTTGAAGCTCGCCTGTCGACTACACCCGCGAGCCTGATTTTACTTGACGCTGACAGCGCAGAGATTGCTGCCACTTCAATCACGGACCTCAACGACCAAGCTGAACCTAACGATCTCGCTTACGTAATTTATACTTCAGGCTCAACCGGCGATCCGAAGGGCGTGATGATCGAACACGCCAACCTGGCAAATTATCTGCTCGCACTTCAGTTTGAATTGCAACTGGACCAAAGCGATCGCTATCTGCACACCGCGTCAATATCGTTTTCTTCTTCGCGCCGCCAGTTGTTGTTGCCGCTGTCGTTGGGCGCAACCGTTGTGATTGCGAGTTCGGAGCAACGAAAGGATCCACTGGCGTTGTTTGCGATGATCAAGCAGCGTTCCGTTACGGTAATGGACGCCGTGCCGTCATTCTGGCGCAACTGCACGGATGGGTTGGCTTCGCTGGACGAACTCACGCGCAGCGCGTTGCTCGATAATCGGTTGCGGCTGATGTTGTCGGCGAGCGAGCCGCTCTTGTCTGACATTCCACAAATCTGGATGCATCGCTTCGCGCATCCCGCGCGGCACGTGCACATGTTCGGCCAGACGGAAACGGCCGGCATCGTTTGCGCTTATAGGATTCCCAAAGACAACAACATCCAAGTGACGGCGATTCCCATCGGCGAACCGATTGCCAACACAGAAATTTACATTTTAGACGAGCACGGACAGTCTGTGCCTCCAGGAACGCCCGGCGAGCTTTACATAGGCGGCGCTGGCGTTGGGCGGGGATATTTGAATCGCCCTGATGTCTCCGCCCGCAAATTTATCGAGCACTCGCTTAACGGCCGAGCGCGACTTTATCGGACGGGGGATTTCGCGCGTCTCACGAAAGACGGCGTCATCGAATATGCCGGACGGCAAGACAGTCAGGTAAAGGTTAGAGGTTTTCGCATCGAGCTCGGCGAGGTCGAAGCGAAACTGGCGCGACATCCCGGAGTCAAAGACAACGCCGTGATCGCGAAAAGCGATGCTAACGGCATTCAGGTGTTGATTGCTTATTTCGTCGCGCGCGAAACTGTGCCAAGCGTCAGCGAGTTGCGCACATTTCTGAATTCAAGCCTGCCCGACTACATGGTGCCGTCGACGTTCGTCGAATTGGCTGAGCTACCGCTTACAGCTAACGGCAAGGTCGATAAACGAGCGCTGCCCGAACCCGGCAAAGTGCGACCCAATGTCGTCACAAAATACGAAGCGCCAGCGAGCGCGACTGAGAAACGGCTGGAGCAAATCTGGGCGACCGTGCTTCGCATCGATGCGATTGGCGTGAACGACGACTTCTTTGAACTAGGCGGCCATTCGTTACTTGCGATTCAAGTGGTGGCGCGAATCAACGGGCAGTTCAAAATCATTGTTCCGTTGCGAGCGCTATTTGAGTGTTCGACGATTAAGAGGTTAGCGGAACAGGTTGACGCGCTAGTGGGAAAGGATGGTGGCGACTCGGCGATTGTTCAACGCGTCGACCGCGATCAACCGCTTGCGCTTTCTTTTCCACAGCAACGCCTTTGGTTCATCGATCAACTTGATACGGGCAGCTCGCTTTACAACATCCATAAGGCCTTGCGACTTCGCGGCCGCCTCGATCCGGCGCGCCTGAACCGCGCGGTTCAGTCGATTGCCGCGCGTCACGAGATACTGCGGACAACGTTTGTCGAGCACGATGGCCAGCCCGTTCAGGTGATTGTTCCCACAATCGATATTCCTTTCCACGTTGCTGACTTAAGTTCAATTTCAATAACTTCAAGAGAAGCAGAGCTCGACCGGCTGATCCAATGTGAAAGTGAAAGACCTTTCGATCTTTCGCGTGGACCATTGCTGCGAGTAACTCTATTTCGCTTGTCTGCTGACGAGCATGTGTTGCTGCTCGCGATTCATCACATCATCAGCGACACCTGGGCCTTGAAAATATTTTTTCAGGAGCTGGCGAAGTTCTACGAAGCAGAAAATGAAAATGTTGTGTTGCCAGAACTGCTGATCCAGTATGCCGACTTCGCTGAGTGGCAACGCCGGAACACGCAGGGCCCGCTGCTTGCTGAGCACCTGAGCTACTGGAAAACCCAACTTCAAGACGCGCCGTTTTCGCTGAATCTGCCGAGCGATTTCGCTGCTCCTGAGCAGCCAAGTTTCGCCGGCGGCCAGCGGTCAATCGTGCTGCCGTCGCAACTTTATCAAGCGTTGCGCGATACCTGTCGCCAGGAAGGTGTCACGCTTTTCATGTTGCTGCTGGGCGCGTTTCAGATTTTGTTGAGCGCTTACAGTGGGCTTGACGACATTTTGGTGGGAACCCCGGTTGCCGGTCGCGACTTAATTGAAACTGAGCCGCTCATCGGCTGCTTCATCAACACGCTGGTGTTGCGCGGAAATCTTTCGGGCGATCCGAGCTTTCGCGAAGTGCTAAACAGAACGCGCGAGGTCGCCATCGATGCCTACACGCATCAATCCGTTCCGTTCGAAAAACTTGTAGAGGAAATGCGGCCCGAACGAAGTTTAAGCCGCAGCCCGTTGTTCCAAACGATGTTTGTGCTCGAGAACGAGTCCGTGTCCGAGTTCACACTCAAAGGAGTGGAAGTCGAAACGCTGCGAGTGGAGACGCCTGCGGCAAAGTTTGATCTGACGCTGGGCGCGATCGAAAAACCCGGGTCGCTCGAGCTGTGGTTTTCTTACAGCACCGATCTTTTCGCGGACCAGAGCATCACCTCGATGCTCGACGACTTTAAGCAAACGCTGGAAGCAATGGTGGCGAATCCGCAGCAAACTGTTTCGCAACTTCCGGCGCTGCGCTGGCAGCCAAACGTGCCGGCAACGGCGAGTATTACTTCCGAAACGTCAGTTGGACCGCGGAAGAAAGCTGAATTTGTCGCAGCGCGCACGCCGATAGAGGAAAGACTCGCCAGTATTTGGAGCGATGTGTTGCGTGTTGATCGTGTCGGCATGTTCGACAACTTTTTTGATCTCGGTGGGCATTCGTTGCTCGCGGCCCAGGTAATTTCACGCGCGCGTACGACCTTGTCCGTAGAACTTCCGTTGCGCCGGATTTTTGAAACGCCAAACGTGGCCGGTTTAGCAGCCGCAATCTACGAAATGCAAACTGCGTCAACTGAGGACGACGAATTGGCCGCCATGCTAGCGGAACTAAGCCAGCTTTCAGAAGAGGAAGCTCAACGTAAATTTGCCGAAGAGTTCTAGTCATCCTGCGACGACGAGTCCGGACAACCGATGATTGCTGAAGACAACCAGATTCATGAGCTGACGCCGACGCAACAGGCGATGCTGATCTATTCGCTGTACGCGCCGGAGTCGAAAGCGTACTTCGAACAGGTTTGTTACTCGTATCGCGGGCCGCTCAACGCTGCTGCGTTTGCCGCAGCCTGGCAACGTGTCATTGAACGGCACCAAATTCTGCGAACTTCCTTCTCGACCGATGATCCTGAGCGGCTCTCCCAAATTGTTCATAGCGAAGCAACGCTTTCATTTCAGCAGCACGATTGGCGCGAGTTGTCGTTAAGTAGGACAGGCATTCCTGCCTGTCCGGGACAGACTGAAAAGTCTGTCCTACGTTCCGGACAGACTGGAAAGTCTGTCCTACGTAGCGAACAGGAACGGCTGCGTGATGAATTTCTGAAAGCAGATTGTGATCGTGGCTTTGACCTCACGACAGCGCCGTTAATCAGAGTCGCTTTGTTACAGACTGACGACGAAGCGTTCTGGATAGTTGTCAGCAATCACCACATCATTCTCGATGGCTGGTCCATGTCGCTGGTGCGTGCTGAGGTTTCGCAGTTTTACCAACAACTAGTCCACGACCGCGAGACAAACTTGCAGGACGCGCCGGACTTCGCGGGTTATTTGCAATGGCTTGAACAGCAGGACACGAAACAAGCGGAAACATTCTGGCGTGCTGAGCTTTCAGGTATCGTTGGGCCAAACATCCTGCCGATTGACAGTGGTGCGGTCCAAAGCAGTGTCGCCGTCGACTCGTTTGGGGAAAAGACCCGCTCGTTATCGGCGGAGTTGACGACTGCGATTCGCGATTGCGCAAAGCGAAGCCACTTGACGATCAGCACAGTGTTGCAGGGCGCCTGGGCCATTTTGTTGAGCCGCTATTCCGCGAGCGACGACGTCGTGTTTGGCATAACGGTGTCTGGTCGACCTTATGACCTGCCGCAGGTCGAGTCGCTGGTCGGCTTGTTGATAAACACGTTGCCTGTGCGCGTTAAACTATCTGACAACGAATCGACTCTAGCCTGCCTGAAGCAGATCCAACGCCGCGTATCGAGTGCGCTTGAATATGAACACTGCTCGCTAAAGCAAATTCAAAACTGGAGCGACGTACCCTTTAGTCTGCCGCTCTTTGAGACGCTGCTGGTTTTTGAAAATTTTGCCGGGTCGGGTTCCTCTTTTGATCTCGACGGGCCGGTTGAAGTTTCCAGCGCGCAGCTCTCGCGGACCAACTATCCGCTGACACTGGTGGTTAATCCGGGAACCGAACTGCGACTCCAACTCGTTTATCATCGCAACCGTTTTGCCGATGACGTGATGGAGCGGATGCTGGCGCATCTCGCAAACATTCTCACTGGAATTGCCGCTGACATTGAGCAGTCCCCGCGAAGCCTACCAATGTTGGCCGCGGCTGAGACGCGCGAGTTACTGGTGGATTTCAACAACACTGCGAGAGAGTTTCCGGGCACAGCAGTCACGCGCATGTTTGAACGCCAGGCTGAACTCACTCCGAAAGCGATCGCAGTAGTGTATGAGGCGGAAGCGATCACTTATGAGGATTTGAATACGAGGGCCAATCGACTCGCTCATTATCTCAAACAGCTCGGTGTGGGCGCGGAAAGTTTGGTGGGAATTTCTTTACCGCGATCGCCGGCAGTGATTACGGCGGTGCTCGCGATTCTCAAAGCGGGCGGCGCATATGTGCCGTTGGATCCGGGTTATCCGAGAGATCGGCTGGCCTTCATGCTTTCCGACAGTGGCGCTGATGTTTTGTTGACACAGTCGACGCTATCAAATCAATTTCCAGATTACAAAGGCAAGCTGGTTTGTCTCGACGCCGCGACTGAGGAAATAGCCGCGCAAGTTCCTGCAAATCTCAACGAAGCTGCAGAGCCGGCGGACGCCGCGTACGTCATTTACACCTCGGGTTCGACGGGAAAACCGAAGGGAACGCTGATCGAGCATCGTTCGCTGTTGAACTTCACGCACGCAGCCAGTCTGGCATATGAAATTAGCGATACCGATCGAGTGCTGCAGTTTGCCTCGCTTAGTTTCGATACCAGCGCTGAAGAAATATTCCCGACCCTGACCAGAGGCGCCACGCTGGTGTTGCGAACTGATTTGATGATCAGTTCCACCGAACACTTCTTGCACGCGTGCAGCAAATTTGGAATCACCGTACTTGATTTGCCCACTGCCTACTGGCACGAGCTAACTGTCGACCTGGTTGCAGACAACCTCTCGCTTCCAGAATCCATTCGTCTGGTGATTTTGGGCGGAGAGAAGGCATTGCCGGGACGTCTCGCAGCCTGGCGGGAACACGTTCCGAGCAGCGTTCGCCTGCTCAACAGCTATGGTCCAACCGAAACTACTATCGTCGCGACGATTTGCGATCTATCGGTTGCGGATGAAAGCGCAGTTTCCGAAGCACCAATCGGCCGGCCAATCGCTAACGTAGTGGTCTACGTTCTGGATGCCAACCTGCGGCCTGTGCCGGTGGGATTGCCGGGCGAACTATACGTTGGCGGCGGCGGGGTCGCTCGTGGTTATCTCAATCAGCCTGAACTCACGAACCAAAAATTTATTTCAAATCCGTTTGCCGATGAGCGCGCACCGCGAATCTACCGGACAGGCGACGTGGTTTGTTACCGGCCCGATGGCAATCTCGAGTTCCTTGGCCGCATTGACAACCAGGTGAAGGTTAGAGGTTTCCGCATTGAGTTGGAAGAGATTGAGCAGGCGATCAGGGAACATGCAAACGTGGCCGAGGCGGTAGTGCTCGCGGCTGAAGACGGCGGCGACAAAAAACTTGTCGCGTATGTGGTGGGTGCGCGCGCTGCGCAACCTGCCGCGCCCGGTGAACTGCGTCAATTTCTGAGCGGCAAGTTACCAGGCTACATGATGCCGGGGACGTTTACGTTCATCGATGCTATTCCCCTGATGCCGAATGGCAAGACTGACCGGCGCGCGCTTCTCAATCTTGGGCAATTCCCGGACGCGTCGTCTTCAGAAAACTTTGAAGGACCACGCAGTCCGCTTGAAGAATCAATCGCGGAAGTGTGGGCCACAGTTCTTAAGATCGAACATCCGGGCATCCACGAGAACTTTTTTGAGTTAGGCGGACATTCGTTGATGGCTGCAAAACTCATTTCCAACCTGCGACGGCAGTTGCACGTCGAGTTGAACTTAATCGACGTGTTCCAGTCACCGACGATTGCCAGGCTGGCCGCACTGATTTACGAACGGCAGACAGAGAGTGAAGCTGACGACGAGCTGGCTTTGCTCTTGGCTGAGATCGTGAACCTGTCGGACGAAGAGGCGCAACAGCGTCTGACCCAGGAGATAGGAAAAGGCGGCTTGCGCGCGCAAGCTTTGAAGCTGGCGCTCATCGCAAGCGGCGCCGTGCAGCTCTTGGCCGACGTACTTTAGAGAACAAGCGAGGCAGAACCGACCGTGGCAACAAGTGCATTGAGCATTAGAGAACAATTGGCAGGCCTGTCGCCCGCCAAACGGGCGCTAATCGAACTGAAGCTGCTAAAGAAAAAAGCAGACGCAGGCGAACCCCAGCCGCTGATCTCCAAGCGGCCTGAAGGCGCGCCGGTACCGCTCTCGTTCTATCAACAGGGCCTTTGGGTGTTGAGTCAATTCATTCCGGAAACGTCGCTGTATCACGTGCCGAAAGCGGTGAGGCTGACGGGCACGCTCGACGTCGCGGCCCTAAAAAAAACGTTGGACCACCTGGTCCAGCGACACGAATCATTGCGAACGACCTTTGCAACGACAGAAGGCGTGCCCGTGCAAATTGTCACCGAGCGGCTCGAGCTGGCGCTACCGCTGGTCGACCTCAGCGAACTAGATGAAGCGGAGAGGGAACTGGAAACACGGCGTTTGTTGAGAGAAGAAACACGCCGCCCGTTTGATCTCGCGCATGGACCACTAATCCGGGCGCTCTTGCTGCGACTTTCTGATGAGGAACACGTCTTTCTGATGGCGATGCACCACATCGTTACCGATGGTTGGTCGATTGGCGTAATGCATCGCGAGTTCATGGATCTATACGAGGCGTTCTCAAATGGACAAGCATCGCCGCTGGCGGAACTGAAGATTCAATATCCCGACTACGCCGTTTGGCATCGGCAATGGTTTACGGGCGACGTTTATGAATCGCAGCTTGCCTATTGGAAGAACCAGTTCAAAACGCTGCCGCCTCCGCTCGAGCTGCCGACGGACCATGCGCGGCCGTCCATTCAGGCGCACAAAGCATTTCGCGGTTCAAAGCGAAAGCTCACGCTATCGAAAGAGTTGACGCAGAAGCTGAAGGAACTGTGCCAGAAAGAAGAAGCAACTCTCTTCATGGTGTTGCTGGCGGCGTATCAGGTCCTGCTGCATCGTTACACCGGCGAGGAAGACATTGTCGTTGGTTCGCCAATTGCCGGGCGGTGTCTCGCGGAAACTGAAAATCTGATCGGCCTGTTTGTGAATGCGCTGGCATTGCGCGTGGACCTGTCCGGGAATCCCAGCTTTCGCGAATTGTTAGCGCGCGTTAAAGAAGTCGCGCTCGGCGCTTATGCGAATCAGGATCTGCCCTTTGAAACACTAGTGAAAGAAGTACAACCGGATCGCACGCTCGCGCGCAACCCGCTTTTCCAGGTGATGTTTGTGCTGCAAAGCGAATCGATTCCTACGCTCGAACTTCCGGGCCTAACTGTCAGTCACGTTCAAGTCGAGAATGTTGTTGCCAACTTTGACCTGACGTTGGACGCGGTGGAAAGAAACGGCCAACTTGAATGCTTGCTCGAAAGCAACGCCGATCTTTTTGACGAGGACAGGATTACCCGGCTGCTGGGGCACTTCGAAAATTTGCTTCAAGGGATTGTTAGCAAACCGCAAATGCGGATTTCGGATCTGCCGTTGTTAAGCGAAGCAGAGCGTCATCAGTTGCTGGTCGAATGGAACGAAACGCGCACCGACTATCCGGCGCACAGCAGCGTGCAGGCTTTATTCGAAGAGCAAGCCAACGCCACGCCAAACGCAACCGCGCTGATGTTTGGCGAAGAAACCATCACTTATCAGGAACTCAATCGCCGCGCCAATCAAATGGCCCACTACCTGATCGCGCAGGGAGTCGGCCGGGAGGATCGCGTTGGCATCTGCCTCGATCGTTCACCGGCGCTGATCATCGCGGTGCTCGGAATCTTGAAAGCGAGTGGCGCCTATGTGCCGCTCGATCCTGGTTATCCGGCCTCGCGGCTGGCTTTCATGCTTGAAGATGCCGCCGTTTCTCTTCTAATAACCGAGCAGCAACTGGCTGCCTCGTTCCTGGATCAGAACGTCAAAACAATCTGCATCGACAGGTGCGCAGCGGAGATTGCGGCGTGTGCCGAAACAGATCCGCGCAGCGATACCGGCGCCGACAGCCTCGCCTATGTCATGTACACCTCGGGCTCGACCGGAAAACCCAAAGGCGTCGCAATCACGCACAAAAACATTGTGCGGTTGGTGAAGAATACTAACTACGCAAACTTCACGAGCGATGAAGTGTTTCTGCAATTCGCCCCCATCTCATTCGATGCCTCGACGTTTGAAATCTGGGGCAGCTTGTTGAATGGAGCGCGGTTGGCACTGATGGCGCCAGGTGCTGCGTCGCTTGATGAGTTGGGACGCGCGCTGAAACGGTACGAGGTGACGACACTGTGGTTGACTGCCGGTTTGTTTCACTTAATGGTCGATACGCACCTCGACGATCTGCGTGGTCTAAAGCAATTGCTCGCGGGTGGTGATGTTTTGTCCGCGCCGCACGTCAGGAAAGTTGTTGCCGAGCTTAAGAATTGCCGTTTAATAAACGGTTATGGACCAACGGAGAACACGACGTTTACCTGTTGTTATCCTGTCGACAATCCGGCGGCAATCAATGGCTCGGTGCCGATTGGACAGGCCATCTCAAACAGTTATGTCTACGTTTTGGACCAGCACTTGAATCCATCGCCGATCGGCATTCCGGGCGAACTCTACATAGGCGGCGACGGTTTGGCGCGTGGCTACCTCAACCAACCAGAATTGACGGCAGCCAAGTTTATTACGAATCCATTCCGCAACGGCGACGGCACGCAGCTTTACAAGACTGGCGATCTGGTCAAGCGGCGCGCAACCGGCGAACTCGATTTTCTTGGTCGCATCGACAGCCAGGTAAAAGTGCGCGGCTATCGCATCGAGCTCGGCGAAGTCGAGACGGTACTGGCGCAACATGCCGGCGTGCGCGACGCGGTGGTGATTGTGCGTGCGGACCAGGGTGACAAACACCTGGCAGCTTACGTCGTGCCGCGCGAAGGAACGACGCCTACCGCAAACGACCTGCGCGGGTTTCTGAGCGAGAGACTTCCCAGTCAAATGGTGCCTTCGATTTTCGTCGTGCTTGAAGAGTTGCCGTTGTCAGGCAATGGCAAGATTGACCGCACAGCATTGGCCGCAATAAAGGGAACCGTTGGGAACTATGGTGAGCTGCAGGAACGTTGTGTACAGCCGCAGGACAAATTAGAGCTGAAGCTGAAAAGAATTTGGGAGCGCGTGTTGGCAGTTAGTCCAATCGGCATGGACGACAATTTTTTTGAGCTGGGTGGCCACTCGCTGCTGGCCGTTCGGCTGTTCGCGCAGATCGAAAAGTCGCTGGACCGCAATCTTCCGCTCGCCACTTTATTCCAGGCGCCGACGATCCGTTCGCTCGCCGAGGTGTTGCGCAAAGACAGTTGGGCCGCGCCCTGGTCGTCGCTGGTGTTGCTGCAAGATTCTGGCAAGCGGCGGCCTTTCTTTTGTGTGCACGCTGCCGGCGGCAACGTGCTGGAGTATCACGCGCTGGCGCAGTTGTTGGGATCGGATCAGCCTTTCTATGGATTTCAGGCAAAGGGCCTCGACGGGAATCAAGCACCGCATACGTCGATCAAAGAAATGGCAGCGCACTACATCCGTGAAATGCGCGAGGTACAGCCTGATGGTCCATATCTGATTGGCGGCAGATCGTCTGGCGGTACAGTTGCGTTTGAGATGGCTTGCCAGTTGGCGGCCGAGGGCGAACAGATTGCGTTGCTGGCTTTGCTTGACGCTTATCCCGCCGGCTACTTCAAGTTGCTGCCGGGCTCGGGGTCGTTTTCACAGCGCGCGGTTCGTTACGCGAAAAAAATCCAAACGCACGCGCAAAACATTCGGGAGTTAAGTGGGCTCGAGAAATTGTCTTACTTGACTGGCAAACTAAAATTCGCTCCGGCCAAGACCAGACACAAAATTTATCGACGAGTTTTCAAGTTGTACCAAAAACTAGGCCGTCGCTTGCCGGCGGTATTGAGAAATATTGAAGAGCTCAACTTTGCGGCGGTCAAAGATTACGTGCCGCAAGTTTATTCGGGCCAAGCCACACTGTTTTTGGCGAGCGACGATCGCACCGCGGCATTCGACGTTGAAGAAGGCTGGCAGGGCCTGGTCGCCGGGGGACTGGAAAAAATTCACGTCTCCGGCAATCACCTCGACATCGTGAAAGAGCCGCACGTGCGAACGCTCGCGGAAAAATTGCGGGTTTGTCTCGAGCGCGCAAACGGCCAGATTGATGTGCGGTGAAACGGGCCAGTGCTAATGAATTCTGGCAAGCGCACGCTTTTGAGACTTTTATTCAACTACCAACTAATCGAAACGGGCGTGAATGTGGAACGAGCTTAGGCGGTTCCGAAAGCGAGTTCAGGCCAAAGCGAGTTCAAACAACGTATGAGCACAAGTTCCGCTGTATATCCCGTCAAGTCCGCGGCGCCGCATCAAGTCAACCTGGGCTTTCTGCGGCCGAACAGTCCGTTGCCGCTGGTGTTACGCCCGGCCACTCGCGGCATAAGCCTGATTGAGTGGGCGAGGAGCAACACTGAATTCATCGACAGTTCGCTGTTGCAACACGGAGCCGTTCTGTTTCGTGGTTTCGATATGGCCGAGGTTGACGAATTCGAACGTTTGATTGAGACGGTCTCGGGGCCGCTCCTCAATTATTCGTATCGCTCGACTCCGCGCAGTTTGGTCTCGGGCAGAATTTATTCGTCGACTGAGTACCCGGCGCATCAATCGATTCCGCTGCACAACGAAAATTCTTATTCGCGTAGTTGGCCCATGAAGATCGGGTTCTTTTCCCTGCAGGTGGCGAAACAAGGCGGAGCGACACCAATTGCCGATAGCCGAAAAATCTTTAAAGCAATACCGGCGGAGATATGTGATTCGTTTGTGCGCAAAGGTTTGATGTATGTGCGCAACTACGGCATCGGACTCGATCTTCCCTGGCAGGAAGTTTTTCAGACTTCAAGCAAAGCCGTGGTTGAAAATTTCTGTCGCAAGTCAGACATGGAATTTGAATGGCTCGCCGACGACCAGTTGCGCACGAAACAAATTTGCCAGGTAGTTGAAAGACATCCGCGCACGGGCGAGTCGGTTTGGTTTAATCAGGCGCATTTGTTTCACGTGTCGAGACTGCCGCTGGAAGTTCGTGAATGGCTGCTGTTATCGCTGGGCGAGCAAAACCTGCCGCGCAACGTTTATTTCGCCGATGGGTCGCCCATCGAAGCGGAAGTTATAGAGCAGATTGCTCGCGTTTGCGACGAGCACTCCATTGTTTTTCCCTGGCATGAAGGCGATGTGCTGCTGCTCGACAACATGCTCACCGCGCACGGCCGCAAACCGTTCGTCGGCAAACGCAAGGTGGTTGTCGGCATGGCTGAACCGAATCAACCGGTATACGCACATGCCGCTCGTCACGAAATTTTGAGCAATATTTGAGGGCAACATAAGCGCCCGTCAGAAGCGAATAACTATGGCAACTCTTGTCCAGGAAATCCTGAATATCAGGGAAAGAATCACCGGCGGCTTATCGCTGCGCCGGCAGGTCGTGGCCGAGTTTAATAACACTGCGCGCGCGTACCCGTACGACAAGTGTGTTCACGAGCTTTTCGAAGCCCAGGTTGAACGCACGCCAGCAGCAATTGCCGTGGTGGCAAACGATCTGCAACTTACTTATGCCGAACTCAACGAGCGCGCGAACCAGCTTGCGCGTTTTTTGAGACGGTTCGGTATTGGCCCCGATTCGCTGGTGGGCTTGTGTGTAGATCGTTCACTAGAAATGATTGTTGGCATTCTTGGCATCTTAAAAGCAGGCGCGGGTTATGTGCCGATGGATCCTGGTTACCCGGCGGAGCGATTGGCGTTCATGTTGCGGGATGCGAATGTTTTTGTCTTATTGACGCAGTCGCACCTGCTCGATCACCTTCCATCGCATAACGGGCCGCGGCTGTCGCTTGATTCCGACTGGGACGTGATTGCGAAAGAACGAAAAGAAAATTTGGCGGCATGGGCCAACCCCGCAAACCTCGCCTACGTGATTTATACCTCGGGCTCAACCGGCAAACCTAAGGGCGTGATGATCCACCATCGCGGCCTGGTCAATTATTTAACCTGGGCCACCGAAACGTACGAAGTCGCGGCAGGCTGCGGCGCGCCAGTCCATTCTTCATTTTCTTTTGACTTAACCATTACCAGTCTTTTTGCGCCGTTGATGGTCGGCCGCAGCATATTCCTGGTTGCCGATGGCATTGAAAATTTGGTCGAGGCGCTGCTCGCGCGCGATAATTATAGTCTCGTAAAAATCACGCCGGCCCACTTGAGAGCGCTTGCCGAGTTAATGCCCGCCGATCAAATTCGCGGCCGCGTGCGCGCGCTGATAATCGGCGGCGAAGCATTGCACATGGAAAGTCTTACCTTCTGGCGGACTCACGCGCCTTTGACTCGCTTGATAAATGAGTATGGGCCAACTGAGACGGTGGTCGGCTGCTGCATCTATGAAGTAACTGAGGACGATCCGGTTTCGGGCCCGGTCCCAATTGGAACGCCGGTGGCGAATTCGCAACTCTACCTGCTTGATGAATCGCTGCAGCCGGTAGACAAAGGAGCAACGGGAGAACTCTACATCGGCGGCGATGGCGTTGGCTTGGGTTATCTGAATGGGAAAGAACTGACAGACGACCGCTTCATTCCCGATCCTTTCAGCAGAAACTGCCGTGGCCGCCTTTACCGTACCGGCGACCTGGCACGGTTTAACGCCGAGGGCAATTTAGTTTACCTGGGGCGAATTGATAACCAGGTCAAGATCAAAGGCTTTCGCATCGAGCTTGATGAAGTGGAAACCATACTCAATCAATTCGCCGGCGTGCGCGAATGTGCGGTGGTTGCACGTGAAGATGCGACTGGTGAAAAGCGCTTGATCGCCTATGTCGTCGAGGACGCGGCGCAATCGGAAGTCGATGAACTGCGCAAGGCGATGAAGGCCAAAGTGCCGGAATACATGGTGCCGTCAACGTTTGTGAAAATGAAATCACTGCCGCTGACAACCAACGGAAAAGTCGATCGCCAGGCTTTGCCGGCGCCAGACCGCAAACAAAACGGCTGCACCGAAGATTGCGCAACAAAACATTCGCAGGCCGAGAAAACGCTGATGAAAATCTGGGCGGAAGTTCTGAAGGTCGAACAGGTCGGACTAAACGATAACTTTTTTGATCTTGGCGGCGACTCGATACTCGGTACGCTGATTCTCGCCAGGGCGGCACAAGCCGGCGTCAAATTTTCGCCACGCCAATTGTTCGAACACCAGACCATAGCCGCATTAACAAATGTTACGAGCTGACGCAATCAGTTATGGATCAGTTGCGCTGAAGCCGTCGCGGTTTCCCGGCTTGGCGCTGGACGCTGCTGAGGTCCATTTGTGGCAGGCCTCGTTGGATGGACGACCCGCTGACATCTTCGAATCATTTTTATCTGCGGACGAACTGGATCGCGCCAATCGTTTTCATTTCACTGAAGACCGGACCCACTTTGTGGTCGCTCGCGGTCTGCTGCGAAATCTGCTGGCGGCTTATCTCGGCATTGGTTGTGCGGAACTGCGGTTCTCATACGGTGCAAAGGGAAAGCCTTTCTTGCTGCTCGATGGCCGGCCGCAAATCAATTTCAATCTTTCGCATGCGCATGGCCGCGCTGCCTTTGCGTTTTCCCGCGGACGAGAGCTGGGCGTCGACCTGGAATATGTGAAGGAAGATTTCGAAGCCGAGTTGATCGCGAACCGTTTCTTTTCGCGGTCAGAAGTGTTGGCGCTGCGGACGGTACCGGCAGATTTGCGAAACCAGGCGTTCTTCAATTGCTGGACGCGCAAGGAAGCGTATATAAAGGCGCGCGGCGAAGGCTTGTCGATGCCGCTTGTTGAGTTTGATGTAAGTCTGAGGCCGGGTGAGCCGGCGGCTTTACTGAATAATTATCGCGAAAAGCGCGAGGTTGAACGCTGGTCCATGAAAGCGATTCCGGCGCCGGAAGATTACGTTGGCGCGCTGGTGGTGGAAGGTCACGACTGGCAGTTGAAGAGTTTTAGTTTGGAAAAATCTAATGCGCCGAAGCTCTCCGCGAATGTTGCCGCCCTGGAACGTCATCAGCACAGCCGCTTGTCACTCGGCTGAAGGCGCAGTCTCCGCTTCTTCCTTTTTCTTTCTCCACATGCCGGCGATTTGATTTGCCTCGGCCTGCGTCATGTTGTCGTAGATGTCGGCGGTGTTTTTGACTACGCCATCCTCGAGTTCCAATACTTCCCAATCAGGAGCATCCGGATCGGTGCCGGCGCGGCCGGGCTTCACGCGAATCTCATAAGAAATTTCCGGCGAGTTGGTTTCGTTTTCCATTCTATGTTTCCTTTGCGCTTTCCCTGGGTGTTTCAGGCAACCTGTAGTTTGCGGAAAGGGAATCTATCATGTTTCAGGTTCGAGCGTCACGGCCTTGCAGAACCGCGAGCGGTAGCGACCGGATGCTACGCTAACTCAGAGCCGAGTAGATGGCCACGTCCGCTTGCAAGACGTATATACAAGCAATGACTATCGTCAGGGCAACGGTTCACCTTGTTCGTACAAGACATAAGCAATCGCATTTGTCCATGTCTTTTTCTCTCCACAAATATCTTTTGCTTCCGCGATACACCCATGGACTCTTCTCAGAACTCCAGCATCCGGCTTCCCGCATCTTCCGAGTTGCATTCGCTTTCAGAGCATTAAGTATTCGGTCTGGCTTACAGTTGGCAGAAATGACCGTATGAACATGGTTAGATCGAATGTTCGACGCCCACAATTCCCATTTGCGAATTTCACACGTCTCCTTAAGCGCTGCTAGAACCGCGGCGCGTCGTGCGGCAGTGAGCTTAACGGGAGGCTGTTTGATTAGGCGTGGGTTGTACTGCTTGCGCTTCTGGTCGGCCGGTAATTTTGGAGTGCCATAACTGTTATGAAAGCGATCAACCGAACCACCTTCTCCATGCAGCCATGCGCCATAGCTGCGAAAAGTTATCAGGTAACCGAGAGGAATGCGTTCGCCGGAATATTCGGTATCTGGTTGCATATTTGCTGAAGCTATGTTGCGCGCTCTGGAGTTATACAAATGAACCTGGTTGAAAGCCAGCATCCGCTCGCTACCACTCGCGGTTCCGCATTGCCAGGAATTTTGCATCGGCAAGTAGGGTTCTTGGGAATGGATTAGTTGACCCTTGCATCCGGTCGCTACCGCTCGCGGTTCCGCATTTGGGTTTGCGCAGCATTGCGGAAAAGTTTTGCCTCGCGCGTAACCGTCAGGTAGCATGGCGGCGCTCGTAGCAGTTCTTCAACTCTGAACTTGATTCCGCAAAAGCACCGACTAAAGTCTGTGCTACCTAAAAACTTATGTGTACCGATAGACGAGATTTTTTGCGACGTTCCACCGCACTGGCGGGCGCCGGTTTGCTCGGTGGATTTGCGTTTGCGGAAACGGCGGAAGCCATTCAACAACGCGAGGCGCCGGAAACAATTCGTAAACTCAAAAAAATGACTGGCGACGTGGCGCCGATCTCGCTGGACGAGCGCCACACGCGCATTGAAAAGGCGCGCCGCTTGATGCGGGAAAATCGCATCGACGCTATTTATCTTGAGCCGGGCGCCAGCATGTTTTATTTCACCGGCATGCAGTGGGGAACCAGCGAACGTATGTTCGCGCTGGTTATTCCAGCGCGCGGCGAAATCGCCTGGGTCTGTCCCAAATTTGAAGAAGAACGCGCGCGCGAGTTAATAAAAATTGGCACAGACATCCGCACCTGGGAAGAGGACGAAAGTCCTTACCAGCGCGTTGCTGAAATTTTTCGCGACCGCGGTATCCGCGCCGGCAAAGTAGGCATGGAAGAGCGCGTACGGTTCTTTCTTTTCGACGGCATTCGCAAAGCGGCGCCGGCGCTGCAATACGTAAGCGCTACTCCAATCACAGCCGGCTGTCGCATGTTCAAATCTCCCGCCGAGATCGCGCTGCTGCAAAAGTCGAACGACATCCTGCTGGTGGCTTACAAAGCGACGCATGACTCGATGCGTGAAGGAATGCCGCAGGACGAATTTGCTCGAAACTGCGCCGCGGCGTTACAGGTGCTTGGCGCGCCGGGTGGAATCTTTGTCAGCTTCGGCAAATACACCGCGTTCCCGCATGGCAGCGTCACGCCGCAGAAGTTGAAAGAAGGCGATGTGGTCCTAATGGACGGTGGTTGCAGCGTTGATGGTTATCAGTCAGACATCACCAGGACCTTCGTATTTGGCAAACCAACCCAGCGACAACGCGACATCTGGAATCTTGAGCGCCGTTCGCAGGATGCAGGATTCGCTGCTGCAAAGATTGGCGCTCCCTGCGAAGCAGTCGATGCGGCCGCGCGCAAGGTGATCACTGACGCCGGCTTTGGTCCTGATTATAAAGTTCCTGGACTGCCGCATCGCACCGGTCATGGTATAGGCCTGGACGGTCACGAATGGACCAACTTTGTGCGCGGCAACAAAACTCCGATTCAGCCCGGCATGTGCTTTAGCGATGAGCCAACGATTGTGATCTATGGCGAGTTTGGAATTCGTTTGGAGGATTGTCTCTACATCACTGAAAACGGCGCGAAGTTTTTCACGCCGCAAAGCAAGTCGATCGATGAACCGTTTGGGTGAGCCTTATCCGCAGATTACGCAGATTACGCAGAAAGAATTTGCATGGAAATAAAACGGCCACCTAGGCTAAGATCAATTTGGATTACCATTAAGGGAATTCGTAATTCTATCTGTGGAATCTGCGTAATCTGCGGATTATTACTGTCCAGCTTTTAGTTTCTCAAGATTCAACTCGCCCGCAGGTCGAATGTCCGCCTTCAGCACCTTCTCCATCTGCTTGAATGCATGCTCATTATCTTCCGGCGAAATTGATACCGAACAGTCCGCCGGCACAAACAACTTGAAATCGCGCATGTACGCATCGTTAGCAGTGAAGAGCACGCAATTGTTGCCGGCGATGCCGGCGAGGATGAGGCCGCGCGCGCCGGTATGCTCAAGCAAGAGTTCGAGGCTGGTGCAATAGAAGCCGGAATGCTTTGGTTTGAGAACGAAATAGTCATCCTCGTCAGGCAACACCAACTTTACAAAAGGCTCGCCGCGCACTCCATCTTCAAGGCAGTGCGATACGATCTTATTTAGATCAGATTGCCACTTGCCAAAATTGTCATTGACGTAGATAACCGGAATGCGTTGCTGCTTCGCCCGCTGTTTGAGAACGGCGATGTTGCGGCCGACAGGTAGCGCCAACTGCAAAAGTTCTTCGCCGCCTTCGAATTCAAAATCGTTGATGACGTCAATCAGCAACAACGCCGCGCCGGCATTGTCAGGCACATTCCCGTGGAGGTCGTCGCTCTTTACCGGCATCTTTTGGTTAATCCTCGGCTTGGCCTGCAACCGTACAGGCACACCCATTCGATGTTCACTTCCGATTCGAAATAGTTTCGGAAAACGATGAGCTGAGGATTACCGCAACCCGAATGCCGAAAGGATTTGCGTTGCTGGCGAGAGTACTTTAGATGAAGAGATCTACTGAGACATGGAAATAATCGGCGAGGGCCCGCGCGTGGTTCTGCATCGACGCGTTCCCTACTTGTTGCAGTATTAGTCTCGGGGCCTACAACTGACTACTGACAACGGACAACTGACGATTAAGGATTCGCTTTGAAAACAAATACCAGGGCGCCCTGTTTGCCGTCTGATCTCGTGGCGAGGAGTTTGGCGAGCTTCGCAGCGTAAATCGGATCCAAAGGCTCCAGGACTTCCTGCTGCTTCTCAGCGGCTTTGCGCTCCCCAGTTGCCAGGTAAGTTAGAGCGAGACCAAAGTGGCCCGGCGCATGTTGCGGATTCAGTGCGACCACCTGTTTCAGTTCTTCAAGGGCTTCGCGATAACGTTGCAGATTATAAAAAGCGAGTCCGGCGGAGTAGTGCAAGTCGGCCATTGCGGGCGCGCGTGACATACTTCCATTCTCAGCATTAACCTGCTCAGCTCGCTTGATATAGAGCGCTAACTTAATGGCGTCAAGCGCCAGCGGAAACTTCTCGAGCGCGGTGTAAGCTTTGCTCAAGTGATAATAGTCTTCAGCATCGACGATCGCTGGCTTAATCCGAATCGCCATCTTGAAAACCACAACGGCCTCTTTGTATTGCTTAAGCGCCGCATACGCCACGCCGAGTTTTCCATACGCCGCCGCGTCATTAGGATCGTGTTCGACAGCCTGTCGCAGCGTTTCCACCGCCTCAGCATTCTGTCCGGAATCAATGAACGTCAATCCCTTTAAGTAAAGAGAAGGTTCGGGCGAGGATGTTGTCGCGCTTGTTGGAATCGAGACAGACTCTCCGGGCAGAAGAATCTTAACGTCAGCTAATCCTGGTTGTGACTGGCTGGTCGTGGGTTTGGCAACTGTGCTGTTTGTTGAAGGCGGCGCGGCAGTGTTGGTGAGTTGACCCTGTGCCCGACCTGTTTCAGTAGAGCCTAAAACAATTAGACAGAAACAGACGACGGTTAAGAAAAATCTCATGAATTGAAACCGGTGTTCCTTGAAAGTGGCATAGACTTCAGTCTGTGCTTCGCTGATAACACACTAGCTAAAGCCCGGGCATTAATCCGGCGTGGCATAGACTTCAGTCCGTGGCTGCCTAACCGAACACCGGCTAAAGCCTGTGCTACTTATGCGGCGTGGCATAGACATCAGTCTGCGGTTGCCTCACCATACACAGGCTAAAGCCTATGCTACTAATGCAAAACTTCGACGCGATCGCCGGGCTGAAGTTTCGGATCCTGAATTTTACCCGACTTGATCTCTTTAAGATTTAGCTTCATGGTCGCGAGATGGCCGTCCGCTCCTTCGCGAGACAGTTGCACGGCGCCGTCACGCGCCTGACCACCTGCGCCTAGAATTGCCTGGACCAGAGTGATGCCGGGCTGGAAAGGTTTTTGTCCCGGATAGCCAATGGTATTTCCAGCAATGTAATAAAAATCCTGCTGCCGGGCAGTCAGATTAATCACGTCGCCGGGTCGCACAATAAAGTTCAGCGCCGCCGAGTCGTTAATGTCCAAAGTCTGGGGAGCAGCACTGGCGCGCATTATGGTCACGCGCGCGGCATCGAGACGCGGCTGAATTTCCGCCAGCAGCACATACAGCGGAACTGCTTCGCGCCGCAAGGTTTTTGTGCCGGGACTGCCGGCCAGACCAGTGACTACGACTGTGTGACTGCCGTACTGCCGGACACCCACCGCAACCTGTGTTTGATCGGCAACGGCGAGACGCTTCAACGCGCTGGTGATGCGCGCCTGGATTTCCTGTGTCGTGAGTCCGGCCACCGGGATCGGCGCTCCGGCGATCGGGAAATCCAACAAGCCGCCATCGATCACGCTGTACAGCGTCGAATGGTTCGCCGCAGAGTTAAGCAGACGAATATCAAGCACGTCACCGGCGCCGACTCGGTAAATGTCGGTGAGCGGCAAATCTTCAGCGACCACAGCCTTGGCAGGTAAAGCCGCTGCGGTTGTAATTGGCTCAGGCGAAACTGTTGCTGTTGATGCGCTATTGGAAACTATCGCCTCGCCGGCAGTCGCCGCCGGTTTGTCATTAGCTGATACGGCAGCCGGTTCTATCTTTGCAGCGGTTGCCTTGGTCGGTGCTTTACTCGCGTCGCCAATCGGCGCGCTTGGTTCAGTCTTAGTTGAAGCGATGCGACTTGAAACAGGAACCATCAACGCGGGCTTTACGGCTGCGGGTTTCGGCGCAGCTTTCGCAGTCTCAGAAGCCGGTGCATTTGGTCCACCAACTATGCGTGCGAGCTTGGCGGCCAACGTTGGATTCAGCTCCGACAGTTTCTTGTAGGTTTCGTTCGTCTGGCTCGTTCTTCCGAGCACGTAGTAACTCAGCCCCAGGCGGAAATAAGGTTCATCCCACTCAGGCTTATTCTTCACGGCACGCTTGAACGAATCGACAGCCTGGACGTAAGCCTTATTTTTCCAGTAAGCCATTCCCAACATGTATTGTGTTTGCGGATCGTTGGGCTTGAGCTTGTTCGATTCTTTGAAAGCATCGATCGCCGCGGCCAGATTTCCGGAGTTGTAAAGCCCGAGGCCGGTCTCATAATTCTTTTGCGCTTCCACAGCAGCCTTGGGAAGGGAACTGTCTGCAGCGGGTTCTGCATTCGTTGCCGCAGTCGTATGATTTTTTGCGGTGACACCGGCAGCGGCAGCGTCCGTTTGCGCCAGTGCGGAATTCATCGAGACGAACGTAAGCAATGCGAATAGGCCAACTAAAAATAATTTCTTCATGAGCGGATCCCAGGTTGAATTGTTAATTACGCCAGGTGTGCGTGTTTAGGTGCGGAACGCCGCAGGTTGAACTAATGCGCCGGATCATACACCAGTCCGGGAAAAGTAGTAAATGGAATTGAACAAAGCTCGTCTACGCTTAGTCAGCTTGCCAGAATCCCACCATTCAGCAGTCGAAAGCCACGTATATTCAAACGACAAATCAGTGTCCAATTCCATTTGGGGTGAAAAGGACCAGCCGCATAACCTCAGGTTGGGAAGGTGGGCTTGCCCCCGCTCTTATGCGTTTAGATGGACTGACCAGCGATTACCAAAGCGGGCTTTGCCGCCTTCCATGCAGAAAGGCTCTGCCTTTCCGGCAGCGGCCGTTCATGTACCTTCCCGAGGCTAAGCCTCGGGAAAAAATCCAAGTGAAGGCTCATCGGTAAGCCACAGGCTTACCGCACGGAAGGCGGCGAAGCCGCGACGGACTTGAATCAAAGAAAAAGTTAAGACGGGCGCGATTGATTATTTAGCGCCGAACTAAAGTTTATCGGACGTGAGCACGGGTATGGCGTGCACTTCTCGTCGCTGGCGCAGCGCATACTTCAGAGTCTTTACAGTGAGGCCAGCCTTACCAGACCAGAAGCCAAACACAATCTGAGCCAGGTCAACCATGTGACGGTTGCGGATAGCGCTTGCAGTCTTGCGCTTGGGAAGTTGCAACTCGACAACTCTATCCATTTCGTCGAGCGAAGCCTGAGCCCATTGTGGCAACTTAAAGCGCGTGTAAGGAACGACTGCCCAACAAGTCTCACTGTTCTCCAACAACCATTCCATCGCCCACTGATCAACTCCGCGCGCTGTGCCGACGAGCCAGGTCCTACCTTGAGAAATAAATGGCGACAGGTGCTGCTCGAACAACGCGCGCGCCGCCTCGCGATCAACATCGCGCGATCCGGTGATCATTATGGTGGCGTTGATGGTCATAGAATTGGCGCTGGGATTTGTAAAGCAAACTGTTAGTTTGCGGTGGCACCCTCAAGCTCTACGTTGGATGATAGCGTATCACCGCAAACTAACAGTTTGCTCTACGTGAACAAACCTCCCGGGTGCTGTTCACGTGGCAATTCATTGACAGTCCGCAGACTTAGGTAATATAAAGGACGCCGTTCGTACTCAAGAGTTTCACAAGGTCGGCCGAATCCTCAGATTCAGTTGCAGTGAACCCCAACCGCTTTTGAATGCCCTGAAACCCTGACAAATCGGCCTGATCATTTCCGAATTGATGTTCGCAGATTGCTGAACGCGGGGTCTCGTTGGGAAACGGTAGAGATTGACTCCGAGCCTCGCACGTCCTCTAGTTTTAGAAATTGTGAGTGCCACAAATGCGAGTGAGAGACACCTGAATCTTTGGGAGAGAAGGACCATCGCTGGCTGCCGTTTCTCCAGGCTTACCATGCTGCCTTATTAGAATGTTATGGGAAACGACTGCCTCAGTTAGAAATCCGATCGTTTCGTGTTTTTCAAAGTTCTTACATTCTTTCCCGGAGGGTCATTCACAATGCCGGAATTGAATTCTTACCTGGAAGTCGCTCGAGATTATGCGGATGGTGTGCGCGTCCTTTTTGCGCCTACGGGCAAGCCAACCGGTGAAAGAGGCGGCGTTGGTCCTACATCACCTGAAGATCTCGCGGCGCAAGCTGAAAAACTCTCAGCCGTCTCGGACGAACTGACTAAGCAAGCCGAAAACCGACTTGCGTCAGAAAAGGATGCGCGTGCCGTGGCCGAAGCGTCAGCCCAACTTCTTGCGAAAGCAATAACAGATCTAACGGTCGGCGCTCATCTCCTGCAAGCTGCTGTAGACGAGGACGAAGACACACCTTGGACCACGGCCAGAGCAAATGAAAGAAGTATTACCACTACGGGATCGATTGAAGAGATGCTGCAAATCGTGGTCGGCGCGGCTCCAATTGCCGCGTCGAATCTCGATCGCGGCTCCGAACCGCCGCCGGACATCGCGAGCGCTCGTTTGGTTCTTTCGCAAACAATTGAAGATACGCTGGCTATGATCTCAGAACGGACCAGCAAGACCGGACAAACCGCACTGGGCGGACTCTTCGGCATCGGACTCGGACAAGTGGGCCAGGCTGCGGGGCTGCTTGGTCAAAACGTCGCGCAAGTGTTCGGGCAAGCGGACAAGCTTGGTCGTTTGTATGGCCTCTTTCGAGACTTTGCGTTGAAGGCATACGAATCCGTGATTGCGCTGCTGGGTCCCGCCGCGTCGAAGATCGTGGGCCAACAGGTAATGAACTGGATTGGCGAAGTAAAAGAAGCCACCTTTCTTAATGACTTGTTGGAAAAAATGTACCAGACCAGGCAGACCCGGGAAGCGCTGGCCCCTATGGTGAAGGACAGCAACGCTGACTGTCAGAAATTTGTTACTGCGATTGCAGACATCGAGAAGTTGAGCCAGGATTATTCGCGGCAGACAGCACTGGTTGACAAGTTGTTGAAAGGAATCAAATACCTGGGCGCGGTGCCGGTCGCGATAATGCCTTACGGCGCTTTGTTGATGGCGGCAATCTACGTAGCGATATGCGGTTACGTAGTCCTCAACGGCGCAGATTACGTCGACGCCGATCAGATTAAATTCCTGGACCGTGTGCCCGGAGTGCGCCGGGTGGTCGTTGCAAATCTGACAACCCCGTGACGTTCGCCAAAAAAACTGAATGAAATATCTCAATTTCAACCTCGAAGCATTCGAGTATCACAAAGAAGACAACACGGAGCGTTTTCGAGTACGTGTTTCTAATTCGCCTGCGGGTGAGCAGAACCTGGGCGACGCGGAAACAGTCACTTTAGCTGCAAATGTGCGAGCACGCTTGCGGCCCCTGGAAAGGCGACGGTTGAATCTCGCGGAAATGATCGAGCTCGGGGAAGGACTTGGTGCAGCCTTGTTTCCGCCGAAGGTTCGATCGCTGCTATCGAGCAGCAAGGCGCGTCTAGCGGAGGGCGAAGGCTTACGGATCCGACTGATGCTGGACACCTATGCGCTGGCTGATTTGCCTTGGGAGTATGTCTATCTTGCGGATGCCGATACGCCCGCCGACCAGAAGGGAGCCGAGGGCTTTCTCGTGCTTGATCGGCGCCTCTCTTTAGTGCGCTATCAAGTGCTGCAGCAAGCTATCGGTAAGCTTGACCCCGTCGCTGGGGGAGCGTTGCGGCTGGTCGCATTGCTATCTAATCCGAAAAACACAGCCGAATTGAACCTGGACAGCGAGCAACAAAATATTGAGAGGGCACTCAAGCAAGTGCCGGCGATTCGGCCAGAGTTCTATCCGCAGGCAACCATAGACATGCTGCAAGAGGCAATGATACCAGGAGCGCACATTTTCCACTTCTCCGGCCACGGTAAGTTTGAGGGAGAAATGGGCAGTACCTACGGCACCCAGGAGGGCAAGGGCTTTCTCGCCCTAACTGGCGATGATGGAGAAGAGGTGGCCTTTTCAGCTCAGAAGCTGGCTGTGAGTCTCGCTGGACGTGGTGTGCGCTTTGCGATGCTTGGCGCCTGTGAGAGTAGCAAGGTCGATCAAGTGAATGCCTGGACTGGTATCGCATCAGCACTTACCCGCGCCGGCATTCCCGCAGTAGTGGGAATGCAGTTCACGATACTCGATGAGAACGCAATCGCCTTTAGTAAAAGTTTTTATCTCGCCCTCGCTGCTGGTCAAACTATTGACGAAGCCGTCACCGAAGGCCGGGTCGCGATCTTTATGCGCAGCGATAACGATGAGCGCGACTGGGGTGTACCAGTGCTCTACCTGCGAGCCGAAGAGGGTGTTATTTTCCCAAAAGCTGTTGAGCCTCCGGTATCACGCGTAGACACTCGCCCGCCGCCAGTCCATCCGCCGAAACCGGGAGTTGAAACAGAAGTTGGAGTAGACAAGCGAACATTGCGCGAGGCGATCGTTCAATTTTTTGACATGGGGGACTTGGCAGTTCTTTGTGTCGACGTGCAGGAGGCTCTGAAAGCTGACGGTATTGAGCTGGCGGTGAATCTTGACATGGTAGGAGGAGAAGGCAAGCGCACGAAAGTACTTAACCTAATTGACTATCTGGATCGCCGCGGCCGTCTGCCTTACCTCGTGAGTGCCGTACGTCAGGCTAGACCAGAGATTATCTGAGCTGGTACCAACTGAAAAAGATCGCGGAGATTTAAGCCGCTCCAAGCGGCATGCCGAGCGTTTGTCGTTGAGCTAGCGATTAGCGGCCTAGGTTGATCGAATGCCATATACCAGAGCCATCCTAAGAGAATTAGTTGAAGCGGCTTTCACGAACGCGGATTTGAAGGTCTTCTGCAGTGATCACTTCAGCGAGGTTTACAATGATTTTACTGACGGGCAGAGCGAAACCGACCGGGTCTTGAAACTTCTTGACTTCGTCGAAACTCATGAAGGTCTCGAGCCTCTGGCCGCGTTGCTCAAAATAGCGAATCCTGTGAAATATAAAGCGTTTGAGGCTCGGCTCGAACAGGAGACAGAAGAGCAACCGCAGGAGGCAGACCCGGTAATCACAGATGCCTTGCGGAAGATCCAGGAGGAGTTGGAGCGAAATCCTGACTATAAGTATCTTAAAAGAAGATTTGAAGCCATTCTAGAGCGAATATCGTTATTAAGCGATTACAAAGATCTGCACGATGGCCTTCACACGATCCAGTACAGCCTCTACCAGAATATCGTTGCCAGCACGAAGATTGTGGAGGATGACAAATACGCCAGGCCTGATTTGAAGCAGTACCTGCGCGACTACCGGCGCGAAGTAGACAACATGAAAGATGCTGCCAGGGGAGAACAAGTAGGTCCGGAGGAAGATCTGTGGGTAACCCAGCTCGAGCAAGCCGGAAACGATCTTGAAGAGGGTATCGAAAAAGCTGACAAGGTCCAGATTGACGGCGCCACGCAAACCATCAATCAGGTCATCGGAATCCAACCGACCATTATTAACAGGAAACTGTATGCCGCAGTTTATGCCTACAAAGAAAACCTGCCGGAACCGACTGACTTGATGAACAAGGTGCGCGAGAAGATCAACGCCATCGCGCCCGACTCAGAAAGAGTCAAGCATTTTGAAAAAGGAATCAACTCTCTCAAAGAAATCAACACCCAGCTCGGAGTGCTGACTGCCGAGCACAATACCTGGCAGGATGTGGACAACCAATTGCGAATGCTCCCTGATCTGCTGGAAGCGGGTATTCCCGTCTTTAACAAACATTGGCAAAGTCTGAGAACGCGCATCGCGCCTTATTATGCGAATAGCGACGACAAATCCTCGGTTCGTTTGAAGAAAGCCGATGAGTTGTTGGACGCCGCTATCGCTGAAAATGAAGTGGATGCCGTTCGCAGGGCCTTCGACAATTATTGTTCGGAAGCGTCGGACCGGTTTTTTTATGTCGATAAGTCGGTGCTGGAACTCTGTGGAAAGCTAAAGCTGATTCGGAACGAACTAGATCAGTAACAAGAGGAAGTATGGACGAAACAAAGAGCAATGTAGTCGCCGATACGGCACCTTCGTTCCCTTCATTTATTGCGCTTAGAGCGAGGCATAGCGAACTCTTGCAGCGCGAACCTGACTCTGAACATGACAAAGTAAAATATCTGGAAGAAGTTGAACAGTTCATCAAACAAGTACAGAAGACGGGCGTCATACTCTCTGACGATGAAGAGCGTCGAACCAGCCAGAACGTTCTTAACTACTGGGTGTCCACTCTGTACCGGCAGGATCAGGTAGCCCGCCTGGTAACCCTCGCGGACTTCGATCGTAGCTGGACCAGTGAAGTGGGTGACGTTGTCTGCCCATATCCCGGCGTGCGCGCCTTTACTGAGCACGAGAGCCCGTTCTTCTTCGGGCGCCAACGCCAGATCGATTACATGGTCGGCCGTCTCAAAGAAGATCGCTTGTTGGTTATAGTCGGACCATCAGGCAGCGGTAAGACGTCCTTGGTACAAGCGGGACTCTTGCCCGCGTTAAAGAAAGAGCGACCCAACGGCCTCGAACATTTTTTCTTTCCTGCCATCGTCCCGGGGAGTGATCCCCTAATGACTTTGGCTCTGATGATTAGGAAGGCAAAGAACACCGCGGGAGATGATCCTGATTGGTTACGACAGCAGATCCAGCGTTTCAAGGAGGACCCGGGGCACCTGTTGAATTTAATCGAAGAGATTACAGATAACCCGGCAGTAATCTTCATCGACCAGGGTGAAGAGTTATATGAACGAAGCGTCCCAAAGTTGCTTCGTCCCCTCGAAAATCTATTTGATCTCGACAACAGTAGGAAAACAATTGAGCCGATCCTGGACAACCTGGTTCGCGTCGTGCAATCTCCCGGCAAAAATCACATAGTAATCATCGCAAGACGCACTGGCGATTACGAGCCGTACACCAAACGCCTGCCGTCAAGAGTGAGGGAGGTTTTCGAACCCGCGCGCGTGATCTTACCTGCCCTTTATGCCAGTGAGCTACGCGATGCGATTCAGAAGCCCGCCGAACTGCTGGGATGCAGATTTGAGGAAGTGGCAATCCAGGATGATGCAAACTCGGTGGAGGAAGCGTCGAGCCTAAAGCCGAAAGAAACAACGGTCCAGGCACTGGTCAAGGAAATCAGTAGTGAACCGGTAGGGTTGCCGCTCTTGCAATTTATCTTGCCGCAACTCTGGTGGAAGCGCGAGGGCAACAAAATTCCCGATCAGGCTTTTCGCGATTTGGGTAGCTGCCGGATTGCGCTGACGAATACCGCTGAAGAATTTTACGACTCGCTTTCTTCTTCCGATCAACGACTTTGCCGGCGTCTGCTGACCCACCTGGTTACGCTCGACAAAGAGCTTAAGGCCAAAGTTTACCCGGTACGGCAGACGGCGCTATATAAACTCGGAAAGCAATCACACGTGGAACGGGTCGTAGGATTGCTGGTCGAGAAACAACTGGTGCGGGTTACCAAGGGCGAGGCGGCCGCCGACGCCTGGATCGAACTTGTTCATGACTCACTGATTAGTAATTGGCCCACAATGTCTTCATGGATTGAGGGCAAACGGCGCGCACAACTGTGGAACAGCGCTGCCAGGATTGTTGGCATCGCGGCTGTAATTCTGGTCTTCCTATCAGTCGTACTATGGTTCGTTGGCAAACAGGAACAAAAAATCAAGTCGCGCGATTTCGCAGCCCTCAGCGGCAAGAAACTCACCAACAATCGATTAGATTTAGGGATGCTGCTGGGTCTGGCGGCCTACGAATCCGATATTAATACCTCGACCCGGAGCAATCTTCATAAATTGCTCTACAACCTTCAGTTCACGCCGTCACCTAAACGCATTCTGCGTAAAGAGAATTTTTACGTCGTCGATCTCTCATTTACGACGGAAGAAAGTGGGGCCCCGCGACGGCTTGCAGCCATCGACCGCGATGGGCAGATCGTGGTTTGGGATTTGAATTGGGAGGGGGCTGGCGCGAAGGCGGCCGAACACACGGTCATCCTCAAGAGCAGCGCCATTCCGCCCCTGGCTTTTAGTGGGGATGGAAAAACGCTGGCGACGGCCTCTTCCGATGCCAACGTCAAAGTTATCTTGTGGGACCTGGATAGTGGCACGCATAAAGATCTCTCGATGGCCGGAACGACGGCTCAGGCAGGACAGTCCGAGTCGGATCGCGGCGCCGACGTTTATGGCTTAGTTTTCAAGCCTAACGGGGAAACGCTGATTTCAGCGGGCGAGGATGGCACTGTGATCCAATGGGACATTAAAAATCGGGAGAACGTGATTGCCAAAACCATTTATCAACATCCGTCCCAACTGTGGTCCATAGCCTTGTATGCTAAGGGTGACTTACTGGCGGCGAGCGATTTGGACGGTGAAGTGTTGCTGCTTGACCTGTCCGGCAAACGAATAAAGCCAAGAGTTATTGTTCCCGGCCATAAAACCGAAACCTATGGCGACGAACTCATTAACAATGTGGCCTTCAGCTCGGACGGGGTGCTGCTTGCGGCGAGCCAGCTTGACGGAGTACAGATCTGGAACTTGCAAACAAAGAAATTGCAGCAGCAGTTCTGCACCGGTCTGCAGCCAACAGGTTTGCTTGTCTCTTTCAGTGACTCGGATCAAACGCTGGTGGGTTACAACAGCGAAGGAAATATTTTGTACTGGAATGTCCCGCACAACGTCCCTTTTCGCGCTCAGCTTTACAAGCCGGCCATTGCCGCTGCCAGCGTCGCCTTCAGTGGTAACGGTAGGTTTATCGGCTTACCCAGCGACAGTGGTGTCATTGTTTGGGATGTCTCGAATCAAAGATCCTTAACGGGGGGCGAGATTACCAGCTTTGCTTTCAACCCGGCTTGGGGACACGACGACATGCGATTGGCGGCAGGACAGGTTAATGGCGTCGTATTGTGGGACACAAAGAATCCAGATGACCCAAGCGAGGTGAAGCAGTCACCTGAAGAAAGCGCGGTAGCGAGTATCGCCTACAGCCCGGATGGCTCAGTGTTAGCCGCCGGTTTGACCAACGGTACTATTAGCTTGCGAGATCCCAAGACCCTGAACGAGACGAGTACGCTGAAATCAGATCAAAAATTACCGGATGGCGAAGAATATGCCGGGGTCGTTAAGATTGTTTTCAACCCAAGTCAAGGCGTTCATCAGTTGGTGAGCGTGGTTAATCTGGTTAATCAGCGCAACTCACAATCAGAGTTCAGCAAGATTTTTATCTGGGATGTTGATACTGGCAAACAAATAGCCCAACTTCCCGTCGGGGAAAATTCCTTTGTCAGCGATCTTGCATTTAGGCCCGACGGTCAGTTATTGCTGTGGACCAGCACGGGCCAGGGTAATGAATCTACGGTAGCGGTGTGGGATGCGGTCAACGGTAGGCCCCTGCGAACTCTGAAAAACAAAAACGTACAACGCCTGGCCTTCAGTCGTGGAAACGTGCTCGCCGTTGGGCTGGATAAGGGGAAAGTTCAGATCTGGAACGACGCATACGAACCTATTGCCTTACTCGAAGCCGCATCTGAAGAAGTTGCAGATCTTGCGTTTAGTCCGGACGGCTCAATCCTCGCTTGCGCTACCAACCTCCCAAACCCGCGACGGAAAGGTGACGACTCCTCCGAATCCACAAAAAGACCGGGGACGATCATCCTGTGGGACATGTTGGATAGGCAGCACGAACAATTGGGTGATTTGCTCCGCGGTAATGGAGATGCCATTTCGAGTATTGCCTTCAGTCCCGATGGCAATATTCTCGCTTCGGCAGGTGAGGGCGCCGATAGGCGAATCGTACTCTGGGACGTCAATGTAGCAGGTGCGCGCGATCGGTTTTGCACCATCATCGATTGCGCGGCCGCCTACCAGGAGATCCGGCACCTGGATACGGAAAACCTGATGCAGTGGCTCTACCGCAAAACCAGCAGCCTTCCGTCGCTGAGAGAACGCAATCAGTAAGCGGTATCGGGCTGCCAACTGTTTATTGAACCAATTGTGAGTGTTGCATGGAGATCATTAACCCCTGCTCAGTAACCCTGCTTTACATTGAATATGTCGTTTAGGATCTTCGCGAGCCGCGCGCCGGCCCGCACTAACTGCAATTCGACTAGCCGCAAGTTGTTGTCATAGTAGCCCTGGTCAAGCGTCCACGATCGCTGCGGATCAGCAACCATAAATTCTCCATTATGCATGTAAGCCATCCAAGGCAGCTTGTGTGCTTCCAGGGCCCAATCGGTGATCGACCCCTGAGTTGAGACGATGCCGCTGCTGCGACTACTTTGCTTGCTTGAACTCTGAGAGAACTTCGAGTTGAGTTTGCTGGCATACTCGCCGACGGATTTGGCTGATTGTTTCAAGCCATACTCAACGAGGTCGGTGTCCCACACCTCGTGAAGATTCGTAGAGCGTCCGGCCAACGAAACTACCCTGACGCGATTTGCGGCCAGGTCTTGCGGATTGGTATTGGTGGTAACGTGAAAAGGCTGATGCAGATCACCGATGAGGTTTACCAGAAACTTTAGCGCTTCGGCGCGTTGATTCGAATCTCTGCCAGTGTCTTTAAGAATTGCGATTTGCTGGTCAATGGCTTCAATTAAGCAGGTTTCGCCTTTGGCGCAGTCTTTTGTTCGAGAATAGTAATTGTCACTTAATGGGATTGAAACAAAGTGCCAGCTTTTTGTATCCGGGCGTAGCATCCTTGTCTGGTCAGCCTCTGTCGATACACTTTCAAGTGTCTCACGGGGGTCAAGCAGCTTGGCGATGGCTTGGTTCGCGCTGGTGGACAGTCTTGTCATGGCAATGAGCGCGATTGTCTGGTGAGCCTTACTCCCCCAACCAAACGTGCGCACTGGCAGCAAAACTACGATTATAACGGCGAGGTAAATGTGTGTGGCCCGTTTCAATGAGTTTCTTGTGGTCATTGCCTTTTCTCGCGAGAAAAATTTATGGAGGAATTCAGGGAACTGAATTGAGTTCTATATCAAATCTTGTGGCTCGTCAACAATCTCTCCCCAGGCTTTAAAACCTCAAGCATAAACTTTCCGGCAATTGAATTCGCAAATCATTAAAGAGACCTGCTTGGGGCTAACATGGTTTTCGGAGAGGGTGATCATGATGGCACCGTTGACGGTCATGGAATTGAGCGGTTGTAAAGCAAACTGTCAGTTTGCGGTGGCGCGTCAAACTCTACGTTGAATAGTAGCGCACCAACGCAAACCAATAGTTTGCTTTATGGCGGTGTTCGCGAATAAGAGAAGGGCAGCCCCAGGAAGACTGCCCTTCATTCTTAAGATAGTGGTGAGCCGAGCAGGACTCGAACCTGCGACCCACTGGTTAAAAGCCAGTTGCTCTACCAACTGAGCTATCGGCCCACGAATTCAAAACAGTCTAAAGTTTCAAGTTTCAAGTTTCAAGTCAGCTAAGAAGTTTCAAGTTTCAGGTTCAAAGTTTCAAGGCTCATGAACGAAACTTGAAACCTGAAACTTGCAACTTGAAACTAGTCGTTCAACCAACCGCCGACGGCGGAGTCTTTGACGACGATTGTTTGTGAGCGTTCGGGGCCGGTGGAGACCAATCCAATTTCGACGCCAATCTTTTCAGAAAGAAAATCAACGTACGCGCGCGCCTCGCTGGGAAGGGAATCCATTTCCGTCATACCCACGGTTGAAGACTGCCAGCCCGGCAATATTGCATAAACCGGTTCAATGCGGCGTAGGTCCTGCGAAACAGCAGGCAACGATTCACACGTCCGGCCATCGAGTTTGTAACCAACGCACACCTTAATTTCTTCGAGCGCATCAAGCACGTCGAGTTTCGTCAAGGCGACCGAAGTGAAGCCATTGATTTCGGCCGCATAACGCGTGGCAAACGCATCGAACCAGCCGCAGCGCCGCGGGCGTCCGGTTGAGGCGCCGTATTCACGGCCGCGTTCGCGGATCAGTTGGCCCATCTCCGCTTCGTCTTCCACCATCTCCGTTGGGAATGGGCCCTCGCCGACGCGTGTGGTGTAGGTGCGCACAATGCCCAACACGCCGGTCAACCGATTTGGGGCCAAGCCAGATCCGACAATGGCGCCGCCGGCAACGGTGCTGGACGAAGTCACGAAGGGATAAGTCCCATGGTCCACATCGAGCAGAGTTGCCTGCGCGCCTTCAAGCAATATCGATCGGCCATCACTCGCCGCAACATTTAAGAAATGCGTCGTGTCGCTAATAAAAGCGCCGAGACGTTCTGCGAGGCGCGAGGTCTCATCAAAAATTTCATTCGCATCTAACTTCTCGCCGCCGTAAGCCATGATGATCCGATTGGCGTCTTCGAGGTTGCGTTCAATGCGCGAACGCAGGACTTCGGGAACCAGCGCATCAGCCGTGCGGATGCCGCGCCGTCCGGCTTTGTCTTCATAAGCCGGACCAATGCCGCGCAGTGTCGTGCCGACCTTTTCGTTCCCAAGCCGCTCTTCGCTTGTATGGTCCAAAGCACGATGGTAGGGGAGTATCAGGTGCGCGCGCGAACTGATCTTGACGCGTTCGGGAGAAACTTCGATGCCCTGCGTCATCAATCGATCCGCTTCTTCAAAAAAAGCTTTCGGATCGATGACCATGCCGTTGCCGAGCACACAAGTCTTGCCCTTGTGAACGATGCCGGAAGGAAGCAGGTGCAGCACAAACGACTTGTCGCCGACCTGCACGGAATGGCCGGCGTTGTGACCGCCCTGATAGCGCGCCACGATGTCGAAGTGTTCGGCAAGCAGATCAACGATCTTTCCTTTGCCTTCGTCGCCCCATTGGGCGCCTATTACTACAATTATCTTAGACATATCTAACACCGGTCTTGAATCAGATGGTCTTGGGTCTTTGGACTTTGGTCTTTGATTTGGTTCCGGAATTGAATGGTGCTCTTTGCCGGATATTAACTGCGAAGTCCAAACGCCAAAAACGAAAGACCAGTTCTTAACAAAGACCTAAGCCCAAAGACCAAAGCCCCAAAACACAATACGAACTAAACGAATTAGTTGTCGGAAACTAAGCAGTTGCGGCACCGGAAACATGTTTATCGATCATGCGCGAGATGGCTTCTTTGGAAGTTGCGCCGACGACGCGTTCTTCTTCCTTGCCGCCTTTGAAAAGGATCAGGGTGGGAATGCCCTTGATGCCGTAGCGCTGCGAGATTGACGGGTTGTCGTCGACATTCACTTTCACGACGCGCGCGTTCGCCGAGTATTTTTCGGCGATGGCATCGACGGTTGGGGCCAGCATGCGGCAGGGCGCGCACCAGGCGGCCCAGAAATCCACTAGCACCGGCTTGTCTGATTGCAAAACGTCTTGCTCGAAACTGCTGTCGCTGACGTCGCTAACGTGTTCACCCATCTACGTTCTCCTTGGTAGCACAGACTCTAGTCTGTGTTCGTTCGTAGTCAATCAACCTACGTGATGCTTATCAACCCGCACAGACTAAAGGAAGCTCTGAATAAGTTCATCAAGTTAGTCAATAACCAAGTTAAAATGTCGGCAGCTCAGCCAAAGGAGAACTGCCGAATGAGTCAACCAACATTTGCGGCGCTGGCCTATGCGAACAAGAAGAA
>JAVEDP010000043.1 GCA_030841085.1 Pyrinomonadaceae bacterium
ACAGCCTTGCGCCGGCAAAGAAAAATCATCAACCAAAAACGGCATCACCTGGGAATGGCAGTTCAGGCGATTGAGAAAGCCGAACTTGTTATCTCGAGTGAAGCACCCGACTGGGAGGCATTCAAAAAAATCATCGAGGTGATCAATATGCAAAACGACATGGAATGGACCAGGAAATACTATTCGGAATCCGCGAGCGAAAAACTTGCTGAGCGCGCTACGCCCGAAGTGATTGAACAAGGACAGAACGATTGGGCGCAACTGATCAAAGAAGTGGAGGCGGCGGTGCGCGATGGTGAAGATCCCACTTCTGAAAAGTCGCGTTCGCTTGCAGCACGCTGGTCAAATTTGGTTCAGCAATTTACCGGCGGCGATCCGGAAATCAGCGCCGGCCTTAAGAAATTGTACGCCGACCAGTCCAACTGGCCGGCGCATTTTCAGAAACCTTACAGCGATGAAGTTGAAACTTTCATTTGCGCCGCCGGTGGCAAGAAGTAAATCGCTTGTGAGGATTATCGTGAGGACTATTGTGCGCTGACATGCAACTTAGTTTCTCTGGTAGTCGAACTCAATGGCCGATGACGTTCTACCAGCATGGTCAGGGAGCGCAACAGCATTCCCTGGGTAGCTAAAAACGGAGCGGTAGTTTTCACTCGTGTTGAAAGATCGACCAGGGGAAACTTTTTCTTCTTAGTTGCATCCTGATTCACTTGCGACCAAACCACCGCCTCGTTTTTCATTTCCAGCGATAAAGCCGCGCAGGATCGCACACTGCAATCCTGAGTAATTACCAATAAGGCGGTCGGAGTGTTTTCCACGACGCGACGAAAGCGAAACCACCACGAAGAAATGATTCGGCGCGCTGCTTTTGCTGAGAGATCGGCCAGATCGAGCATTACGATGCCAAAGCCGCCGCCCTGCAATAGCAGATCGGTAGCTTTAAAAGCGTGCTCCAAATTATTGTCGCAACGTATCCAGAGCAGTCGCTCAAAATTCACAGTTGAGCGTCCGGCCGATTCCGGATCGAGCGTATTGTTCATATCGACCAGTGCGCACACTTCTTCGTGATTTGTCGCCATCGCTAAAGTTGACAGCATGAAACTGGTGCGACCTGAAGACGCCGGGCCGAAAATTTCTGTAATGGCGCCGCGTGGCAATCCACCTCCTGCAAGCGAATCGATTTGCGGAATGCCGGTAGCAATAACTTCCGGACGCTTTGTTTCGGGATGCTTAAACGCATCGCCAAAGCGAGCCGCGATGGTGGATTCAATTTCCGCTTTTGAAATTGCCGCTCTCATGATTTATAACCAGTTTGTAGCAAACTGTTAGTTAGTGGCATAGACTTTAGTCTGTGCTCCTTTGCGAAAACACAGACTGAAGTCTGTGCTACTTAACATGCCACGCAAAACTTCACAGGGCTCGGCCGAAGAATTCTTTCCGAACAAACTAACCTTGCCTGCTCTCAAAGAAGCCGCGGCCGACTGCAAAGCCTGCGACCTTTGGAAACGAGGCACGCAAACTGTCTTCGGCGAAGGACGCAAACGTTCAATAGTTCTATTCGTCGGCGAACAACCAGGCAACGAAGAAGATGTCTCGGGCAAACCTTTTGTTGGTCCCGCCGGCCGGCTGTTTGATAGCGCGCTCGACGAAGCCGGTCTCGATCGGTCGCAAACTTACGTCACCAATGTTGTCAAACATTTTAAATGGGAACCGCGGGGCAAACGCCGCATTCATAAAAAACCCAACGCCGGCGAAATCTCTGCTTGCCGTCCCTGGCTCGAGGCTGAAATCGCTGTAGTCAAACCAAGAGTAATTGTGGCCCTCGGCGCCACCGCGGCGCAGGCGTTGCTCGGTCCGAAATTTCGCGTCACTAAGCAGCGCGGCGAGTTCATTGAATCGACTCTCGCGCCTTACGTCATGGCGACTGTGCATCCCTCTTCAATTCTTCGTGCGCCTGATGATGAAACCCGCCGGCTGGAGCATCGTCGCTTTGTTGACGATCTCAAAAAACTCGCCCGGATTCTGAAGTAGCCCAGACAAAGTGGCATAGACTTTAGTCTGTGCTCGTACCAGCCACATTTACGCCCCACAATTAGTCTGCGCACGAGACACAGACTGAAGTCTATGCCACTTTTTGCTTGACCCTTTACTTCTCATTCGCTAATATTCGCATGATTTTCGCTTATCACCGAAAATACCATTAGGACGTTCTTAAGGCAAGGGTTTTCGAAAGGAGTACGCGCATGCCTGTAACGGCACGGCAAAGGCAGGTATACGACTTTATCAGTCGCTATACGGAGGACCACAAACTGCCACCCACCATTGCGGAAATCGGGAAGCAGTTTCAGATGACTTCATCGGCAAGCGTGCACAGCATTCTGTCTGCGCTCGAACGCGAAGGATTCATCAAGCGCATCGCCAACGTCAGCCGCGGTATCGAGATTATCAAGCAGGAAGCACAGCAGGACGAGAATGAGATCCCACTGCTGGGAACGGTCGCGGCCGGCCAGCCCATCGAGGCAATACTTGCTCACGAAACCGTCCAGGCGCCGAAGAACATGTTGGGCCGTGACCGTATGTTCGCGTTGCGCGTACGCGGCGATTCGATGATTGACGAAAACATTCAGGACAACGACATCATCATCGTGTCGTCACAGCAAACTGCCGAGAATGGCCAGATGGTTGTGGCTTTGATTGATGGCAACTACGCCACCGTGAAAAAGTTTTATCGCGAGCCTGACTTCATTCGGCTGGAGCCGGCGAACCCGCAGTTCAAACCAATCTTCATCAAGACGCCGGAGCGCATTCAAATTCAGGGCGTAGTTCGCGGGTTGATTCGCAGCTACAACAGCGTGGCATAGACTTTAGGAAGCTCTGAATAAGTTCATCAAGTTAGTCAATAACCAAGTTAAAATGTCGGCAGCTCAGCCAAAGGAGAACTGCCGAATGAGTCAACCAACATTTGCGGCGCTGGCCTATGCGAACAAGAAGAA
>JAVEDP010000016.1 GCA_030841085.1 Pyrinomonadaceae bacterium
GGCATAGACTTTAGTCTGTGCCGATGAAGAGCACAGACTAAAGTCTATGCCACTTCCGCTCCGCAATTATTCGTAACTCAACGCGTCGACCGCGTCCTGACGCGCGGCGCGCAACGCGGGATAAAGCGCTCCCAGGCTACCGCCGATCAGGCCAACACCCAACGCCACCGCAATCCAGCGCGGCTCAATCTCAACGGTGAGACTAGTCATGCGCATTACGGCAACACGCGCAATTAAAGTCAGCAGCACACCAACCGAAACTCCCAACAAGCTGACGATGATTGCTTCCTGTTCTATCACCCAGGCGATGGCGCTCTTGGACATTCCCAGCGACTTAAGTATGCCGATTTGCCGCGTGCGCTCAGTCACAGTTGTGTACATAGCAAGCAGAATTACGAGCAGACTGATAGCGGCGGCAACTCCGACGACCACTTTTATGAAAACGTTCAGGGCCGGCACGCCGGAAGCGTAAAGTTCCGGCAAGTCGCGCGTGAAAATAATTTGGTCATCGGGAAAGCGTTCACGAATGCGCGCGGCTACCTCATCCTGTTTGGCAGGATCCGTACAAGCCACCAGAATCGCGGAGGCGCGACCGTCACTGCCTTCCTGATCCTGCATCGTGCTTAACGGGATCTTGATGCGGCCCCCGCCGGGCGGCTCATAGATGCCGACGATTTTGAAAGGCCGCTCAAAAAGCGGGACGGTGGAACCAACGGTTGCGTGACGCTGCTGCTGCCAGACGGGATCGACAATCGCTTCATCGCCGCCTGTAAGTTTTCTTCCTTCTCTGATTGAGATGCCAGTCAACTTTGCATAGTCGTCAAACTCGATGCCGTCGATCAAGCGTGAGCCAAAACCTGTATCGCTGCGGTCGAGCGTCTGGCCGATGGGACTTGCAGCGCGCACGCCTTCGATGGTCGCAATCTCCCGCGCCCGCGACGCCGGCAACACGAAAGGCGAGCCGCCGCTAAAGCTAAGCGAACCCGACGCGCGCACCATGATCTCGGCGCCAATGTTTGATTCGCGGCGGCCGCGCTCGCGCAACACGCCGTGGGCCAACCCGACAGTAAACACGATCAGCAAAACGCCGACGCCAGTCCCCAAAATGCTGACGGCGGTGCGCGCCGGACGATGGGCAATATTTGAAAGTACGAGGCTATCCATAAGTCTTCTTAGGTGTGGACTGCGATCTAAAAGGCGGCCCCACGCGTTGGGCAACGTTCGCCAGGTCAAGATCAGGAGGCCGACGGAGGTCCAAACTATGGTGCCGGCTTTGCGAACCAGCGCGAGCGCGACCCCGGTTGCCGCAACGAAACCCAGCGCTTGCAACACGACTTCAGTGCCGCCTTCATAAACACCAATAGTGCCCGGCACGAACGCGAAAACAAAATTGATGACTTTTGTGAGCGACTCGATTATGTAGGCCTGCGCCAGGTGTGGCGTGAATCCCAACATGCGCAGCGTCACGTAAACTTCCACGACGCTGGAAACATGGGCCAGCAGGTTGCACGCAACCATCGCGAAAAAAGTGCCTGGATGGTGTTTATAAAAATCGTAGACCTTCGACTCGATATGATAGATGTGTTGTCGCCGCTTAAGTATTACTTTAGGACTCAACCGCAGACGGGCCATCAGATCGATGATCCAGGTCAAGAGCATGATGCGCCTGCTCGCTGCCAGCGCCGCGGCCACAATGCCGAGCGCCGCGATTACGGCGATCGCAATCAAGGTGTCGCTTACCAGCGGCGGCAAGTGATACGTAAACAACATCACGCAGGCGCCGCTGAGAATGAAAAACACGACCGACAGATTGTAAATAAGATTGTCAACCACGAGCGCGGGCACGCCGTACGTTAGCGGGACCCGTTTGCGCAGCAGTGCCACTTTCGTCGCCTCGCCAAGCAATGGACCAGTAAAGGTGAGAAAACTAATCGCTTCGCCGCCAAGCCGCGCCGCAAACGCCTGAAAGAAATTGAAACGCCGATGCTCGGCCGGAACCGCAGCACTCATGGCGATGGTACGAAGCACGTGGCGCGTGCCGCTGATTGCCAGCACAAAGAAAAAGCCGAATCCAATTTTGATGAGCGCATCGAAAAGCGGTTGCAGTCCGACCTTTTTGATTACAAATACGAGTAGACCAAGACCCAACAGAAAGGCGATCGTTTGCAGCCAGAAAAAGGATCGGCGTGAGGCGCTGGAAGTTGCAAGCTCGTCGTCGGCTAACGCTTCGAGTTCTTCTTGCCAGTCTTCGGCGGGCTGGTTTTCAGAGGTCGTCAAGGAGATTCAGTTGCTCCGCTCACCGCGATTTTTTGAACTTCCGGTTTAGCCATAACTTCCCGCACGACACGGCCGGGGAAGCGACGAAAACCTTTGTCCCATAGAACCGGAATTGGATTGCTATCATCGCGTAAATTTCCGGTCAAGGCCAGCACCGTGGGCACAAAACTAAGACTGTCGTACGGCTCGTCGACAACCAGCGCTTGTGGAATGCCGGTTTTGCGTCCGCCGGCGAACATCAAGGTCGAGTGCGTAGAAATCCTGAGGAACGAGCCATGATTGCCGCCCGGATTAAAGCCGCGCACATCGAAATTCCAGTGATCGTTCGCGACAATCAACATGTCGGCCTCAATGTTGTCGCGTTGCCGGCGAACAAAGCGGCGCATCAATGTTTCGCCCGTCGTAGATGGTTCGTCATCTGCCAGTCGTCCAATCGCATGAAGGCCCAGCTCCTCATACAGCCCAATCAAACCGTTGGAATAAGTAGTCTTGTGCAGCGCGTGCAGCCATTCCAGATCGGTGTGCCACTCGCTAAGCCAGGCGACGCGATCTTCCATCTGATCTTGTGGCGGTATCGCCAGTTGTTGGTCTTCGAAAATCTTAAGCGGGAAGTCCGCATCCCACGACGCAGTTTCAAATTGAACCTTACCATCCTGGTCCTGCGTCAGGTTCTTGATCGGCAGATAACGAAAACTTAACTGTCCGCCAGTCTCGTTGCGTGCCAAAATCAATGCCTGTCGGTCGCTTCGTTCATAAACCCAAACCGCATCGGGAGCGAGGTTTTCCTCACGGACCAAAGGTTTAAGGAGTTCAGTCGGGACGCGCACGGCCGTTAAATCAACCGGCTGCTTGCCGACTTGCGGCTGTACGTTATTGTGAACCGATTGGCTATGAAGCAGCGAGAAGTAATCGATGTGTACGAAACTCTTGCTCATGTCGAGCGCTCCATCGGGGGTGAGCGCCAGCCCTGCTGGATTAATTCCGGCGATGTAATTTTGTAACTGGAAAATGCTGTTGTGCTCGCCCATCGCGTGCGGCGCAATGACCTCTTCAACTTTCAACTGCGCCGGGTTAAAACCTGAACGTTGAATCCTAAGCAGGTTGGTCATGCTTCGAGCGTACTCACCATAACCCCGTTCCTGACTGAGCCAGCGACCTAGCTGTGAACACACACGTTTGGCGACATCGTCGCGTCCGGCTTCAACCTCCGCTTTGGAAAATTTCTTTGGTTGCTGCGCGCACAGTTCTCGTTGGCGCTCAATCCCGCGATGCAGCTCAGCCAATTCTTCGTTGAGCTGCTCGATATCGTGTTGCCAGCCGGCGCGTCTGCGTTCCAACGTCGCGAAGAATTCATCGCTTATTGCTTTTCGCAAGCCAGGAGAAAGATCGGCGCGTTGCAACTGCTGCAGGAGAATTTGCAACAGGTTGAGATCGGAATCGCGCAAATGCAGCGACGCGCGTTCGTTGCCGTCAAAATCGAGCAGAGCGGTGGGATAGTCTGCACTTTTGCCTTTCAAGTAATACGAATCGCGCGACGGCGTGGTGATTGTTTGTGCGAATGGACTCAGGCCCCTGATCGCATAATCCATAAGCAGCCGGCGCCTGGTCCCCACGTGATGGCCTCCACCGGCAGCGCTTTCCAACAAATTAACCAGGTTGTAGCCCTGACTGTAGACGCCCTCGGTTGAATTGATGCCGTGATCGGAAACAATTATCAGCGCGGTTTCTTCCGCCAGGGGACTTTGCTGAATCGCCGTCCAGATGCGGCCAAACGTGGCATCGAGTTGCTTGAGAGTGAACAGTTGCGATTCGCGATCATTGTTATGGTGTGCGCGGTGATCGAAATCAGTGATCACCAGCTGTAAATAACGCATGCGGGAATTGCCGATGCCGTCAAGCAACTCACGCAGAAACTGATCGGGCACCGAGCCGGCCATATCAAATCCGGTGGTCCATTCGTCAAACAAATCTTTAGGGCCGCGCTTCAGTTTGTTCTCCAGCGCATTTTGAAAAGTAACGAAGCGTGGGCCGCGCTGAAACAGCGATAGGGTGGCAAAGCGTTCGTTGTGGGGAAACGCGTCTGTCAACAAAGGCACGCCTAACGAATCAAGCACTTCAACGCCCGGCATATCGACGCGGGCGCCCATGGTTGTGTCGACGTAGAAAGGAATGAAATTAAGATAGTCGTACGTTTGCAGAGTGTAGCGATCAAACTCGACGTTGCCTTTTATTTGCAGGTGCTGGCCCGTATCGATCAGCGACCAGGAAGGCGCGGACAAGCTTATGCCGCGCACATAAAAGTTAGCGAGGCGCGTGCCGTGCTGATAGAAAAGGTAATCAGTCCAGGGAAGCTGGCTCTTGCCGGTACGCGAGTCCCGCTCTTTTACAAAACGGTCGACGACGTCATAGGGAAGACCGTCGCATTGGACCACCACGACGCGCTTTGCTTGAGCATGGGAAAACGCCGGCAGCGCGAGAAGCAGACCTAAAAAGCCGAGCAGAATCGACATTCGGCGCGCATTCTTAAAGGCTACCAGTTGACGCGCGTTCGTGAATGCACGAGCTTTTAAGTTAGTGGCGAAAAGGGAACCGACCGTATCATGGCAGAGGCTGAACATCATTACTGATCAACCCTGGTGGAACTCGGTTTTTGATTAGTGGATGCGATCGGCGGAATAGGCGGCGGCGCATTCAGATAAGAGATGATTAAATCCTTGCCTGCCTGATCCAGATTTTGTAGTTGCGAAAGCCGCAGCAACTGCGTCTTTGCCATAGGATTTGTCATACGTCCCAGGCTGTCCAGACAAAACCGGCGAGTGTCCGGATCGTCGGTGCGCAAAAAGATCGCGGCGGCAGCTTTAGCAGTGTTAGAACCAGCTCCGGCGCCATGTTCAGAAATGAACTGCAAGGATCGTTTTATGTCGGCCAGGTTCCAGGCAACATCGACCTGTCCAGTGGATCTGGCCACCTCGCGAAGAAAACTGCTGTGGTAACCGAGACGTCTTGCGAGATCGAGTCGCTCGTTCATGTCCGGCGTGGCTTTTTCGCGATGGGTGTAGGCGCCAAAACTCAAAATGTTGGCGGCGCGAAAGAAAATCTGTTCCCGGCGCGTGTGGGCCAACGGCAGCATTTCTGCGCGGCGATCGCGATCGAGTTTCGCCGGCAGACCGTCCGGTCGCTTTGCATAAGCGAGTAGCGCTTCATACTGTTGTTTCGCCAGCCGCGCCTCAACATCCAGATCGTTTTCCAACGGATTCAAGGAGACTTTTTCCAGCCGCTGTCCGATTTGTTCGCGCAACTCCGGATCGAGTGACTGATTCAGGGACAAGAGCAGTTTCAGTTGCGCATAAGTGTGTACGCGGGACGGTTGGTTGACATCCATTCCGCGCCGGCCGGTTACAAAATCAAAAACTGTGTGACCCAGCAAATAAGGCAAATCACCAAACGTCGACAGCGATAAAATATTTCGCGTCACATCGTGCAAGGCGCGTCGCGACATCTCGCGACGTTTGGGATTCAGTCCATCGCGAAAATCCACCAACACCATCGGTATCTTTGGATTGTCCAAACCGTACAAAGCCAGCGGGATCATTTCCGTCGCGCGAGCGTCAGGCGTGTCCGCCGGGACAGTTCGATTCTCGGAATCAAAATATCGAGTTTCGGTATAACCGTCCCACGCGAGTAAACGTTTGTCGGCCCAGGGACTGGCTATATTCAGAAAACGGCTGTCGTATTTCTTGCCCCGATTAGCAATCAGATCGGGCTTAGCAACCCAGACCAGTGCATGCGTAGTGCTGCCATCAGGCATTTGCAAGGGCTCGAAAACCAACGACTCAGCCTCGACCCGCTGGCGCAACAGCTCCCAGTTATGGCCGCGGTCATCACGCGCTTGGGAAATTTCTTTGTCGTTAAAACGCTCCAGGTTATGAGCGCCGACTAATCCGCCGAATGTCTTATCAGTCAGGCGAAGCCGCGCTTGAATATCCGACAACTCGGATGGTGAAAATACTTGCGAGCCCTGGACCGTGTCATACAGCGCCAGCACTGAGAGCGCGCGAATGATGTGCGATTTGCGATAAGCGGTTAGGTTGTTTTGATAGGCCCGCGTCGAGGCCTTAACCGGCATGGCGTAGGGATCGATCAAAATATTCTGCAGCGCCATCCAGAATATATTGTTCCAGGCTTCGCGATTCGTGGCCGCAAGATCTAAAACGGGTGGCGGCGCTTGCGCTGAGGCGTTCTGTTTGTTTCCCACGCGCGTATACAAAAAGGGCACGGCGCCAAGAATCCGCTGCCGCCTGGTGGGCCGCGTGTAGGTCAACGGCCAAACATAGCGAAGACGATCATTCTCAGCCTGTCGATCACCAAGTGTATCGCGGAGAATCGTAACCAGTGGCACCCAGTTTGGTTCGCGGGAGGATTCCAGTCCATCCAGGCGCGCGTGAATTGTTATCAGTTCCGCGCCACCCTGGATCGGTACGCGTTCTAGTCGAAAAAGCTGCTCGCTATCGCGCTCCTTGTTCGGCAGCGAAGACTCAGTAGCCGGAGTAGCGGCACCGGTGAATGCTGCGGTGGGCGTGTTTTCAAGAGCCGACTTTGCGTCCTGGGAAAACGAACCTTGCGGAGCGGCCAGCAGAAGAAGAAAGAAGACAAGTGAGACCAATGTTTGGCGCAGCCGCCGGGACGTTAGGCAATTGTGCATCGGGCAAACAATCCTAAAAGTAATCAAAAAGCTTCGCTACTCAACGGCCGGGTGGTGGAATATCAAAAACAGATCAGCGAATCAAAATGTTTTCCATTTTGTAGCAATCTTCGTGCCCGCCCACCGCTTTGCAAATAATTATAGCATTACACTAAACAGAGTTCTGTTCATCACTACGCATGTTGGTCCATGCTGAATTCAAACGAGTCACGCCTACGATGCTATGGGTCACATTTCTGGTTGCCGTTGATTGAGCGCGCCTACGACCAATGAACTAGCACGAAGATTTGTTGATTGTTTGCGGGCGGCGCGGTGGGCAGTGTTTATTGCTAGGGCGACGCAGAATTCTCCGGCTCTTTGGCGTCTTTTGGCGGCGGAGCCTTCCATCCCGAACGCTCGAGCAACGCGATTCCATATTGAATCGGAACGGCAAAATTCGAAGCCTGGTTCTCAGTGAAGACAGCAAAATTAACGCCAATAATTCTTCCCGTGTTGCCAAAGACGGGAGCGCCCGAACCGCCTTCGGCCGTGCGCGCGTCGTAGGCGATTCGCCTGACATCCAGGTCGGTGATATTGCCTTGCGTAGTCAGCGGTTGAATGCGGCGCGTCTCCGCCAGGTAACCGAGCAGCGCATCAAGTGAACCGTAGCGCTGCTGGATGCCGCGCGATTCTGCGTCGTCAAGCAGCGCAAGCAGTCGATCAGGTCCGGAAGGATAGCCCATCATGACAACCGTTTTCCCGACAGCCACGGCGTCTTGATCAGTTTCAAGCGGTAACAGCGGAATGTTGGTTGGCAGGTCCTTGATGTCCAGGGTGCAAACCGCCAGGTCGTCGCGATTGCCGGCCACCTTAAACTTCAATGGCATTGGTTGAGCGTGTTCGGGAAAATAAGCATTCAACTTTCTAAGACGCGGTTGGCCGCGCACGCTGCTGCTCAAACTTTGCGCGCGCTCGTCCGCCAACCATGGCTGTGCGATGTGCCGGTTGGTGACAACGTATCCATCACCGACGTAAAAGCCGGTGCCCACAAACTCATACTCGGCGATTGCGGCTTTACCGTCCGGCGTCAACGTCGTTGGTTCACCGCCCGTCTGCACCGGGCCGCCGCTTTCATTCACCTGGCCCTCGGGATAACGCAGCGGTCGACCGGTACCCGCTTCGACAAAATAGTATGAGCCCGCAATCAAACACACGCCGGCGCCAAAATCACTGCGCAGCTTGACCGCCAACGACAAGCTGTCGCGAATCTCCTTATTCGACCGGCCAATGTCGGTCAGTGTTTGATTCATCTGTGACGCCTGATTTTGCGATTGCTCGAGTTGCGCGCGCTGGTCGTCAATCAACTTGCGCGTACGCTGCAACTCTTTGAACATTGAAAAGCCGATATATAGAATTCCGCCTACCAGAGCAACGGCAATGGTCAGTGTGATCAGTTTGGTGCTGGGATTAATCTCGCGCACCAGCTCGCGGGTAAACTCGCGCAGAAAAACCTTGGCGTCGTCGCGACGTGTGGTGGCGGCAGATTCAATCGCAGCCTGTTCGATGAATGGCGCCACGTGGGCTTCGTGTGAGCGCGTGTCGACTACCGCCGGCAGCGAACGGATGGGATAGAACGTTAGCAGCAAGTTGGAAGTATCGAGGCGCACCTCGTCGCCGTCTTCAATCTCTTTATTGATTCGGACGGCTTTGCCGTTATGACTCAGCGACAGCGAGCGATCAAAACCGACCACGCGGTAAGCGCCGTTCGTCCGCGCCAACTCCATGACGACGCCGTTGTTACTGCCGTCCGCAGGCACGGAAGAAGAACGCAAGCGCACGGTGCAATCTTCGCAGTTGCCAATGCGGATACGCTCGTCGGTCAACACGTGAGTGTGCTTGTCTTTACCCGAAGAGAGATGAATAACCAGGCCGGTTGCCATTTAGGTCGAACTCGATTGTGTGGAAGACATTAATTTGGGCGACCGTTTGACGGCCCGCTCAATCCCGTTGCGGTCCGTGAGAGCGGTCGCCCTTCGCGACGTATTCTACATGGTATCTTCAGCGCGAGCAAAAACTTCGAAATTGAATGTGGTCGTGTCGTTCAGGGGCGAAGCGATCTCATTAGCACCGCGGCTTCAGCCCGGTGATAGGAAACCGAAATTGATAAAGAACCGTTTCTAACGGTTTTTGTTGGCACCAGGACCAGGGGAAACCGTTGGAAACGGTTCAAGGAGTCATTTTGTAGAACTTGACCACCGGGCTGAAGCCACGGTGCTAATGAGATCGCTTCGCGTTCGACCGACCCGCAGTTTCAATACGAAGTCGATCTGACAACCCAAACGGACCACCAACGCATTCGTCGCAACTGATTGCTCGGGTCTAGTGTGTTACCATCTTTGCTCAATCAGAACCGCAATCTTCATGGCTGACAAAGAGATAATCACCGACCGCAAGACCCTGGAAACCCTCGCGCCAGTAACAACTGCGCCGATTCGTCTGCACATATTCGTCTGTACCGGAAAATCCTGCTCTGCCGTTGACAGTGCCGAAGTGAAATCGGCGTTTGAACGCGAACTGCTTGCGCGCGGCATGCTTTTCGGCAAAGAAAAGAAGGGCAAGAATCCGAAGGGAAGTGTGCTGGTTACCGAATGCGCTTCGGTCGGCTTCTGCGCGATCGGCGCGGCGGTCATGTTCTATCCCGACGGTATTTGGTATGGGCAAGTACGCGCCGCCGATGTTCCGGAATTAGTCGAAGAGCATGTGCTGAATGGCCGAGTAGTGAGACGACTAGCGCTATTGAAAGTACCGTGCGAGGGAAGAGAAGAAGCGCCAGCGTCGAGTGGGTCCGATGCGATTAATTGGGAAGCTTAATTGCCATTGATTAGGGTTCCCCAACTAGTGCCTTCTCTCTCTTTTGCTTCGGTTCTGCGGAATCTGTGTAATCTGCGGATACCTTCTGCTCATTCAGTCCGATTCACGATTTACGGTTTACGATTCTCGATTCACGACTAAATGCACGACTGGCAACTAAAATTCTGGTGCTTGCCGCATCTCGATAATCTCGAGTTGCTGCATGCTGCGCGGGTCACGCATGACTATCCGCGTCATATGCACGAAGAGTATTCGATTGTCGGGATTCTTCAGGGAACTGAAATCACTAATTGCCGCGGCACGAATCACACAGCCCGCGCAGGCGATTTGCTTTTGATCAATGCTGAGGAAGCTCATTCCAACCAGTCGGTCGGCAGCGAATACCGGCTGATCAAAGTCCGCGCAAAAACACTCCAACGCATTGCACGCGATTTGGGTGAACCTGCTTTAACCGCGCCTTACTTTCCAGAGCTTGTCGTTAATGACCCGCTGCTTTTTCGCCGGCTGCTAAATCTGCATCTCAAGCTTGAGCAAAACATTTCTACGCTTGAACAGGAATCCGCCTTTCTTTTAACCATGCGTCTCTTGCTCACACGAACAAACGAGGACTATCGCGCGCGACGCGTCGCAACCAAAGCCGGAAGCGAGGATGTTTACGTGCGTCGTGTTCGCGACTATCTCCGGTCCCATTACGCCGAGAATGTCTCGTTGACTCAACTCACTTCATTGACCAACTTGAGTCCCTTCTATCTGCTGCGAGTTTTCCATAACAGCGCCGGTTTTCCGCCGCATGAATACCAAACTCAAGTGCGCATCGCCCACGCTCGCAAATTAATTCGCAACGGCACACCGCTTTCGCAGGCGGCGCTCGAAACCGGTTTCTTTGACCAAAGCCATTTGTCCCGCAACTTTAAACGCATCGTCGGCGTCACTCCGCGTCAGTATTTTGACGGAAGACCCCACTGCGAGAACTAGCGCAATATCGTCCAATACTAAGGCCCTCGAATACTGATAAAACGCGGAGATGCCTCTGTGCGTCCTTTGTGTTCTTTGTGTCTCTGTGGGTTCTTATTGATTGTTTAACCCCAAAGGCACAGAGAACGCAGAGGACGCACAGAGAATACCGAACGACGGAAGGTATACAGCAATGAAAACCATTCTTGTCATAGTCTTATCGTTGCTCATCCCCGCTGGGTCCTTAACCGCGCAAACAAAACCCACCGCCGTCATCCCCGACACGGCAGCGGGCATACAACTCAAAGCGTGGCTAAGCGTCTTCGAGAGTGGTGACGACGCCGCGTTTATGCGCTTCATCAACGAGCATTACAGCAAAACACTCCTCGCCGAGAACGATGCCGCCTATCGCGCCGATCGAGCAGCGCGAACTTATCTCGACACGCGCGGCTTCGACATTCGCGACGTTGAAAAATCCAGCGATGAGGAGATCGTCGTGCTCGCCCAGTCATCCCTGACCGGCTTGTGGTTTCGTTTGACGATGAAAGTAGAGCCTGCTGTACCGCACCTCATCACCGAATACGGCTCGCAGCGCATTCAGCCGCCGTCAAAGTTTCCAGTGAAAAAGTTGTCTCAGAAAGAACTGGTCCGCGAAATCAAAACGTTCATGGACCATCTAGCCGCGGCCGACGCTTTTTCCGGCACGCTGCTCGTAGCGAAAGACGGCAAGCCCATTTTCAAAACGGTTCATGGTCTGGCAAGCAAGGCCTGGAACATCCCGAACCGGCTGGACACAAAGCTCGGCGTCGCCTCAGTTGGCAAGATGTTCACTGCCATCGCCATCGCGCAGTTAGCTGAGCAGGGCAAGCTGTCTTTCACGGACACGGTTGGCAAACACTTGACGGACTATCCAAACAAAGACGTCGCGCAAAAAGTCACCATCCATCATCTGCTGACGCACAGCTCCGGTTTGGGCGACACCTACAGTGCAAACTACATTTGCCACAAAGGCGTTCTCCGCCAGGTGAAGGATTGGTTGCCGCTCTTTATTAACGACCCCAAGCCTTTGGCTTTCGAACCCGGCGCGCGTTGGCAGTACAGCAATCAGGGCTTCATTCTGCTTGGCGCAATTATTGAAAAAGTTTCCGGCGAAAACTTTTTTGACTACATTCACAAACACATCTTCCAACCGGCCGGCATGATCAATACGGATTACTACGAAGGCGATCGCGACACACCCAATCTCGCAATGGGCTACACCAACTTTGAAGATTTAGGTGAAGACAACTATCAGTTTCATCTGGGAGAGCGCCGGAATGTTTCGCTTTATAACGGCGCGAGAGGCGGGCCGACCGGAGGACTCAGTTCGACGGTGGACGATCTATTGCGCTTCACACTCGCTCTGCGCGGAAACAAGCTTTTAACTGCGAAGAATGTGGAGCTGCTGACGAGCAGCAAGATTCTGGCGAGGAAGTACGACGCGAACCAGACCTATTGGGGCTACGGCTTTGAGTTGGAGAACATCGACGGCATGCGCGTCATCGGGCACGGTGGCGGCGACTTTGGAATCAGTAGCGGCGTGCGTTGGTACCCCGATTCCGGCAACTACACGATTGTTGTCCTATCCAACTACGACCGCGGCGGCATCATCACCATCTACAAACTCGAGGAAATGATTCTGCAGCAAGCGGCTGCTAAGCATTAATCGAGTCGCCGAGCACCTGTCAATACACTCAAACAGCGCTCCCATATGAGGGAAACACCCATTCAAGCACAATTGCTGCGTACTGCTCTTGAATGGTAAGGGGCGCTGGCTCCCGCTCGCAAAACTCATAACACCACTTAGAAACGAAATTGTCGCCCTCCGCAAGCGTTCTAACATGCTCCCGCAATCGGGTTATGTACTCTCGAATCATATCAGGGCTCACATCATAAATGGATTCAAAATCTGCACCTCGGTGAGCGACATAATTTCTAGAATCCTTTGCATTTCGAAGTACTTCAAGATCAGAAGATTTAACTTCTGGCGCGTTTGCCACGAGCTGGATTGTTGACCCCAACATTTTGTCCGCGATTGTTTTTACTAATTCTCTCGCCGCATCGATATCGCTTCCTGATTCAAGCGCATCGGTGAGGGTGATCATTCTGAGCATGTACTTGCATTTCGCTTCAAAGCTGTTCGCAATGCACAGGGCCTTCCCCAGGGCAAGAAAAAAATAATCCAACAATGCGGGGTCCTCTGGTGGTATTAAACCTATGGTCCAACTCATCTTTTCACCCCCATGCTGATGCTACTTGAGTCCCTTCATGATCTCCGCGTGCGACTGGAGGATGGTGGTCGTTTGTTCGGGTTTGGGTGCGAGTGACCAATCGCCGTGGTCCCAAGTGCCGCTTAGAAGAGCCGTGAATCGTAAATCGTAAATAGTGAATCGTAAATCGAAAAGTCGAGAGCGAAGGACGGAGAGGTCAGAGCTCAGATGTCAGGCCGTAAGTCAGAGATCGTGCCAGAAGGGCTTCTCACGCGCTACGTTTCAGGCGATTCTTTTGAGGTTTCCGTCGCACACTTTTCTTTGAGTTGACTGACTCGGCAGTCTCAGCAAGAAGCCGGAGCGCGCGGTTGACGGATTCGGTGTCGGGAAACACCGTCGCCAATTCTGGTTCGATCAAGACAAGGTTAGTGCCTGCGGTCGCTTCGCGATAGTACTTGCCACGAACGCCGCCTTTCAGTTGCGAAAGGTCGTACTCCGATCTCAAGTCGTCCTTAGTTTTCTTGGTTGACGCCTTCTTCATAGTGTTTCAGCTCTCTTCTTGTTACCTTTCGCGCGCTTATTAAACGAGTGCGATCTCCCTCCGAGCATGACAAAGAAAGATTACTCTTTGTCTGGCTGAGTGCCCAATCGTTATTTCTCTGATCTCTTGACCAGAGTGATCAGGATCAGGATAGGTTACAGCCAAAGCGTCAAGAAACACGCTTGCGGCTTCGTCAAATGACACACCGTGCTTGCGCGAGTTGGCCTTCGCTTTCTTCGGATCCCACTCATAAATCACGAACTCAGTTTACCTCAAGCAAGGTCCCAATTCGCGGCGGTGGGCAGCCGGCGCGGGAAGAACGCAGCAAGGATTCTTTTATGGCTCGGCTTCTATGTCTTGCCAATTGGCATCGCTGTTTGCGGTGCAAGTCTTCCCTTTAGGGCAGTACTCCAAGTGAAACACCGGGTGGATTTCCCAATTCGTCACGCGGTTAAGGTGGTGAACGAAGAAGTGTTCCGAGTCGAACATAAGCGGGCCGGTGACGCGAACCTTTAACGCCCCTTGCGCCGTCTTGTTGATTAGCGGCTGAGTTTTTGCCTTCGTAAAGTTTGGGTGGTCCAACCTGACTCGCGGCGTGTACTCAACAGTTATCGACTCGGCTTCGCGCTTGTGAAATACTGATTTAAGCGTCGCCGTATTGGCATGCGGCGGGAGATGAAACTTGTCGACCGTGGTCTGGGTTACCAGCACCAGATGGTTATCTGTTTCCGGTACGGTGCGAAGGTAACAGTTGCACGATTCGCCGCCCAATTCGGGCTTGACGGCCAACAAGTAACCAACAACCCTGACCTGGTCGCCTTCACCTAATGCCGTCAATTCACTTCGGCTGCCGCCCGGTGTGTAATGCGTTGGATTGGGGCGGCCTTTCATCCACGTCACCGAACGGTCCGTCACTGGTTGGCTGCTCGACTTCCGATTCTTGAGGACGTTAAGTTTTGGATCGTGGTGATTGTCGCTGCTGCAACCTTCAGCATCACAGTCATGTATGTCGGTGGCACACGTCGGCTCTTGCGGCGCCTTTTTCTTTTTCGCTTTGGTCTTGGCGTCGGCCGCCATCAGCAGCACAACAATAGTAAGAAGAACGAGTAGGAAGCGTTTCATGGCTTGAGTCTCCAAGGGTAAAGAATCGCGAGGAACGAGTGGCTTATACACCCAGCGTCGTGAGGGATGCAAGAATTCTTGTATTGGAAAGACAGAAGTCGGAGGTCAGAGGTCAGAGAGCGGCAAAGTCCGCTATGCGGGACGGGTGACAACAGCCCACCGATTGATCGGTGGGGATCAGATGCAAGGAGTGAATAGATAGTCCGTGGAGTGGAGGGCTGACAGTCCAATTTCGTAGGGGATAATCAGTCGCCCGCTGCACGGGCTTGACCGCCACTCGATCGGTATCCCAGCACTGAAGTGCTGGACTATTGTCACGCCGTCCGCTATGCGGACTCGGGAGCGGCCAGAGGGCGGCATCAGCGACTCACGACTTCAGGCTTTTCATGATGTCCGCATGTGATTGCAGGATTGAGGTGGTCTGCTCGGGTTTAGGTGTGAGCGACCAGTCGCCGTGGCCCCAGGAGCCACCGAGGACGATGCCGTCGCGGCGTGGGAACATGTATTCGCCGCCGCCGAGGTAACAATAGTCAATTTCCGGTTGCGGCAGCAGCACTTCCAATTGCCCGCGCACCGGCTCCATTTGCTGGTCATCAAATAACGCTTTCGCGCCGAGGCCGGTGCAGTTGAAGATTACTTGCGCAGGCAGGCGTGTGATTTCTTCGCGACTGCGAAATTCCTTCACCACCAACTTGCCGCCGGCGACGTAAAAGTCACGCAGCAGGGCGTTGAGATAAACGGGCGGCTCGATCAGCATCGTGCTGAACTGCTTCACGTAAGGAAAGCCGAAATAATGATCCGGGTCACGATGAGTTTCTCTTGCGGGATAAAGATCGTCGCCGCCCGTAAGTTGGCGAGCGAGCGAAGTCTCATCGCGCAGCAGTTCGAAAGTGTCGATCCAGCGCACCCCATAGTCCGGTCCAACGAGATTTTGAAATGCGCGATTCGAGATGCGGCACGCAAGCCGAAACTGTTCGGTAAATTTCGTGGTGGCAACCGTGTCGTCAAAGACTGAAGTCGGGGACCAGAAACCGCCGGCGATGTTGGAAGTGGTTTCGGGCGGCAGGTCTTTGGCATAGATGGTTACGGGGCCCTCGAAATGACGTTGCAGTAGGCGCGCCGTTGAAAGTCCGTTGACGCCGCAGCCAAGGACGGCGAAGTGGACAGGACGCTTGGGTGATCTTTGGCGGCGAGACCCACGCGCTACCGCAGGCGGTACCGACCTCATTGCGCCGCTTGCGGGTGCGATCTCGATTGCTGAAGTGGGCCGTCCAATCAGGAAATCGCGGGCGAGATCCATGGCCAATGCTGCAGTGCCCCAGGAAAGCGTGATGCCGGCGCCGCCGTGACCGTAGTTATGGACCAGCAGTTTGTTGCCGACTCGCTCTGCCTCGACTCTGAATCCTTCAGGTCGATAAGGCCGCAAGCCAACGACCTCACGAATGACTCGATCGCGAGAAACCTTTACGGGCGCAAGATGACGCGCTTGATCGAGGCCCGTCGCAAGCGCCCGCGAGCGCGTCGCCATGAGAAGCGCACTTGTTGCCAGCGCGCCGCGCATAAACCCGCGGCGGTTGGTGTTGAAGTCGGACCTGCTGGTCATCGGGGTTATCGTAAATGGTAAATCGTGAATCGTAAATGGATAAAAGCAGCATTAGATTATCGGTGGATAGATAACAAGTGAGAAGCTAACGCAAGCGGGGGTAAACCACCCTTCCCGACCCTGTGGTTATGGTGCTTGAGCAGTTCTAAGCGGAAGGCCTGATAGTATCTCGTTCTAATTCAGATCCGTCGAATCCGCGTTAATCTGCGGCTAAGTTTCTTTGGCAGCGTCGGCTTTGGCTTTTGGTTTCCAGCGGAGCACGGGCTTGCGGGCGGCGGCGGCTTCGTCGAGGCGGCCGATGCGCGTCGTGTGCGGTGCGTTCAATACCAATTCAGGATCGTCAACTGCCTCGCGCGCAATCGAACGCATGGCGTCGATAAACTGATCCAATTCCTGACGGCCGACGGATTCAGTTGGCTCAATCAACATTGCACCTTGAACAATCAAAGGAAAATAGATCGTCATCGGATGAAACCCGTAGTCTATCAGCCGCTTGGCAATGTCGAGCGTGTGCACGCCTTTGCGCGTCTGTCGTTTGTCGGTGAAGACGACTTCGTGCATTGGCGGATTGTTGTAAGGTTTGTCATAGTCACTGGTCAGCCCGTGCGCGATGTAACGCGCGTTTAGGACTGCTGCTTCGGTGGCTTCACGCAGCCCATCGTTGCCGTGGGTTTGAATGTAAGCGAGCGCGCGCAACATCATGCCGTAGTTTCCGAAGAATGCTTTGACCCGGCCGATTGATTGCGGTTGATCGAAATCGAGGCGTAGCTTTAGTGGCATAGAGTCTAGTCTGTGTCTTTCATCGGAGGCACCGACTGAAGTCTGTGCTACTACGCGCGGCACCGGCAAAAACGGTTCCAATTCTTTAGTGCAGCAGCATGGTCCACAGCCGGGGCCACCACCACCGTGCGGCGTTGAAAAAGTCTTGTGCAGGTTTAGGTGAATGACATCGACGCCCATATCGCCGGGCCTGGCGACGCCGACCAGCGCGTTCATGTTCGCTCCATCCATGTAAACCAACCCGCCCGCGTCATGAACGATTCTGCAAATTTCCTGAATGTTCTTCTCAAATAAACCCAGCGTGTTTGGATTCGTCAACATCAGTCCCGCGACTTCTCCGTGTGAACAAAGCTCGCGCAAGTGATCGAGATCAGTTAATCCTTCGGGCGTTGAGCGGATTGTTTTGACTGAGAATCCGGACAGATGCGCCGACGCCGGGTTCGTGCCGTGAGCTGAATCGGGAATCAACATCGTGCGTCGTTTGGCGGACCCAGCTTCGCCGTCGCGCGCGTCGATAAACGCACGAATGATCATGACACCGGTCATCTCGCCATGCGCGCCGGCCGCCGGCTGCAATGAAATTCCGGGCAGCCCGGTAATTTCGGCGAGGTGTTGTTGCAGTTCGTAAATGACTTCGAGCGCGCCTTGCGCATCTTCGGCGTCAGTCAACGGATGCAAGCCTGCAAAGCCTGGAATGCGCGCGACCTTTTCGTTGAGGCGCGAATTGTATTTCATCGTGCACGAACCGAGCGGGTACATGCCCTGATCGATGGAATAGTTCCAGGTGGACATGCGCACGAAGTGACGGATGATGTCGACTTCGCTGACTTCCGGAACACCCTCGAGATCGTCGTCTCGCAGAAATTGTTTCGGCACCAAAGTTTCAATCGCTTGCTCTTCAACATCGAGCGGCGGCAGACGATAGCCAATACGCCCCGGTTGGGAGCGCTCGAAGATCAGCGCTTCGTTAGCATTGATATGGGAAGTTACTTTTGTAATTTCAGACATGGTGGATTCAACTCCCAAGTGCAACAGTGGAATTGGCTTTCGCTCCAGCGGAGCGCAATGTTTTCCACATTGGCCGGGAGACTGACTTATGTTTCGCTCCGCTGGAGCGAGGAGAATCTTTTTGCGGCGCGCGTTCTATAAACATCTCGCCCCCGCTGGGGCGAAGCAATAACCTTGACTCGTTGCACTTCCAAATTGAATTCGCGCATGACAAATCAATGTAGTCTTGTGCTCTTTCGTCGCCTATGGGTTCTTTTTGGCGCAGCGCCAATTGACTTTGGGTAGTACCGATCAAACATCACAGCGGGTGGCGCCGGCAGTCCCGGGAGAATTGAACACGAGGCTGTTGCCGCGCAACTCTGGTCAAATCCAACAACGCTGACAGTAGCCGTGAAGGTACGGCCGAATCCCAGGGTATCGACCTTAATGGAAGACGTCCCCTGACCCTGAATGATCCTGCCCGCTGCGATCGTCCAGTTACACTGCGGGATCACATTTGGATTTCCACCGACAACATTTGCGGTGAACGTAATTGCCTCACCATCTTCGAAGGACGAAGGGCAGGAGACGCTGATTGTGGGACAGGCCTGCTGTAACGAGGGTGTTGCCTGATCTTCGCTCTTCGTTACCGGGATAAGCGCTGGGCCGGCTACACTACTCAACAAATAGAATGCACAAGCACCTGCAAAAGAAAGACGAATACTCATATCCGACCTTGCTTATGAACGAAGCCCATTAACCAGCGCATCGATGTCGGCGCGCGAATTCATTTCGGTTACACAAACCAAAAATTCATCTGGCCGATCCTTGAAGTAACGCGATAACGGCAAGCCACCCGTTATGTTTCTCTCCGACGCCAATCGTGCAAGCAATTCTTTCGCGGACCCGGAAGCGCGCACCACAAACTCGTTAAAGCGCGGCGCAGAAAAGGGAACTGAGAACCCTGCGAGCGCAGCAATTTGTTTGGCTGCATAAGCAGTCTTCTGGACGCATTGTTGCGCCACTTCCTGAAGCCCGCGCCGGCCCATCGTTTCCAGATAAACCGTGGCCGCCAGCGCGATCAATCCTTCGTTGGTGCAAATATTTGAGGTGGCCTTCTCGCGCCGAATGTGTTGCTCGCGGGTCGCAAGCGTCAGAACAAAACCACGCCGCCCCTGTTTGTCATAAGCTTCACCAACCAAGCGTCCGGGAATCTGCCGCGCATATTTTTCGCGCGTTGCAAACAGGCCGACGTATGGACCACCAAACGAAAGTGGAACGCCAAACGATTGGCCTTCAGCCACGACAATGTCTGCGCCACACGCGCCCGGCGATTTGAGCAGACTAAGCGAAATGGCTTCAGTCACCGCGACAATCAACAAAGCACCGGCCGCATGCGCCTGTTCTGCAAGTGCCGTTACGTCTTCTATGCAGCCAAAGAAATTCGGCGATTGCACCACGAGCGCGGCGGTGTTGTCATCAATCAGATCCGCAACATCAGATGTTTGGCCGCTGGCAGAATCAAACTCCGCGCGGACCAGCTCAATGCTGGCATGCTGCACGTAAGTTGTGACGACCTCGAGATACTCAGGATGGATGGCGCCGCAGGCAATTACTTTCGATCGTTTCGTAACGCGTTCCGCCATCAACACTGCTTCCGCCAGCGCTGTCGAGCCGTCGTACATCGAAGCGTTGGCTACTTCCAAACCGGTCAGTTGGCAAACGAGCGTTTGGAATTCAAAAATGGCTTGAAGAGTGCCTTGCGAAATTTCCGGCTGATAGGGCGTGTAGGCGGTGAAAAACTCGGAACGCGAAATGATGTGATCGACTACGGTGGGAATGTAATGTTGATAGGCCCCGGCGCCCAGAAAACCCGTTCGTTTCGCCGCGCGATTCAGTTCGGCGAGTTTGTCAAAACCGGCCAGCAGCTCGATTTCGGAAAGGGCTGCGGGCGTATTCAAATTTCGCGATAGGCGGAGTTCCTGCGGAATGGAATCAAATAGTTCGTCAGCCGAGTTGAGGCCGACGTGTTGCAGCATTTCAGCCCGCTCTTCAGGCGAGTTCGGTATGTAACGCAATTTTACTCCGTGTCGCCTTTCGTAAAATCTTCATACTCGGCTGCCGTGAGCAGGCTATCCACTTCGCCCGGCGCCGACATCTTCACGCGTATCATCCAGCCATCGCCATATGGGTCGGTGTTCACCTTTTCGGGTGCATCGGTTAGCGAGTCATTGGCTTCTGCAATTTCGCCGGAAACGGGCGAGAAGACTTCAGAAACGGCTTTCACGGATTCGACTGAGCCAAACGATTCATTGGCGGCGAATTTTTCGCCGGGTTTGGGCAGCTCGACATAAACAACATCACCCAGGGAGTCCTGCGCGTAGTCGGTGATTCCGACAACCGCGACGTTGCCATCAACGCGAACCCACTCGTGGTCCTTGCTGTAGTGTAGGTCTTCGGGAATGTTCGCCATGAATTCCTCCGCAACTAAGTTTCAAGTTTCAAGTTTGAAGTTTCAAGCTTTTGAGTTCGCGGAACTGAACACTGAGAACTTCACACTAACTAGTTTTTCTCGCGTTTGTAAAACGGGGTCTTAACAATCTCGGCGCCCACCAGTTTACCCCGAACGTCGATCTGAATCTGCTGGCCTTCGTTTGCGAATTCAGTTGGCACATATGCCATGCCGATGTTTTTCTTAAGATAGGGAGCGGGACTGCCGGATGTGACTTTACCCACGCGTTCGCCGTTAATTAAGACTTCATGCTCGTCGCGCGCGATGCCTCTCTCTTTTACTTCGAAACCAACCAGGCGGCGGCGCACGCCTTCTTCTTTTTGTTTTGCCAACCGGTCGCTGCCGACGAACTCGCCTTTATTCAATTTACAAATCCAACCAAGGTTGGCTTCAAGCAGCGTCGTCGACTCATCAATCTCGTGGCCGTAGAGCGCCATGCCTGCTTCCAGCCGCAAAGTGTTTCGCGCGGCGAGACCGCAGGGCAAGACGCCATCATCAGAACCATACTTTCCCGCATCCAAAAGTTTTTGCCAAATCCGCTCAGCCATGTCTGCGGCAGCATAAACTTCGAAGCCATCCTCGCCCGTGTAGCCGGTGCGCGAGACGATCGCCTCGATGCCGTCAACGGTTCCTTCGGCAAAGTGGTAGTACTTGATTTCCGAAAGTGGCAGATCAGTCAGCGGCTGAAGAATCTCGAGCGCGCGCGGTCCCTGAATCGCAAGCTGGCAATAGTCTGCGCTGACGTTTTCTAATTCGACTGCTTCGTTTTTGTGATGCGACTTGATCCAGGCCCAATCTTTTTCAGTTGTGCCGGCGTTAACGACCAGCAGCAAGTGGTCCGCTGAAAAGCGATAGACAAGCAGATCGTCGATGACTGTTCCTTCGGGAGTTGTTAGCGCCGAGTACTGCGCCTGGCCATCAACTAATTTAGAAACATCATTCGAAGTAATTGAGTTTACAAAGGCGATCGCATCAGCGCCGCGCACATCGATCTCGCCCATGTGAGAAACGTCGAACAAGCCGGCCGCGCGCCGCGTGCGCAAATGTTCCTCGACTGTTCCGGCCGGATACTGTACCGGCATGTCCCAGCCGCCAAAATCGACCATGCGTCCGCCCAGGTTGCGATGGACCGCATTCAGGGGCGTGCGCTTGATCTCGGCGACAGCAGTCATGTTGCGGGCGTCAGACTCTCGCGAACAGTCTGATTCAATTCAAAATACTAAATAATCAGGATGAATCGGCAAACTAACACGCGCGCTGCGGTGCGTCAAGCAGGTGAAAACTGAATGAGGTGAATACCCAAACTCTCTGTGCGTCCTTTGTGATTTCTGTGTCTCTGTGGTGAATTTGCATTCAGGAAATCTCTCACCACAGAGACACAAAGAACACAAAGGACGCAGAGAGAAAACGAAGAAATCGTAGCAAAGCAAAATACGTGAAGGGAAGAGTAAGGACTTAACCAAACGTAGTGGACGTAACCTTAAAAACTTCGATCGCGCACATCAACTTTTTGCACGGTGAAAACTACGCGCATTGTGTCGGGACGACGATCGAGCGAGGCAGGCACAAACGCCGTGCTCTGTCGCAAAGCCACTTCGAAGTCAGCCAGCATCTGCCGGTCGCGTGGCGCTTGTACCACGTCCGCTAAAGATGCCGCGCCGTTACTGAAAACGTCGGCAACTACAACCATGTCATCGCCTTCCTGGAGTTGCCCGATCCGCGGCTGGGCATAGTTTCCAGTTAAGGTTGCCAACGCGCCACCAGGATTGAGGCTGGGCGATTGTTCGGCAAATGGCGCACGCCGGGCAGAAAAGTCTTCGGGCGTAACGGGCTTAGTCAAATCGTAAGGCGTCCATCGTTCAATAATGATCGCCGAATCGGTTTGTCTTGCCGCCTCGCGTAGCGCGATGAAATGTGGGCGCAGGCCAAGAAGCATGGCGGTGAAAAGAATTACCGACGCCAGCGACCCAACGCTATAGGGCATCAGGCGCGGCTCAATCCAATTTTTGATCTGTTCATGAAGACTGGGCGCGGGAGACTGTCGACGTGCCGCCGCTTCAATCATCAGGGCATCGTTTATCGCCGGGACCAAAGACGACGGAGCTACTGGCCGACCGAGTTGGCGCAGACTATTCCTCATAACCCGCAGTTCGACCAGCTCCGCGCGACAGACGGGACAGGAATCAAGATGGGCCTCGACTAAAGCGCGCTGGGCCGCGGACAGTTCGTCGTCGACGTATTGCGACAGTGATCGTTTTGTTTCCTGACAACTCATAAGCAAATTTCGAATTTCGGAGTTCGGATTTCGAATTTCGATTCGCGTCATTGGGATTGTGACTCGTTGCTGGTCTTCAAATCCGCAATCCGAAATTCGCAATCCGAAATTCTTCTGGATGGCCGGCCGGCCCCGGCTGTTGCATAAAAAGAAGCAACTTGGGCGCTCTCTGCGGAGTCAAGCAATTTCGACTTGGGCGATGCTGTAACGGGTGTTGCTGGCCACGTTTCAAATTCGCTTCATCGTAAACTCACTTTGTCCTCAGACTCGCTTTCTCACTTCGACCCATTTGGCACCGAGTTTTGTGAACCGGGGCGGGTCGACCATCCAACCTGGAATTTCGAATTTCGGAATTCGGATTTCGAATTTATTTTCAGTCGCACGCGGTGGTCTTCAAATTCGCAATCAGAAATTCGCAATCCGAAATTCTTACAAAGATCCTTCCAACCTCTTTCGCAGCTCCTGGCGGCCACGCGCCAGTCTTGACTTTACAGTGCCGACATTGATCGCAAGCGTCTCGGCAATTTCTTCATAAGTAAACCCTTCGATGTCCCGCAAGATTACTGTTTCTCGAAAGGCAGGTCCCAAACGCTGCAGCGCCGATCGCAGTGCCAATTCACGTTCGCGCGCCAGCGTTTGCTGCTCGGGATTTCCTGACGGCTCGGCGAGTGTGCCAATAACGCTTTGTCCCGACTCGCCCTGCGGCTGGTCCAACGAAACCGTCGCGTCGCGTCGGCGTCGGCGCCACCAGCGAAACCGGTTACGGGCCTGATTAATGGCAATCCGGTAAATCCAGGTGCGAACGTCCGCGTCGCCACGAAAACGATCGATGTTCTGGAAAGCCCGGAGAAAGGTCTCTTGCGTCAGATCGCGCGCCTCTTCACGATTCTCAGTCAGGCGAAACAGCAGACCGTAAATCTCGCCGGAGCGTTCGGCGACCAGTTCTTCGAACGCGGCTGCTTCCCCCCGCTTTAATCTTTCAATGAACTCCTGGTTGGCCGACGGACGCAGGCCGACGGAGGCCGCGATTGCAACCTGCTCCATTTCCATTTGCCCGCCGAGGGCTATTGGCTCTCCGTAGCTCACCTATTTCCCCTCGGGCCTGAATCGGAGGAGCTGGTCCCTGCCCAATTACGGACAGTCGAGCAGTTAGACACCGCCCGCCGCCAGTTTGTTCCCGTTTCGGATTCCATGGTCTCTTGGTTGGATGCTGGTTTTGTTTTTCGCGCTTGGAATACTATACAAGCACCCTGCTTGACAAGTTTTCTGACCACCCACTAGAGTTACTGTTTCTCGAATCATACACCCCCCAAGAACGCAGTTCACCATGGGAACTTGCGAGAGAGAAATAAGTGGCAAAGTACAACAAGAAACGCGCGCGCGAATTGCAGCACGATAAATTTCGCGATACGGCAGGAAAAGTTTTTGACCGTGTGACCGACAAGCTGGAAGGCCGAGGGCATGCTCTCCTTTATGGAATAGTTGGCGCCATTGTATTAGCAGTGCTGATTGGTTTCTGGTTGAACTGGCGCCATCGCAAGGCAGACGAAGCGCAACGCGCGTTGGGCCGGGCTATCGCCATTGCCAGTGCCCCGGTTTCCAATCCGCTGACTCCTCCACCCGTCGCGCCGAGTGGCCCAACGTTCAGCAGCGAGCAAGAGCGCGCGCAAAAAGCGATTGAGGAATTTCAGAAAGTAGCTGCCAAGTATGGCGAGCCTTACCGTGCCGAAGCCCGCTATTTCATTGCCGCAAATTTGCTCTACAGCGATCGCGAAAAGGGACTGACTGAACTGACGGAGATGACCAAAAGCGACGTTCCCGAGGTTTCAGTTCTGTCGACCTTCGCTTTGGCGCAGGCAAAAGAGGCTGATGCAAAGTATGACGAAGCGGCGCAGCTCTATGTCCAAATTGCGCAAAAGAACAGTCCGGTAATCACTCCTGAGACTGCGAATCTGCGTTTGGCTTCCGTCTACGAAAAGCAGGGCAAGAAAAAGGAAGCGGCGGATTTGTTGTTCAATATTGTAGAACCCTCACGCAAAGCAAAAGACAGTGACGGACTGCCATTGCCCGCATCAGCGGCAGCTCGCCAGGCGAGTGAAAAACTGGAAAAACTCGATCCTGATCGTTACGCCAAACTAACTCCCGAGGCGCCCGCTTCGGATCTTCCGTTCTAAATATTTTTTCTCGCTCGATGTTCGACGTTTCCAACTGCGAAAGCTAAGCTTGGCGGTGAATGGACAACCTGACTCACTCCCTGGTTGGACTGGCTGCCGCAAAAGCAGGTCTGGAAAAACTTTCGCCGGGCGCCACCGTGTTGTGTGTGCTCGCCGCTAACTCACCAGACGCCGACATCGTAACGCTTGTCGGCGGACGCTGGACCTATCTACAAAATCATCGCGGCATTACCCACTCGATTGTCGGAACGATTGCACTAGCGCTCGCGCTGCCGCTTGTCTTTCATGGCTGTGCCTGGTTGATTGCGCGGCTGCGAAAACGCAAGCCGGTAACTCGACTGCGCGGATTGATGATCGCTTCGATCGTGGTAACGGCCACGCATCCGTTGTTGGATTGGACCAATAATTATGGCGTGCGGTTTTTGCTGCCGTGGAACGCGCGTTGGTTTTATGGCGATTTAGTTTTCATCATGGATCCCGTTTTCTGGTTGGTGCTTGGCGGTGCCGTTTTTCTTGTAGCAGCAAGAACGAGAATGCGGCTTGCGGTTTGGATCGCCTTGGCAGTAATTCCCAGCCTGCTGGTTTTCTTCGGTCCTGCTGGTCGCGGTGGATTAGTAAACGCGCTGCCGCTGCGCATTATCTGGATAACGGCGTTGGTTGGCCTTGTAATTCTCCACAGGTGGCAAGTGGGTCCGCGCTGGGGCGCTAAGATACCGCGCGTCGCGCTCATGATAATGGTTGTTTACGTCGCCGGTTTGTTTGCAGTTCATGCGCTCGCGCTACGGCGCCTTTCGACAGTCGCAGCAGAGCTTACTAGAACAACGAACGAGCATCCGTTGGCGATGGCGGCAATGCCAACACTTGCGAACCCGCTTCGCTGGATCTGCATTGTGGAAACGGAAACGTCGGCATATCGTTTTGAATTGAGACTAGGCGAGGGGGAAGCAAAACCCGCGCACCTGGTTCGCTATCAGAAACCTGATGCGTCTTCATCTCCGGCTGTTGCGCATGCCGAGGCAGACTATCGCGCGCAAGTGTTTTTGGGCTTCGCAAGATTTCCGGTGTTGCAGGTCGCTGATCCCAACTGCACAACTCAAACGCTCGTTCAGTTTGCAGACTTGCGTTACACTGAACCCGGCAGCAATGGAACATTTTCGCTGGAGGTGCCGGTTGAATGCGGCGTCACCAATGAAACCGCCAAATGAACGAAGCCGATCAAATTCATTCCCTGAGCAGTCTGGCTGAAGTTGCGAACCAGCGTGAACGGCCCCGAGGTGGCTCGCGCCTGGCGAGCGTTCGCGTGTCGCCCGGTTCTTATCTCGCGGCGGCGAGCGTGCTGACGTTTGGCTCAGCGTTGTTGCTGCGATCGGAGCGAGACATGTTCGCGCTCGCGGCAGTCGGCTTGGCCTGGTTCGTAATACCATTGATCGCCTGGCGCGATCGCATCGAATTTGACGGCACCACTTTGTCGCGACGAGGATTTGCGCCGGCTTTGCTTCGGCTGCTCGGTATAGGGCCAAAGAAACTGCGACTCGAGCACTTTGAAAGAGTCGAGACACAGGCGGTGCGCACGCTGAAAAAGGGTGGCAAGGTGCGGTATCGCTATCGCACGCAGATTGCCGGCAGGAAGGTTGAATTCACTTTTGCTTCGGGCGGAAAAAGCTATCGCAATATGGTGCGCCAATTATTTCCGCTGATTCACGACGACAAGATGGATTTGAGAACGATAGAGCTGCGCGACTACCTTTGCGACCCGAAAGAACTCGACGCCGAAGTGAATGAACTGCAACTCGCATCTTCGGATGTTCTCGAAACTGCAACGCCTGATTTTAAACTGGGTGGAATTAAACGAGCGGCCATCGACGGCGCTGCCGAACCGGATTGTGAGCCCGCGATGGAACCTGCCCGTGCGCTGCTTTTGGGAGAGCTGGGCAGTAAGCTGAGAGTTGCGGGCCGGCTCGTAGAAGCGCGCGAGGCTTTTCGGCGAGCGCTAACGGCGTTACCCAATGATGGCCGGCTGCTATTTGAGTTTTCGCGATTGCTGCGCTCTCAGGCGAGCAGTGCCGGTGATGCAAGACTGTTGCAACGATCACGCGCTGCTTTGCGGCTTGCCGCGCAGCGCGCTGCAGCTCAACCAGGATTGCTGACTTCGATCGGAGAAATTTTTCTTGAGTGGGGAGAGCTAAACGCCGCGCGCCGAAATCTCCAGAAGGCATCAGCCATGGAGCCGCGAAACTTTAAGGCGCGCGTCGGGCTGGCGAATCTTGCTTTGCGTGACGGAAAACTTGCCCACGTCATAAACCAGTATCGAGACGCGAGCATGGCGGCTTCAGACAAAGCATTGGTTGACTACGCCCGGCGCGAAGCAGATTACTATGCGCAACTCAACGACGACGATGATTATCTTAATTCAGAGTTGCGCCGCATAAATTGGCTACAGCATTCGCTGCGCATACGGCGGCTTGCCGCCCGCGTTACCAACGCCAGTATTCTGGTGGCGCTGGTCGCAGCCTATTTTGATTCTTCCTTTGCCGGTATTTGCTGGTCGCTCGCCACATCATCCTTGTTTGCCTGGGTCCTGAGTCTGTTTGGAATCAAGCTGCTCGGCCGGCGCAGCACGCCGCGCCTGGTTGAGTGACGGCAAAGAAACAAATCAAATGAATAACGAAAAGGTAGAGCCAGTCTGGCTCTACCTTTTTTTGATTACAGATCCCGGAAACAGCTTGCGAAGTTGCGGCACCGTATGTGATTGAATCAACCGCTCAGCTCAAACATCTCTCAGGTCGGGAAGGGTGGCTTGCCCCCGCTCGGTCTAAATGGCATTCAACGCAGGCGGGGGCAAGCCAC
>JAVEDP010000032.1 GCA_030841085.1 Pyrinomonadaceae bacterium
CACCTCGAACGACACGCCGTCTACCGGCTTGGCGCCGTCGGGCCTCACCACGGACAGATTCCGCGCGCTCAGCACCACCGCGCCCGGCGCCGCGTCCGTCTTGTCGACGCGCAGCAGCACGTCGCGCCCCACCATCAGCCGCGCCAGTTCGGCGGCGGTCGTCTGGCTGGTCTTCACGCGGCCCACCACGCGGCCGTCGCGCATCACCGTCACGGCGTCGGAAATCGCCAGCACTTCCGGAAGCTTGTGCGTGATGATCACCACGGTCTTGCCCTGGCCGCGCATGCGGCGCAGGATGCCGAAGAACTCGTCCACTTCCTGCGGCGTCAGCACGGCCGTGGGCTCGTCCAGAATGAGCAGGCGCGCCTGGCGGTACAGCGCCTTGAGCAGCTCCACCCGCTGCTGCTGGCCCACGGAGAGATCTTCAATCGCCGCGTCGGGATTGACGGACAGCCCGAACTCCGCGGAGAGCGAGCGGATGCGCGCCGCCGCGTCGCTCAGGTTCAGCGACAGCGGAGTGCCAGGCTCGGCGCCCAGAACGATGTTCTCCGTCACCGTCATCCTGTCCACCAGCATGAAGTGCTGATGGACCATGCCGATGCCGAGCGCGATGGCATCATGAGGACTGTTAATCTCGCGCGCTTGTCCATCGACGATGACCTCACCGCTATCGGCTTTGTAAAAGCCGTAAGCAATGCGCATCGCGGTGGACTTGCCGGCGCCGTTCTCGCCGACAATGGCGTGGATAGTTCCAGTCTTAACAACAATATTTACATTGTCGTTGGCCAGCACTTCACCAAATCTCTTGGTTATGTTTCTTAGTTCGAGCATCTTACTCGGTGAGCGGGCGTACCGTCTTTACTGGGACCGCGGGCGTCCCGCCCGCAATGAGCGCATAGCGCGAAAAGGTTTTGTCCTAAACTAGAAAGCATGACTCGCCTGCCGGCGCTTATTGCGGGCGAGACGCCCGCGATCCCAGGCTATTGCATCATCCTATCGATAACCTTAATCTGGCCGTTGATGATCTTCTTCTTCGCGTCTTCGACTTGCTGAATCATTTCCGGCGTTACCAGGTTTTGGTTATTCTGGTCCATCGCATAGCCGACGCCGTCCTTGTCCAATCCATAAACGTGGAAGCTGGCCTTAAACTGTCCTTTGACTAAGTCCTCGACGATCGAATAGACAGCGTTTTCGACGTGCTTGACCATGCTGGTGAGCACAAAACCCGGCTTGACCATATTCTGATTTGAGTCAACACCGATTACGAAATGCGTGGCGGCGCCATTTTGCGTGCCGGCTTGCTCAACCGCATCAAATGCTCCCAGGCCGGAATTTCCGGCCGCAGTAAAAATCACATCAGCGCCTTTGCCGATTTGCGCCAGCGCCAGTTCCTTTCCCTTGCCGGGATTGTTCCAGGCAGAGTCAGTCACGCCCACGTAATTTTGGATAACCTTAATGTTCGGATTAACAGCGCGCGCGCCTTCTTCGTAACCGCCTTCGAACCTGTGTATGAGACCAATGTCCATTCCGCCCAAAAATCCTATCGTGCCGGTTTTGGATTTTTTCGCCGCCAGCATGCCGACGAGGTATGAACCTTCGTGTTCCTTAAACACCAGCGACGCGACATTGGGAAGTTCGCTAACACCGTCAACGATCGCGAAATGAATGTTCGGATATTCTTTAGCGACGCGTTCCATGATCGGCGCCTGGGCAAAACCGACGCCAATGATCAAGTCGTAGCCGCGCTCGGCGAACGCGCGCATCGCAGGCTCAATTGAAGTTGGATTGCCGGGTTCGATGTCGCGCAACACGATGTTGAGCGAAGGCTTGCCGCAAGGCGTTCCGTCGGGCCAGTTACCTGTCTCGGCGCATTTCACACCGGCAAAAGCAGCGGCGTTGAAAGAGCGATCGTCTTTGCCGCCAATGTCGAACACAATGCCTACATGAATTTTGGATTTATCGTCGGCACTATAACTCGTGCGGTTGCAGGCTGAGCCGAACAGCGCAAGCGCTAACACGATTGAAACAATGAACCAGAGCGCCAACTTCATTCGTTAATTACTTCCTTCACCAGCAATAGTTCTTCAAGCGGCTCGTCGCCGATTTCGTAAGCCGATTGCAGTGTTTGCACAGCTTCTCTTGCCTTGGCTTCATCATCACAATAAACGGTACCGAGACTGTCGCCGGCGTTAATGCGATTTCCAATCTTTACGTCTGTTATAAATCCGACGGACGGATCAATCGCATCGTCGATACGCACGCGTCCCCCGCCGATCGCTGCAATGGCATGACCAATCTCGGCCGTCTGAACCGCGTTAACAAAACCTGAACGCGGCGATTCTACCTTAAACGATTCAGTCGCCAAAGGAAGAAACTTAGCAGGCTCATCGCAGACGCGTGGGTCGCCACCTTGCGCCGCGACGTTCGCACGAAAACTCTCGAGCGCTTTGCCTGACGACAGGATATTTTGCAGACGCGCCCGAGCTGCAGCCAACGAATCATCGACGTGGGCCAGCATCAGCATGTGCGCGGACAGCTCGATGGAGAGATCCAATACCGGACGCGCTCCGTCATCGACCTCACCCCGCAAAAGTTCGATGCATTCCTTCACTTCAACTGAATTTCCCACCGCGCGACCGAGCGGCTGATTCATATCGGTAAGCAAAGCGCGCGTGCGAATGCCGCAGGAATTGCCTGTTTTAACCAGCGCATGGGCCAGCGCTTGTGCTCGCGCTGGTTCTCGCATGAAAGCGCCGGAGCCAACTTTGACGTCGATGACCATCGCATCCAGGCCGGCCGCGCCTTTTTTCGAAATTATGGAAGCGACGATCAGCGGAATGGCTTCGACCGTTGCGGTGGCGTCGCGCAGCGCGTACATCTTTTTATCCGCGGGGGCAAGTTCGGCAGTTTGACCGGACATTGCGTATCCAACGGTTTGCAGAACGTTTTCGAATTCAGAAGCGCTCAGGTTTACACGATAGCCGGGAATCGATTCCAACTTATCGAGCGTTCCCCCGGTATGGCCCAATCCGCGCCCCGAAATCATTGGCACGCAAACTCCGCAGGCCGCCACCATCGGCGCGATCAGCAACGACGTCTTATCGCCAACTCCTCCGGTTGAATGCTTATCAGCTTTTGGTTTGGCGATTAACGAGAAATCAAGAACGTTGCCCGAATGCAACATGGCGTCAGTGAGGATTTCCTGTTCGGCGTCGTCCATGCCGTTAAGGTAGATCGCCATTAGCCACGCGCTGATCTGATAGTCGGCGATGGAGCCGTTCGTGACGCCATCAATGAAGAAGACGATCTCTTCGCGTGAAAGCTGGGCGCCGTCGCGCTTTTTTCTGATGACGTCTTGTGGTCTCAATCGTTTCCTCTTCGCTTCGCGTAAAGCAAACTGTTAGTTTGCGTCGGCCCGTTGGCTTAAGCTTGAGTGTTCAGCCACCAACGCGGCTTTGCACAAAAAGTAATCCAGCCCAGTCCGCGTTAGCGGACGACCGATAATAGCCCAGCGATTTATCGCTGGGAACCGCGCGAACAAGAGTCTAAGTCCGTGAAACGGACGGTTGAAAAGACTAGGTGTCTGGCACTTATCGTTCAGCCGTCAGCTTCACGGACTACGTCTTTTCGCTTTTATCCCCAGCAGTGAACTGCTGGGCTACTGTCATTCGTCTGCTATCGCGGACTGAGAAAATTACTCTTGTGCACAGCCCACCAACGCAAACTAACAGTTTGCTTTACGACTCAATCAGAACCACTGCCTGCGCTGAAACGGCAAGTCCCTGTCCGATGGCATCAAGGCCTTCACCTGTCTTTGCCTTAACACTAACGCAGCCAATATCCACAGCTAACGCTTCTGCAATGCGTTCGCGCATCGACAGAATGTACGGCCGCAGGTGCGGTGCTTCGAGCATGATGGTCGCGTCCACATTTACAATGTGAATGTTTCGTTCGTGTGCCAGCCATACCACGCGCGACAGAAGTTGGAAACTGTCAGCGTCTTTCCATTGCGGATCAGTGTCCGGGAAATGCATTCCCAAATCGCCTTCACACAACGCACCGAGAATGGCATCGCTAATAGCATGCAGCAAAGCGTCGGCATCTGAATGCCCTTCACCGCCGCGTTCGCAAGCGATGTGCACGCCGCCCAATTTGAGGGGCCGGCCGGGGACCAGGCGGTGCGTATCATTGCCGATGCCGATGCGGAACATAAAGGCAGAAAACAGAAGTCAGAAGTCAGAAGTCAGAAGTCGTTCGGCGAGAACTATATCTTCGGGCCGAGTAATCTTGATGTTGCGCGCGCTGCCCTCGACGATCGCTACTCGCTCACCCAGACGTTCGACCAAAGAACTTTCATCCGTTAATAGCGGGTCCGAAACATCAACCTGTTCGTAAGCACGGCGCAGCAATTTGTACTTAAAGCACTGGGGCGTTAGCGCGTTTCTTAGATCGTCGCGCCTTAATGTTTTTACGACTGCACCATCGCGAATTTCCTTAACTGTGTCGACGGGGCGACTAACCAGGATCGCCGCGCCTTCAATCTGCGCGGCTGCGACGGTGCGCGCTATTTCGTCCGGCGTCACAAACGGGCGAACTGCGTCATGGACGGCAACGATTTCTACCGTTGTTTCGCGCACCGCTTGGAGCCCATGCAGCACCGACTCAGCTCGGGTCGCGCCGCCCGGCACAATTTTCGTCAGCTTTGGGAGGTCGCGTTTGCCTGCTAAAGATAAGAAGCCAGCCGACTCGGCGGCTGAGATAACGACGATGATTTCTTGAATGGAATCACACTGCTCGAATGCTTGCAGCGTGTGAAAAATGATGGGCGTGCCCGCCAGCTCGAGAAATTGTTTTGGCCGCTTGCCCGCCATCCGGAGGCCTTGTCCGGCGGCGGCTATGATTGCGACGTTCATAAGTAAGTGACAAGCGGAAAGTAATAAGTGAAGAGTGAAAAGAACAATCGAAGTAATGCCGTCACTTGTCGCTTTTCAGTTTTCACTTGTCACTTGTCACTGTTCAGGATTCCGTTATTGGCTCGCCGTCGGTGATGCGCACCGGCTCCGAATTGCGAGCGTCTCGCGACGGCCGGCGCGTTGTGCCGTTGGCGCGGTGTTCGCCGCTGAAGCCGTTTTCCGGTTCTTCCCAAAGACGCCCAAAAATCATTTTGCCGGCGGTTGTTTGCAGCACACTCGTGACCGCGATGTCCGCGTTCTTGCCGATCAAACGCCGCGCGTTATCGACGACAACCATGGTGCCGTCGTCAAGATAAGCGACGCCCTGGTTGTATTCTTTCCCTTCCTTGAGGATGAACACACGCATCGCTTCGCCGGGAAGAACCACGGGCTTTAGAGCATTAGCGAGTTCGTTAATGTTCAGCACGCTCACGCCGCGCAACTGCGAAACTTTATTCAAGTTGAAGTCGTTGGTGACAATGACCGCGTCGAGTTGCTGTCCTAACTCGATCAACTTCAAATCAACTTCGCGCACCGCCGGAAAGTCAGTTTCGACAATTTGGATATCGAGCGAGCTGTTATTCTGCAAACGGTTCAGCATGTCCAGGCCGCGCCGGCCGCGCTGGCGTTTTGAAGAATCGGGCGAGTCGGCGACTTGCTGCAACTCACGCAGAATGAATTGTGGAATGATCAGCGTGCCTGTCAGAAATCCCGTCTCGGCCACATCGGCGATACGGCCATCGATGATCACGGAGGTGTCGAGAATTTTCAGGTCGCGTCGTGAAGCTTTGTCGCTCAGTATGCCGCCGAGCGCCGACAATTCGAGGTAGTCTCCCTTCGCCGCTCCCACCATCAACCCGACATAGCCCATAAAGAAGACCAGCCCCAGCGTCAGAAACGTGCGCACTTCATGAGCGATCGATTCCTGTCTCATGATTAACGAACCAATCAGGTAGGCGCCGACGATCCCCAGGATCGAACCTACGGCCGCCCCAATCAATGTCTTCAAGGATGCGCGTCGGATTCTTAATTCGAAAAGAATGATGCAGATTGCAACCAGGGCGCCCACACCTGCGGACATCCACGGATCGCCGCCGACAGGTTTCAGAATGTATCCAGCAGCGATAAGAAAAGCAGTAAAAATTAAGCGGATGATAATTACATCGCCATGCATAATGGCGAATCTTAACACGGCCACCCTACCCCGTCACCAAAAACCTCGGGTAGACGGCGGTCTCTTGAGTGGCATAGGCTTTAGCCTGTGTCAGGCGGCGAGCCACAGACTGAAGTCTATGCCACAGACCTGCAACAAAAAAAGGACGGACATGCAGGTCCGTCCTTCTTTGTTGTCGAACGTTAGTAACCTTCAGCTCGCTAACGATTGTCGGGATACTGAATCCGCACACTAAAGCTGCCGCTGTTGTCGCCGTAGTTGTCGTCATTGACCAGCAGGAACAAGCGACCGTCGCTTGGCACCGTTAAGGTCATCTGATCGCCAACCAGAAATGGCTGCGTCGACTGGCCGGTGGACAGCAGAATGTAACCGATGAGCGCCCCAACACCGGCAGTTGGAACTGGTCGAGTACCGAACAGGGACGCGGCGCCCGGAGTTGCGCCATTTGGCGAAACCACTCCAACGCGCCGGCCCGCGGTAATGTTTCCGGTCGCCGTAATGATCACCTGATCGCCGGCGCGCAAATCGATACCACTATCAGCGCCGCGCGATTCAGTTGCCTGCACCGCAATGATCCGTTCCAACATGCGGTTGTTCCGGCGGTCGCCTCTGCGGTCATCTCTTCCTGCGCCACCGCCACCGCCAGTCTGTCTGGACCGGACGGGCGCTGGATTGTTATCGCCTTCGCCGGGGAACGCAAACGGATCGTAAATGTCGTTACGATTGTTGTCGTCGCCGGTTCTGGCCATTGCCGCGAGATCGATCTCCTTGCGAATGCGAACGTTGAAAGCGCCGCGAGCGTCGGTGTAGGAACTGCGATTGGCTGTTAGATACAGACGCCCGTCGCGGTCCGCTACAAATTCACGGCCCGCGCCTAATTCGATAATGGGCGAATCATATTCGTTTCCGATTACGCCGATCAGCGCGCCCTCGCCAACACGCGGAAGCGGAGCATATTGATCGGTGGTGCTTAAGCCGGCTGGAGTAATCCTTGTACGACCGGCGTAAATCGTGCCGGTTGCGTCAACCCTCACTCGCTCGCCGCGCCGAACATCGACGCCGCTGTCAATCCAGTTTGAACCGAGCGTTACGTCGACAGTTTCTGTTTGATAACGCGCTTCATCCAAAGACCGCCCGTCAATTTCGATACGATCGATTTCGCGGGGCCGCAAAAAGATTACTTCTCCCTGGCGCACTGTTCGCGTGGTCTGCGAATAGGTTGGCTGCGTGGACGTGGATGTTCGGTTGTCAGTTCGCACCGGCAGCGTCGCCGGCGCAGTCAACTGAATAGCAAATCGGCCGTTGATATAGCCGAGCACGTTGCCGCGTATGGTGGTGCCACCGCGCAAATAGATGGTGTCAGCGGCAGCAATCGAAACGGATGCGAGAATAAGCAACAAAGCAAAGACGATCTTTTTCATAGTGGTCTCCTCCTTGGTCCAGGCCAAAGAATTTTTGATTATGGGAGAGATTTACGAGATAAGAGGCTATTTATCTGCTCAAGGGGTTCACATAAAGATACATCGAACTCGAATTGAGAGCAAACACGCCATTATTGCTGAGGACCGCGAATACTGGGACCGCGATACTGGGACCGCGATACTGGGACCGCGATACTGAGACCGCGAACACTGGGACCGCGATACTGGGACCGCGGGCGTCCCGCCCGCAATGAGCGCGCAGCGCGAAAAATTGATTCAGCAGCCAGCCTCTATGCAAGGCTGCGTTGGAAACGAATACATGCAGCACACTCCAGGCGGATCGGATTGGCATCGCCGCGGTCGCGGCTTCGCCGCCTCCCGTGCGGAAAGGCTCTGCCTTTCCGAAACGTGTTTTTTTCCGTGAGGCTACGCCTCCGTGGGAGGCATAGCCTCAATCAGTAAAGGGCACAACGGAAAGGCACAGCCTTTCCGCACGGGAGGCGGCAAAGCCGCGCGTTTCGATAGCGGGTAGGTTCTTTACACATTTGTCATTTGCCATCCGGACACCCAATCGCTACAGCAGGCGGTACTGACTTTATGACACGCCGCTGAGTGCTGCCCTCACTGTTAAGGTCTCGCTTCCGCCGCCGGCGGCTTAACCGTTACCGCCGGAATATTCTGATCGCGCACTAGTTGATTAAACGCCGGCACGTCGGTCTTCATGATCTGGGCAAACCTCGCCAACTGCGCATCAATCTGCACGACTATCTCATCGTAGACGGCGTACGTCTGTTCGGTTGGCGCCGTATCCGCGCTGGATAACACTCCAGTTAACGAAGCCAGTTTGTCGTTCAACCGAATTGGAAAGTTCAACGGATCCTGGCTGCTTTGATTTTTCGTTTGATACAAGCTCTCTTCAACGGCAGTCAAATTCTTCTTCAACGCTGAAGCCGAATCGTTGATGGTTTTGAAGCCCGGCTGGGCTGCGACTCGCTTCAGCAGATCGTCGATCTGCTTTCGCACATCCCGAATCTGGATGATCGCGTTGTGTGTTTCAGTTACCTTGTCGCGAATTCTCAAACCAAATTCCAACTGCTTCGCATAATCGGCCGAAGTCGTCGTCAGGCGCGGATCGGGTTTAACTTCAAAATTTTCCGTAAACGTTTTGCCGTCGACGGTCAACCGCACCTGATAGTTGCCCGGTACAACGCGCGGGCCGCGCAAGTCGCCGCCCCACAAAATCATTCCTGGAAACCGGACGGCGTCCGCATAACGCAAGTTCCAAACAAAACGATTCAAGCCAACGTCGGTTGTCGGTCGCGCTGGGCGCGCACCCGGTCCAAACGATTCCGATTCTTCTCCGGACGGCGCTGCCGGCTCTTCCGGTGGCGTCGTCACTTGCGCGGTGCCCGGCGCCGGAGACGCGGACGGTAACGCAGATGCAGATGACGATTGTTGGCCACCCGGCGAAGCGCTGGCAACCGGCGATGGCTGCGCGCTCGACGCTTTGGCGGTGAACTTCTGAATTGATTTGCCCGACGAGTCCAGGAATTCCAAAACGACATCACTCGCCGGCTTGGATTTGAGCGAATAATAAATCACCGCGCCGTTCGGTGGATTCCTGCCAATCGTTGCGGTGGGCGGAAGTTGATTGCCGCCGCCGCCCTGCATCCGATAGGCGTCCTCGGGGTGAAACAGTCGCGTATCCTTAACCGCATTCATGCCACCTGCGCCCATCATTTGGTGCAGCAGCGGCAGGTCATCAAAAATCCAAAACGATCGTCCCTGCGTTGCGGCGACCAAATCGCTTTCGCGTTTATGAATCGCAAGGTCGGTGATTGGCACGACAGGTAGATTGAATTGCATTGATTGCCAATTCGCACCATCGTCGAAAGAAATGTACAGACCGGTTTCGGTTCCCGCGTACAGCAGGCCGCGCTTGTTCGGATCCTCGCGAATCACGCGTGTGAAAGTCGTATTGGGAATGCCGTTAATGATTTTCTTCCACGACTTGCCATAGTCCGTAGTCTTATACAGATAGGGTTTGTAGTCGTCCCACTTGTACATAGTGGCCGCGACATAAGCCGTGGCCGGATCGTTCGGCGAAGCTTCTATTGAATTGATCTGAATCCATTCCGGCATGATCGATTTCGGGGGCGTCACGTTTTCCCAGTTTTTGCCGCCGTCACGCGTCAGTTGGACCAGGCCGTCATCCGAGCCAGTCCAAATGACGCCTTTCGCAACCGGCGACTCCATGACTGTGAAAATCGTGTCGTAGTATTCAATGCTGGTGTTGTCTTTGGTAATTGGACCACCCGACGAGCCTTGCTTTGATTTGTCGTTGCGCGTCAGGTCTGGACTGATCACTTCCCAGCTTTGTCCTTCGTTCAACGAACGAAACAGCACATTGCCGCCCGTGTACAAAGTATTCGGATCGTGCGGCGAAAACAGAATCGGGAAGTTCCATTGAAAGCGATACTTCAAAACATCCGCGCCGGCGCCCATCGGATTGTTGGGATAAGGTGAGACGTCGCGCAATTGGCCGGTGTGATGATCGTAGCGCGTTATCAAACCGCCGTACGATCCGGCGTAAACAATTTGCGAATCTTTCGGCGAAGGCGCAATCCAGCCCGACTCGCCACCACCCACGTCGTACCAGTCCTCGCGAGTAATTCCGGAATCGACTGTGCGGCTGGCGATGCGTACGGTTGAGTTGTCCTGCTGTGCGCCATAGATGTTGTAGGGAAAGTCATTATCAAGCGCGACTCGATAAAACTGCGCGGTCGCCTGGTCCTGTTCGGTCCAACTCTTTCCCCCATTGAACGAAACATTCGCGCCGCCGTCGTTACTCTCGATCATGCGATTCGGATCTTCGGGTGCGATCCAGAGATCGTGATTGTCGCCGTGCGGTACCGGCAGCGATGTGAACGTTTTTCCCGCGTCGTTTGATTTATAGAAACCGGTGTTCAGCACATAAACCGTGTCGGCGTTTTTCGGATCAGCATAGATGCGCGAGTAGTACCAGGCGCGTTGGCGCAGCCTTCTCTCCTCGTTAACCTTCGTCCAGTTTTTGCCGCCGTTCTCTGAACGGAAAACACCACCGTCTTCAGCTTCGACAATCGCCCACAGCCGGTCGGGCGCTGCGGGTGAAGCGGTGATGCCGACGATTCCAATCGTGCCTTTCGGCAATCCCGGGTTGCGCGTGATTTCAGTCCAGGTGTCGCCGCCGTCAGTCGATTTGAAAATGCCGCTGCCCGCGCCGCCGCTCTCCAAGGTCCACGGCTTGCGATTAACTTCCCAGAAGGCAGCGTAAAGAATGTTTGCGTTGGTCGGATCGAGAATTAAATCGCACGCGCCGGCTTTGTCGCTCTTGTACAAAACCTTTTGCCAGGTCTTGCCGCCATCTTTTGAGCGAAATACGCCGCGCTGTTCATTCGGCGCCCAGACATGCCCCTGCGCCGCAACGTAAACGATGTCCGGATTTTTTGGATTCACGCGAATGCGCGAGATTTGTCGCGTGTCTTCGAGGCCGATTCGTTTCCAGGTTTTGCCCGCGTCAATCGATTTGTAAACGCCGTCGCCATGCGACACGTTGCCGCGAATCGGCGACTCGCCCATGCCCACGTAAATCGTATTCGGATCAGAATCCGACAAACCAATCGCTCCGACTGAACCGGTGCCAAACACCGAGCCATCCGTGATGGGTTCCCAATTGATGCCGCCGTCGGTTGTCTTCCAAACCCCGCCACCCGTGCCGCCAAAGTAGTAGACCAATGGTTGCGATGCTACGCCGCTGACCGCAGTCACGCGCCCGCCACGAAATGGACCAATCAAACGCCATTGCAAAGCCTTGAGCGGATTATTATCCGGCGTCGGCGCGGGTGAAGCTTGCTGCGCATTGACGTTGATTGAAAGGGAAATTGAAAACAAGACGATGAAAAAGATGGCGAGCAAACAACTCGAGCTTCGGCTCAAGCTTCGTTTCGTCGCAAGCGAAATCGGCAACATCTGTTGACTCCTTGATATTGGCACTTGATGAATTAGAGCGGAGCGGGATAATACCACCAAACCCGTACCTGCGCGGCAGATGCGCGGTATAATACGTGGTTTAGATTCCTTCTTGACCTCGAAACGAAACCAGATGAGCAGAGGTAAACTTGACAAAGAAACAGCTGCGAGCGTGGAAAAAGAATTACCTAAGGTCGTTGATGTACGAACTGCGTCACTTTATCTTCAGCCTGATCCAATTTCTATGGGATTTCCTCCCGGCAGTACCATCCCAATAGCTTCAGTTTGTTTACAAGATGCTACTTCTGCACTTATGGAAGCGCGATACGCTTTATTTGAATCTAGCGCGCACATTGTATGGTATCGCAAGAAATCTGAGCCACCACATGAACAATTCGCCGTATTCTTCGGTAAATTTTATGCTGATGATGCCGCCTTGCGAATGTATGCCGCAGGAGAACATCTAGGAAACGCAATAGGAAACATGCTGGAGGTCGAGAAAGAGGTAAGTGATTTCAAGAGATCAAACCTCGCTAAGCGCAGGAACGTTGTAAGCAGACAAGCGCTCGTCGGGACTTATTTAATTGAGAATTATCCCGATCATGAGATCACGAAAGCTGTCCGTAGATTAAAGGAATCAATAGACTGGAAAAAGACCAGAAAGTATAGAGATGACTGGGTTCATGGCAAGCCACCAATTATAAGCGGAATGGGGATTGAATATGAGCGGAGGAATAGGCTGATAGTTTCAGCAGGCTCAATAGGTGTAAGTCTGGGTGGGGGCGATGAGGCGCGTTATTCTGTCGAAGACCTTGTAGGTTTTATGAAGCCAGCGTTGTTCTTATTGACAGAAACAGCAACGGACATTGTCAACTACTATGTAGATTTTTTGAATAAGAATCAAAAGACATCCTGGTAACCCCGCACGTTTCAATGAATCAGGCGTAGGCAACGAGCGCGTGGCGCCACACCAGCGAAAGGAGTTGAAATGAATGTCATCCGCAAGTCCATAATTACATCAGTTCTCCTGACATCGTTGGTGTTCCCGATATTCGCGCAGGACAATAATCTGCCTGAATACGGAGATATCGCTGATGTCAAAAATCTCCAGAAAGTCTATCTGAGTGCGGATTCAACAAATGCTCGGAAGTTAATCTTAAGCGAGTTAAAAAAGTATCCCGCTCTCAGTGTTGTGAGTTCTCCTGAGGAAGCGGAATACTTTATTGAGTACAAGATACTCAGACAGGAAACTGGACAAACGTCATTGAACATTACGGTCGACACATCCGAAATGGTAGTTTACATGCTCAGAGACAAGCGGCGGAGAGTGGTGTGGTCGAAAACTCAGATTTCAGGCATAACGCGACCAAATGAAGTGAATCTTACTCGTAACTTCCTTAAAGCTCTCAAGAAAGCACGGTCTGAAAAGTAGTTATAAAGGGACTTTAAATCAGTCACGAAATCTACGAATACATGCAGCGAACGCGCAATTAGCATGTCTCTCATTCATGGCTCGTCGCTGGCGGCGGTTCGCGCCACGCCGCTGATGCTGGGGCGAAACATGACTGAGTCGCACCGCAAGCGTGAGTTGTCAAAAGCTATCACCTCATAATTTACCTGTTGGAGGCTTATGCGAAACAGAATCCCTCTATCTCTCTTGCTGATTGTAGTTTTCTTTGTTGGCGGATGGACTCTTCAGTCAGCCAAACAACAATTGGAGTACAAAATTGAAAATGGCGTTGATGGAAAGAAATTCAATGAGCTCGGCATGCAGGGATGGGAGCTTACGTCGTGCGGATCATTCAACGGCGGAATGCCTTACTGCGTTTTTAAACGTGCAAAGTAGCGCCAGACCGCCGTCTAACAAAGGCATGCAGCGGATGCGCAATTAGCATGTCTCTCATTCAAGGCTTGTCGCTGGCGGCGGTTCGGACGCGCGCTAATGCCAAGCGTTGGGGTCCTTCTGGATTGCGTAAATATGAAACCACCTGAGCACATCGAAACTGAACGACTTGTGCTGAGGATTCCCTCCCTGGCCGATGCTGAAGCGATCTTTAATTCGTATGCTCAAGATTCAGAGGTCACACGCTATTTGATATGGCGACCTCACAGGAATATCGAGGAAACCAAAAGCTCTCTGGCTGACTGCGCTGTCGCTTGGGAGGGTGAGGTCCGGTTTCCTTATGTTATTACCTTCAAAGAGAATGGTGCAGTCATAGGTATGATCGAAATTCGTATCGACGATTTCAAAGCCGATGTTGGCTATGTCCTATCCCGTCCGAATTGGGGCAAAGGCCTGGCTACGGAGGCGTTGCGCAGCCTGGTTGCGTGGGCTTTAGGTCAGGAATCAATTTATCGTGTGTGGGCGTTGTGTGATGTGGAGAATCTGGCATCTGGGCGGGTGCTGGAAAAGGCTGGAATGCAGCGTGAAGGAGTGTTGCGCCGACAGTCAGTTCATCCGAATATTAGTGATGAACCGAGAGATTGTTATTGCTATGCCGCTGCAAGATAGTCTTGGTTAAATGTTTCTTTGAATGTCGAGCCCAACAAGTCATTCAACCGGAGCGCGGGACGCCTGTCTCGCACTTGATTGATTTAATCGAAGGTTGGCTGTGACCGCCGCGCCGGGGTAACGCCGGCGTTCTGTTGCTTCCTCTTCACTTGGCTTATTTCTTAATTGACACGCCGTCAGAATCGATTTACATACTTCGCATGGAATACGACAAAGACAAAGTTGACGACCTGGTTCTTGCTCTCCTGCATCTAACGTCCTTTCGTGAACATGGAGTTGTTCGCGCCTGGAAGGGTCACGACTGGGATGCTTTGGATCGCTTGTGCGACAAGGGCTTTATCAGTGATCCAAAAAGCAAGAGCAAATCAGTCGTCCTTAGTGAAGACGGCGCGCGGAAAGCGCAGGAACTCTTCGAAACATTTTGCGGTTCTTAATCCGACCGTTGTGTCCTTAGTTTGGCCTACGCCGGTTGTATGTTAATCGCCGCCAGCAAACTCTGACATTAAGCATCTCTCGTTGTCTCACGGGTAAGCGCCGAATGTTATACTGCGCTGGTGGATCTAGAGTGGGATGAAGCCAAAGCTGCCGCCAATTTTGAGAAGCACGGGTTTCGTTTGCGGATGCGGGCGCTGTCTTCGGCGACCCACTCTATGTCGATTTCTATGACCCCGATCATTCCTTTGATGAAAGACGCTATCTCATAATTGGGGCTTCGAAGGAGGGTCGATATTAATCGTATCTTACACTGAAAGGAACGATGTCGTTCGCTTGATTAGCGCGAGAGAAGTGACAGCGACTGAACGTAAAGCCTATCAAGAAGGTTGAATCAGAATTAGAAGACGATCTTCGGCCTGAGTATGATCTGCGAAGTCTGCGGGTTCGGAAGCTCGGTCCTGGACGCAGGGCTTTTGGCGATGTTATCAGGCTGGAGCCTGACGTCGCAGATGTTTTCCCAGACGCCGACGCGGTGAATCAAGCGTTGCGCTTCCTCATCAGAGTTACGAAGGACAATCAAGAACTCCGACCCACCAAGGGCGATGCCTAACAGAGCCTTGCGGCTGTTTCGCGCTAGCATGTCTTTCAAGTACTCCGGCTTCTCCCATGTTGGATGCTGATCGCAAGCCGTAGCTGAAGCCCAGCGATAGCGAGCTATGTTAGTTCTACGTTGCACCCAAAAATTACTGAAGCGGAGTCCAGGGCCCACACATCCGCGACAAGATGCCCTGGTGCCAGTGCTTGGCGACTGGCACGCGAATCTTATTCGCCTCGCCAAGTCACCGATTGTTTTGTGTGTAAATGACACTTCCCGCTTAGCGATTCTGGTTCCAGGAAGAGACTTTCCAAATTTTGTGACTGCATTTCAAGATCGGTTGGCAGGACGACTTGCGCGAATGGCTCTCTCGAGTGACACAATTTCAGAAGAGCGCGCTGCGATGGAAGTTGTGCAAATACAACCGACCAACAGCAGAAGTGTCCTGGGTTCAATGAATGACTTTGTTCATCATCTTAAATGGAGGACGAGGATTCATTTCGATTTTTCGGAGGTGGACGCTTTGGAGGACATGTTGTCCGAGACTCCGATGGGAGCTTTGAAGTATCAATATTCGATTGAAGTCGCAGCGGCGGCTTTTAGTCACAGCCGTAACGCTTTCCGCGCCGATGCCGGCTAACGCCGCGCTTGCCAGCACCGGAATTAAGTACCGGGCAGTTTGGGTTGTTATATCGACTTCTTATTGAAACTGTGAGCGCGCCGAACGCGAAGCGATGTCATTAGCACCGTGGCTTCAGCCCGCTGGTTAAGTTTACAAAATGATTCTCCGAACCGTTTCCAACGGTTTCTCTTGATCGTCTTGCGAACAAAAACCGTTAGAAACGGTTCCCTATCATTCCAGCTTTGCTGTCACCGGGGTGAAGCCGCGGTGCTAATGAGATCGCTTCGCGCGACCGGAGTCGACTCAACCGTCAGCCGGAAATGAAAAATTGTCGGAAAGGGCTTGAATGAACAAAAGTAGAATCATCGGTTTCGCCACCAGCATTATGTTGGTACTGGTAACAGCGAGTGGCAATTGGTTATCCGGCCAAACGGCCTACAGGGAAGTTACTATCGTCAGCAATGTTCTGGGGCCGGAGGGGCCGCTGTTTGTTGATGGGAATCTTTATTATGTTGCGTGGACCACTAGCACGCTGTCGAAGTGGGATGGCAAAACGACGACGGTGCTGAATCACACTCCCGGTTGCGGACACAACGGCCTCGCGCTCACGAAACAGAAGACTTTTCTATTGGCGTGCGACGACGAACACGGCGCAATCCTTGAACTTGACCTGGCGGGGAAAGAACTGCGCCGCTGGGAGGTGGACAGCAAAGGCCGGAAGCTGGACGGAGGCATCAACGATATTGTCGTAACAGCGAACGGCGGAGCGTATGCCACGCTCTCTGGTCCCTTTGTCGATCCACCCGTCCTAGTGATGGGAAAGATTCTCTATCTCGCGCCCGGCAGTCAGAAATGGGTCGAGGTGGCGGACGATCTCAACTACGCCAACGGCATCGGTGTTTCTCCCGACCAGAAAACTCTCTACGTCGGCGAAACTGTCGGCAACTGCATCCTGAAGTTTACGATTAACAGCGACGGCTCGTTGGGCCACAGATCGAATTTTGCTCTGCTAAACCTGCTCACACCGAACAAGGTCAATTCCTGGTGGATTGGACCTGACAGTATGAAGATCGACAGCAAGGGCAATATTTATGTGGCCCAATTGTATGGCGGGAAGATATTGAAGCTGTCGCCCGCCGGCAAGCTGCTGCACATATTTGAAATCGCTGCAGGTAGCGGCACGACAAACGTCGCCTTCGGTGATGGTGAGAGAGACTTATATGTGAGCGTCGTAAAGGATCTAAACGATCCGCAGGCCCCAGGCAGTATCGTTAAGATCCCAAATATTAAGTAATCTAGTGATACCACGTCGCGAAGCAGTTTAGAGTGCAGCCTTTAGGTTGTTTTTTTCCAGGCGCCCGCAAACTAAAGTTTGTACTCTGAACTTCTTAAACAGCGTTCAGGCTGTTAGCTCACAGCCAATTGGGTAATCGCCGCGCCGTAGAGTTCTCCGGGCCCACGGCGGATGAAAGAGCCTCGACGAAAGGACGATCCGATGAAACTTGATGTGTATCTCAACTATGCCGGCAATTGCGAGCAGGCGTTCCGCTTTTATGAGCAGCATCTCGGCGGCAGGATCACAATGATGATGACGTACGGCCAACAGCCGAATCAGGCTAACGTGCCGGCCAACTGGACCAACGCGATACTGCACGCGCGCATAGAGATCGGCGGAACAGTTCTGATGGGGGCTGATATTCCGACGGCCGAGCCAATGCGCAGCGCTTATCTGACTCTTACCGTCGACAGCGCTAAGGAAGCGGAACGCGTCTACACTTTGCTTTCAGACGGCGGTGAGATTTTCATGAAGATGGAAGAGACCTTTTTCGCATCTCGCTTTGCCATGCTCCGCGACAGGTTCGGCACGTCGTGGATGATTCTGCATGAGCATCCGACAACGTAGCGCTCGAACGAGAATCATGACTCGGATTAGGATTCAACTTACGTAATGAAGTCAGTACCGTCCGCGCTTGATATTGCCGATTGCCAACTGCCGATTTCCGATTAATGTCTGGCGATAAAATCAATTGGCATTCGGAAGGCAACCCACCCGCTACCGCGTGGTGGTACTAACTTCATCTTCACTGAAAAACATTCGCCGCAAAGACAAGACAACGGCGAGACAAACGGCTGTTACCTTCAAGTGAAGGAGTTCAAATAATGGACATCAAGCGAAGCGGCTCGCAGCCCTCCGGCAAGGGCCCCGCCGAATATTTCACTGGCACCGTACGCATTGACCCTTTGAACCAGACGACCGCTCCGGCGCGCGTGCTCGCCGTCAGCGTCACGTTCGAGCCCGGCGCTCGGACGGCGTGGCACACACATCCGCTGGGCCAGACGCTGATCGTCACGTCCGGGTTTTGTTGGGTGCAAAGCGAGGGTGGTCCAAAGGAAGAGATTCGCCCGGGCGACGTAGTCTGGTGCCCACCGGGCGAGAAGCATTGGCACGGCGCGACGCCAACCACTGCGATGACGCACATCGCCATTGTGGAACAGCTCGACGGCAAGACTGTCGAATGGATGGAACAAGTCAGCGACGAACAATACCAGGCGCCATTGGAAAAAAAATAAGCGGAGAACGGAAAATAATTATGCGTGCAACTGTCATGTTCGGAGCCGGCGACGTTCGTATTGAAAACGTTCCGGACGCCCGCCTGATTAACCAAACCGACGCACTCGTCGTCGTCACTCGCGCCTGCATCTGCGGCAGCGATCTTTGGCCGTACAAGACAATGGAAGCGAGCGATACCGTTCGCATCATGGGACACGAAGCCATCGGCGTCGTCGAAGCGGTCGGCGCCGACGTTCGCTCCATCAAAGCCGGGGATCTCGTCATCATGCCTTTCGCGTTTTCTGATGGCACCTGTGAGTTCTGCCACGAAGGGCTGCAAACGTCATGCGTCCACGGCGGGTTCTTCGGCACGGTCGAGATCGCCGGAGCACAGGCCGAAGCCGTGCGCGTCCCACCGGCAGATGGAACACTTTTTGTTCTGCCGGTTGGCAAAGACGACGCGCTGATGCCTTCGCTGCTGACGCTTTCAGATGTGATGGGCACGGGTCATCACGCGGCTATCTCAGCCCGGGTCGGTCCTGGTAAGACAGTCGCTGTGGTTGGAGATGGCGCGGTTGGCCTGTGTGGTGTGATTGCCGCGCGGCGGCTCGGAGCAGAGCGGATCATCATCCTTGGCCGCCATGCCGATCGGATCGCACTTGCCCGAGAGTTCGGCGCGACAGATGTCGTGAGCGAGCGCGGCGACGAGGCCGTTGAGCGCGTGCGCGAACTGACCGGCGGCTTCGGCGTCCACTCTGCGCTCGAGTGCGTCGGCCTGAAACAGTCGCTTGTCACTGCGATCAGTATCGCGCGTCCGGGCGGCGCCGTCGGCCGCGTCGGCGTTCCACAAGACGAGTCCCTGCCGGCGTCACAGCCTGCGTTTTATAATAACGTCAGCGTGAGTGGCGGACCGGCGCCAGTCCGCGCGTACATCGAGGAGCTTCTGCCCGACATACTGGAAGGACGCATCGAGCCTGGCAAGGTTTTCGATCGTGTCGTGCGCCTCGATGAAGTGCCTGATGGCTACCGGGCGATGAACGAACGCGAGGCGCTCAAAGTTATGGTTGAGCCATAAAGGCCCGCTGTGACAGGGAATCAGATCCAACGTGCCTCGATGAGACATGAGGCCCGAAGGGCAAGCTTGTAAAAAGCAAACTGGAAGTGGCGGCCACGCGGCCACGCTGCCATGTGGAATGAGCTTTTCTTATGGTCCGCTCAGAGACAAGCAGGAGATGATCCAGATGAGATGAAGGGAGTTTACAATGGAAAGGTTTACGAATAATCCGGTGATGGTGACTTGTTTGCTTCTCTGTCTTTGTGGCGCGGCGCTGGTCGCTCTCGTAACAGCGCATGCTGAGCCGCCGGTGAATCCGATTCAGGCTTGCTATAACAACACGAACGGTGGCCTTCGTCGGGTGAACTCTCCTGCCGATTGCAAGAACCATGAGACTTCGATCAGTTGGAACACAGCGGGCCCTGCAGGACCTCAAGGACCCACCGGGGCTCAAGGACCGGCCGGACCAGTTGGACCAGCGGGACCGGCGGGACCAGCTGGATTAGGCGCCAATTCAGTAACCTTCAGGCATACGCGCACCGTCGCTAACACTTGTGGTCCATTCAACAACTTCAGTTTCATGGATCAGCCATCGATAAATGGCAACGCTAATGCCTTGATTTTTGTTACGGGCATCGTCGGGATTAACGGCGCTCGATCAAATACCAACCCCAATTCAAATTTGAATTTGACCTACACCGGCACTTTGAGTTTCGGTACTTGTCCGGCGGGACGGTGGATAGTCGCCGGAGGTGACATTGCGACCGGCGCACAGTTCAACGTTTTGGTGGTTTCTCCGTAACTACTTGTTGGGTGTCTCTTGTCCAGGCTACTTTCTCTGTGTAACAAACAATTTCGGGCTAAGACATTACTTGTGAACCGAATTCATCTTCCATGAATCGTCTTATGAAAACCTTCTTCATCCTTTTCGCGATTGCGATCATCGCGTCTGCAGTTTTCGCACAACAACTCATACCCGACAATTACTTCTCGGCCATGCAGTGGCGCTGCATAGGGCCACATCGAGGCGGCCGCGTACTCGCAGTTTCAGGAGTTCGTGGCCAACCAGATACATTTTATTTTGGAGCTGTAGGCGGCGGCGTTTGGAAAACTACCGACGCCGGTGGTACCTGGACACCGATTTTCGACACTCAACCAGTTGCCTCGATTGGCGCGCTCGCTGTTTCAACTTCAAATCCGGAAGTCATTTACGTCGGCAGCGGTGAAGCCGACATGCGTTCGGACATCTCGGTCGGCAATGGGGTTTATAAATCAACCGATGCGGGCCAAACGTGGAGCTATCTCGGGCTTCACGACACGCGCCAGATCGGCCGCATTCTAATTGATCCAAAAAATCCGAACATTGTTCTGGTAGCGGCGCTGGGCCATGGGTTTGGTCCTAACACTGAGCGCGGTGTTTTTCGTTCTACTGACGGCGGGAAAAGTTGGACCAGGGTCCTATACAAAGATGAAAACACCGGCGCCATCGATCTCGCTTTCGATCCCGACAATTCGCGCACGGTCTATGCCAGTCTTTGGAATGTTCATCGCGTAGCCTGGAGTGCGTATGCGCCGGTTACCGGCCCCGGCGGCGGGCTCTACAAATCAACCGACGGCGGCGAGAACTGGAAACAAATTACCGGGGCTGGTTTTCCCACCGGGAAACTAGGTCGCATCGGTATCGATGTGCCCGCCGGACAACACGGTAAACGCGTCTACGCACTCGTCGATGCTGGCGACGAAAGTGGCCTGTATGTTTCGGAAGATGCGGGACAGAGTTGGACGCGCGCCAGCGTTGAGCCGCGCATTCTCAGCCGCGGTTGGTATTTCGGCGAAGTACGCAGCGATCCGAAAAACCCGGATGTTGTTTACGTATCTAATGTTTCAATCTATAAGTCACTAGATGGCGGCAAGACATTCAGGGCGGTGCGCGGCGCGCCTGGCGGCGACGATTACCACTCGCTTTGGATCGATCCCGAAAACCCGCAGCGCATGATCTCAGGTGTGGACCAGGGAACGATTATTACCCTGAACGGCGGCCAGACCTGGAGCAGTTGGTACAACCAACCAACCGCGCAGTTTTATCACGTCGCCGTTGACAATCAATTTCCCTACTGGGTATACGGCGCACAACAGGACAGCGGCACCGCAGCCGTGGTCAGCCGCAGCGACTTTGGACTAATAACTTTTCGCGACTGGCATCCCATCGGCGCAGGCGAAAGCGGTTACATTCTTCCCGACCCGGTGAACCCACAAATTGTCTATGGCGGCAGCACGGGTGGCGACCTTTTTCGTTTTGATTCAAAGACGGGACAAGTCCAGGATATCTCACCCACGCCGGCGGAGATTGGCAGCAAGATCACGCATCGATATCCCTGGACAACGCCGCTGGCATTTTCGTTTCAAGCGCCCCACGCGCTTTATCAATCGTCGCAGTTTCTGTTTCGTACCGCTGATGGCGGACACACATGGAAAACAATCAGCCCGGACCTGACGCTGCGGCCCGGCGAAAAAGAGGCGGATGCAAAGGGCGTCATCTATTCAATCGCTCCGTCGCCGCTGACCGCAGGAACGATTTGGATCGGAACTGACAACGGCCTGGTCCAATTAACTCGCGACGAAGGCAAGACGTGGAACGAAGTAACGCCCAAAGGACTGCCGCCATGGAGCATGATCAGTTTGATTGATGCTTCGCCGCATGATCCCGCTACTGCTTATGCCGCAATCGATCGGCATCAGATGGACGACATCAAGCCATACGTCTATCGCACGCGAGATTTCGGTAGGACCTGGACAAAAATTACGAACGGACTTCCCGACAACGCTTATGTTCACGCGGTGCGCGAAGATCCGCTGCGCAAGGGTTTGCTGTTTGCAGGCACGGAAACCGGAGTCTTTGTCTCATTTGATGACGGCGATAACTGGCAACCGTTGCAAATCAATCTGCCGGTAGTTCCGGTGCGTGATCTGGTAATTAAAGATAACGATCTGGTCATCGCAACGCATGGCCGTTCATTCTGGATTCTCGACCAGATTTCGCCGCTACGAGAACTCAACGTCGCCGTAGCTACCGAGAGCGCACATCTTTTTCGACCGGCTACCGCAATTCGCGTCAGGAAAAATGAAGGGCGTGACACGCCGTTGCAGCCGGAAGTACCTGCCGGAAAGAATCCGCCCGCCGGCGCAATCATCGATTACAGTTTGCAGTCCATGCCGCAAGGCGAAGTCACACTCGAAATCCTCGATGCGCGCGGCGCGTCAGTTAGAAAATATTCAACGAATGATCAGCAGCGAGCGCTTGACGAGTCGCAGGCGTTTCCAACTTACTGGCTTCGACCGCCGTTCCCGCTTTCGAAAAAGATTGGCTTGAATCGTTTTGTTTGGGACCTGCGTTACGAGCGGCCGCAAGCCTTGCGTTACGGCTACACGATTGGCGCAGCGTACGGTGAAGACGCGATCCTGGTCCCGGAAGGACCGCTGGTTTCGCCTGGAATTTATCAAGTCAAACTAACCGTCGCCGGGCAGAGTTATACGGCGCCAATCGAAGTGAAAATGGATCCGCGCGTGAAGATTGCGCCGCTCGCGTTGCCTCAACAAGTTGTGCTTAACAAACAAATCGTCGAGGCAATGAATCAAAGCTTTGCGACCGTCTGCGCGATCGGCGCGTTGCGCGATCAATTGAAAGCGCTGCTGAGTCAGACAAAAGCGGGAACGGCGGATGTCGCAATCGCTGAAGCTGCCGGCACGCTCGACAAGAAAGCGGCCGAGTTAGTCGCGGTCGAGAGACAGTATCCGCCGGTGGGTATTGTTTCCCTGGCGGCGCTTAACGGCTCGCTGGGCTCGCTGTTGCAATTGGTTGAAGGCGCCGATGCCGCGCCGACCGCTCAGGCGCATGAAACATTTATCACCTACAAGCGCTTGCTTGATCAGCAAATGGCGAAGTGGAACGAGTTGAAAGCGAAAGATCTTCCGGCCCTGAATGAGTTGCTGCGGCAACGACAGATGTCGCCGGTAACAACTCCAGGGGGATAACTTTTGGACTGCGGTGGCCTTACACCGCTGTAAATGTCCGCAACCAATCGACTGCTTTCTTTTAGGAAAATTTCAAGGCTAACCAATAGCGGCGTCAAGCCGCCGCGCTAAAAAGCGGCGTCGAACCGCCGCAGTCCAAAATGAAACAATGCTCATAGGAACTGTAGAACAAATCTGGCGCTATCCGGTGAAGTCGATGGCCGGCGAACAACTGAACGACTGCACAGTCGGCCCACTTGGTCTGCCCGGCGATCGCGGTTGGGCTGTTAAAGACGAAGAAAAGAGCGAGATCAAAACCGCAACTCGGATCCCGCTGTTGATGCAGTGCGCATCGCAGTATCGGGAACAGCCAACCGACGATTACATTCCGCACGTGAATATCATTTTTCCGGACGGCTCGAGCGTTACCAGTGACGATCCCGAAATTGATGCCCGCGTCTCGTCCGTGCTCGGGAAAAAAGTGAGGTTGTGGCCACGCCAACCGGCAAGCAATAAGGAACACTATCGCCGTCCCGGCGTAGCCGCGCGAGTAATTGCGCCGCTTGCAAACGTTCCCGGCTTTCGCGCGTTGCTGCCGGCGATAACAAAAATTCCCAGCGTCGACGCGACCTTGCGAGCTGCTTTCAGTCGCACCGAAGACGAGCCCACGCCGGATCTATCGCAGTTGCCGAAAGAGCTGTTCGAATTCACCTCGCCGCTCGGCACTTACTTCGACGCGTTTCCGATCCATGTGTTGACCAGTGCTTCGCTTGCCGTGATGTCTCAGCTAAACCCGGCGGCGGCCTGGGAAGTGCGCCGCTTTCGCCCAAACTTCTTCGTGAAAACAGCGGACGGCATCGAGGGCTTAGTCGAATCAGAATGGGTGGGCCGAACGTTGCGAATTGGAACGGTAGAGGTGAAGTGCGAAATGCCGGCCGTACGCTGCGGCATGGCCAGTAACGCGCAGAAAGAGTTGGCAAAAGATCCTTCCGTGCTGCGCACAATCGTTAAAGAGGCGAACCAGAATCTTGGGGTTTACGCGAGTGTGGCGAAGCATGGAGCGGTGCGTGAAGGCGATCGCGTTGATTTAGTTTAACTGAAGACCATCATCGATGATGCGATTCAAATCCCGTCAAGCACCATTCGCTGAGCGCCGAAGCTTCCTGGCTCCGTTAGGAGCCAAATGTTTATAGAACCCAGCCACCACAAAGAATTTGGTTTCGCGATAATGAGTGGCACGGCAACTCGTTATCGCGAAACCAACGCAGCAGCATCGTATTTCCAGTCTATAAACATTTGCCTCCTAACGGAGGAAGGAACGGAATGCTACCCCATTTTTCGTGGGCTATTGATTGAAATACTTTTCCAACCAAAAGCGGCGTCGAGCCGCCGCAATCCAAATCAAAACAACTCTTCCAGCGCTTCTTCAACCGAACGCACGCCGACGGTTCTTATTCCCAACATGCGTTCTAATCCGGCGGTGTTGGAAGACGGCATGACGATCGTCTTAAATCCGAGCGCCTGCGCCTCGCGCGCGCGCACCACTGCTTGGGTGGTACCGCGCACTTCGCCGGTTAGACCAACCTCGCCAAAGACCGCGGTGTGCTGATCGATTGGCGCGTTGCGAAAGCTCGAGGTGATTGCCGCAACGACGCCGAGATCGACCGCCGGCTCGTCAACTTCCAACCCGCCGGCGATGTTTACGAACACATCATCGCCGAGCATCTGCAAGCCAACGCGTTTTTCCAGCATTGCCATTAATAACGACACTCGATTTTGATCGACACCCTGCGTCATGCGCCGGCCAGTGCCGTACTTGGTTTCCGAAACAAGCGCCTGAATTTCCACCAACAGCGGTCGCGTTCCTTCCATGCAGGCGGTGACGACGGAGCCGGCAACATTCTGCGGCCGCTCCTGCAAAAACATCTGCGACGGATTCGCCACCGGAATCAGGCCCGCGCCGGTCATTTCAAAAACACCAATCTCATTCGCGGCGCCGAAACGGTTTTTCACTGCGCGCACGATGCGATGGTTGTGATGTCGTTCGCCTTCGAAATAAAGAACGGTGTCAACGACGTGTTCCAGCGCTTTCGGGCCGGCAATCGATCCGTCTTTCGTGATGTGGCCGATCAGGAAAACCGGAATAGTGCGTTTTTTTGCGAGCAATAAGAACTGGTGCGCCGCTTCCCTCACCTGCGATACCGAACCGGGCGCTGATTCGATCATCGCCGAAAAAACTGTCTGAATAGAATCGACTACGATCGCGGTGGGCTTTAGTCGTTCAACTTCATGAAAAATATTTTCGAGATTAGTTTCCGGCAACAGGTAAAGGTTCCGGGCTTTGATTCCCAAACGCTCACCGCGCATTTTGATTTGCCGTTCCGACTCTTCGCCGGAAACGTAAAGCACCGCGCTGCCGTTTGCGCTGAGTTGATCGGCAACCTGAAGCAGCAATGTGCTTTTGCCGATGCCCGGGTCGCCGCCGATCAAAACCAGCGTGCCGGGAACGATGCCGCCGCCCAAGACCCGATCAAATTCCGTCACGCCTGACGCCATGCGCACTTCGTCCTGCGATTCAATTTCACTGTAAGCAATGGCCTCGACTTCGCGAGTCTGAAAAGTATTTCGAGCGCGGCCTTTTTGCGAGGCGCGCGCGCGTTCTTCGACCAGCGAGTTCCACTCGCCACACTCGGGGCATTTTCCCAGCCACTTGCGCGACTGGTTTCCGCAGTTCTGGCAAACAAAGATTGTTTCGGAGTTTTTCAAAAGGACCTCGTCGTAATGGGTGGCGCTTTCACTGGGACCGCGGCGTCTCGCCCGCAACGTACGCCAGATGCTACTTTTTTAGGAAAATGGCCGCCCTGATCTTTTCGCGCTTCGCGCTCATTGCGGGCGGGACGCCCGCGGTCCCAGTGCGCAGCAGCCTTATAATAGCGCTTTTACATTTTCGACGGGCCGCCCGAGCACCGCGCGATTTCCGCGTTCGACTATCGGCCGTTGAATCAAGTCCGGATGTTCTACCATCAGCGAAATGATTTCGTTGTCGGCGAACTCATCTTTTCCCAAACCAAGCTCGCGATAGATTGATTCGCTGGTGCGCAACAGTTCGCGCGGTTTGATCTTCATCTTGCGAATCAACTCCGTGAGCTTCTTCTTCGTCAGTGGCTGGTTGTAGTAATTAACTTTTTCAAAGTCTACGCCACTCTCCCGGAGCAGCTTGTCCATCTCGCGACACTTTGTTCAAGTGGGTTTTTCGTAAATTGTTATCTTGTCCGACATTTGATCTCTGCTCTTCAGTGTTTCGCTTTTTGGTCTTGGGTCTTTGGACTTAGGTCTTTGCAGATGCGTGTAGGTAAGGGGTCTCGTTCACTCCCAGAAGAAATCAAAGACCAAAGTCCGAAGTCCCAAAACCATCTTAAGGAAATATTCCCCGCACCCTGGTCGCTTCCGCCACCCGATCGACGGCCAAAATGTACGCGCCGGTGCGCATGTCGGTGTCATAGCGCTGGGACGTTTCATAAACGGATTTGAAGGCGGTGCGCATCGTCTGTTCCAGCGTTTCGTTAATCTGGTGTTCCGACCAGAAGAACGAATACTGATCCTGCACCCATTCGTAGTAACTAACAGTCACACCGCCGGCGTTCGCTAGAATGTCGGGAATCAGAAACACGCCCTCGTCTGCCAACACGCGATCCGATCCCGGCGTGGTTGGTCCATTCGCCAACTCCGCAATAATCTTTGCCTTCACTTGTCCAACGTTTGCCAGCGTGATTGCGTTCTCGAGGGCGGAGGGCAAAAGAATGTCGCAATCGACGCCGATGATGTCTTCGGGCGATATTGATTTTACTCCCGGTAGACCGGCAAGAGATTTTGTTTCCGCCTTGTGTCGTAACGCGGCCTGAATGTCGATGCCGGAATCGCTGAAAATTCCGGCTTTGGAATCGCAAGCAGCAACAACGCGTGCGCCATCTCCGGCCACCAGCCGCGCGATGTTCGCGCCGGCGTTGCCAAAGCCATGGACCGCGACGCGCGCGCCGTTAAGATTGATTCCTTTCACGCGACAGGCTTCGCGCAATGCATACAAACAACCGCGCGCAGTCGCTTCTGCTCGTCCCTGCGACCCACCGAGCGAAATCGGTTTCCCGGTTACCACGCCCAATTCGGTGTGTCCGCGGACCATCGAGATGGTGTCCATGATCCAGGCCATGGTTTGTTCGTCGGTGTAAACATCGGGCGCGGGAATATCGCGATCCGGGCCAATGATTGGCGCGATTTCAAAAGCGTAGCGACGCGTTAATCTTTCCAGTTCATTCTTCGAAAGGCTTTTCGGATCGCAAATGACTCCGCCTTTTCCGCCGCCGTAAGGAATGCCAACCGTCGCACATTTCCACGTCATCCACGACGCCAGCGCTTTCACTTCATCGAGCGTCACGTTCGGGTGATAACGTATCCCGCCTTTCGCTGGGCCACGCGCGATGTTGTGCTGAACGCGATAGCCTTCGAAGACCTGGACGTCGCCGCCATCCATCTTCACCGGAATGGAAACGATCAACTGGCGCTTGGCTGCGCTTAGAACGTTGCGCGTTGACTGGTCAAGATCCAGATAGTCGGCAGCGCGATTGAATTGTTGTTTGGCAATTTGGAATGGATTGAGTTCTTCCTGAAGGGCTTCCATGGTCGCCATGCGTGTTCTCCTGGAAAGAGTGCGAGAGCGCGGCAATCGTAAAGTGTCCAAAGTCCAAAGTCCAACGTTGAGTATCTCTCAAGAAGTTCAGAGTACAACCTTTAGGTTGCTGTCGTTCGGGAAGAAGCAAACTAAAGTTTGTACTCTGAACTGCTTGAGCCTGGCAACAGCACCGCAACTCAGCACTCAGTACTCAGCACTCAGCACTCGGAACTTTCCTTAGTCACTGGAGTCTAACCGACCGAGCACCAGCTCCCGCGACCCGCAGGCACCGGCAAGGGGAGATTCAGATGTTTACCAATTTGATTGAGTCGAGTTCGCATGCGCAAGACTTCAAGCGGCGCGGGTCGTTTGTTCTATTTACCACCGTCACCTATTTTCTGCTGTTCGCCATCGCCGGCGTCGCAAGCATCTACGCTTATGACGCCCGCCTTGAAGATCAAAACCTGGAAGAGATCGTAATGCTGAGCGTGGTTGATTTGCCGGCGCCTCAGATTGCAGTCGCGCATAATGCGCCGCCGAGGCCGAACGATAACAATCGAGCCGTCGCAGTGCGCGAAAATCCGACGGCAAGCGTAAACCATCCGGAACTCGTTCCCGCAGCAACTTCGGCAAAGCCAAACACAAATCCGCCCGTTCCGGATGGTCGCCCATGGGTTGTTGGTCCCGGTAATTCAGATCCTGCGACCATTAGTGGTCCAAGTAGCGTTGGGAATGGCGTGGCACAAGGAACCGGCGGACAAGTGGCCGGCATTGAAGTCGGCACGCCGCCGCCTCTGCCTCCAATTGAGAAACCAAAGCCGCAGATCATTCACAAAAGTAGCCTACTGAACGGTGAAGCTCTTTCGCTTCCTAAACCGCCGTATCCTGCGATTGCCAGGCAGTTGGGAATCCAGGGAGCTGTGAATGTGCAAGTTGTGATTAGTGAAACTGGAAAAGTGATCTCGGCGAAGGCGGTTTCCGGCAACCCAGCACTAACGGCAGCGGCGCAACAAGCAGCGTTGCAAGCGCGCTTTTCACCAACGATCCTCGGTGACCAGCCGGTGAAGGTGTCAGGGATAATCACCTACAACTTCGTGATGCAATAGGGGCGCCGGCTTGAGTGACTTTCAGCGTCTGATGAAGGTTCTTCAAATCATCTCGCATTCCCTGCCGAAAAAAAGAAGTACGCGGACTCTGTAGTACGCGTACTTCTCCCGCCGCAAATTGCGCCTCAAATGATTCGCCGTAAATATGGTGACTTAAGTTCCGGTTGCGGCTTTGCCGCGTTCCGTGCGGTAAGCCTATGGCTTACCGACCAAGCCACTTCTATCTTGAGGCTACGCCTCCGCCGTTATATTTAATCCCGAAGTGCAGAGCGGAGGCACAGCCTCAAACAAAAAGGTCGTTTGCGGTAAGCCATAGGCTTACCGCAAGGGACGCGGCAGAGCCGCATGGCGCGGCCTATTGAGCCTGCTCAAAGCTCTTTCTTTTTGGACCTCGTCCCATTCGGAATTATTTCCTAGCTCGGCGGTAAGAACGGCGCCAGTTTCTTTTCAATCACCTGTTGGCACACTCCACAGAATGGCTGATTGAGATTGCGCATTCTGCAGTTAAACTCCGGCCGGTAAACGCGGCAATGAAAATAGTCCGCGCCCTCAAACAATCCGACTGTTCCCACCGGCACCGGCGAGACTTGCGGATCACAACCAGCGCAGTTTGCATTCTGCGTTGTCGGCACGGCTGTGGCGGGTTGAATTAGACTACGCCATTTGACGGTCGCGCGGTTTTTATTCGTGGTGACATTTGGTTGGCTCGGTTCACTACCGGAATGGTTATCGTGACCGTGGTCGGCGACGCAGCCCTGGAAATACTCATATTCGTCGGCCAGGCCAAAGGCCGAATGGCCCATCTCATGCAGCGCGATCTCGACGGCATTCGGAGCCTTGGAAAAGGTGGGGACCTCTCCCCCAGAGCCGCCATGAATTGGACTGTTTACTTGCAGCACCGAAACGTGAAATTGCGGCAGCAAGTTCTTAACAACTTTTATTACTCGCCCGCTGTTTCCTACCAGGAGGCGACGGATGCGGTTGTTGCAAAACGACGCCTCGAAAAATGTTTTTGGTTTTGCTCCTGTGCCCCCGTCGCAGCTCGTCGGATCTCTTGCCCCGCTGTCGGTTGAGGTTACGTCCACACGATAGACGTTAATGGCTGCGTGTAGACGATCGTAAGGAGCAGTCGTCAACAGTGTATTCGCAAACTGATCGGCGTCGGTTTTGAATTGCGCCATCTCAGCGCTGCGATATCCTTCAGAGACGATGACTACATTCCAACGTAGTTTTGGATCTCCGGCGTCGACAATTTTGGCTATTCCGAGTACCTGACCATTGCTGCCCATGAGGTTTTCCTTTCTTGAATGAATGAGCCGCCACCCCACGCGGGCTGTGGCGCTCCCCCGCTTGAGGCGCCTTATTTCTTCAGCCTGAAGCGCGCAATTTCTGTTGCTGGTCCACTTGCCAGGGAACGAATTGCGGCCATTCCTCTCGGTGCGCCCGCGGCTTCAATGTCTGGATTGCCGGCGCTTCTGGATAGCGTCACCTCGCGGCCTTTTTCGGTGTGGGGAACGACAACCGTAAACACTCCTTTACGTTCGGGCGCAGGCGCGCGCGAAATGCTTTGCTCGGGGTCGTCAGAAAAAACCTCAGCATCGTTTCTGGTCGGGTTGTGCAAGACACGACGAAAGAGGGTCTTGTCTTGATCGCCCTTGAGCTCAGCCCAAAAGCCCTTTTGCTCCTGATAATCCTTCACCGGATCAGAAGGCGGAACTGTCATTTCAACGGGTTGCTGCGAAACCAGTTTCACTTGATCGCCTTGATACGAGAAAGTCAAACGCATGGCCGTTGGCGATTCAGCCGGCGGCGCTACAGATCTCTTTGCCGACTTGCGCGCCGTTGTTTTCTTTGCGGCTTTGGGCGACTTTGTTTTCTTTGCGGCTTTGCGCGAGGTTGATCTTTTCGCCGGCTTGCGCGCTTGTGGCTTGGCCGCGCGCTTAACTGATTTTGCTTTGGTTGCGGCAGATTTGCGCGATCTCGACTTTGCCACCGCGCGCTTAGGGGCTTTCGACTTTGTGGCGACGCGCTTGCGCGGTTTTGCCTTAGTTAAGGACTTGCGAGCCTTTGCCTTTGCTGGACTTTTTTTGGATTTCGCCATCGCTCGACTCCTTCCGCATCTAGTTGTTGGACGTGAGAGTTGACATGAGTTAATAGGTTGCGTTGCGACGCGCCTGCTCTAGGACTGACCGGGATAATGTTTGATCAATGAATACGCAACAACTGGACTGCGAGGCGCCGGCGATTGTTGGCTAGACAATCTTGAGCGAGGCGCTTTTATCTCAGTTCGAATCACAAGTCAATGGTCTGGCGGAGTTGATGCTTATGTCCGATAAACTTTCAGTTTGTGGCGGCGTTACGACAAGCTAAAGCTTATCGGACTATTACCCTGACCCGCTACATCCTGATCACGCCACGCGCTTCCCCGCTCATTACTTCTTTCCCGTGCTGGTTACGGCAAACCCATTTCGACACGAGCCGCGTGAATTGCTCGTCGGGAACAAGCTCGACCAGCGTCACGTCGCAAGTAATCGTGTCGCCGGCAAAGACGGGACGCTGAAAGTGGAAAGTCAGTTCGCGCGCAATGAAGTTCAAATCGCCCCCAATCTTGGTTGGCAGCGTCGCCGTCAACAGGCCATGGGCCATCAAACGCCCTTGCTCGTCCGGGCGAAGGTGATGCGTTCCGGCATCTCCGGAAAGTCGCGCAAAATCTCGTATGTCGGCTTCAGTAAAGGTCCTGGTCCAAGAAAGCGTTTCGCCTGGTTTCATGGTTTGATCCTGAAAGAATTAGAACAAGCGGTTTAGAGTTCAGGCTTTAGCTTGCCTTTACCAGCGTAAGAACAACCTGAAGGTTGGACTCTTAACACAATCCTGTGCCGGTAGCAGTCGATCATTTTTGCTCATCGAGTCAGGCTTTGGTTTTTGGTCTAGTTTTGGTCTTTGGTCTTTGATTTTGAATCTTGAATCTGGACTTCAGTTTTTGACTTCAGTCTCTGGTCTTTCTGTTTGCTGTTCACTGTTTGCTGTTCACTTTTCACTTCCGCCTTTACCACCCCATCCGCTCGCGCAACGCCGTTATGTGTGCCACATGATGGCGGCCATGCCAGGCATACAGCGCCACATTTTTCTTGAGGCTAACCACGCCCAGCTCAGGATGCTGAAACGTGCGATCGAAATCCTCGTCCTTGAGCGAGCGTAGAAAGGAAACCCAGCGGCGGTGCAACGCTTCAAGCAGATCGAGAGACAGCTCAACCGGCGAATCCAGCGAGTCTTGCAATTGTGCCCAACGGTCTTCGAAATATGGTTTTATCGTCGGCTGGTCTTCGGTCACTGCGAGTTTGAAACGAATGTAGCTATTCATATGACTTTCCGGGACGTGATGGACCAGTTGCCGCACGGTCCAACCGCCAGGTCGATATGGCGTGTCCAGTTGTTCGGGAGTGAGGCCATGGACCGCCGCGCGCAGCCATTTAGGCATGTCTGCTATCTCAGCGATCAGCACGGCTCTTTCGTCATGCGATTGCGCTCCTGAAAAACTAAACTCTCCGATGGGATAACGCAGATCCATGGTCACCTCCGGGTTGTGTCGTGTTGGGCGTCGGGCTTATGCTCGCGCGGATCATATTTTATGCGCGAAATGTGCGAAGCGACAATCAGCGACAATCAATGACTGAAACCGCGGACGTAGTAATCATCGGCAGTGGGATTGTGGGCTCGAGCGTGGCCTATCATCTGGCCGAGCAGGGCTGCACAAACGTGCTGGTCATCGAACGCGAAGCGCATCAAGGCAAAGGTTCAACGGGCAAGAGCATGGGCGGCGTGCGCGCGCAGTTTGCGACGGATGTCAACATTCAGATGTCGCGCTACTCGATAGATTTCTTTTCGAACTTCGACGAGATCGTGGGCCACCCGGCCGATTATCGCGCCCATGGTTATCTGTTTTGCGCAACTGATGATCGGCAGCTCGATTACTTGAAATCAAATCGCGCACGCCAGCTTGCTTTGGGAGTAAAGAACGTCGAGCTGGTTTCGCGAGATGACATTCTGAAGTTTGTGCCGCAACTGCGCGCGGATGACATCGTTGGCGGCGCCTTTTGCCCGACCGACGGGTTCGTCGATCCGCACAGCGTCATGATGGGCTTTATGCTGAAGGCGCGCGAACGCGGCGTGCGCTTGTGGCTGGACACTCCAGTTACCGGGATTGAAACTGAGCCTCTCAGTACTGGGACTGCAAATAATGGGACCGTAAATCCTGGGACCGCGGGCGTCTCGCCCGCCAACCGTGGCCCAGAGGCCTCATTCACTGGTCCAAATACTGTATCTAAACGAAGAGCGGGCGGGACGCCCGCGGTCCCAGTAATTGCAGTCCCAGTAGGACGCCGCATCACGGCTGTCATGACTGCGCGCGGACGCGTCTCCACGCCCATAGTCGTCAACGCGGCTGGTCCATGGGCCGCGCAAGTCGCACGCCTGGCGGGCGCTGAACTGCCAGTTGAACCACTGCGCCGTCAACTCGTTCCCACGGAGTCTTTCAATCAACTGCCGCAACGGTTCCCCATGGTCATCGACATGTCCACGGGCTTTCATTTTCGCCGCGAAGGAAAAGGAATCCTGCTCGCATGGAACGACCCCGAAGAAACAGTCGGCTTTAAGACAGAGTTTGATCCAAAGTTTGTTGAAAAGATTCTAACGCGCGCGGCCAACCGCGTGCCCTGCCTGGTGGATGCCGAAGTAAACCCGCGCCGCGCCTGGGCGGGCCTTTACGAGATGACGCCGGACCACCACGCCATCATTGGTCCCGCCGCTAACGTGGCCGGTTTGTATTTCGTCAACGGCTTCAGCGGACACGGCGTGATGCATTCGCCCGCGTCTGGCCGCATCACCGCGGACCTAATTCTTAACGGCCATTCCGATCTCATCGACACACGCACGCTCAGCATTGAGCGTTTTTCCGAAGGACGATTACTGGAAGAGACCGCGGTGCTGTAATGCTTTAGTTCTTCCCTTCAGAGTGTCGCGCAGTTCTATAATTGAATTCCCAGTACTTTCGCGGTTTGGGGACCCACTTCACCGTCCATGACGAGGCCGTTGACTCGTTGAAAGGCGGCAACCGCAGCAGTAGTTTTTGGTCCATACTTACCATCCACTGGACCAGGATCGATTCTTGCGGCAACAAGTGCCCTCTGGATCTCCCGAACCAGATTTGGATCATTAACGGCCCCCATGTGGACCACTTTGGTTGGCGGCCTCACCGATAATGGGGTGACACTTTCGTCATATGCAACACCGGGAATAAGTATTCCGGTATCCCAACGCCTATCGTGAACGACGTCTTTTACAACGTCTTCTTTGTGGCTCTTTGCCTCCACCGTACCGCCGTCTCCATCACAGATTGCGATGTGTCCCATCTTGCCAGGTCCCGGAGGAAAACGGAGCACGAATGCACCGACGATCGCCGCGGCTTTGTTGACTTCAATCCGCTTCCCGCGATTGGCAGAATCGCGGCGCCATGCGCCCGTGTAGGCGTCAGCCTCTGCGGGTTTGGCGTTATCATCCAAACAACCGTAAAGAATGCCAGCACCCTGGAAAACCAGCCAGGACATGAACTCGGCGCAGTCCCAGGGACCGTGCCAATTTGCGTTGTTCTTTGGTACGAGAACATTCTCATACTGTTCGCCAACGTGTTTGAGGGCCAGCGTAACCATTTCTTCGCCTGTTGCCATGATGGTTCTCCTTTTTTTTTGACTCGACTAACCATTCCAGATGGAGTGTGAGCACTCAGGTAGTTCGCCCGCAAACTATTGGAAGGGTTTATCAGGGTGTTCGACAAAACATTTTGAAACTCCGCTTCGAACGGACTAAATGAGGCCAGACTCCCGGAAGAGGCCACTGTAATGTAAGGCCAGCGAGAATAATCTGGCCGGCTTTAAGAAAAAGTCACGGCAATGTTCCACCCAATGCGGTGAACAAATTCGCGCCGATCTCCCGGATCTCATCTGGGGTTTTCGGCGTACCATCGCCCGAGTTAGGAAACACAACGGTGAGGACATCGGCGTCGATAGCTTCGTCATGTAATTTTCCGCCACGTATAGTTTCGTGGCCCAGCGAGCGATGCAGCGCGATAGACCCTTCGCCAAGTTTTTTGCGGGGACCGTGGTCGGCGAAGACCGCAAATTCAACTCTGTCCTTGAATATGACAGCAGCGACATCTCCGAGACGGATTCCAAACTGGGGCGCGAAGCCACCGGGCAAAACAAAGAATGGAACAGAATCAGAATCAACCGGTTTACCATCAGGCTGATGCAGAGAAGTATCGGATTGACCGGTTGCGTCTTGCGAAGCAAAGCGCGACCCGTCCGTGTCCAGATCCAGAAGCGAATCGTAGAACAGCTCCCCACTTTCCAGCTTGAAAATCGCTTTTCCTCCCTTACTAAAATGGTGCTCAATTTTCGTCGCCCGCTTTATCGCCGCTGCAATTCGGCCTAGACGCGACAGCGAACTGGAAGGCGGGTGGTATTCGGGCATTGCGCGCTCCTTCGAATTTAAGATTGGTGTCACTGGTTCCCGGGTCTAAGAAGGTCTTTATATGAGGCGGAAAATCACCCGCCGCGGTTAGTAAATTGTGGCTCGAGTCTGTATGCCGGCTGCAGACCCGGAGGACGAGCCATTTTGCGTCTTCAATCATTTATGAGAGTTAGACCCAAAACGTTTCGAGAACTGGGACTGGTGGTTCATGGGATTCCCGAATGAGCGCGTGGACGGAGCGCTCAATCAGCGAGGTTAAGTACCCAGGAGCCGATGGCGTCAAGTGCCGAGGCATAAACCTCAGCTTGTGTGACGCCTGAGCTCTTGGGCACCTTCAATGAATGATCGCCGCCTTCGACGATGTGGAGAGTTGCAGGAAGGAGATGCTTTTTAATCGTGGCACGAAGTTCGTCGGGGGAGCCGAAGGCGTCGCGCGAGCCTTGGACGAAAAGCATCGGCGCTTTAATCTGCGGCAGGTGGGCGTCGCGAAGTTTGTCGGGGCGGCCCGGTGGGTGAAGCGGGTAGCCAAGAAAGACAAGAGCAGCGATTTTCTGCGCACCCTCGGCAGCAACTTGGGACGCGATGCGCCCGCCCATTGACTTGCCGCCAATTACCAGCCGATTCCCTTTCAAGTTTTTATTGTTACGCGCGGCTTCGATGACGGCGCGGTAGCAGCTTTCGAGTTTCGCTTTCGGATCAGGCACGCGGCGGCCTTGTTCCATGTATTGAAAGTTGAAAGTCAAGACATCAAAGCCGCGTTCAGCAAGTCCGCTCGCAAACAATCGCATGAATGGGTGCAGTTGATTGGCGCCCGCGCCGTGTCCAAGAATTACAGTCCCAGCGGCGCGATTCTTTTTCCCGGCGAGGTATAACAGCGCGCTGACGCTGTCGCCGTCGCTCGTTGCTATTTGAAGTGAATGCGGTTCCATTCGTAGCTATGGTTTGTGTTTATCTGACTGACTTCATCTTGTCGCGGTACGACAAGCTAAAGCTTATCGGACTTCAGACTCCGAATTGGCGCAGATGATGATCGACGTGCAGATAGCCCCAACGAAACCAATCGCGATCCGCCATCAAGCCAAATAGCGGATGCGGATGCCAAGCGAAATCTCTCTCCGCGCGCGAAAACCGTTCGATAAGTTCAAGCAACTCCGCGCGGTCCTTTTGAAATTCTACCGGCTTGGTGCCGCCGAGCTCCTGGTTCATCTCGGGACGCGTAGGCACACCGTGAGGCCACGGCACCGGCAAGTAAAGAGCAAGCCATTTCACAACGCTTCGGTGAAACACGTTTCCGGTTGCACTAACTGATTTGTCACCGGTGCCGGCCTTGAAAGAATCGGTGAGATGACAAACCATCTGATGAGACGACATTTTCCCCCAGTGCCGCGGGCTCTCGGCGGTGAGCTGAAGCAAACGGTTCCGGAGTTGTTCTCTGTCGAGTTGGCGCTTAAGAGTTTTCATTCATTCGAAAGTATGGTCTTTCATCCTTCAACAAAGAGACGCGGCACCCGGCTGCCGAGGCCGCAAGTAACTTCATAAGAAAGCGTCCCCGCGGTCTTCGCAAGATACTCAGCCGTAACGGACTGTCCCGCGCTTTCACCCAGTAGTACGACCTCATCGTTCAACTTCACGCCCGGGACATTCGTTACATCAACCAACGTCAGGTCCATCGAGATACGGCCGATTACGGTAGCAAACATGCCGCGAATGATCACATGGCTCCGGTTTGACAGCCCGCGCAGATAACCATCGTCGTAGCCAATCGGAATCGTCGCCACCAGCGTCTTTCGCGAAGCTTCGAAAGTACAACCGTACCCGACCGTCTCACCCTCGGGTACCCATTTCAATAACATGATGCGCGAATGAAGCGACATCACGGGGCGTAAGTTTTCATTGCGATGAGCAGGATCCAGAATGTCGCGCCACAAACCGTAAAGAACTCCGCCGGGCCGCACCATGTTTCCCCAGCTCTCGCGCTCGGCAAAGATGCCGGCAGAATTTGCCAGGTGTACAAATTTCGGATCGAAACCCATTTCGCGAAAGACAGCGACAGCATCATGAAATCGCCGAATCTGTTCGTGCGTCAAGGTTTCGCAAGACGGGTCGTCGGCGGCAGCGAAGTGCGTCATCAAGCCGTCAATTCGAACGTTCTTAAATTCTTTTAGCTGCGGCGCAAACTCTGCGACTTCGTCGAAGCGCACACCCAGCCGGCCCATCCCGGTATCAATCTTTAAGTGAACCTCGGCAACTATGCCGCGGTCGCGCGCCGCACGATCAATTGCCTCTAACATATCGAGCCGGTAGACGACGGGAACCAGCGCGTGTTGCAGACACAACTCAGCCTGTCCCTCCCAAAAGCCACCAAGACAAAGAATCGGGCGCGTAATGCCCGCGGTCCTTAGTTCAATTCCCTCTTCGGGTAAAGCAACGCCAAACCAATTCGCGCCTTCACGTTCGAGTCGCCGCGCGCACGCGACCGCGCCATGACCATAGGCATTGGCCTTAACCACAGTCATCACGTTGACGTCTGGGCCAACACGATTTTTTACGAGCTGGAAATTTGCGGCGAGTGCGTCGAGATCGATCTCCGCCCAAGTCGGACGGTGGCCGGAGCTGTCAACAGGTTTGTGATAAGAAGAATCAGGCATGCGCGGATCAGCGCCGAGGTCCTAGACAACGTCGTGCTGTGCCCAAAAAGTTGAATGCTAAAGAGGATAGCATCTACGGATAGATAAGGGTAAACCTTGAGCTTAATTGTGAAGTCTGAGAATACGTGGATTTGCGGAGACTCTCAGCAATCAAAAAGTTAGACTAAAGCTGCAGCGATCATTTTTCCTTGAAGAAATTCAGAATGTCTTTATGATCACACTCCGGACAGTTATTAAAAAATCTTGCGTGTTGCCTATCCTTTCGCAAGATCCAGATCACTTGGTACAGGCCTTTCCCCTGGCCGCCCGCCATGAAAATTAGCAAGCTGTTCCCATCGTCACTTAGTTTGGTTCCCCAGTAGTCCTTCTGAAAGTTGGGGTTGTAGCAGTCAGAATAGAACCTCGCAGGCACTTCGATCCTTAGGCCGTCAAAGGTAACAAACATGGACCGAATCTCTGTGCTGGGGATGCCACCATTTGCGCCCAGAGGAGGCCGACCGTCAATAAGCGTCGTGGAGCTAACTGGAACGTTGGTTGCACCCCTACCTTTTATCGGCAAATTACGATGCGTTATTCGATGGCGGGCCGCGCTAAAATCCGCGGTGGTGACAACGAGCTTCGCCTGATGTTCCTCGTCAGTGCCTCTCAACCGAACTGTCTCGGAGACTCGAAACGTATCGATAGGGGCAGTTTGAGCCGAAGAGCCGACAACGACGATTACCAAGAAGAACATAGCAAATGGGAGCTTCATGATTTCTCCTTCAGTAATTGTATTTACGTACCGTGCGTTACGCTTCAGATTAAGAGTGAGTTTGAACGTATCGGTGATCGATTGCAATCGATCCCACTTAGGTTCCTGGGTTTGCCTTTAGTCGCTCAATTTCAGCTAAAGCCAAATGATATTCGTCAAAGTCGCTAGTTCCATGGTCCCGGACCCACTGAAAGTCTTCCAATGCTTGCTTGCGTTGGCCCAAAAACAGCAGGTCCAGTCCAATGTAGGTAAAAGCCTCTGTTGATTTGTCCTTGTCTGCCCCAGCCTCCGCTTGCAGCTGCTGCGCACTGATGTCGTGATGCAGAAAACGAAGAAGAGAGTATTGCCATTTAGACGGTCCACATTCAGAAATCGCTTTATCCAGAAGCGTTCCGGCGGGTCCAGGTTGCGAGGCTTTTCGAAGGCTTATATATCCAAGAATCGCCACGTACATGAAATCCTTGTTGTTCTTACACGGCTGTTGCAAATCAAGAAACTTCTGAGCATCGGCGGCCGCCTCATTATAATGACCCAGGAACAGATGCGACCAGGCCCGGTTTCGATACGCGCGAAAGTTGTTGGGACCTAGTTGTATAGCGCGGTCGTAATCGGAAATGGCAGCGTTGTAGTCGTGTTTGTCAAAATAAACAAACGCTCGGCTGAGATAGCTCAGGGAACTTTTGGGCCGATACTCGATGACCTTGCCATAGTCGTTGAGGGCCTCCTTGAATTTCCCTAAATCGCTGTATGCCGCTCCACGATTATTAAAGGGACTGGCATCATGAGGCGACAAATTAATAGCTCGATTGAAGTCTTCCAAAGCGCGATTGGTATTACCCTGCTTATAGAACACAAACCCACGATTATTGAACGCGCGAGCATAGGCGCGAGCATCGGAGGGCTGCGATTGAATTACCTGATTATAGTCTTCAAGCGCCTTCTCCAGGTTGCCTCGATTACTGTAAGCAGAACCGCGGTCGTTATAAGCATCGGTATTTTTAGGGTTGCTAGCGATCAGTGCACCGTAAAGCTCAATAGCTCGATCAAATTCTTTGTTAGCTGAGTCATCGTCACCAAAGAAATGGTAAATATAACCGAGGTGTAAATGTGCGGCTCCATGGTTAGGATTGTGCTTTAAGGCTTCGATGAAGTTTGCTTTGGCTTGATCGTAGTTTCCCTGATCGGCAAAAGCCCGCGCGAGATAAAAGTAGCCTATGGCAATCTTGTCCTGGCGATCGTTGCCCGCTTCGGGACTCTGCGTGACGTGAGACAGCGCATCCCTGAGCGATCTTGTGGCGCCGTCGTAATCTTGCGATTCGTAGCGAGCGAGTCCCACTACCAGCAAGGTCAAATAAGTCATATCCTCCGACAAGTTCATTTGCAGTTGGAAGGTCTCATGACCGGCCACAATTAAGTCCATTGGCTGATTCGTCCCCAAGTCTGACAGGTAGTTGCCTCTACTCATCAAAACTTCGAAATAGGCCCGAATCACGTCTTTGTTGGTCCAGCCCCAGATTACAATTGTCGCCTTCCGATCACGTCCAATACTTTGCGCTGCATCGCTGCCTCCTTCCTGTTCAGTGATTGCTTTTTGAAGCGGATCAATTTTGATATCCGACTCGTAGTGTTTCGTCGCTTCTCTGAGTTGGGCAAGGAGTCTCTCGGTTGTGGCCGAAATGGACGAGTCCAAGCTCTGAAAATTAGCCACGGTGACGACGATCTTATCGGAAGGCTTATATGCGTAGTAGAGTTGTATTAATCCACCGAGTAGCGCGAGTCCGGGCACAACCAACATGCCCCACCATGCAATCCTCCGAACGCGCGGCGGAAAAGCGTTTACCTTTGCGGGAACTCTGCTGGTAACGCCTGGCTTCATTCTGTCTTTCTTTTTGAGAAAGTACATGTAGAAGCAACTGCCCCAGAGAACCAGCCCAGCTATAGCCAGCAAGATGTAAATGACTAGCCGGGCGTCGCCGGATAACAGTTTTATGAAACTGACGAGGGCGGTGATAAACCCGCCGACCGCCGTAATCCAGCCGAACGCCGTCTTAGTAAATCCGAAAAAGTTTTTGTCGTTCGTGACTTCGGACATGGGCCTGTTTCAATTTAGAAACGTGTCTTGTGGGTTAATAATCTTCCAGCAGGGTTGAGTCTCGCGAAGTAAAGGTGAGAAGCAACAATCGATAGTTGCCTGCGTCTTAAGTTACTTTTTCGACTTTACCGTCTCGCCAGTTAAGCACCCAGGTGGGGCCTAATTCCTGCACTGTATAGCTGCTGGCTTCGCCTGTGGCGTTACGCAGTAGTACCTGTTTCTTTCCTATCTTCACACTGACAACAGATTGCGGCAATGGGCCAGCGGGTGTCTGTTCCGCGCCGAGTCTAATTGCTGGCAGTGGACTGTTCCACTCTCCGCCGCCGATATTTCGGGCTTCGATCAGAGCCAGGCCACAATACTCGTCCCAATAATCGGCAGGCCATGACTCATCCGACCAATAAACAATTGGCGCTCGCAGTAGTTCGCAGAGAGTGACCGTCCAGATGGGCCACTTTCGAGCGCTCAATTCGAGCGCCGCTTTTCCAAGAGCGACGGTCTCCGGGCAGTCGAGCTTGCATGGATAATGCGCAATGGCACTCAATGGCGCCGCATTATGCAATTCCGATTCGACTAAAAATTGGTTGCAACGAAAATCAGCCGCGCTTGAGACACTCACGGCGATTGCGTTGAGGTTGGCCTGACGCGCTACTCGCCCTTTTTCATTAACTGAATTCTGATCGTGGTTAACTGCGGCGTCAACACAGCAAGAAGGATATCCAAGCGCGAGACCAAGCGCGCGATAATCCGCCCTTTCATTTTCCAATTTCTCCAGCCGCTTTGCATCTCGTAGTGACTTAGCCACATACACTCTTAGCCTGGGCATTGCTTTGAGCAGTTGCCGTCGCGGTAAACTGGTTTGGGCGTATGACTGACTGGGGGGGACCTGTGCAATTACAATGGCGCAGTTAAGGCCCTTCAGATATTCTATGGCGCCTTGCAGTTCTTGCACCCATAGCGACAAACGGCATCCGGGCTTGTTGCCCACGAGAACGCTTTGGATCTGAAGCATTGATGAGCGCAACGGCAGCGGAACGTCAGCGAAGACTTTGGCGCCCAACTCAGCCGGGCGGGCCGCAAGCATACTCACTATTTCCATCACGGCGTGGGACGGTCCAGTGGCAGCAGCTTCCGCCAAGAGCCATTGCGTCGCTTGTAGTTTACCGGGCCAGACGGCCGCCAGGGAGGCTCCAGCCACAACCTTTGAAGAGTTTGAGAGGAATGTGCGTCGCGGTGGGTTAAATTTGTCTGGCATGATTAACTCCTCGCCTGTAAGAAATTCTGAGTATCAATCTGGCGCCATTGCGCAAAGCCGTTTTGGAAAATAGTTCGCTGCCTCAATCTTCAACGTATCGGATCCTGACAGTCGGGCAATCAATTGAACTCGAAGAGCCTGACTTGCCCCCCGGTAAGGAAACAGCCATCCACAATCACTCCGGTATCCTGGCGGCCAATAAAGCTCCCTATCGACAGCAGCTGACCCAAGATCGACTCACTATCAACAGCCGAAATTGTTTCAATCTCGAGCGCGCCGTTCCGAGAAATGGCCTTAAAAGCGCCTATGCCAAGTAAGTCTGTGTGTAACACCCAACCCGAAAGAACTTGTCTTAGCTCAGCCGCCCCTTTCGGTTCAGTTGTTTGTACAAAGTCGTAATATCGCTCGGCTAGAGCGTGCGATGGCCTACACCCCGGCGAACAAGGAACGTGGCTCAGCAAGGAATGGCCGAAACAAAGTAACGAAACATTCATTGGCCAGGCTATAGGTACATTGTCATCGTACATAACGATCACCGGGTCGCTCCGTCCGGTACTACAACGTTCACCAAATGCCTTTACGCAACACTCCGGATATCCTAGCAAGGATCCGACAGCCACATCGTCACCCGCCTCATCACATCGTCTCAACCGCTGCCCGTAAACATGATCCGTGCAAATATAAACATAACAGTCACCGAGGGACGAAGGGCTTAACGCTGCGCGACGGCTCCATTCACTGAAACCAGCGCGGCCAGTCACCTCTTGGGCCACAATTGCCTGCTGGCCAACCACCATTTTTATAGAGAGCCGATCCGTCGTCTGAGCGATTAAGGCTAACTCTTGGCGATTGATTCGTAGACGGCAAGCCGGCCGCAGACCCGCGGCCACCAACAGTTGCTGCCGCGCTTGTACAGTACCCCACGCCGCTCTCATGTCTGCCAATTCAGTTTGAGCAACCATGATAAGAAGCCAATCGTTCCAGTAGTTGTGGCTCACACTGGAGCCATGAGAAAAGTTTGTCGTAAATATACTTAGTCTGTGCGCACTTGTCCGTTCCCGCGTGTACGCTTTGCAACTCGCCCGTCACCGCGCGATCGTAAACTGGGCAGGTAGTGCAAACCGGACGGTAAGCGCAGGTTAGACATTCTCTATCGTTGGGTAATGAAAGGCTCTTTAATTGGCGCGCCCTTTGGCCAAAAATCACCGTATCGTAGTCGTCGCTCATCACGTTGCCGAGCTTGAATTCGGGAAAGTCGCGTCCTTCATCGCAGGTGTAGATGTCACCATTGGTGTGATAAACGATTTGACTGTGAATCATCCCACATGGGTTACCAAAATCGGCGTAATCGACGTCTCTGGCGGTAACTAGCTTTTTCAAAGCCAGTCGAAAGCGACGCTCAAGCGGATAATAATCAGGCTGCCAAAGACTACGCAGGTACTCCACTACGTCGTCATAGAGTTCAAGAAATGCCTTCGCATCGAAACCCACTTCGGACCAATTGGCTGCAGCCGAGTTAATGGGATACACATTCTGAAAGGCGACCGTCTTACTTCCGGCTGCCAGTTGCATGTCTACAATTTCACTCCACGCGGAAATCGAATTCTTAGTAATCGTGGGCAGCACGGGCAGCTGATATTTGGCTACTTTCCTGGCCACCGCCTTATGAGTACCCTTGCCCCGCACTGATACTCGCTGCGCGTCATGCACGTGGGCGGGGCCATCGACTGAGGTACCCAGGCTAACCTCATGTTCGTTAAAGAATTTGATCCAAGCATCATTCAGAAGGATGGCGTTCGTCTGAATAGAAATGTATACCTCTTTGCCGATTGCAGTGTAAGCCTTACGAATATGCGGAATGATATGAAGGAGGAGTTTCTTATTGAGCAGACTCTCGCCTCCCTGGAACTCGAAGGATTGAACTTTGGCCTGGCTGTTTAAGGCAAAATCAACAATGGCGTCGGCCACTGGCAGAAGCAAATCAAAATCACTGCCCGAGTCAGGTGGCACGACGGCGGCATGACAGTAAGTGCAGGAGAGATTACATCTTAAGGTCGCGACGATGATGTGGTGCGTCGGGTGCCGAAAGTGAGGAATAGTCCACCGCTGATAGGCCGTAAAGAATGAGTCCGAGTTGGCCTCTGTCAAGATCATATGGTGACGTTCGCATTTCCGAAACAGCGCCAGCGGCAGGGCAACTGATAACAGATCGCTATGTTCCTGATCACTGACAGTAAGCCATCCTCCAGCAGGATTGCTTAAAAACCACGCCGGCCCAACTTTACGTCCCTGGAAATTCGGTATCCATGCGTTGCGGAATATTACGTCTTCCCTTAATGCTTGATCGAAATGAACTTCGACTCTTTCCATCACCATATTCTCAGAGTGGCCATTTAATCGCTTTTCCTGGCGCCGCCCAGATTTATTCCAGACCTGATTGACTTAAAGATCGCGGTCATGGCCCGACTCGCGGTCATGAGCTGCCTCGCGGTCATGGCCCGCAGGCTCGCGATTTACATCACGATCATGCACGTCGCGGTCATGCGAATCACGATCGTGATTCGCTTCGCGGTCGTGTCCTCCCTTTTCCTGCATAGAGTATCCTGTCGACTCCAGACCCTCATTGAATAACTTGAGCCGGTCGGGGCGCGATACCAGAATAGCCTCTAGATGCCAACCCTCGGACATCCCTGAGGGCGGATCTGGTTCATAATAACCTTCGTCAATTGCTGTCACAGTAGCGAGAGGTTTGTGAGTCTTCTCTATTCGGCAGAACGTGGGCGGTAATTCTGTGATGGTCAACAAGGCAATAGCTTCCAACAAAAGGCCCATATCTTTGTTTGAGAGTCGAAGACTTCCACAGGTCGGTCTAAGATTTCCCGCGGCGTCAGGAGAGCCCCCGTGGATCATGAATCCAGTCCTTCCTGACTGTTCTGCAACGGCTGCCTCTCCCTCAATGGGCTTCAGGCGGATTGCCCCGTGGCTGCCATAACTGTCCGTGGCCAGGTTGCTATCGGACCCGGTTTTCACCATATCAACAATCGCAAATATTCCGTAGGGAGTATCTCCGTAAGGTTTTAATCGACTGGCGCCGGCATTGCCTCTCTGCTTTGCGGTTTCTCTATCGGCGCGACCGAAGGCCAGAAAAGGTCCCGCTACATCAATACCCTGACCATTGACTAACCGGATGGAACCCGCTCCGGTGCGATCTTCGGGTAGCTCAACGATGATCTCAGCCATCTCGTTAGCCTCCACATTTGAGTTGGAATTTAGAGGTGAAAGTTTTCCTGTTTATCGAGGGCAGCCTCTCAACTCTTGTATCGCAGCTTTGATCGTTAATGAGTAAGCAGAAATAACGCAATGAACGTCGGAGGAAATTTACGCGCATCAATAAACTGCAACAAAATCAAAGAAACTCCGCCGAATGAGCGTAGCGTAGTATTTGTAACTACCGATGTCAATAGATCGGATGTTTGAATGTTAGATAGAAAACCCCAAACGAATTGTGAAAAAGCTCGTAGGTATGGATTATTCTCGATACAGATTATCGAACCGCATGCTGGATGGAGTAAAGCGAAGGCGGAGGGTGTCGGTGGGGCCGTTGCGTTGCTTGGCAACGATAATTTCGGCAACGTTCTTCTCGTCGTCAGGCATGCTGTCGCGTTCCTCCTGAGACTTGTACTGCTCAGGCCGGTAGATGAAGGCTACAACGTCAGCATCCTGCTCGAGTGCACCCGACTCGCGTAAGTCCGAGAGCTGCGGCTTATGATCAGAACGCGATTCTGGAGCGCGTGAAAGCTGCGACAGCGCAATTAACGGCACGTTTAATTCCTTCGCCAATCCCTTTAGCTCCCGCGAAATCTGTGAGACTTCCTGTTGGCGCGACTCGAAACGTTTTGACGAGCCCGACATTAACTGCAGATAGTCAACCACGATCAGATCCAATCGTTTCTGTTCGACCATGAGCCGGCGGGCCTTGGCGCGCATTTCCAAAACAGAGATGCCGGGCGTGTCGTCGAGAAAGATTTTGGCGTCGGCCAGGATGCCGAGCGATTTTGCAATCTGCGCCCATTCAGGCCGCGAAAGAAATCCATTGCGAAAGCGCTGCGCATCGATGTTGCCCTGCGAACAGAGCATGCGCATGACCAGCGCCTCTTTCGACATTTCCAACGAGAAGACACCAACGACAGCACCGGGCACGTGAATCGCCGCGTTCTCCGCCAGCATCAGGGCGAAACTGGTCTTTCCCATCGATGGCCGGGCAGCAACGATGATCAAATCCTGGCGCTGCAATCCGGAGGTCAATTTGTCGAGATCGGCAAAGCCGGTGGTGAGTCCGGTTAAGACAGCGGCGCGGCCTTCCATTTCCTGAATTTTTTCCAGCAGTTGTTCGGCGATCGGCTTGACGTGCACAAAGCCCTGGCGAATGCGTTCATCCGCCAACTCGAAAATCGCATGCTCGGCGTGGTCCAGAATAAGCTCCGGTTCATCTTCCTGCTCCAGTGCTTCCTGGGTGATCTTGTTCGCCGCCCGAATCAGTTGCCGCAACATCGATTTGCCGCGCACGATCTTGGCGTAGTGAACGATGTTGGTGGAGTGAGGCAGTCCGTAAGTCAGGTTCGTGATGAAACTGATCCCGCCGACCGACTCCAGACCATTTTCTTTCTTGAGTTCTTCACCAATGAGAATGGGATTGATTTCGCCGCCGCGTTCGAACAGCGCGGTCATCGCCACGAAGATCCGGCGGTGCGAAGGAACGTAAAAATCTTCCGGGCGCAGCAATTCGATTGCCTGACTAATCAGGGCATTGTCGAGCAGAATGCCGCCGAGAATGGCGCGTTCAGCTTCAGCGCTGTTGGGCAGCGAACGCTCGAGCGATTGCTCGCGAATTGGATCAGGGGTGGCCATTTAAATTTCGGATTGCGAATTTCGGATTTCGGATTTGCAGAGTCTCGGACTATGCAAAAAACTACGCTACAAGTTGTTCCCAACTTGTAGCGTCGAATATAACTACGGCGATCTCAGCGCACAAGAAAACTGGAGATTGGGCCCTGTTTTATTTACTCGCCGGCTTCGGCTGCTTCTTCATTAGCCGATTCGCCTTGTTTCGCGAGTTCTGCTTCTTGTTCCGCGGTCATATGTCCCGCGATCATTTCGCCTTCCGGCGCCACCTTCACGTTGAGATCAACCGTGACCTCCCGATGCAAGCGTAAAGGGACGGTGAAGTCGCCAAGGCGTTTCAGCGGCTCGCGCAAATGAATACGATGCCGGTCGATTTCGTAACCACGCTGCTTCAGCTCTTCGGCAATATCCATGCTAGTTACCGAGCCGTATAGCGCACCCTGCTCGCCCGCTTTGCGTTTGAACTCGAGCACTAGCGCTCCTAATTGATCCGCCTGACCTTGCGCGGTCGCGCGTTCAGTCGCTTCTTTCTTCAGCAGCGCCGCGCGCTCGCGTTCGATCCCCTTAACGTTGTTTGTGGTTGCTTCTACCGCCAGCTTGCGCGGCAGTAAGTAATTGCGCGCATAACCGGCCCGGACGCGAACAATCTCGCCGCGCGCGCCCAGATCGTCTACGTCTTCTCGTAACAATATTTTCGTGTGCGCCATTTCCTCAACTCCTCTTAGTCCGTTGTATAAGGCAGCAGCGCGATGTTGCGCGCGCGTTTGATCGCCTCGGCCAGCATGCGCTGGTGAATGGCGCAGTTGCCTGAAATGCGGCGGGGCAAAATCTTGCCGCGCTCGGGAATGTAATTCTGCAGGAACCGCGCATCTTTGAAATCGATTATGTCGACTTTCTCGATGCAAAAACGGCAAATGCGACGGCGCCGCATGCGGCGACCACCGCGACCTTGCGAGCGACCTCGATCAAAATCTTCGTCTCCGTTAAACCGGCGACCACGGTCGCGATCTTCATAGTTTGTTGTCATAGCTTCCTCAACTGGTAAATCGTAAATGGTGAATCGTAAATGGTACGGCTGACCCACTCGGTCCGAATTTGGAACTTCTCCGAATTACGCAGCGTCTTCGGCTTCCTCTGCGGCGGGAAACTCAGCCGGCGCAGCCGCTCGGTTTGCAGCGCTTTGGCTACCCGGTTTCTTTTCGGCTTTGCGCGCGCGCTTTGCCCTGAACTTCTCGGCGCGCCGGCGATCTTCGTCAACGCGAACCGTGATGTAGCGAATGATGCGATCGTTCACGCGCATGCGACGCTCGAGCTCAGCGATCTCGCGGCCAGATCCTTCGATCTCCAACAGCACGAAATTGCCTTCCGTCTTGTGCAGGATTTCGTAAGCCAATGGGCGACGGCCCAGACTCTCAGTTTTGGTAACTGTGCCACCCTGATCGACGGCGATTTGCTTCAGCGTATCTGTTAGCCGTGTGACCTCGTCATCTTCCATCGCCGGGTCAACGATGAACACCACTTCGTATTGTCTATTCGTTTCCATCAAATCTCCTCGGTAAATGGTAAATGGTGAATAGTAAATGGACGAACCATTTACCGTTTACCATTTACCATTTACTAGTTGTATTCCGTCATTGCTTTCAAAACGCCATCTCGCAAAATGGCACGCAGCGCTTCCGCGCTTCTATCTAAAATCTTTTCCACTTTCGCTCTAGCAGCTCGTGGATAAGTATCGAGCACGAATCTCTTTGCATCGTTGATCGGATGCTGAGGCTGGATGCCGATTCGCAGCCGCGTAAATTCGTTCGTGCCTAATGAACCAATGATCGACTTCAGACCGTTGTGTCCGCCAGCAGAACCGCGTGCGCGAATGCGAATCTTTCCAAACGGCAACGCCAGGTCATCTGAAATGACAACCAGGTTCTCGCCTGGCTCGGTCAGCTTATGTTTGTGTACTAAACAAGCAACCGCTTCGCCGCTCAGATTCATGTAGGTCTGCGGCTTAACCAACTTTACCGCGCGGCCTTCAATCTCCCCGCGGCCCACGAGCGACTGACACTCGCGGCGAAATCTATCAAACCCGCTTGCCGCGCTTAGCTTGTCAATCAACATGAAGCCGAGGTTGTGGCGCGACCACTCATACTCCGCGCCCGGATTCCCCAACCCAACGATCAGATATTGCCGATTGCCAATTGCCAATTGCCAATTTTAAGACACTGTCAAGTGCATGATTCCAATCGCCGGTACCAAAACGAAATCGGCAATCGGCAATCGGCAATCGGCAATGGCCTACTCCTTCTTGCCCTTCTCGGGCTCGCCGCCTTCTTCGTCTTCCTTCTTGCCCTTGCCGATTACTTCCGGCTCAGCGGCGCCTTCAACCTCGACCACAGGCGCGGCCACCTCTTCCTTCACGATACCTACGGTCGCAATCACCGTGTCGGCGGGCGTCAGTATTTCGATGCGCTCATCAATCTGAATATCGGAAATGTGAATCACATCATGAACGCCAAGATGTGAAACATCGACATTTATGACGTCGGGAATTTCACGAGGTTCGCAGCGTATTTCAAGTTCGCGGATAATTTGCTCCAGCACACCCTGCTCTTCGCGAACGCCTGCAGGCTCGCCAGTAAGATGCAACGGCACGGTGACTTCAATCTTCTGGCCTTTGACCAGTCGAGTGAAATCCGCGTGAATCAGCCGGCCGCGAATGGGGTCGACCTGGCGCTCATGAAACATCACTTCGCTCGAGCCGACACCTTCAATGTCTAGCGTGAAAATCGTGTTACGGCCGGATTCGGAACGAAGGATTGCGGCCAAATCGCGAAGCGGCGCAAGCGCGGCAACTGTGCCGCCTTCACCGCCATAAACCGTTACTGGAACCATGCCCGCAACGCGCGCGCGGCGTGCATCATTCTTGCCGCGGCCTTCCCTGGTCTTTGCGCGAACTGTTATGTCTTTCTGTTCTGCCATGACTGCTCCTCTTTACAAACGTTCAGCGACCGAAATCATTTCCGATTTCCGATTGCCAATTTCCGATTGAAACCCGGCCGAAGATAGCGGCCTCTTAGAACTTGATTTCAAATCGGCAATTGGCAATCGGCAATCGGCAATGTTGCCGGTCGCTGATGGACTTCTATTTAGCCATCAGTGTTTGCCCTTCGCTATACGAAGAGCGAGGAAACGCTGGTTTCCTCGTGGATCGACTTGATCGCTTTCGCCAGAAGCGGCGCGATACTAAGGACCTTTATTTTTTTCAACTCGCACGCGTGATCGCGTAGCGGAATAGTGTTCGTAATAATGATCTGCTCGATTTCCGATTCATCGAGCTGTTTCACGGCCTGCCCCGACAAAACCGCGTGCGTAAAGCAGGCATGAATTCTTTCGGCACCTGCATTCTTCAACGCCGCGGCCACCTTAGTCAAGGAGCCACCCGTGTCGCACATGTCGTCGACTATCAAACAACTGCGCCCGCGGACGTCGCCAACCACGTTCATTACTTCGGCAACATTGGCCTTTTCGCGGCGTTTATCGCAGAGCGCGAGTTCGGCATCCAGTCGTTTCGCGTAAGCGCGAGCACGTTCCGCGCCGCCTGTGTCGGGCGCCACAACCGTCAGATTGGGCAGCGGATTATCCTGATAGTATCCAATCATAACCGGCGCCGAATAAAGATGGTCCACGGGGATATCAAAAAATCCCTGGATCTGCGCGGCGTGCAAATCGATTGTCAACAAACGATCCGCGCCGGCCACGGTGATCAGGTTTGCCACCAGCCGCGCCGAAATCGGAACGCGGGGGCGGTCCTTTTTATCGGACCTGCCGTAGCCGTAATACGGAATCACTGCGGTGATGCGTTCAGCCGAGGAACGGCGAAACGCATCGAGCATGATCAGCAGCTCCATCAAGTGCTCGTCGGTTGGGGGACAAGTGGGCTGCACAATAAAAACGTCGCCGCCGCGCACGTTCTCATCGATTTGAAAATTAAACTCGCCGTCGGAGAAGCGCTCGGTAAAAGCGTGCCCCATGTCGCAACCCAGATGGCGTGCAATCTCCTCCGCCAGTTTCGGGTTTGCGTTTCCCGAAAAAACCTTGATGCCGCCGGTTGTGCTCATAAGTTAGTACTGAGTGCTGAGTGCTGAGGACTGAGTTCAAAAAATGGGCTTAACTCAGTACTCAGCACTCAGCACTCATCACTTCGAATTGGCTGGGGCGGGAGGATTCGAACCTACGAATGCCGGCTTCAAAGGCCGGTGCCTTACCACTTGGCGACGCCCCAATTTCGAATCAGATTTAAAGAGCGTACGAACGAAATAGCTCGTCGCCGATCGCGCGCCGGTATTCGTTCCGAGACAATGTAACACAAGGGAATATCCGCCAACCCGCTTCACATTGAATTTTCTCGAGAGCTTGCTGCTGAGATTTTTTATCGGCAAAGACGCCGAAGACGCTCGACCCACTGCCCGTCATCAAAGCCGCGCTAGCCCCGGCTGCAAGTAACAGCTCTTTCGCTCTTCGAATCTCAGGGTAAATATCAAAGATCACAGACTCGAAATCATTCCCAAAATCATTGCGCAACCACGGCGGCGAATCATCCGAAACGACCGCATTTTGCGAACTGGAAAGAATAAATTCGGAGGTATCGCTTGTCAAGGGAACAGCCTGCACCGATGCATACGCTTCTCGTGTCGAAACGCTGGCAGTCGGTGCAATGATAATCAAGTGGTGCTCAGGCACATCCGGCAGCGGCGTCAGCGTAGTACCGATGCCTGTTCCCAGCATGGCACCGCCGAACAAAAAGAAGGGCACATCAGCGCCAATAAGGGCCGCAATTGCGAGCAAATCAGGTGCGTTAGCATCGATCCGCCAAAGGTGCGCCAACGCCAGTAACGCAACCGCGGCATTCGACGATCCGCCGCCGAGACCTGCTTCTGCCGGAATGTTTTTTTCGAGTTGTATGCGCGCGCCCTTACGGATCGAATAGCGACCCCGCAAAGCGTGTGCTGCGCGAACTACGAGATTCCGATCGTCGGTCGGAATTTCCGCGTCGCTGCAAATTAGCGCAACTTCGTCACTCTCGCTCAATTGAAAACTGAGGCGGTCGTGCAGCGAGATGGTCTGTAGGGTGGTTCTTATTTCGTGAAGGTCGTCGGGACGCTTGCCGAGAATGCGCAAACTCCAATTGATCTTGGCAAAGGAAGGAAGGCTGAGAGACTGGTTCACGTGCGCGACAATTATCCGTCCGGCAATCTTAAGCTTGTCGCTCCATCCTACTTTAGTTAGTCAACAAACTGAAGTTTAACGACACGCAAGTAGTGGTCAGTCTTATTGCAAATGACTTTAGTTTGGCGCAGCGCTACCACACGCTATAGCTTATCGGACACCAACTAAACGACACGCACTAACGAGTAAGGAAAACCTGCGTCAAATAGACGCTGCCATCGGCCGCAACGTAACTGCCGATCGCTGAAGCTTGAAATCCAATGTAGAGAATGTTGGCGCGATGTCCACCGGACATCATCCAGCGCTCGACTGCAAACGCACCCGGATCGGCGAAGCCTTTGTTAAAGGCGATGTTCTCGCCAAGTACTCTAAAGTGGAGTAAGCCCAGCGCGCGACCACGATCTTTCGGCTCCAAACCTTCCGGCGTTTCATGGGCAAAGTATCCACGCTGGGCCATATCTTCGGAATGCATTCGCGCCATTTTGCAAAGCAGAGGATCCCAGGCAAGTGGCTGCAAGCCGTTTTGCACGCGCGCCTCGTTTGTCTTGTCAAAAGCGGTGCGTTCGACCGTGCTTGCGTCTTCGAACGCAGGCAGCGAAACTGCAGTTGCGGAGTTCGCTGATGAAACCGCTGAAGGCTCTGCGACGCGCCTCGGTCTTGAAACAGTATTACCGAGAGAACTGGATATCAATCGGGCCACTGGTTGACCTTGCGCAGTTTGGGCGAACGACGATTCAGCAGCCGCCAGAAAACTGAACGCTACGAATGCAAGTGTGATGAAGGACGAGACGAACTTGCGACACGAGCGCCGCGGGGGATTTAAAGTTTTCATTTACTAAAAGCCGTGCCTGGCGATAAGCCAACGCGCTGGGCCTTGAGGTAGGCGGTTGAAACAGCAGGACCGAGGCCGGGGCAGGCTGGTCAGGAGAAGTCCCTTGCAGCCTAACAAAGTATTAAACCAAGATCAACACTTATTGAGGTGTGTTTTTGAGGAAGAATTAGGCAGATTTTGCTGGGGAATCGGGCAGGTTCTCGTTCGAAGCGAAACGCCGCACCGCTACCTCCCAAGCGCGGCGAACAGGATAGGCATAAAGCAGCACGGCAATGGCAACCACGCCTCCAGCGTAGGTGTAAAAGTCGTTGCCGGTGAAAAGCGTTCCACTGAAACCGATGAGAGCGACCACCGCAGCCAGCAACGCTACCTGGATCGTGGTCCGTTGCAGCGTCGCCAAAAGCCCGACGGGTCCCTGCAAGCTGCCAATATCCTGCAGACGCATTGCTGAGAACCTCGTACGGCGCAGCGCGATTGAGCTCAAACCGAAAATCAAAATGCTAATGCGCACTGCCATATCCAACGACGGATTGGTTCGTTGAGTAAGAAATTTCTTGCCGACGAAAGCAACAACGCAAAGCAACACAACGCCAATCAACATGGCCAGCACTGTTCGCGCCGTCGCACTATGCCGGCGGACTAACTCGCCGCCCTCCTCAGAAATTTTAGCTGAACTCTCCATGCGTTTATCTCCGCTAGTTATGATCCGCTAAGTCACTCAGTTCAGCAAGCACTCGTAAAGCAAACTGTTAGTTTGCGGTCGTGGGCAATACAAACTCTACTTCGCCTTAGGTCTTTCGTTACGTACCACCGCAAACTAACAGTTTGCATTACCCTGCACTGCGTCGAACTAATAAAAACGACCCGCTGTTTTGGTTACAACGGGCCGCAGTTCGTTCTTGATTGCCATCGTTTACGGTTTGATACCGGGAGGCGGCGTCGCAGCGGGCGTCGACCCGGCAGGCTGGGCCGGGTTCTTAACCGGAGCCTGCGGGCGTTGATTGCTGGATGCGGGCCGCGTACTACGCTGAACGGGCGCCATCGGCGTTAGGTTGGTCGGCAACTGCCCATTGTTCTTGACGGCTTCATCAATCAGGTCGTTGGTGCCTTCCTTCTTATCTTTACTAATCAATACGCCATCGCCGTTGACTGTTATGTCGGCCCGTCCTGAAACTTGTTGCATCAGGTTGCCCATGAATCCTGACTTCTCGGCCGGCATTACATTTTTCCGCGCCGGGTTCGGTTCAGGAATTGGCGCGCCGATAATCGACAACTGCTCTTTTGCTTTTTCGCCGTAATCGCTGTTGGGAAAATTACGCAAAAGCTCCTGATAGTATTTGGCAGCCTCGTCCGGCTCTTCCTCGAGTTGATAAGTTGTTGCCAGGCGAAACAAAACTTCATCGCGCAGCGAGAAATTCGGGTACTTATCGATTATCTCTTTGAGGCGGGATTGCGATCCTTTAAGTCCGGTCCCGCGTCCCTTGTTGTAGCGGGCTTCGTAATAGAAACGCGCGACCCCCAAATTGTGCATCGCCAGGCTTTCCTGCGTCTCACGCAGGCGGTCTTCCACGATCGGGCGCAACTTGGTTTCCGGATACTGTTGCAGCAACGCTTTCAGCCGCTGCTCCGCCTTGCGCGCGTGACTGATATCGCGATCAGACAGACCCATCTGTCTCATTTCCGATTCTGCAACCTTGAGCATGGCATCGTCGGCCAGCGGGTCCGTCGGGAAAAAAGTCAGCCAATCCTGATAAGCCTGCGCGGCCTGGATCAACGACGAGCTCGTTCCTTCCAGATAAAAAGAATCGGCAATGGCTAGTTTCGCAAGTGGCAGAAAAGCCGAGTCAGGATAAGTGTTCACGATCGTCGAGAACAGCAGACGTCCCGTTTCGTGATTACCCTTCCTCACTTCTTTCGCAGCTTCTTCAAAAAGCACGCGATCGCGACCGGCCGCAACGGTGCCGGTTAATTCTTCATACTTGTCGTTGCTGCCGCCGCCGCCAAATAATCCGAACAGGTGGCCGCCCTTTTTCTTCTTATTGCTTGAACTGCCGGATGAAACAGCAGCCCCTGTGCGCGCGCCCGCAGTCGATTGCAGACCGGCTTCAACTTTGGTGTTGACTTCTGTCACTGACGTTTCCAGCCGATCCAGAATCGTGTGATCGTATTTGTCCGATCGTTCCTGCTTGGCACGGATATCGTTAACCTCGAACAGGATGGAGCTAACCTCTTTGTCGAGACTGCGCAGTCGTTGACGGGGATCGTCCAGGTTCTTCTTTTCTTTGTCATTCGCTGCGCCCAACGAGGCGATCGCGCTGCTTAGCGATCGGCGCATAGCTTCGAGTTTCGAACGCATGACGTCGATGCGCTGACCTGTGGATAGATCGCTCGACGCGCCCTGCGGCCAAGCGGAACCAGCCACCGCGAAAATCAGCGCCGCGCAAATCACCAATTGAATAGGAAAACGATAACGCATAAATAACCTCCGAAAAATCGAACCCTTTAACTCTTATTAATCAACAGGTCACCTGCGCGACCACAATGCATTTCCGAAGCGGCGCAATCTCTCGCTAAACCCACTGAATGGTCGCTTCGCGAAGTTCACGAACGGCGGCCTCGGGATCAGATTTCCCGAACACCGCGGAACCCGCCACAATGATTTCCGCGCCGGCGTCAACGACCGCGGCAATGTTCCCGGAATCTATGCCGCCGTCGATTTCGATCCGCGTCGGCAATTTTCGATCGGCGATCATGGCTCTCAATCGGCGCACCTTCTCAATAGAAGTCGGAATGAAACTCTGGCCGCCAAAACCAGGGTTGACCGACATCACCAACACGTAATCAGCAAACGCCAGCGCTTCTTCCAAACTGCCAACCGGTGTAGCCGGGTTGATCACAATGCCCGCCTGCGCGCCTGCGGCTTTGATCGACGCGAGCGTTCGATGCACATGCGCATCCGCCTCAACGTGGATTGAAACCATTTTTGCCCCGGCAGCGACAAACTGTTCTGCGTACCTGCCAGGCTCGGAAATCATTAGATGCGCATCAATCGGCAAGTTCGTAGCCCGCGCCAACGACTTAACCACAGGCAAACCAACGGTGATGTTGGGAACAAAGTGTCCGTCCATCACATCGACATGCAGGATGGCCGCCCCGCCGCGTTCCACGGCTTCAATCTCTTCACCGAGCCGCGAAAAATCCGCGGACAAAATCGAAGGCGCAATGTCGATGGTCCTGCTCATCTATTAATCGATTTGATCAGCCCAGCAGCCTCAGACCTTAGGGGATTTCCGGTTTTGGCTTTGCGGGCGAGTGCTTCGCAAGTGGCGCACGCCGGTTATCGTTACCGCGATTCGCGTTGTTGTTAATGATCAATGCCGGGCGGTTTGAGTTTAAGTTTGTTCCCGCATTCACATTGCCGGTATTGGCGTTGCGATTCAGCGGGCGATTGCTATTTGCGTTCCGATTGGTGTTTGCGTTGCGATTTCCGTTAGCGTTCGCGTTATCGTTTGCATTCTTATTTGTATTCTTGTTGCGCTTTGGTTTGTTCTCGTTCCCTGCCGCCGCTTCGTTCGCATTTGCGGGCTTGGCATTTTCATCAGCAGGTTTTTCAATCACCGCTTCGGACGCTTCGCCTTCTTTCGCTGTGCGGCTGATGTCCATCGCGACCGTCTGTCCGGCCTTGACGACTTCACCGGCGCGCGGCAGTTGGAACAAAACTGTGTCGGCCTTCAGTTGATTGCTGGGCCGGGTGGCGCGCACGCGATAATTGAGCCCAGCACCCGCGAGAACGTGTTCCGCCTCAAAGCGATCTTTTCCAACTACGTCGGGTACTTTAACTTCAGGACTGCGGAGAGACAGGTAAACCGTGGTGGCAAGTCCAAAGAGAAAAACAATCGCGATGGCGATTACGATGCCGAGCCGTCGAAGTGCCGAGAGTATCCCGGTGGCCGTATTCACTTATGCTGATCTCCAAAAAAGGCCGGCTACTCCAGCGGGCTGACGTCAGGCTGCGAAGTCTAACATTCGGCAGTGACCCTCGCAAAGTTACGAGTCATTTGGGTAGTGGGTCAATTTCGCTGCAAATGTCCGATAAACTTTAGTTTGTCGCGGCGTTACGACAAGCTAAAGCTTATCGGACATCAAGCTGACCCGCTACGGTTCCGATCGTCAGTTACTCCGTTGCAACGAAGCGATAAAAAAACCATCGGTGTCGTGGTGTTGCGGCCATGTTCGCAAAGTTCCAGCGCTGCTTAACAGGTTGCTCAACGGCAACGGCAGCAGCGAAAAGTTAATGTTGTTTTCAAGGAACGTTTGCACGACTGATTCGTTCTCTTCCGGCTCGACTGAACAGGTGGAGTAAACTAATCTACCGCCCGGTTTCACCAGGGGCGCGGCGTTCAGCAGAAGCCGATTTTGCCGCGAAGCCAAATCGTCGATGTCGTCGGCTGAGATGCGCCAGCGGATCTCAGGGTTGCGCCTAAACGTCCCGCTTCCCGAGCAAGGCGCATCAACCAGCACCCGGTCAAACGACTTTTCCCTGAATGGCAGTGGCTCCACTCCGTTCAACGTCAAACAGTGAACGTTCGACAAATGGTGCTGTTTTGTTGTGTCCCTAACGGTCCGCAAACGATGTGCGTGCAGGTCGGAAGCGATTACGACGCCCGTGTCTCTTAGCGCGCTGGCGATTTGCGTGGTTTTACTGCCGGGTGCCGCGCATAAATCCAGGATGCGCTCGCCTGCCCGGGCGTCCAGCACTTGTGCCACCATTTGCGAGGCTTCGTCCTGAACATAAATCTGGCCGCCGGCCACGAGTTCGGCAAACAATGGTCCATTGCCTGTGATTCGCCACGCGTGTTTGGCGATCTTTGAAGGCTCCAGTTTCGCGCCACTCGCGCGTAGTTGGGTGATGATTTCGACTTCGGACGCGCGCTGAGTGACGACCCGAAATGCGATCGGCGCCGGTTGGTTGTTAGACCGCGCAAAGGCCTCGGTTTCTTCAACTCCAAAGGCCGTGGTCCAACGTTCGATTAACCAGGCGGGATGCGAAGTGGAAACAGCGAGTCGCTCAAGCGGATCAGCCATTCCTTGAGCGGGATCAACGTCGGGCTCGCGCGCCGCCCTCCTTAAGACCGCGTTGACTAGCGCGCCGGCCGAACGAAGGCGCGCGCGATGAACAAGATTTACCGATTCGTTCACAATGGCCGAGGCCGGCACGCGCGACAGAAAGCGTAATTGATAAAGACCCAGCCGAAGGATCAGACGAATAGCAACGTCGAGATCGGCACTGGCTCGTTCGGTGAAATGTTCGGCCAGGCGATCGAGCCAAAGTTGCCAACGCAATACGCCCATTACCAATTCATGACAGAGTGCGCGATCTCTTGGCGCTAACTCGGGTTCTTTTTGGGCCAGCAGGATTGAAGCGTAAGCGCCGTCCTCGACGCGTAGCAGTATTTCAAATGCCGCCAGCCGTGCGGGTGAGACGGTATTAGTCCTGGCCAAAGCGGTCGCCAATCTTGAGGTGTGTGCCATTAAGAAAATCTCTGGCGAGCAGGCGGCGCTTCCCTTGCAATTGCAGCTCGAGTAAACGCAGTGCAGTCTTTTCGCCGCAGCTTACAATTAATTCATCGCCATGAGCCGCGAGAACTTCGCCCGGCGCCGCCAACTGCCCATCGTGATCGTGCACACAAGCTTTCCACAGAATCAATCGCTGCGAGTTCCAATGACTGTAAGCGTTGGGCCAGGGCTGGAAACCTCGAACGCGGCGTTCAAGCTCCTGCGCTGTGTTGGTCCAATCAATCAAGCCAGTCGCTTTTGTCAACAGCGGCGCAAAGGTCGCTTTGCTTTCATCCTGAGTCACCGGTTGGAGATCATCGAGGCGCCTAAGCGTTTCGCCAAGTAATTCAGCGCCTGCTTCCCCCAACCGTCGCATCAACTCGGGCGCAGTTTCTGTGGCGTCGATCTGTGTTTCACGTTGCAACAAAATCGGGCCGGAGTCGAGTTCCTCTTCGACAAACATTGTCGTCACGCCGGTTTTCTGTTCTCCATTCACGATCGCCCAATTGACTGGCGCGGCGCCGCGATAGCGCGGCAACAACGAAAAATGGACGTTGATGCAACCCCGCCGCGGCGCGGTTAGATATTCGGTGGGAAGAATGCGACCGTAAGCGACAACGACGGCGAGGTCGGCCTGGTAGCAAGCAAACAACTCTTTCGCTTCTTTAGTTCTGATCTTAGGCGGCTGCTCGATCTTAAGCGCATGCGCGATCGCAAATTCCTTGACTGCCGGTGCATGCATATTGTCGCCACGGCCTGCCGGCTTGTCAGGTTGAGTCCAGACAGCAACAACCTCGTGGCCATCCGCGAGCAAACGCTGCAACGACGGCACGGCAGACTGAGGCGTGCCCATGAAAACAATACGCATGATCTTGGCGGCTGTGCCGCGCTCCGTGCGGTAAGGCTCTGCCTTACCGTCTAGCTCAAAAATGAATTGAGGCTGCGCCTCCGGAAATGAGGCGTAGCCTCGGAATACTTGGCCGCAACGGAAAGGCGAAGCCTTTCCGTAAGGAGTGCGGCAAAGCCGCTGTCATTACTCATTAACTCAGATCGCGGCTCGCTTCTCGAGCGGGCTGGTGGTGGCTCCAACTTTTTCCGCGGAGACCTTCGCTTGCATGAAGAGCAACAGATAGTCGCGGCCACCAGCCTTCGAATCCGTCCCCGACATATTGAAACCACCAAACGGATGCACCCCAACCAAAGCGCCGGTGCACTTGCGATTCAAATAGAGATTGCCAACATGAAATTCGCGCCGCGCGCGTTCCAGTTTCTCTTCATCGGCGCTGTACACCGCGCCAGTCAAACCAAATTGCGTGTCGTTCGCTATCTGCAACGCATCGTCATAGTCATTCGCCTTGATCACAGCCAGCACCGGCCCAAAAATTTCTTCCTGTTCGATAGTCGCGCCCGCTTTTACATCGGCAATAACGGTTGGCTCGATAAAAAAGCCCTGCTCGCCGTCGGAACCACCGCCGGCGATGACGCGGCCACCTTCGCTTACGCCTTTGTCGATGTAGTCGTTGATTGTCTTGAAGGCTTTCTCATTAATGACGGCGCTCATGTTTGTGGTTGCTTCATTTGGGCCACCAACTTTGATCTTCTCGGTGCGTTCGACAATTTTTTCGAGCATTTGATCGTAAACGCTAGCATCGATGATCGCGCGCGAACATGCCGAGCACTTTTGTCCCTGGAAACCAAATGCAGACTGGACCACTCCGGTCGCGGCCTCTTCCAAATCAGCGTCATCGGCAACAATGATCGCGTCTTTGCCGCCCATTTCGGCGACGACGCGCTTGATCCAAATCTGTCCATCGTGCACTTTGGCCGCGCGTTCGTTGATGCGTAAACCAATTTCCCGCGAACCGGTGAAGGCGATGAAGCGCGTCTTCGGATGGTCCACAATTACGTCGCCGACTTCAGCGCCGGAACCGGTCATGAAGTTAACCACGCCGGCCGGTAGCCCTGCCTCTTCAAGTATTTCAAAAAACTTGTAAGCGATCGTCGGCGCGTCAGATGAAGGCTTCAGCACAACCGTGTTGCCGGTCACAAACGCGGCGCTGGTCATACCGGCCATGATTGCCAGCGGAAAATTCCAGGGCGGAATCACCGCGCCCACGCCGAGGGGGATGTAATTCAAATGGTTGTCCTCGCCCTCAAGTTTCACCAGTGGCTGATCGCCTGCGTAGCGCAGCAACTCGCGCGCATAGAACTCGCAAAAGTCGATCGCTTCGGCGGTGTCGCCGTCAGCCTCTGCCCACGTCTTCGCAACTTCATAAATCATCCAGGCAGACAATTCGTGTTTGCGCTCGCGAATGACCGCGGCGACGCGAAACAGAAAATCAGCGCGCACCTTCGCATCAGTGTTTTTCCAACTCTGAAAGGCCTCGTAGGCCGACTCAACGGCTTGGTTGGCAAGTTCTTTAGTTGCCTTTTGAAAGCGACCAACAAGCTGCGTGCGATTAGCGGGATTGAAACTATCCAATTTGCCATCGGTCGTAATGCGCTCGCCGCCGATAACCAGTGGATACTCCTGGCCCAGCTCGGTTTTTACTTTCTCCAGCGCGGCGCGCATCGCCTGGGCATTCTCTTCTTTACTAAAATCGGTAAACGGTTCGTTACGAAACTCGGTAGACATTTTCAACTCCAATTGGGTTTTTTGAGATGTTATCACACGCTGGACAGACCAAAGAGCGGGGGCAAGCCCGCCTTCCTGACCTTAGAGATTACTACAGTTGAGTTCATCTCTCAGGTTGGGAAGGTGGGCATGCCCCCGCTCTTCGATTGATTGCTAGTTAGTTGTAGTCCGACCTTCCTAACTCCACTTCCCTGCTTTTTGCAATTTCCTAATTTTGCGTTTGACGAGCTCGCGTTTGATGGAACTCATCTTGTCGAGAAAGACGATGCCATCGCAGTGGTCGGTTTCATGCAGCATGCAGCGCGCCGTCAGTTCTTCGCCGTCGATTTCAAATTCGTTCCCGTTGATGTCATGCGCGCGAACAATCGCACGCAAGCTGCGTTCAACCGGCGTAAAGATTCCGGGAAACGACAGGCACCCTTCTTCGCCGTTTTGATTACCTTCGACATTCAAGACTTCCGGATTGATCATCACGATGCGTTGATCGGGATCTTTGCCAGCGGAACAATCCATCACGAACAATCGCTTTGAGACGCCGACCTGCACCGCCGCCAAACCAACCCCGGGCGCCGAATACATCGTCTCAAACATATCGCCAACCAGGCTCTTCAACTCGTCATTAAATTCCGTAACCGGATCACCCGGCGCGTCGAGCACCGGGTGCGGCCACTTCACAATTTCCATCAATGCCATATCTCGCTTTGGTCCTCTTAAGTCGGCTTGTTTCTGACTTGCTTTTGATTTTACGATGGACTGTGCTTACTAAACTAGTTACGGGCTAGAGTTGAAGTAGACGCCGCAAGCCATCGTCGACCTGAATCTGTTGCGCGGAAGAGAGCATGCCAATCTCACGACGAATCAGTGCCATCGGAACCGTGGTGACGCGGTGCAGCTTAAGTGTCGATGCTACTTTGAGTCCGGTAGCGGCGAAGTCAGGCTGAGTGGGATCCAACAAAATATCCGTAGCGGACAGGTCGGGATGAATTCGACTGGTAATAAAGGCGACTAGGATATGGCGATTGGGACCAATAGGCTCAGTCAAACAAAGCGCGGGTCGTACCTTGAAGGTAGAGAGATCGTCGAACGGAAAAGGAACGAGAACAATTTTGCCTTTAGCCATTGAACGGCTTTCCGTCAGATAGCGTGTAGATATCCTCTTTCTGATCCTTGAGGAATTCGAAGGCGGCGCTACTGCTGGCTATTCGCAACCAGTCTTGGTCTTCTGTCGAGTCAGAATTTTCCATTAAGATTATTACGCGTGCTCGGCTTGGACCACGGACCGGTAACGCCTCATCTAGATGAAGTTCACCGTTCTTATCAATCTCCCCCGTCGCCTCTATTGCCTTAGTGTCAGTAACCATAAACAGCACCTGTCATCATTTAATAACTCGAATTGGGACCCGACGCAACTACTTTCGATGCGAAGACCTAATAGCCGCGCAACTGCTCGCGATAGCCTTCGAAGTTGTGCTTCATTTCGCCCAAGCTGTCGCCGCCGAATTTTTCGCGCAGCGCGCCCGCAAGCGTCAATGCAACCATCGCTTCGCCAATCACTCCCGCCGCCGGAACTGCCGTGATGTCCGAACGCTCGAAGCCCGCCGGCTCGTCGTGTTTCGTATCAATATCAACTGAGCGCAACGGACGTCGCAAAGTCGAAAGCGGTTTCATATGGCCGCGGATTCTTATTTCTTCGCCGTTCGTTATACCGCCCTCGAGCCCACCGGCGCGGTTCGTTTCGCGTATGAACTCTTTCGTCTCGTTGTTGTAAGCGATTTCATCGTGAACTTCCGAACCAGGCAGCGCGCTCGCTTCATGTCCCGCGCCGATGGCGACGGCTTTAACCGCCGGAATGGACATCACAGCCTGGGCCAACCGGCCATCCAGTTTCAAATCCCAGGTCGTGTGCGAACCAAGCCCGGGAACAACTCCGCGCGCGACCACTTCAAAGATGCCGCCCAACGTGTCGCCGCTTTCGCGTTTCTGATCTATTAACTCAATCATGCGTTGCTGGGCCGACGAATCAGAACAGCGCAGCGGTGCATCATTGGGAATCGCAGCAATCGCATCCCACGTCAATTCCAATGGTCTGTCCGGAATGCCGCCGAGTTGAATAACGTGGCTAAGAATATCAATGCCGAACGCGTTTAGCAGTTGTTTCGCAAACGCGCCGCAAGCGACGCGGGCCGCAGTCTCTCTCGCCGATGCGCGTTCGAGAACGTTTCGCAAATCTCGGGCAGCAAATTTTTGTCCCCCGGCAAGATCAGCATGACCGGGCCGTGGGCGTTTCAGCTCACGGGATTTTTCCAAAGCGACTTCGCGCGGCTCGGCAGCCATAACGTCAGTCCAGTTGGCCCAGTCTTTGTTTTCGATCAAAAGAGCAATAGGCGAACCGAGCGTTAGACCATGACGCACGCCGCTTAGGACTTCGACTTCGTCCTGCTCGATTTTCATTCGACCGCCGCGACCGTAGCCCCATTGGCGTCGCTCTAATTCATGATTGATGGCGGCCACGTCGACCGGCATGCCGGCGGGCAGACCCTCGACGATCGCGATCAGTGCGCGTCCATGTGATTCGCCTGCTGTTGTAAACCGAAACATTTCAATTGGTCCTGGTTCGATCAATGAAGCTTGGCTAGTCTGCCAGCAACTCGTGCGAAGGGGTAGTTGAGAGCATCAATTTCTTGACTGGACGACGGCGATATGGTTTTATGCTTTTATGCGCACTACCGTAGAACTGCCACCGCAACTTATGAAACAAGCGAAAGCCCGGGCTGCCGCGAAGGGTGAGTCGCTCAAGACTTTATTGACGCGAGCGGTGGCTACCGAACTGGGCAGAGCGCGCCATCCTGGGGAGAACGGCTCGCGGATCGAGCTCCCACTCTTTGGCGACCTTAAAGCGAAACCGATAGACATCTCAAATGAGGATATTGCCCGTGCACTCACAGCCCAGGATATCGTCAGGCCACGGCGTCGAGACAGGCGATCAAAGAAATGAAACTGCTCGATGTCAATGTGTGGCTAGCGGCTGTTTGGGCCCGCCATTCAAAACACCGCACCGCCAAACACTGGTTTGACACCGAAGATGACGAAATTGCCTTCTGTAGAGTGACCCAGATGGCCCTTCTACGCTTATTAACTAACCCAGCCATTACACGGGCTGACACGCTCACAAGAAGACAAGCATGGAACTTGTTGGAGCATTTATCGAGCGACCCACGAGTTAGATTTCTGACGGAGCCACAGGGTCTTGTTCCCCTCTGGGCAGCTTTCTCGAAGCGAGATGACAGGAGTCACCTACTCTGGACCGACGACTATATAGCTGCCTTTGCGCAGTCATCCTCAGCGGAATTAGTAACGTTCGACCGGGCATTTCATAAGCGTTATACATCAGTCAGCGTTGTGATGCTGCCTGGACTAAAGTAGCTTTTCCGAAAAAATATTTCCTCGGCCGAGTATACCCGCCGGATCAAGAGCGCGTTTCAGCGCGGCCATCTCCCGCAAATTTTCCTCGCTGTAGAACAGGCGCAGATAATCACGCTTCAGTTTTCCAATCCCATGTTCGGCTGACAGTGTCCCGCCGACAGCGGCGGCGCGCTTGAGAAACTGCAAATAGATTTCGCGCGCCTGGACCGCCTCATCATCATTACGCGGTAGAATATTTACGTGAACATGATTGTCGCCGATGTGTCCAAAGATTGTGTAGCGCAGACCGCTCGGGCGCAATGTCTCCTGATAGAAACGCAGCATCCCGGAAAATTCAGCGTCGGGCACGGACATATCGGTAGAAACTTTGCGTTGGTCGTGCCGCGCAAACCATTCGTTCATCAGAACGGGTAGCGCATGGCGAAACTCGCGCAAGCCAGCCTGGTCGGCTTCGCCGGTCGCGAACCAGGATTTATCAGCCAAAGCATTATGCTGTTCCAACAAGACGAGCCATTCATTCATCAACGACTCATCGGTTGCCGCGGTTGTTTCCTGTTCAAAGAAAACAGCCCCCACCGCTTCCGCTGGAATCGTTTCGTATTTCTGACGCAGGAAATTAAGCGACTCGTTGTCGAAATATTCCAAACCTCGCGCGTCAAGATTCGTTAACGTCTCTCGTTCGGTTGCCATTGATTGCGGCCTGGCTTGGCGGTCAGTCACCTCCAGCGCCTTGTTCATCAGCGCGCCTAATTTCGCGGCCGACCCGCGCAGTTCTCTGTTAGTCAGCGAACGACTGCGTGCGGCCAGAACAAAAGCAAGCAGATCATCTTCCTCACTGAAAAAAACTACACCGCTCAACAACGCTTCCGGCTTTGGCAGCAGTGCGACTTCGATTTCAACAACCACGCCGAGCGTCCCTTCACTGCCGATGAACAAGTCAACCAGATCCATCTCCGGCGCCACATAATAACCGGCGGCGTGCTTGCGCGTGTGCGGCATCTGGTAAGCCGGCATGCGCGCTTCGATTGCACGGCCTGACGGAAGTGGAATCTTTATTTCTCCGGATCGGCCCGCGCGCAGTTCCCCTCGTCGCAGGCCGATTATGTCGCCGGTTGCCAGCACAATTTTCAGACGCTGTACATACTTTCGCGTTGGTCCATATTTGAAAGTGCGCGCGCCCGACGCGTTCGTCGCCACCGTGCCGCCGAGAAAACAACTGCGCTCAGTTGGATCGGGCGGATAAAACAGTTGTTCTGAGTCGACGAACTTTTGCAGATCGGCAAGTCGCACGCCCGCCTCAACCACAGCGCTGCCGCCGCCGTCTTCCTTGTTATGAACAATGCTTCTAATTCGATTGAGCTTGTCGGTTGCGAGGGCGATGCCCGCGGTTGGAACGCGACCCCCGACGGTGCCCGTGCCCGCGCCGGAAATCGTAACCGGCGTTTGGTTACGCGACGCAGTGCGCAGAATCTCGGCAACCTCTTCAGCAGTTTCCGGAAATACCACACGATCCGCACGACCAGGCGGCAGATAGCTTGAGTCGGAAAGATAGCTTTGAATTTCGTCGGGGTTAGTTTTCGTTAACATCACGCCAACTGCAGCTCGCGCTCACGCAGAAATTTTATGCGGTCGCGCAACTCCGCGGCTCGCTCAAACTCAAAACGTTTTGCCGCGCCGCGCATTTCCGCTTCCAACCTGACGATCGTCGCTTCGATGTGTTCCGGCGAGTAATCTTCAATCTCTTCCCATTCCGCCGGCGTCTTGAAGTAATCGGCTTCAGAAACGGAAATCAAAGTCGACTCGATTGGTTTCACAATTGTTTGCGGCGTAATTCCGTTGTCAAGATTATACTGCTCCTGAATTGCGCGCCGGCGATCCGTTTCGCCGATCGCCCGCTTCATGGAATCGGTCATGCGGTCGGCGTAAAGGATGGCCTTGCCTCGCACGTTACGCGCAGTGCGCCCAATCGTTTGGATCAGCGATTGTTCCGAACGCAGAAAGCCTTCCTTGTCGGCGTCGAGAATCGCCACCAGCGAAACTTCCGGCAAATCCAGACCCTCGCGCAACAAGTTGATGCCGACCAAAACATCAAACTCGCCACGTCTTAAGTCACGCAGAATCTTTATCCGCTCGAGCGTCTCGACATCCGAATGCAGATAGCGAACGCGCACGCCGACTTCCGTAAAATACTCGGTCAAATCTTCAGCCATGCGTTTTGTCAGCGTCGTGACCAGCACGCGCTCGTTCTGCTCGGCGCGCTGCCGGCACTCTTCCAACAGGTGGTCTATCTGACCCTTAACTGGATGAACTTCGACTTGCGGATCGGTAAGACCAGTCGGCCTGATGATCTGTTCGACTACTTCACCGCCGGATTTCGTCAGCTCGTAATGCCCCGGCGTTGCGGACACATAAATTGCCTGGCCGATGCGCGTTTCAAATTCCTGGAAATTCAAAGGCCGGTTGTCCAGCGCCGACGGCAACCGAAACCCATACTCGACCAACGTGCGCTTGCGCGACTGATCCCCTTCAAACATGCCGCGGACTTGCGGAATGCTTTGATGGGATTCATCAATCACCATCATCGTGTCGCGCGGCAGATAATCCAACAGCGTTGGCGGCGGCTCGCCCGTTTTCTTTCCTGTCAAATGGCGCGAATAATTTTCGATTCCGCGACAGAAACCCATTTCCTTGATCAGTTCCAGGTCAAACATTGTTCGCTGGTGCAGCCGCTGTGCTTCAAGCAGTTTGCCTTCCTGAATAAGCTTTGGTTCCCACCATTCCAATTCTTCCTTGATCGACTTTAGTGCGCGACGAATCGTCGGCTTGGACATCACGTAATGGCTTTTCGGATAGATCGGAACGCGCGTCGTGTGTTTCTGGATGACTTCGCCGAGCAACGGATCAATGGTGGAAATCGAATCAACCTCGTCGCCCCACAACTCGATACGAAACGCCTGGTCCTGATAACTTGGGAACACTTCAACCACGTCTCCGCGCACGCGAAAGGTGCCGCGCTGAAAGTTCACATCGGATCGTTCGTACTGCAGCTCGACCAGCTTTTGCAGCAGCGTTTCACGCGCGATGCGCGCACCGGGCTCGAGAAAAAGCAGCATGCCGTAGTACGCATCCGGATCGCCCAGACCGTAAATGCACGAGACGCTGGCCACGACGATCACGTCACGCCGTTCAAACAACGCCCGGGTGGCCGACATGCGTAGCCGATCAATCTCTTCGTTGATGATCGCTTCTTTTTCAATGTAGACATCCGCGGCGGGAACATAAGCCTCAGGCTGGTAATAATCGTAATAGGAAACGAAGTACTCAACCGCGTTCTCAGGAAACAGCGATTTGAATTCCTGATAAAGCTGCGCCGCCAAAGTTTTGTTATGGGCCAGCACCAGCGTCGGCCGTTGGGTGCGCTCGATGACGCTGGCGATCGTAAATGTTTTGCCGCTGCCGGTTATGCCGAGCAGCACTTGATCCTTCAGCCCGTCATTAAGCCCGCGAACCAAAGTTTCGATCGCCTGCGGCTGATCGCCCTTAGGCTCATAAGTCGTATGAAGTTTGAATGCCATGAACTGGTAAATAGTAAATGGTAAATCGTAAATAGTGAAAAGCAGGTACTCGTGAATCGCAAATCGTGAATCGTGAATCCTAATTTGAAGTGTAACCGGATTGGGTCAACAACGATCGCGCACCCCAGGTTATGCTGGTAACAAATCAGGAGCGCACTCAATGCAGAACCGCGAGCGGTAGCGACCGGATGCTAGCCTTCAATGGCCGCTCGAATGCTCTATTTCATCGTCAACCGTAGCAGCCGGTCGCTACCGCTCGCGGTGCTGCAATAGTTGCTCAATTGAAAACGCCGGGTTTTGCCGCTGACCAGCTAAGAAAAAAAGGCCGCGGATAAAAATTTATCCGCGGCCATTAACATCCAGCTAATTACTTCTGTTTACGATTCACGATTCACGATTTACGATTCACTTGTCTTCACGCTGCCGACGACGCGTTCTCGCGGGCCTGGCTGCTGATTTGATAAATCGCTTCCATCACTGCCGAGCGAACTTCCGACGGTAGTGAACCGCGCACTGCAAGCCGGCGAAAAGCGGGCACGATATCTGGTTGCCCACTAAGTGCCAGCAGCTTAACCACCGCGATGCGTACTTCAACGTTTGGATATTCTTCAATCGCCTGCATCAAGGGCTTGACTTCGCCGGCCTTGGACATCAGGAACAGCAACGAAAATGCATCGTAAGTCTTCTCACGACTTTCGCCGCTCAAGCTTCCAACCGCATTTGCTGCCAGTCCAGACGATGCAAGGGCGTGGCCAATCTTGCGGCGCCGATCCGGAGTTCCTTCTCGCAAAGCCCGCGTAAAACTCGCGGCACGATCGGATTGCAGCGCATAAAGTGCGTGCGCCGCAGCGTTACGAACCTCCAACGAAGGATCGTCAAACGCGCGGGTGATGCAACGGAAGGCGTCGTCGCCGCCGATTGCCACCAGTTCGCCAAGCGCCGCTTCGCGTTCAGCGGCTTCCGCACTGCTTAGCCGTTGCAGAAGTTCTGAAGGAATGCCAGCGTCGTCTTCAGCGAAAACGATTCCCTTCTCGGCCATCAAAACATCAATCGCCTTGGCTTGCTGATGAACTTCGGACCCGCTCGTTGTCGCCTCCTGAACAGGCGTTGCCTCCGCAACAACCGGAAGTTCAACAACGCTCTCGTCCTGGTGCGCCAGCGAAACGTCCGACCAGGAAAACTCAAGCGCAGCCGGTTCATTGTCGATGGCTTCGACCTGGTAGGTTGGTTCGTTCGCTTGTTCTTGTGCTAATTGCTCGCGCAGACTGAACTCGTGCTGTTCCTGCAGATGCGCTTCAACTTCTGCATGCCGGCGGGCCTCGTCTTCAGCCTTCACACGCGTTTCTTCGATCAGGCGTTGCGCCTCTTCTTCGGCTTCCAGTCGCGCTTTCCGTTCAGCTTGCAGACGCGCCTCTTCCTCGGCGTGCTGGCGAACTTCGTCTGCCAATCGTTGGGTCTCTTCTTCAGCCTCTGCACGAGCCGCAGCCAGGCGTTCTGCTTCTGCTTCTGCTCTCGCGTGCGCTTCCTGCTCGGCGAGCAGTAACGCTGCTTCTACTTTCACTCGCTTCTCGGCTTGGGCGCGCAACCGGGCAACATCTTCGGCCTCCGCGTGCGCTGCCTCAGCCAGGCGCCGGGCTTCTTCTTCAGCTTGCGCGCGAACTTCGGCAAGTCGGTTTGCTTCTTCTTCAGCTCTCGCGTGCGCTTCCTGCTCGGCGTGCAATAGCGCTGTTTCTACTTTCACTCTGTTCTCGGATTGGGCACGCAAACGGGCAACATCTTCGGCGTCCGCCCGCGTTGCCTCAGCCAGGCGCCGGGCTTCTTCTTCAGCTTGCGCACGAACTTCGGCAAGTCGGTTTGCTTCTTCTTCAGCTTTTGCGCGCGCTTCCTGCTCGGATTGCAACAGCGCTTCTTCTTGTTTCAGCCGCGCCTCGGCTTGCGCTCGACGTCGCGACTCTTCTTCGGTCCGTGCGTGTAGTTCTTCGGCAAGACGCTGCGCTTTTTCTTCAGCTTCGGTACATGCTTCCTGATCCGCCAGCAGTCGGGCTTCAGCTTCCTTAAGACGCGCTTCTGCTTCTTCGCGACGGCGACGCATTTCTTCTTCTGCTCTTAGGTGAGACTCTTCGACTACCCGATGCGCCTCTGCTTCAGCTTTCGCGCGCGCTTCCTGCTCTGCTTGCAGACGCGCTTCTTCCTGTTTCAAACGCGTTTCAACTTCCACGCGCCGGCGTGCTTGTTCTTCGGCCTGCGCGCGAACTTCGTCGGTCAGGCGTTCGGCTTCTTCCTCAGCTCTTTCACGCGCTTCACGTTCGGCTTCCAGACGGGCTGCCTCTTTCTGCAAACTCTTTTCCACTTCAGCGCGACGGCGAGATTCCTCTTCGGCGTTCAAGCGGGTTTCTTCAGCCAGGCGCTGGGCTTCTTCCTCAACTTTGGCGCGGGCTTCGCGTTCGGCCTGCAGACGTTCTGCTTCTGCTTTCAGTAGCGTTTCGATTTCGGCGCGTTTGCGTGCTTCTTGCTCGGCCTGCGCGCGGGCTTCCTCTGCAAGCCGCTGTGCTTCCTCTTGCGCACGAATTTCCTCGGCGACGCGTTGCGATTCTTGCTCGGCGCGCGCCGCTTCCTCTTTCAAACGAGTCTCAGCTTGAGCACGTCGCTGGATTTCAGCTTCGATGCGCTGGCGCTGCTCTTCTTCGGCTTTACTCAAAGCCATGATCTCGGACTTGATTCGCTGCTCTTTTTCAGATCGTTGTCGGGCTTCGGCCTCGGCTCTTTGCTTCACCGTTTCCAGACCAGCGATGTGACGTTCTTCTTCTTCGGCCTGTAGGCGCGCCTGTTCGGCAGCACGCATTTGCTCTTCCTGCGCACGATGTCGCGCGTCGGCCAGCATCAACTCTTCGGCCTGGCGTCTGGCTTCAGATTCGGCGCGCTGACGAGCGATCTCAGCCTGGCGACGAGATTCTGCTTCGGCCTTGTTGCGCTCTTGAGTTTCAACCAGCAGCCGCGCTTCTTCTTCCGCCTTGCGTCGGGCCTCGTCCAATTCAGAACGGCGGCGCGACAATTCAGCGGCGACCTGCATCAGGGTTTCCTGCTCAACGGCCAATTGCGATTCTTCAGCACGACGGCGTTCCTCGGCGTCGCGGCGCATGTGCTCTTCTTCGCTCTGGCGCTTAACTTCTTCGGCCGCACGGACACGAGCTTCGGCTTCCGCACGCGCTTTCGCCTCCTGCTCGGCCTGCATGCGCGCCTCGACTTCGGCCCTGAAACGGGCTTCCTCGGCAGCGCGGGCCTGTGCTTCAGCTTCGGCCTGACGTCTGACTTCTTCTTCGGCGCGACGTTTCGCGTCCTGCTCGGCGCGAATGCGCGCTTCAACTTCGGCTCGCAAACGAGCTTCTTCAGCGGCGCGAGCTTGCGCTTCCTCTTCGGCCTTGCGTCTCAGTTCTTCTTCCGCTCGCCGGCGCAATTCTTCTTCGACACGGCGGCGCACCTCTTCTTCAGCTTTACGACGCGCCTCCTCTATCGCACGGGCGCGCATTTCTTCTTCTGCTCTGCGCTTGGCTTCTTGCTCGGCGCGGCGGCGCGCTTCCTCTTCAGCCAACTTGCGAGCAGCTTCGGTTTCGGCCCGCTTGCGCGCAATCTCTTCCGCGGCTTTGCGCAGTGTTTCAGCTTCTAAACGAAACTTCGCTTCTTCTTCGGCACGCTGACGCGCTTCCTCTTCGGCACGGTTGCGGGCCTCGCGTTCGGCCAACACGCGTGCTTCTTCTTCAGCTTTCTTGCGAGCTGCTTCTTCTTCCAAACGGCGGCGCATTTCTTCTTCGGCGCGAACACGCACTTCGATTTCCAGGCGCGCCTTGGCTTCACGTTCGGCCTTCAGTCTCGCTTCTTCTTCGGCTTGTTTACGCGCGACTTCGGCTTCGATCCGCTTGCGTTCCAATTCCTCGGCTGCGCGCCGCAACGCTTCCTCTTCGATGCGCAATTTTTCTTCAGTCGCAGCAAACGCGTCCGGCAAAGAGTCAGAAGAAATAGGAGGCGTGACGTTAACTACCGTCGACTGCTCAAAAGAATTCAGATACTCAGAAAAGATTTCGCGTTTGGCCGGCGCCGGCACAACTGCTGCGACTGGTTTTACCGGAACCTCAACAACTGGCGCGACGGGACGGCTAACGGTTTTCGCTTGCGTAACTGAGATAGCATTGATCGCCTGGTGAATTACTGCTTCGGGAAGTTGACGGCTGTTCTCGCGCGCAAGCAATTCATGCAGCGGTGAAATCGCAGCGGCATCGCCGACCTGGGCCAACGCTTCTACTGCTGCGCGGCGCACTTCCGGCGCACTGTCATAAAGCGCGCCGATAAGGTGAGCGGTCGCACTCGAGGTGCGCGCGATTCCTAATTTGCGGGCTGCTCCAGCGCGTTCTGCCGGCGAATCGGCGGTGCGCAATTGCCGCGTGACGTCGTCGAAATATCCATGGCCCATGAAGGCGCGTCGTGCCGCTTCCTGGGTGTCGCGATTGCCGCTTGACAGCGCGGTGAGTAACTGGGCGGCAATAATCTGGCGCGTGGCTGAGTCTTGCGCATCAACGACCTGCGCATCGTAATCGCGGTTTGCCAACAGTTTCTTTACTTCACCCTCGGCACGTTCAAACTGCGCGGGAGTAATGGACAACGGCTGTTCTTGAATCAAGGATATTGCCTCCGGAACCTTTGTAGGACTGGCGGGAGCCCGACCTTCGGATACTTCTGGGCGTTGGGCGGTCGAAGCTTGAGTTTGGCTGTCTGACTGATTTTTCGTTTTGAGAAAAGCGATCAACTGGGGCTTGCGGGCGGAGAGTTCGTCGCGCAGCGAAGGCGTTAAGGCGCCCTTTGGAGCATCGACGACAAGGCGATCGGTGCCGTCATTTTTGAGGGTTAGCTTGATGCCAAGCGCTTCGCAAGTTTGAAATAATGAATCAACGGTCATAGCTCGAAGACCTCCCGTTCTTCGCTACCGGACTTATTCTCGGCAACGGCGACGGAACTGTTTGATGGTTTTGAAAACACTGATGCGTTGCCGGCAGCAACTTCAGCAGCAGGCGCGAACGCAGGTTTTGAGGCAGCGCGCCTCCATTCGGATTTTGTGGCTTCCTGGGTTATCGGCGCGACTGGCCCACGTTCTGCCGGAGACTCAGTCAATTCGTCCAACTCCACTTTGCTGTCATACTTTGGTTGCGCCAGGGGACGCTTGGCGCGCGTATCGTTAGATTTCGTCGTCCGCCCGCGATAGAAAAATGCGGCCGCCAAAGCAAGCAGTGCTGCCAAAATGAATGCTGCGAGCAATGCCGCATTTCGATTTGCTGAAAACCACTCGCCCAGTTTCGAGCTTGGCGAATTGGAGGAAGCAACGGCAGGTTTAGAAAGCGGCGTTGAACTCGCCGCCGGGGTATAGCTGGACGTTGCCGGATAATTTGAAACCGGCGTTGGCGAAGCGACGCTACGCGGAGTGGAACTCGCAACCGGGGCGTTGTTTACCGGACTAGTTCGGCCCTGGTTCTTTTCAGCTCTCCCGTTTCGTGCGGGTTGACGTTGTGCTGCATTAATTTCCGGACCCGGTGCATTGGCGTATCGTTGACGTGAAACCTGGGGTCCGTCAGATGGAATCGGTCCGGCCGCGTCGCGTTGTCGATCCTGATTGCCCTGATTTCCCTTGTTGTCTTTAACAGCAGATGTGCCGCGGTTCGCTGCGACGCTCGCGTACTGACCTCGATTACCCGCGGTAAATATTACTTCGAGACGGTTCGCATGTTGTTCCACGTGCGCACTCGCGCCCAATTGCAACTTGAAGGAAACAACAACGCTATCGCCAACTTTTTGCACTTGCACATCGTCAAATCCGTTGCCATGAAAGCGCGGCTGTGAAAAGGAAAACTCGGCCAGCGGGATCTTCACATAAAAGCGATCGCCACGCCGAAAGGCCTCGTAGTCGTTCAGAGCTGAGTCCGAATTTACGGTGACGCGCGCGCCGTCGGCCGCCTGAACCATTTCGACGGAGGTTACATGCTTTTGTGCTTTGAGCTGTGCCGAACTCGAAATGAACGCTACCCAGACAATGCAGATAGACGCCAACAAAACGACGCCGCAACGCTTTCGGTTCGCAAGCACTCTCGAATTGTTCCAGTTGGTTTTCATTGGGGCTATACAACAAACTGCTAACTCATTATGCGACTGGCAATCCGCACAGTCCAGAGATCAGAATTCAAATTCATCGAGATGCGCCTGAACTTCCTGATCGAGATGCAACTCAACGTTTTGCTGAATATCCGCAGCCATGTAGTCAATCTCACTTGCTTCGGTCTGCTCGTCGGGCAGCAGTTCAGCTTCAATTGGTTCCTCGGTTTTTGGTTTGTCCTGTTCGAGGCGATACAACGCGTCCAACAGAGCTGTCTTAACGTCCTCACGCATACCGTCTTTCACGGCCAATTCGCGTAGCTGTCCAAATATTTCCGGCTCACCAGTACGAGCGAGCAGGTGGACCGCCTTGAGACGGACATCGATGTTTGGATGATCCGAAATGGCATTAAAGATGGGTTCGCTGACTTTGGCTTTGGCCAACAAACAGATCAGCGTGAAAGTTTCGTACGCCTGGCGATGGTCGCTGGAAGCAAGCCGATCGAGATTCTGAGAAACGATGCCAGCCTGAATGCAAGCAGCAGCGACGTTCTGAATTGTCTCTTCGTCGCCAGACTCAATCACGCGCACGTAGGCATCAGCGCGATCGAAACTGAAGCGACTAAGCGAACGCGCGGCAGCGGCGCGCACCTCACGCGTCTCATCAGACAAACCAAGCAGAACGGCGGGAAAGACTGATTCGTGGTCGATGGCCGCAAGACCTGAGATTGCCTGCGATCTGATAGCCGGCTCGGGATCATTGCGTGCAACCAAAGTGATCGCGCCAACCGAACTCTGGACCGGGAACTGCACCAATGTCTTCAACGCTTGTGAACGTTCGTCGACGTCGTGGCTTTCCAGTGCCACCAAAGCCTCGGCGAACGCTGGATCATCGGAACCTTCGAGCAACTCTTCAACAGCCGAGAGCGGCTCGAGATGTGTGATTTCTTCGACGATGTTGCCGGCGTGCCCCGAACCCAGCAAACCTGGTTCAGGAACCGCGTCAAAGAAGTCGAGGCCTTCCACCGAACAGGCACTAAGGGTCCGGCTCAGCAACGCGCTCGGAACATCGGGGTGCATTCGCGCAATGTCGAGCAACGCGCCGATGGCGGACGGAATTTTCAGTTCGCCGATACTGACAACAGCCTGATTGCGTACAATCGATTCAGAATCGTAAAGACTCTCGAGCAAAAACGGTAAGGCTGCGGACGATTTGATATCACCAAGTGAACGCGCGGCTGAGGTTCTCTCAAACGCGTCAGGCGCAAGCAACAAGGCCGCACACTGGCGTGCGACAAAACCATATTCTTCCAGCGCCTCGCGCGCGCGACGTCGCGCCGACTCATCAAGGTCCGAAGAATTAACACCTTTTATCAACGACGTCTCAATGGCGCGACGATCATCGCTGCCGCGTGAAGCGAGTACATCGATTCGGTGAGCTTGTCCCAAAATCAACTTGCTAACTTCCTGATCGATTCTGTAAGCGCCATACAGCGACGTCGGACCTGCGGGCAAACGAACGACTGGCGACTGTGAAGAACCGTTTGCGCCCGAACTAATTCTAGCCAAACTTGTATTGGCGACGGCTATTTGGTTGTTCGCTGACGGCACGATGGCCTGCTCGTCAAGATCTTCTTCTTCGGCGTTAGCCACAAGTCCCTCGCTGGCGGCGACCACCTCAGAGCGCGAACGCAGTTTATGTGAAACCAGCAAGCCAAACAGGCCGAGTGAAAAGACGATCAACACGCTGGTTCCTGAAAACACAGACGCCATCCAGCCTTCTTCCTGAGGTTGAGTGATAATTTGAGAAGGGCCGGAATCAGCGGTCGTGTTCTGGGCCGCTTCATTAGGAACGATTAACGCCGGGTTCACATTGTTATTAGGCGTCGCCGCCGATGTTGCTTGCGGCGCGGAAGGCTGAGTACTGAGACTTAAATCTTCAACCGTCGATGAGAGCTTGAAGGGTTGGCTATCGTTCGATGTCTTTTCTTTCGAGCGCGGATCCTCAAAAAGCAGTTGTTCGTCAGGCGATACACTGACAGCGCGGTCCATCTCCAATGCTCTTGGCTGCAGTTTGCCCGAAACGTTGAGTTGCATCCCGTTGCCGTCAACCTGTGCGTTGACCTCGGCTCCGGCTTTTGTTTGCACTAGAACTTCCAGCGACGTGCCCAGGCGTCGGAGCCGGACCCCGCGCACAACACTTAGCGAATCAAGCGCGACAGTGTTTGGCAGGACTACGTGATAACCCTCAGCGTCTTGCCAGGTTTGAGCCTTACTGAGCGGGCCATCCGCGACTATTGAGACCGCAGTTCCGCCCCCGGAAGGTTGCGCTGAGATCGTGGAGACTTTGACCGGAACGCGCAGCCGTTGGGCTTGCGAAGCGAGCAGCGGCAGGATGAACACGACAACTAACGACAACATCAGGCCGGCGAGTCTTCTGGATTTGACCAGACGAGCGGCACGATCAGCGTCATGATTAGTCGCAGCACGATTTTTAGAATTGAATATCTGCATTTCTTTAGATGGCATGTTTGGCTCTGGATTGAGCCGTCGCCGAATCAGGAGGGATCAGATTGCAGGACCAACTACCTTGACGATTTTCAGTTAGTGGTACTGATGCTGGCGTGACGACGAGCGAGTTATTGTTCGTCGCTGAACTTGTAGCCAATTCCCCAAACGGTCAAAACCATTTGCGGGTTTTCGGGGTTATCTTCGATCTTCGCTCGCAATCGGTTGATGTGTGAATCAATCGTGCGATCGTAGCCTTCGTAGGAATAATCCCAAATTTTTTCAAGCAGGTATTTTCGAGGAAACACCCTACCCGGGTTTGCTGCAAATAGCCGCAGCAGATCAAACTCCTTGGGAGTCAAATCCACCTGGCGTTCCCCGATGGTAACTTCACGCCTCGCCGGATCGATGCGCAAATTACCGCGGCTGATTGGCGCTTCGTCCTTCGCGCCATCCACGCTCGCCGGGGTCTTACTTCGGCGGAGCACTGTCTTAATCCTGGCTTCCAGTTCGCGCAAACTAAATGGCTTAGTAATGTAATCGTCTGCGCCCATCTCGAGGCCAAGTACTTTATCAACCACGTCGTCTTTCGCTGTGAGCATGAGAATTGGTACGTGATTCGATTTTTCCCTGAGTTCCCGACAAACTGCTAAGCCATCCATCTTCGGCAGCATGATGTCTAAAACGACAGCGTCAGGACTTTCATCCATTGCTGTCTTGACTCCCATCAAGCCGTCTTCGACTGTTTTCACGTTGTACCCCGCGCGCGAAAAATATTCGCTGATAGCACTGGAAATATTCTCATCGTCTTCGACGACAAGCAGTGAAACCTTGCGCTCGCCTGGTTCGGTCGGATGACTATTTTCTCTAGGATTTTTCTGTCTGTCAGCAGCTGTAGTTGTCATCAGAATGACTCATGGGAACTGACAAGCAGGGGTTTCAGAGGGTAGGCGGCATCGGGTATGACGCCTCTCGGACAGAGGGATAGTACCAGCACAGGCCTGACAAACTCAAGCGCTAAGTTTTGCAGGCTCAACGGCAAGAGGTCAAAACGTTGAAAAAAGGAACCATAGGGCTCACGTTTTCCCGTCTCGCGGCTGGGATCGGGCGGGCTAATGACCATTAGTCGCGTACGGCCGTAATACAGGAAGAAAGGCCAAAGCACGCGCTGACAGCGTAAGCCTGATTAAGACTTCCAAAGGTCGCTCAAGCAGTTTGGACTGCGGCGGCTTGACGCCGCTTTTGGTACGCTTGCGATCCGTTGAAGAAGACTGACGACGTATTCCCGCGGTCCAACCAAATCTGGCATTGACTGATTATCAACAGTTCTCACTCGGCACTACCCGTTCGATCCTCCCAAAGCCTTGGCGTACAGCGACAGTGCGCGCGTCAGCACGTCGCTGCCTAATGAAATATTCGCGGCCTTGCGATGGAAATAAAAACCGCTCGTTTCTTGACAACGCTTTTGCCTGCGAGCAAAATCCGGCTTCCAGCTAAAACATAATCGCTCTGATCAGTTAGAAAAAACTATGACAGCCGCTGCTTTGTCCCACACTTCGCTTCCGGAATTCGAACTCCTCAAACGCGGCAAGGTCCGCGACGTTTACACGATCGATGCGGATCATTTGCTGATAGTCGCAACTGATCGAATCTCGGCTTTCGATTGCATCCTGCCGACTCCGATCGCGCGGAAGGGAGAAGTCTTAACTTCGTTATCGCGTTTCTGGTTCGAGAGGCTGCGCGACATCGTTCCCAACCATTTTGTAACTACCGATTTCGAGAGTCTGCCTGCCGCCGTGCAACGCGCGGCCGGGTTTGAAAAGAGATCGATGCTGGTGACGAAAGCCGAAGTATTTCCAGTCGAATGTGTCGTTCGCGGTTATTTGGTTGGGTCAGGCTGGAAAGATTATCTGCGCACCGGTCAAGTTTGCGGCCACAAACTTCCCGAAAACCTGCTCGAATCCGCTGAACTTCAAGAGCCCCTTTTTACACCGTCAACGAAGGCTGAACAAGGTCACGACGAAAACATAACCGAAGCACAAGTGCGCGATTTATTGGGAGCGGAAACGACGGACTATTTACGCGAAACTTCAATACGCCTTTATAACGAGGCACGCGAGTATGCCCGACAGCGCGGGATTATTATCGCAGACACAAAGTTTGAATTCGGACGCGACAAGGGTGGGAAGATCATTCTGGTTGACGAAGCCCTGACCCCCGATTCGTCGCGTTTCTGGCCGGCTGAAACTTATCTTCCCGGCCGATCGCAGCCGTCATTCGACAAGCAGTTCGTGCGCGACTATTTGGAAACGGTGGGCTGGGACAAGCAGCCTCCCGCTCCTCAACTACCCGACGAAGTTGCCGCCTCGACAACCGAACGTTACCTCGAGGCTTACCGCCTTTTGACTGGCGTGGAACTATAAACTAATCCGGTTTCAGTTTGGCTCTCTCCCGAAAAACCATGCGCGCGCGACTCGAAAAACTTATCGATGAAATGTTGGACGGCGGGATTCTCTTATCAGAAGCATCGGCGGAGTTCGAAAAGCTTTACATAAAAAAAGCCTTCCTCAGAAATCAAGGTCACCTTTCAAAGACCGCGTGCTCGTTGGGAATCCATCGCAACACTCTGTCCAAGCGAGTAACGGCTTACCAGCGCGCTGAAAAGCCCCTCGTTCGAGCCGCGCGCGGCGGCGCTCGATAGCTTCTCCTCTCTTCCATCGTGGTAAGACAAATCGCCTGTCTTCCCTTCAACTTTGCTCCAATCAAACCCCTCCACATTTGACAATAAAGCGGTCCCGAATTATTCTTAGCAGTCATCCACACAGAGTGCTAGCAAAGCTGGGTTACAGTGCTCCTAAATTCAATCATAAGTAATTTTAGCTACGGAAACTGAAAGGAGAATTCGAAGAATGGCGACTAACATCACCCCCCTCCACGACCGCGTAATTGTGCGGCGAATCGACGAGGGCGAACAGGTTCGGGGAGGCATTATTATTCCCGACAGCGCGAAGGAAAAACCACAGGAAGGCGAAGTCGTTGCGGTCGGCGAAGGCAAGTACAAGGAAGACGGCACGCGACAGGCGCTTGATGTGAAAAAAGGCGATCGTGTTTTGTTCGGCAAATACAGCGGCTCCGAAATCAAGATCGACGGTGAAGAGCTGATGATCATGCGCGAAGATGAGATTCTCGGAATCATCGCGCGCGCCGGCGCAGCATCCAGCACCAAGAAGGGCGGCAAGTAGTCACGCAGACTGCGCCGCTTTTTTCATAAACGAGATTAAACCCTTTAGCAGGAGAGAAGAGAGAAATGGCAAAGCAAGTAATTCATGGCGAGGAGTCGCGCGCTGCTATTTTGCGCGGCATTAATCAGCTCGCCGACGCAGTGAAGATCACGCTGGGTCCAAAGGGCCGCAACGTGGTTATCGACAAGAAATTTGGTTCACCCACCATCACCAAGGACGGCGTCACGGTAGCGAAAGAGATTGAGCTCAAAGACGCTCTCGAAAACATGGGCGCGCAGATGGTTCGCGAAGTAGCCTCCAAGACTTCCGACGTTGCCGGCGACGGAACAACAACGGCGACGGTGCTGGCGCAGGCTATTTTCCGCGAGGGTGTGAAGACAGTTGCCGCGGGTGCAAACCCGATGGCGCTCAAGCGCGGCATCGACAAGGCAGTCGAGCGCGCAATCGAAGAGATCAAGCGTTTGGCAAAGCCAGTTAAAGGCGACGCTATTGCTCAGGTCGGAACCGTCTCGGCAAATGGCGATTCAACCATCGGCAACATTATTGCCGAGGCGATGAACAAGGTTGGCAAGGACGGCGTCATCACGGTCGAAGAGTCTAAAACAATGGACACTTCGCTCGAGGTAGTTGAAGGCATGCAGTTCGACCGTGGTTATCTCAGCCCCTACTTCGTTACCGATCCGGAACGCATGGAAGCGGTCGTCGAGAATCCGCTGATTCTTATTCACGAGAAGAAGATCAGCTCGATGAAGGACCTCCTTCCCTTGCTCGAACAGGTTGCCAAGATGGGCAAGCCGATGCTGATCATCGCCGAAGATGTTGAAGGCGAGGCGCTGGCCACCCTTGTTGTGAACAAGCTGCGCGGCACACTGAACATCGCGGCCGTCAAGGCTCCCGGTTTCGGTGATCGTCGCAAAGCAATGCTCGAAGACATAGCCATCCTGACCGGTGGCAAGGTGATTAGCGAAGACCTCGGCATCAAGCTCGAGAACGTCAAGATCGAGGACCTCGGTCGCGCCAAGAAAATTACGATCGACAAAGACAACACGACGATCGTCGAAGGCAACGGCAAGCACTCCGACATCGAAGGCCGCGTCAAGACTTTGCGTGCTCAGATTGAAGAGACTTCGTCCGACTACGATCGCGAGAAATTGCAAGAGCGTCTCGCGAAATTGGTTGGCGGTGTTGCGGTCATCAAGGTCGGTGCAGCTACCGAAACCGAGATGAAAGAGAAGAAAGCCCGCGTGGAAGATGCCATGCACGCTACACGTGCTGCGGTCGAAGAAGGAATTGTTCCCGGTGGCGGCGTCGCATTGGTTCGCGCGGCAAAGGCACTGGATAAGTTCCTGACGAACAAAGAAGGCGAAGGCGATCCTGACGAGCAAATCGGCGTGAACATCGTTCGTCGTGCGCTGGAAGAGCCCTTGCGCCAGATTGTTCAGAACGCCGGCAAAGAAGGCGCGGTTGTTGTTGAAAGAGTTCGTTCGGACAAGGGCGAAAATTTTGGCTTCAACGCGCAAACCGAAGAGTATGGCGACCTCGTGAAAGCGGGCGTCATCGATCCGGCCAAGGTCACGCGCACGGCATTGCAGAATGCCGCGTCAATCGCCGGCCTGATGCTGACCACGGAAGCAATGGTTTCCGAGCTTCCTGATGATGACAAAGGAAGTCCGGCGATGCCGGGTGGCATGGGCGGAATGAGTGGCATGGGAATGTAATCGGTGTAGGACAGACATTCCTGTCTGTCCCTTTCTGTACTCTGATAATAAAAGGACAGGCGGGAATGCCTGTCCTACAAAAAGCGGCTTCGCTCTCAAAAGCGAGGCCGCTTTTATTTTTCGGGTTCGAAACGCGCTTCGATGACGCCGGCGATATTCGTGCCGTGTTTCATGGTCAGGCGCGGGTAAGTTAACGGTTCGGCGACGAGGCGCTTGATTGCCAATTTGTTTTCAATATCGTTAATGCTCTGCTCTTCGCCCTCGATTTCCATAAAGAGGCCAAACGGCAACTCATCAACTACGATTTCGGTTTCTCCGATACGCCAGGTTTCCCTGCGCTTCTCATAAACAAGCGCCGGATAATATCCCAGCGCCTCGAGAATGAACTCAATCGCATCGGGATTTTCGATGCCTGTTTCGAATTCGAGTTGCTCTTTTATGTCTGTCCGCGTCCCGACCCGCTCTTTGTAAGTAAGCAGCGCGCGATCGTCGATGCGCCTCAGTCGCAATACCGCCTGATTAGTTTCTACCGCATCGCCGGTGTACAGCGTGTTTACTTCAAACTCTTCGCCTTCGCGTGTGGCGCCAATCTTCGGCAAGCGCGCGCGCACTTCGTCGCGTTGTTTCGCGGTCAGCCGGTACTTTTTTTCAACTTCGATGGGCATCGTCAAATTTCGGATTTCGGATTTCGGATTTGCGAAACGGTTGGCTCACGCACCGTGCTATCGCGTCAGCAGTTCGTTTGAAACTTTCTCAACTCATGCAGAAATATTCACCTGGATTCTCAAATTCGAAATCCGAAATTCGAAACTCTTAACTTTGCTTAATCCAGCGCACCACTTCAGGAATCGAGGCCTTCTTGCCGTACATCAGCATGCCGATACGATATATTCGGGAGGCCAGAAAAAGTAAGAGTACGACGGTAACGACGCCGATCGTTAGCGACAATAAAATTTGCCACACTGGCGGCGTCTGCGAAACGATCCGCACCAGCATTGTGATTGGCGAGAAGAACGGAAACATCGACATCCAGAATGCGAAAGACGAGTTCGGACTCCGAATCACCGGTGAGGCCATTAACAAGGCCGCCACTAACAAGAAGACAACCGGCATTGCCATTTGTCCGCCCTCTTGAGTAGTTGTCACCATTGATCCGATGAACACGTAGATTGAGGCAAAAACAAAGTAGCCGAGCATAAAAAACAGAAAGAAGTAAACAAAAAACAGAGCGGGCAAGTGCGGCAGGCCGATGCCTGAAATATTGACTCCCTGCGCTGCCAGCCAGCCAACTCCGAAAACAGACAGTAAACCGAAAGCCAAAACCCAGATTCCCATTTGGGTCAGAGCCAACAACGATACGCCAAACAATTTCCCCAGCATCAGAGTAGTGGAGCGAACAGATGAAAAAAGAATTTCAGCAATCCGTGTTTCTTTCTCTTCTACGATTGCGCCTAAGACTACCTGTCCATACAGCAACACAGTAATGTAAATGACAAACGCCACGACGAAGACCATAGCAAAGCCGGCGCCCGAATCCTCCGCTCCTTCTTCACCTTTTTCATTCACCGGATAAGTAACCATGCCAATCGGCTTTGACAGTTCTTCAACGTCCTGCTCCTTAACTCCGCTGGCGATCAGTCGCTCGCGTCTTACGGCTCGATTGAGCCGGTCTTCAATCTGTTTGCGTGTGATCTCGTCACTTACATTCCGGCCGTAATATGTCACCTTGCTGCGGCTGTTTTGCAAAATGTCCGGTGGAATGACGAGGTAACCCTCCAGCTCATCGTGGCCAATGCGCGCGTTCAGTTCCCTTTTGATGTCTGCGAGTGGACGCCCACCGGCATAGACCTGTTCGACAAAAAAACTTCCAAAAGATCTGCCAGCCTTTTGCATTCGATCTCGCGAATTTGAGTTCATCGCTTCGGCAACAGCCGCACTCGCGTCGTCATCTGCGCCGCGATCCTGTTTGAGCAGCGAGCTGCGAATGGACGCATAGAGTTTGCCATCCGTCTGGTCGACAATTGCTATGCGCGTGTCATGTCCGGCCTTGTAGCCGGCTAGCAGGCCAGGAACAATCGTGAATACAACCAGCAGGACTGGACCAAGCACAGTCATTACGGCGAAGAACTTGGTGCGCACTCGTTGCAAGTATTCCCGCTTCACTACCGCCAGAAATTTTGTCATTCGATTTCCGTAACCTTCTCGATGAAAATATCGTGCAGGCTTGGTTCAACCATCTCGAACTTTTCTACAGTTGCGCCTGAGCTCAGCAGTTGACGTAACAACTCTTGTCCGTTCACGTGGTCGGCAAGCAGGACTTCAACCCCATCGCTGTGATGATCCAGCTTGCTGACTAGGGAGCCATCGGCAAGTACTGCGTCACCGCCCGACACGCGAAGCGAGACCGCGTTTCGTGCGAAGCTTCTTTTTACTTCCCGAATGCTGCCCTGCAAAACTTTGCGCGAACGATTGATCAAACAGATGTCGTCACAAATCTTTTCGGCAACTTCCATTTGATGAGTTGAAAAGATGATCGTCTTTCCCGCTTGCTTTAATTCCAGCACGATCTCCTTCAACAGATCGACGTTTACCGGATCTAATCCGGAGAATGGCTCGTCCAAAATCAGAAGATCCGGTTCATGCAGCACCGTCGTTATGAATTGAACTTTCTGCTGCATGCCTTTCGAAAGCTCGCTCGACTTTTTGGCTTTCCATTCCGAAAGTTTCAGTCGCTCCAGCCAGCGATCAATGCGTTTATCCGCCTCTTTGCCATTGACATTCTTTAATTCCGCGAAAAAGCGAAGCTGTTCGCCCACCTTCATTTTCTTGTAAAGGCCGCGCTCCTCTGGAAGATAACCAATTCGATCCTGCAGCGGCGGCGTTACGCGCATGCCAAATAATTCGACTTGTCCCGAGTCAGGGGCGAAGATGTTTACGATCATCCGAATCGTCGTGGTCTTGCCGGCTCCGTTTGGACCAAGCAGTCCAAAGATCCGGCCGGCCCGGACCTCCAGGCTCAGATCATTCACAGCCGTGAAGTCCCCGAATCGCTTGGTCACGTTTCGCAGAACTACGGTGGCAGGGCTAACGCTCATTTTAGGGGGATCCTTTTCGGTGAGTTTTCTTTTTGTAAGTTCGATGTAAAGCAAACTGTTAGTTTGCGTCGGCTGGTTAGCATTCAAGTTTGAGTAACGATCCGCCGCAAACTAACAGTTTGCTTTACGTGGTTGAACCATCCTGTTTGTAGAACCCCGCCCGCGCATACGATTCATCGAGTAACTCAACCGGGTGGCATATTCGCAAATTCATTCCGGCCAGCAAAGCGCCGGCGCCGATCTGCATTTGGCAGCCAGGATTTCCCGTAGCCAGCACCTGCGCGCCTGTAGCCCTGATGTTTGCGAGTTTTTCCGCCAATACTTCGCGCGACAACTCTGGTTCGAGAAGATTGTAGATACCAGCGCCACCGCAGCATCTCTCCGAACCTTCAAGACGCGCAAAGTTCAACTGTGAAATTGAGCCCAGCATTTCGAGCGGCGCCTCACCGGCGTGTTGGCCATAAAGTAAATGACAGGAAGCATCGTAGGTTATCGGTTTAGTTGTAATGCTCGACCCGGCGTTACTGCCAACCAACTTCAATTGCTGACTGACGTCACGAATTCTTTCGCTGAATGTACGCGCAGCAGGAGCGAATGTTTCATCGCCGCTGAGCAAGTGGCCATAAGATGCGAGCATTGCGCCGCAGCCACCTGCGTTTGTCACGACCGGCACATTTTCAGTATGGGAAAAAGCGCTGATGTTTTGCCGAGCCAGGGCACGAGCACCGGCGAGGTCTCCAGCATGCGCGTGCAGCGCGCCGCAGCACACTTGTTCCTCCGGAATTCGCACCTCGACGCCGTTTACTTCAAGAACGCGGACCGTAGCTCGGTTGACTCTCGAGAATAATCCCTCGCCAACACAGCCACTGAAAAGCAGCGCCGCGGCCGGGTTCTTAGTGGCACAGACTTTACTCTGTGGCGCCGGGGTATTCGATGGCGCGAGAACCCGTGGTGTCTCGTGTGCTCGCGTTCCCTCGGGATCAAATCGCCGCCCGCTTTCCGGGCTTGAGCTTTGCAGCAACGCGAGCCCGAATTCAAAGCGACGCGATAGGATTCGCGCGAGTCCGGTCTTTAAGAGCAAGCCCGCGAAGCCGCTGCCACGAATCATACGCGCAATGGCAAAAGCAAATTTCAAACGCGCCGGCTGCAACCAAATATGCTGGAGCGCAAAGCGCAAAGCCTTGTAACCAAGACCGCGCTGCGTTGCCGCAGTGAACAACTCCGCCCGGGCAGCCTCCAGGAGTTGGCCATACTCGACGCCGGCAGGACACACTTGTTCACACGCTCGGCAACCGAGACAACGATCGATGTGCCGTTCAAAAGCGCGCGACTCGTTTGACAGTTTTCCTTCACCGACGGCGCGCATGAGATAGAGACGCCCGCGTGGTCCATCGTTCTCGTCGCCGGTAATTACGTAAGTTGGGCACGCTTCGAGACACAGGCCGCAATGAATGCAAGCAAGCAGCTTTTGCTCTTCGGTGGCAAGCTTTGATGTTAATGAGGCTGAACTCAATATGAACTAAGCAGCTGGAACTGCTTGCTCCGAGTTCTGAACAACTACGGTAGGATTGGCATTTTGTTTTGGTATTGGAAGCCTCTGCTTCAATAGAAGCGCGAGATGCTCCTCCATACCCCAGCGCGCCTTATACAAGCAATCCTCGATGGAATTCCCCACGCCAGTGAACCCTGCCAAATCTGGAGAGTAAAAACCGAAGAAGGTCGGGTCTTCAGTAGCCTCGATGATGAGCGAATACTTCAAATCGATCATGAGCGTTTGTCTCCAATTCCCGCCGCTTTCAAGACCGCATAACAGGTTCCGGTAGGAACTTCCTTTGAGCCATGATAGTCCACACGTACCAGCTTGTCATGCCCGGCCTTTGCGTAATAGCGAATCGAACCCTTCTCCTTTAACAAGACAAAGCCGTTTCGCTCAAGCAGTCTGATTAGCTCGCTAAATCTCATCGTGTACCTCGTTAGTAACCCAAGCACCAGTCCATCACTCCGGCGCAAAGAGGTAGCGCGCAAGCGTTCCTGTTAAGTACTGATGTGCTCAGATTATCTTGCAAGATGAATTGCTTTTGTTATCATTCGAAGTATGGATTATAGCAAGATCATCACCATTGAACCTGGCAAGCGTAGCGGCAAACCTACTATTCGCGGAACGCGTATGACTGTAACCGACGTTCTCGAGTATTTGGCCGGCGGAATGTCGGAAGCAGAAATCCTCGCCGACTTCCCCGATCTCACCGCAGACGACATCAAAGCCTGCTTGGCATTTGCCGCTGACCGAGAGCGAAAGCTCGCAACGATCCCAGAACATGAAACTGCTATTTGATCAGAACCTTTCCCCGCGGCTACCACGACTGCTGTCTGATATTTACCCCGAAAGCATTCACATAAGAGAAGTGGGTCTGAGGGATGCAAGCGACCTCGACATTTGGCAATACGGAAAGCTTCGCGGATATACGATCGTCTCGAAAGATTCCGATTTTCAGCAGCGAAGTCTCTTGGATGGGTCTCCGCCGAAATTCATCTGGTTAAGAGTAGGCAATTGCACGGTGAAGAGGATCAAAGATTTATTACGAACCTACTCTGCTGCGATTCATACTTTCGATCTAGACAAATCCAAGTCTCATTTGATGCTTCCATAACTTCCAGCTCAAGCCATTAGAAGAATCAATAACCGAGCGCCAGTCCATCACTCCGGCGGGGATCGGTAGCACCCAAACGAATGCCCGTCTCTTCTTCAATCATGACTCCCGCCGCATCGCCCATGTAACCATCGCCATCGGTCCATCCCGCATCCAGTCGAATGCGCAGCGTCTGACCGCGGGCCTTCAGAATGCGCAGCGTGTCTTCCGAAAGAGCGTAAGGCTCATAAGCTACTTCATCCGGCAACCACTGATTATGTATGCGCGGTGCATCGATCGCCTGTTGCAGGTTCATGTCATAGTCAACGATGTTGGTGATGATCTGCAGGACTGTATTGATGATCGTTGCGCCGCCGGGAGAGCCAATCGCAAACCATAACGAGCCGTCGGGGCGCAGCACGAAAGTCGGCGTCATCGCCGAAAGCGGACGCTTGCGCGGCGCGATTGCATTTCGTTCTCCCTGGACCAGGCCGTACAGGTTTGGCGTTCCCGGCTTCGCTGAAAAATCATCCATTTCATTGTTCAGCAAAAAGCCGGTGCCTTTGGCGACGACTTTCGAGCCATAGCTATCGTTCAAAGTGTAGCTGTTCGCGACCGCGTTCCCTTCCGCGTCAACAATCGTGAAATGAGTGGTCGATCCCGATTCCGCACCCGGCGGGTTGCCGAACCGAATTTCAGCACTGGTTGAAGCATGGTCGGGAATGATCGTGGCGCGCAGTTTCTTCGCATAATCTTTGTCGATCAATCCGCTAACCGGGACACTGGCGAAGTCTGCATCGCCCAGGTACTCAGCGCGATCCGCATAAGCGCGCCGCATTGCCTCCGCCATAAAGTGATAACGGTCGGCAGACGCAACGCCCATCTGTTTTAGGTTATAGCCTTCGAGAATGTTCAGCATCTCGATCAGTATCACGCCGCCCGACGATGGCGGCGGCATCGTGATGACTTCATAGCCGCGATAGTTGCCGCGCACGGGCTCACGCTCTCTTGCGGCGTAGCCTTTCAAGTCGGCCATAGTGATCAGACCATTGTGACGTTTCATGTCGGCAGCAATCAGACGCGCAGTCATGCCTTCGTAAAACTCGCGCGCGCCGTTTCGCTGGAGGCGCAACAACGTCGCCGCGAGATCCGGCTGACGCAACACTTCCCCTTCCTCATAAGCTTTGCCGCTGTTTAGAAATATTTTTCTGCTGTCTTCGTAAAGTTCAAACTGAGGCTTCTTCTTCGCCAGCGCCTTAGCCAATGAATTCGAAACTGGAAAACCTTTTACGGCCAACTGGCGCGCCGGTTCAATCAATTGCTTCCAACTGAGTCTTCCCGATCCATATTTTTTCAGTGCCAACTCCATGCCGCGCACCATGCCGGGAACTCCGGCCGCGCGATATCCCAGCAGCGAACCGCCTTCGCCTTTTATCAGATTGCCGTGCTGATCGAGATAGATGTTGCGGGTCGCGGCGGCGGGCGCCATTTCACGGTAATCGATCGCGGTCGTTTTTCCGTTCTTCAACCGAATCATCATGAAACCGCCGCCGCCAAGGTTGCCGGCCGATGGATGAGTCACCGCCAGCGCGAACGCAATGGCGACAGCAGCATCAATCGCATTGCCGCCGCGCTGCAAAACTTCAACACCGACACGCGCCGCGAGTTGATTAGTCGCCGCCACGATTCCATGGCGCGCACGTACCGGCTGGCGCGACGCAGCCAGCGCAGTCGGTTGTATCTGTTGGAAAAATGGAAGACAGGCGGAAACTAAGAAGACGAATATAACGGCGAAGGTAAGAACGGAAGGAACTGTGCGCTTTGATTTCATATGGTTTGGTATTACTTGACCGGTGCTGGACCGGCTGCACCCAAGCTTGGTTCATAACCAAATTAAGTCAAAGAGTGGCATAGACTTCAGTCTGTGGCTGCCACCAATGCACAAACTGAAGTCTATGCAACTAGCTTGCGGACGGGAACACGTGATTGGGATCGAGCTGCTGTTTTATCTTATTCATAATGCCTGCCGCTGGGTCTTTTCTAAACAGCGCGTGGTTAGTGCCGCCCTTGCCGAACTCCATAATGAGCGTCCCGCCGCGAGCTTCGGCATTTGCTCGCAAATGTTTGATATGAGCTGCACCATCAAGCGCAGTGCCGTCGTCTATCACGCGAATACGCCCGTCGCCCACGCCGGCGTGCCACATTGTATTGGCGTCCGACGTCTTTATCAGATCGAGTAGGAACGCTGCCGCCTCGGTTGGTCTTAAGCCAACTCGCCACATCAAGCGGTCTGAAAATTGAATTGGTAGCGCCTGCAACGCGGCCCAAATCGTTCCGTCTTCGTCAATCAAACGCGTCGAGCCGTTTTCAAAGAGTTTCTGCGTACTCGCCACCTGCGCCGCGACGGCAGAATCCGAACCTGCAAACCGCATCATCAGAAACGCATTACCCGGGCTGGGCACATTCGTTATTTGCGACAACACACTCGATGAAACAAGTTCGGCGGCAACCGGAAACAGCGGCGACTGGATGATCCGCTGCGCGCCTGAAAAGAGTTCTGCGGGCTGGCCCGAGATTAAAAGCGTTCGCGTTACAAAAGGAAGCGGCCGCAGTTTGAAATTTACTTCCACGATAATGCCGAGTGTCCCATAACTGCCGGTGAAGAGTTTACACAAATCATAACCGGCAACGTTCTTTACCACTCGCGCGCCGGCCTTTACCAAACTGCCGTCGGCCAACACCACTCTCATGCCAATAACGTGGCGGCGTGGTGGGCCATAGCCGAATTGCTGAGCGCCAGCGAGCCCCGTCGCGACAACTCCGCCAATCGTCGCGCTGCCATCGTCGGGTGGATCGATTGGCAGCCACTGTCGATTAATTGCAAGCTGGGAATTAAAATTTTTCAGGGTTACGCCCGCTTCAGTAATCGCAACCAGGTCGGCGGGTTCGTGCTCGACGATGTGATTCAGTCTGCGTGTGTTGACGATAAGATTGGGTACGACGGCGTCACCAGGACGCAACCAAGTCATCGCGCCGGCGGGCATCGCGGTCCAACCTTCGCTGAAAGCAAGCTTCATGATCTCGCAAACCTCGGGGATTGTTCCGGGCGCGACCGTGAGGACGGATGGGGTGATACGGAGACGGGGAGATGCGGAGACGTTTTCTTCGCCCACCAGCTCGACGAGGTGTTTTTGAACAACAGCAGGATCGAAACGTCTGTCCGACAAACTAGAGTTTATCGAGGTTGAGGTTGGCGAACTCAGCGGGCGGGACGCCCGCGGTCCCAGTAAATCAGGTCCCAGCGGGTCGCTCGAGGCTGACGCGTCATGCTCTCCATTTGGAATCGCGATAGCTCGCGCTTCGCCGCAGCCGCGTAAGACCGGAATGATTTTGCCGGGATTCATGAGGCCTGACGGATCAAATGCAGCGCGCACGAGCAACATCGTTTCCATATCTTTCTCGGAAAAAATCAACGGCAACAATTCGCGCTTATCCAATCCGACACCATGTTCGCCGGTGATGCTGCCGCCCGCGCGCACACAAGTCTCCATCAATTCGCGGCCGGCGTCTTTTACTCGTTGCACTTCTTCGGGAAACCGAGAATCAAAGCAGATCAACGGATGCAGGTTGCCATCGCCGGCGTGAAAGACATTGGCTATTCGCAGTCGATATTTTGCGGCAATACGATAAGCAGCATCGAGCACTTCGGGCAGGCGCGAGCGCGGCACCACCGCATCCTGAATCATCGAGTCAGGCGAGATGCGACCGATAGCGCCAAATGCGCCTTTGCGTGCCGCCCAAAGTTTCTTCCGCTCGTTTTCGTCTCGGGCGCTGCGACAGGAACGCGCGCCGTGGTCCATACAAATTGCTGTTACCTGTTCTGCCTCTTCATCAAGCCCGGCTTCAATCCCATCAAGTTCAATCAGTAACGCTGCACCCGCATCGGGCGGCAGCCCGGCGGCGAAGACACTGGCCTCGACTGCGCGAATAATTTCGCGGTCCATCATCTCCAGCGCGGCCGGCATTACACCGGCGGCGATGATTGCAGAGACGGCGTGGCTGGCATCGTTTACTTCGGCAAACTCAGCGAGCAGCGTCTTCACTGCCCGCGGAATCGGCGTCAGCCGCAGCGTTGCTTCGGTAGCAATACCAAATGTGCCTTCAGAACCAATGAACAAACCCAACAGATCGTAACCCGCCGATTCGCTGCCGCTGCCCCCGAGTTCAACCACCGCGCCGCCGGCAAGTACGACCTTCAGGCCAAGCACATGATCGGTTGTCGTGCCGTATTTCAGGCAGTGTATGCCGCCCGCGTTTTCCGCAATGTTGCCACCGATGGTGCAAGTCGGCTGGCTGGACGGATCGGGCACGTAATGCAACCCGAGATGCGCGACCGCGCGCGAAACGTGCAGGTTAACGACGCCGGGTTGAACTACCGCAAGGCGATTGACCGCGTCGATTTCGAGTATCCGGCGCATGCGCGCCAACTCGATCACAACTCCCTGGTCCATCGCAAGCGCGCCGCCAGACAGCCCGGTGCCCGCGCCACGCGGCGTAAACGGGACGCGCTCGCGAGCGAGCAGTGCCAGAACTTGCGAAACTTGTTCCGTTGAATTTGGAAACACAACCGCGCGCGGCAAATGTTTATGCTGCGGCAACCCGTCACATTCATAAACGAGCAACTCGTCCGCGTTCGAGCGCACCGCTTCGTCGCCTACAATCGCGCGCAATTGTTTAGTGAGTGTGTCCAAGTGGACCAACCTTAGTTTTTCGCCGGCGATTCAATGATACAGCACGGCGGTGTCCGATGAACGTTAGTTTGTCGCGGCGTCACGACAAGCTAAAGCTTATCGGACAACTGGCCCACGATGTTGCGATGGTCTCAGGTTAACCGTTAGAATCTTTTCGCAATCCCCCGTAACTCTCCTGAGACTCCCCTTTTTGTTATGTTCCAAGCCGATCCGGCGTAGGAACAACTATGCGCTCCAATGGAGGTTTCGGCATGTTCGCCAAGACAAACTCTCGCCGAATTTCAACTGCAATCCTGATCCTTTTGATTTCGCTGAGCGCGTGGCCGTCGGAAGCTAACGCAAAAAAGAAGAAACCCATGCCCAAAGGCGAACGCGTCATTTGGCGAGCGCCTGCGGACATAGGGTCGCGAGATTTGTTTCTCGGTCCAGGTGGTACGGCGATGAAACCCAACCTGCGGCGCATTAAGTTTATTAAAGAGGAGACCGGCGGCTACTCCAAAAAGTATCGCATTCGTGACGGCTCGGGTCGCATTTGGGTGGCGAAGGTGGGCAAGGAAGCGCAATCGGAAACGGCGGCGGTGCGTTTGTTGTGGGCCGCGGGTTACGTTACCGAAGTTAATTATCTTGTTCCGCGGTTGCGTATTCCCGACCAGGGAACGTTTGAAAATGTCAGGTTGGAAGCGAGACCGGCATCGCAAAAGCGGCTCGACGAATGGAAGTGGGATGAGAATCCGTTCGTTGGTTCGCGTGCCTTTACGGGTTTGAAAACCATGATGATGTTATTCAACAACTGGGACATTAAGGACTCGAACAACGTCGTAATTCTTTCCCACGGCCCGCGCGGAAATGAGCTGCGCTATGTCATCAGCGATCTCGGCGCCACTTTTGGCAAGACCGGCACGCTGCCTCTGTTTTGGCGCATCAGCCGCAGCCGTAACAATCCTGAAGATTATGAAAAGGCGAAATTTGTCGAAGGGGTTCGCGACAATGGCATGGTGAATTTTCGTTACGGCGGCAGGAAGCGCGAGATTTTTGATGACATTAGCGTGCCGCAGGCGAAGTGGCTCGGCGAGTTGCTGTCGGGATTGAGCACGGACCAAATCAAAGACGCGTTTCGCGCAGCGAACTATGACCCGGAAGAGATTGGAATTCTTACCGAAGCTGTTCAGGATCGAATTGAACAGTTGCGCAGTTTGCCTTAAACGGGAAATGTAGGACAGGCATTCCTGCCTGTCCTCTTAAGCCATTACATCCAGGTACATCTCGTCTCCGCGCCACACGCGAATTATTCACCGAGTCCGGAACATTCCGCTTCAGCAGGCGTCTAAGTCCATCGATAATCTACGCGACGGAGGAGGCTCTATCATGGCGGAAACCTCTGATTCAAAGACTACACCCGCGATCAACGTTACGCCGTTGATCGATGTTCTCCTTGTACTGCTGATTATCTTTATGGTCTCCGCTCCATTGCGACCTCATCGTTTCGCGACCGCCCTTCCTTCCGAGCCCGACAATCGACCTGTTTTGCCTGACCCGCATACGCTGGTGGTAACGGTCCAACCCGATCACACCCTAAAATTAAATGGCCTGACTGACGACATGGGAACGATCGAAGACCCGGCGAAACTTTGTAGAGCGCTTACCTCTCTCTTTCAAGAACGGACAAAGAATCATGTTTACAGCGATGAAATGCGTTCCCGCTTTGACCTTCCGGAAGACGTTCGCATTCTAAAGACCGTCTTCATCAAGGCGCCGCGCTCATTTCCATATGGCGAGGTGGTTCAGGTGGTTGATAGTGTTAAGGGCGCTGGCGCACGCACGGTCGGTCTGCAGCTCGATGGTCTTAACCAGTAGGACAGGCATTCCTGCTTGTCCATTGATCCTTCATTCCTACTCATTCCACGCGCTAGACCATGGCCACTTCTTCGCATCATTCACCAAACCCGCTTTTACAGGATTCCGTTCAATGTAACGTTTAATGCGGTAGAACTGTTCTTCATTCCGAACCGCATGGTCAAACGATTCGTCCTGCCAGAATCTTTCTCCGGTGCGTCCTAACAACTTGTTGCACTCGCGCGCCGTGTATCCTTTGATTGACTTAGTTATTCGGGCCAACCGCACTTTAGGCCAAACGAGAATATGAACATGGTTTGACATCACCACGAACGAACTTAGCCTATAGAGATCAAGTTCAGTTTCGCCGAACCGACAAGCATCGACCACTTTTTGTGCCAAGGCCGAATCCTTTAACCAGGTTGGTCCATAGCCAGCGCGATCCAACTCATTATCAAATAACAAAAATCTTTTGCTTTTGTCTTTCTCTTTGAGAATCAAAGCAAGTTTGGAGACTGGTATTGAACCGTACAAGCGCCAGGTAATGAAAAGAGCGCTGCCGGGTTTTTGCCAATGAGGGAGATGACGTCGATAAAACATAAGTAGGACTGCATTCTTGCCTCGTCTGATTCTTGAACTCAACCTTCATCACCGAAGCCAGAGTTTCGCAAGATGCAAGCGGCTTTGTAACTCGAGGTAGGACAGGCATTCCTGCCTGTCCACTTCTTGGAAATAATGTGAAAGGGACAGACAGGAATGTCTGTCCTACGAAAGGGACAGACAGGAATGTCTGTGCTACGCAAAAAGGGACAGACAGGAATGTCTATCCTACGAAAGGGACAGACAGGAATGTCTGTCCTACGAAAGGCACAGACAGGAATGTCTGTCCTACGAAAGGGACAGACAGGAATGTCTGTCCTACGAAAGGGACAGACAGGAATGTCTGTCCTACTCAGCCAACCAAAATGCGTTGCTCTCCATCTTGATCTATCATGGCTCGTCGGCCTATTGTCGTCCGGGTGATGACCTGCATTTTCTTTCCGTCTCAAGGAGTTTTGAATTAATGAGAAAGCAATATCGTTTAGCCCTCCTCGTTCTCACCACATTGGCTGTCGTCCCGGTTCTCGCTCAACCTCAGGCTGGCGGCGGCAGCTTGTCGCGCGAACCCGCGGGCGGTGCCGCGATGATCTTTCGCAAGCCTGAGAATCCGCCGGTCCATGGCGCGAGCGGTCCCAGCGCAGTCGGTGGCGACAGATCGTCCGCTCGAACGCGAACACGATCAAAGCCTACGGTGAACGTGCAAGAGCAGACCATCGCCAAAGCCAACGCTGCTCGTAGCGCCTCCACCCCGCGTTACTCTGAAGCTGAACTGAATTACAAACTCGCCGCCAGGCAGGATCCCAATGACGCGCGCGCGCAACTCGGGCTCGGTAATGTTTATTTGGATCAGGGCCGCTTTCAGGATGCGGTCGCTGCTTACCAACAAGCGCTAAAAGTGAAGCCGGATTACAGCGATGCATATCAGCCGCTCAGTTATGCGCTGGCGCAACTGGGTCGTTTCCCGGAAGCCGCGGAGACACTGAAGCAAGCGCTTGCATTCGATCCGGACAACGCGGAGATTTACAACAACCTCGCGTTTACGTATGCACATGCCGAACGTTATCCGGAGGCCATCGATGCGAGCCAACATGCGATCACGCTGTTGGGCCAAACGGGCGGCGCCTATAGGCAGGGACTGCAAAACCGGAACGAGGTTTTGTCTAATGCTTACAAGAATCTTGGTAATTCCTATAACGAGTTGAAGCACTACAGCGAGGCTGCGGAAGCTTTGAAGAAAGCAGCGGAGATTGAGCCGACGAACGCAGCCGCGCATTTCAATCTCGGCCTGGCGCTCTACAACGGCAAGCGTTACTCGGAAGCGATTGAAGCCTACAAGGCAGTTGTGAAGCTGCGCCCGCAACTGGCCGCCGCACACTACAACCTCGGTCTAACTTTCGTAGCGATTAACGATCAAGCTTCTGCGCGTCAGGAGTTGGAGATTCTTAAACCGCTCAACGCGCAAATGGCAAGCGCTCTCAGTGGATTGATCAAAAGGTAAGCGCGACGAAGCGCCCAAGGCGCGCAATGGAGAAGCCTGGGGCAACGCCCCAGGACCGATGAAAATTTGATCTCGAGCACCGAAGGCGCGGAATGATTTGTCTCATCTTGTGATGCGCGCTTTCAGCGCCGAAAGTTTTTTTAGTAACTCTTCCTGGGCCGTTGGCACAGGCTATTACATTCCCCGCCCTTGGCGCTTTGGTTTTGCTGTCCACTCCACTGCGTCCTTCAATTCCGCAAACAGCCGCGCCAGATCTTTCGGTTGATGGTGCGCGTTCAGGCCGCTTGGATTCGGCAACACCCAGACGCGAGTCTTGCCGATAGTTTTTTCCTGCTCACCGATATTCGCTTTTGCATTTCCAAATGCAGCGCGATAGGCGCCTACGCCAAGCACTGCCAGAAACTCCGGTTGATAACGTCTGATTTTTGCAGCCAGGCGCTTTCCGCCTGCGATTAACTCTGCACGCGACAATTGATCGGCGGTCGCGGTGGCGCGCATTACTACATTCGTAACACCGAATCCGAGTGCCAGCAATTCAAGCTCGTCGAACGGCGACAACAGCCGATCGGTAAAGCCCGAGGCGACGAGTGCGGGCCAGAAGCGATTGCCGGGCCGCGCAAAGTGATGGCCCACGGCGGCCGTGTACAGTCCGGGATTGATGCCGCAAAAGAGAACGCGCAAGCCGGGCGCGATTACGTCGCGAACAGTCTTGCCCGCGGCGGCGATGAGTTGTTCTTTAGTTGGTTTCCAGGGTTGAGTCAAGAATGGCTGGTCTTGCTTTACTCGATTTCAAAACGCGCCTCTTGCGAAGCACTCTGTTTTGAAATTCTATCGATGACAGTAACTTTCAAAATGTAGCGACCCGCCGGCAAGCCCGCGAGTGGAACCTCGCCGGCGTAAGGTATGCGCGACAAGTCAGTAACGCCGTCGACCGAAATTTTCTTTAATGGAATAGTGACCACGGGCTGATCATCGCGGACCATTAGCAATTGCAGCGCGAGGTCAGGCTTGGAATCGGGCGCCGGCGCGGCCCCTGCGTTGTAAACAAAAATCGCGAAGCGCAAGTTGCTGTCGCGCTGGAACCGATGGCTAACGTTAACTTCCAGCGAACTCGCTGCGGTCTGATTGGTTGCAGAGTTGCTATTTGCCGCGGCCGCTGGCGGCACGCCAATTAGTACACTGCTCATCCCCAATTCAGTGGGTTTCAGATTGGGAATTTCGATCCAACCATTCGCGCTGCCAATGCGACCGCTTTTCGGATCGCGCGCTCCGACGCGGACTTGATACATGCCCGGTTGCAAAAACAATGGATAGGAATATCGCACACTGCCGCGTCCCGAAACATAGTCAGGTTGGGCCTCGAGCGTTAGCTTTTTGTTGAACGATCCGCCGGATTGACCGCGGTCGTTGAAAAAGACTCCGGCCACTTCAACCGCCGCGACTTGTTTGCCGTCGACGGTTTCAAAGGTAAGGAAAGCACTGGGCACCTCCATCATCGTACTCAACAGCCATTTCTTGTCAGAGCTATTGACGTAAGTCAGGTTCAGGGAGATAGGAATGGCGTGCTCGGGAAAAGTGCCACGAATTTTTTGCCCCAGCTCCGAATCCGCCAGTTTGTCGGGTGCGGCCGGTTTGTTGCCCTCGGGTTGTTTTGGCTTGCTCGACTTGGCGGCAACTGGTTCGGGTTCGACATCGTAGAATCCGCGCCTGACATGGACCACCAGTTGCGGCCTGCCTACAACTTTTACTTCTATGCGATGAAACTTGCTGCTGGCGTGTTGCGTTTCGCGTTCCGGCTTCCAGGCCAACAGGTAATAAGCAGACGTTTCCTTGAGAGCTCGTGTCAGGCCGCTGCCCAGCGCGTTCGTATTAAAAGTTGGTCGCCCCCCCGTGTCCCGCGCTAACGCATTCATTGCATCCTGCGAAGCGGCCATTTCACCCATCGACGAGCGGGCCAATCGGCCTGAGACATCGAAAGCGCTTTCCGTAGCGGCGTCGGGAAGACCGGTGGCCAGCCCGCGCGCGTCTATTGAATAGATAACAACGCCGCTACGTGCCGCGAGGCTTGTGATTCGCTGCACGCGACTCATAGAACCTTCCTCGGGATTGAGAAAGAATCCACCCGAGATAAAGAATACGAGCTTACGCCCCGCCAGCTTGTTTGCCGATCGCACCAAGCTGTCCAGACCGGAGATCGTGGCCATCGTTGCGACTTCGGCTTGCTGCAGCATCATGCGCGCACGCGAGTGCACTACCGTCTCGGCCTGCTCGCGAGACATGCCCGGGTTTTGGGCAACGGTTTGCTCGACAAAAAAATCATTAGTGTCGCGGTCACCCCTTTCGATTTGCAACGACTGATATTCAGTCATCGGAGGCCGGTCCAGGTCCCTGACCGAATAAGGACGGAACTTAAGCCGCTCTAGCGCGGCATGAAGCACAGTCTTGTTATCTGTCAGTTGTTGCAGAAATCCGATTTGACCGCTGGCCGAGGTAATCGCTACCTCATCGTTCTGGGCCATCTGTTTATCGACGAACTCGCTGACTACTTTCCTGGCAGCATTCAAGCCGGCAAGGTCCATATGCAAATCGTCGAGGTAAAAAAAGATCGGGCGACCCCGATCGAGCGGTACCGGGCCGGCTGTATCTGAGGTATCGGTTCGTTTAGAGGAGCCGCGCGCAGCTGCAAGTTGAGATTCTTCGTTCGCGCTGCCGGCAATGATACGTTCAAAAAAATCAATCGGCTTGGGCTGCCCATCGATGCGCAGTTCAAAATCTTCTTTCTTTAGGCCATCGACGAAGTGGCCATCCTTGTCGAACACCATTACATCCGTCTGCACGAGTTCGGTGAATACTCGCAAAACATCCGTTTGGTCCCGCTTCCCGCCTGCAGGCGTCTGCGCAAAAACTGGAGCGGAAATCAGCACGCACAGCAAAACGCACGTCGTTGCAGTTCTCGAAATACCAGGCATTAATTGCATAACCTGTTAGATTCTTTGACTGACATTTTTCTGGGGAGACGCTTGCCGCAGGAGCAGCCTGAGAAGAACGATGGTCCGCTTAAGCAAGCAATACGCCGATGCGCAACTATGTATCAAACCGCTGCCACGCGCAACAACAAACAGCAAAAAGAACAAGCATCCGAGAAAATGGATTACAGCCCTTACTGGGACCGGCGATACTCGGACCGCGGGCGTCTCGCCCGCAATGAGCGCGTAGCGCGAACAACTCGAGCACTTAACCATATTTGGTGACGCAGCCATGCGGGCGGGACGCCCGCGGTCCCAGTAAAATCGTTGAGCGCTTAAGCGGCTGATACTGCTAGCTCGCCGTTAACCATCACCAGGACTGGTTTTCTGTCGGCATTTAACGCCACGAGGTCGGCTCCCTTGCCTGCTGCAATCGATCCACATTCGCCTTCGAGGCCCAATAGTTTTGCTGGATTAGTCGAGCTCATAAGCGACAAGTCAACTTCAGAAACGCCGAGTGACTGCATTGTGTGAACCGCGTCGAGCAGGCTGATAACGGAACCGGCAATGTTGCCCCGGCTGTTGCGCGTCCGACCATGTGTAACCGAAATCGACTCGCCCCAGATTTGATAATCGCCGTCTCCCAATCCCGCGGCCGCAATAGCGTCGCTTATCAGGACCAGCCGCTCGGCGCCTTTGCTTTTCAGGATCAGTTCCAGCGCGTGCCGATCAAGATGGATGCCGTCCGCGATCACATCGCAGGTTACATCGTCGCGCAATAGACCCCAGCCGATTGGCCCAGGCGCGCGGTGCCGAAACGGCGCCATCGCGTTCATAAAGTGCGTCATGTGTTGCGCGCCGGCAGCTACTGCTTTGTCGAGTAGTTCAAATTCCGCGCGCGTATGTCCTATCGAAACAATCCAGCCGCGCCGTTTTAATTGGTCGACCAGTTCGATGCCGCCTTGAATTTCCGGAGCAATCGTCATCATATGCACCGCTGCAGGATTCGCTAGCCTCGGCAAACTATCGAGCGAATCATTGTGCACAAAACTCCGAAAATATTGCTGCCGCAGCGCCCCGCACTGCGCCGAGTTTACAAATGGGCCTTCATAATGAACGCCCAGAATGCGCGCGCCGGTCGTCGACTTCATCGCCTCTTCAATAGCCGCGACGGCGCGCGTGTAGTCCGCGTCAGGCGCGGGCACCAGCGTTGGCAACCAGCCAGTGACGCCCTGAGTTGCGATCCATTCCGAGATGCGATTAAGGCCGGCAGCGTCGGCCTCCATTGTGTCGACACCCACCGCGCCATGGATGTGCACGTCGATAAAACCCGGCACTAACATGCATCCGAAAAGATCGATTTCGTCGATACGGTCGGATGCCGATCCGGAATTACGCAGCGCTGCGATCCTGCCGTCGCCTATCAGCAGGTCTACATTCTGCGCGACGCGATCGGGAAACACAGTACGAGCGTTTCGCAGTAAGATTTGGTTTGTATTGGAAGGCGTCAAGAATTGAAAGCGCGCTGGAAAAATTTAGAAGTTCAGTTTCAGACCAAATTGAATCGTGCGCGGATCGCGCGTGCCGGTGATAACACCAAACGTTGTGTTTGTCTGTACGTAACGCGTTGGAAAACTTCCCGCCGGCGCCGTTGGATCGACGTTGAATGTCGCGGACGTTCCCGGATTTAAATATTGCGGATGGTTCAGCACGTTGAATAATTCAGTGCGAAACTGCAGGTTCGTGTCCTCGGAAAAGCGGAAGTTTTTGAAGACAGCAAGATCCCAATTGTTGATTCCCGGCCCGCGCACGATGCCTCGTCCGGCTGATCCATAGGCAAAGAAAGCCGGCGCAAATGCTGAAGTATTGAACCACTGCGTCAGGCTGCCGCTGCCGTGCGGATCCGCGATTAGGTTTGGTCTCAGCGTGCTGCCGGTGCCAAGCGGATCTGAAAACGCGAACAGCGAACCTGTCGGTGTGGCGGCGGCAATTGTCTGCGTGATCGTCAACGGCGTGCCACTCTGCGCCGTATAAACACCGGTAACCTGAAAACCGCTCCACAACTTTCGCGTGAGACCGGACGCGTGGCGAAAGAAAGGCAGCTCGTAAACCAGGTGCGCCGTAAAAACGTGCGTGCGATCAAACAGCGATGGCGCGCGTTCGGCGTCGAGGTTAAGTGGATCCTGCGGCGAGTCGCTGCGGTCAGTTGAAGCGTTCGTAAGGTTTTTGGACCACGTATAGACCGTACCATACTCGAGGCCTTTGGACAGGCGCTTGTTGAAAGTCACTTGCAACGAGTTGTAGTTGCTATGCGCCTCGGTGCGCCGGTCGGTGATTGCTGCGTAACCGAGAAACGGACGGGCCGCGTTAATTGAAACGCGCGCGTTGCTGCCCAGCGTTCCGTTGGCCCGCAGCGCCGCCGTGATTGCCGCCTGGGCGCCCGGCAGCGGCTGGTTGATATTCACCTGATGAAGCAGGTTGTAGCCGGACGTGCCAACATAGGCGAGTTCCAACACGCCGTTCTTGAACAACTCACGCTGCAGCGACAGACTGTATTGTGCGGTGCGCGGCACCTTGAATGGATTGCCGGTGCTGTTGAGAGTGATGACCGGGATTGTCGTTCGCGGAATGCCGGCGGCCGGATTTGAAAGCGGCGGATTATCAATCGTCGCGCGCGAATTGACCAGCGGATTGGCGAACGCATTCTGCTCGACGTTGCCCACCAACGTGCGATCGTAATAGAGACCAAAACCGCCGCGCACCACCGTACGCCCGTCGCCAAAATTGTAGGCAAAACCAACTCGTGGCCCGAATGTATTTCGCTGATTGCTTTGCACCCGCCTGCCAAATGGCGAATTCTGACCGGCAAAGATAATCCCATTGAATTTGTCGCCTGGCCCGGACAGAATATTTCCGCTTACCGGATCGATTTGTACGGCGTTCGCCGTCTTGTAAAAGTCCGGTCGAAACGATATGAGCAAGTCGCCGGCGTCGATAGGGTTGTCATAAAGCGCATAACGCGCTCCATAATCCAGCGTCAAGCGCGGCGTCACCTTCCACGAATCCTGCCCATAAAACTCGGTCGTGTTGTAGCGCAGTTTTACGAAAACCTCGGATTGGTCTTCAGTATAGGTGCGTGGGGCGCCGAGCAGAAAATCGGCTAAATCATTTCCCGAACGCGAGCCGTCAAACGCGTAACTTCCATTAAGCATGTTGCCTGCATTTTCGTTTTTCGCCTCGTGAGAAAAACTGCCGCCAAACTTAAACGTGTGCTGTCCGCGGGCAATGGTGAGGTTGTCGCGAAGTGTGTGACTGGGATTCTCGATTTGCGCCGGGCTGCCAATCGCGAAATTTGCAGTCGAACCGCTGAAAGTAAAACCTGGCAGCGCGCCCTGCAACGTGTTGGGAAAAAGTTCGGGCGCGGTAAAACCAGGTGCGTTCGCCCGCAACCCGGTACCGGCGAAGGTCGTGATCACGGCGTTGAAGGCATAGTCGTACGCCACTTCATTAATCATTGTCGGCGAAACGATTGTCTTCACATTGACCACGAAGTTTTTGCCAGGCGTCTCGGTATTTTGCGCCGCTACGAACGGATAAAGCGTCCCGGCGACAGCGCCAATCGCAAACGGATCCGCAAACTGATTACCGCCGGGATCGTTACGCGAAAAGTCTTCGCGAATGTAGCGGCCGAAGACGGACCAGTTGGTATTGAAGTTATGATCGAGACGCAGAATTTCCTGTCGAACGTTCGCAGCAAGTGGCACGGCGCGGCGAAAACGGTTGAGCGTGTTCGTGCCCGGCGTGACTTCATTCGGCAGCGGTATGAACTTCAAAATCGCGGCTGAATTTGGGTCGATGAACGAGGTGAAGATCGAATTTCCGGCGGCGTCCGCGGGAAATGCAACTCCGGTGAATGGGTTTTTGATCGGGCCGGCGAAGATGCCGTTACGTTGCTCGATCGTGGGTACCGTGCCGACGGCAGTGTTTACAGACTTCGTCTTGCGCCACTCCTGCGAATAGAAAAAGAAGCTTTTGTTACGCCCGTTGTAGACGCGCTTTCCGCCTTCGCCAAAAAGTGGCAAATAGACTGGGCCGCCAATAGTAAAGCCGTAGTCGTTGTAATTTAGCGGCGCTTTGAAACGCGGCTCGCCGTTCGCCTTGTTAATGCCCTGCAGCGGCGTCACTTGAAAAGGCGGCCGCGCATTCAACCCATCGTTGCGCAGGAATTCATAAATAGTCCCATGAAAATTGTTGGTACCCGACCGGGTGACAACATTGATTACGCCGCCGCCGTTGCGGCCAAACTCCGGCGCATAGTTTGAAGTCAGAATTGTAAACTCCTGAATCGCGTCGATGCTCGGCGTAGTCAGCAACGTTAGGTTCGAACCCGTATCTACGTTGCGCGCGCCGTCAACCAACCAGTTGATTGACGAAGTTCGGCCGCCGTTTATCGAGAGCTGAACCACCGACAGCGCGCCCGATCCAATCTGACTCCCATTCGACGAGTTAACGCCCGCACTCAACAATGCCAGCTGAACAAAGTTGCGCGTGTTGAGCGGCAACTCGCGTATCTGATCGCCGCTAATCAGCCCGCGCTGTGTAGGACTGTCCTGAACCAACGGCGTGTCGGCCACAACGGTCACGAGTTCCGTGACTTCGCCCGCGTCAAGCACGATGCTGAGCGTGCGTCGATCATTGACGGTCACCTGAAAATTCTCTTGCTGATATCTCTTGAAGCCCTGCATCTCCACCGCCAAGTTGTAGCTACTGGCGGGCAAACCGGTCGCGTTGAAAGTACCGTCTTCGGTGGTTTGGTAGGTGCGCTGAAAGCCACGCGATGGGTCGGTCATCGTAACTACGGCACCGGAAATCGTGCCGCCGTTTTGATCTGTTACCTGACCCGCGATGTTGCCGGTTGTTTCCTGTGCCCAGGCAGTCGAGCACAGTGCGCAAACGATAAGGAGGCTGATGATCAAATGCCTCACGTTGATTGCGCGCGGAACTTTCATGTGCTTAGGAAATTGAGAAGTCACTATCGCTTCGAGGTTTTTTACTTCAGAAAACTATGTTACGTGTTTCAATCGCAGAGCAAAAGTACCGAGGCGCAAAGGTAGCGCGCGAGCTTACAGCCCGACAAGAAACCACACTTGCTTTGGAATATTGTTTACGTCAGAAACTTCAGGCTGCAACTGCCGGCGTCAAATAAGCTTCAGTCACGCCATCGAGAAACGACCAAAGCGCCGCGGCTCCCGCACTCGCGGCCGCAGTCACGCGCTCCTGGTCGGCCGGCGTCGTGCATTCTTTGGCAAGGATGCGCTGCTCGACGTCTTTGTGAAGCAAATCAATCGACTCGTGCACGCGAAAGAAAGACACACCGCGTTCGTCATCGATTCCATAAAATTCTTTCAAGCCGGCGCGTTTTGTTTGCGCCACTTCCGGAATCTGACTCTCGTATGCATACAGCGCCGCCAGACCTTCGCGATAGTCTGCACTTTGCGTTAATTGTTTCAGGCGAGCCACTGAATCTTTCGTCTTAGGCAGCAGTTCAGCATTCCTGATCTCTTCGCGCGTGACCCCTAAACTCTCGGCGAAACGCAGCCACAATTCCGGATGGTTTTCTGCGCCCTGCTCTTCTTCAACCAGGTTCTCCAGCAGCATTTGCCGCGTTTCGAGATCGTCGCAATGCGAATGCACCGCGCTAACATAAGTTGGGAAAGCGCGAACGTGCGCGTAATACTGTTTTGCGTATTCCTGCAAAACTGATTTGCTTAACTTGCCTTCGCTCCAGGCCACGTAGAATGGATGCTTGAGCATTGAATGCTGCATCACCGCTGCAAGTAAGTCGTTCTCAAACGTCGAGCTGGTTAACGAATCGTTCGCGATTGTCATGTGTTCCTCCGAAAGTTGGTGGCAAATTTTGCCGGTGATTATAACTGCTGGCACAAACGCTGACCAGCGAAACCTTCATTCGGTTGATGTGTCCGATAAGCTTTAGCTTGTCGTAACGCCGCGACAAACTAAAGGAAGCTTTGATTAAGTTTCTTATGGTTAGTGTCCATAGCCCGCGGAGCGCGGCGATAGCGTAAAGCCTGGGGTGGAGCGAGCCTTTGTGAGCGGAACCCCAGGATCAGTGGAGTGCCAGGTTGCAGCCCGCGAAGTGGGCGACAGCCTATGCATCACAGTGACTTCCTGCGTTTGCGCTATCGCACGCTTCGCGCGCTTGAATTTCATAATCGTCGGCCAACCTGGGGTTGCGCTTCGCTCCACCCCAGGCTTTACGCTATCGCCGCGTTCCGCGGGCTAAGCATAATCAAACGGCTGATTAACTTGATCAGACCCTCCTAAAGTTTTTTGGACATTGACGGCCCAAGTCGCTCAATCGCTTTCTGCACCACGCCGTTTGACGCTTTCAAAGCGTCTTTCGCTGCGCGTAACTCACATCCACTCTTTGCTATTACCAGAGCCACGCGCAGATCGCCCTCAGCCGCTTCCAATTTTTCAGTAGCGCCGATCTCAGACAATCCGGTTTCAGCCATGATGATTCGCACCGCTCGCTCGCGCAGCTTTGCATTGCGAGGCTGCAAATTTGTCATGCGGTTGCCGCTAACATATCCCAGCCTAACCAGGCTCGCAGTCGACAACATGTTGAGCACCATTTTCTGCGCGCTGCCGGCTTTGAGACGCGTCGACCCGGCGATCACTTCTGGTCCAACCACCGGCACAATACTAATCTCAGCGGAGTTTGTGATCGGCGACCCGGGGACGCAGGTGAGGGCCACCGTGAACGCACCAAGCTCGCGCGCATAAGAGACCGCGCCCACCGTGTATGGCGTCCGGCCAGAAGCCGCGATGCCAACCAGCGCGTCCTCTTTAGCGAAGCCGCGGCACCGCAAATCATTAGCACCGGCTTTCGCGTCATCTTCCGACGCTTCGACGGCGCGGTGGCAAGCTTCGTAACCACCAGCGATTACTGCCTGGACCAATTCGGGAGCAACGCCGAATGTCGGCGGACATTCAGCCGCATCCAGCACCCCTAATCGTCCAGAAGTTCCGGTGCCGACATAAAAGAGCCTGCCGCCTTTGCTTAATCTGTCGACAATGCCGTCGACGGCTTTCTGAATATCCGCCAGCACAATGCCAATCGCCGGCGCTACCCGACGGTCCTCTTCGTTCATCAGGCGCAGAATTTCCGTTGCCGCAAGCTCGCTCAAGTTGGCGGTGCGCGGATTTTCTTGTTCGGTGATTGCCAGGTCGCCTGAAGAGTCTACGTTCATTTGAGTAAGGCTAATTTGATTGATCTTTATCATCCGCAGATTACGCCGCTTTCACAGATTGGGTAAGAAAGACTACGATTGATCGGTCGTTGGTTTTGGTTTTCCGTATCTGCGGAATCTGTGTAATCTGCGAATAATTTCAACTTAAACAGCAAGCGCGATATCGTTTAGACGTTCATGGGCCATGCGCGCCGCAGCTACTGCCGGTGAAAACTTTGGCGGCGTCAAAGATGCGCCCGGCGCAATGTTGACCAGCGCTTCACGCAAATGCGAAAGCACTAATTCACCACTCGCGGCAAACACTCCACCCACGTAGCCCACGGGAAAAGTTTCGCGCTCCAGTTTCAGGTTACGAATTACCGCGCTCGCAGCCACGCCGAGTTCTTTGCCGGCTTCAACCAGAATCTCACGCGCTACTCGATCCTTTGCTCTCGCGGCCTGGATGACAAACTTACCAAATCCGGCGAGATATTCGTTTGTTACGGCGGGTGCATAAATCGCCGTCGAAAGATCGATTGGGTTAGATACTCGAAAATATTTGCTCGCGGCGGCGCTGAGAGAAGTCGCCGGACCGCGGCCGTCACTGGCATACGCAATCGCCCGCAAACCGCGCCGCGCAATCCAGGCGCCGCCGCCTTCGTCACCGGCAAGCGGCCCCCAGCCGCCCGCACAAGCCTGCTTGCCGCGCGCGTTGATGCCACAACAAATCGATCCCGTACCGGCAATCACAACCAGGCCCGGCGCACCTTGCGTGGCGGCATAGAGAGCAATGTCGGCATCGCCCACAACAACCAGGTCGCGTATTCCAAGGCCCTTGAGACTGTCGTGCACTCGCGCTCGAAGTTCCTGGCGACGAACGCCGGCGAGACCAATCTCCGCCGCCACCAGATCCGTGCGCCTTAGGCCGGCGGCGTCGCAAGCCTTATCGACAGCTTCGCGAATCGCAGTCGACGCGCTAACGACGCCGACGCGGAGAGGGTTGGAAGGTCCAGCGACGCCCTCGCCGAGAATATTCAAATTGAGATCAAGAATGACGGCATGGGTTTTCGTGCCGCCGCCGTCCACGCCGAGGGTGGCCCGCCCCGACGTCGGATAACGAGCCTTCAAAAACTGAGTCGACTTTGGTTTGGGGGCAAACATAAATTTCTACGGTTCTTCTACTGAACGGCCCAATTTTATTAGACCCGCTATCTATAATGGAAACTAAAAGATTTTATGAATACAATAACGATACCTGATAGCGGAGGAACCAGATGGAGATACGTCAACTGAGAGCTTTTGTAGCCATTGCCGAAGCCGGGACCTTTACCGCCGCGGCCCAGCGCGTTCACGTTACCCAGGCGGCCATCAGCATGCAGATCCGGCAGTTGGAAAGCGAGTTGGGTGTCAAACTTTTCGTGCGCGCGCCGCGGCGCGTCGTGTTGACCGAAGCCGGAGAACAATTGCTGCAACGCGCACGGCACATTCTGCGCGATCACGATGCGGCCGTCGACGAGGTCGCAGAGTTGGCGGGAACTCAGCGCGGGCGTTTGCGCATCGGCAGCGCTTCGGCCGGCGTTACGACGGATGTCTTGCCGAAGCTCTTTAAGGAAGTGCGCAAGCAACATGCGGACGCTCATCTCAGTCTGGTTTCCGGAACGAGCGACGCGTTAGTAAATCAACTGCTCAACGGCGAACTGGACCTGGCGTTTGTGTCTTTGCCGGTTGAGGCGCGCGGTATTCACACCGAACGTCTCAGCCAGGATCAGTTGGTGGCCATCGCTTCGCCGCGTCACTCGTTGGCAAAGCAGAAGACGGTCAGCGCCTATACGCTCGCCGGCGAGAAACTAATCCTCGGCGAGCGCGGCGGAAACACGCGACGGTTAATCGATCGCTTTTTCGCGCAAGCGGGTGTGACGCTTCATATCTCAATGGAACTGAGCCGGCAAGCAGCTATTCGCCGCATGGTTGAAGAAAATATGGGCGTGGGAATTGTGCCGCTACAGTCCGTAAGCGAGGCGGTCGCAAAAGGCAGGCTGGTGCGATGGTGGATCGAGGGCGCGCAAATAAATTGGGAACTGGGAGTCGCAAAACAAATCGGCGGCTACGAATCGCCCATTATGGAAACGTGCATTCAGCTCGCGCGCAAATATTTTGATAGCGAAACCGTTGTTGATTCTTCAAAGAAGGCGCGTAGATCGAAGTCAGGCAAAATCCGTCCAAAGAAGATCGCTCGGCGATAGAGTGGCAGCTAGCTGTGTCTCTGTGGGCTTTGCCTCAAGAGTCAGTGCCACACCCGCTTCGGCTTTGCCGCCTGATGTGCGGCGGTGGCTCTGCCCCGCCGAAAGCAGCGGGATTATTTTGGGGCTACGCCCTTGTTGTGGCCTAGCGCCCCGATTTGTTGTATCAAGGCGCATCAAGGGCGTAGCCCAAAATGAAAAGCCACCCTTACGGCGGGGCATAGCCACCGCCGCACATCGGGCGGCAAAGCCGTACCTAACATGGCCCATGACTTAAATTTCTTTTGTCAGCGCTTCGATCAAGCGATCGATATCCGCCTCGTTATTGAAGAAATCAGTCGCCACCCGAATTCCCTGCGGCTTTTCCGTAACGATGATTTTTTGGCTCGCAAGTTTGCTAACCAGTTCCGCTGGGTTGGGGGCGCCAACTAACGTTTGGGCAGACCGTGTTCGGTCGTCGCTGATCGGAGATAACACCTTCCAACCAGAATCACTCAGCCGATCAGTAAGATAGCGATTTAGTTCCAGCGCCCGGGCCTCGACGTTCTCCATTCCAATACCTCCAATCAGATCAACTGATACGCCCAGCGCAAAGATGCCGGCGTAATGCGGACAACCGAGTTCAGCGCGTGCAGCGGCATCGTGACGCAGGTAGGCTTCATCATTTCGCATCGTAAAAGGATCCTGAAGACTGAGCCAGCCAATCGCGTGCGGCTTTGAACCCTCCATCAGTTCCCGCGACAGATAAACGAAGCCGCTCCCGTATCCGGACAGCATCCATTTGTGGCCGGTGGAACAGAGCGCATCGATCTTCATGCGTTTCACATCGATGGCGAAAGTGCCCGCCGACTGCGCCGCGTTTACGACCAACGCATGCCCGCCTTTCGCGTTTCCCAACTCCTCCAAATCGCTCCGGAAGCCATTCGAGAATTGCACGTGGCTGAGACAGATAACGCCGGTGCGCACGTTCATTGCGTCGCGAAGGTCTTGAATGCCGACCTGACCTTCGTGCGATTTCACCAGATGAATGGGAATGCGCCGGTTCATCCACGGCAAAGTGGAAACGGGAAATTCGAGATCGCAGGAGATGACTTCGCCGTGATTCTCGAGCGCATCGATAATCACGTTCATCCCGGTTGAAGTATTTATCGTCAGTGCGACTTCGTCCGGTTCGGCGTTGATAAAGTGTGCGACCTTGTTTCTTACTTCTTCGCGTTTCGCCAACCACTCGTCCCAGTGAATGTCGCCGTCATCCATCATCAGGCGATAGTATTCGGACGCGGCTTCATTGGTTGCGCGTGGTAATGGCCCAGCCGCCGCTGTGTTGAGATACGTCGAGTGTTCAGTTACGGGAAACTGTTTTCGAATTTCAGACCAGTTGATCATGTTGAGCGAAGATACACAATGAAAGGTTCCTTGTGAACTTTCAACTTGCCACAAGACGCCGTTCAGATCCCGCCTAGCATAGGCGTTTGGTATACTTGCGACGTGAATTTAGTAACGGAGGATCGCTATGGCGCAATCTTTATCAGATGTCGCTATTAAGCAACTTAGCGTAACAGAGCGGCTCGACCTGATAAGCGTGCTGTGGGATAGCATCCCGGATTCGCTCGAAGAGATGCCAATTCCAGACTGGCACCGCGAGGAACTGGAACTCCGGCTGGCCGCCGCAGACGCTGATCCGGACGGAGCCATTCCCTGGGAAGAAGTCAGGCAGCGCCTGCGAAAAAAGGAATGAGCAGGCGCATTGTCCTGCGGCCAGAGGCACAAGCTGACTTGTTGCAAGCGCGTGACTGGTACGCACAGGAAGATTCGGAATTAGCAGAGGCGTTCGTTGGATCCTTCGAAGCAATAATCGCGCGAATCGGAGCGATGCCAGAGCTTTATCCCTTGGTGCTAAAGAACGCCCGCCGCGGCAAGCTTCGTAGATTTCCTTATCTTGTTTATTACAGACTCTTCTCAGATCGGGTCGAAGTAATAGGCGTGCTGCACGGCAGCCGAGATCCACGCGTGTGGCAGCAGCGAGTCGATCGCAAGAAGTTTTGATAGCGTAAGTACTGCCACAGCCTAACCAGTATTTTGTTTTCGCAGGTCGGTGACGAAGTATGGATAGAATTGTCGCATCGGTGAGAATCGATAACGCGTTAGACGCTTCGAAGCGTCTCAGTTGTGACGCGTTTGTAGATATCAACGCACGCTTCATGGTGTTACCCGCCTCCTGGAAAGACAGGTTGGGGGAATTGGAATCAACCAGAACTGTTGAACTGGAGACTGCTACCCAAGGAACCGTAAAAGGCGAAGTTTGTGGACCTGTTCGCATAGAGATCGAAGGCTTTCGTCCAATCTGTAGTGAAGTTACATTTGTAGAAATGAAGACTGAAAATGGACGGTGCGAACCGTTAATCGGCAGCATTGTATTGGCGCAAAGTCAGGCGGGCTTGGATATGCTCGGTCACTGGTTGGTTCCCATCCACATGGACTTGAAGTGATCCTGTCTAACTGCCCAGCACTTCGTCATCCACAAATAAGAATATGAGCGACTATTATGTTTACGTTTACATAGATCCTCGTAACTTCGAGGAGTTTTACTACGGGAAGGGTTGCGGATCCCGAAAAGATGCCCATCTCTTCGAGGAGTCTGATTCAGCAAAGTCACGACGAATTCAGGAAATAAAAAAAGAGGGCCTTACGCCCATTATCCGGGTCATCGTAAGAGATCTGAGCGAAACGGAAGCACTGTTAATCGAAAAAACCCTGCTGTGGAAATTGGGCAAGCTGACGACGAACATTGCTACAGGACACTTCGCGGAAAAATTTCGCCCACACAACACATTGCACAAAGAGCTATCCGGCTTCGACTTCAAAAACAGCATTCTCTACTACAATGTCGGAGAGTGCGAGTATAGAAACTGGGATGACTACTCAAAGTTTGATTTCATCTCAGCCGGTCAGGGCCAGCGCTGGCGCGATGCTATGCTGGGATTTAATCCAGGAGATTTTTTCTTCGCATATTTAAAGCGATGCGGATTTGTTGGTTTAGGTAAAATCAGGGAAAAGGCAGTGATGGTTCGCGACGTTCTCATCGATGGTAAACCACTTCTATCGTTTCCGTTGTCGGCGCCGCTAATGAATGCCAACAGTACAGATCCAGAACTATCCGAGTATGTTTGTCTCGTGGACTGGATTAAGTTCGTTCCGAGAGCTGAAGCGAAGAAGCGTTCTGCTCCAAAACTATTTACGACCACTCATGTGCGCGCTTCACTGGATGGACAGCCTGAAACGGTCAAGTTCTTGGAAGGGGAATTTGGCATAAATGTGCGTGAATTGATTGCCTGATTTTATCGGAACCAACGTGCTGGCTTCTAAGCTCCGCCTTAAGCTCAAACCTCCCGTTCCCAATTTTGGGGCGCTTCGAACCATATTCCTGTCAGCGGCGGCAAAGTAATTACAGCCGAATAGTCAAGGCCGTGATGAGGAGTTGCCTCCGCCGCAATTCGCTTTGACGAACCACCGTTCGCGCCGCCATAACTTTCAGTGTCGGTATTTAATAACGGTTTGTACTTCCCTGCGCGCGGCAGTCCCAAACGATAAGCTTCAACACTCACCGCTGAAAAGTTATAGACGCAGATGATTTCCGCGCTTGTCGATGGCGAGATGCGCCGAAATGCGATCACGTTTTGCGCCGCGTTATCAACATCGATCCAGGCAAAGCCAGCAGGCTCGCCGTCGGCCTCCCATAAACATTGGTGCTTGCCATAAATGCGGTTAACGTTGCGCAACAATTTTTGCAGCCCGGCGTGCAGCGGCTCCTCGATCAAACGCCAATCGAGACTTTCGGTCTCGGACCATTCGCGCCACTGCCCAAACTCGCCGCCCATGAACAGCAGCTTCTTGCCCGGGTGCGCCCACATGTAGGCGTACAGCGCGCGCAGGTTTGCAAACTTCTGTTCCGTACTGCCGGGCATCTTATTCAGCAGTGAACCCTTCATATGGACCACTTCATCGTGCGACAGCGGCAGGATAAAGTTTTCACTCCACGCATAGACCAAACCAAACGTCAGCGAATTGTGATTGCCGGCGCGAAACAGTGGATCGGTTTGGAAGTATTTCAGCGTGTCATGCATCCAGCCCATGTTCCATTTAAAGTCGAACCCCAGGCCGCCCGTGTAGGTCGGATGGCTGACCAGCGGCCATGCAGTTGATTCCTCCGCAATCATGATCGTGCCTGGACATTCGCGATGCGTTACCTCATTCAACTCTTTCAGGAACGCGAGCGCTTCGAGATTTTCGCGGCCGCCGAATTGATTCGGAACCCACTCGCCTTCCTTGCGGCTGTAATCGAGATAAAGCATCGAGGCGACAGCGTCAACGCGCAAGCCATCAATATGAAACTCGCGAAACCAATAAAGCGCGTTCGCAATCAAAAAGTTTCGCACCTCGCTGCGCCCGTAATTGAAAATGTACGTGCCCCAATCGGGATGCTCGCCTTTGCGCGGATCGAGATGTTCGTACAAGGCTGAACCATCGAAACGTCCGAGCGTGAACGCGTCTTTGGGAAAGTGCGCCGGCACCCAATCCATGATCACGCCAATGTTTTTCCGGTGCAGGTAGTCAATCAAATAGCGCAGGTCGTCGGGCGTGCCATAGCGCGCTGAAGGCGCATAGTAATTACTCACTTGATATCCCCAAGATGGTCCATAGGGAAATTCCTTGAGCGGCAAGAACTCAACGTGCGTGAAGCCTAGTTCGCGAACATACTTCGCCAGCGGTCCAGCCATTTCTCGATAATTCAGCGGGCGATTGTCTTCTTCGGCGACGCGCCGCCACGATCCGAAATGAACTTCATAAATCGACAATGGCCGGCGAAAGTGTTCCGCCGTCGTGCGTCGCCTCATCCAGGTCGCATCGCGAAAGCGATAGTTCGATTCGTATACGACGGACGAAGTGTTGGGCGGCTCTTCCGCGTATGACGCGTACGGATCGGCCTTTAGAAACACAGGCAGGCCCGGCGATTTGAGTTCGTACTTGTAAATCTCGCCCGGGTCGAGGTTGGGTACAAAGGTTTCCCAAACGCCGGACTCGCCGGAGCGTTGCATTGAATGCTGCGTTCCGTCCCAGCCATTGAAATTGCCAACTACGCTAACGCGTTCAGCATTCGGCGCCCAGACAGCAAACGAAACTCCCTTCACGCCATCTCGAGTAACGGCGTGCGCGCCGAGTTTCTCGTAGATGTTTTCGTGCTTTCCTTCCGCAAACAAATGGAGATCGAGTTCGCCTAATATTGGCGCAGATTCAGTTTGAACTTCGGGCTGCGGTTTCGGCGCGCGCTTGCGCGGAACGCGACGCGATACAGTTTCCGTTTTCTTTGGTCGCTTGGATTTGCTGGGATCCTTTTTAGTCATGCAATCACTTGCACCAATTTCTCGCCCGCCCGATCAAACGAAGGATTAGCCGGCTCAACAAAGCCTCGATAAATATCGGCACCGTTTCCCAACTCCGGACGATTGCTTTTTGCTTCAGCCAGAATTTCCAGGAAGCGCTGCCGCGGCGACGGCAATCCGAATTCATGCATTAACTCGATGACGCGGCAGGCGTACTTCAGAATCTGAATTGGTTCAAGGCCGCCGATATCGTTAAAGAACCAACCGCAACTGGTAAACATCAACAACGCGTCGCGCTGCATTTCCAGGAATGACAGGGCTTTCAGCTCTTGTTCGCGACTTAACTGCCGCGGCGCATGGCTGCGCAGGAATATCTCGCGCGATTCGAATTGATCCAGGATTAGGCTTATCGACTCATCTCGCGCCGCCCAGGGATCGACAAACAACTCACCACGCGTTGCTTCGAAAGCGGCTGCTGCTTCGTCACGCAAAAAGTTGAGCGCCTCGCGCAAAGGTTCTCGCCACGCCTGGTTCCAACCTGCGCCACCACCCGTGTGACAGCCACAGTCGCTGGTCCAACGGCCCACGCCGTGAATACAACTCCACGAACCGCCCTCGCCCGCCGGGCCATTATCTATTTCCACTTCGACCGCGGGCGGATGCTGATCCAAATACTCGCCATAGTTAGTCACGCGAAATCCATGCGCGGGCGCAGCCGTTTCCAACAAGTAAGCCAAGCCAAGGTCGCCGAACTTATGATGATGTCCGTAGCTTTCGCCATCAGTCGCGACATTGACCATCTGATCTGATCCCGGCCGCCCGGCAATACGTTCGGCCAGCGACGCACTTGAGGAAAGTGCGTGCTCAAACGCGATTGCCTGCGCAACGTCTTGATCGTAGAAAAAGACTGCCAGCGATTTTCCGGAACCGTCTCGATGATAGCGCCGATACGAAACGCTGGTGTCAATGCTGTCTTTTGTTTTCTCTTGCCAAACGGCAGGCACCCGCTCGCTGTGGCGAATGCGCGCGGCTTGTTGCGGCGCAAGGATTACAAACCTCAATCCATGATCGATCAGCGAGTCGAGCACATCGTCGTTGCAAGCAGTTTCCGGAAGCCACATTGACTCCGGTTCGCGTCGAAAGCGGTAGCGAAAATCTGCCAGCCCCCAACGAATTTGCGTGAGCCGATCGCGTTCATTGCATAACGGCAGGATCGCGTGATTGTAAGCTTGTGCGATTGCATTGCCGTGGCCGTTGCAACGCGCCATGCTCTCGGCATCGGCAGCAATGATGCTGGAATAAGTCGCCGGATGGTGTACCTCGAGCCATGACAACAAGGTTGGGCCGAAATCAAAACTGATGTTCGCGTAGTTATTGACTACCAGCCCGCTACCATTTGCCGTTTGTATTCGAACTGCACTGTTTGGCGCGTAACACTCCGCATGAATGCGTTCGTTCCAATCGTGAAAGGGCGCGGCGTCAGGCTCAGGATCAATACTGCCGGTCCACGGGTTTTCGCGTGGCGGCTGATAAAAGTGGCCGTGAATGATTAAGGATGACATATGAAATTAGACCATCTGCGCTTAGAGTAGCGCAGGCGTTTGTAGTGACAAAATGCCCCCTGACGGCACAGACTCGGGTTTGTGGTTGAGTGGCATAGACTTCAGTCTGTGACTGCGGCGACCGCCACAGACTAAAGTCTATGCCACTCAGTCTCTGGAACCATTTGCTAAACAGCAATTCAGCGATAACATCACGTCACTAACCATTCGTCATTTGCTGTGCTCAAACCGAAGTTGCTATGAGACTCCTGGCCATCATTCCCGGTCTCGCGTTAATCCTCGTGATTCTGTGGGACGCTTTCGAAACGATCATCTTGCCGCGGCGAGTTACGCGCCGCTTTCGTTTGACGCGGGTATTTTATCAAACGGCGTGGGCGCCCTGGTCAGCGTTGGCGCGTTCTTTGCACGACCGCAAGCGGCGCGAGAAACTTCTCGGATTGTTTGGGCCATTGTCATTGCTGATGCTGCTGGCGCTCTGGACGCTTGGTCTGATGTTCGGGTACGCAATTCTTTACTGGAGCGTGGGGGCACACTTAAATGTCAGCGCTCGTCCTACTTTCCCTGAATACCTTTATCTAAGCGGCACAACATTCTTAACGCTTGGTTACGGCGATGTAGTGCCGATGCTTGCTGCCGGCCGCACACTCTCCGTCATCGAAGCTGCGACTGGTTTTGGCTTACTGGCAATTGTCATCGGCTATCTTCCAGTTCTTTATCAAGCTTTCTCGCGACGGGAAGTAAATATTTCGTTGCTCGATGCGCGCGCCGGCTCGCCGTCAAGCGCGACCGAAATGTTGCGCCGCCATGGGGAAAGCGGAAACCTGGACGAGCTTGGCTCGGTTCTGCGCGAATGGGAACGTTGGGCGGCCGAGCTGCTTGAGAGTCACTTGTCTTATCCCGTGCTCTGTTACTTTCGTTCCCAACACGACAATCAGTCATGGCTGGCGGCCCTGACAACCGTGCTAGATACCTGTTCGCTCGTAATGGTGGGCGTCGAAGGTCTGCCTGCCTGGCAGGCGCGGCTGACGTTTGCGATGGCCCGGCATGCAGTGGTGGATCTCGCGCAGGTTTTCAGCACCGCACCAGCCGCGCCACAAGCCTGCGCGACGCGTTTGTTTCCCGGCGATCTCGAACGGCTCCGCGAAATACTTGAAGACAACGGCGCCTCGCTACAAGACGGCGTGGAAGCCGAACTGCGATTGGAAGAGCTGCGTTTAATGTATGAGCCGTACGTAAGCGCGCTTTCAAACATGCTGATGATGCCGCTGCCGCCGTGGATTTTGGGCAGCGATGCGATCGACAACTGGAAGACCAGCGCCTGGGGGCGTATTCAATAAAGGATGAAGGCGGAAGGATGAAGGCGGAAGGATGAAGTCGGCAATCGTTTACCGTTTGTGTTCTCCCCCATGCTTGAAGAGTTGTTCCTACTGACCACTGACCTTTGACTGCTGACGCTCCAAAACTTCATGAATGAGTTAGGGAAACGTAACGGAAATGTCACCGAAGATGATGGTCCAAGGTGCAAGCATTCGCGACAACCTGCCGCCGTGGTCCGTTTCGCGCGAATACGAAAATCACATGTTGACACATCACGCTACGCTGCATAGAATTCGGTTTCCCCTAAAAAACAATCGATCGACCGGAGGAGGAGTCAGAGGTGAAAACAACTATTCGTGTCAACCGTAAACGTCCTGAGTCCATGACGAAGCAGATCACGGACCAACTCACGGGCCTTATCGAATCAGGGGCGATGACTGTCGGCAGTTATCTTCCGAGCGAACGTGAGCTGGCGAACTCACTGAAAGTAGCGCGCAACGTAGTGCGTGGCAGTTATGAAAGCTTAATGAAGGCAGGCAGAATTCAGAGCGAAGGTCGCAAAGGTCGCTCAGTCCGAGCTGCGGGCGGCAAACGTCGCGCGCCAGCGAAAGGTTCGAAAGCTGCGAACGCGGCAAAAGCGCGCAAGAAATAGATCGTAGTCAGGCAACATTCCCCCTTTTCCCCTCGTCGGTTTTTTCAGCACTAATACTTACTGGCTTGCGCTTGCAGTCTCCTCACCCAAAGCCATAATTTCCCTGTGGATTGCTTTGCGCTCCGCAAGTAAGCGGACAAAGAATCTGCGCCGCATTAAGAAGAACGCAAGCGCGCGCAAGCCTCCGATAGATTTGTCGAACTCCTCAAAAAATCGCACCGCCAGATAACCCAACAGCGGGAGCACCAACAACGCCGACAGCGCCGCTTCCCAATTCAGCCATTTGTAAACCAGCGAAGCCAACAGCAACCAGGTCAATGGCAAGAGCAACATCCCCGAAACAATTTTCACAGTTGAGATAATGTCTTCCTCGTCTCTGGAAAACTGTGTCGCCAGATAACGGCCCAGCTGGTAAGCCGGGTAATGGACCACCATTCCCAACGTCGCCGGTATTATTAAAGCGACGAATGCTGCAATGCGAATCAATATGTGCATCAGGACGATCAGCGGCGCCGGCGGCGGCGAAAAATCATCGGGGTCGACACCCGCCTGCATCAATTCCTGTTCAAACCGGCTGAGGCGCAATTCAAGCCGGCGCAAACGCTCAGGCGCCTGTTCCCGTAGGGCCGTGTAGGCCTTTATGAATCGCTGCTGCAGTTGCAGCTCCTGGGCCAGGCTCTCGCCCGCTTCTTCGTCCGCTTCCGCGGAAAAGATTTTTTCGGCGCGGCTGATCGTCTGCAGCGCTTCTTCCTGTTCGGCATTTAGGATTACGTTGCGCAACGCGACTTCGATTCTGTCGGAAAGCTCGCGCACCGCCACGCGCGGAAGATTACCTGCTTCTTCGAGCGCAACCGGCGGCACCTCAATCGGCTCGCCAAAGTAAAGTAAAACACTGCTGCGAAACTGCGTCTTTGAAGTGTAATAAAGGCCGGCAGGAATGATCTTAAGGTTCGTTACTTCGCCGGTCGAGACAGCGCCGAGCGCAATTCGCGCCGCGCCGGTCTTAATTGGCAGCAGTCGCTTCTCGCTATGCGAAACGCCTTCGGGACAAATTCCAATTGTCCCGCCACCCGCTAATAGCCTGCGCGCGGCCACAAAAGTTTCTTCGTTGCGCGAAACATCTTCGCCTTCGTCCTTGCGGCGATAGACCGGCAGCGAATCGAGCGCGCGTATGAAATATCCCAGCACCGGCATGCGAAACAACGGCGCCTTTGCGAGAAACGAAACGCGGCGCGGCGCCAGGCAAAAAAGAAAAACAGGATCGACCAGGGCGTTCGGATGATTAAGAACAAAGATGACCGGCGACTTGAGCGGCACGTGTTCCAACCCAATTATTTCGATGCGCCGGAAGTAAACGCGCAAAGCGAAGTTGAGAACGCCTAGTATGATTTTGCGAACCATAAAGTTAGATTGCTTGATCCATCCTGGTAGTTTTTTTAGTACTCTGTGCGTCCTTTGTGAACTTTGTGCCTCCGTGGTGAATGCTTGCCTAACTTTCACCCACCAGAGACACAAAGGTCACCAAGGACGCACAGAGATCACTTCAAACGGAGGTCGGGCAGTTGCAACGTGCACCTGTTTCCGAGTAGTGCCATAATATTCCCGCTAGCCAAAAAATCTGCGAAACATTTGAAGAGGAGTAACTATGAAACGCTTCCTCGTTGCATTCGGACTGTCCGTTGTTCTGTTGGCATCATTCGCCAGCGCCCAGCAAACAAGCCATTACGCAGTTGAAGATTTGTTGAAGATTCGCCGAGTTGGCGACCCGCAAGTTTCGCCGGATGGGAAGCGCGTGGCGTTTACCATCGGCGACGTTAACTTCGATGCGAACCGCACGCTCACTCAAATCTATATCATGTCGAGTGCCGGCGGCGATATGAAGCAGCTCACCAACGGCGCTGGTTCTTCCAGTTCGCCACGCTGGTCGCCGGATGGCAAGAAGATCGCTTACGTCACGGGCGATCAGGTTTGGGTGATGGAACCGGACGGCAGTAACAAAGAGCAGTTAACGAAAATCTCCACCGGCGCTGGTGGCCCAGTGTGGTCGCCGGACGGCAATTGGATGGCCTTCGTGTCTGACGTCTACCCGGACTGCACCAGCGACGAATGCAATCGTGTAAGAGATGAAGCCGCGGAGAAAAGCAAAGTCAAAGCGCACGTGACCGATCGTTTGTTGTTTCGTCACTGGGTCGAATGGCGCGATCGGAAGCGGACCCATGTTTTTGTAGTTGCGAGCAAAGGTGGCGTAGCGCGCGATCTGACTCCCGGCGATTTCGATTCACCTCCCTATGCGGTCGCGGGCGATGTTGATTATGGGTTCTCGCCTGATTCCAAAGAGCTGGCCTACCTGCGCAATCCGGATAAGATTGAAGCAATCTCAACCAACAGCGATGTCTACATCGTACCGACAGCCGGCGGCCCGGCGCGCAATATCACCGTCAGCAATAAAGGATACGACGATACGCCGGTCTACACGCCTGATGGCAAGTACATCATTTACCGTTCGCAGGCGACAGCGGGTTTTGAAGCGGACCGCTGGCGGCTGATGGCGTACAACCGTTCCGCAGGAACGAGTGTCGAGTTACTGCGCGGGTTTGATCAGGGCGTTGATGAAGTGGCGCTGTCGCCCGATGGCAACACAATTTATTTCACGGCAGGCGATCGCGGTTACGAGAATGTCTACAAAGTTCCAGTCACTGGCGGAGCGCAACAGAAAGTCGCGGGCAATCTTTTCGCGAGCAACCTGGCAGTCGCTCCGGACAATACTTTCGTTTTTGTGAGCAGCAGCATGTCGGGCCCCGCCGAAATTTTTCGTGGCAATGCAGGCAGTGTTATTGCTTTAACTCATGTCAACAAGGAATTGATGGCCCAGGCGAAACTCAGGCCCGCTGAAGAAGTGGAATGGACAGGCGCGCTGGGCAAAAAGATTCAGGGCTTCGTCATCAAGCCAGTCGATTTCGATCCCAACAAGAAGTACCCGCTGATCGTCATCATTCATGGCGGCCCGCAAAGCGCTTTCAATAACAACTGGGGCTATCGTTGGAACCCGCAGATTTTTGCCAATGCCGGTTACGTTGTGTTTCAGCCGAATCCGCGCGGCTCAACTGGCTATGGCCAGCAATTCACAAACGAGATCAGCGGCGACTGGGGCGGCAAACCCTACGTTGACATTATGAACGGCGTTGCCGACGTGCTGCGGCGGAATTCATTTATCGATCGAACACGCATCGGCGCGGCCGGCGCCAGCTATGGCGGCTACATGGTCGATTGGATTTTGGGCCATAACAACGATCCGCGTTTTCGTTTCAAGACTTTGGTTTCGCATGCCGGCGTTTACAACCTGACCAGCATGTACGGCGCCACCGAAGAGCTGTGGTTCCCGGAATGGGAATTCAAAGGAACGCCTTGGTCCAATCCCGCGATGTATGCGCGCTGGTCGCCGAACATGTTTGTGCGTAACTTCAAGACTCCAACGCTGGTGACCGCGGGCGAACTGGATTTCCGCGTTCCCTACACGCAGAGTTTGGAACTCTACACTGCGTTACAGCGCAGCGGCGTTGAGTCGAAATTGATCTTGTTTCCCGATGAAGGTCACTGGATTCTGAAACCACAGAACTCAGCGTTCTGGTATCACAACGTGCTTGAGTGGTTTGATAAGCATTTGAAGTGAGGAAGGCCCGTCGCCGCATTCTGTTGTGCGTCATTTCGCTGGCTGACTAAAGGCTAGTTCTATCAATTTCGAACCGATTAGAAATGCTCCTGCTAAGAGTGCGGCTAAAAGCGGAAGGAGGTATTGGAAACGTTGGCGTCTTTGGGCTTCACGATCATACAAACTAGTTGCGAGGTCTAATAGTTTTATCGTCACCTCAGGAGATAGAGGCGCCCGTTTCCCGTCCTCGTCGGTATCGAGAACGTGTCGCCAAATCAGCGCGACTCGATTGGCCTTATTATTCTTATCGACTTGTACTCGGAAAAACTCTCGATGGCTTTCAGCTAGATCGATCCATGTGGATGCGCCTTTTGATGATGGCGTGCCTTGAAGCTCTTTTTGAAGTCCTGTCTCTGATCTGATGGTGTCGTGAGGTGCTTGGGCAAGAACCTGTATCAAGGCCATAACGTCCGCTAGTCGGGCCGGATCAGAATAGCTTGAAGGCTTAAAGAACCAGCCTTTTACTTTTGATATTAACCACACGTAATCCTCCGTTTCTTCGTTGCTTTCCGGTTTTTCCTGCTTCACTGTCGCGACTTGTTGGGCCAAACTCGGACTGTTCGGCGTTCCCGGGAAACTAGGTTTTCGCGCCACATCAAATCGGTTAACAAGATCACAGCAGCAAAATTGAACCGCGTTCGCGGCTTGTTTTGGCCGTTGATATCGGAAGGCCCCAACCACGGGAGTTTTCGGCATAGGTCTGCAATGCGAGCGGAGTCAAACGTTACGTCCTTCCATTTGTGTCCAAACTCGTTTCGAATTTTCCTGATCAGGGTAATTTCGTCGAACTCGTTTTTTTGAATTAGTCCGAGAGCGAAAGCTAGAGACGCGCGAGAAGAAAAGGTGCCTACTGGAGCGTTGTAACCGTTTAGTAATTCATCGCTAACCTTTGATTGTAGAAAAAACGCTTGCAGTATTTCCTTCAGTCGTTCGTCTAGTAGTGAGGCGGCAACTAAAGCTGCGCCCCGGTCGCTCTCTTGGTTGAACTCCCGTGTAAAATCGGCAAGCTCAAGAATCTCTGCGGGGGCGTCTGCCAAGTTCTCCGCTCGAAAATCAAGCACTTTTTCTCTTCTTCTTGGCTCTTTCTCTTTGTCGTTCATATTCTGCCTGCCGCTTCTCTATCTCGCTCTTGGAACTGATGTCCTGGATGGACGACGAATCTTACTCCGCCTTCTCAAGAGGTGCGACGACGGCAATAAAATCTTCGGCAAAGCGAGTAGCGTAACTGGTCAACAACTCTTCAACGCGCGCCAGTTTCTTTGAACGCACGATCAGTCCGGCGTGGTGCCGCTTCTTCGCGCGATAAACAATCTCGGGATCGTCGTAAGCAGACGTGTCCGGCTGTTCTTGTTTTGCGAGCGACAGCACGATGCCGGCATATTCGTTCCGTGACGGCTTGAGTTTGCTGGAACCAGGTCCTCTCGCGCGGACCGGCTTCTGCCCTGCTCCTGCCGTCTGCTCCTGCCGACTCCGCTCCGTCTTCTTCCCTGCTCCTGCCGTCTGCCGCTGCCGACTTCTTTCCGCCATCGCGTCTGCCACTTCGATCTTCGCCCACTCGCGCCACAGATTCAGGCCGGTCGCTGCTTCCAGAACTTCGGCGATGTATGCGCCGCCAACGCGCGCGGCAACTTCCAGAAAATAAAATTGCCCATCGGCATCGCTCTTAATGAACTCAGCGTGCGCGGCTCCTCTTTCGTGACCAAGACCCTTGATTAGTTTGCGGTTAATCTCAAACAGTTTTTTTTCATCAGCCGAGCCGCGCGCAACCGTCCGCGAAATATAGGCACCGCCGTGGTGCGCGACTTCCAACGGCGGGCGGCCATAGCGATTAGCGCCTGCGAAAACTACGCGACCGTTGTTGACAATCGAATCGACGTGGAACACTTCGCCGGCGATGAATTGGGCCAGCAAATAATAGGAAGCGCGCTCGCGCAAACTATCGCGCAGGTTCATTTCATCGACGATGCGCCAGACGTCTTCTGCCTGTTCGATTTTGCGAATGCCGATGGCGGAAACGTCTGAACGCGGCTTTAGGATCCAAGGCGGCGGCACGCGTTCGATGAACTCGCTGACGTCGGCGGGATGTATTAACGGAACGAAGTCAGGCACTACCACACCGGCCGCTTTCGCCGCTTCAGCCATTCGCAGCTTGTCGCGAAACGTTCGAGCAGTGGAACTATTCATTCCGGGCAAACAAAAATGTTCGCGGATGAGGGCGGCGGTCATGACGTCAAACTCTTCTAAAGCGATAACGCGATCCGGTTTCGTTTCGCGGGATAGAAACGCGACCAGGTCGATGAACAGGAGCGCGTCCGCGTCGTTCGGCACCGCCACCAGGTTATCGATACAGTCGCGCGGCCAATCTTCATGGAGCATCTTTTCTTTCGTGACCAGGACCACCTGACAGCCCAGCTGCTTGCATTCACGAATGAAGTCCCCGCCTTTGAAGTAGGTGGCCAGGCAGATGATGTTGAGTGGAGTTGATTCGGCTTCCGTCATGGGGCGATCATGTTTGATGTCCGATAAGCTTTAGCTTGTCGTGATGCCGCGCCAAACTAAAGTTTATCGGCCAATATAAACCTTTTGCGGAAACGAGGTCACCTGATAATGTATGCAACCCTGTCTTTTGGGCTTGCGGCATCGCGTAAAGCAAACTGTTAGTTTGCGGTTCTCGTGAAATGCAAAGTTGAATCCCTGGATCCGATCGCAAACTAACAGTTTGCTGTACACCAAACCATGATCTTTCGCGGCCCCTATCCCGAAGTCACCATTCCCGACGTCTCAATAACTTACTTTGTCTTTCAGAATTCTGCCCCGCTCGGCGATAAGCCTGCATTAATAGAAGGAGAGACCGGCAGGACCATAACTTATGCGCAACTGGCGGATTCAATTCGGCGAGCGGCGGCCGGCCTGGCGGCGCGCGGATTCAAACAACATGAAGTGTTCGGCATTCTCAGCCCCAACGTCCCTGAGTTTGCGATCGCTTTTCACGCCGTCGCGACGCTCGGCGGCGTCTGCACCACAGTCAATCCGCTCTACACTGAACATGAGATCGGCCAACAATTAAAAGATGCGGGCGCCCGGTTCCTGGTCACCGTTCCCGAATGTTTTGCCAAAGCGCGCGCCGCTGCCGACGAGGCGAAGATCGAAGAAGTATTTGTCTTTGGTGAAGCCGAAGGCGCCACGCCATTTTCTTCGTTACTGGATAACGATGGCGTGTTTGTCGAACCAAAAATAGATCCGCGCGAAGACCTGGTGGCGCTGCCTTATTCGAGTGGCACCACCGGTCTGCCGAAAGGCGTGATGCTGACGCATCGCAACCTGATCGCCAACATGTGCCAGATGCAGGGCCTCGACTACTTTTTTGAAAGCGACACGTTGATTTGCGTGCTGCCGCTGTTTCACATTTACGGGCTGGTCGTGGTTCTCAACATGGGCCTGCATAAAGGCGCGACCATCGTGACCATGCGTCGTTTTGATTTGGAGTTGTTCCTTCAGGCAGTGCAAAAGTACGGCGTCACGATGGCGCATGTCGTGCCGCCAATAGTGTTGGCTCTCAGTAAAAGCCCGCTCGTCGATAACTACGAACTGCCAACGCTGCGCACGCTTTTTTCCGGAGCAGCGCCGCTGGACGAGAGCCTGACGCGCGCCTGTATGACTCGACTTACTTGTGACCTGCGCCAGGGCTACGGCATGACGGAGACGAGTCCGGTGACCCATTCTTCGCCCGCCGACCAGAGCAAGGTAAAGTTTGGCTCCGTCGGAACGCCGGCGCCAAGCACCGAATGCAAAATTGTCGATCTCGCCACCGGCGAGGAGCTTGGTCCAAATCAGGAAGGCGAAGTTTGCGTGCGTGGCCCACAAATCATGAAAGGCTATTTGAATCGTCCTGAAGCCACCGCGCAAACAATCGATTCCGAATACTGGTTGCACACCGGCGACGTCGGCTATGCGGATGAAGACGGGCATTTCTTCATCGTCGATCGCGCCAAGGAATTGATTAAGTACAAAGGTTTTCAAGTGCCGCCGGCAGAGTTGGAAGCGCTTTTGCTAACGCATCCGTGCGTGCTGGACGCGGCCGTAATTCCCTTGCCTGACGAGGAAGCGGGCGAAGTGCCCAAAGCGTTCGTGGTACTTAAAGCCGAGACAAGTCCTGAAGCGATCATGGATTTCGTCGCGAGCCGCGTCGCTCCCTACAAGAAAATTCGCGCGCTGGAATTCATTGATAAAATTCCCAAGTCTCCCTCGGGAAAAATATTGCGGCGCATGTTGGTTCAATCAGATCGCGAAAGGAAAAAATCGAATGTATCCGGAAGTGATAGCAGAAACAGTTAAGGCTTATTTTGCCGCGTTGCGTGCAATGGACCAGCAGGCCTGGGTGAATACGTTTGCCGAAGACGCCGTCAGTTACGATCCCGTCGGGGCTCCGGCAATCAACGGACATCAGAAGCTGGGCGAATTCTTTCAAACAATCATGGCGGCTTTCAAGGAAGTCGGCCTGACTGAGAACGACGTTTTTATCGCGGGCAACAACGCTGCCGTGAAGTGGACCGGCAAAGGCACCAGCAAACAAGGACGCGCCGTGCACTTCGCAGGCATCGATGTGTTCACCATCAATGAAGCAGGCAAGATCGAGACGCTGCACGCCTATTGGAATCCCGCGGAGATGGTGGCGCAACTTTAACTACACGGCGATAGTTCGCTAAAATCTATTTTAGCCAAGGCCTCCCGTTCTCGAGATTTACCAGGAGTTTGGAATATGAAATACACCGCTCTAAAAGTTTCCTCGCTCGCACTACTGATGCTGACGTGGGCGTCATTTCTTTCGGCGCAGTCGTCAGTGAAAACTATCGAATGGGAAACTCTTCGTCCGGACGGTGAAGCTTTTTCGGTGCAGATGCCGAAAGGCTCAACTGCGCAATCCAGCAAGGAGACCTATCACAAGTTCGAACTGAATACGAGCGTCTATGTTTCGCAACTTCCAGGCGGGCCGGTCTTCGCCGTCGTTGCCTTGAGCGGAATCAAATCCAATCCAGCGATGTATTCAGAAATGGAGCGTCTAAATTCATATGTCGACGCTTTCAAGAATCTGTTTCCGCCAAAAATTCGACCGAAGGGCGCAGTCGCGAAATTGACGCTGGTTGGCGACAAGGTCCTGCAAGGCAACCCGGGACGCGAATACCGCCTGACTGTTCGCAGTTCTCAGCCAGCTACAGCCGTGTCGGAGCCCGAGCTTTCCGGAACGGCGCAGGTGTTTGCTACAAAGAAACGTTTTTACGCCGTCGTATTTCTGAATAACAAGAAAGATGACGAGTTGCAGGAACAGTTTCTGAGTTCATTTCTAATTCCGGAAAGAATCGCGCCCGCTGCAACCGTTGCGGCGCAACCCCCGGCTGAGCAGCCGCAAGTACAAAAAGCGAGTTCCGAAAGCAGAGACGCACCTGCCGCGGAAGTGACCGCAGCGGAAGCGGCGGCTGCTGCTCCGAGCGCCGGCGAAGCGAGCGACGTGCCGCACTCAAAAAAGCGCGGTCCGATTTCAGGTGGCGTACTTAACGGCAAAGCTCTGTACTTGCCTCAACCTGAATATCCGGCGGCGGCGAAAGCGGCTGGAACTGCCGGGACTGTTGTGGTGCGCATAACAATTGATGAACAGGGTAACGTGATTTCCGCCACAGCAGTGTCGGGACCGCCCGCCCTGCAGCAGGTCAGCGTGAATGCTGCGACGCAAGCAAAATTCGCACCTACGCTGCTGGTTGGCGAGCCGGTGCAAGTGGTTGGAATCATCACCTATAACTTCATTCGCTGATGATGGCTTTGCCCGTCGTCGCAAATCTTTATGGAGCGCGTTCTAAAAAGACTGGACAGAGGTCATGAGAAACTGCTCGCGACGGTGACGCCGTTGAATGATGCACTGTTTGCGCAACCACCAGCCGCCGATAGCTGGAGTATCGCTCAAATTATTCAGCATCTGGCTTTGGTTGAAGATCGCGTAATCAAGGACCTTGAGAAACAAATTTCTCGGCCGCCGCGAAAAGTAAGTTTTGTCCGGCGGTTTATGCCGACGTCGCTTGTTTCCTCCAGACTGCTGCGCGTGAAAGCGCCGCAGGCGGTTAATCCCGAAACCATGGGGAGCGCAGCCGCGGCAAGTGAAATCCCCAGCAAAGCAGCTGCGATCGACAATTACGATCGCGCGCGCAACGATTTGAAAACACTTTGCGCCACCCACGGCAACGATCGCTTTCGGCAAATCGTTTTCAAGCATCCATTCCTCGGCGAGATCGATGGCGTCGCCGCCGTGTCGTTCGTCGGCTATCACGAACAGCGGCATTACAAACAGATTCGTGAAGTGCTGAAGAAGCTTGGTGCTGGATGAAAAAGAATTAGCCGCGGATTCGCGCGGATAAACGCGGGTCTGAACAGGACGATAAGGATCTGAAGTTCTAAGCTAGTCGCTTGTTCCCCTTAACTTTTGTCTGCGTTGCTTACCCGCGTTCATCCGCGTAATCCGCGGCCAAATCTTCTGCGGACGGATTTCGCGGCACCCGCTTGACGCATTCCCACTCGCGGTCTATCTTCGCTCGAATTCCTAGTAAGCTCTTTTCTCGAAAGCGTGAGTGACATGTCATCTAGCGTTGTTTCTGCAGCTCCAGCCTGGGCCATTTCAGATTATCTCGAAGTTCGCGAGGGCCGACTCAACATCAACGGCGCTGACGCCCTCGACCTTATCAGTAAGTACGACTCGCCGTTGTTCGTCTTCTCCGAACCGCGCATCCGATCAAACATTCAGCGATTGAGGAGCGCCGCCGACTCGGTCGATCATCCGATCCGGTTCTTCTACGCTTCAAAAGCAAACTCAAACATGGCGGTGTTGAAAACCGTTTTGGATTCGGGCATCGACGTTGAGGTGAACAGTGGCGGCGAGCTTTTCAAAGCACTACGCATCGGCTTTCGTCCGGACCAAATTATTTTTAACGGCACGAGCAAGAGCGCAGGCGAACTCGACGATGCGGTGCGCGCCGGAATTTATGCCATCAACGTCGATTCAATTTACGAAATCGGATTAGTGGAGGAAGCCGTTAAGCGTGTTTCAGCCGCGGCTGGCGGTACGGCCGCGAAGCCGGCGCGCATCGCGCTGCGTTTGGTTCCGGAAATCGGCACGCGTTCGCATCTGGGTTTGCAAACCGCTTTGCTGACTTCAAAGTTTGGCATTTCGTCTTCTGAAGTGCTGGAGGCTTTTCGGCGTGGCTTGCAAAACCCCGACCTGATTCACGTCTGCGGCATTCATATTCACGTCGGCTCGCAAACGCCCGACGTCGAACCTTTTGCCGAAGCATTTCGCAGCATGTGGGAACACTTGCTCGCGATTCACAGCGAGACTGGTCACAGACTCGAGCATATCAACCTTGGCGGCGGAATTCCGGTGAACTACCTGCGCGATCGTTCGCAGGCAGATCAATTGCCGGAGCACGAGCGCGATATGCTGGGCGCGGACCTTGAGCCTGCGGTCGTGTTAGCGGAAGCGTTGCGGGTTGCGCGCGAGTCGGCGCGTGCTGCCGGCGCCGAACATCTGCTGGAGCAAACAACGATCTTGTTGGAGCCCGGACGCAGCATCATCGCCGACGCTGGTCTTGTCTTAACAACGGTCCTCAACATGAAGCGGCGGCCGGAGACTGGCGACGTCTGGCTGCTGACCGACGCCGGCTACAACATCATGCTGTCGATGAACAATTACAAGTGGTACTACCATCTGATTTCGGCGAGCCGCGCCGGCGAACCTCACGAGCAGGAGTACAAAGTTGCTGGGCCGCTCTGCGATTCAGGCGATGTGTATTTCGACATTGAACGCGAAGGGCGCTTGCCTGACTATCGGCGCCTGCCGGCGGAAGTGAAGCCAAGCGAGATTTTGGCGCTGCTCAACTCTGGCGCCTACTCGCTCGCGCAAATGTTTCACTACAACGGGCGTCCGTTGCCGGCGGCGGTGATGATTCGCTTAGACGGCAGCGCTGAAGTGATTCGCCGGCGCGATACGTATGAAGATTTGGTGACGAATGATGTGTGGTGAATAGTCCAATGTCCAATGTCCAATGTCCAAGGGCCAAGATCAAACATTCAATAAAGACCGACTTCCTGCTCGCTTCGTCATTTATGATCGCTGCTTCCGTCCCAATTCCAGATTCCAGATTCCAAATGCCAGAAAACCTTCCATCATATTCAGCGCTGAGAATACTCGAGCGCTGAGAAGGCTCCGCGAGTTGGCGACTTTTACTGATCGCCCACTGCGACCAGTTGCTCACTCTGACCAGCTGCTTACTACGACCAGTTGCCAAAGATCTTGCATTGTCCTCGCTACGGTCTATTCGATCCGGAGCTTGATACTCGTCAGCGCAGCACCGAGAATCTGGGAGTTAACTCTTGAATTTGGAATTTGGAATTTGGAATCTGGAATTTAAGCTGGAACTGGAGCCTCAACAAGCTCAGGACTCTCGCTTGGAATTTGGAATCTGACTCTTGCGCAATCACCGAAGGAGGGCCTGCACAATGCGTTACAAGCGCTTTGAAGACCTACCCGTCTGGAACACCGCTATCGAACTCGCAATCGGCGTGTACATGCTTACTTCGAAACCAGAATTCGACAAACGCTACAGCCTAAAAGATCAACTCGAGCGCGCAGCTGTTTCGGTCTCGAACAATATCGCGGAAGGTTTCGAGCGCGGTACGAATAATGAGTTGCTCGCGTTCCTTTACATCTCACGCGGGTCTGCTGGAGAGAGTCGCTCAATTCTTTGCCTGCTCGATCGTCTTCACTGGTTTGCTAAACTACATCCAGACATTGCCTTGTTGCGAGCAAAGGCGGAGAGTTGCTCGAGGCAACTTAGGGCTTGGGTAGGATCGCTGCAGGATTCTGATTTGAAGGGCGAACGCTACGTCAATGTTAAAGTGCGTAGAGACGATCGAAAGACTCGCGAGCGCGAAGAGTTCCTGAAGGAGCTGGACGAGATTAGAAATAAGAGCGCAATCTCAGGTAAATAAAATGGATTCCGCTAATAAAAACCAACTCGTCCGCGGCCTAAGTCTTGTGGCCGCGATTTCTATCGTCATCGGCAACGTCATCGGCACCGGCGTATTTCTCAAAGCCCGCGTCATGACCTGCAACGTCGGCACGCCAAAGATGGTGCTGCTCGTCTACGTTATCGCCGGACTGCTGTCATTGGCCGGCGCGCTCACCTATGCGGAGCTCGCCGCAATGATGCCGCGCGCCGGCGGCGAATATGTTTTTCTACGGGAAGCGTATGGACCACGCTGGGCTTTCCTGTACGGCTGGATGTCGTTCTTCATCGGCAAGGCTGGTTCGCAGGCGGCGCTGGGTGTTGGCTTCGCAATTTTCCTGAACGTCTTGCTGGGCGGCGTGCTGAGTGGTCAGTACTTCGCCTTGAACTTGTTCGGCTATCAATTTCCCTTCGGACATTTGCAGGTGGTGGCGCTGGCAGCCATCGTGATCGTTACACTGATCAACTGTGCGGCCGTGAACGTAAGCGGCGGTGTGGCCGCTTTTCTGACCGGCATCAAGATCGCGCTTGTGCTGCTGGTCGGCATTGGCGCTTTCCTGTTGGCGCAGGGAGCCGACTGGTCGCACTTCGCGATGAGCAACGCCGGTGGCGCCTGCGAAGGCGTGTCCGCATCTGCGCGCGCGGGCTTTGCTGGCTTTGGCGCTGCAATGCTCGGCGCGTTATGGGCTTACGACGGCTGGAATAACGTGACGCTGGTTGCAGGCGAAGTAAAAGATCCGCAGCGCAATCTGCCGCGTGCTTTGATTGGCGGCATGCTGCTGGTGTCGGGACTCTACATCTTCGTTAACTTTGCCTACTTCTATGTACTGTCGCCAACCGAAGTTGCGAACGTTTCGGCAGCGTCGTCGGTTGCCACGGAAGTTGCTCGCAGATTTCTTGGCCCGTTGGCCATCAGTTTGATCGCCGCGGCTTTGTTGTCATCGACTTTTGGCACATTGCACACTTCGATACTTACCGGCGCGCGCGTGCCCTACGCGATGGCCCAGGATCGGCTGTTCTTCCGCAGCCTCTCAAGAGTTTCAGCGCGCACGCACGTTCCCATCGGCGCTCTGATCGCGCAGGCAATTTGGGCCTGCATTCTCACTTTGTCGGGATCGTTTGATGCGCTAACTGACTACGCGATCTTTGGCCTGTGGATCTTCTACGCGCTCGTCACCGCTTCCGTGTTTGTATTCCGCAAACGCATGCCGGACGCGGAACGCCCGTATCGCACCTGGGGCTATCCGGTGGTGCCGATTCTGTTTTTGATCGTGGCGGGAATGTTGCTGGTTAATACGGTGCTGACAACTCCGAAGCAGGCGTTAACAGGCGTCGCATTGATTGCGCTGGGCCTGCCGGTCTACTGGTATTGGGCGCGCTTAAATCAGCGACGCGATGAAAACTGATCCAAGGAACGACTATGCAGTTTCTGATAGAATTCAAATCAAGAGCAATTAAGGATCTGCGATCAATCAATGCTCAGGATAGACATCGAATCGTCTCCAAAATTGAAGAGCTTGAGAATGACTTGAGTGGTAATGTAAAGCGGTTAACTAACTTCAGCCCGGAATACCGCCTAAGAGTCGGAGATTTTCGAGTTCTGTTTGAAGTCGAAGAAGAGAGGGTGATAATCTACCGAGTCAAGCATCGAAAGGATGCTTATAGCTAAATCGCTTATGATCGAACTACATCCGGAAATCCTCAAAAAGAATGGCGAAAATCAGTTTGTCATTCTGCCTTATGAAGAATTCGCAGCCCTGCGCGAACTTTTGATTGATTATGAAGATCTCATCGACTTACGTGCTGCTAAACGAGAGAATCTTACCGAACCGTCAGTTCCTCTCGCAGAAGTGAAGAGTGAGTTCGGTTTGTAGCTTGAGTTCTCAATACTTCTCGCCCAGAGTTAAATCGCAAACAATTCTACCGCCGCACGACTTCAATCAGCGGCGGATGCGCGCCTTCACTGGTCGCCAGCAACGCTCGACCGTCGAGACGATACGCAATCGATTCACCCTGTTTGCGCTTTCCTAAATCGACTGGCTTCAGCGGTTGTTTCCAAATTTGATCGAACGGCGCGCGCGCGTCGCCCAAAACCAACTCATAACCATCGACGTAATCGCACAGCGCCACTCGCAATCCATCAGGCGAAATGTCCCCACCGGTTACCAGGCCCCCAAAAAGACTGGGGATGTTCAACTCAGCAATCCGCTTGAGGGTCGTCGGCCCATTTGTGTTGAGCGGAGCCGCGGCCTTGTAAACAACTGGGTTCGCAAAAGGAACCTTGCTGACGATGTAAAGATCGCCGGTCACCGGATGGACCAGCAACGACTCGGCATCATGCGCGCCGTCGGGGTAACGCAAGCGAATGACTTCCGCATCCTCGGTGACAAGCGGTTTCAGTTTGGTGGATGAAGAGTCAGCCGGCTTTATGGTGGGTTCTTTAACTCGGTAAACAATTATTTCCTTGCGCCGTCCTTCGTTGTCGCCGGTGTCGCCAATGTATAGATAGTTAACGCCAGTTTGCGGCCCCGGTCCCGCCGCGATGTCTTCCCAATCGAGCGCCGACGCGCCTCTTACTCGCCAGGTCCCGCGGTGCGCTCCCTGTTCATCGAGTGCATAAATATTTGGACCATCGCCCGAATCGTTGTGCGTCCAATAAAGACCGGGGTTGTTACGTGAGGCGACAAGGCCGCTGCTTTCATTGATTGCCGGATCGTCGAGCCGGCCCAATACGCGCGGTGGTCCATACGTCTCGCTTGTCGTCTTCGGAGAAGTTTTTACTGGGCGCGGAGTGACAGCCGGCTTGGCTGCCTCGACACTCGTCGGGATAGGTACCTGCTGGCACGCGGAAAGAGTCGCTAGGCAGAGGAACACCACCAACAGGATGGTAGGACAATACCTGGTTTGACTTCTTCTCTGTGCGGCTCTTGTGTGGTCTGTGTCTTTGTGGTGGATAGACTGCTGACGAATAGTTACGACAGAGCAAAAACGAACACTGAGTCTCCACATCGAACTAAGAGCGGGGGCAAGCCACCCTTCCCAACTGAGCATAATCGAAGTGAACGAAATTGAATTCAGAGCATGTCTCGAAAGGGTTCTGGGGCTGTTCATTTCTTTACGTCTGCTAACGCTTCGCGCGCGACTTCTTTATCGTCGAAATGGAAAACTTCACGGCCGATGATCTGATAGTCCTCGTGTCCCTTGCCGGCTATCAACACCAGGTCGCCGCTACGCGCTTCAGCTACTGCCTGACGAATCGCATCGCGGCGATCGGCGATCTTGCGATAGGGCTTGCCCGTTTCTTTGATTCCCAGTTCTGCGTCGGCAAGTATCCGTTCCGGATCTTCCGTGCGCGGATTGTCGGAAGTCAGAATCACAACATCGCTGAGGCTGGCGGCTGCTTCGCCCATCGGCGCGCGTTTGCTACGATCGCGATCGCCGCCGCAGCCAAACACGGTAATGATTTTTCCTTTCGTCACCTCACGCGCGGTTCGCAGTACATTCAACAATGCATCGTCGCTGTGCGCGTAATCGACGACCACCGCGAAATCCTGATCATGCTCGACGCGCTCAAATCGTCCCGGCGCGCCGGTGCACGTTTCGAGAGCGTTAGTGATGACGTCGAGTTCGTAACCGAGCGACAGACCACTGGCAACCGCAGCCAGCGTGTTGTAAATGTGCGGTGGGCCAACCAGCGGCGAATGAAAATCGCGCTCGCCCGCTGGTGTCCGCAAATTGAAACTCATACCGTCCAAAGAGAATTCCGGACTGCGCGCGGTAATATCCGCTTCCGATGTGACTCCGTAACGAACCACGCGCGCGCCTTCCTTCTCCAACTTTTCAGCCAGCTCAACTCCATACGGATCATCGGCGTTGATGACCGACACGCGCGGTTTTGTTCCCAACCGGCCATCAAACAGTCGCTGCTTTGCGTACCAGTAATTCTCCATAGTCTTGTGATAGTCGAGGTGATCGCGCGTGAGGTTGGAGAAAACTGCGACTGCGTATTCGAGTGCATCGCAGCGATGAAAATCCATCGCCTGGGACGAACATTCCATCACCGCCGTCTGGCAACCAATATCCACCGCTTCGCGCAGCAACCGTTGCATGTCAGTAGCCTCCGGCGTGGTGCGGTCAGCTTTACGCCGCTCAGCACCGAGTCGATATTCAACCGTTCCAGTCATGGCTACCGGCTCGCCGGCAGCTTCGGGAATCGATGCGATCAAATACGCGGTCGTAGTCTTGCCGTTGGTCCCGGTGATGCCGACGAGCTGCAATTCTCGAGAAGGATGATGGTGAACTTCGGCGGCGGCGAGGGCCATCGCGCGGCGCACGTTTTCAACTTGCAGCCAGGCGAAATCAGCGGGGGCATGCCCCCTTCCCAACCGCAATTCGACGTACGGATCTAGTTCCGAAATTACGCCGACCGCGCCTTGCTCGATCACTTGCGGCACGAACTTGTGCGCATCGAACAACTCACCGCGCACGGCAACAAATAAACTGCCCGGCCCCGCCCGGCGCGAATCGTGAGTTACGTCTGTTACCGCAAGGCCCTCATCGCCGGATAATTTTCCACCCGTCGCTGCGGCAATTTGTTTTAGAGTTACCGGATCATTTTTCACGTTTCGAATTCTACGCAGCCGCTCAATGAAAGTCACATGACAGTACTTGAGCCGACTTTGCTTTCCGCGGCGCCCTCCGGCTTTGCCGCCTCCCGTGCGGAAAGGCTCTGCCTTTCCGGTAGGCATTGATTATCTTTCAGGCTACGCCTTCTATGAATGGCGGAGGCGTAGCCTCAAATCAGGGAGATGCGCCGCGGAAAGGCAAAGCCTTTCCGCACGGGAGGCGGCAAAGCCGCAACAGTCTCTCCTAATCAGCGAATGTGACCAGCAACACACTTGCGATGCTGCACAGTAACCAATACGATTCTCCACGGAGGGACCAACTTTGTCGTTAATGCTTCAAGAGATCGCTGAACAGCCTGCTGCGCTGGCCCGCACGATTCAATCGGAACGGCCAAAGCTTTCGCGCTTGGGAACTTTTCTCAAACAACGTGATATCGATCTTATCGTTCTCGTCGCGCGCGGCAGTTCCGACAATGCCGCGCTGTTTGGTCGTTATCTCTTGGAGATCACAACGGGCATTCCGGTTTCACTTTCCGCGCCGTCGGTCCACACTCTCTATCACGCCAAACTCAAGCTGCAACACGCACTCGTTATCGGCGTCTCTCAATCCGGCGAAGGTGAAGATATCAATGAGGTGCTCAGCAATGCGCGCGCCGGCGGTGCTTACACTGTCGGTATTACCAATGAACCCGCTTCGGCGATGGTCCACGTCGTCGATGAGACGTTACTAATGCACGGCGGACGCGAGCGCTCGGTGGCGGCAACGAAAACCTTCACGGGACAGATGTTGCTCTTTTACTTGCTGGCGGAATTGCTCGCTGAAACCAAGCCGCCCTGGTCCTGCGACAACATCCCCGACTACGCAGCGCGCGCGCTCGAGCAGCAACCCGCAATTCTCGAGCTGGTCCAACGCTATGTGTTCATGGAAAACTGCGTGGTGGTCGGGCGCGGGCTTGCCTACGCGAATGCTTACGAGCTTGCATTGAAGTTAATGGAGACGTGTTACGTTGTCGCCGAACGTTTTTCGTCAGCGGACTTTTTGCATGGACCAGTGGCGATGGTCGAACGTCACTTTCCCGTTATTCTGTTTGCGCCGCCGGGCGTGATGTTGCCGGGAGTGAAAAGCTTGATCGGCCGTTTGAGCGAGTTGCGTGCCGACTCTTTGGTAATAACCGGCGATCTAGAAGCGGCTGCGAGTTGCACGCGCGCGATAGTGATGCCGAAAGAAATTGATGAGTTTGTCGCGCCGATTCCTTATATAATCCCCGGCCAACTGTTCGCGGCGTTGCTGGCTGAAGCAAAAGGATTGGATCCGGACCAACCGCGTTCGTTGTCAAAAGTTACGCGAACGCTGTGAGTAGGACAGGCTTTCCAGCCTGTCCATGTTGAAATTGGAGAAAGCGACAGACAGGATGTCTGTCCTATAGTTCAGGCTTTCCATTCTGTCCGTTACTGAATTGGAAAGATGGACAGACAGGAATGTCTATCCTACAAGTGCCACTTATGAACATCGAGTTAAAAGATTTATCCACCGGCCCTGTCTACGCGCAGGTGCGCGAACAGATCGAAAATCAAATTCGTCAGAAGGATGTAGCGACTGGCGAAACTCTTCCCGCCCCTGCAGCGCTCGCACAAAAACTCTCAGTGGATAAAGGTGAAATACAACGCGCTTACTTTGAGCTCGAGCGCGCCGGCCTGGTCACGAAAGAATCTGGTAAGGATTTTCTCGGCCAATTAAAGACGACTTATCGTGTTGCCTGAAGGACTCCTACGCGGAGAGCGCTATCCGTCACGCCGCCGACTTGTGCCGGACATCGTAGCTTGTCTGCTTATGCTGTAATCGGACGTCGCGTAACTTTGCGTTTTCGAGAGTGTTCGCTTCACTCATCAGCCATACGGAAACATTACGCTTAGCGCGTGCCTCATCCTTTAACCTAATTGCTTCTTCACGATTTCCCGCATCTAACAGGTTCGAAGCTACTTCCAACATGGTGGTAGATTCTTTCAGAGCCTCCATCGCCTGCTTTCGGAGCGCAGATACTGACGTTTGTATACTCATCAATTTCCCCCCGCGACCTATTAGCGAACAATATCAGTCGCGTTACCTATTCGCGTGCAATTAGCATTCCCCTTTGTGACGAAAGCACTCGCGCGTGATATTCTTTTTTTCTGCCAACGAAGTGATTATTGCGATCGTAAGCATGCGAAAGTGGCGGAATTGGCAGACGCGCCAGACTTAGGATCTGGTACCGAAAGGTGTGGGGGTTCGAGTCCCCCCTTTCGCACCACTAGTGGTCAGTTGTTCGTGGTCAGTTGTCAGTTGTTCGCCGAACTTCGCGGAGGCTCTTACTAGCAAAGCACAACTGACCACTGACCACTGACAACTGACAACTGACAACTGACCGCTAATAATCATTCACAAGGAAGGCTTTGCATCGAGTGAAAACAGAATTCGTAGACATCTCTCCAACCCGCAAAGAGATAAAAATTGAGATTGACCCGGCGGCGATCAAGCAGAGCTACGACGAGGTAAGCGATCGCTATGCGAAACAGGCGAGCGTGCCGGGCTTTCGTCCGGGCCATGCGCCGCGTGCCGTCGTGCGCAATCGTTTCAAGAGCGAGATTCGCGCCGAAGTCTTGCAGCACCTGATCCCCGATGCGGTAAATCAGGCGATCGACAAGCACGAGTTGAATGCCATTAAAGAGCCCGATGTCGAACTCGAGAACGCGGCCGGACTCGAAAAGTTTGGTGAGGAACCAATTTCAGTCAAGGTCAACATCGAAGTTTTGCCGAACGTTGAAGTGCAAAATTACAAAGGCCTTGAAGTAGCCCGTCGCGTGCGCCCGATTACCGACGCAAACGTGGACGAGATGTTCGACGCTTTTCGCGAAACCTCGGCGGCGATGCAACCGGTTGAAGATCGCGCCTCGGCCGCAGGCGATACCGTCACCGTAAATCTGGTGGGCAAGTTTTTGGACAATCCTGAACAGGAAGATTTAAAAGCCGACGACGTGGAAGTAGAGCTCGGCGGTCGCGGCGTGCAAACGGAATTCAATGAAAACCTGACTGGAGTTAAGGCAGACGACGAAAAAATCTTTACCGTTAGTTATCCGGAAGATTTCAAATCAGAGGGCCTGGCCGGCAAGCGCGTTGAATACACTGCGAAGGTGACGGCCGTGCGCGTCAAGGAACTTCCGGAGATCGACGACGAGTGGGCCAAAAGCCTGGGCGAAGAGTTTGACTCGGTGACGACACTGCGCACAAAAATTCGCGAAGATCTCGAAATGCGCTCGACGCAGGAATCCGATCATCGTTTACGCGCGGACTTGATGGCCAAACTTCTCGAGCAAAACGAGTTTGAAGTCCCGCAAAGTTTGATCGAGCAGCAAACCAGCCGTCGTTTGGAATCAGTGGTTCGCGACATGATTGGACGAGGTGTGGATCCGCGCAACCAGCAAGTCAATTGGGAAGCAGCGCGCGAAGAGTTGAAGACCCAGGCTGAAGCTGACGTGCGCAGCACCCTGTTGCTCGAGCGCATCGCAGATGAAGAAAAAATCGAAGTGTCAAACGAAGACATTGAAGCCGAGATTGCGGCCATCGCGTTAAGCTCGCAACAACCGATTGAACAAGTGCGGGGTGTCTTGACAAAGGATGGAGGCGAACGTAGCATCGCGCACAGGTTACGCAACCGCAGAGCGCTTGATCTTCTGGTCGAAAACGCGAAGGTCGCCGAAGAAGAGTGGAGCGAAACTGAGGAGACAGAAGTCAGGAGTCAGAATTCAGAATGAGTCAGCTTTTCTTCTGAGTTCTGACTCCTGATTTCTGTATTCATTACTCGAAAGGTTCACACTTGATATGGCTTTAGTTCCCATGGTCGTCGAGCAAACGTCGCGGGGCGAACGCGCCTTTGATATTTTCTCGCGGCTGTTGAAAGACAACATCATTTTTCTCGGCACCCCGATCGACGATCAAATCGCAAATCTGATCGTGGCCCAGCTGCTCTTCCTCGAAGCTGAAGATCCCGAGAAAGACATCAACATCTATATCAATTCGCCGGGTGGTTCGATCACGGCCGGCATGGCCGTCTACGACACGATGCAATTTATTCGCCCGGACGTAACCACGATTTGCGTCGGCCAGTGCGCTTCGATGGGCGCTTTACTCCTGGCCGCGGGCGCAAAAGGCAAGCGGTTTGCGCTTCCTAACTCTCGCATTCTTATTCATCAGCCGAGCGGCGGCTCGCAGGGACAAGCGACTGATATTCGCATTCAGGCTGAAGAAATTCTGCGCATGCGCGAACTGACTTCGCAAATTATTGCTAAACATACCGGCCAAAGCTTTGAAACGGTCGAGCGCGACGTCGAGCGCGACAAAATAATGTCTGCCGCCCAGGCTAAGGATTATGGTTTAATAGACGAGGTGATTGCCCACCGCGAGTAGGAGTGGACACACCACCAGGATCCTATGATTGCAAAAATGAAAGCACGCGGTGTTCGTTGCTCCTTCTGCGGCAGGTCCAATGGCGAAGTGGCTAACATCGTTGCCGGCACCCCGCAGCAGACGAGCGGCGTTCCCAAAGGCATGATCGGCAAGAGCGCTTTCATCTGTAACGAATGCGTCGAGCGTTATCGTTCGATGATTGCAAACCCCGAAACTCCCAACAACTCCCTGACGGTTCCTAAGTAACAGGTTCGATCGAAACTCGAAGGAGATTCCCCAGAAATATGGTTAGACGAACCGACGACACACTGCGCTGTTCCTTCTGCGGTAAATCGCAGAACGAAGTCAAGAAGCTCATTGCCGGCCCAACCGTCTACATCTGCAATGAGTGCATTGATATCTGCAACGAAATTATCACCGACGATCAGCAGGCAGAGTCGGTAGCAACGCGTCCACCGCTTCCCAAGCCCGGCGAGATCAAGAGTTTTCTCGACGAGTACGTCATCGGCCAGGATGAAACGAAGAAGAGACTGGCAGTCGCTGTTTATCAGCATTACAAGCGCATCGAACTGGGCCGCCGCCGCGCCGACGTTGAAATCCAAAAAGCAAACATTCTTTTGATTGGCCCGACCGGGACTGGCAAGACGCTGCTGGCACAAACACTCGCGCGCATGCTGAGTGTTCCCTTCACGATCGTCGATGCCACCACCTTGACTGAGGCCGGCTACGTTGGTGAAGACGTCGAAAACATCATTCTGAAATTACTGCAAGCCGCAAACGGCGACGTCGAACGCGCGCAGCAGGGCATTATCTATATTGACGAAGTCGACAAGATTTGCCGCAAGGACGAGAACCCTTCGATTACTCGCGATGTGTCGGGCGAAGGCGTGCAACAGGCGTTGTTGAAAATCCTGGAAGGCACTATTGCGAATGTTCCGCCACAGGGGGGCCGAAAACATCCGCATCAGGAATTCTTTCCAATCGATACCGCGAACATTCTTTTCATCTGCGGCGGGGCTTTTGTAGGCCTTGAGAAAGTAATCGGTCGCCGGCTGCGGAATAAATCGCTCGGTTTCCAGGCGGAAGTGAAAAGCGGAAGCCATCGCCACGCCGAAGCGCTGGCGGCTGTGCAACCCGAGGACTTGATTCGTTTTGGTTTGATTCCCGAATTTGTCGGCCGCCTGCCCGTCTGCGGCGTTTTGCACGAACTCGACGAGGCCGCGCTGATCAAGATTCTCACCGAACCAAAGAACGCGCTCGTCAAGCAGTATCAAAAGAAATTTGATTTCGATAACGTCAAACTCAAGTTCACCGAAGATGCCCTGAAAGCCGTCGCCAAGCAGGCAGTTGAACGAAAAGTCGGCGCGCGCGGCTTGATGATGATTCTCGAGGAGTTGCTTTTGGACGCAATGTACACGTTGCCTTCGCAAAAGCGCGTAAAAGAGTTTGTCATTACCAGCGAAATGGTCGAGCGGCATCGCGCTGTACCGGGCGAGGGGTTGGCGGGTATTGATGGCGCCGCGGCTTAGTGCCTTAGACTTTAGTCTGCCGCACGGGCACAGACTGAAGTCGATGCGACAAAGTCGGCCACTGTGGCGCATGCCCGGGAAATGCTTTACAATTAAACATCTTATTGATGGGGCGAGACGGCAGTTTAAGCGGCTCGCCTTTCTTGCAAGAAGCCGCAGTTAAGTCCGTTCATTCGCAATTATGGAAGAATATTCAGATCGCAGTCCTGCTGACGTTGCCTGGTATCCGATGGTGCCAATTCGCGACGTTGTAATTTTCCCATTTACAAAAGTTGCTTTTAAGATTGGGCGGGCGGGTTCGGTGCGCGCGCTCGAGCAGGCGCTTGCCGCCGATCGCACCATCTTTCTTGCTACGCAACACGACGCCACTATCGATGAGCCGGCGCCGGATCAAATTTACGGTGTTGGCACGCTGGGCCGGATTTTGCAATCGCAAAAACAGGATAACGGGCAAATAAAAGTCGTCGTGGAAGGCCGCGAACGCGCCACCACGGTGCGCATTGAAAATACCGATGGCACTTTTATGGCCCTGGTCAAACGCGCGCCCGTAGTCAACGAAGACGGCACGCGCCTGGACGCACTGGTGCAGAAGATTGGCCAACTCGTCGAACAACATTTGCGCCTGGCGCCGGAAGCGCAAACTGATGCGCTGCAAACTGCGCTTCGTAATCAAAATCCTTCGCATCTCGCCGACGCACTTGCTTCGCAGTTGCGCATTTCTGTCGAAGACAAACAGGGACTGCTCGAATTGTTTTCTTCCCAAGCCCGTCTGCAGCGCTTGATTGAGTTGCTCGAGCTTGAGATCGAGAAACGCCAGCTCGACCGCACCATCCAAACGCGCGTTAAGAGACAGATGGAGAAGGCGCAAAAAGAGTACTACCTCAACGAACAAATCAAAGCGATCCATAAAGAGCTGGGCCGCAAAGACGAGAAAGCCGAACTTGAAGATCTGAAGAAGAAGATCGAAGAGGTCGGTATGACCGAAGAGGCTAAGACCAAGGCCATGCAGGAACTGCATCGGCTGGAAGCCATGCCGCCGATGTCTGCGGAAGGCACCGTCTCGCGCACTTACATCGACTGGCTGGTGAGCGTGCCCTGGAAACAAAAGTCAAAAGAGATCAAAGACCTGACCAAGGCGGAAGAAGTTCTCAACGAAGATCACTTCGGCCTGGAAAAAATCAAAGAACGCATTCTTGAATATCTTGCCGTCCGCCAATTGGTGAAAAATCCCAAGGGCTCGATTCTCTGCTTCGTTGGCCCGCCGGGAGTTGGCAAAACCAGTTTGGGTAAATCGATTGCGCGCGCAACTGGACGAAAGTTTGTGCGCCTGTCGCTGGGTGGCGTGCGCGACGAAGCCGAAATTCGTGGCCATCGCCGCACCTACATCGGCGCGCTGCCGGGACAGATCATTCAGATGATGAAGAAAGCGGGCACGGTTAATCCGGTGCTGCTGCTTGATGAAGTTGACAAACTCGGCGCCGATTTTCGCGGCGACCCAAGCGCGGCTTTGCTTGAAGTTTTGGACCCGGAACAGAACCACACGTTCCAGGACCACTACCTCGACGTTGAATACGATCTGTCAAAAGTCTTTTTCATCGCCACTTCAAACGTGCTGCACACGATTCCGCCGGCCCTTCAGGATCGTCTTGAGATATTGCGTCTGTCGGGTTACACCGAACGTGAGAAGCTGGAAATTGCCAAGCGACACCTGGTTCCGAAACAAGCCGAAGCCAATGGTCTCAAAATGGAGCAGTTCGACTTTACGGACGAGGGACTGTTGGAAATTATCCGGCACTTCACTCGCGAGTCGGGCGTGCGCAATCTCGAGCGTGAGATTGGCTCCTGCTGTCGCAAACTGGCGCGCCGCTTTGTGGCCGAGAGTGTGACCGAAGAGCACAAAGAGATCGTAGACGCCGAGCGCGTTCGCGAGATGCTTGGTCCCATAAAGTTTCGCCAACAAGGCGTCGCGGCCGAAAGCGAAATTGGACTGGCAACCGGCTTGGCCTGGACCGAGGTCGGTGGCGAAGTTCTGCAGATTGAGGCAACGCTTACCAAAGGTCGCGGCGGTGTAATGCTGACCGGTAAGCTGGGCGATGTCATGCAGGAATCGGCACAGGCGGCGTTGACTTGCATCAAGGCCCGCGCTGAACGTTTGGCAATGAGCATTGACTTTATTCGCAAGCGCGATTTGCATATTCACGTGCCCGAAGGCGCCATTCCTAAAGATGGTCCATCGGCCGGAATTACGATCGCCACCGCAATGGCGTCGGCGCTGGCGCGCACGCCCGTTAGGAAGAATGTGGCCATGACCGGGGAGATAACCTTGCGCGGTCGCGTGTTGCCAATTGGCGGCGTGAAAGAAAAGCTGCTAGCCGCGCATCGCTTTGGCATCGATACCATCATTCTTCCCAAGGACAATGAAAAAGATTTGCCGGAGGTTCCGGAAGAAGTTCGCAATGCGCTCACCATCAATCTGGTAGAAACGATTGATGAAGTGTTGGCGCTTGCGCTCGAAGATGCCTGTCCAACCGCCGCCGGCGCACCCGAGGAAGCCAAGGCGCCGCCGCTCTGGACCACGGAAGCGCCATCGCAAGGCATTCAAACAAGCTAATAATTTTTCCAATCAAGCAGGGTTTAGAAGTTCACCTTTGGATACGTCCGTCTAATCAAAGACAGGCGTGGCCCGAACTCTAAACACCTCTTGCTTGCAATCCCCATAACAAATTAACCCTTGGAGGACCTGATGAGTAAACATGACGACGCAGATCTGATTCTGAAACTTTACGACTTGAGACGAGAAGCAACCATGCGTGAAGCGCGCAATTGGATGTTCGGCTTTAACCCGACAACCATGCAGGACGTTATCGATGTGCTTCTGAGCGAGCATAGCGGTCATTACCGGATGGTGATTTCCTATTGGGAGATGGCTGCCGCGATGGTCAACAACGGCGCCATTGACGAAAAGTTGTTCAACGAGAGTAACGGCGAGCACCTGTTTGTCTATTCCAAGATCGCCCCGCTCATTCCGGAAGTGCGCGAGTTGTTCGGTAATCCCGAGTTTCTAATGAATCTCGAGGCTCTGGTAAAGCGCGTTCCAGACTATGAGGAAAAGATCAACGCCCTGCGCGAGCGCATGAAACGGTTTGCTGCGATGCGTGAAGAACGCACCGCGAAAGTACAGGCGGCGGCGACCGCTACGTCTGCTTCCTAGGCGATTAATTCGAACCAGAGCTTTGCAAACGCAACAGTCAAGCGCAATCTAAGTAGGCTTGGATCTTCTCTGTGCAACCTTTGTTTCCTCTGTGTCTTTGTGGTGACCCGACAACTATCCACCACCGAGGCACAGAGAGCACAGAGGTAACACAGAGAAACCCAATCAAAACCAAAGCTCTGGTCAACGCATGAAAATCAGCAGCGCCGAATTCCTGAAGAGCGCTTTCCAGGAAAGCGATTGGCCCGTCGAACAAAAACCCGAGGTCGCATTTATGGGGCGTTCGAACGTCGGCAAGTCCAGCGTCATCAATTCCCTGCTCAACACGCGCGGCCTGGCGCGCACGTCGAACACACCGGGGCGCACGCAGTCGCTGAATTTTTTTGACATCAACAATAGTTTTCGTTTCGTTGATCTTCCCGGGTTTGGTTATGCGCGGGTGCCAAAATCGTTGCGAGCAGGCTGGGGCGAGATGGTTACCACCTACCTTGCAAAGCGACAACAGCTTGTGCTATCAATTCAGCTCGTAGATTCGCGCCACGAACCCACAACATTGGATTTGCAGCTTCACGATTGGCTTGAGCATAGCGCCAAGCCACGCTTAATAGTTGCCACAAAATCCGATAAGCTATCTAACAACGATTTGAAAACGAGTTTGGAACGCGCGCGACGCGTGTTCAAAGCAGCGAACGTGATAGCTTTTTCAGCAAAGAGCGGACACGGGCGAAACGAACTTTGGCACACGATTGAGAATGCCCTGGCTGGTTCTTAAGCTGTCAGCCCTTGATTACAAATTGTGGATCGGTTAAGAATGGTGCTTCCATAATTCAGATCGAGCGCTAAGTGCTCAAAATTCTCAAACCCCTTTTTGTTAACCAAGCTTCTTCGAAACCAACGGATGGCCGACGACATTGCATCAGAGTAATTCCCCGTTTGGTCATTTGGTATTTAGGCATATTGCAAGGCGCCATTGAAGTTAGTCTTTTTTGCCGCCTCGCCGCTAATCGACGAGCAAGGATCACCCGCAACAGGGATACCCGGTTTTTCAAGTTCTAACCTCCAAAACTAAACAAATTCAGCCGCGGCAAAAAACAACCGCCCACTAGATAATTAGGAATCAATTGACATGTCACAGAGAACACGTTCACGCGCATCGAGCGCGAACAACGACGACAATGACGACGGCGCATCAGTAGCTACCGCCGATGCTCCCGAACGAGATGGCGGAGAGCGCCGGGGTAAGGAAGAGGGCTTCCTAAACCTGGCCGACCTCAAGGAAATGTCCATCTCCAAGCTGACGAGTATCGCCAAGGGCATGGATGTGCCCGGCGCCACCGGCATGCGCAAGCAGGAACTGATCTTCAAAGTCCTGGCGGCGCAGACAGAAAAAAGCGGTCTCATCTTTTCCGAAGGCGTGCTCGAGACGCTGCCGGATGGTTTTGGTTTTCTGCGCGCCCCTGAATATAACTACCTGCCCGGCCCCGACGACATTTATGTCTCGCCGTCGCAAATCAGAAAATTCGATCTGCGCACCGGCGATACCGTGAGCGGCCAGATTCGTCCACCCAAAGAAGGCGAGCGCTATTTCGCTCTCATCAAAGTTGAAGCAATTAACTTCGAGTCTCCCGACCAGGCCCGCGAAAAAGTTTTCTTCGACAATCTCACACCGTTGTATCCGGAAGAGATGTTGAAGATGGAAACCACGCAGGAGAATCTTTCCGCCCGCGTTATCGACCTGGTTACTCCATTGGGCAAAGGCCAACGTGGATTGATTGTCGCTCCGCCGCGCACCGGCAAGACGATGTTGCTTCAGACGATTGCAAACTCCGTTACTACCAACCATCCGGAAGTGACGTTGATTGTTCTGCTCATCGATGAGCGGCCGGAAGAAGTTACCGACATGCAGCGTTCGGTGAATGGCGAAGTTATCTCGTCGACGTTTGATGAACCACCGACGCGCCACGTTCAGGTCGCCGACATGGTGATTGAAAAAGCGAAGCGCCTGGTCGAGCACAAACGTGACGTCGTTATTCTGCTTGACTCGATTACACGTCTGGCTCGTGCGCACAACGCGGTCGTGCCGCCCAGTGGCAAGATTCTTTCCGGCGGTATCGATTCAAATGCGCTGCAACGTCCGAAGCGTTTCTTCGGCGCCGCGCGCAACATTGAAGAAGGCGGCTCGCTGACGATTATCGCCACCGCGCTGATCGACACCGGCTCGCGCATGGACGATGTCATCTTTGAAGAATTCAAAGGTACAGGTAACTCTGAAATTCATCTCGATCGCCGTTTGAGCGACAAACGCCTGTTCCCCGCTATTGATTTGCAGCGCTCGGGCACGAGGAAAGAAGAGCTGCTGCTTAGCAAGGAAGACTTAGCCCGCATCTGGGTGATGCGTCGCGTTTTGAATCCGCTTTCCCCCGTTGAGCAAATGGAAGTTGTGCTCGAACGGCTCGAGAAGGCCAAGTCAAACGCAGATTTTCTCGCGTCGATGCAAAGCTAAATCAGGGTCGAAGGCGGATGAAACATTCGTGTCCGTCCGCCTTTTGCTCTTTCTGTTTGGCCTCTGCTTTTTCATCCTTCATTCTTCCCCCTTCATCCTTTTCCCTTATGCGCGTTGCAATCCTTTCATCGGAAGCGGTGCCTTTCGCCAAAACGGGCGGCCTCGCCGACGTTGCCGGCGCGTTGCCCAAAGCGCTGGCCCAACAGGGCATCGATGCACGCCTTATTCTTCCACTTCATCAACAGATTGATCGCGGTCTGCTGAGCGACGATGTTATTGAAGACGTTCCGGTCGAATGGCGTGGGCATGTTTCGCCGGTTCGCGTTTTTCAAAGCGATGCCGCCGGTGCTCCTGCTTACCTGATTGATGCGGGACTCTATTTCGATAAGCCTTCCATTTATGGTTATGCAAACGATCACGAGCGCTATGCTTTTTTCTCGCGTGCAGCGCTTGCTCTCTTAAAAAAACTCGACTGGCAACCTGATGTGATTCATGGCAATGACTGGCCCTGCGGTTTTGCGATGAGCGAACTAAGCGCGCGCCGCCGTCATGACGAGTTTTTCAAAAACACGAAAACTGTCTTCTCGATTCACAATCTCGCTTACCAGGGAACTTTTGATCCGAAAGATCTTTGGTGGCTGGGTTTTGGCGACTCGCCGGAACAGGACGATTTCATGCTTAAGGGCGCGGCCTCGGCTTTGAAGGCCGGGTTAATCTCAGCCGACGCTCTCTCAACCGTGAGCCGGCGTTATGCGGAAGAAATTCAAACGCCTGAGCAGGGCGCGGGCCTCGACTGGCTATTGCGTGCGCGCCGCGACTCTCTTATGGGGATCACCAATGGAGTTGATTACGAGCTGTGGAATCCGGAAACGGATCCATACATCGCCGCCAACTTTTCCGCCGAAGATTTGAGCCGGAAACGCGAATGCAAACGCGATCTGCTCCGGCGTTTTGCTTTGCCGGAAGATCTGGATCGCCCCATCATCGCGATCATTTCTCGCCTGGTTTCACAAAAAGGCTACGACTTGATTCGCCAACTCGCGAACGCGATCTTGCAAACCGGATCGTTCTTCATCGCCCTTGGCGCCGGCGCCAAAGAATACGAAGACTTTTTACAAAGCTGGCACGACCAGGCGCCAAGACAGGTCGGCATTTACAAAGGTTATGCAGGTGAACCACTGGCCCATCAGATCGAAGCCGGCGCGGACATGTTTCTAATGCCGTCGCAGTACGAGCCTTGCGGTTTGAACCAGATGTACAGCATGCGTTACGGCACCGTGCCAATAGTGCGAGCGACCGGCGGCCTCGACGACACGGTGGAAAACTTCAATGCGCAGGATGGTACCGGCACGGGTTTCAAGTTTCGCGAGTACCATGCCGGCGCATTGCTTGATAAAATACGGGAAGCACTTTACTTTTATAGCAAGCCCGACATTTGGCAGCGGATACAACTTAACGGCATGGCGCAGGATAATTCCTGGGACGCCGCCGCTAAGAAATATATCGATCTTTATGAGCAATTGGTCGGCGAGCAGTCGAAAACAAGCGCGGTTGTGTCTTAGTTTGATCGAAGTGGCATAGACTTTAGGAAGCTCTGAATAAGTTCGATGAATCACCACTCTAGCTATTTTTGCCAGGCGCAGAGCTTCCGGGGTCAGTCGTTTGCGTTTAATGATTCATTTTTGATTTCGTTTCGCTGCCAGGAGCGATCAGTAGAGA
>JAVEDP010000037.1 GCA_030841085.1 Pyrinomonadaceae bacterium
CTCTTCGAGGATGTCTTCGACGGTCACCAGGCCGCAGACGCCGCCGTATTCGTCGATGACCATTGAAAGTTGCACATGGGCTTTCTGCATTTCTTCAAGCAACTCGGCGACCGGTTTCGTTTCGGGGACAAAATAAACATCACGCCTCAGCGAAGCAATGCTTCCTTCTTCATCGCCGTCGGCCCAGCGTTGCAACAGATCACGGACATAGATTATGCCTTCCACGTTATCGATTTGATCGCGAAAGATTGGCAGCCGCGAGTACTTCGATTCAAGCATTATGTCGCGCGCTTCGCGCACTGTGGCGGCGGCCGGCACCGCGACAATGTCGGGTCGTGGCGTCATCACTTCGCTCACGCGCGTGTCACCAAACTCGATGATCGAATGGATCAGTTCGCCTTCTTCTTCTTCAAGGATGCCCTCAGCCTCGCCCACATCTATCAGCGCCTGAATGTCGTCGGCCGCGTCTTCATCTTCATCTTCATTATCGGTGGCGAGTTCCTGTTCCTTCGTGCGCGAACGGTCAAATAGTTTATGGAACGGGTCGGCGGCAAACGCCATCAGCGGCAGAAACGGGCGTATCACCGGTAACAGGAACAACAACGTACCTTCCGGGTCGCGCGTCGAAATAAACAACGGGATTAGCTGACGGAAGATGCCCGCGAGAATCAGACCGGCAAGTAGTCCCACCAAAACAACGCGCGGGTCGTCAAACAAAGTCAACGAAATCGAGGTGACAACCACGGCAACGATGACGAGTAGAATCTGAATACTTGCGGAGATGGCAAAGCTAAAGCGGGGACGGTTTTCGAGGACTTGTTTGAGAAACGCCGCCGAGCGATCGTTGGCGCGTTCTTCGGCTTCGGTGATTAGCCGGCGCAATCCGACGTCGCTCAACTGGCCAAAGGCCATGTCTACGGTCGCAAGCGTACACAGGAGGAATAACAGAAGGGACGCTAGTATGATCTCAATCTTCATTTTCGGTCGGGGTAGATAGTAAATCGGAAATGGTGAATAGTTAAGTCGGCTGGTTGGGAATGGAGAAATCACCAGGCACAGCGCCACCGAAGAGATTTACCATCTACCATTTACCATTTCTCATTTTTCATTGGTAAAGCAAACGATTAGCTTGCGGGCCGCTCACTTTTGAATGCCCTTGTTTGGTTCACTCAAAGCGGCGCATTTTCTGCAATGGCAAATGAGAAATGGTAAATGGAAAATGGAAAATTTACTTTTCTTGTCTAGATTCCCAGCTGGCGACGAAGCTTCAGCTCAAGCAAGTCTGCGGCGGTTATAGAAGTGGAACAGCTAACTAACGAGCGTCATTTAAGTCGATTTACCATTTGCCATTTGCCATTTAGCATTTGCCATCGCGGAGTTTTTGAACGACCTCCATTGCGCAGTCAACCGGCGGCCGAAAACCAACAGTTTGCTTTACAAATGGAAAATGAGAAATGGTAAATGGCAAATGGTAAATCTTCTCTTCGTCTTTTCAGATGCCCAGCTTGTGTCTCAAACGAAGCTCAAGCCGATTCATCTCACCTTTGTCAGTCGCGTGATCATAACCGCACAGGTGCAACACGCCATGAAGGATGAGCTGCGCGATCTCGGTATTCAGGCTCAACCTGTTTTGCTTGGCTTGGCGCGCAGCCTGCTCAACTGAAATAACGACGTCGCCCAAATTGAGACCTTCGAACTTTTCAAACTTATCCTGTGCAGCCGGAAACGAGAGCACGTCGGTAGTGCCTCGCTGGCCACGCCAGCGGCGATTAAGTTCGGCCATTGCCCGATCCGAAACAAAGACCACGGTCGCGCTCGCGTTCTTAGCCGGTAAGACTTGCAACGCTTTCACCCCAAATGTTTCCCACCGCGCCGAAGCGATTGGAATTTTGCGCTGGCGGTTGACGATTTCGATCATTGGCCTATCCACAGATTTCGCAGATTACACAGATTGCAAAAGCAACCCCTAACGGACTTCATCTTAGCCAAGCAATTATTTTCTTTAAGCCTTTAATCTGTGAAATCTGCGTAATCTGCGGATTACATCTCACGCTTGCGCGAGTGCTCGTCGTAGGCCTTGATAATCATCTGCACCAGTTTGTGGCGCACGACATCTTTTTCAGTGAAATAAACGAACTCGATCCCGTCAAGATTCGCCAGCACACGTTCGGCTTCGATCAATCCGCTGCGTTTGCCCGCCGGCAGATCCACTTGCGTCACGTCGCCGGTGATCACGGCTTTCGAGCCAAAGCCGATGCGCGTCAGAAACATTTTCATCTGTTCGCTGGTTGTATTTTGCGCTTCATCGAGAATGATGAAGGCGTCGGCAAGCGTGCGTCCGCGCATGAAGGCCAGCGGCGCCACTTCGATCACTTGTTTCTCGAGCAGTTTGGTAACGCGCTCGTAGTCAATCAAATCAAACAGCGCGTCGTAAAGCGGACGAAGGTAGGGATCAACTTTCTCTTGCAGGTCGCCCGGCAGAAAGCCAAGCTTCTCGCCTGCTTCGACCGCTGGACGCGCGAGCACGATGCGGTTCACCTGCTTTAGCATCAGCGCCTGTACGGCCAACGCAACCGCGAGATAGGTCTTTCCGGTGCCGGCCACGCCGATGCCGAACACAACGTCTTGCTCCTGAATCGCCTGAATGTATTTGCGCTGCGTCGCCGATTTTGGCGCCACCTGTTTCTTGCCGGCCGGATTGAAACGCGCCTTGGTAAAGTAGTCACGCAAACTAAACGCGCGGTCTTCGGCAATCTGCGCAAAAGCTTCGCGCAACTCTTTATCGGTGAAAGAGCGGCCTTCTCGAAAGAGTTCGGAAAAGTCTTCGAGGATGCGTTCGGCTGTTGCTACATCCTGCGGGTCGCCGTCAATGGAAACGTCCTGACCGCGCGCGTCGATGCGCACCGCGAGCAACGATTCGAGATATTTGATGTTCTGATCGTGAACGCCGAAAAGAGTTTCCAGGCCGCGAGGTGGAAGTTCGATCTGCTTCAAAACAGGCAAGCGTCTCCTTTGGAAGAACGAAATTGGTTCGATTTGTTTTCGGGAGTGTGAGCTGCGAAAAGAATTACTGGCATATCTTAGTTGAAGCGACGCTACTACAGGCCTCAATTGGTGTCAAATGAACCGTGAAAACGCGCCCGTGGAAGTTGTCGCAGTTGCTTGACACTCCATATCGCGATCCCTATACTCCGTCACTTGCGCATTGGCGCTAATCAGGTAGACTGGTTCGAATCGTTTAGAAAAACGCATTATTTGCAGTGGATAGTTGGAGAAGTTGATGCCTAATCACAAGTCAGCAGAAAAGAGAGTGCGGCAGAGCGAACGACGCCGCAAGCTCAATCGCGGCAATCGCAGCCGCTTAAGAACTTCACTCAAGAACTTGCGCAGCGCGCTCGAGGGCGACGGCAAGCAAGCGAGTGCGATTTTGCCCGAGACGATTTCAACCATTGACCGCGCAGTGCAAAAAGGTGTGCTGCACCGGAACGCAGCCGCGCGATATAAATCGCGACTGACGGCGCGAGTGAATGCAGCCGCGGCGAAATAACCAGCGGTTCAAACTTATCGCGACGAGGCGGATCGAGTTAATCGGTCCGCCTCGTTTTTTGTAGCATAGACTTTAGTCCGTGGTGAGTGGCATAGACTTTAGTCTGTGGCTACGCTGCCAGCACAGACTGAAGTCTATGCCACTCACCACAGACTAAAGCCTGTGCTAACTTTCGTCGAGGTTCCTGCCATGGAAAGCCAATACCAAACAGAAGCAGAAATCGAGAGTCTCGTGCAGGGTTTGGAATCATGCACCATCGGGAAAGACGACTTTCCACATGCCAAACATTTGGCCGTTGCCGTCTGGTACCTGCACAACGCAACGGTGGAACAGGCTTTTGAGAAGATGCGCACTAGCTTGCTGCGGTTTCTCGATCACCATAACGTTGGCCCTGGAAAATATAAGGAAGAACTTACGCGAGCCTGGATCAATCTGGTTCAAAGCGAACTGGAACAGCTTGATCCGAATTTTTCCCTGGTGACGACTACGAACTTAGTGATTGATCGGCTCAGCGATGTGCAGGCGGTCTTCGCGCGCTATCCAAATAATCTGGCACTCCAAAGTGAACAAAAAAATGAGCTAAAAAGTAATTGAGGGGATCCCAGGCATGGATGAATACAATAGCGTGCGCGGCGTTCAAACGAACCAAGATTCCAGGAATGCAAAATTCAACTGTGCAATGCTCAGTTGGGAAGGGTGTCTTCCACCCCAGTGTGGCTGCCGCACTGGGAACCCCCGGAGCTTGCCCCCGCTCTTGCTCTTGTAATCATTCATCAGTAATCCCAAACTGAGCGGGGGCAAGCCACCCTTTCCAACCTGCAAATTTATGCTACTTGATGATCACGTTAACAGCTCTCCGGCGTAAACTGCACATTTTCCCTGGACGGGGGTGAACTATCCTTCCCCCACCTGCCAATTAATCGGAGAGCATGACTTCGCTATTCTCCGCCAGACCCCTCAAGTTCTAATGCCGCTAACGATCAAAACCTGCGAAGGAAAATTCATGCTGCCGCTTTGGAAATAAACGGTCGCGGCTTTGAGTACCGCATTTCTAACAGCCTCGACTTCATCGGGCGCCAGACTGGCGAGTTTAGTTCTAAACGTGTCCGACATTTCTGTGCGCAATTCCCAAAACTCCGAAATATCGACGGGCGCTTCGGTTTCAAACTTCAGCGCGCGTTCTTTCACTGAGACAGCGCCCGCTTCTCCCAGCAACTTCGCGAGCTTTCCTGGCCGCGCGAAGCGAAAAGCGGTCGGCGCATCTTCAGCTTCCGGTTCAGCCGCCACAAATTGATTCAGAACTTCAGTGATCACAGTAAAGAATGGATTGAACTCCCGCTCGGCCCACACGAGAAACGCAACACGGCCAACGGGCTTAACGACTCGCAAGATCTCTCGCAGCGCGCCAGACACGTCCGCAAAAAACATCGGCGAGAGCCGCCCCACAGCAACGTCAAACGAGTCGTCTGCAAATGGAAGTTTCTCGGCTCCGCTCTGATGAAACTCGATGTTCTTTAGGCCGCGTCGTTCAGATTCTTCGCGAGCGGCTTTAACCATACCTGCTGTCGGGTCGGTAAACGTCACGTGTCCGGATGGCCCAACCACGCGAGCGATCGTCAACGAAGGTTCTCCCGCGCCGCCGCCAATGTCGAGCACCGACTGACCAGCGACGATTTGCGCTGCTTCGATCAGCGCGCGCGTCAACGGCGCATACATTTTTTCGATCAGCGCCTGGTGCTTGTTCCAATACTGCGAAGACGTTTCCCACGCAGCGAGCACCTGTTCGGCGTTTTCACTGGCCATCTTGTTTTGTGGTTTCTTTCGGTTCCAGTTGAAGGCCGGCCTTTTCCCAGGCTTCAAGTCCGCCGAAGAGCGGATGGACGTTCTTGTAACCGTGCGCTGACAGTTCCTGGGCTACTTTGCTGCTGGAATGTTCGTGCGGACAAGTACAGTAGGTGATGGCGGTGCGAGAATGCGGTATGTCGGCAAGGTGCTTTTCAACCTCGTCATCAGGCACGCGCAGGGCGCCCGGCAATTTGGTGTCGCCCTCGGCCCATGCGGTAGGATTGCGCGCGTCGATGAAAGTAAACTGCTCGCCGCGCTCCATTCGTTCCTTCACCTCGTCAACCGTTACGCGTGTTGCTTCCATTTGCGACCTTCCTTTCCTTGCTTCAACCAACTTAAGCCAAATCAAATAACAAAACTTCTGACGACTCTCCGGCAACGATGCTCAATTCGTCTTCCTGACTAAACGCAGCGCCGTCACCGTGTTTGAGCTCAGTGCCGTTCAGTTCTACCGCGCCGGCCGCAACTTGCAACCACGCGTGCCGGCCCGTTGTTAATTGATGATTAACTGACTGGCCGGGATCAAGCACGCTTGCGTATATCTTTGCGTCCTGATGAATGCGCACGGCGCCATCGTCCCCGTCCGGTGAAACGATTAGTCGTAATCTGTTTCGCTTCTCTTCATCCGCAAACTTCTTTTCTTCGTATTCAGGCAGCTGCCCTTCTCGCTCGGGCACAATCCAAATTTGCAACAGATGGACCGGCTCTTCTCTTGAAGGGTTCGACTCGCTGTGCCTTACACCGGTGCCGGCGCTCATGCGCTGCGCGTCGCCGCGCCGGATTACAGAGCCGCTGCCCATGCTGTCGCGATGCTCGAGCGCGCCCGAAATGATGTACGTAACGATTTCCATATCGCGGTGACCGTGCGTGGGGAAACCACGCCCCGGCGCAACGATGTCTTCATTGATGACTCGCAAAGAGCGAAACGCCATGTGCGACGGATCGTAATAATCGCCAAATGAAAAGGTGTGATAGGTGTTAAGCCAGCCAAAATCGAAGTGGCCGCGAGCTTCAGCTTTGCGAATTTTGATCATAGGTTTTCTTACCTAACCCGCGGAGCGGGTGAAAGCATAAAGCCTGGGGTGGAGCGAAGTGGAACCCCAGGATCACGACGCAAAAGAACCTGAGCGCGCGAAGCGTGCGATAGCGCGAGCGTCACTTTCTATGTTGCGAGCAACTGTCGCCCACTTCGTGGGCTAAGGACTGTCGATCGTTTCCTTGTTCCTGGGGTTCCGCTTCGCTCCACCCCAGGCTTTATGCTCCCACCCGCTCCGCGGGCTCAGACAACTTCTAAAACATTCCGGACGTTTTAGTAAAAATCCCTGCCAGCTCATTCAAACCCTGCGCATCTTCGTCGTCAAAGCGGGCGAGCGATGGACTATCCACATCCAGCACGCCGATTAATCGCCCGTCATTTATTAACGGAACCACAATCTCGGAATTCGAGGCGCTGTCGCAGGCGATGTGTCCGGGAAACTCGTGAACATTATCAACAACGAGAGTTTGTTTCAGTTGCGCGGCAGTGCCGCAGACTCCGTTGCCCAATGCGATACGCACGCACGCCGGATTTCCCTGAAACGGGCCCAACACCAATTCGCCTTCTTTATACAAATAGAATCCGGCCCAATTTACATCGGGAAGCGAATGATAAAGCAGCGCTGCACAATTAGCGGCGTTGGCGATGAAATCGTGCTCGGTTTCCTGCAAACCGCGAAGTTGCGAAAGCAAACTTGCGTACAGTTCAGGCTTTGAAGCGGTTTCTACTTTGGCGATTTGCAACGTCATTTTACTTCATCAGTTACTGGTCGAATGCTGATCACCACCGACTTGGAAACCGGCGTATTGCTTTTCTCAGCCACGCTGCGGACCGGCACCAGAACATTTGCTTCGGGGAAATAGGTCGCCGCGCAACGCCGCGGAATGCTGTAGGGCACGACCACAAAATTGCGCGCGATGCGTTCTTCGCCTTCAAAGTGGCTGACTAGATCGACGACCTGTCCCTTGATCAAATGCAGCAACGCCATGTCGTCCTGATTCAGAAAAACGACGCGCCGGCCGTTGTGAATGCCGCGATAGCGATCGTCCAAACTGTAAATGCTGGTGTTGAATTGATCGTGACTGCGAATCGTCATCATCAACAATTGGTCGGGCAACAGATTATGTTCGGGTAAATCATGAACAGTGAACCGCGCCCGCCCGGTTAGAGTTCTGAATACCCGCTTGCTGACCGGGCTGGGTAGATGAAAACCGCCGGGATGCCGCACGCGATTGTTGTAGTCGTCGAATCCTGGCACGACTCGTTCAATGTGATCGCGAATGCGATCGTAGTCGGCGACTAGTTCTTGCCAATTGATTGCCGACCGTTGACCTAAAGTGGCGCTTGCCAGGCGCCCAACGATAGCCGGCTCGCTCAACAACTCTTCGGAAGCCGGCCGAAGAAAACCTCGCGAAGCCTGCACCACCGCCATTGAATTTTCCGTAGTCACAAATTGAGCACCAGCGGCTTGCAAATCAATCTCAGTACGTCCCAAGCACGGCAGGATCAAAGCCTGTCTCCCGGTAATCAAATGCGCGCGGTTGAGTTTCGTCGAGACGTGCGCAGTCAATCTACAACGGCGCAACGCGTCGGCGGTGTATTCGGTATCAGGCGTGGCGGCAAGAAAATTTCCGCCCAGCGCAAAGAAAATTTTGGCCTGCCCGGCATGCATGGCCTGAATGGCGCGGACGGTATCGTGACCATGACCGCGCGGCGGCTCGAAATTGAACTCGGCGCCCAGCTTGTCGAGAAAAGCATCAGTGGGTCGTTCCCAAATTCCCATCGTGCGATCGCCTTGCACGTTGCTGTGGCCGCGTACCGGGCACAGACCGGCGCCGGGCTTTCCGACCTGGCCGCGCAATAGCATCAGGTTGACGATTTCCTGAATGTTGGCCACCGCGTTCTTGTGCTGGGTCAGGCCCATGGCCCAACAGAAAATTGTCCGTTCCGATTCAATAAAGATCTTCGCCGCGTCTTCGATGTGCGCTTTTGAAACTCCGCTTTGCTCGAGCAGATCGCCCCAGTGCGCGGTCTTAATCGACTCTGCAAACTCCGCAAACCCATCTGTGTAGTTCGCAATGAACTCATGGTCCAACACCGCGCCGGGGTTACGATCCTCTGCGGCCAGCACTTCCTTCATGATGCCTTTAAGCAGCGCCACGTCGCCGTTGATCCGCACCTGCAGAAACAGGTCGGCGAGCGCCGTACCGCCGCCAAACCAATGCAGCACGTCCTGGGGATGCCTGAAATGCGTCATGCCAACTTCCGGAAGCGGATTGATGTGGACCAACCGGGCGCCATTCTGTTTGGCTTTCTGCAACGCGGTCAGCATGCGCGGATGATTGGTGCCGGGATTTTGGCCGATGACGAAAATGGCCTGCGCAAGATTAAAATCTTCCAGTGTTACCGTTCCCTTGCCGACGCCAATTGTTTCGCCCAGCGCTGACCCGCTCGACTCATGACACATGTTCGAGCAGTCAGGCAGATTGTTGGTGCCAAACTGCCTGACGAAGAGTTGATACAGAAACGCGGCTTCGTTACTGGTGCGCCCTGAAGTGTAGAAAATCGCTTCATCAGGATGGTCCAATGCGTTCAGCTCACCGCCAAGCAAAGTGAAAACTTCATCCCAACTTATTTTTTCGTAATGAGTAGCGCCGTTGCGCAGCACCATGGGGCTCGTGATGCGACCCTGCTTGCCGAGCCAGTGGTCCGGATGCTCAGCCAGGTCAGCAATACTCCAGCGCGCAAAGAACTCGGGCGTTACACGTTTGGTCGTCGCTTCATCAGCAACGTGTTTGGCGCCGTTTTCGCAAAACTCGGCGTGCGAGCGCTCATCGTCAGGTTCGGGCCAGGCGCAACCGGGACAATCAAATCCTGTTTTTTGATTTAGCTTCAGGAGCGTGCGCACGCCGCGCGCCACTCCCATTTCATTCCAGGTGGTTTTTGCAGTCGCGAGAATTGAAGGGATGCCACCGGCTACTTTGCTCGGCTTTTCGATTTGCACGAGTGAAGGATCTTCAGGCGATTGCGCGCGAGGATCGGTTGTTGTGGGCTTCCCGTCTGACATTTGCTAATTACCAACGACTGATTGGTATCGATTGTATTTCGTGGAGTGGCATAGATTTTAGTCTGTGCCGCCAGAGCCACAGACTAAAGTCTATGCCACTCAGCGTAAATCCGCGGCTAATTCGTATTGGCCGGAAGAGGCGTTAGTCAGTTTCACCACTTGCCCAACTTTCAACTTCCCGCCGTGCACCACTCGCGCATAGACGCGCGACCAGCCCGGATGAAGTTTCTGTTCGATGCGCATAAATTCGCCATCTGCAAAGTAAGCAGGAATCGTGTTGCAAGGCGTCGTGTAGCTGGTGATTTCCAGCAACACTTCTTCACCGAGGCGCAACTGAACGCCGGGAACCACCTGCCGCCAATCGACTCCCGATACTGTGACGTTCTCGCCCACCGCGCCGGGGAAAATCGGATGTCCTTCGGCCTGCAGTTGCAGAATCCGTTCCAATGAGAACAAGCACAACGCGCGCTCAGGTCCGCCGTGAATAACGGGAACGCGCTGTACATCGCCAACCAGACCCAGTTCGTTGACAGTGCCTTCGCGAACGGCCAGCTTGGGAACACCCCCCGCGGAAACGTTTAGTTGAAATATTCGTCCAGTCATTATGAAAACAAAAAGGCGGGCAACTTCGTTAAATAGGATCGCGGTTATTGTAGCCGAAAATGAAACGTTTGACTTGGCGCGGTGTTTGGCTTAAAAGCATTTGCTCCTTCTTCGCTCAAACTTTGGAGTGCGCTGGCTCGACAGCTCTTTTATGACGCGGCGGCTTGACGCCGCTTTCGTTTACGCTGCGATCTTCTTTACGGAGATAGACTCGCGTCGTTGAAGCGGGCTCAAGCCGCCGCGCCGCAAAGCGCTGTCAAGCCAGCGCGCTCCAAAAGCGGCGTCCAAGCCGCCGCAGTCCAAAGAATTCTTTTAGTCGCATGAGGAAAACTCAATGACTCACTCATTACTTCGCTGGTCCACATTATATTTAATGTCCGGTCTAATGTTCGTTTGCGGCATCCTCACGGTGCAGGCGCAGGTAAAGCCGGGCCGCGATCCGAACCAACCAATCGACGAGGAATACACCAAAAAGATTCGCGAGTATACGACCGAGCCGTACTTTAATTCGCCCTTGACAGATTATTTGCCCGCGTCCGCCAAAGTGCCGACGCCCAAAATCGTACTCGGCGATGTCGCCGGCGCGCCCGGTAAGCTGCCTTACGTGGAAGAAGTGAATCGCTACATGCGCCTGCTCGAAAAGGCGAGCCCGCGTGTCAAAGTTTTTTCTATCGGCAAAAGCGAAGAAGGCCGCGAGATGATTGCGGTCGCGGTGGCCTCTGAAACTTTGTTGGCCAAGCTTGACGAAAACCGCGCGCGTCTTAGCAAGCTTGCGGACCCACGCACGATCAATCTTAATGACGACGAAGCCGACAAGCTTGTCAGCCAATCGTTTCCCGTCTACTACATCACCGGCGCTATTCACTCGACCGAAACCGGTTCGCCGACGGCGCTGATGGAACTAGCCTATCGTCTGGCAGTTGATGACAGTCCCTACATCAAATCCATCCGCGACAATATGGTTACATTGATGACGCCGGTAGTTGAAACCGACGGGCGCGATCGCATGGTTGATATTTACAACTGGCACCTGGCCCATCCCAAGGAAAATTATCCCTCGTTGATTTACTGGGGCCATTACGTCGCGCACGATAATAATCGCGACGCGATCGGCCTCTCCTTAAACCTGACGCGCAACGTGCTCAACACCTACACCGGCTGGAAAGCGCAGGTGCTGCACGATTTGCACGAGTCAGTTCCCTACCTTTACGACAACACTATTGGCGATGGTCCATACAATGCCTGGGTCGATCCGATTCTGACTGATGAATGGCAAATGATTGGCTGGAACAACGTTTCCGAGATGACGAAGTTTGGCATGCCCGGCGTGTTTGCCCATGGCGACTTTGATACCTGGTCGCCGGGTTATTTGATGTTCATCGCCGCGACGCATAACGGTATCAGCCGTCTCTACGAAACGTTTGGCAACGCCGGTGCTGACACCGTTGAGCGTACGCTTTCACCAAATGAATACTCGCGCACCTGGTATCGTCAGAATCCGCCGCTGCCCAAAGCCAAATGGTCGCAGCGCAACAATAATAATTATCAGCAAAGTGCGTTGCTGACTTCGCTTTATTATTTCAGCAACAACGGCAAACTCTTTCTCAAGAATTTTTACCTGAAGAGCAAACGCTCGGTATTGAAACCAAAGAATGAAGGACCCGCCGCTTATGTTTTGCCGGGCGACGATCCGCGGCCGGGAAATCAGGCTGAGCTGTTGCGAACACTGCAAGCGCAAGGCGTGGAGATTAGTCGCGCGACGGCGCCGTTCACGGTTGCAGTAAAGGCTGGCAAGGCCGCTGCCGAGAAGAAAACAGAACTGGGAGCGGTAGCGACCGGCTCGCCTGTCACACAGAACAAGGAACCCGTCGCCATCGCAACGCCGTCCGATGCCGTGCCGCGCGCTTCCGCAAGTCCTTCTCCGGCGCCAAGCCCGCAACCGAGCCCGGCGAAGTTTGTGCAGCGCACCTTCGCCGCCGGCAGTTACATTGTGCGCATGGACCAGCCTTACAGCCGCATCGCCGACGCTTTGCTCGACTATCAATACTGGGCGCCGAACGATCCGCAAACGCAAATTTATGACGACACTGCCTGGACCATGGGTGAACTGGCAAACGTCGAGGCCGTCCGCGTCGTCGACACAAAAGTTCTGAGTGCAGCCATGGAGCGATTGACCGGCGAGGCAGGCGCGCCGGCCGCCGTCACCGGTACCGGCTCAATCTTTCTCATCAATCACAACGCGGATAATGCGCTGGCGCGAATGCGTTTTCGCATGATGGACGCGACTGTTGACGCGATGGAAGAGCCCGTCGAAGCCGCAGGACACAAGTTCAATCGCGGTTCGTTTATTGTTCGGAAAGTCTCGCGCGAAGAGATGGAACGCGTTGCCACGGAACTTGGCATTCAAGTTTACGCCGTAACCGATACGCCCACGGTCAAAACTCATGCGATCAAGGTTCCACGCGTCGCGCTCATGCATACTTGGATCGAAACGCAAAACGAAGGCTGGTGGCGATTGGCGTTTGATAAGTTGGGGGTGCCTTACTCCTACATTAGCACCCAGGACGTAGCGAAAGATGCCGAGCTGCGCACGAAGTATGATGTGATTCTGTTTGCGCCGGTCGGCATTCCGCAAAATGCGATCGTCGACGGCCTGCCGATGTATGGAAATCCTTTGCCCTGGAAAACAACTTCGCTGACTCCCAATCTTGGCAAGATCGATTCGACTGATGACACGCGGCCAGGACTCGGCTGGTCAGGAATTGCAAACCTGCAAAAGTTTGTGCAGCAGGGCGGCGTCTTTTTGGCTGTAGACGACACCGCCAATTTCGCGGTAGACCATGGCTTCGCGCCCGGCGTGTCAATCGCGCGCGCCAATCGATTGAGAGCCGTCGGCGACATCTTGCGGATGAAGACCGTCGACGCTGCGAGCCCGATTGCTTACGGTTACTCGGACTCACTCGCGATGTATTGTGCGAATGGCCCAATCTTCAACCTCAGCAATCTTGCGGGCAGAAGCGGTGGTCAACGCCGTTCGGATCAACGCGTCACAGGCCGAGGCACGCCCGACGATCCCGACACAGTGCAGGGCCGTCCGCCTGCTGAAATTCCCGAACCGCCCAAAGCGGAAACCTGGGAAGCCTTGCCGCTGACTGACGAACAACGCCGCAATCAGGTTGGAATAATTCCCGTGGACCAACGACCGCGCGTCGTGTTGCGCTACGCTGACAACAGCGATCTTTTTATTTCCGGGTTGCTGGATGCAGGCGACGAGATTGCGCAACACGCTGCCGTGATCGATTCACCGCTCGGGCGCGGACATGTGATTCTTTTCTCGACGAATCCCATGTGGCGTGGACAAACGAAAGGCAGTTACTTCCTTGTCTTCAACGCGATTTTGAATTTCGATAATTTGAATGCGGGCCGGAAGGTGGATGAACATAAGTAAAACTTCAATCACCGCCGGCGAGTTTCCCCCTTTTCGAACTCGGCGAGTGCTTCGTCCGCGAGAAGCGCCAACTTTTCTTGAGAGTTAGCGAAAGTTGCATCCCACTTCTCTTCAGCAGCAAAGTCCTCAAGCAATATCCTTGCGAGCCGGTCTTGTTCTTCCTCAGGAAGACTTGCGGCTTCGGCAAATGCCTTTTCAAGCAGTTTGGTCATGATGGTCTAATCTACTCTGGTAAACCCTAACGTTTCAAGTGGCTTCGGTCCTTGCCTTCTTTGACGGCCCCTCGTACTAATCAGGTCATTCGGCTTTCAGGCCGCCAGACATGCGCCTTAGTACCTTTCTTCATTCGCCAAACCTGGCTTTCGTGCGTGCGAAAGCGGCAAAGTCAATGGCGGCGAAGGCTGAAGTTAAGCTTTTGTGTTCGCAGTGTTCGTTAGTTTCGCGGCTCTGCCGCTTTCCTTGCGGTAAGGCTATGCCTTACCGCAGACCTTACTCACGTTCGAGGCTACGCCTCAGCGATATCGTTTTGCTGCCGGAAGATTAAGGCGGAGGCACAGCCTCGAGGAAACAATCTGGTTTGCGGTAAGCCATAGGCTTACCGCACAGAACGCGGCAGAGCCGCCTTTTATTTCCGTCGAGTCTTGCTGCAAGCTTATTTACGAAGACGCAGCGAACGCAGGATCTTGCGCGAGGAGACCTTTAACGGAAGCGCGTCGGAAGGAGCAATCTTTCCGGCCGCTTCTTTTTGCGTCTATAATCCCGCGTCAAGCACAACCAGCGGATCCAACCAGGTAGAGTTCCTTTTCACGCATGATCCTCTTCGACGCGATCTTCAATCAGCAGTCACTTGATAGAGTCGCCGTGCTTTTTGAGCAACAGCGAATTAGCTACGCTCAGCTAAGGGAACAAACTATTGGCGTCGTGCGCGCGTTGAGCTTTTTGAAAATCGAGCGAGGAGAGCGGATCGCGTTGTTGTTGCATGACTCGCCTGAGTTCGTCGCGTCATTCATTGCTATCAGTTCGTACGGCGCCATTGCGGTGCCGGTAAATATGGGCCTGCGGCCCGATGAACAACGAACGATTCTGAACGACTGTGCGGCATCAGTGGCAATCGCTGAGGCGAACCTCTTCGAGGTATTGCTGGTAGACGAAGAGTTGCCGTCGCTGCGGACCGTCATCATCGTCAGTCGTGGTGAAGAACGCGAGTCCACCACAGAGGCACAGAGAACACAGAGGACGCACAAAGAAGGCGGTCAAACTTTTGTCTCAAAGAGTGTCCGGCAATTGGACGAACTGCTGGCTGAGTCTGCGTCGCAAGCTACGGTTGCGTTCATTGATCCTGCTGACGACGAACCGGCCTGCATCTTCTACACTTCGGGCAGCACCGGCGAGCCCAAAGGCGCAGTGCATCGCCAGGCAGATCTTTTCCACACGAATGAAACGTATTGTCGCGAGGTTTTGAAACTTCGCCACGGTGACAGGTTGTTTTCCTCTTCGCGTTTGCCTTTCTCTTATGGCTTCGGCAACGCGTTTAGCTTTCCTTTGCTTAACTGCTGCACCACGATTCTCTGTCGCGAAAAGCCTAATGCGGAAGTTATCAGCCGCGTGTTTGCGCAGTATAAACCAACGATCTTCTTCGGTGTTCCGGTGATTTATCGCTTGTTGTTGGACCATTATCGCAACGTCGCGCCGCTCGACTTTTCCAGCTTGCGTCTTTGCGTTTCAGCGGGTGAAGCTTTGCCGGCGCCACTTGGCGAAGAAATAGAAAGAACTTTCGGCACAGAAGTCCTGGACGGTATCGGCTCGACCGAGATGTTTCATATGTGGATGTCGAACCACGAAGGCGAAGTGCGTCACGGCAGTAGCGGAAAATTGATCGACGGATACGAGGCGCGCCTATTGGATCCGGAAGGGAATGCGACGCCTTCGGGCGCGGAAGGAAATCTTTGGGTGAAAGGCGCGAGCGCCGCGCTGGGTTATTGGAACAAGCCAGACGCAACAGCGCTCACCTTCGTCGATGGTTGGGTGCGTACGGGTGATCTTTATCGGCAGGACGCAGACGGTTACTGGTTTCATATGGGCCGCAGCGACGATTGTTTCAAATCCAGCGGCCAGTGGGTGTCGCCGGTTGAAGTCGAAGGGGTCTTGTTGAAACACGACGGCGTAAATCGCATCGCAGTGGTCGAAGATTTTGATGGCAATGGCTTGCCATGCGCGTGCGCGTTTGTAATCAAAGCAAGCAGCGACGATGACGATGCAAAGTTGGAACAACAACTAAACACACTGGCCCGCGAAAAGTTGCCGCGTTTCAAACAGCCGCGCCGGTATGTGTTCGTTGCTGAGTTACCTTACACTGCGACGGGGAAGATCCAGCGATTCAAACTGCGCAAGACCGTCCAAAGTCCAATGTCCAAAGTCCAAAGTCCGTTCACCGCAAGCAACGACTAATCATGAGAACCTGGCCTTGTGCTTCAATTTTCGACTGGGCCTTATAATATTGGCGGCCCGGACATTGGACTTTGGACATTGGACTTTGGACTCTTAACATGAAAAGCATCCAGGAAACATACGCGCCCAACAACGCATGTTTTGGTTGCGGTCCGGCAAACGAAAAGGGGCTGCACATTCGCAGCTTTCCGCAGGGCGACGAAGTCGTCGCTGAATTTCAGCCCGAGACTTATCAGGAAGCATTTCCCGGAATGCTCAGCGGCGGCATCATTGGCACGCTGCTCGACTGTCATTGCAACTGGACCGCTGCCTATCATTTGATGAAAAGCACTGGCGCCGATCATCCGCCCTGCACCGTCACCGCTGATTACAAAATTACCTTGCGACGGCCGACGCCCACGGATCAACCGGTGCGGCTGGTCGCGCGAGTGGTTGAATCGAGCGAGGATCGTGCGGTCGTTGAAGGCGAGTTGATCGCGCACGATAAGGTCACGGCAACCTGTCGCGGAACGTTCGTCGCGGTGAAGCCCGGCCATCCCGCCTATCATCGCTGGTAAGTAGGACGGGCATTCCTGCCTGTCCTCTTTTCTTTGACGAGCGGGGTCGAATGGAAAGGAATGGACAGACAAGAATGTCTATCCTACTTATCATCGCTGGTAGTTTCGTAGCATAGACTTTAGTCTGTGCTTTGATAGGTAAAAAAACATATACAAAGTTACTTGTTTCCAGACGAACGCAGACTGAAGTCTATGCTACTTTAATCGCATGCCGGATCTAACTCATCGACCTCGTCGGCTCAGAAGGACCGAAGCCCTCCGTTCGCTGGTCCGCGAAACGCGCCTGGCGCGTGAAGATTTCATACTTCCCTTGTTCGCCTGCACCGGCACAAAAGTTCGGCGCGAAATTAAATCAATGCCCGGCGTCTGCAACCTGTCTGTTGATGAGATTGCCAACGAGGCAGCAGCGGCATTCGACGCCGGAGTAAAAGGAATAATGCTGTTTGGTCTGCCGGAAACAAAAGATGAGACGGCCAGCGGCGCCTATAACGAAGATGGCATCGTGCAACAGGCCATTCGCGCAATAAAGAAATCGGCGCCGGATTTAATCGTCATGGCCGACACTTGTCTTTGCGAATACACTTCGCACGGTCACTGCGGCGTGGTGCGTGACGGCGAAGTCATCAACGACGAGTCGCTCGAGTTGCTCGCGCAAACAGCGGTCAGCCAAGCCGCAGCCGGCGCTGACTTAGTCGCGCCCTCAGCGATGATGGATGGCCAAGTTGGCGCGATTCGCGAAGCGCTGGATGAAGCGGGCTTTGATCAAATTCCGATCATGGCTTACGCCGTCAAGTATGCTTCGGCTTTGTATGGTCCATTTCGGGAGGCCGCCGACAGCGCGCCTGCGTTTGGCGATCGTCGCGCTTATCAGATGGATGCGCCTAACGCTCGCGAGGCGATGCATGAGGCGGAGCTGGATTACCTCGAAGGCGCCGACATTTTGATGGTCAAGCCGGCGACGATTTATCTCGACGTGCTGAAAACGATGCGCGAAGAATTCGATGTGCCGCTGGCTGCATACCATGTCTCCGGCGAGTACGCGATGATAAAAGCGGCGGCGCAAAACGGTTGGATTGATGAGCAGCGCGTCATGATGGAAACGTTGACGAGCATCAAACGCGCGGGCGCCGACATTATTCTCACCTACTACGCTCGCGAAGCGATCAAGGCCCTGGGATAGATTCTGCTCGCAGGTTTTCTTAATCTAGCGCGCAACCTGTCCGCCGGGGCGGCCTCAAAGGTTCGTCCTTCAGAAATCAAAACTGCGGTGCGGGAGGCATTTTGCTTATTACCCACCAAAGAATTCGCAAAGCGGCCGCCGTGCTGCTTGTGATGTTCGTGTTTTGCGCTTCGCTCTGCGCGCAATCCGGACGGCACGGCGAGAAGTTGACTGCAGTTCCAGCCCCCGTCGACACGCCAGCGGCAAACTCGGTGACGCCAAGTTCAGCCGCGCGCCTCCCAGAAAAAACCCAACTGCTCGTTGCCAGGCAAACTACCCATAAACATTTGCGGACCGAAGACGTCGTGTTTGCGAGTTTCGTCAAACGGCTGAATGAATACACGAACGTTGAATGCCTGCCACTTGGCGACATGAAACAATCGCAGGCAGCCGCGCGCGCGAAAACCGAAACTGTCAGGCCGGTCGTGATCGTTACTTTTGATATCGACAGCTATGCCGGCGGGACGATTATTTTGAATTCGCAGGATTTGGAGATTGAATATTTTTTGTTCGCGCCGCGTTCAGGAAAAAAGCAGACGCAGGGCAAGGTTTACTTTCAATCCGTCGGCAGCGGTCGCTTGCGTAAAAGCAACTGGCCCAACGGCACGCCAGTGAAGATGACGCCGGAAGATGCCGGGATCGAGGCAGCGGAGAGTTTGTATCAATGGCTGGTGTTCGCAGCCGCAACAAGGAAAACATCTCCATAGTGCGGTCGTGGGCCTAGTTTGAACTCTGTGCGTCCTTTGTGTTCTCTGTGCCTTTGGGTGGCCAACCGTTAATAAAGATTGGCCAGAAAAAGCCACGGCTCCCACTCGCTGGTGCCGCTTCGGCTTTGCCGTCCGATGTGCGGCGGCGGCTATGCCCCGCCGTACGCTTGTCTCTTGATTATGGGCTACGCCCTTGATGCGGCCTCTAGCTAAATAAATCCGGAAGCAGAGGGCATAGCCCGGTCGTAAACTGACTCTTGACGGCGGGGCAGAGCCGCCGCCGCACATCAGTCGGCATAGCCGAACCTGACTGGGCTGATGACATTTTGATGGAGGTCATAACGAGGGAACTTGACCACGGAAAAACCTTCCCTAAGTAGAAGTCGATTTTCAGGTGCGCAGTTCGTCAAGCGCTTTGCCCAAACGCTCCAGTCCTTCACTCAGAACCTCCGTCGCGCCACCCAGGCCAACACGAAAATGCGCGGGCGATTCGAAGTAGCTTCCGGGCACAACTGATGTTTCGTATTTTTCTCTTAACAGCCGGCAAAGACTTTCTGAACTTCCCTGTCGCAAACGTGGAAACATCGTCGTGCCCGAATCGGTTCGCACTGTTTCGAGATCGTCCCGCGTATCGAGAAACGCATTGAGCAACTCACGGTTGGTTTCAATTCGGCTCCGGGCTTTCGTGGAAATTTTGTCGAGTTGAGCGAATGCGCAAACGCTCAAGCGTTCAGCCGGGTGCGCTGCGTTTACTCCAAACAAGTCGTTCAGCAACCAGATCTGCCGCGCCAGCGTTGGTTCGGCGACAATCCAACCGCATCTCAGTCCGCTCAATCCAAAAGCTTTAGTTAAGCTACTGGTTGCCATGAACTGTGGGCCAAGATGCAGCGCCGTCGGCGGGCGCTGGTCAAACATCGACTCCAAATAAACTTCATCAACCAACACGCGCGCATGCACGCGTTGCGCCAGCTTGCCAACTTCTCGCAAAGAGTTCTCGTCGGTCAACACGCCACTCGGGTTGTGGTGGTTTGTGATCACAATCAAGCGGGTGCGCGCTGAAATGTTCTTCTCAATCTCGGCGGGCATAACTGCAAAACCATCGTCAAAGCGGCGCGGAAACCGGCGGATGTTTGCGCCAAGGTAATGCAGCAATGCCAGCAACGGTTCGTAGGTCGGTTGTTCGATCAGCACTTCGTCACCAGGATTAACGACGGCGGCCATCGCCAGATGATTCGCGAGTGAAGTGCCGGTCGCGGTGACTATCGAATCGGCGCCCACGTCCATTCTTTTAGCGATCGCGTTGAGCAAAGGTGGGTAGCCATAACTATCCGCTCCCGTTAAGGCAAGATCGCCCAGCTCTACATCGAGTGCGCTTAGCTCAAGATTATCTAACCCGCTGGTCGCCAGATTAAAGCGCGCGCGCGATTGCGTCTTGGCCCAGTTCATATAGTTCGAAGCGTGCGCTTCGCGTTGAGCGGTCATGTTCGATTCTTTCTTTGCCACAAAAAATATGCAGGAATGCCGGCCAGCAAGATCCCTAACCCAATCAAAGTGTTTGCCGGATATTGGTAGACAGTATTGATCACCACCAGCCAGCAAACAGTAATAAAGATGACAGTGGTTACCGGATGTCCAGGCACGCGCGCCAACGATCCGGTGGCGCGTTCGGCCTTGAAGCGGCGGCGAAAGATAAAGACACACATCGCAGTCAAGCCGAAGAAGATGAAGTCAACCGAGACCACGTAGTTGAGAATCTGCTCGTACTTTCCCGAAAGCGCAATGACGGTTGCGAGGGTGCCTTGCATCACGATCGCAATTACCGGCACGCGGCTACGCCGGCTCAGTTTTGCTACGGCGTCAAAAAATAATCCGTCCTCGGCCATCGCAAAGTAGACGCGCGGGGCGGTCAGCATGCTTTGGCTGAGAAAGCCCAGCGTTGAAATAGCAATGCCGGCGGCAATCAGTCGTGCGCCGGTTGGACCAAGGGCGATACGCATGACGTCTGACGCGGGCGTCCTCGTGTTCGCCAGGCCTGAAACTCCAAGGACCTGCAGACAAACAAAATTCACCGCCAGATAAAGAATGATGACGCCGGTTACACCAATCACCAGTGCGCGCGGAATATTCTTTGCCGGTTCGCGTATTTCGCCGGCTACAAAGGTTGCAGTTTGCCAGCCGCCATAAGCGAACAGCACCGGCACCATTGCCGCGCCGATCATGGTTAACAAATTCATTGAAGGCGGACTGCCTAACAAAACTGCCAATGCTGGTCCGTCCGGTACGCCCTCTCCCGACGGAGCGGCGAACAGAAAGCCACAAACCACCAACCCGACGATCGCCAGTATTTTCAGCACCATCAAAAACGTTTGAGCCGTGCCACCGGCGCGCACGCCCAGGCAGTTGATGATCGTCAACACTGCCAACGCCAGTCCCGCCAACACACCATCAGCCATCTGAAGATTGGTCAACTCGCGAAAGTAGCGAGCAAAGGTTACGGCAACGGCTGCCATGCCGCCGGTCTGAATAACCAACAGCAGGCCCCAGCCGTACAAGAAAGCTACGAGCGGATGAAAGGCTTCGCGAAGGTATGCATACTGGCCGCCAACTTCAGGCCGCACCGTCGCCAGCTCGGCCCAGATGAAGCCGGCAGCAAGTGCGACAAGTCCGCCCAGTGCCCAAACAGCCATAATCAAAAATGGCGTGTGAACATGGCGAGCGGCTACCGACGGATTCATAAAAATTCCTGAGCCGATAATGCCGCCCATTACCAGCATCGTGGCGTCAAACAATCCTAGGCGACGCGCCAGACCAATATTGTTATGTGCAGGATGGACCAAGGTGCCGGAATTCTACTTTCTCTTGGGTCGACGAATACAGAACCGGGAGCAGTAGCGACCGGGTCGACCTTGCGATAAACAACGTCTTCATTTCATGGATCGAGCTCCACCCTCGCAGACCCGGTCGCTACCGCTCCCGGTTCTGTATTCATCGACCCACAATGCAGACAGACTCATCCGCGATACCACTTCTTAATCAAAGCTTCTCTTAATAATGAAACTTTCTGGTATAAATGTCGCGACTCGAACAAATAGTTTTATTCCACACGCGACGCCAAGAATACCAGCGCTTAATTATGGACCTTCAGAATCACCATAGACCTTTAGGGATCGTCGATCTTTTCTCATGGCTTTTTCCGCTGACTTATTTAGTTCATATCGCAGAAGAGTACTGGTGCGGCGAGGGTTATCCCGCTTATATTCTCCGGGTCCGCGGCGTGCATCTCTCGACGACAAGATTTCTGTTGGCCCAAACCCTGGGAACTGTTTTGATGGCTGCCGGCATTATGTTGGCGCGACGCTTTAACTTCCCTCATATGATGGTCATTATTATGTCGTCAATCGTGCTGGTCAACGGATTGACTCATACCATGACGAGCTTGAGCAATCGCACTTATGGCCCGGGGGTCGTGTCGTCGGCTTTGATCTGGATACCGCTCAGTATTTTTTGCCTCGTTCACTTTAGAAAGGACTTGCCCAGAAAGAGATACATGATTGGAGTAGCAATCGGTCTCGCCGTTAACGTGTTGGTTTTCCTGATCACAATGCGGGGCGCGCGCCTGGTATAGTTCTTGTAAGGCAAACTGTTAGTTTGCGGTGGTCTCCAGGTTTCAATTTGAGTTGCACCATGTGTTTGAGCAAGCGGACCACCGCAAACTAACAGTTTGCTTTACACAAAAAAAACCGGAGCCACAAGGTTGTGACTCCGGTTTTAATTTAACAAAAGCTTCGCGAATTAAAAGCTGCCGCTTACACCTTTGAATCCGTGTCGCGCCTGTTTCGCCGCCCAGGTCAACACCCGGGTGGTGTCGTAGCAGTAACCCAGGATGTAGTTGCAGGTCGACAGGCAATGCTTGGTGCAATCCACCTTCATGTCGTCAAGCTGCTTGACGTCAAACTTGTGATTGCCGACCACGCCCCAATCGTGCGTCGCCGAATACATTGGAAAACACGGCGCCAAGGTACCATCGGTGCGAATGATCAGCGAGTTTTGACCGGCGCGACACTGCCAGGGTGGAACTTTCCCGCGCATCAATAATTTCATGTCTTCCATGTGCTGAATGGGATTGACCATCTTGTAGCCATGATTGACTCGCTTGTCGTTTAGATAGTCGAGCAACGCATCGACTTTGGGCCAGTCTTCCGGCGTCAGGTAGGTCTGGTTCTCAGTTAAGTGTTTGAAGTGGTCCTGCTCGGTCATCGGCGTCTCGTTGATGTGGTAATCCGTCGCGATGCCGCTGTCGTGAGCAATCTCAGTCAACTCCTTAACATCGTCCATGTTGTTATGGCAGATGTTGATATTGAACATCACGGTGTAGCCATAGTAACGCTGCCGCTTGACGAGATAATCGAAGTAGGGCTTGATCGGCTCAAACGCTTTCGGTAACGATTTTCGATCCTTCACCGAATCCACCGCCAGGTTGACAGTAGCAATGCCTGCGTCACCGAGACGATCGATTACGTCCGGCTTCATCAGCCTTCCGTTCGTCGGCAGGTAAACAAAGATGTCTTTCTTCGCGCTGTAGTCGACGATCTTGTGGATGAACTTTGGCCGCAGCAACGGTTCGCCACCCATCAGCGCCAGGACGCGCGAGCCGATTGAATGCAGCCAATCAATCGAGCGCTTGGCCACGTCTTCGGTCATGCCCTTAACGGCATTATTGTAGGACCAGCAATAGTGGCAATCGAGATTGCATTTCCATTCCGTAAACAGATAGGGAATGATCGGTCGCAACTCGCCACTGTGCCAGCGCGATTTGAAGTAAGGTGAACCCCACGTCTTCCAGGTGCGAATCGCATTCAACTTCTGATACTGCCGCTCGGTCATCTCCACCGGATTTGGTTTTTGCGGATAGACCGGCTCGGGCAAAACGTTTTCGGGAACTGGCTCGAGCTTTGGCCGGCTCTCTTCCTTGTAAAGTATCTGATGGAGTTTTTGATCGATGCGAAAAGCCGGCGCATCGGTTCCTGCATCCGTGGGCACAGGCGGGGGAGTCTGAATATTCTCCTGAATTTCTGCCATGATATTTCCTCTCTGAAGCTAAAACGAGCAGGCGGCGAGTTTGGCCGGCTGACAGTTGGGACGAAGTCCTGAGAAACGGTTACGAATGATTACCAGCGGTCAGTACAGTTTCTGCGATGTTAGTAAGACTGCAGGCCGCGGCGTTTGCCTTATAAACGTCGCGAATATTGGCTGATTTCCGGCGAAATTGCAAGCTTGGATGATAGGTATGAAATGCCTAGTGAAGGTACTGGCTCAGTTTGAATTTAAGGATGCTTTAGGTCCGAAGGACCGGCAATCAGTAGCCGGTCCGGCGCTTCGCGGAGGGCGGGGGAAGTGCCGCCTATAGTTTCCAAGGCCCGAAGGGCCGGCAGAAATCGTGGCGCACCTTCGGCGCTCAGGCCCTAACTGTCGCACCAACCCCGCCCTTACGGACGGGGCTATTAATTGCCGGTCCTTCGGACCTTAGCGTTTAAAATGAACGATACCCGGCCCAACTTGCGTTTGCTTAGGACTTTGAATCGCGCTACCCTTGCGGCTTTTGTTGGCGCCAGTATTGTTGACTACCTGCTGACGCACGCTTGTTTAGTACGCATAAGGACAGCAAATTGGCAGCTAAAGCCGAAGCAATTGTTACCGCGGGATTACGACCGGAGTTATTTGCGGCACGAGGACTGGTTTCCTTAAACAGTCGCGTGCTGGTCATCGCGCTTGCGCTGCTCGTCGTGGTCGGGTTCGCTTTTCGCCTCACGCATCTCAGCTCTGAAGGATTAAGTGAAGACGAGCTGAACAAGCTGGAAGCAGTTAACGATTATCGCCAGCACGGTCTGACGTCGGCAAACGGCGAACATCCGTTTTTGATGAAGGCGTTGCAAACGGTCACGGTTGTTTTCGCCGACAAATGGAACAGCATTTCGCTGGGCAATAGCCACCCCATCGCAAGCGAAAGCGCGCTTCGCTTTCCCAGCGTACTCTTCGGCGCGTTGACTACAATTGTTATTTACTTGCTTACGGCTGAATTATTTGGGGCCGAAGCGGGTTTGATCGCGGCCGCGCTGTGGGCCTTTGATCCGAGCGCAATTGGATTTAATCGCATCGCGAAAGAAGACACGTTCCTGACTTTCTTTTTTCTGCTGGCGAATGTTTTCTGGCTGCGCGGTCAGCGCTTAGCGGAAAGCAACCCGGATGTGAAACCAACGAAATATTATTGGGCCACGGCCGCATCCTTTGGCGCGATGATGGCTTCGAAATATTTGCCGCAACTGATCACGATTACGATTGCTTATTACGGGATCTTTCAGCCCATCCCCGAAACGCGTTGGCGGCTTGGGAAGAAACGCATGCTGACTTTCTTTGCAGTCATGGCGATCACTTTCCTGTTGCTCAACCCGACCATTCTGTTGCCGGGGACCTGGAAACAGATGGGACTGTTCGCAGGCCAAAAACTGATCGGTCATGATGGTTACGAGTTCATGGGACAGGTTTACAGCCACCGGCTGACGGATTGGTTCAATGGGATACCCTGGTACTTCTATCATCTTTTTGCCGCCGTCAAATTACCGCTGCTGACCGTGGTGGGATTCGTGATCGGGTTACCGCTGCTTTTTCGGCGCAAGCTTGGCGACGGCCGTTATTTCATAATGTTGTGGCTGTTCCTATGGATGATGACGTTTAGTTTCGTCGGTGGAAAATTCACGCGTTACTTCACAGTCGCTCTTCCCGCTGTACTGATAACTGCGGCAATCGGAATTCAATTCTTCAGCGTTTGGATTTCAAGGAAACTCGGGAGCTTGTTGGCGGCGAGCTGGCCGACAAGCTACTTGCGACTGGCGCTAATCCTGGTATTCATCGTCGGCTCAGTTCAGGCGTCGGCTTCGGTAGCGCCGCACTTCAGGCTTTTTACCAATGCGCTTGGTGGAGGCGTCGCGCACGAGGGATATTACTTTCCACACGATGAATTTTACGATGGCAGTGTTCGCGACGTGATGTTTGAGATAGCCAAACGCGCTAAACCGAATGCGCAGGTCGCCAGCGAGGTTCCCAATCTGGCGGCGTTCTACGCGCAAAAGGCCAATCGTGCGGATCTGGTATGCGTCTCTGTTTCGGATCCGAATGCGTTGAAGCAACTAAAGGAAGGTGACTTCGTGGTCGATGCGCGGGGCCGTCGCTACTTCAGCAATGAGACGCTGCTGAACGCTCTTTCAAACTCGGCCTCGCCGACATTTCAGACGATGCTGGGACCAGCGGTCTCGGCTTCGGTGTACGAACTGGACAAACACACGCGGGAACTCATTTTGGAAACGGCGCGACGCTTGCCGCCGTTGGCCAGTAATATTCAACTGTCGAACGGTTCGCACATTATTAGCAACTAATTATTTCGGCCTTCCTCTTGATTAGACACTCGATCAATCGACCTTCGTTTTTCCAGCCAACGCTCAAATGAGCTTCGACTTTCAGCCGACCGTCTTCCAAGCAACAGATCATGGATGTTTATGTCTTCATCGAGGTCAGGCCAATGGAGTCCGTCGCCTTGTCCGATTAACCGCCAATTCTCTCGCTCAGCGGCGCTAGCATGAACAAGCCGCGGGAACCACTCAAGCGGTACCGTAATAGTTCGCCCATCCGCCAAGCTGACAGTAAAGTTATTTTCAGTAATTGCGATATTCGTGACCGGGATGTCAGCTGTTGAAGTACTCATTCCAACTCCTCAACAAAAATTCTGAGTCGTCTTCTATAAGTTTTCTTATCCGGTTAATTTCTGTTACCGGAAATCCACCGTTATCCTGCAATCTTACACGTTCAAGCCAGAACTTTGCCACTTTATCATCGCGCTCAATGTGAACATGTGGGGGTTCTTGGCGATCACCGGAATAAAAGAAAACTCTGTAAGGTCCCCTCCGCAAGATCGTTGGCATCGAGGCACAATATCGGGCCGCCACAAAATAATCCAGACGATCAATAGCATCGCTATCGTTCAGAAAATGAAAGAACACTTGCTATGACTTCAGTGCCTGACTTCAACTTCAACCGGCTTCGCGTCGTGCGACTGGTAACCTTCCGGCCAGTTTGAAATATTCACGCCGTAAGGCCAATCAGCCTCAGCACTGACAGCAAAGCGAATAGTAATCGGCAGCCCGCGCATTGCACGCAAACGGACCAGCAATTTGTCGATGCGCCATTCCTGAATCAAAGGCGCGCTGCGTGGCTCAACCGGGATTAGTCGCGAACCGCAGTCCGTGCCGTTCACAAAAAGCGTTACGCGCGTTTTGATCTGTTCGGGCTTAGCATCAATCGGCAGCACTGGCTGAATATGAGCGCGCACAATCAATTGGCTGACACGACGACGATCGGCTCGCTCCGGCACTGTGTAATCAAGATGGCCCACACCAAATCCCCAAATGTAACCGGGCCCGCTGCCAATCTTTTCAAACTGCTCGGCTGAAGCCATCTGCGGTTTGAACTGATACAACAGCGATCGATCGTCTCGCACAATTATTTGCGGAACCGTTGCGGGATCAGCAACGGTTCGCGACCAGGCAAACTGTCTTGGTACTAAGTGACGAGATGCGTCGGTTAATCGTTCCGGCGGATCGGCGGAACTGAGCGCGGCAAACATTTGTGCAGCGCGTTTAACTTCGCCGAGGACGGCTCCATCGCGCGAAGTTGAATACGTTATTCCATATCCGCGGCCGGGATCCGGCGTGAAAATCCAGAACATCGCGCCAGTCGAACCAGCGCGAACGTTACTTTCAAAAAATGCTCGATACCATTCCGTTTGCGCAACGCCGCGATACCCCTCGGCGCCGATGCCAAATTCTCCAAAGACGAGCGGCTTGTTCAGAGAAAAAGCTGCCGCCGCGCGATTCTCGACAAATTCGCGCAGCGTCGCAGGCGAATCAACAAAGCTGTCGCTGTCGTCTTTCGGATAATTGTGAACGTCGCAGTAATCGATATTCGGCAGGCGATGATCGGCGAGCCACTCTCTTCTTTCTGCGGCGGTGCGATAGCCCCAATCGCCCGGCGTGATCGCATGATTCGGATCGAGCGACTTGAGATACGCGCTCATCTCGGCAATCCAGGCACGCCTTTCCGCCCAACGACCGGTTGCGGCCTGCGCTTCATTCATTAACTCCCAACCCAAAATTGTCGGATCGTCGCGATAGAGAATGCCGGTTACGCTGTTGCGTCGAGTAACAATTTTTTCCAGGTGCTCTCGATAAAGCTCTCGCGTTTTCTCGTTTGAATAAAACGCCATCGCGCGCTCGGGATTAATTCCAAACTTGTATTTGGTGTCGGCCGCATCATCGATGCCTGCCCAGCGTAAATATTGGGCCACGCCGCCGGTGTCGCGCCACCAGTTGGCCAGACACAATTGCACATGAAGATTATTTTGCGCGGCTTGCGCGATTGTGTTGTCGAGATGAACAAACGCCTCTTCGTTCCAGTTGCCCGGCGACCAGCGAAAAGGATGCGTGCGCGGCCAGTCCGCCTGGTCGGCAACGGGTCCCACATCGTTTGGACCACCTTCGCCGGACGCCCAAATACGTACCACGCGAATGCCTGCCTGGGCCGCCTGTCGCAGCGTCTCGGGCATGCGCTGGCGATCGTCATCGCGATACATTACCGACACGTTTGCGCCGACAAAGCGAAACGATTGACCGGCAATTAGAAAACGGCTACCACGCGTTTGCACAAAGTTAGTGGACGGGTCGCGGCGAGCGGCGGGCGAGCCGGAACGAATGAAGAAAAAGGCCGCACCCACAGCAACTGCGAGCGCGGCGTATGGTAAGAACTTTTTCACAGCAGCCGAATCGGATGGGGCCTTCTCACCGCGGAGTCGTTAATCGGATAAAGCCAATGATTGCGCAAATCGCCCCCAGTATCACAAAGAAGTTGAAGAAGGTCAGCACGGTGAATACAAAGCTGGAGTCGTTAGTTAGCACTCCAAAGCCAACCGCCAGAAACTGAATATGGAATAACAGCATGCAGACGGCCGTGAATGTAAACCAGCGCGTCGATGGACCAAACGCCCGCGCGCGCGCAAAGCCAAGCACCGCCGCTACCAACCAGGCAATTGCGCCCAGCAGAAACATGGTGGCGATAACCGGGCCGAAATAACTCGGCTGGCGGAAAGTGGTTGAGACTTGCGCGAGCAGCGTTACCAAAAAGATGAACATTCGCCTTCTCCTCCTGAGTATGTACGGGCTGACAAACCAAGCGCCGTTTGCGCACGTCCGAAGCCGGTAACTGTGCACAAACGGCGGTCAAAGTTTTATTTTTGAAAACGACTAATAGCGACAGCGTTGTCGGGCAAGCAGACGCCGTGAAGTGAACGGGACGAATCACCGACTACTGCGTGATGTGAATCTCTTCTTCCTTGTTTACATGGCCCAGGAAGTAGAGCAACCCGCAGATGAAAGCAACGGCCGCAAGGCCCAGGGCGCGCCAACCTAACGAGTGTCCGCCCTCGGCGTCCGTAAAGGTCACGAACCTGTAGAAGTAGTAAATCGCACCTCCAGCAGCGAGCAGACCCACAATCGCAAGTAACATCTCTTTCATATCATTTTACCTCCGGCAATGAGTTGCTATGAAGGTTAGGAAAAAGCCGCTTAGCGCTATGTGGCCAGCATGTTAACGCCAGCCATCGGGGAACGCAAGTTTTTCGAGGCCGCGGTAGTGCCCTAATTTCAATCTCTTTTGTTGGCCTCCCCGTTTTAACAGGTTTTACCGTAATACGACTATTCCTTGACGGTTTTAGAGGCCGGATCGTAGGCTGTCTGGCATGGACTCGCAAGACCTGCCAGTCGCGAAGGACCTTGTCAGCCTCGCCTTCACTGAACGCCATCCAATCCTCAGCCAAGCTTGGGATGATGCGATTCACCTTAGTTGGCAACAAATGGGTGTTCCCGTGTTAGGCGTTCTGTCGAGTCTCCTAGTGACGCTTGCCCGTGAATACAAGGCAGGTCATCTGCATGGTTGGCCTGACGCTCAGACGTTTGTCTACCAGTTGCTCTGGTCAGCACTGATCGGCATCGCTCTCTACGCGGTCGTCGCAGTTATTCGTGCACCCTTCATTGTTCTTGGTCGGCAGAATCGACGGCTGATAGAACTAGGTCAAAACATCTCAGACTTGGAATCGCGTCCCGTTGTCGTACCACCGTCTCTATTGACGGACGGCAGTGCCCTTCACCAGCCCGATTCTGCCGAGCCGAATATTGTCATGCGGTTAGATGGCGGGATGCTTTCTGCTTGGGGCGTTCAAGAGATCATCTACGAAGGCGACTATTCAACCTCTTACAAAGTGATTGTTATTCGGTGCAAGAATGAGCGTGATAGTTCCCCACCTCGCAAGGTTGGCGGTGTCGGTAATGTCTCGGCTGAAATTAGCTTCACGGGATACGGTGAAAAACACGTTCACATACCTGGGGACTTGGGAGCCTGGCTACGCGAGTATGGTGAGCGAGTGAACTTTCCTGTAGGGGTTACCCACAGATTGGTGGTCGCGAAACTTGAAGATGAAAAACTTTGCGCTGTTCAGAGGCGCAGCAACCAGAATAAAACGACTGTTTGGGTTGGCGATTTAGACGATACTAACGATTACTTTCGCGTGAAGGTTGCTCTCTATGCCGATTCGGAACGTAAACCATTAGCTCGTGGTGACTACATACTTGAAAGAGATGGTCGCTTGTTTGGGCGAGACGAAACTTTTGCTGGCCCACAACTCGTTTCCACAAGTCTTTGGAGAAGTTCACGGGCGCTTAAATTTCAGATTCGATTGCATGAATTCTTGAAACTGGACAGCGACGGAGTTTCGCGCGACGGGTTTGATCAAGACTACAAGGCGTGTGAAACGGAAGCTGCGAAATTTATTGAGCAGCACTACGGGAACGTTGAGAAAAGACATTTTCTGTTTGAGAGAGACGACGACAAAAACCAACCACCCAACCCGTTTCGCCGTCTAAGGCGGGAACCGTCAAGCTTTAGGGAGCGTGTGGACGCGCAGCTTAAACAGCTTGACCGTTTAGAGAAGATAAGCGGACTTTAGAAAATATTAGTCGTATTACGAAAACGACTTAACTAGAATTGGTATTCAATGCGTAGTCTCGCCAGAGTTGGCCGTGAGAGCATCTATCATTCAGGACTATCGGGGGAGCAAGCAATGAGTAATAAGAAACCACCTAAACGCGGACGCCCTTCACTTCCGAAGGGGCAGGTTAAAGCGAAGATCGTTCCGATGCGATTGCACGATGCGGACGTAAAGCTGTTTGAGAAGGCAGCGAAGGCCACCAAGCAAACATTGTCAGAGTGGATGCGTTCAACCCTGCGCGAAGCTGCGATCCGATAAATCCTTATCATGCGACCGATCATGCACTTTTCAGACGGCGGTCTTCGTTTCACTTGGGTGCTTGCCATTTTGAGCACAGCCGCCACCGTCCAGCAGTACGCTAACGGTAATCGTTCAGCTACCGTAGCTGGCGTTGCACTACTGGCCTTGGTTTGCTACGTCCTGCTGATTAGTTATTACAGATGGACAAGATGGTTACGTGGGAATGTGGAGCGACGGAAAAGTGCGGCCAAGAACAAATAACATGCCAAACGAGTCGCTCGCCAATTTCAAATTAGGGCACGATCGATGCCGGAGCTACCAATGTGCCGGTGTCTTTCGCTATCCAATTTGCTGTTTTTGTCCGCCGGCTCAATTAGCTCAAGTCCTCTAGAGAATGATCCGCTTGTCGCCGGCGCGACGCGTTATTCGTTCGCTGTCGAGATATTCGAGCAGCGGAATCGCATATTTGCGCGAGACTCCGGCCAACGCCTTAAATTGCGGCACGTCGATCAGCCGCTCGGGCTCGTGCTGGGAAGCGAAGTCCTGGAGCAATGCGCGCAATCGATCAATGGCGCTAACGTGCAAAAACATATCCGCCTGAGCGCGCACCAGAGTCCCGTTATCAAGCAACATTTGCAGAATTTTTCGCGCGTGTGGGCGTTGTGCCGGCGTAACCCCCGCGCTCTCGAGCGCCTGGTCTAGAGTTGGTGGCTCTAACTGAGCAGCTTGATAGAGGGCCGTGATCTTGTCGCGGAGCGCAGTGTCGGCGGATGAAAGGTCAACCGTATGTTCGCTGAGGCGCACCAAATCTTTCTCTGTGACCAGTGTGCCCTTTTCAAGCTGGTGCATAACGGCGCGAAATACTTCCGGCGCCGAATGACTAAAGAACCGTTCGCGTAAAACTTCACGCGCAAGTCCGCGCGATAAGGGGTCGCGTTGGTGATGAGACCTCACTTCCGCAACCACGGCTTTGGCAAGTTCTTCAAAATTCGCAGTACTGATGAATACCCCGTTCGCATTTGTGATTGCCCCGTTCCGCTCTACCTCGGTCGCGGCCGCCGACAAAACCGTATCTTTCAAACCCGTCCGGGCTATCAGTTGTTCGAGTGTCATCCCCTGATCGCCCGCCGCCAAAACAAATGCCGCCAACTTCCTTGATCGTTCGGGCCGTATCAATTCATGCAGGCGCTCGTCAGTCTTTGCGAGTTCCCTGCCTCGATGTTTTGCGGCGAACGGATCGAGCACCACGCCGCCGGCGATCGTTACCGCCGGAGAATACGAACGAATGATGAAACGCTGTCCGTGCACTGCTACGACCGCAGCCTCCAATCTTAATTGCGCGAAACCGTATTCACCCGGCGCAATTTCGCCAGGCAGATTAAGGATTCGCACTCGGCCCAGCACTTCAGCCGAACCGATATGCACACGGACGCGCGCGCGTGTTCGCAAAGCTCGCGGTGCGCTCGGAAGAACTGTTAGCTGAACGTCGAGAATTTGCGTGGTCGCCAAACGACCGACTTCGGCCAGCACCATGCCTCGTTCGATCGCGCTCAGTTCAACACCCGCGAGGTTCACGGCGGTCCGTTGCCCGGCCGCTGCAGTGCGCACTGCCGCGCCATGAACCTGGACGCCACGCACGCGCACACGCGCGCCGGCCGGAAGCAGTTCAAGCTCATCGCCCTCCGAAATCTCACCTGACACGAGCGTGCCGGTAACTACGGCGCCGAAGCCTTTCATCGTGAACGCGCGATCGATGGGTAGGCGTGTGACGAAATCGGCAGAGCGCTTCGGAATTTCCGCTGCAATCTGGTGCAGGGTCGCGCGGAATTCTTCAAGGCCGGCGCCAGTCTTCGCACTTACTGCAATCATCGGCGCGACTTCCAGAAATGAACCGGCAACCAATTCGGCGGCTTCGGCTCTAACGAGCGAAAGCATTTCTTCTTCAACCAAATCAGTCTTGGTAATGACGATCACCCCATGAACTACGCCGAGGAGCCGGCAGATATCAAAATGCTCGCGTGTCTGCGGCATCACGCCTTCGTCTGCAGCGATAACGAGCGCGACGGCGTCAATGCCGTGCGCGCCCGCCAGCATGTTCTTTACAAAGCGTTCATGTCCGGGAACATCGACGAAGCCTACGCGCAGGTCGCCAAGCTCGAGGTCGGCAAAACCCAGATCGATGGTGATGCCGCGACGCTTTTCTTCAGGGAGGCGATCAGGATTCTTGCCGGTTAGGGCCTGGACGAGTGAACTCTTTCCGTGATCGATGTGGCCGGCAGTGCCGATGACGATGGATGACATTCTGTTTTGGAAATTTGGTCTTTGGACTTTGGTCTTTGGTCTTCGTTTTTGACTTTGAAAGTTCAGCTGCCGTTGCCGGAGACGTTGACGAAGACCCAAGACCAAAGACCAAAGACCAATACTATTTAATTTCAAAATCGATCCACTGCGTGGCAAGGCGACGCTTCTCTTTTGCCAGTAGGTCAGTAGCGATTACCTGCAAGACATATTCGCCGGGCAACATTTCAGCTCCGAGTTCCAGGCCGCTCATCACTGTTAGTTGCTTGAAGTCTGTCAACTTGGAAGTGTCCATAGGAACTTGTGCGCCGCTGAACACCAGTTGGCCATCTCGGAAAACCCTAATCTGTGTTTGCAAGTTAGGTTTTCCCGTCTGCTTATCTAACTGCGCGTTGTAAATGGCCACCCCATACAACATCACCATTCCGCCGCTGAAGCGACGCAGCGCCGCGCTGGTTTCCGGGTCGGATTGATCGACACTGTCATCAGCACTCGCTTGCGGATCAGGCCCTGCACGATCTCGCAAATATGTTTGCAGCGGCAGGCCTCGCACCAGCACACCTGAAAGGGTCAAGCGATTCTTTTTGATATCGGGAACTTCAATGAATTGCGACGCCGAACCAACGTGTTCCGAAGCCGTATCGCGCAGCGCGGTGCGCAATTGATAAGCGCCGGCTTTCTTGACCGGCACCATTAGGTTGTAAATGAAACCTTCCCTCAGAATGCGTTCGTAGGCTTTTCCCTTGAGCCGCATGGTATGAGTGCGACTGATCTGATCGACGACAATGCCGTTATCGCCAAAGGTGACGGCCAGAATATCGAACACGGATTGATGCCAGCCATCGGGTTCTTCGGTAAACGTTAAGTCCCGGGCATTGACGTGCAGCATCGAACGCATAATCGAACCTGTCTTCGGATCGTGAAAAAAGAGCGAGGTCAGGCGCAGATGAACCCCGGCCGAACCAAACGGCGAGGTGAGCGCATCGGTAAGTTGGCGCACGCGCGTCTTAACCTGGGGCACCGCCTCTTCATCAGTGATGCCAAAAAATCCGTTACGAACGCGGACATTAAACTTGCCGGGTCGCAGCACGCGTAAAGAAAGTTTGTGAAATTTTCTGCGGCCGGACACCTTGTCAAACGTGGATTCGTCCGGGCGGTATCCAATCAGGTAGTAGCCTTTCTGATCGTCGATGACACGTTTGATCCCGCCGGCCAAATCATTGTTGTTGACAATGGCAAAGCCGCCAGTCTGTTGAGCGAGATAAAACAAGCCGTTTTGCGATTCGAAAAAACTGGCTCGGCGATCAGCCAGGTTTTTTTCGATCTCATTGGCGTTCATTTGCCCGCCAGAGTCCTCGGCAGTAAAGCCGAGCGTTTGCAATCCACGCGCATCCATCGTGTAAATGACGACTGAAGCGCGATTGGCCTGGTCAGTCAGATTTCGCAGCGCATCGAGAACCCGCTGACCGCTGGCGGCGTCCGCTCCATTAAAGATCTTGATGCCGTCCGACATCACAATTACCGACTTGCGTCCAGGCAGAGTCCGCAAACCGCGAACAACATAATTAATAGCGCCCAATGTGCCGACGGAGAAAATGTCTTCGCGAAAACGTTCGAGGTCCTGATCCGCGTCTGAGGTAAGCGTCGCATTGTCACTGCCTGGCATCTCGGGCGAACCGCTGGTAATTGGAGCGAAAGCTCCTACCCCGCCTCTTCCAGACATACTCCATTTCACCTTCTCCAGCGCCGCGTACAACTGCCGTTTATCGGAAGTGAACTGCTGCAGCGCGCCGACGCCACCGGCGGTACGAATTATCGCCACCAGATCGTTTGGCTGCATTTGTTCATCAAGAAATTTCTTAAGCGCGGCCCGCACGAAATGGGTGCTTTCAAATGACAAACCAAGATCGTCAACCACTAGCGCAATGGTCCGTCGCACCTGGTCGGGCCTGAGTTTTACTGGCGGCAAAGGCGGCGCATTCTTATCAACGGATTTTGCGGCTGCTGCTGCGCTGGATCTCGCAGCGGAATCGAGTGAAACATAAGAAAAGTTGTCGATCTTTTGCGGCTTTCCGTCTTCCAGAATTTGCAGCTCGTCTGGTCGCAGATCAGTAACCTGTTTGCCATTCTTTTCAGTGATCACTGCATCCACCTGGACCAGATTAGTAGTGATGCGGACGACGTCTTCGCTGGCGCGTTGAGGTGTTTGCGTTTCAGGTTGCGGCGGCGCGGCTTGTTTCGGAGGTGTAGGCTGTTGAGCGAAACCAGGCCACGTGAGGCTGAGCAATAAACAGAATGCGATCAGCGTTCTCTTCATCAGTTACACCTTGTCGTGTGGCTATCTCGCTGCACTCAACGATGAATCTATCTCGCCACCGCAAACTAACAGTTTGCTTTACTTCGCGAGCACTCGTTCGTAAAACTCGATGTAACGCGGGATCACGATCTCGGTGCGGTAACGCGAGACTGCTGATTCGCGCGCGCGCCGGCCCATCGCGCGACGCAACTCAGGGTCGGCTAATAATTTTCCCGCATCATTCGCCATCTTTTCCACGTCGCCCACTTCGCTGAGAAATCCCGTTTCGCCATCGTCGACCACTTCCGGAATGCCGCCCACACGTGATGCGATGACCGGCACTTCGCAGGCCATCGCTTCCAGCGCGGCCAGACCAAACGACTCCTGTTCCGACGGCAACAGCAGAACATCGGCGGCTGACAGGTAATCAACAATCTTCGGTTGCTTGCCGACAAAAACACATTGGTCGTAAACCTTGAGGCAGCGCGCACGGTGCTCGACGTTCGTCCGTTCGCTGCCATCTCCGACCATCACCAGTCGCGCCGCAATTCCTTTCGCCAGCACGCGCGCCAGTATCTCGACACAATCGACGGGACGCTTTACGGGACGAAAATTTGAGACGTGAACCAACAACGGCTCGCCGGCCGGGCTAAGCGCCGCGCGCAAGTCAGTCACCGCGTGCCGCGCGTATTCCGATTGGCAAATGAAATTCGGGATGACCTCGATATCGTCAAACTGAAAAATTTCTTTTGTTGCCTGCTTCAGGTAATGCGAGATCGCGGTCACTCCATCCGATTGCACAATGCCGTAACGCGTGATGGGCAGATAAGACCGATCGGCGCCGACCAGGGTGATGTCGGTCCCATGCAGCGTAGTGATAACCGGCAGCCGCCGTTTTGGTTTCAGCGACTCGCGCGCGAGGATGGCGCTGATCGAATGTGGAATGGCGTAGTGAACGTGCAGCAGATCCAGATTCTCGGTCTCGGCGACGGTGGCCATCTTGGTTGCGAGCGCAAGCGTGTATGGCTGATGCTCAAACAACGGGTAGGACATCATCTCCACTTCATGGAAACGCACGCGCTCGTTCAGTTCAGTTAATCGCGTCGGTAATGAGGAGGAGATGAAATGGACCGTGTGCCCGCGTTCTGCCAGTTCCTTGCCCAGCTCAGAGCCGACTATGCCGCTGCCACCGTACGTGGGATAAACCGTGATGCCGATATTCATTGTTGGTCAGTAGTCAGTGGTCCGTTGCCAGTTGCCCGCCCGTAGTTTGTTCTTAGTCTTTTCAGCTGGGTTAAAAAAGGTAGCAAGGAGAAGAACCGAATACAACTGACAACGGACTACTGACTACTGACCAAGACAAAAAAAAGCGGAGGCAGAACGACCCTCGCAATCGCGCTGCCTCCATCTCAACTTGGCTCACCTTAGTTGTAAGGCGGGGGCAAGTGAGGGCGGGAGTATATGCTCGCCTGCCTGCTTTGGCAACTTTTTTGGGCCATAATACAACGCTAATTTTATGAGGTTTTTGTCCGCCAAATGTCGCCCTGCCACCCGTGACCTGCGCTTGTCGCGCAAACCCGTTATAATGCTTACACATCCAAAGTTGCAGCCATTTAATTGGACATCAGTCATGAGCAAGCGGAGATTTAGCAATGCCAAAAATTAGCGATATCGAAGAGACTCCTAATCCGAATGCCGTCAAATTCATTTTGCGCGAGCCGGTCTCGAACGGCACTGCCCGCTCATACAGTTCGGCGGACCAGGGCCAGGACGACAGCCTGGCGAAATCGCTATTCGCAATCGAGCACGTCGTTTCCGTCTTCTACATGGACCGGATGATTACGATTGAAAAAGACGATGAGGGCGATTGGGATGATCTGCTGCCAATCCTGGCTGTTCCCATCCGCGCCGCTGAAGCTGTGAATTCACCCGCGGCCGCAGCCGCCGCTGTTGGCGGTGCGATCGCCGCAGTCACCAGCGACGATCCGCGGCTGCTAAAGATAAATGAAATTTTGGATGAGAAAGTCAGGCCGGCCCTGATGGGAGATGGTGGCTATCTCGAAGTGCTTGGTCTTAAGGAACACACACTCAGCATTCGCTATCAGGGCGCATGCGGCAGTTGCCCCAGCTCGCTCACTGGTACGCTGATGGCGATCGAGGGAATGCTCAAGCAGGAGATCGATCCCGAACTCGAAGTTATTGCTGTCTAAGTTTTTGGAACTCAAGCCCACCGCTCACGTTTAATCCTTCGACTTAGACCATCTCTGCCGACCCGTTTCAGGAGTCCACATGACCAATCGCTTTCCCCTGCAAGCTGTTCTGCTTGTCCTGCTAGTGCTGCCGGCAATCAATGCGCAGGAAACATCGCAAAAAATAATCGATGGACCACCTGCCACGGCAACTGCGGCGGCGCCGGCGAAGAAATCCAAACCAACCTCAGCAGCTGCAAAAGCAAAGATCGAACAGCAGAAGGCGTTGGGTCTAACGCTGTTAGTTTCGTTGGCAAACGAGGCTCGCAATTTTTCCGATCAGACGTTGCGTGCGCGCACGCTGTCGCGAATCGCTGACGCTCTTTGGGAGCCCGATCCCGACCAGGGCCGCGCGCTCTTCCGCAAAGCGTGGGACGCCGCTGAAGTTGCCGATCAGGATGCAGCGCGTCGCACTGAGGAAGAACGGCAGCGCCAACAGGCAGGTGACACGACCAGGCCCTTCGCGTTAGTTCAGCCTTTCGATTTGCGCGCAGAGGTACTACGCCTGGCAGCCAAAAGGGATCGCGCGCTAGGCGAAGAGCTTTTGGACAAACTCAAAGAGGCCCGCAAGCAGGAAGCGACGGATGCCGGTGGTCCACCGCGTTTGGATCCCTTTGCTACTCCGGCAACAGTCAGACAGCGTTTGCGACTTGCTAACCAATTGCTCGAGACGGACGTTGAGCGGGCGCTGCAGTTTGCCGAACCGGTGCTGGGAACTGTGACCATGGATGGGCTCAACTTTCTTTCGTCCCTGCGAGACAAAAATGCGGCAGCGGCCGACCAACGTTACCTGCGAATGCTCGCAATTGCCGAGACGGATTTGAAATCCGACGCCAACACAGTCTCGCTGCTCTCCTCATTCCCGTTCACGCCACATCTCTTTGTCACCTTCGATTCCGGGGGCGGCCAGTCATCTTCGTCGATGACCAGACCAACTCCTCCACCGGAAGTCGCGCCTGAGTTGCGCAGCGCCTACCTTCGCGTAGCGGCGCAGATTCTTCTCCGCCCAATGCCCAATCGCGAGCAGGATCGCAGTTCCTCAGGAGTGCAGGGAAAGTATCAGGTCATCAAGCGTCTGCTGCCGGTCTTTGAACAGTACGCATCAAAAGAAATAACTGACCAACTGCGGGTCGAAATGGCTGTACTCAAGCAAGGTATTCCCGGAAACGTAAGCGAATCAGACGACGAGAACCCAATCCAGCGCGGAATTACTCCCGAGCGGAAACCGGAAGATGTTGAAAAGTCACTGCTCGATCGAATTGAACGTGCAAAAACTTCCGAAGAACGTGACGCACTTTACCTGCAACTGGCGTCCAGGACCGCCCAAAGAGGCGACATGCGCGCCCGCGACTTTGCTGAAAAAATCGAAGACAGCGAGCTGCGCAAACAGGCCAGGCCCTTTGTGGACATGTACCTGGCGAGAAATGCAGTAGAGAAAAGAGATACGGAGAAGGCTCTTACCCTGGCTGCTAAAGGCGATCTTACGCACTTGCAAAGAGCGTGGCTATTGACGCAAGTCGCTAAGGCGTTGCCGCCCGCTGAGCGCGAGAAAGCCATGGAGTCCATCGCCGAAGCCGCGGCCGAAGCGCGACGCATTGATGTTTCAGATGCCGATCGGCCCCGAGCCCTGGTCGCGGTTGCCAACGCTTTGTGGCTGATGGACCATGCGCGTGCCTGGGAGACGATCCTGGAGGTCATTAAAGCGGCAAACTCCGCTGAGGGTTTCAACGGTGAAGATGGCGGGCTCATGTGGCGGCTGCAATCAAAGAATATGACTTCGTTGCACAGCAGCTCGGTCGATGACTTTAACCTGCTCGGCATCTTTCGTTCGTTGTCTCAGGAAAACGCGAGCCAGGCGATCGAACTGGCGCGCAGCTTCGAAGGTGAGGCCCCACGCGCCACTGCTCTCATCGCAGTTTCGCGAACATTACTTGGTGACAAGAAGTAAGGTGTGCGATCGGAAGAGCGTGGGCCTGCCCACCTTCCCGACCTCGATACAATTAGACTTGAAGATTTTGATCTGCTCTCGAAGGGAGTTCAACCTGAACGCAGGGATAACGGCTGAAAGTCTCTCAGGTCGGGAAGGCGGGCTTGCCCCCGCTCTTCGAACCTAACAGAGGCTATTAAGAATAAATATTCATTGGTCTTGTCAGTAACTCAACCGGGTCATCCACATTCAAAGCCTCGCGCACATAAAAAGGCTCGCCTGCCGCAACGCCGATCAACGATCCAAAATAGCGCATGCGCAATTCAATCTGATCGAGAAACGCCGGGTCACTAATGCGCGTCGCCGGTTCGTTTGATTCCGCCTGGTAAAACTGCGAAGCGTGTGCGCGGATCGCGGCCATCTTTTCCTCAACAAATTCCGAGACATCCACAATAAACGACGGCACTACGCGCCGCGAAAAAAGTGAATGCATCAGCGCCGGCATGCGCACGGCATTTTGTTTTCCCTCTTCGTCGTAGCGCGCCATGGTTCCCAGCCGCGCGGCCTCGCGCACAATGTGACAGGTGTTGGCATGATCCGGATGCGGATCGTCCCAGTGCGTAGTGAGCAAGACTTTCGGCGCGTGTGAACGCAGCACCCGCACCACCGCCGTGCGCGCCGCTTCAGTGGGCCACACATGTCCATCGGGTTGGCCCAGGTTAAGGCGTACATCCAACTTCAAGATGCGTGCCGCCTCTGCCGCCTCTTGCTCACGCGTTTCCGCAGTGCCACGCGTGCCCATCTCGCCACGCGTCATGTCCAGCACGCCAGTGCGATAGCCTTGCGACTTTAGTTTGAGAAGAGTTCCCGCCACAGAAAGCTCTGCATCATCCGGGTGCGAGAAAACGGCCAGCACGTCCAACTCGGTTTGCGCATCGCTCATAGCCGTTGAGGTTTAACTAAAGCCGCGCTTGCGGTCAAGTCGTAAAGCAAACTGTTAGTTTGCGGTCGTTCATCTCCACTCAGTAACAGTTCGCCACCACCGCAAACTAACAGTTTGCTTTACTCAGTATGCTAGAATCCGGCCCACGAATTTCTTCTGCGGCCGATCAGACCGGAACCCAAAAAATCGTAGCGAGGGTGAAGCCATGAGATGTCCTGTTTGCAGCAGATACACCGGCTGGATGAGGACCCGCTGTCCGGCCTGTCGGACCAAGCTCATTCAGTGGTACATCATCGCCGGGATTCTCGTACTGATGGCCTGCTACGGTGGGTTTGTTATTCTCGAAAACGGGGGTTAGAGAACCGTACTCACCGGACTCCCCATTCCCAAATTCCAAATTGAGTCTTCTTATCCAGCGGCGTGCCCGCTTGCTTTAACGACAGCGCTATTTGTCCGCGATGATGCGATTCGTGAGAAATCAGATAACCCAGAAACGCGGTGACATGAGGTTTGAAGCCTTTAACTTTACCGTCCTGGCCCAAGCTCTGCTCCAGCAAAGTTCTAATCGCCGCGCTCGAAGCTGACAGCGACTTTCGCAACAGCTTCTTATCAACTGCATTCTCCTTTTCAAGTTTCACTAAACCTTTTAGCAACTCGGGCGCGGCTGCTTTCAGCCACATCAATCGCACGTTGTGAATGTGCGCGAACTGCTCGCCGACGTTTCGTCCTTTCGAAGCCGAGAAGCTTGGCAATGAAGCAGGCGCGATCGCGTCAAGCAGATAAAGATTTATGCGGTTGTGAATGTCCCAGGTTTCTAAGAATGACTGATCATCCATGCCCTGCTCCTCGTTGTTGCGGTAAAGAGACCACGTTTGATTCGGCTTTGCCGCCTGATGTGCGGCGGTGGCTATGCCCCGCCGTAGAGATTCCCTTGAGACTCTGGGCTACGCCCTCACTCCAGCCTTGGCCCAATACATCCGCAGGACCAGGCCCGAATTAAGGGCATAGCCCGGGAATAACTCGGCTGGTCTCGGCGGGGCATAGCCACCGCCGCACATCAGACGGCAAAGCCGAACCTAACATGGTCCATGAGCTCCGCGTCATGCGAAAGCAACGCTAATTTCCTAAGCTTGGTGACGGAACGCAAACTAACAGTTTGCTTTACAAAGTTGAAGGCGGTGAGTTTCGCCCCACGTACTCACCGCCCTCTCGCGTGCGGTGCTGCCGGTTTTCGGGAGACTCCTAAATCAGCGCACACGCACCACGATGCTATTGGTTGTCAGCGCATTACCAGTTGCGCGTTCCAAGTCGGCAATTGCTTTGTTGAGATCAGTCTGCGCGCGCAACTCGTTTCCACGCGCGGTGGTCAATGCGGTTTGGCGTTCCAACACCAGAAACACAGTCGACTGGCCGGCATCGAGTTTTCTTTGTTCACTTTGATACTGCTGTTCGCTGGCCTGGCGTTGAATCACCGCCGCATGCAGACGCGCTTCCGCGGTGCTAACCAATTGCAAAGCGTTTCTTACTTCAACCTGAATGAATTGCTGTAGTTGTTCGCGTTGCGTCGCCAGTCGTTCGCCCTCGACCAGAGAACGTCCGAGTTGCGCCTCGGCCGTTCGATTTCTCAGCGGCAAACTGATCTGCACGCCAACGCGATAGTTGTTGAACCGATTGCTGAGCAGGTTTTGCACCGACTGGTTATAGCCGCCCAGCAAGTCCGGCGAGATCGTTTGCGCCGGCGGATCAGGAAGACGATCAAAACCCGAATTCAAAAGCAGTTTGTTCACCGCATCGCGCAATTGAGTGGAAGACGACGTTAACGGATTTGCAGTGCCACTTGTTGTACCCGCCAGACCGACAACGCCATAAGTTCCGATCAGATCGACTTGCGGCTTGGTTTGTTCGCGAAAATATTTCTGATCGATCTGATTGATTTCGCGCGCGACCGTCGACTGTTGCAGCTCAGGACGATTAGCCATCGCCGCCTTCATCGCGTCAGCCAGCGAAATCTGAGGCGTAACCAAATCGACCGAATCACTCGGCACAATTGAAAGGTTCCAAAGGTCCGACTGATGATTCTCGGCAATAAGATTTTTTAGATTGTTCTCGGTGCGCGAAACTTCTTCCAGGGAAGAAAATAGCGTTTGTTCAAAGCCGGCCACTTGCGCTTCGGCCGCAACCACATCAATGGGCGCGAGCGCACCTTCAGTCACCAGCCGCTGGTTGTGCTCGAGCTGCGTGCGCGCGTCACGCACCGCTTCCCTTTGCACCTGTAGGTTGCGCAAGGCGAAGACCAAATCCCAGTAGGCCCGCTGCACGCTGGTGATCGTTTCGATTGCTCTTTGGCGAAACTGCGCGTCCGTCAACGAAAGATTTTTCTTCGCTATCTCGATTGACCGCCGGCTGTTGTCAAAACGCAAACCACGCAACAACGGCTGGGTATAAGTGAACGTCAACGCCGTCGGATACTGCGGATTCAACGCCGTAAACACATTGTTGCTGGTCAACCTGACGGAAGAAAAATCCAGATGATAGTTGCCGCCAAATGCCGGCGTCTGACCTTCCAACCGCGCCGTGCCGGTGTAATCGCTTTGCGTAACCGCGCCGTCAGATCCGCCACTAAGAAAACTGGAAATGGGACTCTTGCTGCGTTCATAGTAAGCCGCCGAATTCAGACGCGGGTCATAAATGCCCTGCGCCGACTTTAGATCAAACTCTGAAATCCTTACGTTTTGGCGCGCCACTTCGATGTCCTTGTTGTTTGCCAAAGCCAGCGCCAGCGCCTCACGAATTGAAAGTGGCCGCTGCCGATCCATGTCGACGCCGACGCGAGTCAACTCTGGCAAGGGCTTGGGCGCCAGATGAAAATCAGTAGCGACTGCGGGTACTTGTATTTCCTGGGGCGACGGCGCGAGTTCTGGCAACGGGGATGGTAATGGAGTTTGAGCGATAGCTGTCAGAAAGCAGAACAACATCGTGACTGCCAACACTGCGGCTCGGCCGCCGCACCGTGCGGAAAACCGTAAATCAGAAATTTTTTCAACTTCAACCATTATTCTCACTCAACCTAAAAACTCAATGCCTCGCCACCAAACCCAATAACGACGCGGTCGCACTCGCCGCTCTACGCCGCACTCTGCCAAACATTCTGGTAAAGCCTGCGCCGATCATTCCCCACACTCTGCTTCTGCCGAGATCGTCAAACAGCGAATAGAAAACTGGCACGGCCAGCAATGTCAGCAACAAACAAAGCGACTGTCCGCCGACAACCAGCACGCCTATCGAACGGTTCGTGCCCGACCCCGGGCCGCTCGAAATCGTCAGCGGCAACATGCCGGCGACCAGCGCGATCGTAGTCATCAGGATCGGCCGCAAACGATCGCGGTTCGCGCGAATGATCGCTTCCAGCCGTTCCATGCCGCGCGCGCGCAACTGGTTCGTGTGATCGATTTGCAGAATCGCGTTTTTCTTCACGACACCAAAAAGCAGCAACAGGCCCAGGCCGGAAAAGATGTTTACTGTTTGCCCGGTCATCAATAACGAAAGGATGCCAAACGGGATCGCGAGCGGCAGCGTCAACAGAATCGTGATCGGATGAATGAACGACTCAAACTGCGCCGCCAGCACCATGTACATGAAAACAAACGACAGCACGAACGCCAGCATAAAGTAGTAACCAGCGCGTCCAAGTTCTTTCGAACGTCCCGCCAATCCGGTCGAATAGGCAGGATCGATATTTATTTCCTTTGCGAACTGGTTCATCTTCGTAATTACGGCCGCCTGCGAGCCGCCGGGTTTCACGTTTGCCATCAACGTCACCTGGCGCTGCCGGTTCAGACGATCGATTGCGGACGGCCCGGTTCCTTCTTCGACTTTCACCAGATTGTCGACGCTGACCCAACCAATTTTCGCTGAAGAAACAATCATGCGATTGAGGCCCTCAACGCTAGATCGATATTGGCCCACGGCCCGCACGCGAACGTTGTACTGGTCGGTCCCGGCGTTGAAGGTCGAAACTTTTGTTCCGGCAACCAACGTGTTCAATGCCTGCGCAATATCTGCGACGCGAACGCCAAGGTCCGCCGCGCGCGCGCGATCGATAACGACGCGCAGCTCCGGCTTCCCCGTGATCAGCGTCGAGTCGACGTCAACCACATCAGGAATCGTTTTCATCTTTGCCTGCATCGCTTCGGAATACTTTGTTAGCTTGTCAAGGTCGGGCCCGCCGATGACATATTGAACGTCAGCGTTGCGAAAGCCGCCGCCGGAAATCGCCGCAACCTGCTGCACGCTGGTGCGCAATTGTCCTGGGTATTCCTTCAGATACTTTGCGAGAACTTCAGAACGCGCGCGCAACATCAGGTCCGCCTGAGACACGTCGCGGTTTTCAATCGGCTGCATTTTCACGTAGATCGAGGCGACGTTGACTTGTTCCTGCTGGCCGCCCCCGATCGTCGTCAGCGTGTCTGTTACGCCGGGCAACTTGCGAATGTCCGCGGAAATTCGTTCCGCCAGTGCCGAGGTAGCCGCAAGCGTGTAGCCTTCGGGCGCGCGCACGTTCAGTTCAAACTGCGACTGGTCATCGACCGGCAGAAAGTTTTTGCCGACAAGCATAAATAGCGGCACGATGCTGACGATCACGACTACACACGCCAGCACAATGACCCAGCGATGGGCCATGGACCAGGTCAACATGCGTTTGTATGTTTGATCGATGGGCCGGTAGAAACGCGATTCTTTCGAGCCATGATCGGCCGGTTCGGTGCGCCGTTCAAAAGCACCTTCTTCCTTATCACTGCTGCGCTTGATCAAGCGCGCAGCAAGCATCGGCGTCAGCGTGAACGAAACGAGCAGCGAAACTGCAATCGCAAATGAAGACGTCAAACCGAAAGACGACATGAAGCGTCCGACGATGCCGCCCATAAACCCGACCGGCAGAAATACCGCCAACAACGAAAGCGTGGTGGCGGTAACCGCCATGCCGATTTCTTTCGTGCCGTCAATTGCTGCTTGAAAGGGAGGAATGCCCTTCTCTTCGATGAAGCGGAAAATATTTTCCAGCACAACGATGGCGTCGTCGATTACGATACCGACCATCAACGTCAGCGCCAACATAGTGATCTGATTGAGCGTGAAGCCCATTGCCGCCATCAGGCCAAACGTTGCAATCAACGAAGTGGGAATTGCCAGCGCGGCAATAATCGTCGAGCGAAAACTCCAAAGAAACAGAAATACGACAATGGCCGCCAGGATGCTGCCTTCAATCAAGTGCGTCTGAATGGCTTCGATCGAGGCCTTGATGAAGATAGATTGATCGCCGACTATTTTTGTCTGGAAGCCCGGCGGCAAAGTCTTTTGCAATTCCTGCAAACGAGCCTTCACCGCGTCTGCGACTGCAACCGTATTCTGCCCCGACTGTTTGGCGACGACCAATGTCACCGCCGGCAGTCCGTTTAGCCGCGCTTCTGTGCGCGCTTCTTCGGCGCTGTCTTCCGCATAACCAACGTCGCTCAGCTTTACGGAATAATCTCCGCGGCTGCCGACGACAAGATTATTGAAATCAGCCGGATTAACGATGCGGCCCATCGTGCGGACCGTCAGTTCGCGCGTGCCTTCGTCAATTCGTCCGCCGGGCACTTCCAGGTTTTGCGCGCGCACGGCGTCCGCAACCTGCGCGACCGTGACGTTGAACGCGCGCAACTTGTCAGGATCGACCCAAATCTCAATCTCGCGCGTTCGTCCGCCGATTATCTGGACGTCGCCGACACCATTGATGGATTCAATTTGTTGCTTGATTCGCTTGTCCGCGATGTCGGTAACTTCGCGCGGCGAGCGCGGCGCCGACACGGCAATACGTACCACCGGCGCGGCGTCGGTATCGAGTTTCTGAACGATGGGCTGTTCGGCGGTTACCGGCAGGTCACCGATGATCAGATCAATTTTGTTGCGCACCTCCTGCGCAGCGATATCCGGATTCTTTTCCAACAGAAAGGTGATGAAGACTTGCGATACACCTTCAACCGAGGTTGAGCGCAACTCGTCAATGCCGCTGACGGTGTTGACCGCGCCCTCAATCTTGTCGGTGATCTCGGTCTCAATTTCCTGCGGCGAGGCACCGGGATTGACCACCGTTACGGTGATCGTCGGCAGGTCGATCTTGGGAAACAAATCGACACCCAACGACTTATAGGAAAAGAGTCCAACGACGGTCAGACTCAGGATGAGCATCGTCGCGAACACCGGACGTCGAACACAAATTTCAGCTAACTTTTGCATCTTCCAAAAAAGTCTCAGGTTTCAGGTTTCAAGTTTCAAGCAGAAATGCAGTCTTTTGAAACTTGAAACTTGAAACTTGAAACTGTTATTGCCTGACCGCCATTCCATCCGCCAGTTGCTCAACGTTGCTGGTGGCGACCAGTTCGTCGCCGGCAATGCCGTTCTTGATTTGCACCAGATCGCCTTCGGTTTGGCCAAGTTGGACCACGCGCTGCTGAGCATGGCCGTCCTTAATCACGAATACCCGGCTAACGCCTGATTCGGTGCGAACTGCGCGTGCCGGCACCAACACCGCCGGCTGCGCCCGCGACTGAAGTATCCGGACGGTCGCAAACTGTCCTGGCTTTAACGCACCGCTGCCATTTTCAACTTCTGCTTCCACCGTCAAGGTGCGGGAAGCCGGCGTAACGTTAGGTGAGACCCGGGCAATGCGACCGCTGAAATTCTTGTCGGGCCAGGCACTCGTCGTAACCGAAACCGACTGGCCCACGCTGATCGCCGGAATCGCCTGCTCAGGAATATCGATGCGCACTCGCAAAGGGTTGATTTTTACGATCGTGGCCACCTTTGTCGTAAGTGAAACGTACTCGCCCAAGTCCGCGTTGCGCTCGGACACAAAGCCATCGATCGGTGAATAAACGAGCGCATAAGAAAGACTGCGGCGCGCCAGGTTTAGTTGACTCTCAGCGCTTGCAACATTGGCGCGCGCCGTCATTACGGCCGCGTAGTTTTGCCGGGCCAGCGACAGCGCCGCTTCGTAAACCTGGAGCAACTGGTCGCGCTGCGCTTTCTGTTGATCGTACTGGGACCGCGAGACATCGCCCGATTCAATTAACTTTTCCGAACGGCGTAAATTCTTTTCGGCCAGATCAAGCGCAACTTTGGCGTTGTTAACTTCCGGGATTTTGTTCAGATCAAACGACTGGCCGGGACGGACCCCAACCTTCTCTTCCGCCTGCCGCAAGGAGGCCTTCATTTGATCGACCTGCGCCTGTTGCTGTTGCACGCGAAGCTTCGAATCCACGTCGTCAAGCCGCACAATCATCTGCCCACGCTTCACGTAGCTACCCATGTCCACGCCGATGCTCACCACTTTGCCCGCAATCGACGGCATAACATCTGTTTGCTCATCGCCGGTTAAACTTCCGGTTGCCTCGAAGTATTGCGGCAATTCGCGGACGATCGCAGTCGCCGTCGTCACATCAACCGCCGCCGGCTGTGCGGCATTCGCCTGCTCTTGCCTGACGTTCGCTTTGGAGCCGCCGCATGCTGCAGCAAACAACAAAGCCAACGTCAAAAGCGCTGACAACGACAACAGAGAAATGGTTTTGGGAGATAACACTGATCTAATTCTTTCTTGAAAATTACGAGCTGGAGAATTCGTCATCTTTTCGCTAGGCAGCCTTACTGCTGATGCCGTTTAGCAGAATGTCGGAAAACTGTTTTGCCGCTTCCTGATTAGAAATTCTCAGCAAACGACGCTTCGGGTCCCAAAGATTGTTGTTCAAGGAATGATGAATGATCATGCCGATGAAGGCTCGAACCACGATCGCCGGATCCATTGCGGTCATTGCACCGTCGCGCTGGCGTTCAGCGACGTAGTCGCCAAGCAGCTCGTAAACTCGCCGCACAAACTTTTCAAAAAACATTTGAGCCAGCTCGTGGCCCTCGAGTGCCGCATGCAACAGCAAACGTTGAAATTCGGGATCGCACTCGTGATGCTCGAGCGCGCCTAATGCCAAACGTTCAAAAACCGCGCGGTCGTCTTTTTCCTTGAGCGCCTCTGCAACCAGCGCCTCGGGATTCATTGCGTCGCCCGAACAGGCTTTGTGATCGAGAATGGCCGAGTAGAGTTCCTGCTTGTTGGCGAAGTGACGAAAAACCATGGCTTCCGAAACCCCGGCCGCTTGCGCAATCTCTTTGGTGGTGGTGCCCCCAAACCCTCGCTGGGAAAAGAGGCTGACTGCTACGCGAAGGATTTGCGACCGCCGGTCTTCGGCAGCCATTCGTGAGCCGCTCGGCGTCGGAACGCCCGTTTTTATGGTTATTTGTTTGCTCAAACGTGATTCTTTTGTCGACCGAGCCGCAAAGTAAGTACTTACTTACCATCACTCAACCCGGCTGTCAAGGCTGCTGAGCGACGAAAGACAAATACCGATTCGTCCTAAGCGCTTGTATCGTTCCCGGCCCGCGCCCATTGCGGACTTGTACTTTTTCACAACAAGAGTTTTCACGCACGTCGTGGGTCGTTTTAGCGAAACGGCGGCATTCGTTCGGAGTTTGTAAGGTCGAAGCACCCGGCACGTTGTTTGCTCCATTTTCGTTGATCACTCATGATCTTTCCGAAGAGGATGCAATAAATAGACGGTCCCATTTTCAGCAAATCAAGAAGGAGAATTGACAACATGTCACAGAACACATCAAGCACAAATTTCCCTGGAACAACTGGAACCACGGGCTCGGGTACGGGTTCAACTGGAAGCACAGGCACTGGCGCCGGAACGGCTACCGGTTTGGCTCAAACCGCTCAGGAGTATGGTGAGAAGATTTCCGATGCCGCCAGCCAGGCAAAGGATTACGTCAGCGACAAAGTGTCGCTCGTTGGTGACAAACTAAAAGATCTTCAGAACGCTGACCTTGGCGAGATTGCCGAGAACGCAAAAGACTACGCGCGTAAGAATCCGGGTCAGGCAATTCTGATCTCGGCAGCGGCTGGCCTGTTGGTCGGTTTGATCATTCGCGGCCGGCGCTGAGCTGTCTTGCGAAACAGCTCACGTTAGAAAGGAGACACACCAATGGCAGCTTCAGCTACAGGTGCGACGTCGACGGCGATGTCGCCACGAACGGATAACGAGAATTTGCCGTCGTTATTTAGCCGCTTAGGCGATGACGTAATGCAGCTTTTCGATACTAAGATTAGTTTGCTCAAGGTCGAATTGAAAGAAGAAGCAAATGCCTATGCTCGCGGCGGGGCGATGATAGCGGTCGGTGGCGTTATCGCAGCGATTGGCTTTGCGCTGCTCAACGTCGCGGTTGCGTTTGGCATAGCGGTGCTGCTTACCAGCGTCGACATTAGCCAACCGGCCAGGTACGCCATTGGTTTTCTGGCGGCCGGTGTGCTCTATCTGATCGTGGGCGGAATAATCGTCAGCACCATGAAAAACCGTCTTGCCAAGCAGAGCCTGGTGCCGAACCGGACAGTTGAAGAACTGAGAAAGGACAAGCAATGGCTGAAGAACGAAATTTAGGACTGGCGCGCGCGCGCGAAGTGGGCGCCGACGACCCATCGAAAGCAGCGCTGCAACGCCGCATGGAAGAGGCACGCGATTCGATCACCAATACAGTGACGGAGATAAAAGACAACGTGGCGCAGCAATACGAAAACGTAAAGGACGCGCTCGACTGGCGCGAACACTTCAAGAAACAACCTGTAGCCTGGAGCCTCGGTGCTGCCGGCGTGGGATTTTTCGTCGGTTATGGCTTGGCTGCCGCGCTTAGCAGCGATGATGATGGCGCCGAGATTCCTTACGCTTCGCAGACGATGCGTTCTTATGAACCACAACGTATGATCGGTGAACCGCTCGCAAGGGCCACCGCCGCTGCGAGCGCCCCAGCTACAAAAACAAATGGCCACGACGATGGCCCGGGGCTGCTTGACCGGTTCAAGGAAACGTCAGCCTACGATCGCCTGAGCAAAGAAGCGGGATCGCTTGGGGATAGGTTGGTCGAAGAGCTTTCGACTACGGCACAACAGGTTGTTTTGCCGGCGTTGCTGAAAAAGATCAAAGGCTGGATTGGCATTGATCTTTCCGATAAGACCAAGACTACCTCAATGGCAAGTGAGCAACGGCCGCGTGAAAATTATGAGCCTTCGCTGGCGCAGTCGAGAGAGTTTTAGAAACCTAACAATCTAAGACAAAAGGCGAGTAGCAGTGCTCGCCTTTTTTAATGTTCGTTTTTTCCAAAAGCGGCGGAGCGAGTGACAGCATGAGGTTAGCGTCAGGTAAGAATCCGGCGCCGAAGCTCGCTATAGCGCAAGGCTGGGATTGTTTCGTATCGCCTACTTCGCGGGCTCTACAGTTCGCCTTTTTTCCTGCGACTTTCTCGCAAAATCTATGCAAAAATTCTTGTTGACTTTTCTTCAAGTCGGAATTATTCTGCGCTCGATCCCATTATAGTTCGATGTCTAGATTACTTCTGGCCCCTCCGTCCAACTGATGGATCCCAGTGAGTGAAATCACCGGTTCTCAGTTTCCTCTTTTCCCTCTGGTCGTTTCCGCTTTCTCTCGGTACCCGACACCGGGATGGGACTCTGGTTCCAGTTAAAGAAACATGAATACCCGACGGTGTTGTGCTTGTTCACTCAAACCTTAACCTGCCGTTAAGTCTGAGTAGGTCAAACCAATAACGCTGAGGTCGGTTTCTCACTCTACGACCGCTATGCTCCCGGTTCTCCGGGTGTGATAGCCCACCAATCTGGAGGTCAGAAATGAAGCATCTGAAAATACTGGCTCTGCTGCTTTTTGTAGCGGCAGTAGCAACACCAACGATCTACGTCTACAGTCAGGGAGAGGATCCTAATGCCCAAACAAATCAGGCCGACAAAGTTTCGGGGACCGGCTTTCCGGTAACCGCAAACCAGGGCTCGGGCAAATTCCCAGTCCCAAGCTGTGGCGACGGCATCGATTGCGAAACCGTTAATCCTTTCGACGAAACAACTTTTATCTTCACAGCCGGTGACGGCGACCGGCCGCCCGCGGCTGATCAATGTGTGGCGCCATGTCCGAGTTGCCCGGTACCGCAAGAATGCGGAGACGACGGGCACGCGCTCGAAGCACCCGCCGAATTCGATACCGACAGCAACGGGCACGCTAGCCCCGACGACCACAAAGACGACTTGATCGAGTTCGATAAAGTTGACCTAATAGACCCCGATGGACTGGGACCGGTCTATAACGCTCAGGCGTGCCGGGAATGCCACCAGAATCCTGTTAGCGGGGCTATCAGCCAAATCACGGAATTAAGAGCCGGACACAACGTCGCCAACGATGCCAGCGTCACGTTCTTTGATGCTCCGGGCGGCTCGCTAATCAACGATCGCGCGATTAACGCCAAGGCCCAGGAGCGCGTGCCGCCACTCTTCAGCGCGCTCGTTTATCCACCTCAATCGAGGCCGTTTCCGTCTCCGATACCAAACGAAGAATCAGTTCGCACGTTCCGCACCTCGCTCAATTTGATGGGCGATGGTTTTGTCGAATCCATAGCCAACGGCACGCTGCTGGCAATCTCCAATGCGCAGTCGAACCTGAGCGGCGGCATGATCCACGGCGTTGCCCTCGCTGTTCCGGTACTCGAAGCGAATGTTGAAAAAAACCGAGATTGTGCCTTTCGCGACCGAACTTGTAATCGTCGCCTCGGTCGCTTTGGCTGGAAGGATCAAATCGCCAGCCTGCTCTCGTTTTCCGGCGATGCTTACCTTAATGAGATGGGCATCACGAATTTCCTGGTAATCGACGAGAACACGTCGCTGGGCCGCCCGGTCTCGGCATTCGACCCGTTTCCCAACGACCGTACCCTTCCATGTGAAAGGCCGGTAGAAAACTGTCCCAGTTGCCCTTGCGGTGAGGACGATCAGCAGGACATCGTCCGCTTCGCGCGGTTCATGAGGGCCACCAAGGCGCCGCCGCAGGACAAGGAGGTTCAGGCAGCGTTCGAGGAAGACGTGAAGGTGGGTAGAGGAATCTTCGAACAGATGCCCGGCCTTCATTATAGTTGCAGCGCCTGCCATGTTCCGGCAATCCTGACCGTGAGGCCAGGCACGCTTATTAACAAGGATCAGTTCAAAGTGGACAAGGCCCTGGGCTTCAAAGTCTTTCGGCCCTTCAGTGACTTTCTGTTACATGACATTGGCACTGGCGATGGCATAGTTCAGAATGATCGCACCCAGGTGACGCGTCTCAAAGTGCGCACGCCGCCGCTTTGGGGAGTTCGTACGCGGACGCGGCTCATGCATGACGGATCGTCAGTCAGCCCGACGGGCTCACAGACTCCGCCGGCTGGCGCATCGTTTACTTTCATGGAAGCGATTCTGCGTCATCAGGGCGAGGCAGCGGCAGTGACCGCGCAGTTTCAACTGCTGAGTCCTAACCAAAAAAGGCAACTGATCGTCTTTCTTGAGTCGCTGTAGCGAAGCTGCTCGAGCGTTTGGAATAGTCCGGAATGAGGAATAGCCCAGCACCTAAGTGCCGGGAATTTGCATAACCCAAAACATAGTCCGTGAAGCGGGCGGCTCAAATCATTCTAGCGAAAATAAAGACAGCCGCCCATTACACGGACTGCGAACACGATTTCATCTCCCCAGCCCCGAGTTGTCGGGGCTGGGGCTACTATCAGTCGTCCACCGGTCGGATTACGTAAGAGGTAATGAACGGAGAACCGCGTTAATGCCGGCACTTCAAAAACTGCCAGGACGAACATCGCGGTGTCACCTTGTTCTCTTAATGATCGCCACGGCTTTGTCGTTTGCTTGTTCCGCAGCGCAACAGCAACCCGGACCAAACTCTCCCGGCGCCGCGGCCGTCCCCCAGGCAACAGCGCAATTGACTGCGACTCCACAACCAAATAATCCGAGCAACTCAACACTGGCGTCGCTCAACGACGTTCAGGACGCTGTCACGCGCGTCTGCGTTGACGCGGTAGCGATCGACATTAACCAGAGCACGCCCTTCATCGTTGGCGATTTCAATGGCGACGGCTCCGAGGACCTCGCCGTAATTGTCAGACCAACAAAAGGAGCGCTGCCCAAGCTCAATAGCGAATATGCGAACTGGATAGTCGAAGACCCGCAAAAAGTGGTGCTGCCTGATCCAAACAAAGCCGTGCAGCGATTGCCTAAACCGCCGCCACGCGTCCTTGTTCGAGCGAACGACTTATTGCTATTAATCCTGCATGGATATCAACAATCAGGTTGGCATCATCAATACGCTCGCCAGACTTATCTACTCAGAAATGCGATCGGTGAAAATATTCGCGCGCAATCGTTTGCGGAAGCAGCGAAAATTGACGGCAATAAGAATGTTTTCCAAAACCGCGCGGGAGATGTCATTGGCGAGAAACTTACAGGCCATGACGGGTTTCTCTACTGGACCAACGGGAGATACGCCTGGTGGGAATAGGCGCGATCGAGCACCGCAGTCAGTAGATTGAAGGGTGCCTTGCGCGGCTTTGCCGCATTCCGACCGCATGGAAAGCGGCAGAGCCGCCTCTGCCGATCAGTGACTTTTTGTCCCCGCCGAAGAAACGAAACAGCCGCACTCCCGCTGTTATTTGGCTATGGGTTTGCGCGGCACCTTTTCATCGCGCATCGCAGCGTTGTAGATAAACGCGGCCATGATTGTCGCAGCCTGTTTCATATCGTCTCCCTGCACGCGATCGAAGACATCCTGATTTGAATGGTGCGTGCGCGTGTCGTATTCAATTTCATCCTGAATAAACTGAAAACCCGGAAGACCAATCGCGTCGAAAGACAGATGGTCGGTGCCGCCGGTGTTCGCGATTGAAAGCGTGGCCGCGCCCATATCGCGAAACGGCATCAACCATTGGCGAAACAACGGCCGCACCAGCTCGTTGTTCTGCAAATAGACGCCGCGGATTTTTCCCGTTCCATTATCGAGATTGAAATAGACGTCGAGTTTGTCGTAATCGGGCTTCTGAATAAGTTGGGCCACGGGCGCCGCAATCGCAGAGCCGCTGGCCGCAACTGGATCCGGTGATGGGCTTGGCGATGGAGCCGGCACTTCTCCAAAGTGTTCCGTCACGTACGCCTTCGATCCAAGCAAGCCTTGCTCTTCCCCGGTCCACAACGCAACACGAATTGTGCGCCGCGGTTTGAGTCCCAAAGCTTGAATGATGCGCGCGGCTTCCATTGCGACCGCAACCCCTGCGCCGTTATCCGTCGCGCCCGTGCCGGCGTGCCAGGAATCCATGTGGCCGCCCACCATCACGATTTCATCTTTCAAGTCTGTGCCCGGAATTTCCGCGATCGTGTTGTAGCCCATCGGGTCGACGTCTTGCCATTCAACATTCAAGTCGACGCTCATCTTTGGTCTCTCGCCGGCCTGGATCATGCGCACGATGCGATTGTACTGTTCGACGGCGAGCACTATCTGCGGCGTCACCTGCGTGGCACGTTTGTCGTATGACTGAATCAAGCGCGGCGCGCCTGGTCCAAATGAATCGACAGTAACCGGCTGTGCAACCGTAGCCTGTTGGACAAAGATCGTTCCACCGTCTCCCGCGCGGCTGGGTTCGACCAAAACCGCAGCGCCTTCGTCGCGAAAGAACAAATACTTTTGCATGCTGAAAACTTGTGCGGCGCGCAGTGCCGGACTAAAGCGTCGTCCCCCGCCGCGTGTCGGTTCAGGCGCATCAGCAAGCTCCAATAGATTCTTCTCGTCGAGGCGGGTGCCCAACGGTTCGAAATGCGCTTTCACTTCCCGCAATGCCGACGTCAAGACAACCGCGCCCTTCAGTTTTCCTTTGAACTGCTGCAACTCGGTTTCGTCTTTGGCATCGACGTAAACGATGGGAGCGTTCAGTGTTCCTGAAATCGAAGGCGACCACGCTTTCGGATAAGCGATTAATGGAATGTTCAGCGGCTCGCTTACTTGCGCCGAGAATCGTTTCAGCGTCCAACCACGACCGAAAGGCCCCCACGCTTCGAGGTGTGCGTTCTGAAGTCCAAACTTTGTGAGTTGATCGCGCGTCCATTCATTTGCGCGCTTCATGCCGGGCGACGCGGTCAGGCGTGGTCCAATCACGTCACTGAGATAACTCAACGTCTGCATGACCTGTGAACGATTGAGCCCTTCGTCTTTGATTCGTACGATCGGATCGTTTGGATCAGCTGTCGCCACTCGCGTCCCGGACTGTGGCGTTACCGGAACTACGACTGGCGTCGGCGTTGGTTGTTGCGCCACGGTGATGGCAGGCAAAAGCACAAGAATAGAAAGCAGCAAAAGTGCTACATGGCGTCGAAGCATGATGATTTATTTCTCCAGGATTTAATGATGGCCAGCAACTCGGCTGGCTTTGGCTTGAACCAAGCCGGATAGATTAGTGGAACTATTGAAAATCGGGAAGCGAGCAATTGCACGAGCAGCGTTCTAATTTCAGTTGTCTCGATATCAAAAGCCGGCCCGGTTAGTTTGCAGGTCGGGAAGGGTGGCTTGCCCCCGCCCTGAGCGCCGACGGCGCGACAACTGGTCCAGAACAACATAAGTTGGGATCTCAAAAGCCGACTCCGTTAATTCCTCTGTAAGTCGCGCCGTCGGCGCTCAGGGCGGGGGCAAGCCACCCTTCCCGACTTGCAAATTAACCGAGCGGGCTTTTGAGGTCCCAACTTGAACGCGGATTCAAAGCGAAACCCTACCCAACCGGCGCAGTCTTTTTCGGTTTGGATTTTGTTTTTGCTTTAGGCGCTTCGCTTACTTCGGACTCATTCGAGCGATAACCGCAATCGGCGTTGCCGCAGTAGCGAAACGTGCCTTGCTTCTTGGTGGTCTTCTCGAGCAGAAACGGCTCATTGCACTTCGGACACGCCTCCAGCACCGGCTTGTCCCAATAAACTCGATCGCAATCCGGATAAGCCGAGCAACCGTAGAACACTTTGCCGCGCTTTGATTTTTTTACTACAAGATCGCCCTTGCAACCCGGCCGCGAACACTTAACACCGGTCAGTTCCTGCTTGATGTATTTGCACTTCGGATAATTTGAGCAGGAAACGAACTCGCCGAAACGTCCGAAGCGCCGCACCAGTTGCGCGTCATCAAGCGGACACTTCTCATCAAGCGGTACCGGCGCCGGCGCGGCCACTCCGCTCTTGGCAATCTTTCGAATGTTGCGGCACTCGGGATAACCGGTGCAGCCGAGGAATGGACCAAAGCGGCCACGCTTCATCTGCATCGGTTTGTCGCAGAGTTCGCAAACTTCCGGCTCCGCGGTTTCGGCACCGCCGGTGGTTGAATCTTTTTCACCGCCGTTGGTGGCAGCCTTGGGTTCCGCGTCGCGGGTCGCCCCGCAATTCAAACACTTGAGATACTTACCAAAGCGGCCGCGCTTCCGCACCATGCCCTTCGTCTCACATTTGAGACAGACCTCGTCGGTCGGTATCTCCTCGTTCTTAATGCGCCCGGTGTATTCGGTGAAGAGGACCAGGTCTTTCGAGAACTTGTCGTAGAACTCATGCAGCGCATCCGTCCATTTGAGTTTGCCTTCCTCAACGTTGTCCAGTTCTTCTTCCATTCGCGCGGTGTAGGTCTCATTAAAGAGATCCGCGAAACCGCCTTCGATCAGCAGGTCGTTGACTGTCTTGCCTAACTCTGTCGGATGAAAACGCCCTTCGAGTTTCTCAACGTACTCACGCGCCAGAATCGTCGTCATGATCGCCGCATAAGTTGACGGCCGGCCGATACCCTTTTCTTCCAGGGCTTTTACGAGGGTAGCTTCCGTAAAGCGCGGCGGCGGATCCGTAAAATGTTGCTCCGGCGTGAGCTTGTTGAGCGCGAGCGTCTCGCCCTTTTCGACCGGCGGCAGCGTGCGCTCGGCCTCCTCATCTTCTTCGGTCTTCTCGTCGCGGCCCTCCTGATAAAGTTTCAGGAAGCCGTCAAACTTCTGCACCGAACCCGTCGCGCGGAATATGAAACGCCCGGCGGCAATATCGATCGTGGTCTGATCAAACAGCGCGGGTGTCATTTGCGAAGCAACCGAACGCTGCCAGATCAAGCGATAGAGCCGCAGCTCGTCATTATTCAAATAACTTGCGAGCGAATCAGGCGTACGCGTCACATCGGTAGGACGAATCGCTTCGTGGGCATCCTGCGCGTCCTTTTTCGAGCGATAGTGAATCGCCTTTTCCGGCAAGTACGGGGCGCCATACTGTTTGCTGATGAAATCGCGCACTTCACTGAGCGCCGCATCAGACACACGAGTCGAGTCGGTTCGCATATAGGTAATCAACCCGACGGAACCTTCCGCGCCAATCTCGATACCTTCGTAAAGTTTCTGCGCAATCATCATCGTGCGCTTGACGGCCCAGCCGAGTTTGCGCGCGGCCTCTTGCTGTAACTTTGAAGTAATGAATGGTGGTACCGGGTTGCGCTTGCGCTCTTTCCGGGTTACTTCGCTAACAACGAACGTTTGCTGGTTTGCTTCAGCTACGAGGTCGGATGCGAGGGCTTCGTCGTTGATAAGAATTTCGCTGCGCTTGATGTCCTGATCGAACCCGCCAGTCTTGACTGTCTGTTCGCCAACCTTGAACAACCGGGCGTCAAACGCTGGGGGAAGTTTGGCGCCGAGATTTGCGAGTATGGTCCAATACTCCGTCTTGACGAACTTTTCGATTTCGCGTTCGCGCTCGACCACCATTCTCAACGCAACTGACTGCACGCGGCCGGCACTTAGCTTTCCTCCGACAGTGCGACAAAGAAGCGGCGACACCTTGTAACCAACCAAACGATCGAGCACGCGACGCGCTTGTTGCGAGTCGACCAGGTTTTGGTCAATTTGTTTCGGGTGCTCGAAAGCTTCATTGACCGCGCGCTTGGTGATCTCATTAAACATCACGCGAAACGTGGCTTTCGCGGGTCGCTTGGGAACAATCTCTTCTGCCAGGTGCTGGCAAATTGCTTCGCCTTCCCTGTCCGGGTCAGCGGCAAAATAAATCGTGTCCGCGATTTTTGCGGCGGCTTTCAGCTCCGCAACGATCCTTTTGTTGTTACGCTTTTTGGTATCGGGAATTACTTCGTAAGTGGGTTTGAAGTCGTCATCAACATCAACGCCCAAACCTTTGGAAGGCAGATCTTTTATGTGGCCTATCGAGGCCTTAACCAGATAGTCCTTTCCCAAATATTTGTTTATGGTTTTCGCCTTGGCCGGCGATTCAACTATGACTAAATTTTTTGCCATTATTAGTGGAACAGACTTTAGTCTGTGGCTTTTCTTTCTTCCAACATATCCCAATCGCGACTGCACACCGACTAAAGTCTGTGCTACTTACATCTTCCGCACAAAACATTTGCCTGGCAGCGCCCGCACCAGGTCGCGCATTTCCAAGGTCAACAACGCCGAGTTCAGGTCCGAAATCGATAACTTGCTGCGATCAACTAAAGCATCGATGTGCGCCGGGTCATCCGCGGACAATAGTTTGAAAACAGAGTTCTCAAATCCGGTTAAGCCCTGCGGCACCATCGCCAGTTGATCCGCCAACGACTTCTCTTTCTTCTTTGCACCAAGCGGCGGCGGCAACAGCCTCGCCGCGATCTGCGGCGGCAGTTCGGCCGCGATGTCCTGCCACTGCTGCACCAGTTTTGCGCCCGCCCCCTTTATTAAGTAGTTCGTGCCGAACGAGGTGCGCGAAGTAATGTTTCCGGGCACTGCAAATACTTCCCGATTCTGCTCAATGGCCAACCGCGCAGTTATCAATGAGCCCGAATTCTCCGCTGCTTCTACAACTAACACGCCGAGGCTCAGTCCGCTAATGATGCGGTTTCGGTAAGGAAAGTTTTCCGGCACGGGTGGAGTCGCTAAAGGAAATTGCGAAACCAGCGCGCCGCCACGCTCCAGAATTTCATCCGCCAACTTTCTATGGTCGCGGGGATAAACCTCATCGATGCCGGTGCCCAGCACGCCGACTGTGCGGCCTCCGCCTTCAATCGCGCCGCGGTGCGCGGCCGCATCAATGCCGCGTGCGAAGCCGGAAACGACTGTTACGCCGCGCTGCGCCAGATCCCGCGCAAGCATCAGCGCTGCATTCTGACCATACGTCGAACATTTGCGCGAACCAACAATTGCGATGCACGGCTGGTCCAGGCATTGCGACCAGGCGCCTTTAACATAGAGCGCGATCGGCGGATCGTAAATTTCCCGCAGCAGCGACGGATAAACTCCATCATCCAAAACCAGAATATCGCCGCCGAGCTTTCTGACGTTCAGAAGTTCGACTTCCGCTTTCTCGTGCAGGTCGCGAGCAATGATGCTGTCCACCGCTTCCGGCAACAGCCTCAGCTTTTCGAGCTCAGCGCGCTGCGCCTGGTAGACCGCTTCAGCGGATCCAAAGCGCTCAAGCAACTTCGCTGCTGCCCGCGGGCCGACGCCCGGTGTCATATTAAGTGCGATCCATTCTTTCATTGCCGATTTCCAATTTCTTACGTTGTCCGTGGTCAGTCGTCCGTTGTCAGTTGCAACCCGGCTTTGTTTTCTGCCTTCTGCCTACTGCCGTCTGCCGCCTGCCGTCTGCCGCCTGCCGCCTGCTTTTTGGCGGAGGCGTGTAGGAATCGAACCTACCTGAGCATGCTCTCACAGGCTCACAGACGGTTTTGAAGACCGCGCCGTTCACCAGAACAGATGCGCCTCCTCGGATAAGTAATTGAAACGAACATGACCCTACGCGGGAGCGCGTGTGCCTGTCAAGCAATGAAAGTTTGGGTGGAAAGTTCTATTATGGAAGCGCGTGAGAACGGGTCAAACCGTCAACCGTGAGCAAGCTATTCGAGCGAGCCGAATAACT
>JAVEDP010000038.1 GCA_030841085.1 Pyrinomonadaceae bacterium
GGGGGGCAACCCCACCCTTCCCGACCTGAGAGGCGGCGTCAGTCGAATGGTTAACTTGCAGCGACTTAAAATCGTGGCTGATCAGGATGAGCACTAATCTATCAACAGACTTTACGAAGTACGATCAGAAGCTGGAATTCATCCTGCGCAATGCCGCGCGCATTTTTGCCGAGAAGAATTACCATTCGACCACCATGCGCGACATCTCGCGCGCAACCAACGTCAGCCTCGCCGGCCTTTATCATTACTGCAAATCGAAAGAAGAATTGCTGTTTCTGATTCAGGACAATTGCTTCGGTCGCGTGCTCGAAAGTCTGGAAGAGCGGTTGCGCAATGAAACTGACCCACTCGCTCGGCTGCGCATCTTTATCGAAAACCACCTTTCATTCTTTGCGGCAAACATGGCCGAAATGAAAGTGCTGTCACATGAAGCTGAATCGCTCGCCGGCGATTTGCACGCGCATGTCTCGACAAAAAAGGACAGGTACACCAAGCTCGCTCGTCGGATTCTGAAAGATTTGCAGCACGCAAAAACTGTCAGCCCGCAAGTTGATTTAACCGTGGCAACCTATGCGCTGTTTGGCATGATGAACTGGATTTACAATTGGTATGATCCCAAGGGAAAGCTGAAAGTTTCGGAGCTGGTTGAGAATGTAACGCGTTTGTTCCTGCACGGGTTCATTGCCGGATCGTCGCGGGAAGCACTACACTTTGCGCCGCAAACGGTTGCGCCACCGATGAGCGTTTGGCGTGGACCAAGCGACCTTAAGTAAGTTTGAGGAGAGTTGAAATGGTGGAAGCGGAAGCACAAGTGAAATCAAACTCGAGCGAGCTGATCCAATATCGCGCGGAAGCCGGGATCGCATTCCTAACACTTAACGATCCGCCGGCAAACACTTACTCGTATGAAATGATGCAGTCGTTGGATCGCGCAATCCTAACGGCGCGCATGGACGAGACCGTCCAGGTAATTGTGATTACCGGCAATGGCGAGAAGTTTTTTTCCGCCGGCGCAAACATTCAGATGCTCGCGAACGTCACGCCGACCTTCAAATATTTTTTCTGCCTGCATGCCAACGAAACTCTGTCGCGGCTCGAGCAAACACCTAAACTCGTTATTGCTGCCATCAACGGGCATTGCGTCGGCGGAGGCCTGGAAGTAGCGCTGGCCGCCGACATTCGCATCGCGCGGCGCGGCGCGGGCAAGATGGGTTTGCCGGAAGTTTCGCTGGGCGTGCTGCCGGGAACGGGGGGCACGCAACGTCTGACGCGTCTGGTGGGCAAGTCGAAAGCAATCGAGTTGATGGCAACTGGCGAGCTGTTTGATTTCGAGCGCGGGCTGGAACTGGGAATCCTGAATCAGATCATCGATGCAGAAAACGTCGAGCAGTTTTCTCAACAGGTGATCGCTTACGCAAGTCAGTTCACTACTCCAAACAAAGCCTCGGCAGCAGTCGGCAGAATCAAACGCGCCGTGCAAACCGGCAGCGAAATACCTTTTGAGTCAGCCCTGGCGCTCGAGCGCGAACTGCAACAACAACTTTTCCAGTCGGAAGACGCGAAGGAAGGACTGGATGCCTACGTGGGCAAACGCAAGCCAGTCTTCAAAGGAAAATAAGTTTCGAGTTCCGAGTTTCGGGTTTCGAGTTGAAGAACTGGAAACTCGGAACTCGAAACTCGGAACTCGAAAACTATTATGTCTTACGAACAAATCGATGTAACAGACGACAACGGTATTTCCACGATCACGCTCAACCGGCCCGAGAAGTTGAATGCGCTGGCCGGACACATGCGCCGCGATCTCGCCGAAGCGCTGGAAGCGGCGGGCAGCGATCGCACGGTCCATGTGGTTGTAATCACCGGCGTCGGCCGCGCGTTTTGTTCGGGCGGTGACGTCGCCGCGATGGCCGACTTGATCGAACGCCAGGATGCCGACGAGTTCTCGCGTTTGCTGGGCTCGGCGCGCCGCGTAGTTACCGCCATCCGTCACATGACTAAACCGGTAATCGCTTCGATCAATGGACCAGCTATCGGCGCCGGTTTTAATCTCGCGCTGGCCTGCGACCTGCGCATTGCATCGAGTAACGCCACGTTCAGCCAATCGTTTGCAAAAGTTGGCCTGCATCCAGATTGGGGCGGCACATATTTTTTGCCGCGACTGGTCACTCCTAACAAAGCCTGCGAAATGTTTTTTCTGGGCGATTCAATCACCGCTGAAGAGGCGCAACGCCTGGGACTGATAAATTTCGTAGTTGCGCCGTCGGAGCTGGAGACTGAAACCCGCAAGCTCGCGGAACGTTTGCGCGAGGCGCCCGCGATCGCCATTGGCGCAGCGAAACAAGCAGTGTATATGAGTCACTCGGCGGAGTTGGAAGAAATGCTGCGTTATGAAACTGAAGCGCAGATGCGCTGTTTCGATTCTGACGATGGCGCAGAAGGCGTGCGAGCGTTCCTCGAGAAACGACCACCAAAGTTTACGGGCCGGTGATGTGGTATTAGAATTAGTTCAATGCAAGTTACCGTTGAAATTCCTGAGGATATTGCTCGATTGCTAAACTCGAAGTGGTCTAATCTGCCGCGAGCTGTGCTTGAGAGTGTGGCGTTGGAAGCTTACCGTTCTGGCACAATAAGCACCGCGCAGTTGCGTCGGCTGTTGGGCTTTGAAACACCGATGGAAGTCGATGCTTTTCTTAAGCAGGCCGGCGTTTACCTTGATTATGGTTTGGAGGATTTGCGCGAAGATCTTGAAACCATTCGCAAGGTGCGAGGCGAATGACGGCAGTCTCGAATACCTCGCCGCTCAATTATCTGATTCTCATCGGACGAGCGAACATCCTCCCTAAACTATTCGGACAAGTGCTCATCCCTGAGGCAGTGTTCAGCGAACTAACATCGGCAAGTACTCCTCAACTAGTGAGTGAATGGATAGCAAACAAACCCGAATGGCTGGTGGTCCAAAAAGCGGCGCACGTTAGCGTCGGCGAAATGGAAGAGGTTCAAATTGGCGAGAGACAGGCCATTTGTCTCGCTCAAGAGATTTGTTCTGACTATGTTTTGCTGGACGATCATCAAGCTCGCCGAACAGCAAAACGTCGCGGCGTTAATGTTGTCGGAACTTTAGGAATACTAGTCCGCGCCGACGAAGAAAATCTTATTAATCTAAACGACGCAATAAACGACCTTCGGCAAACAAATTTTCGCGCTTCGTCTGAGTTGCTTGAGTCACTGTTTAATCGAGAAATCCGAAGATAATGAAACTACAGGATCGCGTTACCCTAATCACCGGCGGCGGACGCGGCATTGGTCGTGCGATTGCTCGTACTTTCGCGCAAGAAGGCGCAGCGGTAGCAGTGGCCGCGCGCACCCAAGCACAAGTTGAAAGCGTCGCGAAAGAATTAACCGACCAGTTTAAAGTTCAGGCCGTTGCGATTGCCTGCGATGTTTCGGATGGTAATAGCGTTGAGGCGATGTTTGCCGAGGTCGCGGAAGCATTCGGTCGCGGCCCGGACATTTTGGTTAACAACGCGGGAATCGCGGAAAGCGCCTTGCTCGCTCGCACCGACGATGAACTTTGGCGCCGTCTTCAGGGAATCAATCTGGACGGCACTTTTTATTGCATGCGCGCCGCCTTGCCGCAAATGATTGAACGCGGCTGGGGCCGGATCATCAACATCGCCTCCGTTGCCGGCAAAACCGGCGCGCCTTACATCGCTGCCTACTCGGCTTCGAAACATGGCGTGCTTGGGCTAACTCGTTCAGCGTCGCAGGAGGTGGCGAAAAACGGCATCACCGTCAACGCAATCTGTCCCGGCTATGTTGATACCGACATGACCACCCGCGGCGTCGAGAACATCACGCAAAAAACTTTATTGACAAAAGATCAAGCGCTGGACTCGATCAAAAAGCTGAGTCCCCAGAATCGGCTGGTTACTGCGGAAGAAGTCGCGGCGCTGGCTTTGTTGTTGGCTTCGGAGGACGGGCGCGGAATCAACGGGCAGGCAATCAATATCGACGGCGGCGGCGTGCTGTTTTGAGTAAAGCAAACTGTTAGTTTGCGGACGATGGCAGGAAAAACGTTGATTCAAAAATTCGCCTGAACTTTTGACTGCCCCACCAACGCAAACTAACAGTTTGCTTTACAATACATCTCATACACCAGGCGCACCGGCAGCCCTACGATATTGAAATAATCTCCAGCGATCTCTTCAACAAACAAAGCGGCGGGTCCCTGGATGCCATAACCGCCCGCCTTGCCGCGCGGCTCACCGGTCGCTACGTACCAGTCAATTTCCCCGGCTGACATTTCAGCAAAGCGCACTTGCGTGGTCTCGTGATCTACCAAAGGCGGCGCGTCTTGATCGACGCGCAACAGTGCTACGCCCGTTAGCACTTCGTGCCATTTGCCGCTCAGCAACTTCAGCATGCGCCGGGCATCATCGTCGTCGGCCGGCTGGCCCAGCAGTTCGCCTTCGACTACCACCGTCGTGTCTGCGCCCAGCACTAGACCTTCAGGACTTTTGCGCGCAACCGTCTGCGCTTTGGTCAATGCCAGACGCTTTACGTAACTGACGGCGTCCTCGCCGGCGTGCACAGATTCATCAATGTCAGCGGCAGCTGCTTCGAATGGCCAGCCAACGGCGCGGAGTATCTCCATGCGTCGTTGGCTGCGGGACGCGAGAATAAGTTTTTCTAAGTGCATTTGTTTAGCCGGAAGTTGGAATGCGGAGTCAGGTTTCAAAACCATTGTCCGATAAGCTTTATAGCTTCTCCTAAGGTCACGACAAACTAAAGCAAGCTCTGATTAAGTTGATCGGCAGTTTGATTAGGGTTAGCCCGCGGAGCGTGGCGATAGCGTAAAGCCTGGGGTGGAGCGGAGCGCAACCCCAGGTTGGCGACGATTATGAAATTCAAGCGCGCGAAGCGTGCGATAGAGCAAACGCCGAAGGTCACGATGATGAACAGGCTGTCGCCCACTCCGCGGGCTGCAACCTGATATTCCAGCGATCCTGGGGTTCCGCTCGCAAAGCCTCGCTCCACCCCAGGCTTTAAGCTATCGCCGCGCTCCGCGGGCTCTGCGCAACTACCCATAAGAAACTTGATCAGAGCTTCCTAAAGTTTATCGGACATCAAACTGTCTTCGCTTGTCGCTTCAAACAATTCTCCGCTACACTCGCGAACCGATTAATATTTTGATTTTAAGTTGCGATTCTAGATTGAAGTCGCTGAATTTCGAAACAGTCCGCAACCTGAGCTTCAAATGGACAGCCTAATACAAACTTTGCCTGCGATCTTGTCCGCCGTCGGACCATCGGCAGAAGTCGCCGAAGCGGCCTGTTTTGCTGCCTGGAAACACGCTGTCGGAGAAGCGCTCAGTATTCACGCCGTGCCGCTAAAACTTGAGAATCAAACTCTGATCGTCGCCGTCGCCGACAACATTTGGCAGCGGCAGTTGGAGCAGATTCGCCCGCAGTTGCTCTTTCGACTGAACTCAGTGCTAGGGCATTCGTTGGTTAAGTTGATTGAGCTGCGTATCGATCCGAATGCACTGCCGAAAACGCGCCTGCCGCAAGGCACGCCGAAGCAGCATTCAGATTCCGCCGTTCCCTTTGAACTGCGCGCGGCTGCTTCTGAAATTCGAGATGCAGACTTGCGGCGCGCCTTTCTCGGCGCCGCAACGAGCTGCATCAAGCGATTGGAAAGTAATTCGCAACCTGAAACTTGAAACTTAGACCGCCATGCCTATAACCGAAGTAGACGTCGAAAAAGTTGCGCAACTCGCGCACATGGAAATTACGCCGGACGAGTTGAAGATCTTCGCGCCGCAAATGGCCGACATTGTCGCTTACGTCGAACAGCTCAACGCGCTCGACACGGCGGACGTGCAACCTTCACTCGGTGGTTTGACGCCGGAAGGCGAAACAACTGATTCGGCGCGTGAAGACACGACCGCCCCGTCGCTGGGCCAGAAGACCGCGCTTGCGGAAGCGCCTGATGCGGCGTCAGGACATTTTCGAGTACCGAAGGTGCTGTGAGGGAAAGTGGGCAGTGGGCAGTGTGCAGTGAGCGGTGTGCAGCACAACAAGAATTCGTTTTCGCTCCAGAGGAGCGAGATGTTTATAGCAACGAGCTCTCGCCCAAGGATCTTCGCTCCGTTAGGAGCGAAACCCGGTAGCGGAATCCTTGGCGCAGATGCAAAGCGGTCCCGCTCCAACGGAGCTTCGGAGTAAAGACAAGGATCATCGGGCTATCTACGGTCTCGCCCGCTCCCAGGCGAAGCGATGGACGATCTGTTTCAGTTCCCCTTTGATTCGCGACTTTCAATATGGCTGATAACGGAAAAACAATCTCAGAATTAGCAAGTGGCATTAAGAGCGGCGAAATAACTGCGCGCGCGGTCGTAGAATCCTCTGTCGCTGCCGCCGAGAAGCTGAATGAAACGCTCAACGCGTTTTTGGAAATCGATCGCGATGGCGCAACGAAGCGCGCGGCAACGATAGATTCAACTTCCCCACTCGCTGGCATTCCCATCGCGATCAAAGACAACATCTGCGTGCAGGGCATGCAAACTTCCTGCGGCTCGCGCATCCTTGGCGATTACCATCCGCCTTATAACGCCACGGTAATTGATCGATTGCTTAGCGCCGGTGCGGTCGTGATTGGTAAAACAAATTGCGACGAGTTTGCGATGGGCTCTTCAAACGAGAACTCGGCATTTGGCGCGGTCAAGAATCCCTGGGACACGTCACGCGTGCCGGGCGGGTCGTCAGGCGGTTCAGCCGCAGCCGTCGCCGCGGGCATTGTGCCGGTGGCGTTGGGTTCCGACACTGGCGGCTCGGTGCGACAACCGGCATCGCTGTGCGGCGTCGTCGGTTTAAAGCCGACCTATGGCCGCAACTCGCGTTATGGCCTGGTGGCATTCGCCTCTTCGCTGGACCAGGTAGGAATTTTTGCCCGCACTACTGAAGACGTGGCGCGCGTTTTGGAAATCATAGCTGGCCGCGATCTTCACGACGCGACTACTGCCGATGTGCCGGTACCGGATTACGCTTCGCAACTGAGCGGCGACATAAAAGGCGCGCGGCTCGGTTTTCCGAAAGCACTATTCGGTGAAGGACTGGACGCAGAAGTCCGCGCATCGGTTGAAGCGGCGGTAAACGTTTATCGCGACCTGGGTGCGGAAATCGTTGAAGTGGAACTACCGCACGCGCAGTACAGCATCGCTGTTTATTACATCATCGCAACTGCGGAAGCGTCTTCAAACCTGGCGCGCTTTGATGGCGTGCGCTACGGATTTCGCGCCGAAGATGCACCGGAACTGCGACAGATGTATCGCAAGACGCGCGAAGAAGGGTTTGGTCCGGAAGTAAAGCGCCGCATCATGCTCGGCACCTACGTGCTGTCGGCGGGTTACTACGATGCTTATTACCGCAAGGCCCAGCAGGTGCGCTCGTTGCTCAAGCAGGATTTCCAAAAAGCTTTCGAGCGCTGCGACGCGATCATCACGCCGACGTCCCCGACGCCAGCGTTTCTCCTTGGCGAAAAAGTTGACGATCCGCTGGCGATGTATTTGAACGACGTCTACACCGTGACGGCGAACCTCGCGGGCATTCCGGGATTGAGTGTTCCCTGCGGACTTTCTGCCGGCCGATTGCCGATTGGGTTTCAACTGCTCGGCGGTTACTGGTCTGAACCGACGCTTTTCAAACTCGCACACGCTTACGAAACTGCGCAGCCGTTCACCGAGCGTCCGCCGGTTCATGCAGACTAATTATTGCATCGCGTGATTCCTCGAGTGGGGGGCAGGGAAGAAGCCCGAAGGGCTGTCAGTTAATAGCCACGCCCGTAAGGGCGTGGACAGACAAAACCAATGACTGAGCGCCGACGGCGCGACAGTTGTTTACTCCTACCAGTTCTAAACCGCTTGCAACAAATTCAGCTAGAAACGCATGAGCAAAGAGCGGCTTTGCCGCCCTCCGTGCGGTAAGGCTCCCAACGGCCGCCGGTCGGGGCCGAGTAATTATATGTATGGTGTGATCGACCGAATCGAGTTCGAAGCCCGAAGGGCTGTCAGTTAATAGCCACGCCCGTAAGGGCGTGGACCCGAGAAGAAAACGGCCCAGCGCCGAAGGCGCGACAGTCGTTTTCGTATCGACCAGTTCTCCTGTTACAAGAAATCCTGCTTCAAACTGAAAGTGTCGCCACTCGGCAATGGCTTCGTTCTATGCGCGATTAGATCCATAGTCTTCGCCAGAAGGAGACTAAAACCCATGTCAGGAAAATATCTGAGTCTAAATGGCCATTTCACCTGGAGTACCGCCAGACGCGAGCCATTGATCGAAACGGCCATCCGCAAAGATCTCTTTGCATTCATTGGCGGGATTCTCAATAACAAAAAAGCCAAGTTACTTTCTGCAGGCGGAATGTTCGATCACATTCATCTATATGCTTCGTTGCCATCAACGATTAGCATTGCGGACTTCGTCAATGTGGTGAAGTCGAATTCGTCGAGATGGATTCACGAATCCTTTTCGCACTTACGAGGTTTTTGCCTGGCAGGAATATGGCGCGTTTAGTGTAAGCAAGTCAGAAGAAAACAAGGTCATACGATATGTTCTTAATCAGGAACAACACCACGCGAAGCGAACTTTCAAACAGGAATTGCTGAGCCTGCTCAAGAAGCACCAAATCAAATACGACGAACGCTACCTTTGGAGCTAAGAATCTACCGCACCTTCGGCGCTGAATTGAACTTGGTCTTAATTCTCCACGCCCTTACGGGACGTGGCTATTAAATTACGGCCCTTCGGGCCTGGGTTGAGGTGGTTCGTTCGACGCTTGATTTCGGTCAGCCTTATCCGGAATCCAGTCGCCGGTAAAAATCTCAACCACATTCTTCGCTGTGCCTACCACGGGGGTTGCATCAAGTCCAACGTGGACCGCGCCGGCGACCAGGCCTTTCTTCTTAATATCGTGGCCGGCAAAGGCAACGATAAAGACAGGGCCAATGATCGGAATCGCCTTGAGGACTTTCTTGGCGATTTCCCAACCACCGCGTTTGACGATTCCTTTTTTTCGCTTCTCTGCCATCGCCTTATCGAAGTAACTGTCCGAAGGCCCGCAGGGCCGATATGTAATAGCCATGCCCGTAAGGGCGTAGTTCACGAGTCTCAAAAGTCTTTAAGGCCCGACCGGCCAGCACTGCAGCAAACATCGACATTTAGTTTGTGCCGCACCTTCGGCGCTCATCGTCCTCGGCACTTCTCTATCCACGCCCTTACGGGACGTGGCTATTGAATGCCGGCCTTTCGGGCCTGGAAACAAATCAACTTTGCTCAACAACCCACGTCAGTTTCTTTATTCAGCAGCGCACAATCGGTCGCACAGTTCGAACATCAAGTCGCCGCGTTTCAAAAGTATATGCTAGCATGCGCGAGCTTCCTAAGTGATGAGACAAACCTGAATCCGATGCGCGCCAAACTCTATGTTTCGATAATTTCTTTTTGCCTTTTAGGGCTCCTATTTTCCTGCAACCGATCGGCTTCATCCCCTAACAAACTCCTCATCTACACTCCGCATGGTCAGGACATGCTGCGCGACTTCGTGGCGCAGTACAAAACACAACATCCGGAGGTAACTGTCGAATTTCTCGACATGGGCTCGCGCGAAATTCTTGAACGCGCGCGCGCCGAGCGCAATCGCCCGCAGGCGGATCTTTGGTGGGGCGCCGCGCATACGACTTTTCAAACTGCAGCGGAAGAAAACCTGTTGGCGCCTTATCGTCCCAGCTGGGCCATGAACGTTCCGGAAAGTAGTCGCGATGCGAACGATAACTGGTACGGAACTTATCAAACCCCCGAAGTAATCGTTTACAACAGCGACGCAGTTAAAGCGGAAGAGGCGCCGAAAGATTGGGACGACGTGCTAGATCCAAAATGGCGCGACAAGATTCTGATTCGAAATCCCAATCCTTCGGATTCGATGCGCGCGATTTTTGGTGCGATGATTTGGCGCTTCTACAAAGACACCGGTTCGCCAGACAGGGGCTATGACTGGCTGCGAAGGCTGGACGCGAACGTTCATGAATACACTGCCGACGGCACTTTGCTAATGCAGAAACTAGTGCGCCGCGAAGGGCTGATAACACTCTGGAATTTGCCGGACGTTTGGCTCTACAAAGAGCAAAAGGGATTTCCGATTGCCTATAACTTTCCTGCCAGCGGCACGCCGGTGATTACTGACGGCATTGCCATCGTGCGCGGCGCACAGCATGAAGCTGAAGCAAAACGTTTTTATGAGTTTGTAACCACGTCAGAAGCGTTGGTGCTTGCGGCCCAAAAGTATTATCGCGTTCCAGTACGCAACGATATCGATCGCAGCCAACTGCCGGCGTGGATGAATGACAAAGTCAACGCCATGTCGCTCGACTGGAATGTGTTACGTAAGCAGAGCGGCGAGTGGCTGCGCTATTGGGACACCGAAATTCGCGAACACAACAAATAAAAGTCAACAGGGATAAGAGGACATGTGGAATAGCTTTTTCCGCGCGTTTTTTGTTGTTGGTATGGTTATGGGCGGCGAAGAAATTGTGTACAGCGTTTACTGGGCTATCAAGAAAAACCGATTGCTGACTCTGAGGTGGCTGCTTCGCGGTACGTCCTTCCTCCTTGTCTACGCTGTTTCTTATTGGTGGTTGTCGTCTCGTTCGGGCGTTCTTTGGGATGAACCCCTTTTCTACATTTTGGCGTTTTGTCCCACCGTATTAACCATGGCCAGCGAAGTTTATCTAAGAGTCTACGTTGAGAAGAAACCTGTTGCTTCAATGTTCGAACGACCGTCGGGAAATAATAATGACCCGGAAAGCATGAAGAGGCTCGGTAAGAAACGCTTTGTGGCTGGTTTCGCGTTGGTGTTCGGCTTGATTATGGTTTGCCCCGCCATTGTCTTCTCTATAGTCTCACCGGAATTGTTGGCATTCTATTGGTGGCCATTAATTATTCTAATACTCGCTTTCGTTGGACTCCTCGTCGGCATTAAGCAATGGAATTCCCGAGAAAAGCTATTTCATTCTATGGAGAATCAACCTTAAGAGATGCCTCTTCTTTCCCTCAAAAATATTTCCAAAAGTTACGGGTCAACGCCGGCCGTGGCAGACATCTCGCTTGATGTCGAGCGCGGCGAGTTCTTTGGTTTGCTTGGTCCATCCGGCTGTGGCAAGACAACCACGCTGCGCATGATCGCCGGGCTGGAGAAACCCGACAGCGGCTCAATCGAGTTTGATGGCCGCGACATCACCAACCTGCCGGCCGAGCGGCGCGGTTTCGGCATGGTCTTTCAAAACTATGCGCTCTTCCCTCACCTCAACGTCGCGGAAAATGTCGCTTTTGGTTTGCGCGCGCGCCATCGGCCTAACGCTGAGATTAAGGAACGCGTGAAGAGTGCGCTGGAACTGGTCCAACTTCCCGGTTATGAAAAAAGGCGCGTCGACGAATTGTCGGGGGGGCAGCAACAACGCGTCGCGATCGCCCGCGCGATTGCCATCGAACCCGCGTTGCTGCTTTTTGACGAGCCCCTTTCAAATCTCGATGTCACTTTGCGCGAAGAGACGCGCGGCGAATTGCGCGAGCTCGTTGTGCGACTGGGCCTGACCGCTGTTTACGTAACACACGATCAGGAAGAGGCATTTGCCTTATGCGATCGCATCAGCGTCATGGTCGGCGGACGCTTGCTGCAGACGGGAGCGCCCCGCGCGCTCTACGAGCAGCCCGCAAAACTTGCTGTCGCGCGTTTTCTCGGCAGAAATAATCTAATTGAGGTGATGCGAATCAGTTCGAGCAACGAAGGCGCCGGCGAGTTCAAAACGTTAGCGGGCGGTCACACGTTGCGAGTTCCAATTCAGCGGGGAGAATTAGCGCCGCTGAATAAACCCTGCACGCTCGCGATTCGACCCGAGCATGTAGCGCTCAAGCCAGCGACGGATGGGTTAGAGAACGAAATTTCGGCAGAGGTGCGCGAGATCAACTTTGCCGGCGCAACTTCAACGGTGAAGCTCGACGCGGGCGGTTTACTTTTGGAAGCGCTCGTGCTCCAGCCAAATGCTTTTGCTGTTGGCGCTCATTGCGCTGCGGTATTGCCCGCCGAACATATGTCGCTGCTCAAAGAATGAACGTAGTACTGGGACCGCGGGCGTCCCGCCCGCCAAGCGTCGTAAGCCGCTCCGCAGTTGGTGAAGACCAGTTGGCGAAACATTTTTCGCGCTTCGCGCTCATTGCGGGCGGGACGCCCGCGGTCCCAGCAAAACTCTGAATGGCGAATCCCAAGATTTTTTCACCGCGTCGCCGCCTCGCCCTATCTCCGCGTCTCTTCCTTCTGCTGATCGTCGGCGTCATCCTGCTCTACGGCGTCATCTATCCCAACCTTCACGTGGTCCTGCAATCGTTACAACGCGAAGGCATCTGGTCACTGCAAAACTATCGCGAGATCTTCGCGCAGCGAATCGTTCTCAAAGCCATATTCTCCAGCATCTCGATTTCGATTTTGACTGTTGTGTTTTGCGCGGCCATTGGAATTCCACTCGCCTTTCTTTTTGAGCGCTTTACTTTTCCTGCACGTCGGTTGTTTGCCACGCTCGCCGCGCTACCGCTCGTTTTACCGCCGCTGGTCGGCACAATCGCGTTCATTTTTCTTTGCGGCGAGTCGGGCATTTTGGCGCGTTTGGCCCAATCGCTATTTCACCTGGAACGCGCGCCCTGGTCGTTGCGCGGCTGGCCGGCATTGCTGCTGTTTCATGCCTACACGATGTATCCGTTTTTTTATGTCTTGACGGGCGCGGGGCTAAGCCGAATCGACGATGCGCTCGCCGAGGCGGGGAAAAGCCTGGGTGCAACTCGAACGCGCGTGCTGACGCGAATCGTTCTGCCGCAGTTGACACCTTCGTTGCTTGCGGCGGCGTTGCTCACCTTTATGACTTCGATGGGTTCGTTCAGCGCGCCGTTACTTTTTGGCGGCGGCGTTCGCGTACTAACTCTGGAAATTTACACTGCGCGTCAGCGCGGCGATTTGACGCTGGCTTTAACCGAGACTGTGATACTCGCTGTGATTTCGCTTGGCGCGCTGGTCTTCTTTCAACGGTACGAGGGAACGCGAAGGTTTGCCGCAGCAGCGATGAAGGGCACCGCGAAAACTCGCCGCAGCATAGCGACCGGTACCACGCGCGTTGTTGCTATCGCTTTTGCAGTTTTGTTTTCCGTGTTGCTGGTGTTGCCGGTTTTGACGCTGGTCCTGGTGAGCCTGGCGCGCGAAGGCAGTTGGACCACACAAACCTTGCCGACCTCGTACACGCTGGCGAATTACGCCCGGATTTTTTCTGACAACTCGGCGCGCCAAGTCTTTCTGAACAGTCTGTCAATGTCGGCGATTGCAGCCGTTGCGGCGCTGCTTTGGAGCTTTTGCGTAGCAACTCTGATTGTCAAAAAGCGACGGCGCGCCTGGCATCGCATACTTTCGTGGTTGATACTCGTGCCCTGGGCATTGCCGGGAACCGTGGTTGCCGTCTCGCTCGCCGAAGCTTATGGCAAGCCCTCGGCACTGATGGGATCTTTCATTCTCGTCGGCACTTTTTGGATTCTGCCGGTCGTTTATTTTCTGCGCTTCATGCCACTCGTGGTGCGGGCGGTGCAAGCAAGCATGGAGCAAATTGATGAAGCACTCGACCAGGCAGGTCGCAGTTTGGGCGCGCGTTGGCGGCAAAGATTTTTCCGCATCACCTTGCCGCTGGTGTGGCCGGGCGCTGTGGCCGGCACGTTGCTGGCTTTTGTAATCGCGCTGGGTGAATATGTGGCTTCGGTGTTGGTGTTCGTGCCGAGTAACCGGCCGATCTCGATTGCGATAGCATCGGAGTTACGCGATTTCAATCTGGGCACGGCGGCAGCTTACGGGGTTGTGCTGATGGCGATCATCGCCGTCAGCATGATGGTGGCGGGAAGACTTGAGCGGTTGAGGTCGTGATGAGGAACCGAACCAGGGACATATGACAGCTTGTCGTGGGTCGGCGAATACAGAACCGGGAGCGGTAGCGACTGGGTCTGCGAAGCGTTGAGTTCACCGTCATTGTAACGACGTTCTCGGCGATCCATGAAAACGAATTGTGTCATCACGAGTCAGACCCGGTCGCTACCGCTTCCGGTTCTGTATTCGTCGACCCACTGTGCGACTATATGATTAAACTTTTCAACAAATACCAGCAGGTTGGCGCTCTCTTTATCGTCGCAATTTTGTCGCTCGGATCGATTGATCCAACGCGAGCCCAGCAACCAGCCTCCTCGCCAACCCCAGTCACTCCAGCTGCGCGCAAAGCTGAGCTGCACCAAGCGCTGATCGATCTGACGAATCCTTTTACGGTGATGTGCGTCGCGGCGCATCCGGACGATGAAGACGGCACCACGCTGACGATGCTGCGGCGAAAGTTTGGCGTGCATACCGTCAGTTTGTTTTCCACTTACGGCGAAGGCGGGCAAAACGCGGTGGGGCCCGAGCTGTACGAAGAGCTGGGGGTGATTCGCGCGCGCGAAACAATGGCGGCGGCACGCATCCAGGGTTCAGAACCGTATTTCCTTGGCCTCAAGGACTTTGGTTATTCGAAATCACCCGAGGAAGCATTTCGGATCTGGGGACACGACGAAGCCTTGCGCCGCATGGTACTGAAGATTCGCGAGCTGCGCCCCGATGTGATCATCACTAACCATTCCGTAGCTAACCACGACCACGGTCATCATCAAGCAACGGCGCGGTTGATCTTGGAAGCGTTCGACGCGGCCGCCGATCCCAAACGCTTTCCCGAACAACTTGGCCAACTGAAACCGTGGCAGGCGCAGCGGCTGTTTGTGCGGATTTTCGGCGCGGCGAACAACAACGCGCCCGCTGCCACCGATAAAGTTGTCGCCATCGATCCAAATGAAGTTGATCCGGTGCGCGGTAGTTCGTTCGCGGAACAAGCGCTCGACGCGCTTCAGGAACACGCCACCCAGGGTCCCTGGCCGAAAACGATTGAAGACTTAATGCGAATGCGCGGCGGCAGTGGTGGAAAGTTGCCGGCAATCCGTTATCAATTGGCGCGCGAAGCGCCGAATGCTCCTGCACTGACGGCGGATTCCATTCCCCTGCTTAGCGGTTTGAAATTAGCCGATTCACTCGTCTACCACATCACGCCGTTCAAGACGCAGGATGCGACCTTGATCGATTTCCTGGATCAGCCGGTAGTCGTACTCGAGAGCTTGATCGAATGGCGGAAAGCTAATCCGGCAATTGAAGCGTCTTCGCGCGATCCGCAGCGCGCGCAAATGATGAAGGCGCGTTTCGATCGTGCACTTGCCACCGCCGCAAATATTTCGCTGACGATTACGCCGGGCGATGAAGTGCTCATTCCGGGAAACAAAAACACCTTCACTTTGGACCTGGAAAACAACGGCGATCGCTCGGTGGGAATCGACAAGGCATCATTTACCGGCTGGGGCCAGACCCAGCAGGTAAAAATCGCGGACCAACTTCTGCCGGATACCGAAGCCGCAGGAACGGTCGAGACGCTCACGCCCACCAGCGCAAAGATCACAGTTCCCAGCGCCAGACATCTCTATGACGGGCTTTTGTTTGGAAACAATTTTGTAGCGACAGCGGAAGTTGAAATCGATGGCGTTCACTTTGACTTAAGCAGCGAAGTCAAGGTGGATGTAGCGCCCGCCATCGAGATTTTAAGTATCACTCCATCACCATGCGTGCACACGGATAACTCCGCAGAACGCTGCGAAGAGTTTGAAGTGAAGCTCGAAAATCATTTAGCGAGCCCACCGCGCGACACCTCGATTATCATCAACGATGGTGACGGCCACGCCTGGCCTGCGGTTTCCCACTTGGAGTTAGGACCGCATGAAACGCGCACCCAACAAGTGTTGGCAATACCATCAATCCCAATCCCACCGAAGTACGTCCTTCCCGTTCAGCGACATTCACCCCTTACTTTGAAAATTTCTATACTTAAACAGGGTGGCTCCTTAATAACCGAGGAAGCTGTTCCAGTCATTTACGCGAATGCTCAGGTGCCGGCCGGGCTAAAGGTTGGATATGTTCTTAGTTTTGATCAAACGATCGAACGATCGCTGGCGGCGCTTGGAGTGTCTGCGAAAGCGATAGCGGCTGATGAAATCAAAAGCGCCGACCTCGCGGCGTATACCACGATCATCATCGACAATCGCGGCTACGAAGCGCACCCGGAATTGATCGCTGCGAATTCCAAACTGCTTGAATTCGTTAACGCGGGCGGGACGCTGATCGTTTTCTATCACAAGTCGAATGAGTGGAACCCTGATCCAAAACGAAATCGGCCGCAGCTAGCGCCCTATCCAATTTTGCTTGGTGACGAGCGAGTCACGGATGAAACCGCGCCGGTTAAGTTTCTGCAACCCGCTCACCCACTGCTGAATTTTCCTAACAAGATTAGGTTGAGCGACTTTGATAACTGGATTCAGGAGCGTGGACTTTACTACCCGAAAGAATGGGATAGTCACTACACCGCATTGTTTTCGATGAATGACCCAGGCGAAAAACCTTTAACCGGCGGGTTGCTGGTGGCTAAATACGGCAAGGGAAACTACATCTATACGAGCATGGTGTGGTACCGACAATTGCGCGCCGGGGTGCCGGGCGGCTACCGGATGTTTGCGAATATGATTAGCCTTGGCAAGAAGTAGGACAGGCATTCCTGCCTGTCCAGGTTGAGTGAAATTGATTGAGGGCAAGAAAGATTTTCCATTTGCCATTTTACATTTCTCATTTTCCATTTCAGAGAAAAGCAAGCACGCCGTTGCGGCTCTTAAGCAGATGGGAATCTGATGCCTGAATCTAATTGTCAAAAATAAAAGGCTCCCTGAAGGAGCCTGAAGTTTCGAAACGCGGCGATGAAAAATGAGAAATGGAAAATGGTAAATGGTAAATTTTCTTTTCGCTTGTGGGTGGCGTACTAGGCCTCTTGCTCTAAGTTCGACTCGCCTTCCAACTTCACCCGCGCGCGCTCAAGAAAAGTTTTGATCATCTCCCCAACGCGCTTCTGCATTTCCGAACTGATAGCGCCTTCCCCTACCAGCGCTGCGAAGCGATGCAAGTCGCGCGCATGCGACCGGCGCAACTCGACATGCTGCGAAACCTTGATCAGGACGTTGTGGCCGCGTACTTCAAAATTCGCTGCATAGCGCAGATAGTTTTTCATCTCTGAACCCGCCGGCGACCATTCCAGCCGCTCGGGCCGGTCTTCTGTCTTGCGTACGGCAAAACTTGCCTGCACCGATCCAATCACCGGCACTTCGGCGCGCACGATCCAGCGCGCGATGCCGCCGCTCTCTTTGCGAATGCCTTCGATGCCGGGCATCAGGTCGGCAAAGTTTTTGAAGTCGCCAAAAAATTCGCGCGCGCGTTCGAGCGTGGTTTTTAGTTCCAACTGACCTGTATACGAAGCTTTAATGCGAAACATTTCCTGGTCCTTATTCGTGTTCTTAATTTACTGATGCCTGGCCGCGTCGGTTTGTTGCTCGACAACTTGTTCCCACAAATTTTCTGGGATATCAACGACAAGCTAAAGCTTATCGGACATAGATTAAGTTACATGATTGAGCAGGGATCGTAAACAAGCAATTTTTGTCACGTTTCTGATGAGGGAGTTTCGAAATGAATATTGATGACCGCTGTCCGCGCTGTGGCGCAGGCAGAATGAAGAGTTGGCATGAGCTTGAAGATGAGGAACGGGAAGTAGTGAAACGACTGCCCGCTGCCGCCGAAGGTGAGAGCGCAGAGCGCCAACGCCGACATCGATGGTGCATTAGATGCTGGTATGAATCGCGCGGCGAGGAGACCGTGACGTAAAGGGTGTCTGTGAAAAATCTGCAAGCAGCCCGCGAAGCGCGGCGCCAGCATAAAGCCTGGGGTGGAGCAAAGCGGAACCCCAGGATCGTTCAAGTAAAAAACAACGAGCCCGCGGAGTGGGCGGCAGCCGAATAGCAAAAATGAATTGCAGGGTTTGCGCTGTCGGACGCTTCGCGCACTTAGGATCTTCTAACTATCGTCGTCCTGGGGTTCCGCTCCGCTCCACCCCAGGCTTTATGCTATCGCCGCGCTTCGCGGGCTGAAGAAATGCCCGAATTGACTTGAGAAACGTTCTAGCTTTCCGCACGCGCCGTAATTCGATCGTATGCTGCACGAATCGCGCCCATGCGCGCCTGCAGAGTTTCGTGCAGCGCCGTCGCCGTCTCGAACCCGAGTTTCGCGGCAATCTCTTCGGACTCTGCATGATCGCTGAAAGGCAAGCTCGCAACCTTACCGACAATCAGCCGAAGCTGATGATCTATCGCACGAAGCAATTCATAACCTTCGCTGAGCGCCGCGTAGTCATCAGCTTCCAACGAGCTAGCCCGCTCCAGTCGTTCTAAAGTTGAAGCAGTTGAGCGGTCTTCACCCTCGTCCGAAATATCATCGCGCAGTTGCAAATAACGAACTGCAAAATAGACATCAAGCATGCCGCCCGCTCCATACTTAATGTCCACAGCGTCCGCTCGGCGGCGTCTGGTCTTTTCTTTCTCGAGCCGCTCGCGAATGTGCCGCGTCTCGCGCTGCAACTCGCTCACTTCCATCGCCGCCGCGCGTTCGTGGACAGCGTGCCGCGCATGAGTTTCAATCATACGGCCGAGTTCCAAATCACCGGCGACCGCGCGAAGTTTGACGTATGCCAGCCATTCCCAAACCGCACTGCGCTGCTTTAGATACTCCAGAAAGCTTTCCGAACTTGAAACCAGCGGCCCATTCTTGCCATCCGGACGCAGCCGCAAATCAACTCGATACAAGTAGCCTTCGCGCGTAACACTGGATAGAGCGGCCATCATCAGCTCGCACAGGCGCGCGTAAGCTTCGTCGCGAGTCAGCGAACTAATCGGCGAACCAACGAGCGAATCGTAAAGAATGATGAGGTCCAGGTCGGATGCGTAATCGACCCCGCCACTCGCGAGCCGGCCAAGCGCCAGCACAGCAATACGCGGACCGGCGTCCACGCGGCCGTAGCGACGGCCCAGCTCACGGCGTGCGATTAGGTAGGCAACGTTTATGCTGGCGATGGCCAGCTCAGTCTGTTGATGATTCGACTCCGCAACGGTAATCTCGCCGGCCGCGTCCTGCGCCCCGATTTCAATTAGCAGCTTGGACCACTCGCGCCGAAACGCAGACAATTCCGCGGCGAAAGTTTTTTCGGCATCAACGCAAGCACGTAACTGCGCGCGATAGTCTCGCTGGTGCAATTTGCGCGCTGGTCCACTCAACACGGCGAGCAATGCGGGATTAGCCGCAACCATTTCGCCGAACATTTCGGACGCTCCGCAAAGGCGGACAAACGCCAACAAGCCCTCGCGCGAAAATTCAATTTCTTCTTCAGCCTTTGTGAGCGAGGCAGCGACTCGAGCTGTGAACGCCAGCGCACGCTTTGAATTTGCGGACTGAAATGCCGTGTCGGTCAATAACTGCGCAAGCGTTTCGGCATCAACAGAATTCGAGGTTTGTTTATTGAGATGCGCGGCAAACACTGCTGCCGTGTGTTGAATGACTGTTGCTTCGCGAGCAATCGCGCTGCCGTCGGGCACAAAAACGGAAGGGTTTGCCGTTGCTTCGCCAACGCTTTCGGCAAAGACGCGATCATAGGCGCGGCGAACGTTGGTCGTGTTCAATGCCAAAGCGCGATTGAAGTTCATCAGCGCAGTTGCACCCGAAAAGCCCATTCGTCTGGCTACCAAAGTTCTTTGCCCATCGTTTTCAGGGACCGTGTGGGTTTGCAGTCCGTGTTCCATTTGCAAGCGATGCTCCAGCACACGCAGAAATTCATAGCCTTCCGAAAGCTGCGTGCGTTCCTGCTCCGAAATCAAATCTCGATCAGCCAGACGACCGAGACTTATCAAGGTATGCGCGCCGCGCAGCCATTCGTCCAGTCCACCATGGGCCAACTGCAGTGCCTGGGCAATGAATTCGATTTCGCGAATTCCGCCGCGTTGCAGTTTTACGTTGAAGCCAGACGCGCTGCGCTCGACCTGACGATCAATTTTTTGTTTGGCCAACCTGACGCTGGCCAGCGCGTCTTTTACCGAAACATTCGGGCGATAAATATATTTCTGCACCGCCCCCGCGAACCGCGAAAACAACTGGCTAGAGCCCGCTGCGGCGCGACTGCGAATTAAAGCCTGGCGCTCCCATGCCTGTGCCGTCTTGTCGTAATACTTCAGCGTTTCAGCAAGCGAGGATGCCAGCGCGCCGTCGCGGCCGTGCGGGCGCAAACGCAAATCTACGCGATACGCCGGCGATTCTCCCGCCGGTTGCCCCACCAATTTGCTGATTGCTTCCGCCAACTTGACGAAGTATTCGCGATTGGTGACTTTGTCGCGTTCACCCGAGCCGGCGGTCGTGCCGTCGTCTGAATAAATGAAAACCAAGTCGATGTCGGAAGCGTAATTGAGTTCACGCGAACCAAGTTTTCCCAGCGCCAACACACAAAACTCTGCCGTTGCGATTCGACCATGACCATCATCGCAAAGCGGCGCGCCATATTTGTTGTCGAGCGATTGCCGAGCCAGGCTCAAAGCGTAGTCCAGAATCGCGTCGGCCAGATTTGAAAGCTCTTCAGTTGTCTCGACGAGGGTGTGGGCGCGCCGCACGTCATGTAAATAGATCCGCAAAAGTTCGCGACGACGAAAGCGCGCGAACAGGACCGCGGGCGTTAAAGATGAATTCGTCAGTGCAAATCTGGCGAGCGATTCTCGTAACTGTTCGGCTGTGCGAACGCGAGTGTCAGCGCGTTCGCGCGCCAGCCAGGGAATGTAATCCGGATTCTGTTCAAGCGTCGTCGCCAACAGCGGGCTGTACGCTGCCAGGGCGAGCGCGTCGGAAAGCAAACCGGTTTCTTTGAGCAGTTTTTGATGCGTGCGCGGTCGCTCGTTTATTAAATTTTCGAGAAACAGGCGAGCACTTTGCGGATCAGGAAGATCACGAATAAGTGATTCAATCTCAGCGTTGGAAGTCACCGAGGTATTGTACGCGGCGGATGCCGAGCCAGTCACTTTGCGTCCCTATTGTGTACTGGTTCAGTTTCAATCCGGCCGATGCTTCAGGTCCGAAGGACCGAGAGTTAGTAGCCCCGTCCCGTGAGGGCGGGGGATGCTATGTTTCTGAGATGGCCGAGGCCCGAAGGGCCGGCACCTATATCGCGCACCTTCGGCGCTCCGGCAACTAATCAGGCCTCTACCCCCGCCCTCACGGACGGGCTATTAACTAGCGGTCCTTCGGACCTGGGAATCCAAATTGAACCAGTACTCCCTGTTGCCAAGAAACGCCGAAAGGAATATTCTCTGACGCGCCTAGAATCCAACGCTTTTTCAAACAAGCAATTCGGGAAACCCAAAAGTTGATTCATCTGCCCAGGAATGGGACATCTGCCATAAGTTGATAGGAGGCGAAAATGAGACGTTCGTTTCTTTTACTCGTTCTTTGCATGACGGTATTCTTTATCTCACAGAATGCTTCAGCGCAGTTCAAGATACCCAAGCTCCCCAAACCAAAACCGCAACCGACGCCAACGGAAACTACGCAGCCGGCACCAACGCAATCAGAAACTGCGCAGCCTGTCGCTCCCAGCAGCACGACGAGCCAGTCGCCGGGCGGATCCGACGAGCCAAGTCTCCAGTTCGATACGCTCCAAGTGACCGCCTGGACTAACAACTCCTACAAGGGGAACTTCGACGTGTGGAGTTGGGTTCCGGAATTTAAGTTCCGCGTCAACGGCCCCATCGCGAGCGGCAGCCAATTGTACGTGGAAGTCCAGCAACCCGGCGGCGCGGTGCCGTGGCTGTCGTTTGACTGCGACACGGGCGAAGCGCAGAAGGGCTATTGGTGGAAGACCGAGTGCGGCGGTCGTCAAGTCGAAGACAAGAACATCCTACCGGTGGGCCCGGTGAACTTTGCCATCAAGTTGCGCAACGAGTTGGCCGGCACCAGCACGACGATCGTCACGGGCAAGTTCAAGGTTGCCAAGACCCACTCTGGCGAAGTCGGCCCGAAGGCAGCCCAGAGGTTCGTCTACTACGTCGATCAGGACTGGAACCTGCCCATCGGCTACGTTTGGTACGCGCCTGACAGCGTGTACGGGTGGGACTACCCAGACTTCCACCTCGCGTTCTGGGTGCGCGGCGACGCGTATAAGTTCGACCCGCACCTCTTTTACCAGGGCAAGGAAGTCGGCAGGATGTTCATGGACGGCACGCAGGTGGGCGCGGCCAGTTGCGGCTCGGTGGTTGACCTTCAAACAACGATCTCCCCGGCCAATACTTTTCCGCAGCAGGCGAAGTGGTCGCGCATTGAGTGCAGCTTTCCCATCGTGAAGCAATGGGACAAGACGAATGGTGGGCAGGGACAGTCAAACACGAACGAGATGTTCAAGATGGCCTCGAACCCCGGCCAATACGAGTTCAAGCTACTGTGGAACAACAAGCTGGCGCGTTCGATCAAGTTCACGGTGGGACCGAACGGCAAGCTCGATAATGGCATTGCCTCATCAAATAAGCTGGGCATCGAGCGCGTCGTCGTGCCCGTTACGATCATCGGCGATCAGGACGGCACCTGGAACAAAGCGACCTGGCAGACAGATGCTTTTTATGGCCATCCGCTCACTGGCTTCATTTGGCCGTAGACGTCGCGGGGAAGATGCGCGACGAGACGGTCGCACTAACCCGGGTGCGGCGCGCGAAAATTTTTACTCAAAATGAAATGCCGGTCTCACGAATGGGACCGGGCTTATGCAGAACCGCGAGCGGTAGCGACCGGATGTCAGCACTCAATCTCCCGAAGAATCTGAGTCGGAATCTCTTCACGAAAGGTTGAGTATTCACGTCCGGTCGCTACCGCTCGCGGTTCTGCATTCAGTTGAATGCCTAGATATCAAAATACATTTGAAACTCCAGCGGATGCGGACGCATTCGCAATGGCGTAATTTCCTTTTCACGTTTGTACGTAATCCAGCGATCAATGAGTTGCTGGCTGAAGACGTCGCCCTTCAACAGGAAGTCGTGGTCGGCTTCCAGCGCTTTCAACGACTCGTCAAGCGAACCCGGCAGCGTCGGCACATCCTTCAACTCTTCCGGCGACAGATCGTAAATGTCTTTCTCAAGCGGATCGCCGGGATCGATACGGTTCTGAATTCCATCGATACCCGCAAGCAGCATCGCCGAGAACGCAAGATAAGCATTGCAAGACGGATCAGGCGGACGAAACTCAAGCCGTTTGAGTTTTGGATTGGTGGAGAACATCGGAATGCGAATCGCAGCCGAACGGTTCCGCGCTGAATACGCCAGATTTACCGGCGCTTCAAAGCCCGGCACCAGACGCTTGTAACTGTTCGTTGTCGGCGCTGCAAAAGCAACGACGGCCGCAGCATGTTTCAAGAGTCCACCGATGTAATAGCGCGCCATCTCCGAAAGCCCGGCATAACCATCGCCGGCAAAGAGCGGCTTGTCATTTTTCCAAAGCGATTGATGACAGTGCATCCCCGAACCATTGTCGCCAAAGAGCGGCTTGGGCATGAACGTCGCAGCCTTGCCGTATTGGTAAGCAGTATTGCGGACTACGTATTTGAAGACCTGGAGATTATCGGCCGTGCCAAGCAGCGTGGCGAAACGGAAATCAATTTCGCATTGACCGGCAGTCGCAACTTCATGGTGATGGCATTCGACCGTTACGCCACACTTCGCCAGCGTCAACGAAATTTCTGAACGCAGATCGCTGAGTGTGTCTGTCGGCGGCACTGGCACATAGCCTTCTTTGGGCCGAATGCGATAGCCAAGATTCGAACCCTGAAACTCATTCGCATCGCGGCCGCTGTTCCAGTGACCTTCGTCTGAGTCGATCGAGTAGCCGGCCGAGTTTTGTTCGTTATGAAATTTTGCCGAGTCGAAAACAAAAAATTCCGCTTCCGGACCAAAGAAAGCGGTGTCGCCAAGTCCGGTGAACCTCAGATAATTCTCAGCGCGCACCGCGACCGAGCGCGGATCGAACGCATAGCCTTCCTTGGTGATCGGATCCACCGCGTTGCCAATCAAACAAAGAGTCGGCTGCTCAGAAAAGGGGTCCATCCAAAAGCGGCCCGCGTCAGGCACCAGCAACATGTCTGATTCGTGTATGGCCGCCCAACCGCGAATTGACGAAGCGTCGAAACCAAAGCCATCTTCGAACTGGTCTTCGCCAAGTTCGGCGATGGGAAAAGTCAGGTGTTGCCACGAGCCCGGCAGATCGGTAAACCGAATAGAAACGAATTTTGCGCCCTGGTCAGAGGCATACTTCAACACAGTCTTTGCATTCATGAGTTCTCCTGCTGGAAAAAGGGAGTGTTAGGGGTGCTCTTCGCCCCGGCGTGGAGTTTGGCGCGAAGTGTTGTGGAAGCCGAAAATTACTACCGCAAAGTGCGAACGTCATTTAATCAGACGCGCGTAAAAAAGTAGGCATTATAGTTTGCTCGCAAAGCATGTCAAGGATTTTGCTGACAGGAATTTTGCGAATCATTACTTTTTGTCGATAACCCGTTTCCCGACGTTAGTTAACACTCGAAAGAAAGTTAGCCGAAACAAAAAAGTTATAGACCCTCCTGCCGTTTTCTGTTACATTGCGGCACTAAGCGTCCCATCCAAGACAATCTCCGCTACACCGACTCGGGATGTGCACAACTACGTTTAGGCTTCGGAAAACAAGCATCCAAGTCTCGCAAGTAAATCAGGAGACCGCGAATTGACCACGGCAATAGAGCAGACCCTTGAGACCTATGGCATTGAGAATTGGGGCGCGGGTTACTTCGACGTAAATCGTAAGGGAAACCTGATCGTCCGGCCCGCCGAAGGTGATTCCCGCTCAGCAGATTTGAAGGAGATTATGGACGATCTCGCCCGCCGTGGCATCGGCGCGCCCGTCCTGCTGCGTTTCCCTCAACTCGTAGCCGCGCAGGTGCGCAAACTTCAGCGCGCTTTTAGTCGCTCCATCCGGGAATTTGAATATAAGGGCGCGCACATGTGCGTCTACCCGATGAAGGTGAATCAACAGCGCTCGCTGGTTGAGGAATACCTTCGCGAAGGCTCGCGCTACGACTTCGGTCTCGAAGCAGGATCAAAAGCGGAACTCTATGCGGCACTCGCGCTGGAGCAAACTCCGGACAGCTTGTTGGTGCTCAATGGTTTTAAGGACGAAGAGTTTATTGAGCTGGCTTTTGCCGGCGCGGCGTGTGGCAAACGTGTAGTCATCGTGATTGAGAAACTCAACGAGCTCGATCACGTTTTGAATATTGCCGAGCGGCACGAACACGCGTTGCCGGTCTTGGGCATGCGTGTAAAGCTTTACTCCAAAGGCTCCGGGCGCTGGGAAAAGTCGGGCGGCGAAGCGGCCAAGTTTGGTTTAACTACGACTGAGATGCTGGAAGTTATCCGGCGACTGGAACGCGCCGATCGTCTCAGCATGCTCAAGCTGCTGCATTTTCACATCGGCTCGCAACTAACCGACATCAAGCGCATTAAGAACGCGATGAAAGAGGCGGCCCGCGTCTATGCCAAGATTTATCAGATGAAGGTGCCGATCGAATTGCTCGACGTAGGCGGCGGTATGGCGGTCGACTATGACGGTTCAAAGACTGCTTTTGAGTCTTCCGCCAACTACAGTGCGCAGGAATTTGCCAACGACGTTATCTACACGATCAAGCAAGTGTGCGACGACGAAAACGTTCCGCACCCGACCATCATTCAGGAATCCGGACGTTACCTGGCGGCGTATCACGCCATGTTGATTACCAACGTGCAGGATGAAATCGAAACGGTCGTCGAAGACATTACGCCGATTGAAATTGACGATGACGATCCGCAGGTCGTAACCGAGTTGGGCGAGCTGCGCGAATCGATCACTGTGAAGAACTATCGCGAGTACTACCACGACGCCCTTGAGCATCGCGAAGAATTGTTTACGCTTTTCAACCTCGGTCTCGTCTCGTTGGAAGATCGCGCCAAAGGTGAAGTGCTGTTCTGGGACGTCTGCGAACGCGCGGACAAGTACGCGCAACAAGCGAAATACGTTTCGGAAGAATTCGAGGACCTGCGCCGCCTGCTGTGCGCGAAGTACTTGACCAACTTCTCAGTGTTTCGCTCAGTGCCCGACAATTGGGCGCTGGGACAGTTGTTTCCGATTGTTCCGATACACTTGCTCAACAAGACGCCCACCGAGTACACGACGCTCTGCGACATCACCTGCGATTCAGATGGCATCGTCGATAAGTTTGTCGACTTGCATGACGTCAAGCACGTCCTCGAACTGCACGCACTGGTGCCGGGCGAGACTTATTATTTGGCGTTCCTACTGGTCGGCGCTTACCAGGAGGTGATGGGCAATAATCACAATCTTTTTGGCGCCCCACACGAAGCCCATATTTACATCGACGACGATGGTTACCTGATCAAGAAGGTCATTCGCGGCACGACAGTAGGTGAAGCGACGGAACGTGCCCGCTATGAACGCAGCATGCTGCATGACGGGTTTCGTCGCCTGATTAGTCAACGCGTCAAGGACGAAGAATTGACCGAGGCGCAGGGCACCGAACTGGCCCAATTTTATGAATCGCGCTACGAGGCGTACACGTACCTTTCCGTTAACGGTGCGAAAACTCGTTCGCGACGCAGCACCGATTATTAGTTAACGCGCCTCAGCACTGATCCGCGTAAGACTCTTTTTTCATTCTGGCAAGTCGAGAGGTTCAACCTTTATGGTCACTCAGCGAAAACCCAAAGCATCAAAGTATTTAACAACGCCGACGCGGCCCGTTCAGGTCGATCGCGATCGTTCGGTGGCTGGCCTGCTCGAGAAAATGGAAGGCGCCGGCTTTGGCGGGCGCCAACTGGCGGAAGCGCATCGCATTTGGCTGGACATGCTCGGTGACAACACGACGATTCTCGTCGCCGGTTCCGGAGCCTTGATCCCTGCCGGGATGCGCCGGCTGTTGGCTTACGTGATTAAGAATCGCTTCGTCGACGTGCTGGTTCTGTCCGGCTCGTTGCTGTTTCACGATCTGCATGAAACGCTGGGTCGCTATCATTTCCAGGCGCATCCGAACATGACCGATGCGGAATTGGATTCGGCACAGATCAGCCGCATGTGGGATCTGCTGGCGAGCGATGAAGAATATCGTGAAGCAAATGAATGGGTCGCCGGGTTTACCAACCAGCTCGATCAAAGCCGGCCGTATTCCACTCGCGAGTATTTACATTTGCTCGGGCGCGAATTGGCTGAGATTGCAACCGAGGACGGCGTATTGACGTCGGCCTACAAGGCTCGCGTGCCGATTTTTTGTCCTGGAGTCGCTGACAGCGGCATCGCGATCGGCATTGCCTCGGCACGCTTTGAAAAGAAGAACAGTTTCATGTTTGACCTGGTCCAGGACGTTCTCGACATAGCCAACGTTACGGCGCGCGCGCGGCTGACTGGAGTTATAAATTTAGGCGGCGGCACTTCAAAGAGTTTCATTCAGCAGACTGAGCTCTCTTCATTCATCCTGAAAAACCATCATCAGGGACATAAGTACGCGATTCAAATCACCACCGACGCGCCGCATCCCGGCGGCCGCTCCAACGCTGTCACGTTCGATGAAAGTTTGGTCTACGGCAAACTCGCGCGCGGCGCGCACAGCGCTTATGTCAACTGCGATGCGACCATTGCATTGCCGATTTTGATCACCGCGCTTTCACAAACAGCGGCGAAGTATTTGAAGGGGCGCAAACGCCCGAACTTCACTTTCGGACGCGAGTTGATTATCGAAGTGCCATAGTTCGCTGCGTTCCTGGTACAGACTCACCCTGAAACCATCACTAACGTTAATCCACCCTGTCGTTGATTGGCAGGTCCGATCTGCGTCAGGTGAAAGATAAAAGCATCGCCAAACTCCGCGGTCCCGAGGTCTGCAACAAAGGGCAGGTGAACTACCTGGTTGGTCTCCAGATTGATGCTGGCAGTAAATCTCCGTTGCCCTCCGAGCAGGAGTCCTAAGCATCCCGGTGCTCCAGTGTGATCGCTGATTTTCGCATCTGGAAATTCCCGCAGATCGAAACGGAATCCGCTGGGCGCGCGTGTCGCAAGTTTTTTGAATCCCGCCTGCCGCTCCAGTGAGCGCAAGACGGTTGTCCGCACAAACTCGTTTGGATGTAGATCCAAAATTGCAGAGACAGTCACGCGTTCGGCTTCCTTAAGATTGATATTCGCCGTCGTCACCTCGAAGCCACACGGTCCGGGCTTGCGCGCCGCGCCAGGTCCGCCGCAAGGAACAACACAAATATTACGTTGAGCTACGTGTTGATCGCCGGGAACGAAAAAACTCGTCCCGCTGGGCACGAGATTGTCTGGATACACTCGCGCAATCAGGCATTTGTGTCCCGGGCTGTCGGGTTGTGAAGGCGGCACATTTGCCCCCAGCGCCCAATTGATGTGTAGCGTTCCACTGCTGCCTTCTGGCGGCAGCTGAGTACCGATGAGCTGAATCTGTTTGGTACTGGTCTGATTACCTGGAGTCATAGCAATCGACGGATTGCCTACCCACAATTCGACGATTAGCGATTCCGCACCCGGAAAGGAACAGTTACTCTCGGCGCCCTTGCGATGAAAATTGACGTCTACCGAATTAACCTGGCCCGGATCCGCTTTGTCCGGCCCGGACACGGGACCATTAAGTACTATGTCCGGACTGAGCCACCAAACATTCGCATTGTGCACTCCACCATCACCAGAAACAGATTCCATAAAGATGCAAGTATCAGCAGCGAGACCGGGGTCGTTGGACATAGTGATCTCCTTTTAAGAAATGGGAACTAGCGGTTCAGGGATGTTTCCGACGCGAGGATACGCGCGGAGTATAACAGCGCGGCAACAAGCGAGCGAGAGGATTTCGCCATTCCCAGCGATGCCGACAATTCGAATGGAAAATTGATTAGCTGCGACGCCGAGCGGCAACGATTGAGGCGATGCCGATGACCAGCAGCGGCGCGTTAAGCCATAGCATTCCGAGATTGCCCACGCGTTTGAGATTCAATAGTGCGACAACTGCCGCCGCCACCAGGAAAAGAATCCCAATTATTCGAAGAGTCGTAGCTGACAACTTCTACCTCCAATTGTTACTACGCTTTTTCTAACTATCCAAAGTTAATGATTAGGCTGGCGTCTGCAAGGCATTCATCAAGCAGGACCTTCATATCCGCGCGTCTTTCAGCAGCCCCTTGACACGTTCCAACAGCTCCAGAGTCTGCTCGCGACTCACAGTAGGGAAATCATCCAGGAACTCTTCCAGCGGATGGCCACCAGCCAGGTAATCGATAAGGCTTTGAACCTGCACACGAGTACCAGCGAATACCGGTGCGCCGCTCATAATCTCGGGTGAGCGAGAGATTACTTGAGTTTCGGTTTCCATTTTCATGCGTTCATTTTACCACGCGTCCGACGCGACTTCATGCACGTTCAATCTCATTAACCAAGTATACGCCGCGATTGGAATTCCAGCCGACCTGCGCGATTGCACAAATCAACCTAACCCAGCCACTGAAGCACTTCTTCCTCCCGCGTCGCTGGTGCTCCGCCGACGACCTCGACAAAGTATTCTTCCAGCGAGACCGGCCCTTTTTGCTGGCCTTCTTCGGTCAAGCCGACGCCTTTTTTCAATTCGGCGAGTGGACCGGCGGCAAGCAGTTTGCCCTGCGCGATGATCGCGATGTCGCTGCAAAGGCGCTCGACAATTTCAAGCACGTGCGATGTGAGAAACACCGTTAGACCACGCGCGGTCAAACGCGAAAGTAGATCTTTCAGAGTGCGCGAAGCTATCGCATCGATGCCTTCGAAGGGCTCGTCCAGGAAAAGAATTTCCGGACGATGAATCAGCGCGCACGCCAACGACAGCTTTTTCTTCATGCCGTGCGAATACTCAACGATCAACTTCTTCGGCTCGTTGCGCAGCTCCATCAAATCCAAAAGTTCCGGCAGCCGCTCGGCAATCTCAGTTTTTTGCAAACCATACATGCGTGCCGTAAAGGAAAGCATTTCCGCGCCAGTCAATCGCTCGAAAAGATTCAAGTCCTCGGGAACTACTCCGATTCTTCGCTTCACTTCCAGAGGCTCGACGGCGATGTCACGGCCAAGCACAAGAATCTTGCCGCTGGTCGGCGCCAGCAATCCGGTCAGCATTTTTATCGTGGTGGATTTGCCCGCGCCGTTCGGGCCCAGGAAGCCGAAGAAACTGCCGCGTTGAACGGTGAGATTGAGATTGTCTACAGCGGCAAAATCGCCGAAGCGGCGCACGAGGTCGAACGTCTCAACTGCTTTCGCCGCGTTGGGTGATTGTGAATCCGGCATTCATAGGTTTGTACTTGCGCGATAACCGATGCGTCAAGCAGCGAGGAGGAAATGGACAGGATTTACACGATTAACAAGAAGAGAAATGAACGGGCTATTGAGATTGGTTTCTGAATCCTGTGTATCATGTAAATCCTGTCTGCTAGTTTCTAATTGCCGGCCTTCCAAGTTTGAGTGCTAACGATCCATCGCAAACTAACAATTTGCTTTACGCTGCGACCTTAAACGCAAGTCGATCGGCGAGGATGAAATTCAACAGCGAGCACGCAAGCACACTAATTAAGTTGGCGAGCACAATTGCGAGACCAAAGCGCCCAACCAGGATGCTCATAAAAACCAGATTTCCGGCAATTGAAACGAGCCCAGTCGTAATGTTGAATTTAGCCAGGCGGCGCAGCGTTTCGTTGACCGACAGCGATGGGCGATCGCGCCAGGTCCAGAGCTGATGCCAGAAAAAGTTGTTTAGTATGGCCAGCTCGACTGCCAATGCCGTTGCCGTTAGATAACTAATCGGATGCGAGCGGTGCGTGAGTACAAAAAGCGCGCCAAGCTGTAGCACAAAGCCAAGCACGCCAACCACGTTGAATTTTATCCAGTGCGCCATAAGCAGAAGGCAGAGGCCCGAGTCAGAGGTCAGAAGTCAGAGGTCAGAGGTCAGAGGTCAGAGGTCAGTCGTTAATGGTTAGTGGTCAGATGTTGAAATATCTTCCGACGAAAAGCCTGGCGTTCTCAGCTCTAATCCCTGATCTCTGACCTCCGACCTCTGACCGGCCTCTGGCCTCTGGCCTCCGACCTCCGACCTCTGATCTCTGATCTCCGACCTCTGATCTCCGACCTCTGACCTCTGATTTCTGACCTCCGGCCTCCGGCCTCTGACCTCACGGCAGACGCTCCAAGTGGTAAAGAGCATGTGTGTTTTTGATAGATGAGAAGACCAGCATCGTGGCCATGGCAATTATGCTGACCACGCCGCCGACATCGAACAGCAGAAAACGTCGCCCAAACAAATGCGTATGCGAACTGTGAAGCAGGTAAAGATTGCCGATGATTAAGACCAGGCGCATCTCAGTCGGTCCCAGCTTCCATTGCGATATTTTGAAAATGCCCAGGGCGTAAGCAGCGAGATACGAGTTGATTGCCAGCATCAGGAAAACGACCAGCAACGCTGCCGCCACGCGTTCGCTCATGAAACCCGAAAGCGCCAGGCCGAAAATGAAGAACAGCGCGCCGAAAGTGTCGATGATGTGGTCCACATAGAACCCATAACGCGGCCGTTGCCGATCACGGTAGCGCGCCAGCGTTCCATCCAGGCTGTCGCCAAACCAATTGAGAAAAATAAAAACGTTGACGAGGTGTAACATCGATGGCCTTTGTCCGCTGGCCGCGTAACAAACGCCGGCCATAAACATAGCTACCAATCCAAGCAGCGAAAGATGATCCGAGTTGACCCAGCGCGGCATGCGTCGCGCCAACCCGCGCAATGCTGCCCGTTCGAGTGGCGCGAGAATGCTTGTCTGTTCGCGCCGCGCGTCGTGAAAATTTTTAGTCATTGAATTCTCCAACCTATCCGACAACTTGAAACTTCGATTTAGACAACTTAGTCATTCACCACCCAACGGGGGCATGCCCTTCCCAACCTACGAGACTGCCCGACTTACTCCGTGATATCGCGTGAAGCCTTCGAGCTGGGCCTAATGACCTCAATTGCAAACCAGCTTGTGGTCGGGAAGGCGGGCATGCCCCCGCTGATTCGCCACCACAATCGCGAATTCTTTCTTATGTTCCGCTGGCTGCGCTTTCAGTTTTGGCTATGCTTTCCGTTCTGTACGGCTTGGTGAGACCCTTCTTTGCTTCATCGTGCGCCGCATAAATGTCCGGCCGCGTCAGCACTTCACGATACTGGGCCAACGCTTCTTCGCGTTTTCCTGCCAGATCGAAAGCGCGCGCCGCGTAGAGATGGGCCATCGTTACCAAAGATGGTTCAGCGCGTTCGACACGTGTGGCCGCCAGGAACTCGCGCGCCGCTCGTTCGCCTTCGCCCGCGGTTAACAAAACTTCGCCATACTTGAAATGGACCAGATCAAGCGCGCGCGAAACCGTCTCGCGCACGGTTCGGTCGTGCAGCAAGTCTTCAAAGGTTGCGAATGCTTCGCGCTCCGCCTTGACGGCGGCATCTGTGTTCTTCGCGCTTCGTTCAACCTCCGCCTGGGCCACCAGCGCATCCGCTGCTTCCAAGCGAAACAAATAATTGCGCGGATACTGCGCGCTCAGCTCCCGCGCATTTGCCAGCGCATCCGCGAAGCGTTTCTCACGCGTGTAGAGAACTATCAAAAGCGTTCGGGCATCATCGCGGGCCCAGTTGCCGTTCCGCGCAACACTTTCAATCAACGCTAAGCCCTTTTTCTTCGAGCCACGAAAGCCGGTGACGCCGGCAACGACTTTGATCGGCAGCGGCAGCGAGCCCACCACGTATTCGTAAAGCCCTGCGATCAGGCTGGCATCGATGAAAGTTGGATCAAGTTTCAGCACTTCGCGATGATGGTCCACCGAGTCGTCGCCATCTTTTAGTGCGGCAAAGTGGCGACGCTCGACCGCTTCCTCAAACGAAGCCTTCAGACCTTCAGTCGCGCCCAGCCAATAAAGCGCTTCAACCTCTTTGGGATTCTGTTTCAGGCGGACCTCGGAGAGTCGTTTCGCTTCGCGCGTCAAGGTGCGAAATTCGTTAATAACTTTCGGGTCAACCTTGTCGTCGCCGCTGGAGTAGAAGCTTTCCGAGTTATACAGCGACGACTGCAGCCGCCGCGACTCGTAAAGGGTCTTGATCCAGACGCGCGCCGCCAACAATTGCGGCCCGGCCGCGTGGGTCGGGTAGAGCTGGCTTATCTCTTTGAAATCCTTTTGCGCTTTGTCGTAATCGAGATTGTAGAGCGCTTCCAGACCGCTGCGACGCAGCGCATCAAACTTCGCGCGATCCGTTTCAGCGATCCACGCGTTGCTTTGCGCCGCGACTGTAGTAGCGAGCGTAACTAATATCGTAAAAACAAAAATCAACTTCTTCACTTCTCGTGCTCCTTATTTCGCTGACTAAAAAATCCAAGTCGCCCAGATTTGCAGGTCGGGAAGGGTGGCTTGCCCCCGCTTAGGCTGAGTAGGATTCAACTGTGCCGAATCTCCATCTGATCAACTGAACGCCTCCAGGTATTTCACGCCGGCGCCGGTATCGAACAAGACAACTCGCTCATCCGGGTTAACCAAGTCCGCGTCGATTAATTTTCTCAACGCCGGCAAGCAGGCGGCGCCTTCGGGCGCGCAGAAGATCCCCTCGGCAGCGCCAATCTCTTTCACCGCGGCGATGAGTTCTTGATCGGTGATTGCGACTGCGGTGCCGCCCGATTCCCGCAGTGCATCGAGAATCAAAAAGTCGCCGATAGCTTTGGGAACTCGCAAGCCCGAAGCGACGGTTGCGGCATCGGCAAACTCATCCGCGAACCGCTTCCCTGTTTCAAACGCGCTAACGATGGGCGCGCAGCCACTCGCCTGCACCGTCACCATGCGCGGCCGGCGCGAATCAATCCAACCCATCTCTTCCATTTCCGCAAACGCTTTCCACATGCCTATCAATCCCGTGCCGCCGCCGGTTGGATAAATAATCACGTCCGGCAGTTCCCAATTAAATTGTTCCGCCAGCTCGTAACCCAAAGTCTTCTTGCCTTCGACGCGATAAGGTTCTTTCAAAGTCGAAACGTCAAACCAGCCTTCTGCGTCTTTGCGCCGCGCGACTTCCGCGCCACAGTCCGTAATCAATCCCGCCATCAACGTCACGTGCGCGCCGGTCTGTTCACACTCAATCACATTGGCGCGTGGCGTGTCGTCGGGCATGAAGATGAAGCATTCAATTCCGGCGCGGGCGGCATAAGCAGCGAGCGCTCCGGCTGCGTTGCCTGCTGAGGGAACGGCGAGCTTAGTCGCACCAAGTTCTTTTGCCATCGAGACCGCCGCCGACATGCCGCGAGCCTTGAAACTCTGCGTCGGATTCTGCGACTCGTCTTTGATGTAGAGCTGATCGATTCCAAGTTGTGCCCCTAAATTTTTCGTCCGCAGCAGCGGGGTCCAGCCTTCGCCGAGTGAAACAATGTTCTCGTCATTTTCAACCGGCAGGACTTCGCGATAGCGCCACAAGTCCGCGCGCCGTCCTGCCAATGATTCTCGTGTCAAAGTGCGCGCTGCCTGCCATAGGTCATAACGAACCAACAGCGGTTTTCCGCATTCACGACAAAGGTTGAGCAACCGCCGTGCCTCGTGTTTCAGATGGCATAAGGCGCATTCAAGATGCGTAACGTTCATTGATTAAAGGCCTTTCTAACCGGGTTCTACATAAGCACTCTTCAACTGAGTCGCGCTTTCGCGGCAGTTGGAGCAATCGTATTGCACCGCGAAACAAACAACCTACGCACAAGTGACAATCGCAACTAATCAAAGTATCTTGGTTGTTCAATACTAACAAACTGTGAGGTTTTCAAAGGACAAACATGCCAAATCGCACCGCCGCCATTCAAACGAACAAGGGCACTATTCGCGTCGAACTTTACGAATCAGATGCGCCCAAGACTACTGAAAATTTTATTACGCTCGCCGAAAAAGGTTATTACGATGGTGTGATTTTTCATCGCGTGATCAAAGGCTTCATGATTCAGGGAGGCGATCCAACCGGTACCGGGCGCGGCGGAGAATCCGCAGCGGGCGGGCGCTTTAACGACGAGATTGATGCATCGTCGGCGGTGTACCAGCGCGGTTACAAGAAAGGCATTGTGGCGATGGCCAATGCCGGACCGAACACAAACGGCTCGCAGTTTTTTATCATGCATGCCGATTATCCGCTGCCGCCGAGCTACACGATTTTCGGGCGCGTAATCGATGGCCTTGATGTCGTGGACGCAATCGCAACCAGCGAAACCGATCGCAACGATAAGCCAACATCAGAAGTTAAGATGGAGCGCGTGACTATCGAGGAGTAAACCTGCTTACTGGGAGCGCGGGCGTCTCGCCCGCAATGAGCGCGCAGCGCGAACTGCCTGGCCGCGTAGTGGCCAAACGTTTATAGAACACGACCATTCAAATGATCTTTCGGGGCGAAACGAAATGCACCATTTCGTTTCGCCCCGAAAAGTTTTTAGCCAGCACCGGTTTCTATAAACATTCCGTGCCTACGGCACTGGGACCCGGTCGCTACCGCTCCCGGTGCTGACTTTGCTTGGCGTTGCGAAGTTCATTCAACACGAAATCTTTCGCTTGTCTGACGGAATCTTCCAAAGACAATCCTTTACCCAATCCCGCTGCGATCGCTGCTGACAACATACAACCTGACCCGCGAATGCTAGCGCCGGGAATAAAAGCAGCGCGGAACACAGTCACCTTTCCGTCATCGTCGAGCACATCAATCGCTTCTTCTGGAAACGCGCCGGGCGCTGCTGGAAGGTGTCCGCCTTTGATCAAAACCGCGCGCGCGCCGAGCCCGCGAATAATCTTCGCGGCCTCGCGCATCTGGGCTTCTGAAGTTATGTGCAAGCCAATTAGCGCCTCGGCTTCGGGAATATTTGGTGTGACCGCGCGCGCCACGGGCAATAACTCGGCAACGAAAACATCGAGCGCGTCTGCTTCCATCAAACGCAGGCCCGAACTGGAAACCATAACTGGATCGACGACCGGCGCCGGCAACTCGCTCTCGCGAAAGATGCGCGCGACCTCTCGCACAACTTCGCGTGTCGGCAGCATTCCCGTCTTCGCACAACCAAACTGAAACTCTGCCCGCAATGACTCTAGCTGACCGCGAACCGTCGCGGCCGTTTGATGAGCTGCACCGGTCGCGCTTCTGTCGTTTTGGAAAGTGATTGAGGTGATCGCGGCAGACGCGCGGTAACCAAAGGACGCAAAAGTCCTGGCGTCCGCGAGCACGCCGGCGGCGCCCGACGGATCAAAGCCTGCGATGGTTAATGCATTTGGCAAAGGCATGAAACCACTCAGCCTGCGGAGCAGGCGGTAGCATAAAGCCTGGGGTGAAGCGGAGCGGAACCCCAGGTCCATAGTTCAAAAGAAGCGAGCCCGCGGAGCTGGCGGCAGGCTTGCCGGGATGTGAACGCTGTCGCCCGCGCCGCGGGCTCGGCCACTCTCAATTCATGCCTGTCCTGGGGTTCGCTGCGCTTCACCCCAGGCTTTATGCTACCGCCCGCTCCGCAGGCTAGTATCAGATTCCTCATGAATCCTTACGACGATAGAACTCAATAGCTGCGGTTCACCAAACATTCTTATCGCGGCAATCCCTCGCGCGCCGGCGCTTAAGCATTCAGCGAAATTGTCTTCGCCGATACCGCCAAGCGCCAGAACGGGAAATTCATTCAGCTCCGCGCAAACGTGTTTCAATTGTTCCAGTCCCACCGGTGGTCCGTATTTTTCTTTTGACGACGTGGGAAAGACTGGACCAAAAACAACAAAGTCGGCGCGCGCTTCACGAGCCTCGCGGGCTTCGGCTAACGAATGAGTTGACACCCCTATTAGAAAATCATCGCCAAAAGATTTCCGCACAACTGATACAGGCAAAGATTGCGTTGTCAGGTGAACTCCATCCGCTCCCGCCGACGCGGCAACATCAGCGCGTTCGTTCACCAGCAGTTTCGTCGTACTGTTGCGCGTATTCTCAGCCGCACTCGCCACGAGCTCATACAATACTTTCGTTGTCAGAGCTTTTTCGCGGACTTGGATCAGATCGATATTTGCTGCAACGGCAGCTTCGACAAGCTGGAGGATGGATTGGAAGTCTTTACTGCTGGACGTCGTCGCTGCCGTCGTCTGGCCGCTGGTGATGAGGTAGCTGATTGGCTTTTGCGGGCTGTACATATCTCTTATCGGTGGTCGCACCAACCTGTTGCAGCGCGGCGACGCTTTGTTTGAAATGAAAGATTTCCCAAAAAGCCATTCCCAGATTCAGCACGCCCAGGCCGGTGACCGCGCCGCGCACCCAGCCCGAAGCTACCACGGTTTGCAACCCGTACATTCCGCTCTTGCGTGCCGCATACAGCAGAAAATAATTGTTGCCCCAGTCGCTGAGGCCCAGCGTGCCCTGCGGAATCCATGGCAACAGCGCGAGCACTATGCCAATTTCAAGGCATAGAATGATGTAGAAGATAACACTTAGTTTAGCGGACATGGGGTGTTCGTAAATCGTTAATCGTAAATCGTAAATCGTAAATCGTGAATAGATGTTCTTGGTCTTTGGTCTTTGGTCTTTGGTCTTTGGTCTTTGGTCTTTGGTCTTTGGTCTTTGGTCTTTGATCTTTGATCTTTGATCTTCGGTTTGTTTTGTGGTTTCTGTTTCCTGTTTCCTGTTTCCTGTTTCCTGTTTTCTTCGGGCTCGTCACCATTTACGATTTACGATTCACGATTCACGATTTACGGTCTTTCTTCTTCTTCTGGCGCGCTTGTAAACTCTGCAGCCGGTCCGCGACATCGCGATAGCTGACATCGACGCCATAAACTTCCGTGAACGCACTCACCGCGCGCGTCAAATCGCCCATCTGTTCATAAGCCGAACCCAGCTCGTACTGCAGCGCCTTGTACTCTTCGGCGCCGCGCCCGGGAACATCCAAACCCTTCTTGAACCACAGCACGGCTGCTTGCGGCAAACCCTTCTGCACAAAGCAATGGCCCAGCATGTTACAGCATTGCAGGAATCGCGGCGTGTTGTCACTGGGACCGGTCAAACCGGCAGCCGCCTGAAACTCTCTGATAGCCTCGTCAAGCAAGTCCATCTCTTTGTAGGCCGTCGCCATGTTGTAGTGAGTTTCAAAATCCTCGGCGACAGGGTTCTGTTCGCCTTCCGCTTCGACGCGAAACTCTTCAAATATCTCGGCCAGGCCGGAATCAATTCCACTGCCCGTCGGCGCCGCGTTCGCAGTAATTTGCGAAGCTCCATCGGCAATGCTGTGAACTGCTTCATCGGCGACTATGATCGTTTCGACTTCAGCTGCCTTAACCGGCGCGGCTACCGAATTACTTTCAAACTCAATCGTCGTTGTAGCCGATTTCGCTGCGTCCAGTTGGGCGCGGCGTGAAGCGAACTCAGGATCCGGACCGAACTGCCGTTCCAATATTTCGAGTGTGTCGAGAGCAATGTCCGAGTAGCCTTGAGCGATGTAAAAGTCAACGCTTTCCAGCTCCTGCTTGATCATCGCGTCCTTCCGCGGCCCAGCTTCCGAGTCATCGTTCGGATTTACCTCGGTCTCGGTCGCCCCGGAATGTGGCAGCGGATAGTCCTGTGCAAAGGGATCGACAAAAGCCGGATCAGGCGCGAGCTGTTCCGAGTCCTCGCTTTCGTTTAGGTCCGCAAAGGAAATATTAGTCGAGTTGTTAGAAGCTACAGAATTCCATTCGAACTCCGCCGCGGGTTCGCTGAGGTTGTTATCAACCATCGTGGCGCTATCGTCGACAATCGCAAAACTTTCGAAGGTGGGAACGACGTCCGCCGCAAGCTCGTCGCTTTGATGCCGCTCCACCTCTTCGTCGAGCGCTCCACCAATAGTCTCCAACCGTTCGGCGTAGCGCGATTCGTCGGGAGCGAGACGGATCAATTGCGTCAACGCATAGCGCTCGTCCTCGACCATGCCGGCCGCTTCTGCGGATTCCGCCAGGCGCTCGAGTACGGACCGAAGCTTTTCAGTATCGCGTTGCCACCAGTGAATGCGGGCCAACAAACGCAACGCGCCAACATGCTCCGGAGCACTTGCCAAAATTTCATCGACCAGCTCTAACAGATCGCTTTCTTCGCGACCGGCCAACATCCTTTCCAGGATTTCGCCGAGCACGCGCACCGCTTCGTCTTCCTGGCCCAGCTTTAAATAGACGCGCGACACCTCGATATAACGGCGATAGCCATCCGGGTCGTGCGCCAGCAACAAAGCAGTCGCGCGTTCAGCACCGGGCGCATCATCCGCGGCAACATAAGCGTCGGCCAGCATCGCAGCCAAATCCGGATCATCCGGCATTTCTGCAGCTGCTTTTTCCAGGATTTCCGCCGCATCTTCCGCCGTTCCCAGCGCGCTGGTAACTGAGAGCAAACCGCGCAGCAGCGTCTTGTCGTTGGATTTCAATTCCAGGGCCCGAATGTAGGCTGAATGCGATTTTTCCAGATCGCCGTTTTCAAGTAATCGCTTGGCCGCTTCACCGAAAGCTTTCGCAGCTTCGTTTTCCATCCCCTCTTTGAGATAACCTTCAGCGAGCTGAACCCGGACATTGGTGTTGTGCGGGTCGAGGTCGGCGATGCGGTGCAGCACGCCGAGGGTCTTGCGCGTTTCGCCCGCGCGCGTATAACCATCGGCGACGATAAGAAACTGCGCGCGCGCATCAACGATCAGGCCCTGGGCTGCATAGAGTTCGCCGAGTTTATTTGCCGTTTCGGGATCGCGAGGTTTGAGCTTCTCGATCTTCCGGTACATCGCGATGGCTTTCAGCCGGAATTCCTGTTCGCGATAATGTTCGGCAATCTGCGAGAAGCAGGAAATCGCTTCGTCTTTCTGGCCGGCACGCGCCAATAAATCGCCCAGCATGTTGACAGCAGTAAGATCCTGCGGATCATGCTTGATGATTTGGCGGTACTCTTTGATGGCGGCATTGATCTTTCCCTGGGAAAGAAATTTCTCTGCCGCTTTCAGAACCTTAGCTTTTTCGAAAGCCATTAAGGATATTATGTATCACTGAATATGGGAGCGGAGTCAAACGCAGGATCGCGAGTGGCACGTAATGGGAGCGACGAAATCACTTTTGGACGAGGACTTTTCCAGGATGAAAAAGTCAAAACGTACGCTAACATGCGTAAAAAGAGCCTGTCAACGCCGTTAATTTTCAGCTACTGATGCACTTCGATTTGAGGCGACTGAGTGTCGTAAGGTCAGTACCGTCTGCGGTAGCGGATGGGTTCCGACATTGCCCTCATTGCCACCGCGAGGCCGTTCATTCAAACTGCGCCACTACCAATTTTCACGTTCAAACCCGGAGTTTACTGCTATAAACACCTGCGAGATTTTGATCGATTTAGAATACTTATGCTGCGTCACCGATGTTAGCTTCCTAAATTGAACAATCAACCAAACCAACTGCAGGTCGCTCAATTCCCCAACCGGGCATGGTGGTCAACGGCGGGGGCAAGCGTCGCCACCGCGGGCCTGGTGCTCTATTCGGTTTTCGCACCCCACTCAATCGCGGCCGGCGAGATTTCACTCGCCATCGCGGGCGCCGGCTGGTTGGTGCGCACCGTTGCGGGCCGCGCTACCGGTTTTCGCCGTACGCCTTTTGACCTGCCCATTTGGCTATTTTTTCTTTGGACCATCCTGTCGTCGTTTCTTTCCGTCGAACCGCACATCAGTATTGCCAAGATTCAATCGACCTGCGTCATTTTTCTTTTTTATCTGACGCAGGCAATTGCGACGCGGCGCACCGCGGTGTTGCTGGTGTCGCTGATGATTTTGTCGGGTGCGGCCGGCACTGTCTACAGTCTTTACGATTTGCTGCACGGACGCGGCGTCGTTGTTGAATCGATTGCGCCGGAAAGTCCGTTGCACTCGGTCAACGTTCTACCGAACGATGCAATTTGGCGGTTGGGTGGGGAGCGCGTTCATTCTGTCGCCGATGTCGACCGAGTGATAAGAAATTCGCCAGCCAACTCAAGCATCACGGTCAGCATTATTTCGCAAGGCGAACACGTTGAGCGCCCGGGAATGATTGTGACTGACGAGGTAAGAAGCCGCACCTCGCCCTCCGGAATCAGTGGGACGAAATCAAGTCATCGCTTTCGCGCATCGGGATGGACCAGACACTACGAAACATATGCTGAGATCGTACAAATTCTGGCGCAGCTGGCGTTAGGTCTGGCGCTTGCCCAACTCCTAAATCACGGATTCAATCGTTGGTCCAGGTTGGCATTCCTCGCCACCGGCTTGCTGGCGCTAGGTCTTGCCTTAACCGCAATGCGAACAACGTTGATTGCTTTTGCTATCGGCGTGGTAGTGATTAGTTGGCGCGCGTTGCGCGGACGCGCAAAGATTGCGGTCCTGGCCGCTCTCAGCGTGTTGTTAATCGTCGGCGCTTTCGTCGTCTATCAAACTCGCGCACGCCAGGCGCTGTTTCTTAAGGATCCAAGTTCTTCGCTGCGCGTCCAGGTTGCCAAGGTGGGCGTGGCGCGAATCATGCTGCATCCCCTGTTTGGCCACGGTATGGATGCGATGCACGTGCATTGGAATGAATGGGGCTTCCCAGGCAGCGACATGCTGCACCTGCATTCGACACCGCTTCAATTGGCATTCGATCGCGGCTTGCCGGCGCTGTTCTTATGGCTTTGGATTGTGTGGCTATTTTGGCGGACCGTCAGCCGGAATGAAAAAAGTTTGCGCGAGACTGGGGACACAAACCGTTACGGCATTCTGCTCGGGGCGACAGGGGCGCTGGCCGGTTTCTTCGCCAGTTCGCTGGTCAACTACAACCTTGGCGACGGTGAAGTTGCGTTGGTGTTCTGGTGGTTGCTGGGCCTCGTCGTGGTGCTGTCCGCCAACGGAGAATCGACACCCGCACATCCACGCTCGTGTTAGTTAGCTCGCAGTTTGTAATTGATTTGGCTAGATCACGTCGGCAAAATTTCTGCGGGTCTTCGCGAACCACCAGTAACCAAAAACAAACAGAACTAAAGCGACCACGCAGAAGTACGCGAGGCTGGGCCAGTCGGGCGCTAAGCCTTCGAGAAAGATTCGACGGTAGCTGCGGATTAGCGCGGTGAAAGGATTGGCATTAATAAAAAGCCGGTACCGCTCCGGCACAATCGATTCGGGATAAATAATCGGCGTCAAATACATCCAGGCCATCAAAATCAGAGTGATGCCCTGCGCGATGTCTCGGAAAAAAACACCGAGCGACGCAACCAGCCAAGCGGCTCCAAAGGTGGCAACGAGTTGCGGAATAAGCACCATCGGCAGCCATAAAACTGTAAGGTGCAACTCGCGATGAATGAGCGCGGTCGCCAATAACAACGCCACGGTGCCAAACAATTGATTGCCCAACGCCGACAATGCCTGCGCTACTGGTAACGTCTCCAGGGGAAAGACGACGCGCTTAACCAGGTTTGCATGCTCGACGATGGTGGTCGACGCGCGCTGCACGGTTTCCTGAAACATGGTCCAGGGCAGCAGTCCGCAAAAAAGATAGAGCGCGTAATCCCAGGTCGAACCGCGCGCGCCAAAGCGGGCGCCAAAAATTCCCGCGAAGATAAAGGTGAAGATCGCAATCATCACGATGGGCATCAGGATGGCCCAGAGGATTCCGAGCGCCGAACCGCGGTAGCGGGCCAACAGATCGCGACGGGCCAGCGACAGGATAAGTTCAAAACGTCCTGGTAACTGCCAGAGCGGTTTCCAAATCGCGCGTCGTGCTGTTTGAGCAGAAATCATGCGTTCGTGAATCGTAAATCGTAAATCGTGAATAGTACAGAATGGGCTGTGGGCTTTGGGCTTTGGGCTTTGGTCTTTGGTCTTTGGTTTTTGCGCTTTGCGCTTTTGAAAAAGAATCTACATCGAAAGATCGAAGAGCCAAGACCAAAGACCAATCTTCAGATCTTGCCAAAGCCACGCCAACTGTTGCTGTTGTGCCAACCGATGTTCACTTCAGTTGCATGGACGTCTTTCCACCACTCTGCAAACTCTTGCCGGCTGATGTAATGGGAAGTCGGCGCCACCAAATGATCAAAGACAATCGTATGCTGTTCGCGCCACCCGAATTTTGAGATAGCGTTCAGGTAGTCGTTATAAAACAAGTGGTCCGCCAGTTCCCTGCCACCCGCACCGCGATTCAGTGGTCCATAGACAAGCTTTGTCGCCAGATACATCAAAGCAGCGGGAATTTTTGAAGCCTGTAGCAACGTTCGCTGATCGATTCGCGAGGTTATTTTGCGCACCGGGTTGATGTAACGCGTGATCCAACGGTTGTTTTCGGCGCCATAAACCCAAGCCGAAAGATGACCGCCGGGCTTAACCCGCGACGCGAGCGAGCGAAAGCCCGCCCGCGGGTCGGGCAGATGATGCAGCACGCCAACCGAAAACGCGTAATCAAATGCGCGCGCCAGCGGCAAGTTATAAAGGTCGGCTTGAATGATGTGCGCGTTCTCAAGATTGCGCGTGGCGGCAAATGCAGTTTCAACCGCGCTGCTCAAGTCCACACCTACAACTTCTCGCGCTCCCCAGCGCGCCGCCAGTTCAGTGTGCCTGCCTTTGCCGCAGCCACCTTCAAGAACAATCTTGTCCTGAAAAAAATCCGATTCGACCGGCGCAATCCAGCCCAGGAATTGATCGGCATAAAGTTCATCGGTGTGCGTGAAGTGTTGCCATTGCCAGCCAAAACTTTCAGCAGTCGCCGCTTTGTCCGCTTCCAACAGTTCAGTGCTGACAAAGCGCGGCACGCCACGGACGATCGGAAACCCCGACTTGCAGGCAGCGCATACCAGCCGCCCCTGCATAATTTCTTCCCCTTCAATAACAACTACTTCAGTCAGATCTAATTGCGCTGCACAGGCCGGGCAACGTAGATAATCAAGGAGCTTGCGCTTCATGCTAAGAGATTAGCACTTGAATTGTTTTCTATGGAATTACAGAGTCGGGCGGCAAGCGCTCGAAGTTGTTCATCTGCCTTGCGGCAAAGGCTTGAAGTTCAGAGTTCAACCAGTCCAACCTTTAGGTTGCTCTTGCGCATGGCAGCGGCAAGCTAAAGCTGGACTCTAAACTGCTTTGCGTTAGCTGGGTCTTATTGGCTTATTGTTTTGGCCCAACAACCAGGGCCCCTACGAGGTAGGCGATCTCTCCGGAGTTTGATTGCAGTCGCAGGCTGTAGTCACCCGGCGGCGCATCCAGCGCGACGGTTACATCAAAACTAATTACTGGTGCAGTACCACCAAATTGATGCGACCTGAGGCTCGCGGGATTCACTGTTAGATAGGGCGAAGTTACTAACAGTCCCGTTCCCGGCACCTGGTCCACTGCATCGCCGCTGAGATAAACCGTCAACGTCGCGCCCCGAGACGCAGGTATTGGCACAGTTGATAACTCGTTATTCAAACCCGCAAAGCGAGGATTTAGAGTTGCAGCTGAGTTTTGCGGCGGCACCAGAACGTAGTTAACCGACGCAGACTTATTTGCGGCAACTCGTAACCCACCGGCAATTTCAACTGTTCGAAAACTCTGTGTTCCGGAACGACGCTCTTGATCAATACTCAGCGTTTGCTCCGCAGCCGTACTCGAGTCCAGATATTCAGTCATCAGCCGGTAAAGTCCCGGCACAATGCCGGCAATATCAAAAGCGCCGCTGGAATTTGTAACGCCACTGGCCATTACTCGTCCGGACACTGCGTCTTCAAGCCACACGTGCGCTCGCGCCGCCGGCAGAAGAGTGCCTTGCTGGTTGCTCAGTATGTGGCCAGCAACAGATCCGGTTTCGGAGCGCGAGCCATAAATACTTTTCACTGCGGCGATATCGCTTTCGCTGAGCGTGCGCTCACTTACCGCCGGCAAACCAAACATGCCATTCAGTGCCTGGGTCGCGTTCATCGTCGCGCCAAGTACGCTGGAATGATTGAGCCCGAGCAGATGTCCAATCTCGTGCGTCAGTGTCGACTGAAGATCGTACGTTCCTGGCGTGCCGTCCGTTGAAAACTCAATTGGCGCCCCGGCAACTGAATACAAGTAAGGATTGATGACGATATCCGCTTCGCTGATTTCTCCCGTGTCGGCGTCATAAAAAACTCGAGTGCGCGCCGGACTGTTTTCGTTTCCAAAGATTGCAAGATTTTCCGAAGTCGCGGCAATGGTGATCAGATTGATTCCGTCCGGACGATTGGCCGGACTGATCGACTGAAGATTTGAAGGCACTTCAATAAAGTTGATGTTAGCGGCAATGGACCACGTTTCCAATGCGCTATGAATCGCCGCGGCTACGTCGCTGCCGGCGGCGATACTTGCATTTGGCAAAGTAAGCGAAGACGAGACTGCAATCGGCATCGCTTTTTTCGTCCAGCGGACTTGTCGCTTAGCCGACCGCGCTGGTTCAAAAGAAGCAGGTAGGCCAACGCCGGTGCAGGCCAGCATAGTCAACAGCGCTAATAGAAACTTAAACCGTCGCATGCTTGAAAAGTCGATGGGCTCTAAAGACGTTGTGGTTCGATTGACGGCGTGCGGGGAAACACGCTACCGGGCGATAGTACACTTTCCGTAGTCCTGGGAGCTACAAAAACGCGCGATCGAAGACAACAAAAAAGCCCGCACGGTTCGCACGCGGGCTTTTAGAACTTACCAAAACACTACGTCTCTAGTTTATTTTGATTCTAGGCGCGGTGGCCGCTGCCCGGCTCTGGAACGGCCCGCCCGTCTTGGTGACAGTCACAATCACCGGCACATCGCCCGCCCCAGCCAGCGAGGCTGGTAACGCAACGGTAATCAAGTCCTCGCCAAAGAACTTAGTATTATTAATGACGTTGGTCGGCGTGATTACCGTCGTACCAATCGTCACTGTTACTTCACTCGGCAACTCGCCTCGCATTCCGGTCGCATGAATCTCGAGTAACGTTGGCACCTGCGCGCCGGTAGAGTCTGCCGTAGTTACGTTGAACGGCTCCATAATGCAACCCGCCACAACAGTGGTGACGTTGCAGACGACTGCGCGTCCGCCTGGGCCTCTGGGAACTGTGTAGATATCAGGTTGGGAAATGACAATGGGCACAAAGCCGCGGAAAACTTTTCCATTGTTGTTGACGACGATCGTGGCTATTCCCAACTGAATGCCAATGGGAACCACAAATTGGATCTCGGTCGCGCTAACGAAATATAGCGGGGCGGCCGCGCCATTAATCGAAACCGAAACGCCGTTCAGTTCAACTGGATAAATCGGGTTGCGATCGATCTCGGAACCGCCGACGGCCTGCTTCGTTCCTGGAGCTAAGGTTCCCGCCGATCGAATAAGGCTGAACTCGCCGGTCGCCAGACCCGCTCCTGCGGTGCCCGGTGCCGGCGTAGGCGTCGCAGTCGGTGATGGCGAGGGAGCAGGACTTGCGGGCACTTCGAAAGCGCTGCCAGCAGTAAAGTACGTAAGCGCATCAGGTGCTTCTGACGTCACGGTCGGACTGAGCAAGTAATAAACTTCCGTCGATAAATCAGCATTGCCGCCGCCGAGTTCGGCGCTGGTCAAACTGAAAGTCATTCGGTTTCGCCTGGCACTGGGGATCGGCCGAATAGGTGTATCGCTGGTCAACGAACCAACTGGATTATTCGTCAGTCGCTTAAAAGTGCTGGTGGACGAAACCGGAAGGTCAGTAATAAAAATTTGCGGTTGACGGGTAGGGTTCAAGCCAGTGGCGTCGTCGGCCGCCGCCGGAAAACTTCCATCGGTTTTAAAATTGAGACCGGAAGCAAACACCAATGCGCCGGGAACGTTCCCGGTGTAATCAGTAAATGTTGGGAAGTGCCTGATGTCTGTGCACCCCACATCAGGTTGACCAAGGCAAGGACGCAGACCGACTTGAGTAAAAGTATCACCCGCAACGTTGTAAACGAAGGTAGCCAGGGACGCCAAATTCGTCGCGCTGCTGTCGCCTTTGGGATCCGCCGCTCTTGACTCGAAAGCAAGCAAAGCTCCGTCACGGCTCAGTCGGCGCCCGGGACTGAAAAGGTTGACACTCGATCCGGTAAAAGGTCCGCTTGTCTCAGACTGTGTGCGGGTAACCTGCGTCACATGATCCAAACCGGAGGCGGTAACGTCTGCAATGTAAATTTCGGTGTTGCCATCACCGTTAATTTTTGGCGAGGCCAGGTCGGCGGTGGAAATGAAAGCTACCTTATTGCCGCTGGCCGACAACGACGGGTTTTGTTGGAACCGCGAAATTATTTTCACACCGTTGACAGCGTCAGCTGTATTCGTTCCCTGTATGAATGCGCCGGAGGGCGCGGCTGTGTTGCGAAAGAAAAGTTCCGGGTTGCTATCCGTATTGCCGGTACCAACTAAATTGCGCGTCGAGATGAAAGCGATAATGGCTCCGTCGTCGCTAATTGTTGCTTCACGATTATCGTCAATCACGTCTGCCGGAGTAATCGCCGGCCGTAATCCCGTTGGACGGCTGCACACGGTATCTGTCACGCGTGTAAAGGTGCCGATGCTGCTGAGATCTAAAGACGGTACTTCATCGCCGCTCGACAAATTGCTAACCTCGGGGACAGTAAACCGATAAATCCAAAGTTCCTGGTTTCCCTCAGTAGCCGGAGCGCTGGTGGTGCCGACAAATCCTGCCAGGTCGGCGCCGGCAAAGCTGGGAAGAGTGGGCGCGTTTGAACTAAAGACAATAGTGTAACTCCGCGATCCCGGCGGGCCACCGACTAGTGCTGGTTCAAAACTGAGCACGGGACGATTGCTGCTTATCTCATATTTAATTAGAGCTGGATCTGCCGGAGTCGGCGCGGGTGTTGCCGTTGGACTAGCGCTCGGACTTGGACTTGGCGAAGCTGACGCAATGGGAACGTTCGTAGTATTCGTGATCTGAAAGATGCGCCGCTGCGCATAATCAACCAGAAAAATTTCCCGATTGCCATCTGCATTATTCCGATTTTGTGTAGCGACGTCGCCATTCGACTCAAACACTACAAACCGGCCGTTGGCGGAAATATCGCCCGCGAAAGATCCGAATGGATTGAAGACATTACCAGCTGGTGACGAAGTTAACTGCGTAACAAACGGATCCGGTGTGGGGCTGCCGGATTGCGCAGATGCGGGTGAAAGCGCGCCGCAGACCAGCAAAAGCAGGGCCAGGGCACAGCATGAACCAAAAACTTGCTTCACAAAAATCCTCCGGAATAAAGACGCAGATACGAGCAGATTAGATGCCCTCGGGGAGCGAGCAGCAGCACGCGCTGGCTGAAAAGAACTGAACACCCAGCAGCAAAAGAGTCGCCATTTTACGCAGAGACTCCGCTAATCGCAAGCTGGGCGTAAGCCGAACCAAATAAGGCTTTAGAGCGAATATGTACGTGCCAAGGCGTAATTTAAAATCAAACAAAATTTCTTGACAGCAATAGTTCGTAAGTTTAGAGTCTCGACGTTCCCTAGAAACGGCTGTCATTACCAACGAGGACTTTTCCTCGCCCGGTATTACTTCAAAGTCCGAGTACCCAGACTCGGATACGTCCTGAATTTCAAATTCGCAAATCCCCCATCAGAACCATTAGTCAAACTATGTCTCCCGACATACGAGCTTCGATCCGCGAGACGGCCCGAAGACCAATCGACTTCGTAAACGCAGAGAACCAATCGTTCAGTAAAACAGGAGAACAAAGATGCGTCAGTACTCAACCAGAGGCTTGAGCGCAAGGCTCGCCAGTGTCGCCATCAGTTTCTTTCTTTTTGTATGTATGCTGCCGGTAATTCCAGCAACGCCTGCGGGTGCAAAATCGATCAACCCGAAATCAGAAATGGACGATCAGGATCTGAGGCCGAATATTCCTATTATCGCGCCGGGCTCGGCCTATCGGCAGACCAACTTTGTCTCGGACATTCCCGGCTTGGCGCCAGTGCTTGATCCCCTGCTGGTAAACCCATGGGGAATTTCGATGACTTCGTCCAGTCCTTTCTGGGTCGCGAATAATAAAACCGGCAGCAGCCAGCTTTTGAGAGGCGACGTATCGGGTAGTCCTGTCGTACTCAATCCCAGTCCGCAAACCGTGACCATTCCCGGTAACTTGCCAACTGGAACAGTCGCCAGCAACGTATCGACGGAGTTCGTGCTTCCGGGAGCCTGTGCCAGCGCCCCATGCGGCGCGAATTTTCTGTTTGCGTCGATTACAGGCAATATCACCGGGTGGGATCCCAATGCTCCAACTGCCGGTTCAACCACCGCCGTCACAGCTGTATCGCAGCCGGGGCATGTCTACACGGGTCTGGCGCTCGCCAACAATGGTTCTGGCAACTTCCTTTACGCAGCCGACTTCGCCAACGGCAAGATTGACGTCTTCAACACCTCGTTCGCCTTGCAACCGACGGCCAGCTTCCCGTTTGCCGACGCGACAATTCCCACGACATTGGGGAACACGTATCACCCTTTCAACATCCAGAACATCGGCGGCTCGCTGTATGTGATGTATGCGAAGGTGGGCACGGACGGAAAGGACGAAGAAGGTGTTGGTAACGGCTTTGTCCGCAGGTTTACTGCCAGCGGCGTTCGCGACCCGACCTTCGGCATCAACAATGGACCGCTGAATTCGCCTTGGGGTATCACACTCGCCCCGGCGAGCTTTGGTATCTTCGGCGGCGCGTTGCTGGTCGGCAATTTCGGCGAAGGGAACCCCAGCATTCACGCGTTCAACCCGACAACGGGTGCGTTTCTCGGCACGTTGCAGAACGAAGCAGGCGACGGGATCGAGATCGATGAGTTATGGGCACTCACTTTCGGAAACGGCGGTGCCGGCGGCGATGTCAATACGCTTTACTTCAGCGCCGGCACTGCTGAGGAAGAGCACGGCCTGTTCGGTTCTTTGAAACCGACGACAGCTTCCGCCACTTCTTTAATTCAATTCTCGACGGACGAGTACGCTATCAGCGAAGGCGTGGCCACATTGACATTACCGTCACGCGCAACGGCGATGCTTCGGGTACCGCAAGCGTCAACTACAACACCTTTGATGAGTCACTGCCCGGTCATGCTTCGCAAAAGTCAGATTACGAAATAGCGTTGGGCAGCGTGACCTTTGCGCCCGGCGAAACTTCAAAGACTTTTCGCATCTTGATCGTCAACGACAATTTTGTCGAAGGCGATGAGACCGTGTCGCTCGCACTCTCGAACCCAACTGGCGCGGGCGTAGGCCTTGGCAGTCCGAACATCGCCGAGCTGACGGTTTTGGACAACGACGTGGTGCCACCGTCAGCCAATCCGATTGACACCGCAAGTTTCTTTGTCCGGCAACACTATCTTGATTTCCTCAATCGCGAGCCCGACGCGCCGGGATTAGCTTTCTGGACCAATGAAATTACTTCGTGCGGCGCTGATGCGTCTTGTATCGAGCGCAAGAGAATCAATGTCAGCGCGGCCTTCTTTCTTTCAATTGAGTTTCAAAAAACGGGCTACCTGGCATACCTGACGCACCGCGTTGCTTTCGGGCCGAATGCCACGGGTGGCTCTCCAGTTCCAATCCTGTACGGGAACTTCGAGCGCGATACGCAGACGCTGCAAAGGGGCTACGTGTTCGGTGCGGCGGGAGCTGAGGCCCAGCTTGAGGCAAACAAGGTCGCGTACTACAACGATTTTGTGGCGCGTCCCGAGTTCGTCTCCAAATATCCGAGCACGCTGACCAACGAGCAATACGTGGATGCATTGCTCGCGAGTGCTAACCTGACGCCGTCCGAAGTAAGAGTCTTCACAGTCAACCTAACAAACTCGCAGGAGGTGCCGCCGACAGTGCCGACGACAACCACCGGAGCTGCCAGGCCAGCTTCGTCAGGCACCGCCCGGTTCCAATTTAACGCGGCCCAAACAGCGATGACGTTTACTGCGACGGTAAACAATATCGACTTCACGGGATCGCAAACGGCCGATACTAACGACAACCTGGGCAACGCCCACATTCATGCGGGACCGTCGGTTGCGCCGGGCGTTAATGGTCCGGTGGTGTGGGGCTTCTTCGGAAGTCCATTCAACGACAACAATCCTAACGATCAGGTCGTTACTCCGCTTAGCGGCGGCGTCGGCGGCACGGTCAGCGGCAAATGGGACGCGCCCGAAGGGAACGGCACAACCCTGGCGGCTCAGTTAACTAACTTGCGCGAGGGCAGGGCCTACATTAATTTCCACACCGTTCAATTTACTGGTGGTGAAATTCGTGGCAACTTCCCCGCGGCTGATGCTTTCCGCAACGCACTGGTTGCGGGATTGAATGGCTCGACCGAAACACGAGCGACCGTGCTTCGCAAAATTGCCGAGGCGGACGAACTGCAAACACGCGAGTTCAACGCCGCATTCGTAGCGATGGAGTACTTCGGCTACCTGCGTCGCGACCCGGACACTGCCGGATATAATTTCTGGCTTAACAAACTGAACGCATTCAATGGCAACTTTATCAACGCCGAGATGGTCAAGGCGTTCATTTTGTCGTCCGAGTATCGGCAACGCTTCGGACCAAGCTAACGGCTGCAGCAGCAGACGGCAGGAGGCGGAAGGCAGTAGGCAGACGGCAGGAGCAGTCGGCAGCAAATAGAGCTGCGGTGCTCCGGCCTTCTGCCTAGTCCCTTCTGCCGTCTCCCTCCTGCCTCCTGCTCCTGCCTCCTGCTCCTGCCTCCTGCTCCTGCCGTCTGCTTCTAGCTTCCGTTTCCTGACTTCTGCTACATTCAGCGCATGACCGCTGCCCTGCGCGTTGAAAAAGTCTCCAAGCAATATCGCATCTACACGCGACCCGGCGATCGCCTGAAGGAATCGCTTACGCGCGGTCGACTGCGCCGGCATAAAGAATTCTGGGCCCTGCGCGACGTGGACTTCGAAATCGAGGCCGGCACCACCGTGGGCATTGTCGGACCAAACGGTTGCGGCAAGTCGACCTTGTTGCAGATCATTTCGGGCACGTTGGCGCCGACGCACGGCGACGTTTGGCACGACGGGCGAATCGCAGCACTGCTCGAACTTGGCGCCGGCTTCGATCCGGAATTTACCGGCGTGGAAAACGTTTATATGAACGCCAGTCTGCTGGGATTGACCAGGCGCGAAACCGATGCGCTTTTTCCGGCCATCGAGCGCTTCGCCGAAATCGGTCCGTTTCTTTATCAGCCGGTGAAAACTTATTCGAGCGGAATGTACGTGCGCCTGGCCTTTGCGATCGCGGCAAGCGTCGAACCCGACATCCTGATCATCGACGAGGCGCTCGCGGTCGGCGACGCAGTTTTTCAACATCGTTGCCTTCGTCGCATAAATGAATTGCACGAGCGCGGCGCCACGGTGCTGTTCGTTTCGCACGACGCCGCGGCTGTGCGCGCGCTGTGCTCGCGCGCGATCATGCTTCGGGCCGGCAGCATCATCGCCGACGGCAAGCCCGCCGACGTGCTCAACCTCTATCAGAAAATTATTATGGAGCGCGAACAGGCCTACGAAGCGGCGGCCGGCGCCCCGCGCGACGAACGATCTGAAGCCGACGAAACTCTGGCGCCCGTAAGCTGTGCCTACCGCCACGGCGATGGCAGCGCCGAGATCGTCGGCGCGGAACTTTCTGACGTTACGAAAGCGCGCGTCGACATTGTCGAGAGTGGCGAACCGCTAACCTTGCGCCTGGCTGTTCGTTTTCATCACGACGTTCCCGATCCGGTAATTGGATTTTTGATTCGCAACTCCCACGGCATCCACGCCTACGGCACAAACACGAAAGAACAACAACTCGAGTTTGGCACGGTGCGCGGCGGCGAACTGGTCGAGATAAGTTTCGCGTTTCAATGTTGGCTGGGTGTGGACCAATATACAATTTCACTGGCCGTGCATAGCCGCGAAGGCCTCGCTTACGACTGGCTCGACGCCGCGCTTTTCGTTAGAGTCACGAGCATGACGCTGACCGAAGGCGTCGCTAATTTGAATGCCGGCGTAACCGTTCACCAGCGCGCCGCACCATCAGACAACTCGCAACCAGAGTCGCAGCGCGAAGGTGCGACGATCGCCGGCAATCACGAAACTGTGAGTTATGGCTGAAACAGAAGTAGCAAGCATTCTGCGTGAAATTCGCGAGCGAGTAATTACGCAGCAACGGTCGGCCCAGGACGTAACAACCGCCGCTAATATTGCGGCCAACGGAGACAGTCGCGTTGCGGAATCGCCGATCGCCGCATCGGGCAACCGCGAATCAACTGCCAAAAATCTGGCATTGATTAACTCCTACCTGACAACAACCGCGCGGGCCTGGGACCGTCTGCCGCCGGTCGTTAGCAATCGCAGCGGTTTCGTCGCAACACTGGAGCTTTGGTGTAAACGACAAATGAAACGCGCGACGCGCTGGTACGCCTGGGAGCAGGTGAATTTCAATGCCGCGGTCCATCACGCATTGCGCGACCTGCTGCCCGTGCTGGCGGCTTATGAATACGAGTTGGAAAAACTGCGCGCGGAAACTACTGCGGCGCATGACGCGCAACGGATTGAGTTGGAGCAAAACCAAAACGCGCTGGCTGGATTGCGCGCGGAACTCGCTGCGTTGGGCGCGGAACTCGCTGCGTTGAGCGCGGAACTCGCTGCTTTGCGCGCGGAACAGGCCCACCGGCGCGCAGAAACTGTAGCAACGTTGCAAGCCCAAAGTGATTTAACGAGAGCGCAAAACGCTGGAGTGGAGGCACAACTGCGGGACTTGATTGATGAATTACGCGCACGTGATGAAATCCTGCGCGCGGAACAACGCGTCTGCTTCAAGCAACTCTCGCTGCAAACTGGCGAGGCCGCCACGCTCGAGGATCGCGCCCGGCGCAAGAACGAAACGCTGTTAGGGGAACTTCAGCGCCGCATCGATGAAATTGAGAAGACGGAAAAGTGAAGTGTGATGGGTAATGAGTGATGAGTCATGAGTAATGAGGGATGAGTGATGAGTAGGCGCTAACAAGTTCAGAGTACAACCTTCAGGTTGCTCTTGCGCTGTTAAGAAGCAAGCTAAAGCTTGGACTCTGAACTTCTGACTCACAACTCATCACTCATCACTCATCACTTATATCGCGTTGCAGCTAAATTTTATGCCGAAGGAAACTTTATACGAGCGCGCCGGCATTACCGACGTAGCAGAGTTCTATCGAACGAAGTTTGTTTCCGACGAAGTTCTGGATAACCGCTACTTCAAAGCACTCGATCGTTTCGACATTCGCTTTGCGCGCACCATGTGGGTTTACGATAACGTGCGCGCCGGCTCGTGCGTGCTCGAACTCGGCTGTGGCGCCGGCATGCTGGCGTTGCTTAAGCGAAAAGGAATTGTGCTCACCGGTGTTGACCTCTCAAGTGAATGTGCGCTCGCCGCTCGCCTCAATGGTTACGATGCGACCTTCGCCGCGGAACTTTCACGTCTTCCCTTTCCTTCGGCCAGCTTCGATTATGTTGTCAGTCTCGACGTCTTGGGCCACGTGGAAGCAGAAGCAAAAGATGCGGTGCTCGCCGAAGTCAAACGCGTTCTGCGTCCCGGCGGGGTCACAATGCACGGAATTGAATGTACGGACCGCACCTCGCGCAAAGGCTACGACGAAATGAGCGCGGAAGAATTGCGTACCTTCATCGAGATCGATGGACACGTAGGTTTGGAAGAAGAGCAGGAGCAGGCGGCGCGCTTTCGCAAGTTTTTTTCCCACGTCGCCTGGGAGCCGCGTTACGCGCTCTGCCTCAGCGGCGAAGAGTTTCTCAAGCAGGCCGAACGTTACGGCCTCCCTTTCGAAGACGATTTTCTCGATTACCTGCGCGGCCTTTCGTTTAAGGAGCGGCGCGCCTTTGATATGGCGATGGGCTACGTGTTTGGAAAGGTCTCTGACCTCAACCTGCACTTGCCCAAGAGCGGGCTCTACGTGCTTGTGAAAGCGTCCGACGCGTCGCTTGGTGCGTTCTATAACGAACACCGCGATCGCCGGAATCTTTTTTCAGACAGTTCTCAAGACGCGCTTTCATTAGCGAGCACGACAACTGTTGCCGAAGAACTTTGCCTGGACCGCAACCTCGAAGTCGAATTCGACGATGGCTGGTTCGAGCCAAACATGTTGCCGCCAATCGCGCGCTGGATGGGCCAACAAGCCGCGGTTAAGTTTCGCGCAGCCAACGTTTCGGAAATTCGTCTGGACCTGATTACGCACCTGCCGGATCTAAGCACGCGGCCGCTCGGTGTGGAGTTATTTCTGAACGGCGAGCGATTATGCGCCTTTTCACTTTGGCACTACGGTTGGCTGGAGTTGCGGATCCCGGTTTTCGAAAACTTAAGTGAACCGGCAAACGGCGAGTTTGAATTGGAACTACGAACTGATCGCACTTGGCAGCCACGCCCCGTCGCCGGTGAAACGCGCGACGACCGAGAGCTGTCGATCGCCGTCTGCAATATCGTTGTTCAGTAGGGCTGTCAGTGGTCAGTTGTCAGTTGTTCGTGCTTTGAACTTTGTACTTGGTTCTTCGTCTTCTGAAAGCCCGATAAATTAGGCAATTAACTAAGCGCAAAGTTCAAAGTACTAGCCACTAACAACTGACCACTGACCACTGACCACTGACCAATACCTAATGATTCGCAACGTCCTAATCTGCACAACGCAAGTTCCCTTCACCACCGGCGGCGCTGAGTCCCATGTCGCCGGACTGCGCGGCGCGTTGGTTGAGGCGGGTTACAACGCGGAAGTGGTGGCGCTGCCCTTCAAGTGGTATCCACCTTCCGAGATCATGCAGAGCGCGCTCGCCTGGCGTCTGCTCGACTTGAGCGAAGCCAACGGTAAGCCTGTTGATTTGGTGATCGGCATGAAGTTTCCCGCGTACTTCGTCGCACACGAGCGCAAGGTACTTTGGATCATGCATCAGTACCGCGCGGCTTATAACCTGTGGGGTACGCCATTCGACGACCTCTCGACTTATTCGGATGGCGCGCAGGTGCGCCAATGGATTCAACAGGCGGACAATCGTTTGATACCGCTCGCCAGGAAAGTGTTTGCCAACTCAAAAACTGTTGCCGAACGTCTGCTCCATTACAACCAAATTGAGAGTGAGCCGCTGTATCATCCGCCGCCGCGCGCGGAAAGTTTGCGCTGCGGCGAGCAGGGTGATTACATTTTTTATCCCAGCCGTCTTGAACCTCAGAAGCGACAGGAATTGCTGATTGAGGCGGCGCAGCACTTGCGCACGCCGTTAAAGATTGTTCTGGCCGGCGGCTCTGGCGATCCGAAACGTTACGAAGCGTTAGTCAAGAAACAAGGTGTCGCGGATCGCGTGTGCCTGCGTGGCTTCGTATCCGAATCGGAAATCATTGATTTGTACGCAGACGCGCTGGGAGTTTGTTATTTGCCGTTTGACGAAGACTACGGTTACGTCACGCTCGAGGGGATGCTCTCGGGCAAGCCGGTGGTGGTCGCGCGCGATGGCGGTGGTGCGGCGGAATTCATTGATCACGACAGCGAAGGCCTGATTGTCGAACCGGAACCAGAAGCGATCGCCGCCGCCCTCGACTCACTTTATTCCGATCGACCGCGAGCACACGCTATGGGCCAACGCGGCCGCGACAAGCTGCTGGCGCTGAATCTCTCCTGGTCCAACGTGGTCCAAAGGCTAATCAACGGCGCCGGGTAATCCGAACATGAGCGCCAGATGTGGCGGGGAGCAAAACGCCCACACTTAAATGAGACGCCCGCAACTCAGCCGCCTCGAGGTGGTCCTACTGGCAGTCAGTCTGCTCGCCTGCATCGTTTACTTTGCCGAGGTGTCGCACAACTCGCCCACCTTTTTCGTCGACGAAGCATCGATCGCCTACAACGCACACACCATTTCTCAAAGCGGCGTCGATGAACACGGCGAAAGATTTCCGCTCTACTTTCGCGCCTTCGGCGAATACAAGAATCCCGTCTTCATCTATGCGCTGGCGGCGCTGTATCGCTTTACGGGACCCAGCGTGTTTGCCGCACGCTTGCTGAGCGCGTTGCTGGGAATGGCGGCCGCGTTGTTGCTTGGACTGCTGGCTATACGCATCACAAAGCAACTCGGCGCGGGCCTGCTCGTCTTTTTGAGTGTCTTGCTTACACCGTGGACATTTGAAATTAGCCGCCTCGTCTTCGAAGTCGCCATCTTTCCCGCGCTGCTCGCTGGTTTCCTGTTGCTGCTCTATGAAGCTTCGCGCCGCATGCAATGGTCCTGGCGCATCGCTGCGGGACTCGGCGCACTGCTGGGCCTGATGACCTACACCTATTCGATTGGACGCTTGCTCGCGCCGCTGTTCGCGCTGGGGCTCGCGTTCTTTTTCACGCGCAACCGTCGCCGGGGAATAGTCCTCACCTGGATTGTTTTCGCTGTCATGCTGCTGCCGCTTGCGACGTTTAGCCTGCGGCACCCCGGCGCGCTCAGCGAACGATACAAGTTTGTTACTTACGTTAAGCCGGGAGATACAAATACGCGGATCGTGCTGCGGTTTGTACAAAACTATGCTGGCAACTTTGGTCCCGGGAATTGGTTCCTCAAGGGCGATCCGGAACCACGTCATCACCTGCAATGGCACGGGAGCCTGCTTCTCGGCATGGTGCTGCTGGCGGCAATTGGATTTGTCGTTGTAATCCGCGGGCACTGGCGAGAAGCGTGGTGGCGATTCATTCTTTACGGCCTGGCTGTCGCTCCCATTCCCGCGTCACTTACGCTCGATCATTTCCACACGCTGCGCTTGATTGCGCTGCCAATTTTTCTTTTTGTGCTGATGATGACGGCGATCCAGTTTCTTTCGGCGGAAGCGAGGCCACGACCACGCGCCAGACGCGCGCTACTCGCGACGCTGGCAGTCTTCTTGTTGGTCCAGGGATCCATTTTTCAATGGAAGTTTTATGCGGCCCCGACGCGCGTGGATGCGTTTGACAGTTATTATCCTGAACTGCTCAACGCGGCGCTGGCCCAGCCGGAGCGACCCGTTTACTTACTCGATAAAACTCCGGCGGCCTACATGTACGCGTATTGGTATGCGACGCTGCGCGGTCTGGATTTGCATAATTTTCAACGCGCCAGTCAAACGACGCCGCCGCCGGCCGGTGCGGTAGTCATCAGCCACGAATTGCCGTGCACGAGTTGTGAAATGATTTTGGAGCGCGGACAGTTTCGTGTTTATAAAGTAAACAGCAAACAGTAAACAGCAAACAGCCGGAACTCGCGTGCACTGCTTTGCTGTTTGCTGTCTGCTGTTTACTGTTTGCTCTCTTCCGGTAGTTCCCGAAACGATGAGCGCAGACTGCAAAAGAGGTTGAAGCGAATCACCAGCCAGACCGCAGTCAGACCATCGATCATCGTAACTTTTTTGCCTTCGTCATAAGTGCGCCCGTAGTAGCTGATCGGCACTTCGTAGATCGGCACTTTCAACTTGGCTATCTTGGCCACCACCTCAACCTCAAAGCCAAAGCCGCTCGAGACAATCGTCATGTTGCGAATGATGTCGCCGCGAAACGCTTTGTAACCGGTTTCGACATCGGTCATGTTCAGGTTGGTCAGCGAATTGGAAAGAAACGTCAGGAACTTGTTGGCGACGTAGTGATAGAAATACAGAACCCGCGTGGCCCGGCGCACGAGAAAGCGGGAACCGAAGACAGCGTGTGCATGCCCTTCGAGTATCGGACGAATCACGCCGTAAATATCCGTCGGGTCATATTCGAGATCCGCATCCTGAACGATAACAATCGCTCCAGTGGTCAGCGCGAATCCGGTTTTAAGCGCTGCGGTCTTGCCGGCGTTACGCGGCTGCCGCACTACACGCACCTGGCTATGCGTTGCCGCAAGCTCGGCCGCGACCTCGCCTGTGCGGTCGGTTGAGCAGTCGTCGACGATGATGATTTCGAGCAGGCAGGGAACGTCCAACAATTTGCGCACCACCTCGGCCAAAGTCGCCTGCTCGTTGTAAACCGGCACGACTACGGACAGACAAGCCGGGTACTGCTCGCTGTCCTGCGACTCATGATTGTTTTGGGCGTGATTCATTCCGCTACTTCTTCTCGATCCCTTCATATTCGCCCGAGGCTCGGAAGGCTCGCGACACGCGGCCAATTTCTCCAGATCTTTCAATCTCCCGGACCCAGAAATTGAAGCCGTCGAGATTCTTATCCGGCGGATCATCAGGATTGCGCCGCAGGTAACCAAAATAGTGAAGCAGAACCAGCGAACGGTTCTCTTCTTTCTTAACCAGTTCGGGGTTGTCCACGATCGCGAGCAAAGCCTGCGCGCGTGTCAGCAACCCGCCGTTAAGTTTCTCAATTAAGGCGGCACGCTCCGCCGGCGCGAGGCTGATGCCGGCATGTTCGCTCAACGTATCGACATAACGCTCGTTCGTCATCGTTTGATAGAGACTGCGAAACTTCGCTCGCTCGACCCAGGCAGCGGCAAACTCGTTGATGTTAGCTTCAAGTCTCCCTTCGTCGGCGAAGTTGGCCGTCACTCCCCTACCGATGATCTTCACGTCCGGCATGAATTCCGCGTAACGCGGCAGCGCACCAAAGGACACCAGGTAAAGACGGTAAAGTTTCTGACTCCGCTCGCGATAATCGCCGAGCACGTTGACTGGATTCTCGTTGAGTAACGTTGTCCAGTCTTTGAGCTCCAGGGCAAAGGGCATCGCCGCTTCCGTCTTCGCCTGCGGCTCGGTTTTCACGACCGCATAAAGATCGTCGCGCCCATCGAAACGATTGACGTACCGCAACCGCCCGTTTACGACTGCCCGCGCCAGAAAAGTTTCATAGTCGACGCGGCGCTCGGGCGCAATCAAGTGGTTCTCGACTACGACATAGGACGCGGGAATTTTTTCGAGGAGATCCATGAACTGCGGCGTTATAGTCCCGCTGCGTGTCATAGTCTCAATGTCATATTCGTACGGCGTAATGAAGCCGGACGTGCCGACGATGAGTGGCTTGGCGTGATCCGCTGCACGCAGGATATGGTGGTGGTTAAAGTCGGCGCCGGCCGGAAGCACAACTATCCCCGCGCTCATCGGAGTTTTTTTAAGCCGCAGCGTTACCGCGTCAGGATAAACATCACCACGCATGAACTTCAATGGCGCGGCGTTAAGTTCGAAAAGAAGCAAAACGCATAACACTAAGTAGACTGCCGCGGGTCGAACAAGCGGGACCTTGAGAACGATCCTTTCTGAGAGCCGCTTCGCTCCAAGGCCGGCAAGCAGCGCGATACCGAGATATGCGATCATGGCGCCACGCGTTACGACCCGCATACCTTTGAAGAGTGGAACAACATCATAGAGAATCCGGTAGACAAAGAAGTTCCAACCTAGCGAGTAGCAGAAGCCGACGATGACCCAGACCAATCCCAGCCAGAAGGCCTCCGTGCGGCGCGGTGAACGAAGAGTTTCGATTAGACTTGCGTTATCCCCACGCCTGAGAAAGCTTGGATATGCGAGGCAGAGTCGCGTCAGGATGGCGACGAGCAGAAGGGACAGAGCACGCTCCGATGTGACGTGATTAAAGAGACCGCGGAAGACATCAAGTCCCTCAAACCCGATAGCCATAATGGCGACGGCAAGCGAGAGAACAATGAGCGTGTCGAGCCAAAAGAGTAATCGCTTGCTCGCCGATGCTTTGTCCACACGCTCACCGGCTTGAGCCGGCTCGATCATAACCAGCGCCGCTAACGAGAGCAGCAAGGGCAGAAGTCCGGGAAACAATTTAAACTTCCAACCCTCGTTAATATTGCTGCCGAAACCGCTCCAGAACTTGTTGCGCACCTCGACCGAAAGCCAGTGAATCGGCCAAGCAGACTCAGACTGCACGTCCTCGATGCGGCGCGTGAAGCCATACATCCTTGAAACCCAATAGTAAGGCAACATAAACGGCAACAACGCCACTGCGGCCACACCGAGCGCGACCGCGCCACGTCGCCAGAAAGCGTGATCGCGCCACAGTCCATAACGCGTCAACAAAATAGCGGCCGACAGTGCAAACGGCAGCAGTGATAGGGTAAGCCAGGAAATCGTTGTCAGTCCCGAAAGAAAGAATGCGCAACCGAGCCATAACGCGCGCTTCCAACTGCGTTTGCGCGCAAATAATACGAGTGCTTCAAAAAGCAACGGCACCCAGGGAGAGAAGAGATAGGCCACCTGCGACATCATGCCAAAGCGGTACGGAATAAACGCGAAGATGATCCCGGAAACCCAGGCCACGCCATAGGAACCGGTCAGGGTACGCGCGAGCCTGAATGCAGCGTAACCACATAGAGCGAAGCCGCAAAAAATTGCCACCGCATGGACCGTCAGCGGTCGCGCTCCCAACGCGAATAGTGGAAAGAAAAGCATCGCAATGCCGTAGCTGTGCTCGCTGAAGGCTAGAGTGTAACGGTATGGATAGAAGACGTTCGCGTGGAAAAGATTGAGCGGGTCAGTAAAGGTGGCGTGATAATCCCACCAGAGAATCCAGGAAATGAGATAGGGGTCACCCGGATCTACGACTGCGTCGCGCAGCCGTGTCACATAAGGCCACGTCAGTACGGCCGTCATCGCGAAGAAAGTAAGGACGATTAGTAACTCGCGGATCGGTGGGTGCCGGACAACGGCGCGCCAGACAGAACGGAGTTTACTGGAATACGATATGACCCTGTTGGCTTTCAGTCTTCGGGAGTTAGGCTCGGAAATGATAAGGTGCACCTCTTCTTCGCGCATTGCGAGACACAGGACACAGACTTGATTTATTGCAATTCTTAACAGGCTGAAGGACGAGCATTTTCAATGTCTCAAAAATGGATGTCAAGAACAGCCTCTGACCGGGCATCTGGTTGCTCCTGCTTTGCGTCGAGAGCCGCCTTACCGGAGAATGTGCTTTTCACCGCCGGCTTTGCTCCGCAACCACGATGACCCCGACACCAGGAATTCTCATTGCTATCCCGGCCTACAACGAGGCCGGCACAATCGCCGCCATCGTCGGGCGCGTTCGTGACTCATTGCCGGATTACGATCTGCTGGTGGTCAACGACGGGTCACAAGATGCAACCGGCCAGATTCTTGAACAACTCAATGTCAGAGTTGCCGCGCACATGTGTAACCTCGGTTATGGGCGCGCGGTGCAGACGGCGATCATGTACGCCCTTGAATGCGGGTATGACGCCTTGGTGACACTTGATGCCGATGGTCAACATCAGCCGGAGCAAATCGAGTCGTTGCTCAGTGAGTTTAAGCAAGAAGGCTGGGACGTACTCATTGGATCGCGTTATATCTCTGCCCGCAGCTACCGCGGCGCCCCATTGGGCCGGCGTCTGGGCATGCAGCTTTTCTCGGTGCTGGTGAAGCTGATCATCGGCCGGCGCGTCTACGACACAAGTTCAGGACTCAAGGTCATCAGGCACACCGTGTTTGAACCTCTGACACACTGGCACTTTGTGGATTTCCACGCCGAGGCCATCGTGTATCTAATGCGGCTCGGATACCGCATTGGTGAATTCCCTGTAACCGTCACCGAGCGAACCCAGGGTCGCTCGATGTATACACCGATTAACTATTTTAAGTACCCACTCAAGACCTCGATGCTGGTGTTGCTCGGCATCATTGAGGCTGCTTTAACTCGCAGGAGGCATCGCTCATGAGTCTGCAAGGCGTTCTTGTTCTCAACCTAATTGCGCTCGCGCTTCTTTTGTGGGTGCTTAATCTCGTCAGGCATGGACGGCTCTATGTCGGCTACGGTGTGATTTTCGTAATCGCTGCGCTGGGTACGACGTTGCTTGTTTCGGTGCCTTGGCTGCAGACGACTTTGACCCACGTCATCGGCGCAGTTTTTCCGGTGTCAGCTCTAACGTTGCTGGCGCTGTGCTTTATCGTCTTAATGCTTTTGTACACGCTAACGCAGCTTACGATTGTTTCGAACCGCCTCTCGAAGCTGGTGCAGGAGCTGGCCATCGAGCGAGCGAAGCGCGGCGGCGATGCGCGCTAATGCCCAGCCCCAGGAATTGCGAAATCAACTGTGCGAATGATCATGCCCAGCGACAAAGCGGCGACGGAAGGTGAAGCGCTTAGTAACACGAAGCGCCGCCTACTTAACGTACGCGCAGAACGCTCGGCGTCTGACGCTTCGCCACCCTCTAGCGCTAGCTGTCTGGTCTGCGATGCCTCCGGCGAAAGTCGGTTACTCTTTCACACGTCACGGCCCATCTTGCAATGTCGAGTTTGCGGTCTGGTCTATGCTGATCCGCACAGCGCTGAAACACATCAGGATTATTCCGAGCATTATTATCGCGAGGGCGTTTACGCCGATTACCTGGCCGACCGCGATGCCATTCAACGGAATGCGCCAAGAGCGCTTGCGGAACTCGAGCGCCTGGTTCGGGGACGAAAGCTCCTTGACGTCGGCTGTGCCACAGGATTCTTCCTCGAAGCGGCTCGGGCCCGCGGCTGGGACGTCTTTGGGCTGGAGGTTTCGGAATACGCAGCAAACTATGCGCGATGCGAATTAGGATTACCGGTGGAGACAGCTTCCATAGTTCAGGAGCCGGCCGGGTTACGGCAGTTTGACGCGATCACTCTCTGGGACACTATCGAACATCTAGATCGGCCCGACATTGCGCTCGCGAATATCCGGCGGCTATTGGCCCCGGATGGTATTTTTGTCTTCAGCACCGGTGACTACAACAGCCTGCTGCGACGATTATCGGGAAAGGGGTGGCGACTCTTCGCCGACCCGACGCACAATTTCTTCTTCGACGAGCGGGTATTGCGCCTCATGCTGAAGCGCGCCGGCTTTGAAGTATTGCGAGTGAGCCACCGCGGCAAACGAGTGAGTCTTGCTTTAATGCTTCATCAATCTGGTCTGCCGCTCAGTCGTCCACTGCGAACCTGGATACGAGCAAAGGGTTGGAATCCGTCCTTGTACGTGAACCTGCGTGATGTCATTACCATATTTGCTCGACCCATTTCACCTGAAGTGAACTTGCACCGATCCTCGTAACGGTTTTTCTCTCAGAATGTTTGAAGCGCAACGAATCATCAGCGGTCTCCGCCGGAAGCTCGAGCTCGGCGACTTGTTCATTTTTCTCTATCTGTCGGTTTTTGCCCGCCAGTATCTTTGGGTCATCGCTCACAATCGCACGGCGTGGGCGCTGACGGTTGGTATCGCCGCGTTGTTTTGGTTAGTGCATCTGCGCGCTAAAGATGAAGTGGAAGAAAGAACGCCGGGCGCGTTCTGGCTGATCGTCGCGCTGCCGCTACTCGTGGTCTATACCTTGAAGTATGCCTTTCCCGATCTCTCGGTGGACGTTCTAAACCATCGCCTCATACAGGCTGAACGCGGTTTAAACGGACCGCTATTTATTCCCGGCGATTTCTTTCCGACAATCTTTCCGTTTAATCCCTCGTCGGACATGCTAACCGGAATCAGCCGTCACCTGCTTGGCTACCGCCTGGGCACAGTCATCAATTTCTTATCGCTGCTTTTTGCCGGCACCGTGCTCAATAAGTTGCTACGACCCTTTATCGTAAACGACCGTTGGCGTTGTTTGGGAATTCTGCTCACGCTCTACACTGAACACGTGCTCTTTGAGATCAACAACTACATGGTCGATCTTTTGGCTCTCCCGCTGTTGCTCGAAGCCACGCGCCTCGCGTTGCGCGAAGACGATGACGATAACCATGTGACGCGCGATCTCGTGTACGTCGCACTTCTGCTCGGTGCATGTGTAGCTTTTAAGTTGACCAACGTCTTGATGGCAGCGCCGATTGCTCTCCTTTTCGGCTGGCGCATGCTGCGCCGGCTGCGGCGACTTGATTTCAAGGTCTTCGGTCGCGTGGTCATGGCAGTGCTCATCGCCGCCCTGCCACTCGTGCCTTACACTATTTACATCTACCGTCAGACAGGAAGCCCGGTCTTCCCGCTCTACAACAAACTCGTTGCTTCGCCTTACTGGCCGGAGATGAACATTTATGAGGGAAGATTTGGCCCGGAAAATTTCTGGCAAACAATTGTATGGCCGGTATTGATGTTCTTTAAGCCTCAGCGGCTGGCGGAGCTGCCGGTCTATTCAGGGCGTCTCACGGTTGGCTTTATTGCCGCTCTGCTCTGCCTCGTGTTGCCGCGGATTGACCGGCGTATCCGCATGGTTTCGCTCCTGATCGTTACCGGCTCGCTACTGTGGAGTGCAGCCGTCGGCTATATACGTTACGCGCTATTTCTCGAGTTATTGAGCGGCATCGTTCTGATCTATCTCGCGAGTTTGCTGGCGACAAAGGCCACGCTCCTGTCTCGGCCGGTACGTCTGACTCTACTTTTGTTTTTAACGATTGTGATAGCAGCGCAGTTTTTGGCAGCATCCAACTACGCGTACAACTACGAATGGAGCATGCGCCCAACGTTCTTTGAACAACGACAGCCATATCTCGCGGATGCGCGCCTGACGCTTAGGGACCGTCATCTGATCGACTTTCTCGCTTCGGAGGATAAAGATTTGATCGCCGGAGTTGATGTGTGGGTGGTGAGCAACATCAAGACAAACGGGATTGAAGTTCTGCTGCGCAACGACGTGCCGATGTTGGCGGTGAATAACCTTCCCTACTTCGATACGGTGCAGTCGCGAAAGCGTTTCGCGGAGGCCCTCAATCAAGTCCAGGGCCGCCGGATGTTTTCGTTAAGTTTGGTCGAGAACTTGAATGAGTCGCTGGACTTAATCAAAAGACGCGGCCTGCGGACGGGAAAAATTACACCCATCACCGTGCCTTTCTTCTCCAACTACACGAGACTCTATATGGCACTAATCGAGGTATTCGCGGAACCGAAGCCGCCACCGCCACACCGTGCTGGGCCGGAGCCAACCATCAGTGAAGTGCACGCGCCCCTCTTCGAGGAAGCATTCAATGCTGTGATCACTATGCCACAGCCGCCGGAGCGACTACATGCCGGAGAGAAACAAACGATTCAAGTGGTTGTTCGAAACGCGAGCGATTATCTGTGGCCGGCGCGAGGCGAAGCTGGTGGCAAATTTTTTCTGAATGCCGGCGATATCTGGCTGTATGCCGGAACCGAAGAATTGGTAAACAACCTCGATGGGCGAACAACCATCCCGCATGACATCTATCCGGGTGAAGCAATTCAGTTGCCGCTACAAATCACCGCCCCCACGACAGCGGGCGAATACGTTCTTGAAATCGACATGGTGCAGGAAGGAGTCGGTTGGTTCAAAGACAAAGGTTCCACGCCACTCAAGGTCAGGATCCGAGTTGAGTGAGGTGAAGGCGTTGCTGCGACCCTCGGTTTGTGTGGCTACGTCGACGGTCAACAAGGTTGCGGGAATGACAAATTGTCGCTCGTCGCATAAATTAAGATAGCTTTTTTCCCCTCTTCAGCCCGACAACTTAATTGCGCAAGGAGAATTACTGCATGAGATCTAAATACTGGATGTATCTTTGCCCGGCTCTTTTGGGCGCGTCATTATTCGCCGCCTGCGCTTCTTCGCAGCAGGCGCCGGGAAACCAAACCGCCAACGCCAACGCAAACGCTGCCAATGATTTGCCGTATGCAACCGCGCCCTTACCTGATAATGGCTACAAGGCGAAGCTTACGATTCTCGATCCGCCGAAGAAGCTGCGCGCCGGGCAGAAGCAGATAATTCAAATCAAGGTGCAGAACACCAGCGATATTTTATGGAAGGTGCGCGGCGGAGGCGCCGATAACAAGTTCTATATCGCCGTCGGCGACCGTTGGTTCGACGGTACCGGGGAAAAACTCCTGAACCAAATGGATGGCAGACACGGTTTAGCAAATAATCTCAAACCCGGAGAAGAGACTGAAGTGCCGCTCCAGATTACGACGCCGAAAGACCCGGGCGAGTATACGCTGGAGATCGATCTCGTACAGGAGCAGGTGGCCTGGTTCAATGCAAAAGGATCGCCAACGGCACGCGTCAAGGTAAAAGTTGAATAGTGCATCGCCTTTAGACATTGCTTGATCGCTGGGGTCCACTGTCCCCTGACTGCCTCTATGAGATTGGCTTACTTCAGTCCGCTGAATCCGCAGCCCTCAGGGATTTCCGACTACAGCGAAGAGCTCTTGCCTTACCTCGCTGCAGAGGCGGAGATTACTCTCTTTGTGGATGGCTTTAAACCCTCCAACGAGGCAATTCGCTCTCAGTTTACCTGCCAGGATTACGGCCGCGACGCCTCGATTCTGAAAACCCTCAAAGACTACGATTCCATCGTCTACCATTTGGGTAACGATCATCGGTATCACGCCGGCATAGTCGAGGTTGCGCGCAAGCATCCGGGCATAATCGTCTTCCACGATTTTGCGTTGCAGGATTTTTTCCTCGGCCTGGCGCAGGCGCGCGGCCAGTCGGAAATCTATCTGGAAGAGGTCGCAGCGTGTCATGGAAATGACGCCACGCTTCAGGCCGCCGAAGCTTTACAGCGCGGCAGCGTGCCACCGCTCGTAGCTCGCCCGCTCGACTTTCCCTTGAATTGTCGTATTGCGCGCAGCGCCGAAGGCATTGTCGTCCACTCCCAATGGGCGCGGTCGCGCTTCGCGGAAATTGCGCCTGCGGTGCCAATCGCTCACATCAACATGCCGGTTAAGCAGCCGCCGGCACACAACACCAAGCGAAGCTTGAACAGCGATGCGCCGGTGCAAATTGCTAACTTCGGACTAATCACGCCGGGCAAAGGAATTGAGAAAGCGTTGCGCGCGCTGTCGTCGCTCAAGGCGAATCACAATTTTCATTACACCCTCGTGGGCGAACCGAATTCGTTTTTCGACGTGCGCGCACTTGTTCGGCAGTATGACATGGAAGACCGCGTCACCATCACGGGCCATGTGAAACTTAATGAGTTTGAGCGCCGCATGGCCGCCACTGACATCGCCGTCAACCTGCGCGAACGCACTGTCGGTGAAACTTCGGCAAGTCTCTGCCGCATCATGGCGGCCGGCGTTCCTGCACTCGTTTTCAACGTGGGCGCGTTTTCAGAGTTACCAAACGACGCGGTGATAAAAATCGATCCCGATGCGCATGCTGATGCGCTGCTGACCGCTTACTTGCGGCGGCTGATCGAGGATGCAAATCTGCGCGCGCAGATTGGCGAGAATGCGAGCCGGTATATGCTCGCGGAACACAATCTCGAACACGGCGCCGCTGCCTATCTCTCCTTCATTCGCGAGGTTGTTGCCCGCCGGCCACAGCATCAATTTCTAAATCGCGTTGGCGATCAAATAGCACTGCTTGGTGTTCGTGATAATCACGATCCGCTGCTGCTCAAGGTTGCTCGCGAAGTAGCGGTGCTGGCGCCGCAACCAGCGTCGCCCAACCGTCTGGCCCAACCGACAAATATGAAAACTTTTCGGTCCGGCAACGGTCACGAAAGGCCCAAACCGCCGGCAGAAAATTCGCCCGGACGCCTGCCTAAGCTTGCCGGCATCGACTACAAACGTGCGGCGCTCGAGTATCCCAACTTGCTCGATGCCGAACGCAGCCATTATTTGCGAACCAAGCCGTTTTATAACCTGGCGCACAAGCCGGTGAAACATTCCGGCTACGGCATGGACGCGGAAACGCATCGCCACTTTTGCGATTTTGCAAACATGGCTGTCGCGCTCAGCTTGCCCGCGGGGGCCAGAATTCTGGATGTGGGCTGTGGTTCAGGATGGCTTAGCGAATATTTCGCGCGCCTCGGCTATGACGTCACCGGAATTGACATCAGCGACGATCTCATTCGCATGGCGCGCGAGCGCGTTGAAAAAATTCCCTACGGTGTGGACCATGAGACTTCCCTGCACTGTCGCTTTCAAACTCACGATATCGAAGCCGCGGCCCTCGCCGACAAGTTTGATGCCGTGCTTTGTTACGACTCGTTGCATCACCTTGAAGACGAGCGCGCCGTCTTTCGGCACCTCGCGGCGATGCTGGACGTTGGCGGGTTGCTATTTATTCTTGAGGGACACAAGCCGGAGTGCGGTTCGGCAACGGACGATGAGTTACGTGACGTGATGCGACAGTATGGCACGCTGGAATCGCCTTTCAGTTCGGAGTATCTGCGCGAGTTGATTTCCGCGAACGGGTTTGCGGTGGTCGGCGACTACGTCAGTGTCAACGGGCTTTTCGAACGCGAGATGCTCGAAGGTGAAGCCGGCGATCGAATGTTGCCGCTGCGCACGCTGCCGACTGACTATCATTACCTTACCTGCATGAAAGTTAGCGATGACGGTCCCGCGACAAGCGTACCTGATAGCCGGCGACCGGGAATGCTGCGCGCGGAATTCACGCTGAACGGATCGTTGCCGCAACGTGTCGGACCCGGCGGGAAACTCGAACTTGGGATAACGGTCAAGAACACTGGCGACACGCTTTGGCTTAGCGGGCAAACGGTACGCAACGGAGTAGTGATGCCGGGTGTCAAAATTATTAACGCGCGCGGCGAGATTGTTACTGAGCTGCACGGCCATCCGATGCTGCCCCATGCAGTGCCACCCGGACAGACTGTTGACCTGCCGCTCCAACTGGTCGCGCCCGCGGCGCCCGGCACGTATACGATCAGGATTGATTTAGTGGACCAGCACGTCTGCTGGTTTGAAGAAAGAGGGTCGCCGCCGCTTGTGCTCAGCTTTGAAGTATCAGGCTAGCTCTTTACAGGGACCAAACTGAATACTGAAACCGCGGGCGTGCCACCATTACTGGGACCGCGGGCGTCCCCGCCCGCAATGAGCGCAAAGCGCGAAAAACTTTTGGCTATTGAAATGATTGTCGGAAAACAGTGTGTGCATCCTAAACCCTGCGGGCGGGACGCCCGCGGTCCCAGTAAGCCGCGGTCTCAGTATTTTGCAAAATAATGACACGTGAAGAAATTTTAGCGGAACTAAAGCGGCTCGGGCCGTGGTTCCACCGCATCGATCTTGGCGGCGGTATCTTCACCAAAACCGAAAGCGTGATGGGCGAGCCAATCGATCATCCTCTTGGTCCCTGGCAGACGATTCAAAAACTCTTGCCGCCCGATCTCAGCGGGAAGACATTGCTGGACGTGGGTTGCAACGCCGGGTTCTATGCCTTCGAGGCCAAGCGTCGTGGCGCTAAACGCGTGCTGGGAGTTGACGGTCAGCGCCAGCACGTCCGGCAGGGATTGTTTGTAAGGAACGTTCTCGGGCTCGACGTTGAGTTTCGCCGCTTGAATGTTTACGAACTCAATGCGCGCACCGTGGGCCAGTTTGATATTACGCTCGCGCTCGGCCTGCTCTATCACCTCAAACACCCGATCCTGGCGCTGGAAAATCTCTATCAAGTAACGAAGGAACTGCTTATCATCGAGACTGCGATCATGCCTCCCGAACGCACACCGGAATCGTTTGCACATCCATTGGGTGAAAAAGAGATGTTGCTGCACAGCCTCGCCTTTGTTGAAAACCCGACGCACGCCAAAGAACAAGTCTTCAATTGGTTTCTGCCGGGCGTGGAGTCGCTCAAGGCGTTGCTGCGCAGCACCGGGTTCAGCGAAGTAGAAGTCGTGGAAGCGAAAAACGAGCGCGCCATTGTTGTTTGCCGCAAGACCAAACCGGCAATCGACGATGTTGATGCGCCCAAGCACTTTGTCGAGGAACTGAAACTCGAACAAGGACCGCACGAATGTGCTCCGTCTTCAGAACTGATTTTTCAACTCCGCGTCGAGAACATCGGCATGGCGCTGTGGTCAGCCAACGGCGACGACGTTACCGGCAAAGGCGCCGTATTCCTCGGCTCGCATCTGTTGAAAGACACGGAAGACGAAGTTGATTGGGATTATGGACGTGCGCGTCTGCCGAGCGACCTGGGACCGGGTTCAGCAACACAACTTGAAATCAAGTTGCCTGCTCCGCAAACACCCGGAAAATACATTGTCGAATTCGATATGGTCGCCGAGCACGTCACCTGGTTTGAAGATCACGGCTCAGGCACGCTAAGGCATGAACTGATCGTGAAGACATAAGGTCCAAAGTCCAATGTCCAAAGTCCAATGTCTAAAACCGAGTGTTTTAGTATCGGAAGAATGACTTTGGCTTTGGACTTCGGACTTTGGATTTTGGACCTTGGACAACGTTAGTCGCGCACAGCCACGATCGTCGAGCGTTCTTCAAACCGATCGCCGTACATGTAGTAATACTGCGCGCTGCTCACCTTTGCGATACTGAAGCCGAGCATGCCAAACACTTCCCGATAAACGCCGAGCGAATACGTCCACCAGGTAAAATCATTCTCGGGATTGCTGGCCAGTGATTCAAACCGCGCGATCCGTTCATCGGTTTGCAGCAGCGGCGAGATGAGTACGATTGTTTCTTTCGTCAGCCGCGCGATCGACGCCAGCGCTGTGATTTGATCGTTCAAATGCTCAAGCACCGAGCCGACGATGGCGACATCAAACTGTCCCAACTCCGCCGGCAGTTCATAAATGTTGCCGTAATAAACCTCAGCCCTGGACTTCAGCAGGCGGTGAGACAGCCAATACGCATTTTTCCATTGCTCGATTTCTTTGCCGTACTGCTCGGCCCAGGCGGCCGGGTCGCGAGAATAGAGTTTATCTTTGAAGGGCAGGAACTCTTGTTGACGCGGATCGCTCATGTCAAACGACACCACGCGCGCCGCTCCTCTCTTCTCGGCCTCGAAACTCAGAAAGCCTGTTGCGGCGCCGACGTCCAGGACTGACTTGCCTGCAACCGTCACGCCCCCAACGTAATCATCAAACCGGCCGCGCAGGTCCCAGTGGGCCGGCACCAAACCAAACCCCGGCAGCTCCATCGCGTGATAAAAGAAACAGTCTTCGAGCCGGTCGACAAATCGCGGCCGCTCGAACAATGAATCTGTTTCCAACTTTTCATTCATTCGTTTCACGTAAAGCAAACTGTTAGTTTGCGTTGGCGGCCACCATTCACGTTCGGTTCGCGGCAGGATGATCCCTCCCAACCAACGCAATCTAACAGATTGCTTTACATCCTGGACCACCAAACAAGCGCTGCCAATGTCAACAGCGAAATTATGAACCCAATCAGCACCGACTTGGGCCAATAGACAAATTCCACTAAATGATTGCCGGCGGGGACAGCGACACCGCGCAAGTTGTAATTTACGCGCACCACGTCAGCAGATTGCCCATCCACGTACGCGCGCCAACCGGGGTAGTGATTCGCGCTGAGCACCAACAACGCCGGTCCGCTGGCGGCTGTGGTCACTTCAACTTTATTGGGGTCGTGGGTCGTTATTTTTGCCTGTCCGGGCGACTGGCTCGTTTTTCCGAATTGAATGCCGGTGGTCGATTCTACTAAAGCGGTTTGTGACGGGTTCCAGCTTTCGCCGTCCGGAGTTTTACCGGAACGGATGATGTCAATTTGAGTTTCACCTGTCGCCACCAATTCCCGCGTCGCCAACCATGCGCGCGGCAACACGCGCGTGTTCTCAAAGACGGCTACGTTCTCAACTTGCCCGATACGTTGCCAGCGTTGGTTTCCCTGGTCCAGTTCGGGCTGGGTCGGATGCTTTTCTATTTCGTTGGAAACATCTGGTTGTTTTTCAGTATTCTGCGCCAGCTCTTTCTTTACCCATTCCCTGCGCACCGGAAATGCCCGGTCAGCATCCGCAAGCGCGATGCGATTTACACTCAACAACAACTCCGGCGCGGACGACACCCGCGCAACCGTCAACTCTCCCCCGGTAACGATCGTGGCAGCCGACAAGTTGAAAGAAGCGACGTAAGTGTGCGCCTCGTATGTCCCTTGCGCATCTTCCACTTCATAACTGGTCCCTACGGTCGCGCGCTTATGCTTTATTCGTGAATGTATGTCGCGACGGTCATGCGCCCATTCGGACGTGTGCTCGCCGGCGCGCAGTTCGAAATTCAACTGCTGTCCATCTTCCGTATTCAAGTGAAGGTGCGCGACGACCGTGCCATCCGGTACCGTCTCGGACCATGACAGGTTTGTAAGCAGCGCAATGCGATCCACGCGCGTAGGCGGGATACTGAACACCAGGCGTTGTCCGGGTGTCAGACTCGCAGTGTTCAATTCCTCTTCGCCGAAGTGCTGGCCGCCATAAATCTGCGTGGCAACGGGAAAGTCACCGGGCACGTTTGTCGTGTTGTTTGCCGCGTTGTTTTTGACGATCGGTTTCGAGCTGGACGTCGTGGTTGAACTGAAGGCGGGCCTTGCAAGCAAATAACGCACGTTCAGTAGATCCAGTTCACGACTGTCATTTCCCAACGTGCGTTTCGCGTCGGTGAGTTCACCCCAAACTTTCATGTCGCCGGCCAGGTGACTGTAACGGGCCAGTCCAAAGCCGTCGTAGCCGGCAGCGTTTTCGACATCGTGCATCATGTAAATATCGGGCTGCAGCAACACTTCCCAGGCGCGGCCCGGCATTGACGGGCCCAATCCAATAGCCGGATCGAATGGCTGGTCCTCCGTCAGGATTCGATAGGGATTTTTCTCGCCGTCGTCGCGCGCGCGCAACAATGGCACCGTTGCCGGCGCGGTCCATACTGTCATGTTCGGTGTCGGGCTGGACAAGCGCCAACCAGTCGATTGTCCCCAAACGACCAAATCGATTGCGACGACCAGAAAAAGTAACAACACTCTTGCGCGTCGCGGTTGTTTCGCAACGAACCACAGAACGCCGACGCTAAGCGCTGCGATTACCAAAGGCAGAAACAACTCCGGCGCTCTTAAGATGGATACAGGCGCAGTGCGGCCCATGTGAAAATCTGCGGGGCGTCCCACCGTTATGGCAAGACACGTCAACGCAAAAACAACGACGCCAATTATAAGCACCGAGCGCAATATCTTTTCGCGATCGCGCGCTTCGGTGATTGCGGTTAGTCCGCGACCAGCGAGTACCGCAAGCGCAAATTCAACTTCCATCAGGTGGCGCGCCGGCACGCGAAACAGGTTGAGCACCGGCACAAAATAAATCAAACGGTAGAAGTGGAAGGGCGCGTAGCGACCAAGTGCAAGCAGGAAACAAACAACTGCAACGACGCCCCAAAACTTCGTTACCACGTCGCGCTTGAGTGCGAGTGCGAGACTCGCCAACGCAATCGCTGCAATGCCAACATAACCCACATACTCCCCATAAAACGCCGGCCCAACGTACGGCGCGCGAAACAACTGGCCATCGCCGCCGCCCATCACGTAGGGCGCGAAGAACGTCCACAGGAAACGCGGCGGCAAACTGAATGAGGTAAAGAAATCGTAGGAAGCATCAGCGCGCAAGCTGTTTCGCAACAGCTCGAGCGTGGGCAGGATTTGCACTGCGGCCAGCGCCAGTCCTGCGGCAATGAAAACCAGCGCGACGAGATACCCAAAACGCGTTGATGTTGCTGAACGACTCGCACGCCACCTGACCACCGCATAAGCCGCTGAAACGAGCAGAGCGTAGCTAAGCGTTTGCTGATGACCAGCGAAAACTTGTAAGGCAACGAGCACCGCCAGCAGCACGCCGCGACTTCGTTTGCCATCCGCGCCATAGCCATCGATCGCCCACAGCAGCCAGGGCAAAAGCGCAGCCGTGTGCAGTATATTGGTGTGTCCGATTTGGCCGATGAGAAAGCCGCTCCATTGCCAAACAAGACTGGTCAGCGCGGCGCCCGCGATACTCGCTCCGGTTCGCCGCGCATAGAGATAAGCGCCAAGCGCCGCGAGCATGTAGCTCGCGAGCATCATCAAATTTGTCGCGACCGGTATACTGAAGAGTAAGTAAAGCCAGTTCAGCGGAAAGAGCACGCCGGCCTGTGCCGCTCCAAACAGTGGCATGCCGCTGAAAATGTAGGGATTCCAAAGCGGCAGATGTCCGGCGCGGATCATGTGTGCGACCGCGACGCGGATCGGTATGTTAAAAATGACCCCGTCGTCGGGCGAGATGATTAAGCTTCCGTTCGTGGCGGGGAAAAAATAAAGCAGCGGCAGTAACGAGACAGCTATCGCCGCCGCACAACTCGGCGTTATCTTTGAACGAAGACTTAATGGAAGTTGCATTGAAGAAACAGGAAGCCCGAGCGACGATTTGGGACGATATTGTTCACGCATTCGCCGTCATCAGGCAATTGATTGCCGCCCGCAAGGCCGAAGCGGTGTGTGCGGCGCTGCTACTCGTGATGGCCGCCAACCTCTTCGCGGTGATTTCGCGCAAGAGTCTCACCAACGATGAAATCGTTCACATTCCGGCCGGATACTACCACCTAGTTGCGGGAAAATTCCAACTCAACAACGAACACCCACCGCTCGTCAAAATGTGGGCCGCTCTGCCGCTCCTCTTCATCCAGCCAAACGAAGTTCCCGCCGGCGAAGTAACGGGAAACTATTCGGAAGAAACCTGGAAGTACATGGAGCTATTTTGGCCGAGCAATCGCGAACACCTCGAAGCCATTTTCTTTTGGACGCGCGCGATGATGGTCCCAATCACGCTCGGACTTGGCCTCCTGCTATTTCTTTACGCGCGGGATCTGTTTGGCGCCCGCGCTGCCGTGCTTGCCGTCGCGCTTTACACGCTGGAGCCGACCGTGCTCGGGCACGGACATATCGTGCACACCGATTTACCCGCGACGTTAAGCTTTCTGCTTTTTTTCTTTGTGCTGCGATTTTACCTGAAGGCGCGTACTCCCCGGCGCGCGTTACTGCTGGGACTCGCGAGCGGCGTAGCGCTGATCATAAAGTTTTCCATGATCATAGTGCTGCCGGTGCTCGCACTCCTGGCAATTGCCGGATTTATTTTCGCGCCGCGCTGGCAGGAAAATCGCAAGCGGATCGCCCTCCACCTGGCAATAGTTGTTTGCGCCATAATCCTAGTCGTCAACGCCGCCTACTACTTTCGCAGCCCGCCGATCCTGGCTGCCGACGTTAAATGGGTGCAGACACAATCTCCGTCCTCCTTCAACAACTGGATGACATTTTTTCAGGTGGGCTCGAAGGTGGTCCCCACTTACTGGTTGTTCGGCCAGTACAATGTCATGCTTCATAATCGCGATGGCCATGCGACGTCGTTGCTGGGCCAGTACAGCCAAAAAGGTTGGTGGTATTACTTCCCGGTGGCCTTCGCACTTAAGACGTCGTTGCCGTTTCTTATTCTCGCCGCGGTCGCGCTCGGGTGGGCGCTGTGGGCATTGTGGAAAAGGGACTGGCGCTTTCTTTGGCTGATCATTCCTTTCGCTATTTACGCTGCGATGTCGATGTCAAGCAATATCAATATTGGTATTCGACATTTCTTGCCCGCTTATTCATTTCTTTTCATAGCCACAGGCGCATTTCTCGATCGCTTGCTGCGCGTGAAATATGCTCGGCACTTGACGATTGCAATTGTCGTTTTAATGTTGAGCTGGATGAGCGTTGAGATGTTGCGCGCTTTTCCTAACTACATTCCGTATATGAACCAACTAGCTTCGAATCATCCGCACTGGTGGTATTTGTCAGACTCAAATGTCGAGTGGGGCGACGACGCGCGCGACTTGGCGGATTACCTGCACGCGCATGGCGAGTCCGAAGTGCGCGGCGCGCTTTCCGGGGGTTGGGGCACGTTGCAGTTCTATGGGATTCGCTATCATGAAATATTTCCTAAGCCGGGCCGCGTGATTCCGGAAACTCGTTACGTCGCGATCGGCGCTAGTTTTCTCAATGGTTCGACTATCGCAATTCCGGCCGATGAACACGGAAATCTCGTGTCCGAAGAAGAGCGCATTAACTACCTCGCTGCATACCGGACCCGCGTTCCGGAAGCCACATTTGGTAACTCAATTTTTCTCTATCGCGTGAAAGACTAGATTGGCCGTGCAGAAATCAGTTGTGGGCAACGCGGGATTGGAAAGGTGACGTTGTCCGCCTTCTCGTTTTCGTAGCGAGTTGAATGACAAACAGCGTCGCCGAAATCATTAGTGGCAGGAGCAGCGATCGCGCCAGCGGATACGCAAGCTTCTCCCCTGCTCCTAACGACGTGACGTGGTTCCAGAAAGCAGTCTCCCCATGTGGGCAACCCATGGCCCCGCGCAACGCGCCAACGAGATTAACCACAAACGAGTAGACGCCGGTCAGCACCACAGCGAGGGCCGCAAGCACGCGTTCGCTTGGGCGAGACAGGTAGCTGAAGCCAACGATGCCGAGACAGGCGAAGGGCATCGCCGGCAACAGGTAGCGCGGGCCAAACTGACAGTCGCCGTCTGATTTGATGTTGAAAACATATGCCGCCAGGACAATCATCAATCCCAGCAGCGTTAGAAACGTCGCGCCGCGTTTGATTTCACGCGGAAAGTATGACAAACCAAATAATCCAACCGCGAACACCGGCACATAGAACACCAGCGCTCGCGAATAAAAAGCCAGCTTGTCGCCAAGGTTCTTTGGTGTGAAGTGCCAGAAGGTATCAGCAAACATGCTGGCGCCCGCGATATTTGCCAGGCGCAATGGATTGCCAAAACTAACCCAGTCAAAGATGAATAGCGGCAGCAAGCCGGCGAGCAAGCCGGCGAGAAAGACCGGCAAAAGTTCCCACCGCCTCAAGTACAGAAAATAGACCGCGCAAAGTAGGACCATGAAAAACGGCAACATCGAGGTTGTGATTGTCAGTCCCAACAGCAAACCCGCTGCTGCTGATTTCAAATACCTATGCTCATCAACCTCTCGGCGCGATAGTTGAAAAATAAGATAGAAAGCAAGCACCAGATAACCGGTAGCCAGCGCATCGTGGTGAGCGATTCCTGAATAAGGAAAGGTTGTGGTTGCAAAGACGTAGGCTAGCGTAGCCGCGACGGGCCAGAACACGTCGTTGGGATTGGCTGCCAGGCCACGAGCAAGCTTAAAAAGGGCGGCGGCAGAGGCGGCGAGAACCAGCGAAGTAGTGAAGAAGACAACGAGAGCGGAAGTAAGTTGGTAGTTCTTCAGATAGTTGAGACCAAAAATGCGCAGCACAAAGAAAACCACTGCCCCCGCCATAAACTGACCCGGCTGTTTTGCAGCGTACAGGTGATTGTCATATCGAAAGACGTCACCCTTGGTTGTCATTTGCAGCGTTGCTCCGCCTTCCAGGTAAAAGTGATGGCGTTCGACCATCGCTTCTACGCCGATCTGTTGCAGGTCAAACGCTGTCAAGTTACTTGAATTGATTACCGCACCGTAAGCAAACCAGGTCATCAAAAAGATAAGTACCGCAGGACGAGCGAGCAAGTCGATTAATATTTTTTTGTTCGGCTGCTTCACGGTTTCCTGATGAATGTCGTTAAGAATTAACGCCGCGCGGAGAACTCCCGCAAGGCGAACTCATAAACCTCGAGTGTCTTGCGTGCCGCATTCTGCCAGGAGAATTCCGCCGCCCGAGTTTGCCCGGCAATTGAGAATTTCTTCCTCGCGTTGCTGTCTTCCAACAAAGCCAAAATAGTTTCGCAGAGATCCGTGGCATCGGCCGGTTCAAAAAAGCTTGCTGCCTCGCCGGCGATTTCGACGAGAGCGGGTATGCGGCTGGCAATTACCGGCGCGCCGCAAGCCATCGCTTCCAGCGGTGGCAGACCGAAACCTTCGTACAAGGAAGGGTAGATAAACGCGCGACAAGACGAATAGAGTGCCCGCAGTTCCGCGTCATGAAGATAATCGGTGATGACAATGCGATCTTGCGCTGGAGATTTTCGGATATTTTCAAAGAACGGATCAGCGAGCCAACCGCGGCCGCCGGCGATCACTAATTTCAATCTGCTTTCCGGGCGAGCGCGAGTGAATTGCTCAAACGCAACGACTAAAACATTCAAATTCTTTCGCGGTTCGATCGTTCCAACAGCGAGTAAGAATTCATCGCCGCAGCCAAGTCTGCAACGAATTTCCTGCGTGCTGTCAAAATCGACTGGGCGAAATGAAGCTCGCGCTGCTTCGGGAATCGCGAAAACTTTCTCAGAATTGATTTTCAGAAGTTCGCAAACTTCGCGTCGCACGCTTTCTGTTGGTGTGATTATGGCGTTGGCGGTGCGAGCCATGAGTGGCGTCCGGCGACGAGCCCGGCGAACACTTCTCTTCCGATGAGTTTCGGGATAAAGCAAGAGTGATAGGTCATGAATCGTAAGCACTGTCGCGCAGCGGCGCCACAACGGCACGTCATAGTTTGTGCCGTGGAAAAGTTCGATCTTGTTTCGACGCACATAGCGAGGAAGCCCGTTCGACCACCAGTGGCGACCGAGCGGACCAACCGGCGCGCGCTTTAGTCTCAGATTTCCCGGAAGCTCGCTTCCTGCCGGATCCGCGTCGATTTCTATTGGCGCATAACTTGATGGATAGACCAGTTCGAATGTGTTTTCGGGCGCGGCCTGGGCGAGTGCGCGCGCGAGTTCGAAGGTGTAATGGCCCACGCCTGTTTTTGGCGACGCGAGCGGCAGACCATCAAGTCCAATATGCATTCTTTTTGCGCCTGGCAAGGCTGGCCGAGCAACCTGAGAACTGGTTGTTACTTCTCAGCTCAACCAGTTTTTTTCGCGAAAGTGGCGCGTTTAAAGCTTGATTGACGCGAGTTAGCGCCACGAGTTAGACTTTAGCCCTTGTCGGTGCGTCTAAACTTTTGGTTATAGACGCCTCCTCGTTTCGAGGCCTTTTCCTCAGAAGTTACATGTTACGCCGGGAGCAATAAGATGAAATTTGCCTTAGCTTTACTAATCACAGCCTTTGCTGCCTTGACCGTTTGGGGCCAAGCGCCGACATTGCACATAGTAACCGAGATTCCCAATCTGCCATCCGACCTTTACTACGGGACGACCAAAGTTAAGCCGTTGCGTTTGCGTCCGGGCACGAACACGCCCATCACCATCGCCGACGCCGACTTTTTCGTCAACCAGCAATACGTCGATTTTCTTAGCCGGTTCCCTGACCAGAGTGGTTTCGATTTCTGGACCAGCCAGACGAGTTCTGCTCCTTGCGGCGGCGACGCGGAATGCATCCAGGGACGCCGCGACAACACTTCCGGCGCTTTCTTTCTTTCAATCGAGTTTCAGGAAACCGGCTATCTGGTCGAGCGCATGTACAAAGTGGCCTATGGTGACGTTGATGGCACATCGACCTTTGGTGGAACTCACACGCTCAAGGTGCCGATTGTTCGACGCAGCGAGTTTTTACCGGACACACTTCAAATGTCGAATGGCGTAGTGGTGAACCAGGGTAACTGGCAAGCGTTGCTCGAGAGTAACAAGGTGGCGTTTGCGAACGACTTTGTGTCGCGCGGCCGATTTACAGCCGCCTATCCAGCGTCACTAACAGCTACGCAATTTGTAACAGCCTTGGACAACAACGCCGGTAATCCCCTGTCGTCCAGCGAGCGTACTCAGTTGATCAGTGATTTCGCGGGCGGCCTGAAAACGCGGGCGCAAGTGGTCAGAACAATTGCCGAAGATCAGGATTTGAATAACGCCGAGAAGAACAAAGCATTCGTCCTGATGCAGTATTTTGGCTACCTGCGTCGCGACCCAAACTCGGGTCCGGACGCCGACCATACCGGCTATGACTTTTGGCTGCAGAAAATGAATAACCACGGCGGCGACTTTCACGCCGCGCAGATGGTTAGGTCGTTCCTGGTATCAGGCGAATACCTGAATCGGTTTTAGTAAGCTTTCGTAGGACAGGCATTCCTGCCTGTCCACATGTTAATCAAACAGCACTCGACAGACATGAATGTCTGTCCAACAAAAAGGCTGGATTCATTTTGAATCCAGCCTTTTCGCATTTACTGAAACCGTCTCTAGCAACGCGTTCACGCGGGAATGGGTTGAATTCTCACCTTTGACAACGGCGCGTTCAACGATAGCGGGCGAGACGCCCGCGGTCCCAGTATTATCCTGGTCCAAACCGCTGCCGGTATTCAGCCGAGACGATAAACGCCTTCACCATTTCCGCATTGACGAAGTTGCCGTTGAACTCCAGCAGTTTGGTCAACCAGAAATCATAGCCCGTATGATCAGTGTCTTGTCCCGAGTTGGGATCGCGCCGCAGGTAGCCAAAATACTGCATCAGCACGAATGCCTTATTCTTCTCGGCATTATCGAGAAGGTTGTTTTCAGCTATACGTCTCAACGCGCGACCACGTGCCGCGTTGTCTGCGGTAGTTCCAGCACCGCCGAACTCGTTGATCGCTGCGTTTCGATCCGCGGTTGAAGGCGTCACGCCGGCATGTGCAAATAGAGCATCGACAAATTGTGACGGCGTCAGCGTTGACGCATAAGCCGACGTGAAGCGTGTGCGGCCCACGAACTCAGCGGCGAATGCCACTTTATTGTTTTCAAGCAACTGATCGGCGCCCGGCTGTCCAATCACCACGCCGCGGCCGATTTGCTGACTGTCAACCAGAAATTCGTTGAACCTGACGATTGGCACGGGCAGCGTGTGAACTCCGTTAAATGTCGACGTGCCGGTCGCGTCGCCATAAGCGACCTTGTACATTCGTTCGACCAGATAACCCGTCTGCTGGAATTCGATTGAGAGGAAGAACGCCGCTGAAACATTGATACGTTTCAACTCGATGCAAGACTGAGTGCTGCCACAGTCGCTGATCTGATGACTCCAGAAGTCGAGGCCACCCTGGTCGGGATCGCGATTGAGAAAATCAATGTAGTGCTGACGCACAAAGAACCGCGCGTCCGAGTTATCCAGCGGATTGCTTGTTGGCGGCACCGTGTCGTTATCGGCGATCGTCACGGACGCTACGTTGCGGGCGCCGATTGTCATGCCGGCGGGATTGCTTAGCGCTACGCTGAAGCTTTCTGCTCCCTCTTGATAAACATCGTCAACGATCAGCACCGTAATCGATTTGCTCGTTTCGCCGGGCGCAAACGTAAGCCTGCCTGAAGCGAACAGGTAATCGCCCTTTTGCGTGGCCGAGCCGTCGATAGTCACATAATCGACGGAGGCCTGGAGCGAAGTGTTTCCCGCGCGCGTGACGGTGACGGTCGCGCTACCGGTCGCCTCGGCTGTATTGAACGGCGACTGCGAAAACTCGACGGTGCTGAGCGACAACCGCGGCTGAAACAATACCGTCTGGGCATTCGTCAAACTTATCGGCGATTGTTCTGAGGTGTGCGAAGGGATAACGTAAGCATCCGGCTCGCCACCGCCAATTCCCACCACCGGGAAAAGATTGGTGTTGCCGCCGCCGTAGCGCGTGACAATAGTGCCATCGCTCCGCAGTTCGATCTCAAAATTAACGGTGGGCTGGCTGGCCGCCGGCGAACCATCCCCAAAAATCTCACCCTGCCAACGAAAGATAATGTGCGAGGCGTCAGGTACTACAACGTAGACGTCGTCGCCCGCATGCCCATCGGTCCTGAGATCATCCCAAAGTCCGGCAATCATTTTGAACTGGGCCAGGCCAACCGCCGAACCGGGTACGTCATCAGCGTCCCCATTTGAGCGCGTGGGCGGCGTCGAGAAGAAGAGGTTGCCGTTGGTGGAAATGTTAACGCTCGTGAAGTTCTCGCCGAAGAATGGAAAGGAAAACGGCAACGTGTAATTCAATTTCAACTTGTCATCACCCACCAGACCCAGCGCTGTCCCACCACTTGAAAGCGCGGTCGCGCCGGCAAGCTGGGTCACGTATGGATCGCCCTGGATCGGATTAATCGTGACCGAAAAGGTGGCGGGTGTTCCTTCGTTTCCAACATTATCAAACTCGCGCAGCGTCAGCGTTCCACTTGTATGGCGGTAAGGAATCTTCAGGTCGATGGCCTGCGTGGTGCCGGACGCCGTCGGGATTGTGTTCTTCAATGGAGTGACAGCGCCACTCGTCCCATCTGTAAAGCTGACGGTGTAGAGCGAAGCCTGGCCGGCTGCGCCATTGTCTCCCGAAGCATTCCAGCCAATATTAAATGAGCGGCCGTTCTGCGAATTGATATGAAAATTGGTGACTGTTCCCGGCGGCGTGACATCGCCCTCGGTCAAGGCCACAAAGCTATTCCCGACGTTGAGTCGCCGGCCGGTAAACGTTTTCCCCGTCAGCGCCGGATCGAGGAGATCACCATTGTAAAGGAGAAGACTTCGCAGTTGCTGCACGGTTAGATTTGGGTTTGCGGCCAGCAACAGGGCAGCGGCACCGGCAACATGCGGCGACGCCATCGACGTGCCGCTGAAACTCGAGTAGGTGTTGCCGGGAGTTGTGCTGAGAATTCCCACTCCGGGAGCGCCGAGCGGCACAGTGTTCGCTCCGTAATGTGAGAACCCGGCGAGATTGTCGGCCGAGTCGGTCGCGGCCACACCAATAACATTGGGCACGTTATAGCTGGACGGAAAATGCGGAACTAATTCATTGTCCCCGTTATCGCTACTTGCATTGTCTATATTTCCCGCCGCCGCCACAAAAAGAATGCCCGATTGATTCGCGCCCGTAATGGCATCGAGAAAAGATTGATCAAAGCCGCCACCACCATAACTGTTGTTCAGCACGCGAATGTTTGCGCCTTTTGTGTGGCCTGAGCTTTCCCACAAATCCTTCATCAACTTGGCGTAGTTGACCGCCCGAATAGCATTGGCAGTATTGCCGGTCGATCCATTAATGAATCGTAACGACATCAGGCGCACGTTCCAGTTCACGCCCACCACACCAATACTATTGTTGCCAACAGCCCCGATGGTTCCGGCCACGTGTGTAGCGTGACTTTCGGCGGGAATTGTTCCCGAGTTGCCCGCGAAATTGTAGCCATTCACATCGTCGATGAATCCGTTGCCATCGTCGTCGACTCCGTTTCCGGCAATCTCGCCCGGGTTGACCCAGATGTTGCTTGCCAGATCTTCATGAGTCTTATCGATGCCTTCGTCAATCACGCCAACTACGATCGAAGAATTCCCTTGAGTTGTGTTCCACGCGGCAGGTGCTCCGATTTTGTTCAGACCATAAAGCTCGTTGCTCACAAATCTTGGGTCGTCTGGCGTCAGATCTGGATGGAGCAGATAATTCGGTTCAGCATAAAGGACGTCGGGCTGTTTATTAAGCGCTTCAATCGCATCCAGTGTTTGTTCCGGCGCCATGTGTGCCAGGCGCAAACCAGGCACGATGTCTGCACCTTCAAAGCGCTCAATCCGGATTAGCACTTGGTGGGCATTCACAGCCAACGTCGTCTGGGTCGCTACTCTTTTTGCAGCGCCTTCGCTTCTGTATCGGACCAGCGCCTCGCCGGGAACAAAGGCAGGCTTGCTTCGCTTTTGCGAGCCATCCGGCATTCCCGCCTGTTGCGTGGCTTTTGATGAACGTGGCCCGCTTGCGAGGATAATGGCCAGCGCCAGGACAAAGAGGACTGAAAAGAATACACGTGCGCGAGCTGAGATTTTGCGAGAGGGACGAGCAAACATCAGGGGAATCTCCTAAAACTTATAAATTGCAATATGAAGTCGATTATGTCGGTCGGAGTCCAGAGCGTGGAACGAGTGACGATCGTCGCTACTCGAGAGCAGCAGTTCTAATTACGTCGTTCTAAATATACCGCAGTTCGATTCGGGTTTACAGGCCAGAGAGCTTCCGATAACGGACTTTTGAAACTTTTCTCTCGTACTCCGCCGAACTGTAGTACGAGAGGCGCTTCTGGCAATCAAGCCACTATTAGTTGGGTTAATCAGTGAAAACGTTGCCCGATTTGTTCCGTCCCAAATGTGCCAATACCGTTTAGACGGAAACTGAAGACGACCCGGTTTTCCTGCCGCACGCCAACGTTGAAAGTGTAGTTCTGCGCAGTTACCGCGCAACAGTCCCAACTGTAGCCAACGGTGACCGTCGAACTTACCAGCGAGCGATGCTGTCCCGGATGCACCTGAAAATCGAAGAAGAATGACGCCCCGCCGAACAGCCCGCGTTCACGGTCGCCGAGGAAGAATGAAGGGCTCCATTGCGACCCGCGTAAGGTGCCCGGCTCTTTGCCGCGCGCGTCTGCAAACTGTGCCAGGCTCGGCACCAGTTCAACGGCTCGCGTGTAGTAAAAACTTTGAAAGATCTGCACCAGCGAGCGGCTGATGCCGAACGAAGCTGAAAGGGCGCGCAGTCCGCCGCCACGCGTATCCAAATCGGTACGAAGATCGGCAAATAAATCTGCGCTCGGGCGATAACGGGCCTCAACGTTCAATGGCGAAAACCGCCGCGGCGCGCCGCCATAACTGAATCCGGAAAATGTGTTGATAGGATAAAACTGGTTGCGCTGCCCAGGCACAAGGGCGCCGCCAAAGTATCGGTCGAAAAAATATTTTCCACGCACGGTAATCGTCAGCGCTTCGTAAGGCTGGCTGGCGAGCGACTCTGATTTCCCTGTTCCGGTTGGCGGTGTGGTTTTTTTTCCCTTGCCGCTAACGTTCTCGGTCGAGCGTTGAGTAAAGAAGCGGTTCGAGATTCCAAACTCAATTTCGTTCGTGTCCGCCACCGCGTCGACGTAATCAAAGCGGATGACGCGATCAAAGTCATTCACGCCGGAAATTTTTCTATAAACGAAGTACGGCTCGATCACGTGCCGGAACCAGAATGCGCCACCGTGATGAAAGTCCTTCGCAAGCGCCGGCGGTCTGACATCCAATTCAAGCTCGCCGTAACTTCGCGTAATGTTTTGGCTAAGTATCGCCCGATTGGTCGGGTCAATTGAATTGGAATAAAAAGTCGCGCGCGCTCCTGCCGTCGCCGTCACCGACACGCCAAAAAAGTAGAGCGGGATTTGCACGCGCGGATGAAAATCGAGCCGTTGCACAATAGACGGTGAAATTACGGGATCGCCGCGCACGTCACGCCTGAAGGCAATCAAGTCATCGACCGTTTCCTTGCGGCTTACGCCTTCGGCGCCTGCTTCATAGGAAAAGTAAATAGGCAGTTTTTTTATGAAGTTGAGCGGCGACGCGCGCTTTTCAATCGTGACGCTGGGCAACTCGCGTATGCGGATGCGCGCGTTCGACAAGTTGGTCACCTGTGAGCGAGCCAGAAAGTTGAAACTGTAGGCGTCGTAGTCTTTGTTAACGAAAATCTGCGAGCGCTCTTCAGGCGAGATGGCCTGCTGAATGCTGTCGGAAAATACCTGCCGAAATGCGAGATTGGAGGTTACGTTCACATCGGCCGCGGCAATAAATCCATTGGGAAAATAATGGACTCCCTCGACGTAGAAACTCGAACCGCCCTGATCGGGATGATTGGCATCGGCTTTGGGTCCCAGCGCGCGGTCCTTCACAAAATAAAATCCGGCGTTGAAGTATGAACGCGAATTCGCGCGCGTGCGCAGGTCGGCTCCGATTCCGTAGCCTCGCTTTGTGTAAACGTCGCTACGCAAAGTGACATCGGCGGATCTGCCCAAAGTTTGGTAGTAAGCAGTGGAAAGGCGAAAGCCTTTTGGACCGGAGCCACTGAACGTCGGCGTCAGGAATCCCGAAGCTCGATCGCGCGCCTTGAGTGATACAGAAGCGTAAGGCAGATAGAAAATCGGAATCTTTTTTACGCGCAGATTCGGTGAATACAAGCGCACGCGATCCCCAGTCTTGATCTTTACTTTCGCGGCGTGAAAGCTCCACTTGGGAACGTCTTCATCGCAGGCAGTCACCTGCACATTCGTTGCGATGATCGTATCGAGGCTTACTCGATCGACGCGGTCGGCCGTGAAATAAACGCGCGTGCCATCTTGCGTTTGATTGGTATAGCCGGTGGAATCGATAAAAGATCCGGTCTTGCTTTTGTAATTCCATTCCGCGCGCGAGCCGGTGATGCGTTGCTGTTCGCCTTGATCGAAAACGACGTTGCCTTCCGCAACCACTTTATTGGTCGCTTCATAAACGGTTACTTTGTCGGCCTGAAGCCGGAAGGTCCCGATGCGCGCGTCCACGTTACCTTCGTAAACAAAGACGCGTGCTTCCTTAGGTCCGGAAACGGTCTGCGTGCCTGCATCAACTCTCAAGAGATCGGTCGGCTCGCCAATCCCACCTTGTGCTGCAGTTCGTCGCGGCTTGACTGGTTGATCCTGGGTTATCGGATTGACGTTCGGCGTGTCCGTCATCGGGTTGGTTACCTTCCGATCGACGGGATTGGTTTGCTGGGCTAACGACGTGTATGAGGCGACGCTCAGGAACGCGATTAAGACCCAAAAGCGAACGAGGGTAGACACAATACTTGAGCGAGAAGGCAAGGGCAAAAAAAGTAACTCCGCAGAATAATCGGCGAGCACACAGTCAGGAGAAAGCGCGCCAAGTTTTTATTAAAACGAGAGCGATGCTAACACGAATCAGTGGGCAATGAGCAGCGGCTCTGCCGCCTTCCGTGCGGTAAGACTCAGCCTTACCGATCCAGCTTCCATTAACGTGAGGCTGCGCCTCATTAGCTTCGAGGCGTAGCCTCAAAGCTTGATGAAGCTTTCGGAAAGGCAGAGCCTTTCCGCACGGAAGGCGGCAAAGCCGCATGGCCACTGCTATCATGCCTCGCGTGTCAGAACGCTTTAATTTAATGATCGTCGCGGGCGAAGCGTCCGGCGATGCGCATGCGGCGGCACTCGTCAATGCGTTGCGAAATGGCGACCACGATAGTGAACTGGAATTTTTCGGCGCTACCGGCCCGCTGCTGCGCGCGGCCGGCGTTGAGTCGGTGGTCAACACAGACGACCTTTCCATTCTGGGCCTCGTCGAAATCGGCTCGGCGTTGCCGAAGTTCTGGCGCGCCTTCAAACTTCTAAAACGAGCGGCAATTGAACGAAAACCCGATGCGGTAATCCTGGTTGACTGGCCGGACTTTAACTTAAAACTCGCGCGCGCGCTGCATCGCCGCGGCTTGAAGATCATTTACTACATCAGTCCACAGCTTTGGGCCTGGCGCGGTTATCGCGCGCGCAACATTGAACGCAATGTCGATTTATTGTTGTCGATTCTTCCGTTTGAAAAAGATTGGTACGCGGACCGCGGCATCGATCAGGTTGAGTACGTGGGCCATCCTTTAGCCGGTGAAGTTCGCGCGCGCTACGACCGCGCGGATTTCTGCCGGCAAATAAAACTCGATCCCAAACTGCCGATCATTTCCCTTTTGCCTGGCAGCCGGCGTAAAGAAGTTGAACGCATTTTGCCGCCTATGCTCGAAGCTGCGGCACTGATTTCTGCCAGGCGACCTGAGATTCAGTTCGTCGTCGTAGTCGCGCCGGGCCGGACATCAGATGAGATAAGAGACATTGTGCGCGCGCAACGGGCAATGCCTGAACCGCTGCCGTCATGCCTTCACATCGTGTCCGGGAAATCACGCGAAGCACTCGCCGCCTCTGACGCCGCTGCGATTGCGAGCGGCACCGCAACGTTGGAGGCTGCACTGCTCGGCACCCCGATGGTAGTCGTCTATAAAGAATCGTTGATTAACTGGCACACGCTGGGTCGTTTGATAACCGTAGACCATTACGGACTGGTAAACCTGGTTGCCGGCGAACGCGTGGCAACTGAATTGATGCAGGATAATTTGAACGGCGAACGACTCGCCAACGAGTTGTTGCTGCTACTTGATAAGGAAACAAACGAGGATGCGCGAATGCGTCTGCGCGAAGTGGCCCATCAACTGGGCGAAGGCGGCGCTTCAGAAAGAGCTGCTGAATTAATTCTCGCCGCGTTGAGATAGTAACGATGTCAAACTGATCGCCGTCGCGCCTATGCCGTCTGATGTGCGGAAGGTCTGTGACCTTCCGAAAGGCTGTAATTATTATTTGGGCTAGGCGCAGTTTGGGGCGCAGCCCCTTAAGTTATGTAGGACATTGTTCGGTGGGGCAGAGCCGCCACCGCCCATCGAACGGCATAGCCGTGGTAAACAACAATTGCTGATCGTGTGAAGGCAAGAAGGCGGGCGCAACCTAATCCTTTTTCCTCAGTTCCTCTAACTGCTTCTTCAAATCTTTGATTTCTTTACGCATCTCCGGCAGGTGGCCCAGGTGAGCATTGAGCCGTTTGTATTCGTCGAGCGGTTGAATTGGAATGCCCCACCACACGCCCGGCCGCACAATCTTGCCAGGCAGAATTCCTGCCTTTGAACCAATCACAGCGCCGCTCAGCACGCGTATGTGATCGCCAAAACCCACCTGCCCGCCAATCACGCAATCGTCTTCGATGGTCACGCTGCCGCTGATTCCCGTTTGCGCGGCAATCACCACGCGCTCGCCAATGTCGCAGTTGTGGCCCACATGGACCATGTTGTCGAGCTTCGTTCCGCGGCCGATTCGAGTTTGGCCCAGCGCCGCACGATCGACGCAGGTGTACGCGCCGAGCTCGACGTCGTCTTCTATGACAACGGTTCCCACTTGCGGAAACTTATGATAACTAACGTCGCCGCGCACGTAACCAAAACCATCCGCGCCAACACAAACACCTGCATGCAGAATGACGCCATCGCCAATTGTCACGTTGTCGTAAAGCACGACTCCGGGATGCAACACGCAATCACGTCCAATAGAAACGTGATCGCCGATGGTCACGCCTGCTTCGATACGCGTGCCGGCGCCAATGCGCGAGCGATCGCCAATCGACACATGCGGTCCGATGAAGACGGTCAGATCGAGGTCAGCGGTTTTCGCAATCGCAGCGGATTCGTGAATAAACGGTTGCCGACGCTTTTGGGGGTGAAGGATTTCTGCAATTAAGGCAAAAGCAAGTTTAGGTTTTGCAACTTCGATGAACGCCGGAGCGGCGCCATTCATCAAGCTGACAAATTCTTTGGGCGCAATCAGGCATGACGCTCGACTCGCCTTCGCTGCTTCGAAAAACTTCTCGTCCTCAACATAGGCAATCTCATTCTCGCCGGCTGAACCAAGTTCGGCGACAGCGTTAATTAAGACACTCTCGTTCCCAACGACACGGCCGCTGACGTGGGCCGCGAGTTCGCCAACAGACTGGGGTTTTAAGGGTGCGGTCATAATTTGAATTGCGGTTGCAGTAAAATTGCGCCACGATGTTAAGAGCGGAAGCGTCAGGATGAAACCTCTCGGCCTCAGCACCTCGACGCGAACTCTTTTTCATCGAGAGCAAGTCGCCTGGCTTTAGCTTACCGCGCGCGCTTTCCTCTTGCCTTCTTCGCTCCAGTCTTCCTAATCACTCTGTTGCTCTTCTTCTTTGCCGCCGTCTTTTTCGGCGCCCTCGAACTTTGCGGGCCCTCTGCATCCGAGCTGGGAAAGAAAAACTGGAAATAGGGGTTGCCATAATGTTGATAGGCGCCCCAGGTGGTCCTGCCGTTAGTGGTTGCGGCTATTTCAAGTCGCGCCTGCCTGATCGCGAGATGCATGGGAATTGGTCCAGTGTTTCGAAAGGCGAGCTTGGCATCGCTGCGATCGATTCCCAGCAGCCCTGCGTACAGCGTCAACGCAAAAGTGCGGGCCGCTTCGTCATCCACCGGCCAGGCAGTGCAGACAAAGTTTGCCACACCACGCGCGAAAAACGCTTCTGCAAAACTGGGAGCCAGCTTGTCGCTGCGCTCCTGCGAACGATCGGGCGTAATTCCGGACTCGCAAGCATTTGAAAACACAAACTTGGGAATACGGTCGATGCGGTTCAGTTCATCGGCGGTCAACAACTCCCGGGTCGCGGCATTGAAAATCCATCCTGACTGAGTCGGATCACCACCCCACTCGAAAACACAGTGACCGGCAAAGTGAAGTACATCGTAACGACGGACCATTAGTTCGCGCAGAACGTTAGTGCGGGTCGCGTCGATCGGGCCGAACAGCCGCTTGACTTGAATGCGCGTCGCTTTTGGGTCGTTCTCGTTCAACGCATTGTATCTTTCGAACAGGTCGGCGACCATGGCGCCTTCCTCCTGAGCACCGGGCAGATGCGCATCTGCAGCCGGATCGGCGACCACCAGGACCCGCAACATGTGTTGGGGTGGCGGCGGCGGCTCCGGTGGCGGCGCGAAGTTAGTCCGCAGTTGTCGTGTTAGTCCTCGCGTGGTTCCCAGGAAGTCGTCCGCATACTCGAAACCTTCGCTGCCGTCAGCTGCCCCTGTTCCGCTATCGGAACCTGTATTAATGGAAGGTTGGGCCACCATTTCCCAATGGATCCGGGCGGTGGTGGAATCCAGCATCATGACCAAAGGCACCCGAGTGTAGAGATGCTGGCGCAGGTCATGGGGCATCAGTATGCCTTCCAGAAAACGTCCGCGCTCTAATTGCATTGCAGGTATCTGCTCACCTGCAAGTTCGTCGTTTGCTTGCCATACAAGTTTTGAATCGATGACAGTGTCGCGCTCCGGAACGGATGCCGTGTCGGTGATTGCGCCGAAGTGATAAGTCTTCTCGTCCTTGTCAAGGCTGAGCGTAACGCGCGCTGGAACGCTTTGCACGTCGTCTTCCTCACTCCCGCTCTTTTCCCAAGTGTCCTCTAATTCCTTTCGTGCAGCCTGGTAGGCTTTTTTCAAAAGCGCTTTCTTCTCACTGTCACTAATATCCTGGTACTTGATATCAAATCCGGTCTTGTGGTCCTTATGATATTCGCGCTCCGCGGAAATCAACCGGTCCAGTTTGAGTACCTTATGTGGGTCACGCTCAACGAAACTAACGCGCAGGAGCCGTCTGCCCTCATCAAAGCTCGAGCCACTTACGGCGCGCCTTATTCCTGTCAGCCAGCCTGACACTCCGTCGCGCAGTGCAAGATTTCCTTCCCCGGCGCCAATAACGATGGTGGCGAGATGCACCTTATTGAGACGCCCCAGCGCCCAACACAACTCCCTGGCCAGCACAGTTAACTCCGGCACGCCGAAACGGCCAGGCTCGTTCATGCCGGCGAGCGCAATCAGTCGCCCGGTTGTGCCCGTTTTGCGCCCTTTCGGCGGACGCGGATCTGGCAGGATAAATGGTTGGCCCAGTTTGCCTTGAATGATTCCTCGGTCAGTGTACTGGGTCAGGATTAGATCCTGTTTTGCTTCGGCTAAATTTCGGCTTAACTCACGACCGACCAACGCGCTGCTTATCGCATAGTCGAGGCTGAGCTCGGCCGCCTGTGGCTGCACCCCGATATAGTGGCCGACCGAGATCGCATCTACGGCTGCGCCTTTGTTAGTGGTTACGCTTTCATAGTCGATTGCGTCGATGTCGCCGTGAACTAACCCAATCTCTATTACGGCGGACCCCATTCCCGTATCATCGCGGAATTCGTCGCCAACCTCAGATTCACCTTCACCACTCTGACTTAGAAATCCACGCGTGATGGTTTCCTCCACCTTCCGCTCTTCGGGACTGACGAGTGGGGGAGCGTTAGTGTAAGTTTCGGTTTGCTCGACAAATAACGAATCTGGATCCGCACGGACTCCGCGCGCCCCGATGCGCCTTAGTGACAACTGAAATTCCTCGTCGCTTTGTTGGGTAGCCTCATATTGTTTTCTCAAATTCTCCTGGCTTGGCACGGCACGCGCGGCAGGTAACTTTGTCAACAACGCATCCGTCTCTCCGGTGGCGAGCAAGTCTTCCAGTGCAGCCAGGACCTTGAGATTGGTGCTCAGGTTACCGTGGTTGTCCTTAATGTAGTAAGGGCCTTTAGCGTTTGCGCCGGCCGGCTTAAGGAAACCGAGTGAATGCGGAACGCGGCCGTCACCGTCAGTAGTTAATGTGTAGCCATCGGTCTGATTCAGTTTTTTCCAATCTTTCACACCCGAAAAGGTAGGCTGATCGAATCCGGCTACGTAGATCATTCGATCGTCAATTGTGCCGCTTAGCAAAGAATGGTGTGCGCGAGCGTTGTCCAGGTGGAGCTGCGAAACACTGACGTTGAAGGCGCTATAACTGCCCGACGTATAGAGCTTGTCGATCTCGGGCATCACCAGTGGAGAAGGCAGCATTTGGTACGAGCCGACAAAGGAATTGAAAACACCCAGCAGGTCATGAAGGTTGTGGCGAAAATCGACCAGGGCCACCTTTCTTACCAGATCCTCGAGCCCGGTAATAACCTGGGGAATCGAAAACGAGCCGTGGTTAGGCGTTCCCAACATGACGAGCCTGCCGCCTGCTTTCCCGTTGCCGTCTTTGTCCCACATCGTTTTCCACCGGCTGGGGTATTTTTGGATAAACGTGCGCGCAACCAGCCCTCCCATGGAGTGGGCGACGACATGAACTGGGGCGTTGCTGTCAAACCAACTGCCAATTTGCACGTTTAGCTGATCGGCAGCAAAGTCGAGGTCCTTGCGCCAGTCAAACCAGAAGGCTTTGACGTTCCAGTTTTCAGAAAGTGACAGCAGCATTTCACCATAGTGGCGCTTCATTATCCCGGTGGCTGCGACGGTAAAATCCGGATTTGCGTCCGCGCGGCCATCGTCACTGAGCCGCAGACGGTCGAGCCAGCCGCGCATGATTCGAAAGGTGTTGACCCAGGTGAGGTCACCACTACCGCCGCTGCCGACACTTAGCTCGCCCCCCATGATGCCGTGAATCACCACCACATTGCCCTGCGACTGATTACCGAGTCCGCGGCGCCCGACCTTCCGCTTCAAAGCCATGCTGTGCATGCGCTGATATCTCTGATCGCCGAGATGGGCCCGCAACGCCTTCTCTTGCTCAAGCGTCGGACGTTCAAGAATCTCAGCTAACTCTTCCGGACCAGCGGCCTCGACCCGGTTGATAAAAGCTCGTTCGTTAAATGGTGCTTCATTAGCCATTTGAGAATTTCTCCTTGTGGGTGAGTTCTTCCTGTGAGTTCGTTGACCAAAGGCAAAGACCCACAGACTGTGATTTGACGCTCAACAGCATCCTTGTTTGATGGATCATGATCCTTGATGGGATCCGTTGAGAAGGCGGATCTAAAAGGCAGATGCCGGATTTGATTCTCGGTTCAAGACATTCGCCGCGTCTTCTGCTAGGAAGCGTGTGGTGAGATCAAGAAAAGAGATCGACTGGCCGAGGAGTCCAGACTGAAATCACAAGCGGCTTATACAGTCGAGCGCTAATCTTGTCAACGAAAACAAATAACGAGAAAGGAAGTGCTGTCGACCCTAAGATTCCAATCTCAGGTAAGTCACTCGGGCTTGCCCAACGCCATCGAATTGGGGCAGGCCGAGACTTTCCCCTTACTAATACTTCTGTGCTGTTATGGATGAGACTTCACGCCGTTATATTTCACCGAGACGGGAATCAACCAAACCTCTAAATTCCACCGGGGTTCCACTTAATGCTAAGGTCCTGCGCTATATGACGACCTGGCTTGAACCGCCAGGTAGTTGCATCAATACCATTGGCCTTTTGCCTTGCCATGCCATGACAGACCAACTATCATGACCCATCTTGGAATCCGGGCCTGTTTAGCGGATATACTCGTATTCATTGAGAAATTTAATGCATTTTGAGTTTTGAGTGGGCGCGCGCGCCCGAGGGAGAGCAAGCATTGTTTAGTGATCAGTTTCGCAGAGGTGAGTCAGAAAAGGGCAAGCTGGCGGGGGTAAAGAGCTCCAAGCTGCTCTCGAGCCTTTCTGGTGTCGCCTGGAAAGCCTTTCAATCCGTAAACAAACGTGTTCCGGAAGGCGAGGCCATTCGTCCAACCTGGGCGCCTGGGCCACTCCTCAAATCTTATGAGAGAAGCGCGCCGCCGCTCGGCTTCCCGCGCGAAACCGACAGCCTTTGTCCACGCTGCGTGAAAGAAGTTCGCGATGCTGTCATCAGCGGCGAGACCACGCTCGAATCGTTGATGAACGAGCATCCGGGCGAAATCAAAGCACAGATAATTGAAGAGAACGGCCAGGTGGTCATGCGCAAGACTTGTCCGAAGCACGGCGAATTTGTCGACGTCATGGCAACTGATCCCGCTTTTCTCGAGCGCATCGAATCGCTCTTTTTTGGACGCGACTTTAAAGCTGCAGACGATTCGCACGTTCATCATCACGGAACCTCGAACATCAAGTTTGGCCGTGGCGCTGTCTTGACAGTCGATCTAACCAACCGCTGCAACATGATGTGCAATCCCTGCTTCATGGATGCGAACCAGGTTGGTTACGTTCATGAACCGAGTTACGAGGACACGAAAGCGATTCTTGATCGCGCTGTCTCGTTCAAGCCAAAGCGGCAAATTATCATTCTGTTTTCAGGTGGCGAGCCGACCTTGTCGCCTTATTATCTCGAGGCGGTTGCTTATGCAAAGAAGGTTGGCTTCTATCGCATACTCGCAGCCACCAACGGCATTCGTTTTGCCGAGGACATTGAATTTTGTAAAGCTGCGAAAGCCGCGGGACAACACGGCGTCTATTTGCAGTTTGACGGCGTCAGCGAAGAAAAAAACAGACATCGCGGCGTTGGCAACCTGTTTGATGTCAAACAACAGGCCATCGAGAACCTGGCAAGCGTCGGCATCAAGGTTACGTTGGTGACGACGATCGTCAACACCGTGAACAACGACGGCATCGGCGCGATTGTTGATTTTGCTGCAAAAAATATCGACAAAGTACAGACCATCGCGTTCCAGCCAGTTTCCTTTACTGGCCGCGACGAAGACATTTCCGACGAGTTGCGCATCAAGCAGCGTTACACGCTGGCGGGCATGACGCACGATCTGAAAGATCAACTGCGCGGACAACTCGAACCGTTGCGCGATTGGTATCCGCTGTCTTCATACTCGGCATTCACCAGCGTGATGGACATGTTGCAAGGCGCTGATGCGCCGTGGGGTTGGTCTTCGTGCAATTGCCATCCAAACTGCGGCATCTTTACCTTGATGGTCGTCAACCGCAAGACCGGTGAGTTCAAATCGTTGTTTGAGTTTTTCAATTACGAACAGTTCATGAAAGACATCGCGACGATTACCGACACGGCGCGCGGCAAGAAACTTTCTTATGCGCAGCTCGGCCTGGCGATTCTGCGAAACTTCAATGCTGAGCAAGCGCCCGAAGGGTTTCCGATTTCGCAAATTCTTAACCTCTTCAAACCTTCGTCGACGAACTCCAGCTCAGATCGCAACGATCGCATGAAGGCTGAGAAGGCTGAGGACGCGAACGACATCTGGCGCGTGCTCTGCGTCGAAGGCATGTGGTTTCAGGATCTCTTCAACTACGACTTTCGCCGCACCGAGATGTGCGTCATTCCTTACGGCACGCAGGAAGGCGAGATTTCATTCTGCGCCTACAACACCGGAGTCGGCTGGCGGCAGATCATCGAGAACATGCATAAGACTGCAAACCTCGCGGACTGGTATCAGGAAAATGAACGGCATCCGGTCTACGCCGCGGGTCACGACGTGCCGGGAATATCGAAGAAGCATTCGCTGAGCTTGCCGATTATCCAAGCCGTGCTGGCGGAAGATTCCGATGAACCGCAAGTGCTGGTTTCTCCTTATCTCGTCCCGGAGCACGAAGAAGAATCGGTGTCGGTCTAGCAAATAGTTTCAATAAGAGAATTAGCATGATGCGTGGCAGGGGCCACGCATTTTTGTTGTCTGCAATTTTGACGGCACCGCGTTTGCACCTTGGCGACTTGACGGATGAATTTCAAGTCGGAGGCATGCAAATGAAATCGTTGATTTTACTGATTTTGGCACTATTTACATTCAATTCCACGCTGTTGGCGCAGACGCCCGCGCCCCAAACCGCAGCAATAGAAACCATCCAACCGTCGCAATCCAGCGAGCGCCAAACGCCCGCTCCAGCAAAATCTTCGCTACCTAAAATACCGGACGGCACGGCGGTTGAAATCGAAGCGCCCTATACCTTGAGTTCGATGGATTTCAAGCCTGAGGACAAAATCAGTTTCCGGGTAGTAGACGCTGTGAAGATTGCCGGGGTGACGGTTATCGAGCAGGGCGCGACGGCAACCGGACTTGTTGAGAGATCAAAGCGAGGCGGTCACTGGGGTAAGGCCGGTCTTTTCGTTTGGACCATGCAGACAGTGACGGCGGCGGACGGATCTCAAATTCCGGTCAGAGCAACCTCGGTGCGTTTGCGAGGAGACAGCAAAGGAGCCAAGGTCGCTACGGCAATGATCATTACCGGCGCGTTGATGCCGTTGATTGCTCCGGTCGCGCTCTTGCACGGATTCAAGCGCGGAGAAAACGCCTATCTTCCAGCCGGTAAACGCTACACGCTCTTTGTGGACGGAAGCTCGCCGGAAAGTCGAACCGCCACTTCCGCGAACACACCGAAATTGAATTAATTAAGGATGGGATTTTTTTGGCGGCATTTGGACCTCTCGCAGTTGGGCCACGATATCGCGCAAGCGGATAGCCAACTCTTCGATCGTCTCAGCACGTTTGCGCGCGCGTTCGCTGAGTTCTTCCCGCAGCAGCAACTGGGCCTGGCCCAATACGCCTGTCAGAGGATTGTTGATTTCATGACGCACGCGTGTGATTAGTTCAGCCACTTCGTCCATCTTCGCTTCGTAATCCGCGATCAGCGCCTTCAGCTCCACGGCTGATACACTTGCTGGGCGTTGCTCATCAGGTTCAGTCATAGTACTCCCCGTCCCAAAAGAATCAGATATAAATGTGGGAGGTGTGATGACTGCGTTTCGCCCAAAACGCAGGAGAGGTGTCGTAGCGGTTTCATTGTGCAACGACAAGCGTTATTAGTAAATAGAAAAACTGGTGAATGGTGAATCGTAAATGGTAAATGGTTCAGGAGTGTGTGATGGGATGGGTTCAGGACACCTTGGCAGCAGGCGATCGATTAAGTCTCTCCATTCACCATTTACCATTTACCATTTACCATCTGGTTGGTTTGACAAAGAAAAGGGGCTGCACTTACATTGAAATTCTTCCTGCTGGGAGGTCGTCCAATGGTAGGACACCAGACTCTGAATCTGGCTATCGGGGTTCGAGTCCCTGCCTCCCAGCCAAATATTATCAAAAGTTTACGAGCGGTGACTGTAACTTGAACCAATACTTCGCCCCTTTGGCAACTTATTGCTTTCCGTAGCTTCCAGCAACTTATTGCTTCCAATTCAACAAAATATCCTAGCTGCAAGATCAGGTCCCGCCAGCCTCGACTTTTCTTGGGGCGTTTTGTCGTAAAGCGAGTTCCCGCCTTATTTCGCGCAGCAAGGCGCAAAGCTCTGTATCACAATAGCCATGCTACAATAGCTTAAATGTCGGGAGAAGAGAGAACGTTTCTCCAACAGTGGAAAGAGGCTGAATATGGCAGTAGGATTGAGTCCGGAGCTGAACGAAGAATTGACAAAGACAGGCTCTTCCGACCTTGTGGAAGTTGTGCTTGAGCTTCACCGGCGCGACACGTCGGCGCAAGCCGCCGCGGGAGGTTTGCGGAGTGAGAAGATAGCAGCACTAAAAGAGTCCTTTAATCGCGATGCTGACCCCGTGGAAGAGATGATTCGCAGCGTTGGAGGCGAAGTCACCGGGCGCGCGTGGATTAATCAGACGGTACGCGCTCGAGTGCCGGCCCAAAAAATCAAACAACTAGCCGCCCATGAGAAGGTGCGGACCGTAGACCTTCCACATCCCATCACTCCCGACCGGGCATAATTAACATCAAGCCAGCGACACCAACCCAGCGCCTTGTATGTTCTTATCGATGCCCGGCAGCGGAGTACACCTTTGCAAGAGAAAAGTTCGCAAATCGTCTGGTCTTAGGCTGGGATCTTGTTCGAGTAGTAGCGCTACAAGTCCTGAAACATGCGGTGCGGCAAAACTTGTCCCAGGCCCGCAATCGCCAAAGCCGCCGCCGACCAGACAGCTCGTGATTCCCGTCCCCTGGAAGATTCCCCCCGGCGCGACCAGGTGAGGGCGCGTCTTGCTGCCTGCCGGTCCCCGGCTGCTGTAGTTCTGCACGGCGTGTCCCTGTCTATCCGTAGCCCCGACCACAATAACACCTTCAGCGTCAGCCGGCGTAGTTAGAGTGCCCGCGCCTGGTCCCTTGTTTCCAGCGCTCTTGATTATCGTAAGACCGAGCGCCCAAGCTTCGTCGCAGGCGACCGCCTCGCGCGATGTGCCGTCACTCGCCGCCCCCGCGCCCCACGAGCAGTTAGCAACGTGGACGCCGTCTTCCAAAGCCTGTTGGATAGCAATTGCGCCATCGAAGTCATCGCCGGTCAGGGTGCGATTCGTCGCCAGGACCTTATAGTTGTAGATCGTTGCCTCAGGCGCCATTCCGCCAAAGTTCGCGTCGTTCGAAGCGATTATTCCGGCTACCGCGGTGCCGTGCAAATCGGAATTTCCCCACGGCTCATCGGTAAAGTTTTGTTTGTGCGCAACTCTCCCTTTCAGCGCTGGATGATTCAGGGCCACCTCAGAATCAATCACAGCCACGATAATGCCTTTGCCGGTTAGATTGAACTTCTCCCGGAATTGCGGGGCGCCTACCGTGATTCCGCCGACGTCGATCTCTGGCTCGAGGCGGCGAGTCAGATCAATCCTCTCAATCGAATCATCGGCAGCCACTTCAGTCAGAATCTGAGGATTGGCGAATGATCGAATGGTTCGATTAAGCCAACACGTTTGGGTGATCGAAGTTCGGGGCTGCGCGACCGCTGCCACAGTCTCAAGCTCGGCGTGAAAAGAGCCGCGGGCACTTTTTTCAAGCTGATCGGTGATCGCGCTCGATACTTTAAGAAAGTTATCGCGGAGAGAGACCACTTTGACGTAGCGAAGAAGCCGGGCCGAGGATACCGGAAGAAGTGCGGGCTCTGATGTTCCCGGCTCCATCAATTCAGTTGTTACTCCCGAGGTTAGAGCCGGAAGCTCAAGCCGATTTAGCATGGTCCTAAATTGTGACCACACTTCTGTATTGCGCAATTCATCGACAATCTGGTTGAGCCCGGCAGACAACTCGGGTTGGCGCACCATTTCAAGGACTATGGAGCGCGGCCGCGCGATTTCAGTTATGGCCTCGAGGCCGGCTAGAGTTGGAGCTGGGAGACCGAAAGCAACGCAGAATTCGTCGCTGGCCTTGTTTGCTAACTTTTCGCCCAGCTGGTTTGAAACTCTATTGCGCGCAGCGGTGACAATTTCCTTGTCCATCTCTCAAACTCCTCGAAATCAACCTTTGAGGCTTACGGCAAACAAGTCAAGGGCAGGTATCGGCTCGCACGACCACCAAGCCGAATTTCTTGACCGCGTCGAACTTCAGACACCAGGCGCGCTTTGCCTTCGTCACGTCAAACACCGCGGCCTCTCGTTTGGCTGTGTCGGCCGCCGTCGGTGGCGCTGGGGGCTCGCCCATCTGGGCCAGCGCGCTCTTGGCCGTAAGATACGCGCTGTAAGCTGCCTCCTCCTCCTGACGCAATTTTTCAAGGGCATCCGCCGCTTCGGTTACGGCTTTCGTCGGATCTTTCAGAATCTCGTCGGCTATGGCTTTTGAAACAGTCTCTTTGGTGGCGTCCAGAATCTCGGCTATGAACAGAAGGGCATCGTTTGCTTTTTCAGTTTCAGCAAGACCCCCTTCGATGGTTACCGGCATGATCCCCACCGGCGGATCATTTGCCCCCGGCGCCTTAATCTTTTTGGCGGCTTCCATGCTGGCGTCGCTAATACCCAAACCACCGAGCCACGTGCTGCGTTTGCTCTTTAGCTGAGCAGGTCCCAGAACTGTTCCCCTTCTAATCTCGCCAAGATTCATTAAAGCCAGGGAGAGAGTGGGATCGCCCTCCTTTGCTCCCGCGCCGAAGAGAGCGACGCTGACAACCAAACTTCGCTGTTTGCCCCCATCCTGAAACTCGTTGACTTCGAGAAACCTGCTTTCATAATAGAGAGCTGTCCCATCTTGTGAGGTTACGATTCGGGCTTCGTACACCGCGGCAATCTCCGTAACTGGAATGCCATTGTCATTCAGACGGATGCGGCGCCGCTCGTCGTCAGGATCCAGGAACACACCGTTTGTTTTGAAAATGATCTCAGGCGTACGGTCATTGTCAGGTCCTGAGAATGTGCCTCGCACCACGATTACGCATCCCAAGTCCGGATTCAACGAGAGAGTGTTCGGATTGGATAGTTGGTAAAGATACGTGGGAAGCCGTCCCGAATCCTTCACGGTTTTCTCAGCGCCCGCTTTCTTCAAAGCCGCGCTGACCCCTCCGATCGCCTTTCCGATTAGCAGCGGCAAAAAGATCGCGGCGAGCGCCCCGAGGAATTCCGGTTCTGGAGCTACATTAGGCTCGCTTAGGAGACACTGCCTTCTTAGATATACCCTGGTTTCCATTGTGCTATCCCTTTCAGGTGGAAGCTGTGATTGTGGTAGCAAGCCCGAAAAGCTAACACCGTCAACTCTCAAGTCGAGAAACATTCTGAGCTCTGACGGTTAGAAAAAACTAGCTGCTTCGTTAAGTAATGTCGAGAAGCTGCAAAACGTTTCAAGTGCGGGGAAGGTGATTGATGGCACAGAAGTAAATGGAAGGGTATGACGATTCTCAATTCCTGCCGCACCAGCTCCAGAAGAATCCGCTCGACCAGATCATTCGATTGGAACGAAAATCCATTTCGCCTTTGATAGTCATGCCGTCATCGGACTTAGATCGAGCTACGGAACCAGCCAGTCTAAGTGCGAACTCTATTCATGATAGCTTCTTACTCAATACCGCTAACGACCTAAGAAAACCTAAGTTAGAGAAGTAAATTACCCGCGAAACAGTCGTATGGTTCATTAATTCAGGAACCCGAAAATGCTAATTGCGAAAAGCCATCGAGGTTGAACTTCCGGCAACGCTTAACTTCCAATTCGCACTTACGGCAAAGTAAGCTTCCAATCCTTGTGAAAGCGGAGACTTGAGAAATGCGAGATTCCTACGACTCTGTAGAACTCTCGGCAAGAAACTGCTTCTAGTTGCGGCAAGTAATCGCTTCAAGTCACAGTGACGAATGCGTAAAGGTGTGAAGCGTAAGCCGTGACCCTATTGTGTCATGGTGCCGAAGGTGCTGTATCGCAGAGAAAAACTGAATACAGCGGGAGTACCGCGCGGCACTGCGTTTTGATAGAAATTCTGTGGCGGCAAGTCGTTCTGCGTCAAGATCGGCCCGGTATCAATCAAGCCCTTTGCTCCGGCGCGCAATTCCTGTGGCGTTTGGGTCAATCCTCGGCCCCCCTGAAGAGACCCGCGATAGTTTATCGCTTGCCCTGCCCTGCTCACGTACTTCGCAAGCTTGACCGGCAAGGGTATTTCGTTTTCACCTATTTCACTTAACCCGAGCAGCTGCGTTGAAGAAACTATGACAATGAGATTGTCTGCCACCAAAAGTTTCTGCGGGTTGCGCGACATCACGCAGAAGCATCCCTCGGCGCGAGGTAACTGGATTTGTAAACCGGGTTGCGCCCAGTTCTTCCCCGCATTTATGTTCCTCGAAGGAAATAATAAAAACGCCTCGCCGAGCGTTCCATCCGCGAACTGCTCACGATCGATTACATATACAAATCCGCCGCCTGAAAGTGATTCCAGCCCGAGGCGTACTCGTTCTCCCGTTGTCAGAATGGCATTATCTTCAATGCGTTCGGCAGTATCGATCAGACCCTTGCTTTTGCCGGCCGGTAAAGGGCAATTCCGTACCGGGCATTGACTGGGACTAAGCAGCCAGATCGTTACACCTAAGCGCACGTGCTCCTGGCCAGCTGGCGGTGGACCTTTAGGAAAATTCTTTTCTACAGAGTAAAGATACTGGGGCGATGACGGATTGACTGCTGTGGCTTTGTTGGTCGCCTGCCTTTGGATCGCCGAGCTATCTCTTCGCTTACCGTTGCGTTTCGGACCGCCACTGGCGGGTGCTGACTCGGGCTGCGAATCTAGTTTGACACCCGGGCGAGCGGCGGTAACAGTTGTCGCGCTAATGCTGTAAGCGCCGGAGGGGTCGGTCCCCTTAGTGCCCTCTTGCGCCAGAGTATTCGACTTGCCGAACAAGGCAGCGCTAACGACGAGTGTAATGAGTTGAGCGACGGTTATCAGCAACCGGCTGTGAGTGGTTCGCGAATGCATATTCACCCTCAATTATTTACGTCCGTCCGCACTACAAAAGCTAACGGTAATTAACTTCCCTGTGCGACAACTCAAGTGGGAACGCCCATACCTCGCGGTTGGCGCTAATCGTCGCACTAGGTGAGATGCCGTTATTTCTCGTTACGTCCTGCGGTTGAATTCTCTGCTTTTCGAGGAATCCCCTTACAGACTGCTTCTCACCAGCATCAACGATCCGCCCCTTGTTTGAAAAAGCGGTTCGGTATGCATTTTCCAACTCCGGCACAGCTTGGTTGGCCCATACAATCCACTGCGTTTCAGTTCCTTCGTTTTCATCCAAAGGAAAGCTGTAGGTGTCCAATCTTTGATTCACAGACAAACGTGCGATGCCGTTGTTGTCTGTAGGATTTGGAAACAAGATATTCAACCCGGGTCCACCGTCGGAGCCGGGGCCCTCGTTGAGAACGTATAAAAAGCCTTCCGTCGGCGCTTCAAAGTGAAAACTTATTTCTGAGCCATTATTAAAAACCTCTGTTCCCGTCGAGGGAAATGGAGTTGAATAAGAATTCGACTTCTTGTCCTTCATCTTGGCATTTAACCAATAAGTAAGCGCGCGCGGTGCGGTTTGGCGGCTATAGCGCCAAACAGCCCACGCGCCAAGCAGTGATATCACAAGGACAGCAGCGAAACTAGTCAACCACAACTTTCGGTTCGATGGCACTGCAGACGATGACTTTTGGTGGATAACGGCGGACGCTTTGCCGGGCTTAGGACTTGCCCCTATGGCTGCCTCGGTAACCGCTGGTTCATCGATCGCGGTTGACTTCTTCCAAGTCGAAATCTCATCGTCATATTCCAACAGGGCGCGCGCCAAGTCATCTCCAAAATCACAGGCCCGTTGATAGCGATCGATAACTCGATAGGACAAAGCTTTGAGAATCGCGTCCTGGGCGGCGACAGGCAAACCTGGTCGCAACACTCTGGGACTCAGCGGTTCTGTCTTTTGCATTTCGGAAAGTTGGAAAGGGGTTTCCGGGTTGAAAGGACAGCGACCGGTTACCATTTCGTAGGCGATCACGCCCAGCGCATAGACATCGCTCACCGAGGAAACCTTTTTGCCTTGCAGTTGCTCCGGAGACATGTAGCTGACCGTGCCGGCAAGTTTTCCGGTGACCGTGCTCGGCGCAACCAGGGAATTTCGAATCTTTGCGATACCAAAGTCTATGACTTTGACTTTCCAGGTGCCATCGGCGCGACGATGGACCATAACATTCTCCGGCTTCAGGTCTCGATGAACGACTTCATATTCGTGCGCGGCCGTGAGCGTACGCCCTGCTTGTTTCCAGATATGAGCCACATCGGCAAACTCCATTCCCCGATCCGGGCGCATGTGGGTTCGCAGGTTTTCGCCTTCGACAAACTGCATGACCAGGTAGGGATGACCGTTCCGCAAAGTTCCAGCGTCAAGCAGGCCGACCACTCCCGGATCATCAATTCGTGTAAGAGCTTCAGCTTCCTGGCGAAACTTGGTAACGATCCACTCGTCTTGAAGCGCCTTCTCCTGTAAGACTTTGACTACCACTCGCCGCGACATCAGTTCTGGTTTGTCCCGCGCCAGATACACGTCGCCCATGCCCCCGCCGCCAAGTCGCTGCTCGACGTAGTATCGGCCATCCAAAGTTGAACCGATTAATTCAAACACCTCCGCCGCCGGCACGGTGGTCGAACCGATCTCAGTAGGCTTGGAGCGCTCATCAGTCGGGCCTTCGTCTTCCATCATTTCATCATTTCAACTTTTAGTGTTCGAGCATGACGACGAGTCGCATCAGGGATTTCGTGCCACGATAGTGTCCCGGCTGCCGCGGGCGAAGTCGAACAGGGCAGGTTGTTGCAGTCTGCCTGCGTTAGCTTGCGCGTTGTTGTTGGCGGCCGGAATGGTGCCGGCGTTTAAACCGGGCGCCGGCGAGTCGCCGGTTATCGGCGTCGTCGTACCGGTGTCCTGCAAACCACGCGCATTGTCCTGCAAGATCAAACGAGGCTGATCGCCCGCGGGCGATGAAGCACTGGAAATTTGTCCATTCCTGATTTGTTCGTTCAGCTTCGGTACGCGATCCTCACCATACTCCAACCACTCGAGCAAAGTGATCGTCTTGTCGACGGGCTTGAAATCCGCGTGTTGCGATCCCAGACCGTCCCGCGTTAGCGCATAACTTAAGAGGCCTTGGCTGATGGACTTGTTTTCCAAAGCTACATTATCCGCCTGGGTCGCAGTCAGGATTCGCATTCCTTTGTCATACGACAACTGTCCTAGACCACGACTGCCCATCGGTCCGGGCCTAAACCCGCCACCTTCGACAGCAGCGGTAGAGTGGCAAGCATCCACGATTAGCACTAGCTCGCCGGCGTCCACGTCGCGTAACCACAAAGAGAGATCATCACTGGAAATGCTGTGTCGGCGCACCTGGTCCGTGAAAACTTTCTGCGTGCCCGCACCGGTGTCATAAGGGATGAGATAAAAATTCCCGGCGCGATCCGCGTAACCGTGGCTCGAATAGAGAATCAACACCATGTCGTCCGGGGTTGCCGGACGCAGTTTGTCAAAGTTTGCAATACTGCCGCCGCTCGCGGGCCGCGGCATATCAGCTTTGTCACTCTTGGTTTTCGTCGCCGGCGCAGTTACTACTTTCGCAGGCGGCTTCTTTCCTCGCGCAGCTTTGGTTGGTCTGGGCGTAAGCGCTAATGCTGCTGCCGCGGCAGGCTTGATCGTTTCCATCGTCGCTTGCTGAGCGCGATTGTTAAGCCGCGTCAACACTCGGCGGAAATTTTCTTTCGTAGCCAGGTTTTCGCTGTCGACTGTTTGCTCGCCCTGTTTTTTGTATTTGGAGGTGAGGCTAATGGGGACTATCTCCGAAAACTGCCCGGTTGCCGCGAGATCCCTGGCCATTGCCACTTGCAACTCTTTCGCGTCGTTGCCGGGAAATTCAAGATTAAAGGTCGGGTTCTCGAACGCGGTAACGCCAACTGAAATGATATAAGCCCGTCCCTTGCGCGCCTGTGCGGCCGCCGGCAAGGCATAGTGAAAACGGTCGGTCAAACTCTTCACTCGATCCTCGTTGAAGGCGTAGGCGGAAAAGACGATTTCGCTTTTCTCTGACCTTTGTGGGACCTTGACGTTGTTGAAAGTCAATAAGGTACGTCCAGCGCCGGCGTCCAGTTGAATCTTATTGGCAGCGCGCCACGCCGCAAGTTCCTCCGTAAGCGTCTGGGTAACTGACGGTGCTACTGAATTCTCCGCTGCGGGCGTCGAGTAGCCCACCAATTGCCCGTTGCGAAACAGTCGCACATCATAAACGCCTGACCGTCGCGGCTGTCCTTGCGCGTCAGTTTGCGTTTCACTGGCAGCGTCTGCGACTTCGACGGTAATGCGCACCGTGTCTGCATTAACAGGAATCACTTCTTTAATTTTTACTTTGGGCTGCGCGCGATTCGTCTTTGCTAAATCGGGCAACTCGCCAAATTCATCAGCGCTCAACAAACGCGTCAATAGACGCGGCTCGTAAAAATAGCGCATGAAGACCTCGACCGGTTCGGGGTTATACGGCTCGTTCGGCATAATCCAATGAACTTCTTCAATCTCGTCTAACCGGCTGGTATCAAAACGTCCATCGGGAGTGGTCAGCATCCAGTCGTCTTCATTAGGAGCGACCAGGATTCCCAGCTCGTCCTGGGTTGCGACGTTGAACAAGCGCACTTTGTTTTCGACGCCACCTAGCGCGATCGTTTTACCATTGGGGCTGTAAGCCAGGCTGCCCCAAACGTCCGTTTCGATTTTTAGTTTTTCAACGCGCTTTGAGATCAAATCCCAAGAATAAATCTTGCTGAAAATGGTGAAGGTGAGGACATTCTTCTGCGGCACGAAAATGAAGCTGCTGACGTCTGTCCCCAAATCGAGCTTATGGTCGTAAAGCTCCTTGCCGTTGTCGGCCTCCCATACCTTGATTTTGTCTTTATCCTCACTCGCCATCAGCTTACTGTCTGAGCTAAAAACTACTTTTGATACGAAGTTGCTCTGAAATTCTCGTTCGACATCTTTTTCGTACAACTCGCGCCAGGCCGCCGGTTGGCCCACTTCATAAACATCAATTTCCGTCTTGTTGCGAAAGGAATCCCAAATGGATTGACCTTTCGGCATATAAGCAAACTTCTTTGTATCAGGACTGAAACTAAACTGATTCTCCAAAATGTTGCCGGCGTCGAACACTCGTTGACCGCTGCTAATATCCATGATGCGGAGTTGGACTTTGCGTGAAGCAAAAAATTTCAGTCTGACCTTTTCCTCGAGAATTTCCAGCACCACCATTTTGTTGTCGGGGCTGAACTGAGCGGCGATGATTTTTTGCGTAGGCGGATCTTCGACGGCAAAACTCTGGATATCTTTCTCAGAGTTTAGGCCGCGCACCGTGAGAGTTTTTTCGTCAGGCGAGACGTGCAAGAGTAGCTGGCCATCGGGGGAAACAGGAAGGTTGTTACCGAGAGCCGGGGACGTTTCAACGATACGTTGTGGGTTGGAACGTTTCTCCAGGTCCCACAACTTAACGCCGCCTGCAAAACTTGAGGTCAAAAGGAGCTTATCGTTCGCAAAGCGCGGCACAGTAGTTAAGGGAAACGGAATCGGCACCTTCTGCCCTTTGATTGAACCGCGTTTGGCGACGGCCAGCGTTGCCAACTCCTGCCCGGTCACCGCGTCCCAGCGTTGGATGTTTTTGAAGTTCTTGCAGCCGTTGAGAGTCTTGCCATCCGTGCTGTAACGAATGGGACAAAGTTGGCGAAAGTAGGCACTGATCGCTTCGCTTGGTTTTTTTGCTGTAACTGCGGCACTGACTTTCTTGCCCGGACCTTTGTTTTTGGCGTCGTCCGTATCAAACGGGTCGTCCTGTTCCACCGTTAATATCTCTTTGTTGTCTTCCAACCTGAGAACGTGAATGACGTTGTCGCCCGCTTGATAGGCTAAGGATTTAGAGTCGGGGTTGAAAGCGACAGCGCGAATGCTTTTATTCTTGAAGAGCAGGTTGCGTAGCTGGTCGCCGGCTTCAATCAAACTGGAAAACGCATCGCCAACGTCACCGACGATTGGAACTCTGCCGACCTTGCGTCCGACGGCGATGAAATCTTCCTCCCCTGGTCCGTCGATGAGTTTCTTTAGTTCCTTACCGTCGTTAACGGTATAGGCTTTCAGCGTGCCGTTGATATTGCCGCAAGCAATAAGAGCGCCGTCAAGACTAAATGATAAGGAAGAAAGCGCCGCTATGTCGGTGTTGATTATGCGACTCTCTTTGCCGGTAGCGGTCGACCAAATCTTTATTCGATAGCCTTCAACGACTCCTGCCACCAGAGCGCCGTCGCTGCTCAAAGCCACCAACGGCACATATTCCTTATTCGCCATTTGATACAAGACGCTGCTCTTGGCTATGTCCCAAACCTTGACGCCGCCGTTGCCGCCGCTGACCAAAACTTTGCCCGAGGAACTAAAGGCCACCGGCGCCGGCAAATTGAAAAAAGGATTGGTGTCTTCGCTTTTGCCGATCTTAGGCAGCGGGATAGGGATCAGGCTTCCGCCACCGCTCTTAATCGGCGTCAAACGATGAAGGATCCTGGCGGTGCTGACATCGAAAATACGAAGCACGCCGTTTTTGCTCAGACAGGCTATGCTGCGGCTGTCAGGGTTAAAGGCCATGCCAATCACTTGATAGCCCGGCACGCTCACGATCTCCTGGCCCTTGCTGGTCAACCAAAGTTTGACCACCCCGTCGGCGGCCAATGTCGCCAGAAGTTTTCCGTTTGGACTGTAGACAAAATCGGTGACCATAGACGTATGACTGGTTTGAACAACCAAACGCGGTCGCGCGCTAGCGCTGAATAAATCAGTAGTCGAAGTGCGCACCGGCGCAGCGTTAGCATTCCCGTTGTCCGGTAGCGGTGGGGTTGAACCTGGTTGCGTTGGCGCGGCAGGAGAAGCTGCTTTACTCAAAACCGTTTCGACGATCTTGTTTAGAACCGAACGTAGAATTGCCTCGGCGTCTTTTCCTTTTTCCGCTAAAGTTTGCTCGGGCGATATTTGACCGCTATCGACATCATCAACGCGATACTGCACTTCTAATTTATACTTAGCTCCAAACGGCAATCTGAAAGTAGGAGAGTCGCCGGCGATGGTCAGGAATAATAAAAGCTGACAACCCTCTTTCGCGGCTTCTCGCTTAAGTGTATTGGGGTCGGTGGCGTTTTCAAGAATAGCGGCTTGTACGATTTGCTCTTTTGGCTTCAATAGCCCTATCAACCGGTCGACAAAAGCTTCACCCGATAACGATCCCTTCTTTATGGTTGGCGACAATATGCACAACCGCACCGGCTTATTTTGGGATGGAGTCGTTACCGCGGATGCTTCGTTAGAGTTCTTGAAAAGGCTTTCATACGGATTGGCTGCAAGCGGTTGCCGCTCGTTGCGTCGAACTATGGGCTGAGCAAAAGCAGGCAACAAAGAGAAATTCAACGCACACATTATCAGCGCGCTGAAAAGTCTTTGGAAAGTCCGGAGAAAACAATGATGAGTATTGGTTCTCACAAGCGCCTCCTGAAGGGTGATGAGGTTAAGAGTTTACTTTGAATTCAAAACAATGGTTTAAGAGGTATACGGAACAATCTGCAACAACAATTCACGTGAACATGGTCGCGGCCCATCGTGTCGCACGAAATCCTGCGGGAATGAGTGCGCGCATCGTAACACAGGGCTTGCTGTTGTACACGAGTCAATTGCCAGGGAGTCGTTATGCAGAACGCGGCGGAAGGGATTCTTGTAGACTCTGAAATCGAACGCTCCATGACGAACAATGCGTCGTCAGGTGTAGCCGGACATGTAGAGCACGCGTATTTCAGTTTATGGAAGCTGAACCCGTTATCGTCGGCCTGTGGCAGCACGAATATGGAATCTGCAGTACTGCATGCGCAAATGGAGGTTCTTGCACGACAAACGGGACTTGGAATTTCTTTGCCGACGGTTGGCAGATCGACTTGCCTTTCACCTTCCACTGCAACAGCATAACGGTGAATGGTCATTAAGGATCGCTGGGGGTAGCGGATCTTTTCCTGGCTACCCCTGCGACATTCCACGAGCAAAAATGCTTTCCGATGGAGGGAATCTATGTTTCGTTACACAATAATCAAATTCAGCGTACTTCTCTTTGTAATGTTTTTTGTTCTCCCCTCGTCTTCTGTAACTGGACAACGCCTGCAATCCAAACTGAACCAAAGAGTCAAAGCTTTTGATTCGGAAAGCCCGTCGACTGTAGGTCAGCTCATCGATTTCAGTCAACGCTTTGAGATTCCTCTGGGCATCGAATCGCGTGATGACTCGCATGAGAACGTGGCACCGCCTATTCATGCTCGGAACACGACTGCAAAATGCATACTTCAGCAGATCGTTCAGGAAAACGCGGGCACTGATCTCATCTTAAGCGGCGATGTTGTTCGCGTCTTTTCGCCAGGTATTGTTGATGATGACCGAAATTTCTTAAATCTCCGTATACCCCATTTTCAGGTCAACAATGAAAGTTTGTTCGGAGCGGATTTCTTACTCAGAGTGAGCATAACTGAGGTTCTCAATCCCAGGGCCGGCGGGTATGGGGGAGGACATGGTCATGGGGTGCCACGAAGCGATACCTTTGATATTCGCAATCTCAGTTTCTCTCTACACAATGCAACGGTTCGCCAGATCCTCAGTAGTATTGTGGCGAGGCAGGGCAACGCTCTCTGGGTCGCTCGTATTAAGCCAATGCAGATGATGGCCAATGGACGTTTTTATGTCCAAGCTGCGTCGGCAACGAGCAAGGAGACAGCGCCGGGTTTTCAATGGGAGTTCATCCCTTTGAAACAAAATAAGTAAGCAACTTGAGAGGTGAATTCGGCGAGCGTTGTCACCCCGCATGATTCGGGCATCTTATCGGTTGTTCCGTCGTGCCAATCCTACGGCTTTGGAGCAGGAGTGGGTTCCACAACCTTTCGTGGCACTGCTACGGATGTGCCGGGACCGCACTGCTGGGATCAGACGTTGCATGCCTCACTTCCGCAACTGTAAATGCGCCTAGCAAGCGGAGAACGACGAAAGGGGAAACAATGGAAAGAACTAGGATTCTTACTTTCTTCATTGCAATCACGCTATCTGCATCTGGGCTGGTCGGCCAAAACCCACAGCGCTTGCCGTCCGATGACATTCAGGGGCGCCAAGTAAGAGGAATCAAACTCAATAATGTCACAATAGTAAATGCGTCAAAGACTGCGGACTTGCGGGAGGACATCGCTCGCCTCGAACTTCTTCGCTCTCACAACCTGGACGAGGTGATCTTGACAGCGAAAGAATTAGAGCATAAATGGCAGGGAGCAAATAGAGATCTTTACGCCCTGATGATGCTGCACGTGTGCAGTGAGATCTCGAACCGCGGCCTCAATGACCTCCGCGTAAGATTTCAGAGTGAAAGATTTGCATTAACGGCTCTTAGCAATCCTGACTTCTCGATAGAGCGCGAGTGGGAACTACTTTCCTACTTGCAGGAGGATCTGAACCCTGCAGATAGCAAAGACTGGGTAAAGGAACGCGGCGAGAAAGCACGATTATGGCTGCATGGCTGGCGCAGACTCGAAAAGGAAACGGATCCGAGATTTAACAAGGATGACCGTCCATTTCTTAATATTGTTCCGCCGGTAGAAACTCAACTCCCAGCGGGTGTTGCGCCGGAGGCCATCAAGAATGAAAAACTCCGCGCTGAATACACTGCCGCAATCGCAGCAAACGCCGAAAAAACGCGTAGATACAATCAACAATATATCCTACGGCGCGATGGGCCTGCTTTCATGAATGCGGCAAAGAAATATCTGGTCAGAGCGTACTCGAAACCGCCGCAAAACCCGGACGAACTTCGAAGATATTTGACGGCTTACATCACAGATACAGCCGCTCGACGTACCCTTCTCGCCGAGGTTCGGAAGAATCTACAAAAGGATCGTCAATAGGGAATCGGAGGATTCGCTTATTTCCCAATTCACCCAAACCGTAACGGAACCCGTAAACAGTTGGCTCGTTGCCAACTTACGCAGGGCCGCGCATTCGCGATCCTGTCTTATTCACATCGTTGGTGAAATGTCCCTGCGAAGTCGAGGCCGTTCCTAAATCGAACATCCCCCGCCACGTTTAGTCCATGTACCAGGTTCGTCGCAACGCCTCGGCGTCCACCACTTTCAGCGCGATTCAGCAGCACTAGCGGCGTGTCGCAACGTCAACGCTTCATTTCGCGTGACTACCGTCTTTCAGTTAGAAACTAAATCCGTAAAATACGCCCAGCGAATTATTGCCGCGCCCGTTGTTTCCAACGTTGTAGCCGGCGTACAGCACGTGTTTCGGCGAAAGCGTTATTCCGACTCCCGCAACCACGTAACCATAGTCGTTGTTGCCGCTGGACCAGTCGCTTACAAACGAAAGCTTTCTGGTGATGGGTTGCTCGTAACCAAGCAACACTCCGCTTTTGCTGCTTCCGCCTGCGAAAGAGCCGACCAAACTGTAACCGCCGACTGTTAACCGCGGCCCCCAGTTACCCTTAATCCTCTTGCTGGCAACGGCATAGATCGTTCCGCGCATGTTGGTCGCAGAGCGGTGCGTTACGGGAATAGTGACAACCGTCCCGACAGCCACGCTTATTCCATTGCCTTCATTGCTGTAAAGCTGGAGTTTGAAGTTCGGTTGAATTACTACCGCTCCGGCTGGTGAAGTTTTGGTATAGAAGGCGTTAAGTCCAACCTCTGTCCGTTTTCTCAAACCATAGACCAGGCGCGTGCCAAATATTTGATAGCCGCCGTTTTCATACGCGGTCAGATGGGCCAGGAAATCTGCTTCGATATAAAGTTTGTGCCGCGCCTGAACGTCAGTAGATGCGATGTTGAAGACTGTGGACTGGGCCGAGGCGGTGCGCGTAAGTATTGCAAAGGCACAGAGCAGGACGAGCGCAGGTATTGTCGATTTAGGGTACATCACGTGTGATTAACCTTTCGTTGTCTTGACATCTTTCCTGGAAGATCGACGGCTGCCATGCACGGTGCAGAAGGGGCGCTGTCTGTCACTCTTTGCTCATCAAGAATCGTTCAGATACTCAGATGGACCGGAGTGGGGCGTCGACGGGGCGGAAGGCAGCAACTGACACCGGCAGAGGCGCCGCAGACGGGCAGTTAGACACATCGCCACGACAAAACTCGCGGAATGCATCCGTTTATCTAACTAGGCAGTTGTCGGACCGTTGGAAGAAATGGAAAGCTACACCCGGTCAGGGCGAGATCCGAGATGGTCTCAATGAAGCTGTACATTTCTTCGTTAAGGTTCAAATAAAAACGACGGGCAGCCAACTTTCATTGGCTGCCCGTCGTTTTGAATTCCCTGCGGAAACAGTTTTAGAAATCGAATCTGGCGCCGAGTTGAAATTCGCGGTTATAGCTCGAGTTAAATGTGAATGAAGGTGAGCCCGACACGAATATGCGCGGCGTACCAAAGTTTGTTGTCCTGGTTAGACGTCCGCCGCCCGTCGTGGCAAAGGTGTACTGCGTGTTGTTGACAGCCTGAACGTTCGAGCTGTTAAAGAGGTTAAAGCCTTCCGCAAACAAAGACAGGCGAGACCGTTCGCCCAAGCGAATGATGCGGCCCACCCGCAGATCAATCTGATAAAACCCAGGAGTCGTAAATTGATTCCGCAGGGTTCCCGGTGCGCGATCATTGGCGGTGTTGCCGTCGTTGTTCGGGTCGTTGGAAACCGCCGCCGAGTAGGTAAAACCCGACTGCGCCGAGAGAATTCCGGTGATCAAGTAGTCGCTCAAAAGCGCGCGGACGAACTTATTGTCGCTGTGTCTGAAAGTTCCGGTCTCATAAACCGGGCTAAAGATAAAGCGGTGACGAACATCCAGGTCTGAAATCCCATATTCCCCCGAGAGATCAAACTGATTCTGAGCGATCTTCGAGTCGTCAGCTCCCGGAACTACCGATGTCTGATCGGGCTTGCTGTCTTTGGCTTTCGACAAAGTGTAGCTGGTGTTGAACTGGAAACGATGGGAAAAGCGGCGGTTCAATTGCAGGCTCAAGCCCTGGTAAAAAGACTTGGCCGTGCTTTCAAACAAGCTGATGCGCTGGAATTGCGGGATCGGACGCGTAGCTGGAAATCTTTGCACCGTCAAGGTCTCGCCTGTCGCCGTTCCTGAAGCGTCAAAAACGGGGAACGTGGTGGCAACCGGTGCGTTCAGGTTTGCGTTTCTGGTGCGAGTTATTTTGCTGCCGCGAAACATTTGATACTCCGCGGAAAAAGTCGTGTTGGCAAACACTTCCTTTTCGAACTGCAAATGGAATTGCTGCGTGAAGGGCTGTTGATAATTCTTATCAAACAAATAAAGGTTCGGCGTCACCGCAGCGACAGTTGTGGGAATGCTCGCGAAAACGTTCGGGAAGGTCGGGCAAAGAGCCGGTGTCAACGTGCAATTGATGTCTAGCGCGATGACCTGTAGCCCATTCTGAGAGTGGGCCGTTCCGGTAATGATCGATGGAGTGCGTCCGTAGAAGATTCCGTAGGCAGCGCGAATTACCGTTTTCGGATCGAAGGAATACGCCATTCCGAGTCGCGGCGCAAAATTGTTTTTATCTTTCGGTTGAAATCCGGTATTGAATCCCGCAGCCACTAAAGCCGGATCAGGATTGCTGATTGGCGGTTTGGCAATTGCCTGATAATCGTAGCGCAGGCCGAGATTTAAAGTTAATTTGGGAGTGGCCCGCCAGTCATCCTGTACAAAAAATCCGTACTCCGAACTGTTCGGGAATGTAGTTCCCCCCGAGGTCCCTGCTCCGGCAAAGCTCTGGCGGTATCTCGAAGGCGTTCCCGCAGCCAAATTCGCGTAGCTCGTAAATGTATAAGCACCACTGAAGAGGCCGGGGAAGAAATTGAAGATGCGGTCAAACAACAAATCTGCGCCATATTTAACGCTGTGATTCCCGGCAATCCTGGTCTGGTTATCAATGAATTGATAACGCCGGATAGTCGTTTCCCGGGGACTGAAGTTGTTGCGCCCAAACGTGAACGTTCCGTCACTTATGCCCCCGGCCGAAGCGGTGACCGCTGTTTCCGGAGCGGTTGAGTTTGACAATCCCGGCTCGCGGTCGCGCGAATACTGGAAACGAAATTCGTTGATCAGATTGTTGAGAATGGTAGACGTCCAACCGGTTGAAAGGGTCGAAGTCTTTACGTTGCTGTTTCCCGTGTGCTCCAGAGAGCTTGTAGTACCTGAGGCTTCCAGGTTCGTTCCCGTAAAATTCTGCTGATTGAAACGAATCCAGAGTTGGTTGCGGTTGTTGATATTGAAATCTGTTTTGACCAGAAACGTGTCCTGGACGCGATCGATATTGTAGGACGCGGCTTTCGGCGTCAGCAAAGCTTGAATGGCGGCTGGAGCAAATGGCAGCGAACGCAGAACAACCGGATTCGGAAGTTTGGAGCGCTGTCCTTCATAAGCGCCGAAGAAGAAGGCTTTATCTTTTCTGATCGGGCCGCCGATAGTTCCACCGAATTGATTGATCTGGCCGGGCGGGCGCGGGCGATTCACCGCAACGAGAACCGGACTGCGGGCGTTCAATGATTCGTCGCGGAAATACTCAAACGCGCTGCCGGTAAACCTGTTGGTTCCCGATTTGGTTACAACGTTGATAACGGCGCCGGCGGCGCGTCCGAATTCTGCCGAAAAACCATTCTGGTTGACTTGAAATTCCCTGACCGTGTCAATCGAAAATTGTGACGGCGCGCGTCCCGATCCGGTCCTGCCGGAAGATTGGCCGAAAAAGGTGTTGTCGCTACTTGTTCCGTCAATCTGCAGACTATTCAAAGTTCCCTTCTGTCCGCCGACTGCCAAGTCGCCCGAGCGCGTCGGATCGCGAACGATTCCCGGCGTCAAAGTAACAAAGTCAAGAAAATTGCGGCCATTCGTCGGGAGATTTATCACGCGGCGTTCATCGACTGTTGAGGAGACTGATGTCCGCGTGGTTTCCACACTTTCGCCCTGGGCCTCCACGTTAACAACGTTGGCGGTTCCGCCGGCAGTCAAAACGACTTGAAGCGTGTTTTTCGCGCCGACCGTAACTTTCACGTTTTCGTAAGTTGCGCCGGCAAAGCCGCTAGCCGCAGCAGTCGTAACCTTATAGTTTCCGGGCTGCAAAAACGACAGGACAAAGGTACCGTCGTCGTTTGTCTGTGCGGTCTTTTCGAAACCTGTGTCCACATTGGTTGCCGTAACTGTTACGTTCGGCACCACCGCGCCGTTTGGATCGACGATGGTGCCTTCAATATTGCCGGTGGTTGCTTGCGATTGACCAAAAGCGCAGATTGCAGTCGCCAGAATAAACACGGCGAGCAGACAAAGTCGGACGATGGGGGTTTTAGGGGTACTCATATTTCTCCTCTAATGAATAAGAATTTTGATTGAACGAAAGTCGCTAACGCTATTGCGCGGCTAGTGGCAGCAAAACTTTGTAGATGGCCGGGCGATATTAGTAGATTGAACGGAAACAGACAAGACACAATTCGATAAATTTTTACAGGTTCTTAGTGAAATGTTAGGACATAAGATAAGTTTCAACGTTGAAGAACAAACATTGCGGAACCGCGAGCGGTAGCGACCGGATGCTAGTGCAACGCTTAACTCCGCTCGTACGCTCTATTTCATTGCTGAGCGTAGCATCCGGTCGCTACCGCTCGCGGTTCTGCATTGAGCATTAACATGGAAACCTATTGCCCGGCGGGCGTCCGCGCCGCCGGCCGCAAGAACGAAGCGAAACCTCGCCCGCCCAGTGCCTGCACCAAACTCATTACGCCCATGTAACCATAGCCAAAGAAGAACAGAAACAAAAACGGCACGGTGCCCCACATGCGCATGCGGATGGCGTAAAGAATGGCAAGCAGAAAGTAAATCGAGAAAGCCAATTCCAGCAGCGGCAGTAGCCCGCGCTTCCGTTTGTACTTCTTTCTTTTCCAGGTCTCGTCGGAAGTTTTCTCCACCTGGTACTTAGGCGTACGCACAAATTCACTCTTGATGCCCAACAGCGCCTCTAACACGGCACGCGCATTGGAAAACGCGAGACCAATGCCCAGCGCCATTACCAACGGCAGATGCAACAAACGCGGCGCGCGCTTCTCGTCCAGATACCAAACGGCTGTGCCGTAAAAAAGAAACACAGAGATCGAAGAGAAAAAGAGCAGCGGCAAATCCACGATCATCAAGTGATAGAACGGTTGGTTATAGCGAACCAGCAGAAGCGGGAACTGAAGAAAGCTCGCGACAATCATCAGCGGATAACTGATGTTGCCGGTTAGCCGGAAAAACATTTCCAGCCGCACACGCATCGGCAGCTTTGAGCGCCAGATGCGTGGATAGAGTTTGATGCCAACTTGCATCACGCCTTTCGCCCAACGACGCTGTTGCGCCTTGAACGCGTTTATCTCAACCGGAATCTCGGCGGGCGCTTCTTCATCCAGCAGGTAAACAAATTTCCAACCCATCAACTGCGCGCGAAAGCTGAGGTCGGTGTCTTCGGTCAGCGTGTCGTGCTGCCAACCGCCGCTTCTCGCGATTGCATCACGACGCCAAATGCCGGCGGTGCCATTGAAGTTGAAAAATCCGCCAGTACGATTGCGCGTGGTCTGCTCAACGACGAAGTGCCCGTCGAGCATGATCGTCTGCAGCCGCGTCAGCAAATTGTATTTCGCGTTGATATGCGACCAGCGCATTTGTGCGCAGCCAACCATCGGGTCGGTAAAGAAATCGACCAACTTGCGCAGGCAGTCCGGATTGGGAACAAAGTCCGCGTCGAAAATGGCCAGCAGTTCGCCCTTGGCGGTCTTCATTCCATTCTCGAGCGCGCCCGCTTTGAAACCGGTGCGGTCCTGACGATGGACGTATTCGATGTCGAAACCCAGCACGCGATATTTTTCGACAGTCTCTTCAGCAAGTTTCACAGTCTCGTCGGTTGAGTCGTCGAGCACCTGAATTTGAAATTTCTCGCGCGGGTAGTCGATCTCGGTAATCGCTTTCACCAGACGCTGGACGACGTACATCTCGTTAAAGAGCGGCAACTGTACGGTGATGACCGGCAACTCTGCTTCGCTGAATTTGCGCAGCGGCTGCGGCACGAATTTGCGATAGCGCCAAAAGTCGATCACCTGCTTGATACGATAGCCGCCATAGACCGCCAAGACGAAGAGGATCGAGAAGTACAGAATCAGAATGATCCAATCGAAGCCGTCGAGTTGATAAAGCGGACTGATGTTCCCCCAGGTCTTGTTAACCAGGTCCTGAAAATAACGCTCGAAAAGTTGATTGGGAGTGGGTCCGAAGGGTGGAACCGTATCCTGGAAAATCAAAGCCATAAAGTAACTACGCAATTCTTAAGTCAAAAAGCGCCGCCTGAAAATGCCCGGACGGCGCGCGCGACAGATTCTATACTGAAGCAGGCCTAACTGGAAACAGGAACTAGACAGGATTAACAAGACTAACAAGATGAAGCAGGAAAGGGTGGTCGCCGGGACTTTGAGTAGTGCCCTAATTTCGTAAAGAAAAACAAATTAGCTCACTACCGGACTTGGAGGAGTCTCTTGATTCAGTTTTTCTGTGCGTCCTTTGTGTTCTCTGTGTCTCTGTGGTGGTCCATCCGATTAGAACTCACCGCAGAGGCACGGAGGACACAAAGGACGCACAAAGAAATTTTCAACCAGGGCTCCACCGGAATTTGTATTTTGTCGATCGTTTTGATCCTGTCCCTAAATCCCACAGCGAAGGCGGCGCTTGATTCAGATGCGACGATGCGGGGCGCTGTAATCGCTGGGCGCGATACGCGAGCCGGCAGGCACAACATCCGGAAACGCAATTACCGGTTCGATTGCAGCTTGGGTCTTGCCACCTGTTAGGCGCAGCCCTAAATCGAGCAGGCCGGGCATGGTGTAAAAAACAGAAACTGCACCAAGCAACGCGCCGGTAATGAAGCGGGAAGAATGCGTGTTATTCCAAATTCCAAAAACGCCGAGCGCGTAATCCACAACGAGCGGAGCCGCCGCAATGAACAACCATTTTCGCGGTGGAGCGTCGGTTTTCTTTAATGAACAGACCAACGGATAGGCGATGGTGGCGAGCGTAAAGCCGGCATAGAGACCAAAGCACCGCGCGCAAACTGCAAATGGATGGCCCGCGATGAAGAACGAGCGTTCGGGAATCTGATGGCACACGAGACTAAACGCGTGATAGATCGGAAGCGCCCAGATGAGGTGCCCGGAGCTTAACGCCAGGGGCGCGGCAATAATCGCTGAGCTGATAAGGACTGAACCCAGCGCAATGATCGACCAGACCGCGAGTTGGCGGCGAACAGAAGCGCTTTGCGGAATGTAATTGTTTGGCGAGGCGTACATTTTAAAAAATGGGTTTTGGTCTTTGGTCTTTGGTCTTTGGTCTTTGGTTTTTGGTGTTTGCTCTTCTGTTTTCTGTCTTCTGTCTTCTGTCTTCCGTCCTTAGCTTTTTGTCTTTGTCTTGTTCTGAGATCTCAGATCTCAGATCTGAGATCGCAACAAAATCTGAGATCTAAAATCGAATGACCGTATCCGGCCCACCCTCAATATGCAGCGTATCAACAAAGCGAATGTGGCGCGACTCAGTAGTCATGACCACCGAATGCGTGCGTTTGCCGGTGCCAAAGAATCGCACTCCTTTTAGCAGCGCGCCATCAGTAACTCCGGTCGCTGCAAAAATAATTTTGCGGCCCGGCGCCAGATCGTTGGTATCGTAAATCTTATCCGGGTCCGTGATCCCCATTGACTGTAAACGCTCAAGGACCTGTTCCTTTGGTGGCACCTTGTCTTTGTCCACGCCGAGACGTTCCGGATCGAAGACTAAGCGCGCCTGAATTTCACCGTTCAAACACTTCATCGCTGCCGCGGTAATCACACCTTCCGGCGCGCCGCCAATGCCCACCAAGGCGTGAATGTTTGTGCCGGCAACTGCGGCGGAGATTCCCGCCGAAAGATCGCCGTCACCAATCAAGCGTATGCGCGCGCCGGCTTCGCGTACATCCGTGATCAGTTTTTGATGCCGTGAACGATCGAGAACTATCACTGTCAAGTCTTCAACGTCGCGACCCAGACGACGCGCGATATTCTTGAGGTTATCTTTGACCGGCGCGTCGAGATCCACCACGCCGCGCGATGATGGGCCAACGACAATCTTGTCCATGTAAAGATCCGGCGCGTTCAAGAGTCCGCCGCGTTCAGCAGCCGCCAACACGGCAATCGCGTTGTTGGCGCCTAACGCGCAAAGATTCGTACCCTCGAGCGGATCGACTGCGATGTCCACCTCCGGGCAGGATTCAGCCAGGTCCTCGCTAACGCCATAACCGCCGCCGACTTCTTCACCGATGTAGAGCATGGGCGCTTCGTCGCGTTCGCCTTCGCCGATCACAATGCGGCCACGCATCGGCACTGTATCCATCACTTCGCGCATCGCTTCGACGGCAACGTGGTCGGAATATTTGCGGTCGCCCTGGCCCATGGTGCGCGCCGCGGCGATCGCAGCCGCTTCACAAACGCGCAAGAAATCCAGAGACAGCTCGCGCTCTGTCTTTAATTCGTCGCCCATTACTCAGTTCTCCCGAATTCGGAATTTGGCTGCTAACCGCCTCGATTACCAACGCCAGCGGATGAAGAAATGCGCGCCCATACTAACAGAGCACACCGGGATTTTGTAGCTAATGGCGCTTTGGTCACCGGCATCGCTTGCATAAAAACTATTTCCGCAAAACGAGATGCGAGTGAACGTTGGCGGGCCGGAAGTCTACTTTGTTGTGGGTCGACGAATACAGAACCGGGAGCAGTAGCGACCGGGTCTGCGAACGTGGAGTTTCGCAGTTGTAAGTTAGCGTTCTCGGTTATCCATGGAGAAGGATCATGTCTTTTATGCCTGCGCCGACCCGGTCGCTACCGCTCCCGGTCTGTATAACCTGTTATCGCGTTATGACTTTTATCGAAAGGCAGCCTGCCTGTTCAAGATCCTCAAGCCGCCAAAATCATCGACGGAGTTGCATGCATTCGGCTACACTCATTCGGCCGGCGCAAGACGAAGTTCAAATCGTTTTGGGAGCAACGAACCGCGATGGACAAACCGAAAGCACTAAGCCACACCCAGGAGAAGTTGAATGGCCACCTTACTCATCGTCGACGACGACGCCCTCATTCGCGACACGCTTCACGACCTCTTTTCCGAGACTCATGAATGCCACACGGCTGATCGCGCCGAACAAGCGCTCGCTTATCTCGACGTCGAAACTTACGATGTTGTGTTGACTGACATTGCGATGCCGGAACTCAGCGGTCGCGAATTGCTGAAACAGATCCAGGCCAACCACTCCACGACTCCGGTCATCGTTATTTCCGGTCTGTCTAACGAAGCGGACGCGAGGGCGCTGATGGACCTCGGCGCGTTTGCTTATTTCGCGAAGCCATTCAAACTTGAAGACATTGAAGAAGCGGTCGATCGCGCCATCGCGCGCCATCAGGCACTCTTAACAAGCGGAAGCGAAAAGGTTAGCGCAGCTTCATCAAAAGTTCAGAACACGGAGTGACACCTCATGAAATCATTAGCTCTGGTTGTATTGTTGTTCGCATTCTCGCCGAATGTTTCTCGTGCTCTTGATTCCGCGCAAACGCCTCAGGACTACGTGATCAGCGGACAGGTGATGGATGAGTCTGGCGTACCCGTCGTGGATGTGCGCATGTGCGCCTACCCCGACGACTATGAAGCCGTGCGGCAACAGTCTTGCTCGCGCTCCAGAGCGAATGGGCAATTTGCAATTCCCACCGGAAGGCCGGCTGCTTATACCATCTACGCAGAAAACTTCGACGCTGGCTACGCCGCCGAGAGACCGTTTTATCGGCATCCGGGTTCTTTAGTGCCGCGCATCGTTTTGAGCGAAGCCAAGAGGACCGCATCCCTAACTTTCAGGCTGCCCCCTAAAAACGGACAATTGATGGGTAAGGCTGTCGATGCAATCACGGGAAGGCCAATAGATAACCTGCGTTTTCTCATGTGCCAAGTGTCAAACCGCCGAGCGTGCTGGTCAACCAGCGCCAAAAATGCGCAAGGTGAATTCAAACTGCTCGCAGCCCATGTGCCGTTCACTCTGCAATTGTTCGCGGAAGGTTATGAGACCTGGTTCGGGACTAATGGCGGCGACATCAACGAGTCGATCTACGTACCTTCAGATGCGAGAATACAGGTTTTCTTTCGCTTACAACGGCTAACTGCCTTGGCAGACAGCGCCCTTAGTGAACCTGAGAAACAGGCTGGCGTTAACCTGCCGGCGCCGGTTCAGACCGCTCCGGACGATGGCGTGGAATTGAACTACTTTCCGCGGAAGACAAAACTTGAGTGGCAGCCCGTCGCAGGTGCAATTCTCTATCGTGTCGAAATCGATTATTGCGACGGCCTGGTGCATGGACGAAAGAAGTGCCTCGATCCACAGCCTCATCACCGCGAGCGGAACGACAGAGACATTCGCGAAACCAGCTTTGATTTCAATTTCGTCGGCGCACAACCGGGCAGATGGCGCGTTTGGGCCATAGACGAAAAAGGTCAGGAAGGTTTTAAGAGTCCCTGGAGAATATTCTTTTATCTGCAATAGGGCGCGTGAAATTCCAGAGCGTGCGTACAGTTCTCGTAGGACAGGCATTCCTGCCTGTCCTCAGTTAGGTTGAAACGACAGACAGGAATGTCTGTCCTACTGTTTCCAGGCAGGCAATGTCTTGCGCGCCGGCTTTTCTTTCTTCAAACCTAACGCCCAATCAGCTTGCATCAACGTGTGAATGTCGCGCGTGCCTTCGTAGATAATTGCCGCTTTGCAGTTGCGCAGGTAACGCTCGACCGGGTAGTCGTTTGAATAGCCGTTCGCGCCGTGCACTTCAATTGCCATCGACGCGGCTTTTTCGCTGCGCGTCGTTGATTGCCATTTCGCCAAACTCGTCGCCCGCCCGTTTGGTTGGCCCGTATTTTTCAAATAACCCGCGCGCAACCAAAGCAGATGAGACATCTGATAGTCGGCTTCCATCTCGGCAATCTTTTGTTTGACGAGTTGATGATTAGCGATCTTGGTCCCGAACGTTTCGCGATCGAGCGCGTAAGCGACTGACGCATCACGTGAAGCGCGAATCACTCCCGTCGCGCCGGCGGCGACTGTGTACCTTCCCTGCTCGAGCGCAAACATCGCAATCTTGAAACCCTCGCCTTCTTCGCCCACGCGATTCGCTGCGGGCACGGGGGTATCTTGCAGCGAAAAGTACCCCGTGTTGCCGGCGCGAATCCCGAGCTTGCCGTGAATCGTTCCGGAGGTGAAACCTTTGAAGCCGCGTTCGACTATGAAGCAAGACATGCCCGAATGATCGCGATTGCGACGCTTCTCTTCGTCGGTCCAGCAAAAGAAAAGAAAGTTGTCGGCGGTGTCAGCCAAACTGATCCACATCTTCTCGCCGTTCAGCACATATTCGTCGCCCTCACGTCGCGCAGTTGATCTTGAGCCGACAACGTCTGAACCGGCGCCGGGCTCGGTCAAGCCGTAGGTCGCAAGTTTCTCGCCCTTTGCTTGTGGCACCAGGTATTTTTGTTTCTGCTCTTCACTGCCCCAGGCGTAAAGCGTCAACGAATTCAGACCGGTATGGACCGACATCGCCACGCGCAGAAACGTGTCAACCGCCTCGAGCTCTTCGCAAACCAGGCCCAGCGAAATGTAATCAAAGCCCGCGCCGCCGTACTCTTCAGGAATACAAACGCCCAGCAGATTCAGCGCCGCCATTTTTTCAAATATGCCGCGCTCGAAATGTTGTTTCTCGTCCCACTCTTTGATGTAGGGAGCGACTTCCTTCCGCGCAAACTCGCGCACGGTTTGAATCAGCGCCTTATGATCTTCGGTCAGCTCAAAGTCGATCATTTTCTATGTCTCTCAAAGTAGAAGGTTCAAAACGACCGGACATGTTAACTAGTCCAAAGTCCAATGTCCAAAGTCCAAAGTCCGCCGTTTGGAGTCGATGCAAACGACGAAGGGACTCCTACCTCACCGGACTTTGGACTTTGGACAATGGACTTTGGACTTTATACTTTCCCCATGCCGAAGAAAGCGAAGTCGAACAATATTAAAGTTGGTCTGATCCAGATGAGCTGCGATCAGAGGCCCGAAACCAATTTGAAGAAAGCAATCGCGCGCATCGGCGACGCCGCAAAGAAAGGCGCGCAGATTATCTGCCTTCAGGAACTTTTTCGTTCGCAGTACTTTTGTCAGACTGAAGACATCGAGCTTTTCAAGTTAGCGGAAACAATTCCCGGGCCCACCACCAACGCGCTGAGTAAAGTCGCGAAAGCGAAGAAGGTCGTTATCATTGCTTCGTTGTTTGAAAAGCGCGCGGCCGGTGTCTACCACAACACCGCGGTGATGATCGATGCTGACGGAAAAATCGCCGGCAAGTATCGCAAGATGCACATACCGGATGACCCGCTTTACTACGAAAAGTTTTATTTCACGCCTGGCGATCTGGGTTTCCAAACTCACAACACGAAATATGGAAAGGTCGGCACGCTCGTTTGCTGGGACCAGTGGTTTCCGGAAGCCGCGCGTTTAACTGCGCTATCGGGCGCTGAGTTTTTATTCTATCCAACTGCAATCGGCTGGCTGCCTGACGAAGAAGCGGAGATGAACGAGGCACAGCATTCCGCCTGGGAAACAATTCAACGCGCACACGCAATCGCAAACGGTATCTATGTGATCGTAGTTAACCGCGTCGGGCACGAAGGTAAACTAAACTTCTGGGGCCAATCGTTCGTGGCCGATCCGTTTGGCCGCATCATCGCAAAGGCGTCGGCTGACAAAGAAGAAGTGTTGGTGGTCGATTGCGACTTGAACAAGCTGGAGGAGACGCGCCAGAACTGGCCCTTCCTGCGCGATCGCCGCATCGACGCGTATCAGGGACTGCAACTACGCTATGGCGAGTAGAATATGAAATACGGCCTGACCGACTTTCTCGGCAACATCGGCGTCGTGCTCATCATCATCGATTACCTGTTGCTCCAACTTAATCGAATTAGCAGCAACTCGCTCAGCTATTCGCTTTTGAATGCGGTGGGTGCGGGTCTGATCATCATCTCACTTATATTCAACTTCAATCTGTCGGCTTTTATCATGGAAGCTATCTGGGTCGTCATCAGTCTGTTCGGCCTCTATCGCTATTTTCGTTCTCCGGCCACTGAATCATGACCTGCTCAAATCATGACTGACCTGCCGTCCGACTCAGTAACGAAAACACCTGCCGCGCTCGGGTTTTACATGCCCGCGGAGTGGCGCGCGCATGAGGCGACCTGGCTCTCCTGGCCCAAGGATCCTGAAACCTGGCCGGGACGCGTGCCGCAGGTTGAAAATATTTTTCTGCAGATGATGGCAGCGCTCGCCCCTCATGAAACTGTTAATCTGCTGGTCGACGATGAAGAGACTGAACAGTCGGTTGGCGCGCGTTGCACGTTTACCGGCGCCGAGAACATTCGCTTTCATCGCATTCCTACCGTCGATTCCTGGATACGCGATTATGGTCCAAACTTTTTAGTGTCCGAAGTGTCCGACAAACTTCAGTTTGTCGAAGAAGCGTCGCAGGTGTCTGCTGCGACGGTAAGCGACAAACTAAAGTTTATCGGACAGGGGGACGGACAGCGGCTCGCCTTTAACGATTGGGTTTTCAACGCCTGGGGAAACAAGTATGAAGAGCTGAAGCAGGATGATGCGATTCCGCGACGTCTTGAGAGCTTGTTGAAAGTGCCGCGCTTCGAACCCGGCATCGTGATGGAAGGCGGCTCGCTTGAAGTGAATGGCGCGGGCTGCGTTTTGACGACCGAGCAATGCCTCTTGAATCCTAACCGCAACCCAGATCTAAGCAAGTCTGAAATTGAGCAGTATCTGAAAGATTATTTGGGCGTCACCAAAGTTCTGTGGCTGGGCGAAGGAATTGTTGGCGACGACACTGACGGACACATTGACGACGTTGCGCGGTTTGTTGCCGAGAACACGATCATCTGCGCGGTTGAAGACGACCCGCTGGACGCAAATTACAAACTGCTGCAAGACAATCTGAAACGTCTGCAAAAGATGACGGATGTCAACGGCCGAGCTTTTGAAATCATCACGTTGCCGATGCCAGGCGTGGTTGGCGGCGCGAGTACTGACAAGCGCAACCTCCATCGGCTACCCGCGTCATACGCAAATTTCTACATCGCAAACAACGTTGTGCTGGCGCCGCTGTTTGGCCACAAGAATGATGCGCGTGCTTTGGAAACTTTAGGGCGGCTCTTTCCTAATCGAAGAGTTGTGGAAATCAACTGCGAACCGCTGGTCTGGGGCATGGGAACCATCCATTGCGTCACCCAACAACAACCAAAACCTTAATCCACAGATCGAAAGAGCGGGGGCAAGCCCGCCTTCCCGACCTCGAGCTAGCTGAAGTTGAGCTTGCGACTTTAGCGTTGAAGACCATTCAGTCGGACTTGGACGCGACTCGTGGATTACCTCTCAGGTCGGGAAGGGTGGCTTGCCCACGCTCCCGTTGGCTGCATTAACTTCGGCGATAAGATTATTCGCTGTCTCTTTCGCTTCATCCAAATTGGATACGCGGCCATCGAGCTGCATTTCGTAAACTGCTTTTGTGATCTCGCCAACTCTTGGACCAGGCTCCATTCCCATTTCGAGCAAGTGGCGACCAAGCAATATCGGTGCAGGAGGTTGTAGCTCGACTGCCAATTCCCTTGCTCGCTGGATGAACCACTCCTGCGCTTCTGACCCGTACCACTTCTCGCGCGGCACCCAATCAGCATTGCGTCCCAGCGAATCGGCCTTGGCGACGCGATACAACAGGTCCAGTTCACACTTGCGGGCCAGCCGGCGAAAAGCGCCGTCGCCCACCTCTTCGCGCTTTTTGAAAAACTCACCCGGCTTCAGATGCTCGCGGACCAGCGCAATAACCTGGGCGCGCACGTCGTAGCCGTCGAGCGTGTGGATATTCAGGCGATTTAGAAAAGCCGTTGTCGGGGCTACACCCGCTTCTTCATGACCGCGGGAACGTAATCGTCCCTCGATGAACTCAGTCGTCGCCGGTTTGCCGAAGTCATGGGCCAACGCAGCCAGCATGACTGTGATCTGTTTCGCATAAGGCAGATCGCCAATCAGCGCGCGCGCGCCATCGATGACCAAACCAGTATGAACAAATACGTCGCCTTCCGGATGCCACTCAGGATCCTGAGGCACATCGATAAGCGCTCTGATCTCCGGAAACAATTGATCGAGCGCACCCAAATCGCGCAGCCATTTCACTCCCAGCGATGGCCGGCGCGAACGCGTGAGCAGTTTTTCAATCTCGGCCCACACGCGTTCAGCCGGAAGGTCGGACAAATCAATCGCGCGACAAAGCTCAATTGTGTTGGCGTCGATTTCAAATTCAAAACGCGCGGCAAGTTGCGCCGCTCTTAGCACGCGCAGGCTGTCTTCAGCAAAAGTCTCATTCGAAACTACGCGCAGAATTCTCGCATCGATATCAGTGCGCCCATTAAATGGATCGATGATTTCGGCCGTTAAGGGGTCCTGCAAGATGGCGTTGATCGTGAAGTCGCGGCGGCGCGTCGCATCTTCGATCGACATCGACGGGTCGCCCTCGATTGCAAAGGCACGGTGGCCGCGACCAGACTTTCGCTCACGGCGCGGCAGCGAAACATCCAGATCCGGGCCGAGTTTGTAAACGGTGAAAGCTTCGCCAACGACATTCACGGGTCCAAAGTCATCAAGCAGCGCGCGCAGATTGAGCGGTTCAACGCCGTAGACTTCCAGGTCCCAATCGGTCGGCTCGATGTTCATCAGCAGATCGCGCACACAGCCGCCAACCAGCAGCGCGCGACCGCCGGCGCTTCGAACCGCTGTCGCTAGGCTTATCACCTTTTCGGGAATCCGAAACATTTAGTCCAATGTCCAATGTCCAATGTCCAAAGTCAATAACAGGACGAGGGAAAAGATTGGTTGGAATTCAAGTGCAACAGTGGAATTCGTCTTCGCTCCAGGGGAGCGAGATGTTTATAGCAACGAGCGCACGCCAAAAACCTCGCTCCGTTAGGAGCGAAACCGGCCAGTGGAACTCTCTCTGCCGAAGCCGACGAAAGCCGTTGCGCTCCTACGGAGCGCGGAGTGGAGAAAGAACGCGGAGGCTATAAACATCTCGCCCCTCCCGGGCGAAGCGACAAACCATGTTCTATCGCACTACCAAGTTGAGTTTCACGTTTGAGCTTTGTACTTGTGCCTTTGGGACTAATCTTCTGGGGATTCGACAAGGATTTGCACGCCGCGCGTTGACGGGATACAGCTGATCACTTGCGCGCGATCGATTTTCGTGAGGTCGGTACCTGCGGCGTGCCAAAGCTTTACCCAAAAAGTTCGCGTGTCGCCGTGAATGGCAAAGGTCGAACCGTCGTTCATTACAGTCACCGGTACCGCCAGCACACCGTCGCGTAATTCTTCCAGCAACTCAGGAATGAATTGTTTGAACTTCTCAAACTGCACCAGCACATCGCGGTCTTCGATTTCTGCGGGCGGCAACTCAACCGGCTCGTCCGACTCGAGCAGCAGACGAGTTTCAGTTTGTTCGTTTCGCTTTTTAACGATAGGCATTGGGTTCGGTCCAAAGTCTAACGTCCAAAGTCCAAAGTCCTCGTAGCTAATCTTGACATTGGACATTGGACTTTGGACTATGCTTTCAATCTCTTCAATAAATATCCTTCCAGCTCTTCAATCTTCACGCGTTCCTGTCCCCACGTGTCGCGATCGCGCACGGTCACTTCGTTGTCTTCGAGCGACTGATGGTCCACCGTCACGCAAAACGGCGTGCCGATTTCGTCCTGACGCGCGTAGAGTTTGCCAATGCCGCCCGTGTCGTCATAAACCGCGCGCAAGGCGGGTTGCAACGAGCGCTTAATTGATTTCGCGAGTGCCACAATCTCCGGCTTGTTCTTGGCGAGTGGCAGAACTGCAGCCTTGATTGGCGCGAGCGCTGGATGCAGTTTCAAAATCACTCGCGTCTCTCCTTTATCATTCGTCTTTTCCGTGTACGCATCCATGAGCACTGCCAGCACGGTGCGATTTACTCCTGCCGCCGGTTCGATCACGTATGGATAGAAGCGTTCTTTGGTCGGTTCATCAAAGTATGACAAGTCATCGGTCGAATCAGGATTCAGACGCTTGCCTTCGGCGTCTTCCGGCTTCTTCGAATGCGTGCGCAAATCGAAATCGGTGCGATTGGCGATGCCCATCAACTCGTCCCATTGTTTCTCAGCGTCTTCGCGCTCCGGGAAAAAGCGGTATTGAACATCGACGGTGCGTTTGGCGTAATGGGCCAACTCTTCTTTTGGCTGTTCGTACAGCCGCAGATTGTCGCCGGCAATTCCGAGTTCGAGGAACCAGTCGCGGCACGCGTCGATCCATTCCTGGTGAACTTTTTCGTCTTCACCGGGCCGGACAAAGTATTCCATCTCCATCTGTTCAAACTCGCGCGTGCGAAAGATGAAATTCCCCGGCGTTACTTCGTTGCGAAATGACTTGCCAATTTGGGCCACACCGAAAGGCAGTTTGCGCCGGCTGGTAGTCAAGACGTTGTTGAAGTTGATGAAGATTCCCTGCGCTGTTTCAGGGCGCAAATACACCAACGAAGAATCGTCATCTTCCGACGCGGCGCCGACGTGCGTGCGAAACATCAGATTGAATGGACGCGGCTCGGTTAGATCCTTTGATCCACAATTCGGGCACTTGCCATCGTTCAACTTGTCCGCACGCAGGCGCGTCTTGCACTCGCGACAATCAACCAGCGGATCGCTAAACGTATCTTCGTGGCCCGAATACTTCCATACCAATCGATTCAGGATGATTGACGAATCGAGTCCTTCAATGTCGTCGCGCTCATAAACCATCCAACGCCACCATGCCTGCTTTACGTTATTGCAAAGCTCGACGCCGAGCGGGCCATAGTCCCAGGCGCTGCCCAAGCCGCCGTAGATTTCGGAAGAGGGATAGACAAACCCCCGCCGCTTGGCGAGAGATACGATAGTTTCGATGTTAGGAGCTGTCATAAGAGCGTGAATCGTAAATCGTAAATCGTGAATAGTAAAACGCGCATTCCCAGATCATCGCTCCTTTGGGCATGACTCCTAACGATTCACGATTTACGATTCCCGATTCACGAAAAAAGGAGCGCCACGATGCGCGCTCCTTTCTCCAAACCAAACTAAAACAAGGTGAACGAAAACTATCTGCTCGGCGCCGGCGCGGCCGGGGCTGGCGCTGCGGGCGCGGGCGCCGCGGGCGCTTGTACGTTGACGTTAACCTTCGTGCCGCCGCCGCCAAATAACCGGCCTCTAAACGCAAACAAAACAACCACCACGATGATAATAAAGATCACCAGAACCGCGACGACGCCTGCGCTGCCGCCACCATCACCATTGTCACCCATGAGCAGCCTCCTGTTGTGGGAGTTAAGAAAACTAGCGAGGGGGATGCGGCAATGATTACCACAGGCAAAAGGGTAGGTCAATCGTCGTCACAGCTTTGCAAAAAAAGACTCCGATTACGAGTCAACGCGGCGCACTCTCATTAGCACCTTGGCTTCAGCCCGGTGACCAAGACCGGTGACATGAACTTCCAACCGTTTCAACGGTTTCCGACGTCGTCAGGGAAACCGTTAAAACGGTTAGGAAAGCGGAACCTTTCCTCTACCACCGGGCTGAAGCCACGGTGCTAATGAGAGCGCTTCGCGTTATGCGTGTTACTCGAAGCTGTGAAAGGTATTAGCCCGTCAGTCATGGGCGACTATTTCTGTAAGGCTAATCGTCACACAAAAAGAAAGGGAGACAAGTCTTTCGACTAATCTCCCTTGGTCTGCCTTATCGGCCTGGTTGTTGTTTTAGTTAGTTAACGACGGCCTCGGCGGCGTGGCGCTCGGCGCCGTGGCGATGCAGCAGCTCCCGCGGCCGGTCTGACGTCGCCCGCCTGAACGGTCGGCGTAGGTTGCGGTGGTGTCGCTCCGCGCGGAACGATCCACAACTCGACGCAGTCTTCTTCGCGGAACCCGCCGTTGAGAACCACGATTCGAGATTGATCGATTCCTCGCTGTGCCACCAGGTAATCGCGAGCGCGTGCGCCAAGCAAATCTGCCTGACCAATGCGACTCGATCTACCACCATAAGCAATGACGTAGGTCGTGGTGGACGGATCGTTTTGCAAGTCAACCGCCAGATTGTCGAGACGAGCCTTCTGATCGTCGAACGAGCAACTGCAGCAAACGTCAAATTGTCGCGAAGGATTCTCGCGTGGCGGCGTAGGCGGCACGTAGGTCGTCGCTTGCGTCGTCTGGCGGCAGGCGCTATCGCCCGAGCCGTCATCCACTACCAGTATCGCGGTTATCTTTTGTCCCGCCAGACCGGTCGAGTCCACTGTGATCGTCGGCGTGCCTAAGCCTGAAAGTATCTTGGCATTGGCAGGACTGACGGTCCACGTGTAGTTGAGTGGCGAACTGCCCGTGTAGGCAACGTCGGCGGTGTAGGTAATTATTTCGCCTTCGTTAACCTGCGCCGGAGCTGAGACATTTACAGGATATGGGCAAGGAGACTTCATTGGCGGCGCCGGTCTGTAATTAAGCGCAACGCATTTAATGCGGCCGCCTTCGAGATCGATCTCACGGGTCCAGTGCTGACCGCCGGGCAAAGTGATCACGATCGTGTGCACGCCGGGGTCGCGATCGAAAGCTCGATAGTCAGTGGAGGTCTCGCCTTCAGGACGGCCATCGATTTCAATCGGCAGTCCAGCGGGCGTGCTCTGAATTTTGATGGTGCCATATTTCGCCGGCCGTCGCTTCTTGGCGTAGGCGGTGGAAGCCGGATGGACCATGCAGAAACTGACAGCCAGTAACGCCGCGAAAGCGAACTTGCCGTAGTTGCGTTTGTGTCGAAGGATTTGTCTAAACATTTTGATTAGGCCTCCTCCGCATTCTGAATTTGCGCGGCCAATTTGCCACGAGCATAACGCCGGCGCAATCCCGCTCCGAAAGCCGCCAGGCCTGAGCCAAACAACAAGAGTGATGCGGGCTCGGGAACTTCAGGCGTTGGTGGTGGTGTCGGTGTAGTCGGCGGTGTCGGCGTCTCGCAATGATCGCAACCGTGAATGAAGAAGAACGGAATCGCTGCCAGGAACAGTAATGGCCATTTCGGGAAGCCGCCGCCTGGGACAGTGATCTCGCCACAGTCACATATCGTTCCTTCGACGTCGCCTTGATCGACGACTTCAACACCGGCTTGTGGCTCGGCGCTGACGGCAACTCCTGCGAGCAACGTGTCCGCCGTGGTAGCCGTGGCAACGTCGCCAGTGGTGTTGTCGGGAATGACATCTGCGCCGGCGGCAGATGTCTGCTGCGCGGTGGATGTAACCGGTGAAGCGCCGTCGCCGTCAGCCACGAGCGAACTCATGTTTTGGGAGACTGTGCGGAGCCGAAGCTCTGGAGGATTTTGGTAGCCGCCAATCACTTGAATCACCTGGCTGATTGCCACGGGCGCCGCATGGGTGGGCGCGCCGCACAAAAGCAGGAGACTGAGCGTTAGGGCAATTGGGCGAAAGGCTCGACTCATCATCGGTTGAAAGTCCCTCCTCGGAATCTTCCCTTACATTGAAAGGGAAACGATATACAACGTTTAACTGTGAACTTCTGAAGCGAAAGCTTATGTTTTATCGCGTTCTGCTTTAAATAGCGCAAAGCGCTTTCGCTGGTTGATAGGAAAAGATGGTTAATACAAAAGGGATTCCAATTTCGGTGCGGCTTTTGCTGAGGCTAACTCGAATAAAAAAGGAGGTTTGCATGCGGCAAACCTCCTTTCGAAAACTAACAACTGGTTTGAAATTTCAGATTTGAGATTTCAGATCGCAAATCCAAGCTAATGGCAGCTCCAAATTCTTGAAGAGCTACGGATTCGGTCGAAGAGACGGCGCAACTAACCGCACCCTCTGGACTAGTCAGCTTCACCAGCGCTGGCCGCTTCCGCTTTCTTGCCTTCGTCGCGCAAGACGGCTTTCCGGGAGAGCTTAATCTTGTTGCCTTCCTTGCCGATGCATTTGACGAGTATCTGCTGCCCTTCCTTTAACTCGTCGCGCACGTCCTTGACCCGGCGGTCGGCGATTTCCGAAATGTGCAGCAGTCCATCCGTTCCGGGAAAGATTTCCACGAACGCGCCAAAATCGACGATGCGGGAAACAGTGCCCATATAGGTTTGCCCAATCTCAGCCTCAGCCGTGATGCCGCGAATGCGTGCAACTGCGGCTTCAGCCGCCGAGCTGCTCGCCGTGGCAATCGAAATTGTGCCGTCGTCCGAGACATCGATCTTCGCACCGGTTTCTTCAACCAGCGATCGGATCATCTTGCCGCCTGGTCCAATGACGTCGCGGATCTTGTCCGGATTGATTTTGATTTGGATGATTCGCGGTGCATGCGCCGAGATGTCTTCGCGCGATGTCGCCAACGCCTGTTCCATCACGCTGAGAATGTGCAAGCGGCCTTTCTTTGCCTGCTCCAGCGCCTCGGCCATGATCTGCGAGTTGATGCCGCCGATCTTGATGTCCATCTGCAAGGCAGTGATGCCTTCTTTAGTGCCGGTGACTTTGAAGTCCATGTCGCCGTAGTGATCCTCGGCGCCGGCGATGTCAGACAAAATCGCGTACTTGTTTCCTTCCATCACCAGGCCCATGGCAACGCCCGCCACCGGCGATTTCAAAGGCACGCCGGCATCCATCAGCGAAAGTATGCCGCCGCACACGCTGGCCATCGAAGACGAACCGTTTGATTCGGTAATGTCTGAAACGATGCGAATCGTGTACGGAAAAACTGATTCATCCGGCAGCACTGCTTCAATCGCGCGACGCGCGAGCGCGCCGTGGCCAATCTCACGCCGGCTGGACGAACCAAAGCGGCCCACCTCGCCAACTGAGTAGTGCGGGAAGTTGTAATGCAGCAGGAAGCGGCGTTTAACTTCGCCCTTTTCCAGATCATCCATGAACTGCTCGTCTTCCTTGGTGCCCAGCGTGGTGGTTACCAGCGCCTGTGTTTCACCGCGGGTGAATAAAGCAGAACCGTGAACCCGCGGCAGCCAGCCGACTTCGCAAGTAATCGGGCGAATCTCCGAGAAGCGGCGGCCATCGGGACGGCGGCGCTTGTCGAGAATGTCATCGCGAAAAATCTTTTCCTTCAGATGATCGAAAATCTTCTTCGCCATTTGTCTCTGCTCGATCTGATCTTCGGGATAGGATTCGACAACTTCCTTCTTGAGGGCGTCGACCGCTGCGTAACTGTCGCGTTTTTCCTGGTTGGTTGTATCCAATGCCGTGCGCAGGCGATCTGCGTAATTTCGTTCAACCTCGCCCGACATCTCTTCGTTAAGCTGAGGCGCAACAACTTCGCGCTTCTGCACATCAAGCGCCTTGTACAATTCCCGCTGCCAACGGCAGAGGCGATTGATTTCCTTGTGCGCCAGCATCAGGGCCTCAACCATAATTTCTTCGGAAACTTCGGTGGCCCCGGCTTCAACCATGACGATGGCTTCCTCGGTACCGGCCACGATTAAGTTCAAACGCGATTCGCGCACTTCGTCGTAGCTCGGATTAACAATGTACCGGCCTTCAATCAGGCCGATGCGCACGCCGGCGATCGGATTCATGAACGGAATATCGGAAAGGTACAGCGCGCAGGACGCGCCCGTGATTGCAATCACGTCGGGGTTGTTGTCCGGGTCCGCCGAAATGACGCTGGCGATAACCTGCGTTTCATTGCGATAACCTTCGGCAAACAACGGCCGGCAGGGACGATCGATCAAACGGCTGGTAATCGTTTCTTTTTCGGTAGGCCGTCCTTCGCGACGGAAATAGTTTCCGGGGATGCGTCCGGCTGCATAGTTTGCTTCACGGTATTCGACCGTCAACGGGAAAAAGTCAATTCCTTCTCGAGTGGTTTGCGCCCCGACCGCGGCAACCAACAGCATCGTGTCACCGTATTGAATAATGACCGAACCATCTGCCTGCTTTGCGACGCGGCCGGTCTCGACCGTCAAATCCTTGTCGCCCAATTTTATTGATTCTTTGAGGTATTTCTTAACTGGCATTTTCTTGTCTCCTTCGACAATGGCCTGAAACCTGTTCAGGCACGCGAGCGTTGCGATTCGTTTGTTTGGCGAATGGCGCGCCTCGCGATTTGCAATTTAGTTTTTCAGTTTGACCCGGGCGACGTGACGCGCGGGGAAAATTGTGAACGCAAAAATAAAGGCGGCAAGAGCCCGGATACCGTGACTCATGCCGCCTTTTGTGCGTTACGCTAAGGCCGAACGCGTCCGCCTGCCTGGGAGTTTCGCCGTCACGTTCGGCACCTTTGGCAAGCTCTTCGATAGACGCGGGCTTTCGAAAATACGAGATCCGAAGTGACCTCGTTACTCTAAGTGAATTCCTTATTAACGACGCAATCCCAGACGATTCACTACCTCATGATAGCGTTCAATATCTGTGCGTTTTAAATAATCCAGCAAACTCCTGCGCTGCGAGACCATCTTAAGCAGGCCGCGCCGCGAGTGGTTGTCCTTCTTATGGATTTTGAAATGCTCGGTAAGCTCGTTGATTCTTTTGCTGAGTAAAGCCACCTGAACCTGAGGCGAGCCTGTATCCGCATCATGGCTGCGGAAATCGGTAACAATCTGTTCTTTCGTTTCTTTTGCTAAAGGCACTACTTAAAATGATCCTCCCTGACAGCAGTACAATCAGTCTTTAGACAGTAACCGCTAAGATTATGAGTCGGAGTAAGTTAGCACGCACGCCGCGCGAGTGTCCAGCGAGGGCGCCGCGCCCTGAGTCCGCATTAGCGGACGATTGAGAATAGCCCAGCGATTCATCGCTGGGGCTGGCAGGAGTGCCAGACGAAGTCCGTTAAGCGGACGACTGATAAGCCTAGAGTATCTGGCCGTTATCATTCAGCCGTCCGTTTCACGGACTACAATTCTTCAGCTCTTTCTCCCAGCAGTGAACTGCTGGGCTACTATCATTCGTCCGCTTTGCGGACTGAAAACCAGCCAATAATGACAAGATCGTTCAACGCCACCAAACTAGTTCCCGAACCGTCCGCGATATTCGCTCGAGGTAATGAACGCTCTTACCATCTCCGCCTTGATAAAGTTGCCATCGAACTGGTTCAACTTATTCAGCCAGAAATCGTAGCCGCCGAAGTTATTATCCGGCGCCGCGTCAGGATTGCGGCGCATGTAACCGAAGTATTCCATTAACACAAACGCTCGATTCAAGTGTTGTTGAATTACTACGGCGTTATCGGCTACGCGACGCAGGGCGCCCGCCCGCGCGTTGATATCAGCCGAAGTCGCAGCCGAACCAAACTCGTTAATGGCCGCTGTCCGTTCCGCCGTCGTCGGCGTGACGCCCGTGTTCAAGAACAGACCATCAACGAAAGAAGCCGGTGTCAACGAGGATGGATAGGCTGAAGCGAAACCCGGTCGTTGCACAAAGCCGAGCACAAAAGACTGTTTGTGATTTTCCAGTAGCGCCTCCCATCCCGATTGACCAACCACCACACCGCGACCAATCTGCTGAGTGTCGGCCATAAACTCGTCAAACCTGACCGGCACCGGTGTGCCCGGAATATTGCCAAACGAAGCGCCGTTCAGCCGGTAGACCAGATAGCCAGTCTCCTGAAATTCAATCGAAAGGAAGAACGCAGCCGACACGCTGACCCGTTGGATAGCAATGCATTCAGCCACCGTCTGCCCCGCGGGACGACGCGCCGGATCGTTACACTTGTTGATGTCATCGACCCAGAAAGCCAGACCTGCCGAATCGGCTTCACGATTCAGGAAGTCATGATAGTGCGTGCGAACGAAGACTTCCGAGTCATCGATCACATTCGTTGACGGCTCAGTGAGATCGTCATCAATCGTGACTGTGGCGGTCGACGGCGTCGCAAAGACGGCGCCTCCGGTCGGATCGAGCAGGGTAATCGGGAACGTCTCGCCACCTTCCACAATTGAATCCTGCGAAATCAGAATGGTAAACGTCTTCGAGCTTTCAGCCGGCGCGAAAGTGAGCTGGCCCGAAGCCGCAGTAAAATCGCATCGAGACGAAGCAGTTCCATTTATGGTTGAGCACGGAACCACGGCGAAGCTCGCGCTGTTGTCCGGTGTTGCATAGCCAACGGACGCTGACCCGGTCAGATCACCCGAGCGGTTTACTGTGATTGTGATCGAGCCATCGCTTTCGCCGACGCTGTAACTGGCCTGGCTAAAGCTGAAGATTCCACCTTGCGCATCATCATTAACGATGGTCCCCAAGCCCTGGTTGCCGGCAATGCTGGCGTTACCAGCGCTTGAGAGATTTACGAAGTAGGTATCGTCTGCCTCAAACGTCGTGTCGCCGTTCAAAGTCACGCTAATCGTTTGCGTGGTCTCGGTTGGGTTAAACGTGACGGTGCCGGAAGTCGACTGGTAGTCGCTCGAGTTTGCCGTTCCGTTTGCCGTCGCAAAATTAACGGTCACGGTTAGGTCGCTGGCGGCCGAAAGCGTGACCGTAAAGTTAGCCAGCTTCGTACCGCTGTCTCCTTCAGCAAGCGAAATATCGCTGATGGAAATTGAAGGTTGACTTCTAACTAGTTGCCCGCCTACCAGCGTTCCACTGCTCGCTACGAAATTGCTGTCGCCATTATAGTCGGCCACGATTGCGTGCGTCGTAGCGGTCAAAACGGAAGTTGAGAAGGTGGCGACGCCGCTGCCGTTCAAAGTTTGCGGACTTCCGCTATTGGAGCCATCAACCTTGAACTGCACGCTGCCCGTGGGAACGCCGCCGGCGGATGACACGGTCGCGGTAAAGGTCACCGTCTGGCCGAGATCGGAAGGGGTGACGGATGAAGAAACGCTCGTCGCGGTTGTTGCTTTCAACACATTGATCGAAACGTTTGCAGCTTGATTGGAATAGTTGGACGTATCAGTCGGTACAAACAGCACGCCAAGATTTTGGCCGTTGCCTGCGCCGAGCTCCACGCCCACCGCCGGCGTGTAACTAAAATTACCCGGGACGTTCGCAGTTGCGTTGAGTTGTGTAGCGCTCAATGGCGTTCCGTAATTGATGTCCGCGGGGTTGCTCCAGGTAACGACAGGCGTTGCTTTAAGCACATCGATTCGCACGTTCTTCGATGTCTCGTTGTAATTGGTGGAATCGGTCGGCGCGAAATCGACCGAAAGAGTTTGCATCGTTCCCGCGTTGAGAACAGTTCCAGAAGGTGGAGTGTAATTAAACAAACCTGAAACACTGGCCGTGGCGTTGAGTTGCGTTGCACTCAAAGCCGTCGGATAAGTAATATCGGCCGCATTGCTCCAGGTGATCGTCGGCGTCGCCTTCAGCACATTGATTGAAACGTCCAGCGACGTGTTGTTGTAGTTAGTGGTATCGGTCGGCACAAAGTTGACCGACAGAGTTTGAGCGTTGCCGGCATTGAGCACTGTGGTCGCAGGAGGCGTGTAAGTCAAAACACCTGGGACGCTGGTAGTCGCATTCAGTTGAGTGCCGCTCAAAGCCGTCGGGTAAGTGATGTCTGCCGGATTGCTCCAGGTAATCGTCGGCGTCGCCTTGAGCACGTTGATGCTCACGTTGCTGGAAGCGTTGTTGTAGTTAGTCGTGTCGGTCGGCACGAAATCGGCCGTCAAAGTTTGACCGTTACCTGCATCGAGCACAGTGCCCGAAGGCGGTGTGTAAGTGAACGAGCCCGGCACGCTTGCTGAAGCATTCAGCTGCGTCGTACTCAAAGCTGTCGGGTAAGTGAGGTCGGCCGGATTGTTCCAGGTGATCGTTGGCGTCGCTTTCAGAACATGAATGATGACGTCCTTGGAAGTGTTGTTGTAGTTGGCGGTGTCAGTCGGCGCAAAACTGACCGACAGAGTTTGACAGTCGCCCGCATTGAGCACCGCCGTCGCAGGCGGTGTGTAAGTTAGGACACCCGGCACGCTCGCAGTCGCGTTAAGTTGTGTGCTGCTCAAAGCTGTCGGGAAAGTGATATCAACAGGATTGCTCCAGGTGATGGTCGGCGTTGCCTTCAGGACATTGATTAAAACGTCCTTTGAAGTGCTGTTGTAGTTGGTAGTGTCAGTCGGCACAAAATTAACCGAAAGAGTTTGCGCATTGCCGGCATTGAGCACCGTCGTCGCGGCCGGCGTATAGGTTAGGACACCTGGCACGCTTGCAGTCGCATTGAGTTGTGTCCCGCTTAGAGCCGTCGGATAGGCGATATCAACCGGATTGTTCCAGGTGATAACGGGCGTTCCCTTATTGATCGTAATCGAGAAGTTGACGCTGTTCGTGTGTGCCGCGCTGTCGCTGACATTGACTGTAAACAGCAACACCCCCGCATGATTAGGCGTGCCGCTGATCTGCAAGTTGCCGCTGACGACGCTGCTGGCGAATCCCTGTGGTAGCACGACCGGAGTCGTTGTATATGAATAAGGGCCCGTGCCTCCCGAAGGCGTTAGCAACACTGAATAGGGAGTGCCGACGCTGCCCGCAGGCAACGTGCTCGGCGATAAAGCGATTATCACCGGCGTGGGACTCGGGGCGGGATGACAGGTAGCCGACTCCGCAACCAGCACCGCGAAAGGTGTCTCGACTGTTCCGGTGAAAGCAATGTTGTCGACTCGCCAACCAGTCGATCCGAGCGAGCTGTCGCTTGCAGCTCGGAATCGAATCTGAACAGTTGAGCCGGGAGCAATCGCCTGGGTTAGAGATGTGTGAATCGTGCCGGCGCTGTTCGCCACAAATCCAACCCTTCCCTTGAGTGGGTTTACGCTGCCAGAGTAATTCAAGATTGTGCCGTTGTAGGCCGCCGCGCCGATGTCAGTATAAGCGCCACCGTTGACACTCATTTCTACGACGCCGCCGTCATAGTTGCCGCCGCCGTCGAATTCAAAGCCCCAACTATGATCGAACTGAACGTTCATTGAGCCGCTGCCGTCAACGGTCATCACCGGACCGGTAAGATACTGATCGGAGCCGACGTAGGGATCGGGACCAAACCAGACGTGATTGGAAGTGCCGACGTCCTGGGCCCGCTTCCACTGCTGCGCGGCACCAATCGCTAAAGCCGGATTGCTGGTCACGGTCCAGAAGGCGGACTTGGCTTCAACGGTGTCTGTGGCGGAAGCCGCTGGGATTTCATCGACATTCAGGCGCTCGATCCAATTGGCCGTGACGGGCGCAACTGCGGGAGAACCGGAATCCTGAAACGTGATACTGAAGTTGGATTCTTCGATTCCGACAACTCCGTTTGCTGTTACAACGAGTGAAGCGGTGACATTCTGGCCCGGTTGCGTGGGCCCAAAGTTGATCGTTGCGCCGTTCGGGAAACTAACATGCGGGTTGTCACTCGAGACGGTGGCCGTCGTGTTAAAGAGATTCTGAAAGCCGTTGTTCTTGAGCGTTACATTCAACAGGCCCTTTTCGGTAGTGTCGAGATAGCCGTCGGCGTCGCAGTTGTCGACAGTGTCGTCGAGGGTTGAACCTATGTATGAAAGCGCATTGCCGGCGTCGAAGCTTTCGGTGACGACCGAGTTGGTAGCTGAAAAGCGGTCTGGCGAAATTGCGCCGATTCCCGCGCCGCGTTTGGCGAATGCCTGCCCGAAGAGACGGCCGTCCTCGTAATCGTAAGCGAAGGCGGCTGCCAGTACGGCGTCACGCGCTTCCAGAAAAGTCGGAGAGACCGGGGTCATCTTGTATGAGGCGACGAGATAGTTCCGCATCCGGCCCTGAGCTTCGGTAAAGGTCAAGCGCGGTGTCGCACCTTGCGTGTCGCGCAAGAGGGCCGCATAACATTCCCAAAGCATGCTGGTCCAAACTTCGCCAGTATTGTGAACTTCAGAGTTAGTCGACCCGGTTTGGCCAAATGCCACCGGCGGGCCAACGGGAAGCGCTATGCCGTTTTGGACATGCTTGAACGTGAGCGGATCGATTGTCATGTCCGTCGAGTATGGATAACGACGGATGCCGAAGTAATAAGAGTTGTTCACGCCACTAGGCGCGCCGGTGGCATAAGTCGCCAGAGCATACGCGCCATTCCAACTGGCGTTACTCGGCGTGGCGGTATCGTCCTCTCGCACAGTCAGCGCCAGCATCGCGGTAAAGTCGCTCCAACCTTCGCCCATTCCACCCGCCATGTTGGTGTTCAGCCCGTTGCCATTGCCGATCAATCGGTTGCTGAGGTAGTGGCCCCATTCATGAAAAACTATTTGGTTGTCGACCGTGCCGTCGCGATCCGGGACGCGGTGGAGCCGCGCGGTCACGGTGTTCGCTGCAGTAAGTTCAGTCTTGATTGGCGTTGATGAGTTCCACGAAATCGTAGACACCGGCTTGGTGTTCGCAGTAACAAAGCCCGTGATATTTGCGACCACAGTCGGATTGCCGGACGTGTAGGCCATGATCATTGCCGTCGCGCCAGTCGCCGTGATGCGGCTGATTCGGGTCGAGAACGAGCAGCCCGTGCCGTCCGTGTTATCAAAGTCAAACAACGCCAGCTTGCCATTCAAAGCGGCCGCGTTGGTGATCGTGCAGGAGGAAGGACTATTTGAAAACGTTGCCTTCACAATGTCTGCGGTGATGTCGAATGTCTGCGGGCCGGACATTGAGATACCTATTCTCGGGCTGGCTACGATCGATGCCGGCGCTTGAATATCGAGCGTGCTGGTCGGAGAAGGAAACACGTACATCCGCATCCGCGGCTGTGCGCCGTCCGCTGGCGTCAACATGTTTGCGTTACTGAACGATTGAAAGTCCTGGGCCTGTGCCTTGATAGAATCGTTTTGCAAACCGCCACGCCCGTAATTGTTGGTCTGAGCATTTCCCGCTGCTTCATTGAAGCCCGCGTCATAAAACAAATCGTGCAGAAAATTGACGTTGTAAAAGAGTTGCTGAATTGCGCCCTGCCGAGCCGAGGCCGAAGCCGTGTTCCCGTCAGCGACATGTGTATTTAGAAACTCGCCCGCGGCAGTTATTTGTGCGCGAAAGTCACCCGTCGGCGGTTCAGTTGGTGTTGTCGTAACTGGATTGCCGAGCCCGTCGGGACTGAACAGGTTTAGATATGCGTCGGCGTTATTGCCGTGCGTCTCAGTCGCGCCCGGCGCCAGCCATGGATCGTTCTGGCTGAAAGGATAATTCGGCAATGTCACGTCGCTCAACGCCACGAATAGAGCCTGCGCGCCATCCGGACTCGCAATCACTTTCGGATGTGGAGCATTGCCGGCGGGAGTGTCATAAGGCACACCTGTAACCGGATCGGCCCAGACGCGATAGGTAAATCCGCCCGGTCCAAGCAGGCTGGTTTCGGGCGCTGCTTTTTTTTCAGGTGTTACCTCAGCCATCAGGTTGTTGCGAAAGAGTACCTGTCCGTCAGCTGCCGAAATCACATAAGAGTAAGCCAACTCGAGCGGCGCTGTTTCACCTGACGCCGATAAAACATTCCCACCTGTCGATGGCACCAGAACATCAACCTCGACATAGTAAGCAGCCACGTATTCACCGATGAGATGATAAAAGACTTTTTTGACGCGCGCTGGTTCTTCAGTGAAAGAAAGGTTTGGTGTACTGAGGTCCGCAGTGAATAGCAGATATGGACTCGAGCTTGTCGACGCGACGCCTTTAAGCGCCGCGGGATTCACAGCACTGCCCGTAAGATCGTCAAGCGCCTTGGCCACGGCATCCGCAGACTCGAGTCTGAAATCCGGGCCCGCGGCAGTGATGCCATCGTTGGCGCCGGTCAGGTAACCCGACAACGCAATCAACTGCAGGTCCCTGTTCATGATGACGTTGATCTCATCGCGAAACACTTCAACGCCGGCTATCTCTTGTTTGAACTTCACAACGATAGCGCCCTTACCCGTGTCGTGAATGCCGGCCAGCTTCGCTTCGGCAACGTCGGTCTGCGACAAACGATAACGCGAGGCGTTTTCCCCGAGGTGTGCTCTCGCCGCCGATTCAATATCAGTCCGGGCCTGCGATGAAACAGAGGAAAGCTGTCTTACTATTCCGCGAGCAGTTTGCGGGGCCCACAAAAAAGTCGGCACACCGAGACGCGGTTCAGTTTGCGTCAGGTGACCGCCTTCCATTTGCGGCTGCGCCTCATTCGACGCGCGCGCCACGGTGGCGGCGGATGAGAGTTGCTTGAGGCTCACACCGAACGCATCGTAATTCGGGGGAACTTCGCGGCGCGAGGTTGCTGCTTGATCGTTCTTTTGTGCTGAACCACTTCGGAAAGGAAACGCGAGAACCATTGCGCTAATGGTGAGCAGAGATATAACTAAAGCTAGACGGATCGATTGCGGGATCATAATTCTCCTGGGAGTTCGGTGATTGTTTAGTCAGACGCGAATGAGGCTTCGCACTACTAGGTGCAAGCCTGTGCATGGTAGGGACGAGAGCAACTCGTATACCGAAGATCCAATTAACTTGTATGTGCGCTTACACACAAAGAGCGAGGAAGTTTGCAAAGAATCTCTTCGCCAATTCAAAGTGCGGCGTTATTGCCCGTGGCGAAAAAGAACTGTGGGGCCTTGTGACGCGATCCAAAACAGCGCTGGTGAGGCACGGTTCCAGTAACCGGAATTCCGTCAGTGAGCAGCGGCGTGTTCGAGTTCCGCTGCCTCTCTGCTAACATCGACGAACTCATGGCACATGAAAAGAAACGGATAGTCATCGTTGGCGGCGGCTTTGGTGGGTTGTTTACAGCGCTTGACCTGACCGGCGCGGGCGATGTCACGCTCATCAGCGACGAGGATCATTTTCTGTTCGCGCCGATGCTTTATGAATATCTGAGCGGCGAGGTTGAGGCCTGGCACATCGCGCCGCAGTACAAAGAGCTGCTCGACGAAAATGTAAATCTAGTTCAGGACAAAGTCGCGGGCATCGATCTGGAAAGACGTTCAGTTACTTTCGAAACCGGCCGCGAACAGCTGCCATACGATGTGCTCGTGCTGGCTGTGGGCGGCGTGACAAACTACGCCGGCGTCGAAGGCGCGGCGCAGTTTTCACTTCCCTTCCGCAAGATCGCGCACGCCGATGCCTTGCGGCAACGCATGGTTGAGGCGCTCGACGCGGTGCCGCCTGACTTGCCGCCCCAGGATGTTCGCAGCGCGCTTACGTTTGCGATCGTGGGCGCCGGCGCCAGCGGCGCTGAGCTTTCTACCAAGATGGCGGACTTGCTGCGAGATGCTTTCGAGCGCCGCGCTTTGCCTGGCGAACCGCGCATTCTTTTGATAGAGATGGGCGACAAAGTTGTGCCCGGCATGGGTGACGAGATTCGCGCGTTCGTGGAAAACGCCTTGCAGGAATCACGCGTTGAGCTGCATACGCTGACGCGCGTTTTGCGAGTCAGCGAAAACAGCGTGACGGTCGAGCACAACGGCGCGCAGACGGAAATCAAAACAGCCGGAGTGGTTTGGACCGGCGGCGTGCTGATGAATCCATTGATACAAAGCCTGAAGGCGGACAAAACTGAGCGAGGTTTGTTGCGCGTTAACCGGACGCTCCAACTGATGGGCCATACGGAGGTATTTGCACTGGGCGACATCGCCTTCTTTCCCGATGCGACGCCGACACTAGCCGGCACGGCGCAACTTGCTTTGCAGGAGGCCCGGCTCACCGCACGCAATGTGAAATCGTTCATTGTTGGCGAGCCACTTCATACAAAGCATTTTGAGGAATTGGGCGAAGCCGTCAGCCTCGGAACTGAACGGGCCGCAGTGCTGGCAGGCGGTAAAGTTTTCGGTGGCCCGTTGGCGCGGCAAGCGCGCTTTGCTATGTATACTGCCCGTCTACCAACCTGGCACCATCGCCTGCGGGTCGGCGCCAGTTGGTTTCTCGGTGGTACTACGCCGCGTCCGTTATTGCCGTTGGGTATTCAGAGGTAGGCGTGTGACTGAACGAACAAGGGCTTTCAAGCGAACTTTTATTTTAATCACTTGCGCCGCCGCGACTCTTTTTTTTCTCGCGTGCGCGAGTCCTCCCAGCAACAACCAACCGCTAAATCTCAACCGGCACGACACTGCGACGGCATCCCCGGCGCCGTCTTCGTCTGCGACTCAAAATCCGGCGAGTCAATCCCCTTCCGTTCAGCCTGCTGAAACTCCACCGCCGGAAAACACCGAGCCCGCTAACGACACCACGCTCGTAGGCAGCTACGTTGGCAGATTGAAATTGATCATTCCGGTCCAGGGTGTGCGCGCTGATCAGTTGCAGGACACCTTCATGGATGCGCGCACCGAAGGCCGAGTTCATGACGCCATTGATATTCCGGCGCCCGTAGGAACTCCGGTGCTCGCTGCCGCCGATGGCGAGATAGCAAAACTTTTCCAAAGCGAGCGCGGTGGCACAACCATCTACCAATTTAGCGCTGACAAAAAACTGGTTTACTACTACGCCCATCTGCAACGTTACGCCGACGGCCTGGCGCCGGGAAAATTTGCGCACCAAGGCGAAGTCATCGCGTATGTCGGCGACACCGGAAACGCCGGCGCCGGAAACTATCACCTGCATTTCTCGATCTCGGTCATTCCAAACCCCACGCGTTATTGGGAAGGCACCAACATCAATCCCTATCCGCTGTTGAAAAATAGTCGATAGCTGAATCGAGCAAGTCCCGGAACCTCTCAGGTCGGGAAGGGTGGG
>JAVEDP010000022.1 GCA_030841085.1 Pyrinomonadaceae bacterium
GATTTATCGAATTCAGCCAGAGCCAGGAAGCCATTCTTCAGTTCGCCTGACGGTGGCGGTGGCTGAGGTGAAGCATTACCAAACAATTCTTTGCCGCTATCGATGAAGCCATTCCCATTACGATCCAAGACCAACCAGGCATCGTCAGAATTCATAGCAGTCCAGGACAGTCTTTGTGCCTGGCCGTCGCCGTCAAAATCAAAGTTGACGCCACCCGCAAGATCCGTCAGGTTAAATCCGTTCCCCAATACATCAATAACGATAGGAGTTTCACCGCAGAGGCCGTTCAAGCAGACATTTGGGAAGGTACACGCGGGAGAGCATCCGTCGCATTGACCATTCTCGTTACAGATTCCCCCACAACAGCCGCCAGCTGCAATGCATGACTCACCGTTAGGGGTACATGGTGTTGGTGTTGGCGTTGGATAATTAACTTGCTTTAGCTTCTGATTATCGCAAGGACTTGGGCTTGTTGGTCTGCCAACAACCGCATTGTATTGGCCTTCCGGCGGACCTGGAGCCATCACAGAATCGCTCGGCGCACAACTGTCGCATTCGCCGAAACCAGCCGGATGACCTATTTCGTGAGCCACCACTTCAAGAAAAGCCAATGGATCAGTCACGCGGGAATCAACTACCATGCTTGCACTAAGTGATTGCAACTGTGCGTTAGTCGAAGTATCTGTGCGTGCTCTTACGCCACCGGCCGGAGTGCCTAAACTTACAGTGATGCTGGAGGTGCCGGGAGCAGGAGGGGAAGTAATAAACTCATAAGTCACACCAGAGTTATTCCCATTCGACCCATTGGCAGCATTCCAGTTGAGGAAGGAACCTTGAGTAACATCTAAAAGATTTCCGGTTATTGCGGGGTTGATGTACACCTGTACCGTCGCTCCCTGCGGCCAGCCAGCCTTGTTAATCGGTGGAGTATTCTGAGAAGTGCAGGTCTGAGCTTTGATGGTAAGACTGGACAAACATATTAGCCACAGTCCCAACCAGACTGAATACCATAGGGATCTTGATAGAGTGTGCTTCATGGGTTGAACCGCCTTTTTTGATTCCCGCTAGGAGGATTCTTGACGGCTTGTTCTGTCGCGTTTCGGAAAGCTTGATAGTCTTCATCGTTGTGTTTATCGAACACCCAATCACCACGCCCAAGATTCACTCTCGCACCATCTAGAGCCTGTACCTTATTACCCTGTAGTTCGTAAGCGGTTAGTATATTGTAATTACCCTGTTCGGCTCGGGAGAGAAAGAATAGATAGTTCTTTCCTTTTGCCGGAGAGCCTTGTCCAATAATTCCGTAACGAACAATCTGGCCATTCGGATATTTGACCCGCCCACCAAATCTTTCCGTTACTATCGAATCACCATTTCTTACGTTGAGGTTAGTGGTGTTCTTCAAGACATCACTAACTTGGACCGTAATTTCTGAGTACACCGCGCCTTTGTCGTTAGAAAGAAAAGCGGCCGAGTCGATTACTCTCCCTTCAACGATAAGGTCACTCTTATCCGCAGGGATGTCGGGAATACCCTCAGGAGGCTCCCTAACCACACTTACTGTGTTCGAACCAACCTCGGTTTTAACCATTCCCTCGTTATCGTACCTACTATTCTTTATTATTCGGTCGGTACTGACGCCGGTGGGGTATGAACTAAGGTCGACGACTGGCGTTGCTGCGTCGTCAAGTTCTTTAGCTCTTGACTGTGGCTTCACTTCGTTTCCAGTCAGATTCTGTTCGGCCGCTTTTGCTGCGTTCTGCTTTGACTGTGGGTTCTTGCTGAGTACGCCAAATGCCAAAGTGACTAAGATAAAAGAAAGGGCAACTAGCACTGCTGATTTGAAGAGCATGATACACCTCCGATTGTGAGACATCCCGACGTTAAATGATCTTGGGAACGGACAAGACTTTTGAGGGATAAGCTTGCGCAAAATTCGGGTCAAGTAAGTTCGTCAACAAATAGTCTTGTAGAATTACCTGCTAAGAGTCAAACCTAATCAGAGTAGCAAGGATTTCACTTCCAGCAAGAAGACGGCTTCGAGTTCTGGTTTTTTTTCTTACCTCCGCGCTTCGATGCAAGATTTTAAGCATACACACTTCCTCTGTGGTAACCTTGCTTCGTCCATAAAACAAAGACCGGCACGCTATGGGAGCCGATGCCGGTCTTGTCGCGCCACGCTCACCCTTTTGACGTGGCGCTAGTGGGACACTTTAGTTCCATGAAGACTAAAGTGCCCGGCTGGGGTGCACGCCGCTAAAGGTGCACCCCGGCTCCTTAATCACTCTGCGGACTTCCTTCCACTTCCACGCCTTTATGTTTTTGCGCGCGCCGGTGAATCGGCGAACGCGCCGTCAGCAGATCGTGGTGCCTCGAACCAATCACATAGGCGAGACCCTGATAAGTCATGCCCAGCAACTGCGCGGCGTGCGTGACGCTGCCGTTCGATTGCGCCAGCGCCTGGCGAATTAAACCTGATTCGAACTTCAAGACTTCCAACGGGAAGGTGCAAGGCGTGTTGAAAACGATTTCGGTGGCGGCTTCCGGTTTCAACTCACCGCGAATGTTGGCGAACACTTTGCGCGCGGCGGCATTCAGTCGCAGCATGATGTCCTGACTCTGCGATTTGGCCAGCCAGTCGCTGGCGCGATCGTAAGCGGCGTACAACGTTTCGGCCGGCAGGTCGTCGAGCTCTTCGATTAATGTGAGCGCGGCGAGCCCCGCCTTGTTAAGAGCGCCAACCTGATGGCCAATCTCGATGGCCTTTTGAAAAGTAAACTGCGCGCGTTCGGTTTGTTTCAGCCGGGCAATGGCGATGCCGTGAGTGATGAGCGCATCAGCGAGCAGGCATTGATGCCCGCTCTTTTCCAGCACCCGCACTGCACCGCGCGCAACCGCGTCGGCTTCCTTGAATTTCTTCTCGGCAATCAAAACCTGCGCGCGCGTGTCGTCGATTTGAGCAACGCCAACTTTGTCTTTTACGCGTACTCTCAATCGCCGCGCTTGTTCAAGGTATACGTGCGCTTCCTTGAAGCGTGAAAGCTTGTACAGAAGAAACCCGAGATTGTTTTTGACGTCGGCACGGAACACATTATTGCCTGCCAACTTAAAATGATGATCCGCTTTTTCATACTGTTGAAGTATCCGCTCGGTGTTTCCAGCTTCTCCCTTTTCTCCGTCAGAGTTTAGCTTCCTTAGCACCATTGCCAACTGACTGTGGTAAGCGCCCTTTATTGCGTGACTTGGTATCTTGTCGAACAGTGCGTTGTTCTCCGTGAGGATTACTAGCGCCTTGTTAAATCGCTCAGCGGACCACTCAACAATCGCCAATCGCAAAAGAGCTCTAGCTCTCGTATTCCCGGCTGAAGGGAGCTTTTCGAGTGACTCGACAAGAACGATGCGGGCCTCATCCAAGGCGCCTTCGCGCCAGTAGCAGCAGGCAAGCTCAACACGCGCCGCCGCTACCTTTTGCCTGTCTCCAATCGACTCGAAAAATTGGATACTCTCACTGATGAGATTCTTCGCTACTTCCTGTGCTTCCTTAATCCCTTCCTTGCTCCCGACCCAGCGTGTCAAAACTCCAGCGCACAATAGAACTTCCGCAGCCACCAATGGATGAAGCGTTTTGGTTTCGGGCCGATCACCTACGCGTTTCCAAAGGCGACCCATCATTTCTTTTGCGCCCTTGTAATCTCCTTTATCTTTTAACTCCAGTGCGGCTCGACTTCTGACCAGAGCCTCGTCATTGGCGCTTAGGTGTGCGGTATTGAGTTTTCGTGAGGTTATCCTCATGAGAATTAGACCTTTCTTCGTGAGTGTCAGAGAGCTTGCTAGCCTAACGCCTGCGAATATTAGTTGCCCTTAGCTCGCCTTGCAAGAAGTTCCTGAAGTTGGTCTATTCTGTTTTATGTAAGAAGTCTTGCATCCCCAAAAACCTTAAAGGAGAATATTCATGAAACGCTTTCTAATGGCTAGTGCCATTGCATGCGCACTTTCCGTTGCGGCTCTAGCAGGCGAGATACCATCCGACGGTGCACCGCAACCTCCGCCGCAACAAACGACAGGCACAACGAATCCAGGCCAAATACCGACGGATGGTTTGGTGCCAACAATATCGGACGCAGCGCTTTCTGCGCTGCTGACTGCCCTTGGTCTGGTCTCATTCTAAGAACGCTAAATCGGTATTGGTTTTGAAAGAGAGATTTTTCGCGGTGTGCTTAGCTAACCCTTCACCGCACTCACCCTAACATTACCGATTCGCTCTCCGGCTGGACGCGACAATCTAACTCAACTGGGCCGCCTCACGGCAGCATGGAGTAGTGTGTCCGCCGCTGTAAGGCAACTGTTAGTTTGCGGTCGTTCGTTGCCACTCAAGTTGAAGGGTAGCCACGGCCGCAAACTAACAGTTTGCTTTACGATTGGCATGAGGATCCGATTTCTCCCATCCGCTCTCACTTCCCGCGAACAAAATCTCTCACGCAGTCGTATGAATCACGCAACGGAGGTTTAGCAACGATGCGCGATCCATTTACCGCAGGCATTCTTAGTTTTCTTATTCCCGGCGTGGGCCAGCTTTACAATGGCCGCATACTGGCCGGCATTCTGTGGCTGATCATCACGCCTGGCATGTGGATTGGCACCGGCGGCACGCTCGGTTGGATCTGTCACATCATCGCCGCCTACACCGCGTACTCCTTCGCAAAGGATCACCCCGTTCGCGTGTGAATCGCCCAAGCAAACGCGACTCCTGACGCTAGTAATTCTGCCATTATCATCATCTCCGCTGTATGTTAGAGTTAGCGCATGAAGTCAGTGCGCAAGAATCGCAACGGGCGCCCACGAAAGCCGGAAGTTCCGGTTACGATCGGAAAATACACCTTCAATGTAATTATCACGCCTAATGATCCCGATGGATATTTAGTTACCTGTCCTGCCCTACCCGGACTCGTTACTCAAGGCGATACTCTTGAAGAAGCTCGTGAAATGGCGGCGGATGCTCTTGCCTGTCATTTGGAGAGCATGATTGAAGACGGTCTCCCTATCCCTGAAGACCTGACGTTCATCACACCTGTGAGCGTCAAGGTTGCATGACCAAGTTGCCACAATTGAAGCCTCGCCAGGTCGTGCGTGTTTTGGAACGCGCTGGTTTCGCCAAACGCAAATCGAAGGGCGGTCATCGCACTTACGTCAAAGGCGCTCTTCGAGTAACACTTCCCTATCACGCCACAGACATCAAACTCGGAACGCTACGTTCAATAATTGACCAGGCTGGGATGACTGTTGAAGAGTTTCTCCGGTATCTTTAGCAGCGTAACTTCATAAGTCCGCCGGTTGTGTGTTGATGGATACAACTACCTCCTCCAATGAAAATCCTTTGCGCGCGGGCATGCGGCTCGAGCGCGTGGCGCCCCCGTGTGTGGTTGTCATTTTTGGCGCCACCGGCGATCTCACGCGCCGCAAACTTTTGCCTGCTCTCTATCGCTTGACTGAACAGCGATTGATACCGGCGGAGTTTGCGATTCTGGGGACCGCGCGCCAAACGATGAGCGATGACGAATTTCGCGCGCACATGCAAGCGGCAATAAAAGAATTTGCGGCCGATGAAAACTTTGACGAATTAACCTGGCAGAGTTTTGCGAAAAGACTTTTCTATATCGCCGGAGAGTTCAATGACGTCGAGCTTTACACCAAGTTAAAGAGCAAGCTTGAAGAGGTCGATGCCGAATGCAACACGCGCGGCAATCGCTTGTTCTATCTCGCGACTGCGCCCGACAATTTCGGTTTGATTGCCGGACAACTGGGCCAGGCCGAATTGGCGCGGCCCAAAGAGGGAAGCTGGACGCGCATCATCGTTGAAAAACCATTTGGCCACGATCTCGAAAGCGCGCGCGCATTGAACCAGGAGCTGGCGGAAGTTTTTGAAGAGAAACAGATCTATCGCATCGATCATTATCTCGGAAAAGAAACGGTGCAAAACCTGCTGGTATTTCGTTTTGCCAACAGCATCTTCGAGCCGCTCTGGAACCGCCAATACATCGATCACATTCAAATCACCAACGCCGAAGGGATCGGCGTCGAAGGTCGCGGCGGCTATTATGAAAAGGCCGGCGCGTTGCGCGACATGATTCAGAACCACGTGTTCCAGGTGACGTCGTTAATCGCCATGGAGCCGCCGGCGTCGCTCTCGGCCAACGGCGTGCGCGATGAAAAGATCAAGGCGATGCAATCTGTGCGTCCGCTGCCCGCTGAGCAAATAGAAAAATTTACGGTCCGTGGCCAATATGGACCAGGCACGGTGCTGGGCGACACGGTGCCGGGTTATCGCCAGGAGCCGGGCGTCGATCCAAATTCTTCCACCGAAACTTTCGCCGCGCTCAGACTTCATTTCGATAACTGGCGTTGGGCCGGCGTTCCTTTCTATCTGCGTTCCGGAAAGCGTCTGCAGAAACACATCACTGAGATTGCGATTCAGTTTAAGGATGTGCCGCATCGTTTGTTTACAGATGCCGATGCGCCGCTGCAGCCAAATGTATTGGTCATTCGCATTCAACCAAACGAAGGCATCACGTTAAGGTTTGGCGCGAAACTACCGGGCCAGGCAATGCGCATTCGTTCGGTCAACATGGATTTCCGCTACGGCTCGTCGTTTGGAGTAAAGCCGCCGGAAGCCTACGAGCGTTTGTTGCTCGATTGCATGTTGGGAGACTCTACGCTTTACGCGCGCCGCGACATGGTTGAGCGCGGCTGGGAAATTGTTTCGCCGATCATCGCTGCCTGGCAGCAACCGGCAACAGATTTTCCCAACTACGAAGCCGGTTCCTGGGGGCCGCAGGCCGCGTTTGAAATGATCGAGCGCGATGGCAGAAAGTGGCGGCGACTTTGAAAAGCAGTCGGCAGACGGCAGTAGCAGTCGGCAGTTGTCAGTAAGCAGAAGGCAGAAAGCAGTAGGCAGAAAGAAGAATCAATTCAGTATTCTAACTTCTGACCCTGATCCTGAACTCCGAACTCCGAACTCTGATCTCTGAACTCTGATCTCTGACCTCTGATCTCTGACTTCCGATTCATTATGCAGCAAATCGCATTGGGAAAAACTTTAGATGTTGAGGTCGTCGAGCAGGAACTCGACGCGCTTTGGCACGTCAGTACCGGCGCCGCGCGGTCGCAACTCTCCGCCGCCGACAAGCGGTCCGATGACGAGCGGTCCGATGACGAGCGTTCCGATGACGAGACGGCGGTGCTGCGCGCGCGCGCCGCAAACTTGTTGGTGTTCGTCAGCGATGACAAGTCGCTCGAGCAAGTTCATGAACTGCTGCAGGAACTAACTACCGTGCATCCCAGCCGTGTGCTGACGATGTTCGGCGAGAACAACGCACCTGATAACGATATTGAAATGTTCGTGTCGGCTCTCAGCCAAAAAGAAAAGCTCGGTGGCCAGAAACGTTTGTGCTGCGAAGAGGTGACACTCAAAGCGCAGGGCAGCTTTGTCTCAGAACTTCCGAGCGCCGCGTTGCCGCTGCTGGTTTCCGACCTGCCGATATTTCTTTGGTGGCGCAGCGTGGTTGATAGCGAACAAAAAGTTTTCAAGAACTTGCTGCACGCGTCCGATCGTTTGATCGTGGACTCGGTCGAGTTTGCAAAGCCCGTCGCCGAGCTGTTGGCAGTAAACAAAATTTTCAAGCAGCACGATGAGACTGCGGTTGGCATCAGCGATCTTAACTGGGCCAGGCTCACGTCGTGGCGCGGTCTACTGGCAGACTTTTACGATGTGGCGGAATATCGGGCGGCACTCGAAGAAATCGATAACGTTTGTATTAGTTATGTGGCGCCGCAAACGGACGAGACCGCGATCGCGCCGCAAGCGCTGTTGATGGCGGGCTGGCTGGCAAGCCGGCTGCGATGGACCATATTGGACAACCCTGCAACTCGCGACGATGAACGTTCGGTTTTTGAGTTTGGAAGTGAACGCGGTCAGACTGTTAACGTTGAACTTCATCGCGTAAAAGAAGTCGGCATAAACCCCGGACGACTTGCCCGCGTCGAATTGCAATCGTCGATCAATGGCTCAGGTTTTAAAGTTGAACGCAGTCCTGATCTCCAGCGCGTGTTAACTGAAGCCACGCTTGGCTCCAACGTGCAGCGCGGCCGAGTATTGCCGGTGCGCAATCGCAGCACCGCGCAACTGCTCAGCCGCGAGATGGAAATTCTCTGCAACGATCAGATCTATCAGCATGCGGTCAAGGTCGCTGCCAGCCTGATTGAACGTTGCTCCTGAACTGTTTTTGCGAAGCTTGCTGCGTTCTCTCCCGCGCGAGCGCTTACTAGAATACTTGCAAGTAACCAAGACTTCTGTTCTGAGGAAATGACTTGACAGAGATGCCAACTGGGGCATATGTTCACGGCGTTTTGACGGTTAACTGCCAGCAAGAGCCTCATTCCTCAACGAATCCCGCTCTTGCTAAGCAGACAGCCCTTAGAAATCTCCAGATGATAAATCTAGCTAGAAAAATTGAATTCATAGCGAATGTGTCAATTATCATCGTCGCGATGCTTTTAGTCATCGTTCTTACCAAGCAATATTTAATTAGAACAACACAGGTTGAGACTCCCATCGTGGACAGCCGGCAATCTCGTATCGGCTCGAAGACTGCGGCGCTTAATATTAATTGGAGCCAAAACGGGCAGACGCTCCTGTTAGCGATTTCAAGCACTTGTAGGTATTGCACTGAAAGTGCTGTCTTTTACCAGCGCGTCGTTAATGGGAATACAAACACGACAATCGTGGCAGTCATGCCGCAAACAGCCGATGATGCCAGGAAATATTTGGATGACCAAAAGATACGAGTTAATGAGATTAGACAGGCATCTTTGGAATCTCTGGGAGTTACTGGTACGCCGACGCTTATTTTAGTGGATGGCAATGGAATTGTAACAGGGTGGTGGGTCGGAAAGCTTTCCACGAGTCAGGAAACAGACGTTCTACACAGATTACACGTGTGATAGGAGGCAGGTATGGCAAACTCCGGTGGTCCCAAGCTGATGTTCAAGTTGGCGTCTTTGGGAATCTTGGGTGCCTGTTTGTGGATCTTTACCAGTGGTGGGTTAACACAATCGGCCAACTTAACTATTGAACACCAGCCAGACTCACCTTTACAAATCTCATCGTCCCAAATTGACCTAACCTATTCCGAGCCATCGCTGGAAGTGACGTTGATGTTAGCTAGCCGTAGCGTTAAGCCTATTAGGGCTTTCACAATTGCTAGCTCAGTCGGGCGCGACAAAACGGGAGCGTTGCTAATTACTACTAATACGGACGAACAGATGTGGCAATTCAACGAAATAAAGCCTATCACTATGCGGAAAAGTCGAGCGGAGATTATTGATGGCGTCAAACTCTCAATAGATTTCGTAGAGTTCTCTGATGGTACTACATGGGGACCTGATAGCTTTAATTCAGCAGATGATCTCGCTGGCGAACGTGAAGGTCTTCGTCTCTCAGTCCAAATTCTCAGCCAAATAGCCAAGACAAAAGGATTCGGTGGATTCATAAACAATCTCACATCAAATAGAAGTGATATTTCAATTCCTAAAGGTAAATCTCTCAGTTGGGAACGAGGGTTTCAAAGAGGGGCGGGCACCGTTATCGAACGGCTAAATAGAGCATATACAAAAGGTGGCCCGGGACAACTAGAGAGTGAGTGGGCGCGTACCCTTGCTGACTCAAAAAGGACTTCACCGGAATGAACTACTCACTTAGGTATGTTGTCATATCGTTCCTGCTTGCGGGAATTGTTACGTGCGCTCTATTGGTGTGCATTGATCGCGTGTTTGCGACACAAGTGGGAACTGCCACCTGCGGTATCGGCTCTACTACTCATAGTCCTCCCTTTCGGATAATTCAATATGGAGACGTTGCCTGTGAAGGCAACTTTAATGGGCTTAACTGCACTCCAAATCCTGCTTTTCAGCGGCAGTCATTAGATGAATATCTCCCAGACGAATACGACTGTTACGTTGTTAATGCGTTAGCTTGCACAAATAACAACCATAGCCTTTATTACTCATATCATTGCGATAATCGTCCCGGCGGCGCCGAAACGGTTAGTATAACTTGCCCGTTAGACTGTAGCGTACCAACACCGACACCGATTCCTTGCGGCCAGGAGTTCGATATCTGCCTGACGCACTCCGACTGTTGTGGCGGAAACTGTCAGGGTGGCCAATGCGTGAGCGGATGTTTTTGTAGTCCTTTTCATGAGTGTTGTCCTGCTGATGAGTTCGGGAACTGCAACTGTAGCCCAGTCCTGGTAGATGTGTTAGGAAATGGATTCAGCTTGACAAGCGCACCAGCAGGCGTTGCGTTCGACCTTAATGCGGATGGCTTTGCTGGGCGTATTGGATGGACCACAGCGGGGTCGGATGATGCATTCCTGGTGTTGGACCGCAACGGCAACGGCAAGGTAGATGACGGCTCTGAGTTGTTCGGTGGTTCAACGCCGCAACCTGCGACGCCACCTGCGGGCAAAAGCAAGAATGGTTTTCTCGCTTTGGCTGAGTATGACAAAGCTGCGAATGGCGGCAATGATGATGGGTTAATGAGTAGCAGCGACGCGATATTTTCATCGCTGCGCCTCTGGCAAGACACGAATCACAACGGCATTTCAGAAGCGTCGGAATTACACACCCTGCCACAACTTAGTATCGATTCGATTTCGCTTGATTACAAAGAATCAAAACGGACTGATCAGTTTGGCAATCAGTTTCGTTATCGCGCTAAAGTCGATGATGCGCAGCATTCGCATGTTGGGCGCTGGGCTTGGGATGTGTTCTTGATCAGCGGACACTGATCTAGATCCTTACTCAAAGGAAAACTCAGACGATAAAACTCCTCATAACAGTCAGTGCTTTAGCAGTCGCCTTGTTCGTAGTTGGAACGTTCTCCTTCCAAAATCAATCCAAGATTGAAGCCCTTGAGAAGTCTAGAGACCGTGGGCAACTAAAGTGGTATGCCGAAATGGCAAAGGCCAAGGGACAGCATGAAGTAGCGTTTCCTGCACCTATTGCACTCTATGGAGTTGCGCGAAATCTCGACGAAGCGGCAGCTCATTTCAATGTCGTGTTAGCGGAACCAGTTCAGCACAAATTCTACGCGGTGAGCGATGACGGTATCCTAACCTGGTACAAGATGAGGCTTATTGAGGAGTTGTCAACGCCGATTGTCAGCTGTACTAACTGCGATAAGATTGCTGACGTTCCATCCGATATGTTGCCGCTCGCAGATGACGAATTTTTAGTTGCACAATCAGGCGGTGAAGTCGAAATAGATGGTATTCGGATTATAAGTAGGAACATTCAATTCCCCGCCTTTGAACACCGCAAACGATACTTACTCTTTCTTTCTCTAGACTCAGAACGAAAAATCGGCTCGCTCCAAATGGGGCCTTGGGGTGCATTTGCTTTGGATGCGACTCAGAATTTTAAGCCCGTTAATGAGAAACTTACTCATCCTTTGAGCGAGGAGTTAAAAACTAAATTCGATTCTGTAAGCAAACTAAGAATTCGCATTAAGGCTAGGTCTAAACCCACATTATCAGAGTAAATCAGTCCCTGCTTTTCTCACCATTTCGTCGTTAAGGAGATTGCACATGATTGTTCGGTCCTCTTCCCCTATTCGTCTTGCACTTTCTTGTGACCAGGGGAAAATAGACGTTGACACCTCAAAGGTGGAGGAGCAGGATGGGGGCCCCTCGATTCCTTTTTTCACCATTCTGGAAGGAACTTAAGATGATTCTCAAATGTATCCTCGCAGTCGCGTTTGCGGCGGCCCTCGTTGGCCTTGGTATCGTGCCTCTTTTAAAAAATCGTCAAAGCAATAGCCCCGCTCAATCCGTACAAGCGAAGTCCCTTAAAGAAGTCGCTCAGCGGACTAAGGCTGAGGGAAGACAAGCAGTAGAGCTACCCGGTCCTATCGGTGACTTTCCCGGCGAAGATATGGATATCGACGAAGCGCTTCGAGACTATACCGTTGTAGTCGCCGAACCTCTTACCAGCAAAAGCTATTTGATTGGCGACTATCGCATTAACACCTGGTATAGATTCAGAATCATTGACACGATTTCCAGGAGAGACGCGATCTTTTGTTATACCTGTCCTCAGGTACCTGATGCGCCCGCAGACCTTCCGTCGCTAAGTGCTGATGAATTCTTTCTCCCCAGGGGCGGCGGTACCGTGACTCTAGATGGTGTTGCAGTGACGATGGGCAATCCTAACTTACCTTCATTTGAAAGCGGCAAACGGTATTTGCTTATTCTGAAGTTAACATCCTCCGGTGTGGCAATCCTAGGCGCAGGGCCAACCGGTGTTTTCCAAACATCCGATAACGAACACCTCGAACCGTTCGTTAAGAATGACCGGCGCATGCACTCTGAAATGAGCGAACGTTTTAACCTTAAGTTGTCTCGGCTTAAGGCCCACATGAAATAAATAGCTTCGGAACAAAAAAATATGCGCTCACAACTGCGAAATCTCGCGCCGTGGAAATTGTTTCTTGTGACTCTCATTGTTCTCGGCGCAAACCTCAAGCGCGGTCGTGTTGCCGGTGCGCTGCGATACTAAACGCCAAATTGAGCGATGCCCGCCGAAAAAAGTTCGTAGCCGCTGGTCCATTGCCGGCTGCCTAATACTCCTGGTGGGTCCACATTCTTGCGCGGCTTCACGTGTGTTTGTTATAGTTCGAGTCTGAAAATCTCCAATTCAATATGTTAACCAGCCCGGCCCCGGAGGCTGTGGCTTCCCTAGAAAGGACTTTTGTTATGGCAAACGATGATTATCGACGTGACTCTGGCGACAGCGTTTCCACTCGGCTCACCTACCTCTTGATTGGCGGCGGCATTGGCGCCGTTATCGCTCTGCTTTTTGCTCCCAAATCGGGACAGGAACTGCGCGGAGACATTGCTGACGCGACGCGCAAGGGCATTGACAAATCGCGCGAGGCTGCCCAACAAGTGGGCGAACGCGCCGGCGAGTATTACGACGCAACGCGTGAGCGCGCGACTGAACTCTACTCGCAAGCAAGCGAGAAAGCTTCCGATCTCTATACGCAAGCGTCCAGCAAGGTTGGCGAGGTAGCGCAGACTGCGCGGGAAACAGCGACGCGCCAAACCAGCACGGTGGCGGCAGCGATCGACGCGGGCAAAAAGGCTTACCAGGAAGAGAAGCGAAAGACGGAAATGTCCGGCCGGATTGAAGCAGCGCCGAAGTACACCGAAAAAGCGAACTGAAGCATTGCCGATTGGCGATTGCCCGATTGCCGATTGGTCTTTAGCTGAACAGGCAATGTTGGAGCGCAAGCTCTCATCTGAAAATCGGAAATCGGCAATGGGAAATTGAAAATGTCCACGCTTGCCCTGCAAATAAATCCTAACGATCCGATGTTCTGGGTGATGGTGGTGATCGCGTTGTCGTTCATCATCATCGCCGTGGCCATGATTGCGATTGCGGTCTTTGTTAATCGCGCCGTGAAGTCGGTGACTCGCCTCGAACTAAAACTCGAGCCGTTGATCGAGCGCGTTTCCGTGATCAGCGAACAGGGCAAACAAATCGCGGTGCAGGGCAAGCAAATAGCCGAACAGTTCAATGCTGTTTCGGGTCATCTCTCCACGGCTACCATGAACCTTTCCGAATCGTTGGCGATCATAAAAGACGAGGTCGGCGAACTAAAGGACCTGGTCAGCGAGACAGCGGGCGAAGCGCGCGACAAGGTTGAACTCGTCAGCCGTACCATTGACCGGACCCACGGTCAGATAGTTACCACGACGGATTTCATTCAGCGCCGGGTGGTTGAGCCGGCTCGCGAGATCGCCGCGATTATGGCGGGCTTTCGGCGCGGCCTCGAGGTGCTTGTGGCGCCGTTGCCAAAGCCCATCAATCAAACTTACGGAGAGGATGAGATGTTTATTGGCTGATTGCGGTTCAACGCTGAGATACAGGCCCGAACCATCATCCGAGCGGATCTGGTTCGGGTTTTTAGTTTCCGCGCTCTGTAGGAGCGCAATGTTTATAGCTCAATTTCTCTCCAATCGCCTTGCGTTCATCAGGAGCGCGGCGCTCCTGATGAACGCAAAGTTCTAAGTGAACTAAATGCTATAAACATTGCGTCCCTCTGGGACTGAACACGCGGTTCTTATTTTGATCACCGCAACAGTCAACTGTTAGTATTCTTGGTCCGCTGAATATCGACGCTTATGTCTACTGAAACGCCACTCGATCTAAAAAAGACTATCAACCTGCCGAAGACCGGGTTTTCTCAAAAGGCAAATCTGGCCCAGTCGGAACCTGCCCGTTTGAAAAAATGGTCGGAAATAAATCTGTATCAGTTGATTCGCCAGGCGCGCGCCGGCGCCGACAAGTTTATCCTGCACGACGGACCACCATACGCGAATGCCGACATCCATCTCGGCACCGCGATGAACAAAATCCTTAAAGACTTCGTCCTTAAGTCGCGCAGCATGATGGGCCATGACGCTCCCTACGTTCCTGGTTACGACTGTCATGGGTTGCCAATTGAGCTGTACGTTGATCGCAAACTCGGCGCCAAGAAAGCGAACATGCCGGCAGTTGCTATTCGCCGCGCCTGTCGCGAACACGCGGCCCAGGCGCTGAAACGACAGACGCGCGATTTTCAACGGTTGGGCATTCTTGGTGAGTGGGACAATCCGTACCTGACGATGTCCAACCATTACGAAGCGGAAACGGCGCGACTGTTTGGACGCTTCGTTGAGCGCGGCTACGTTTACAAAGGAGCGCGGCCGGTCTACTGGTGCATTCACGATCAAACGGCGCTCGCCGAGGCCGAGGTTGAATATCATCAGCACACCAGCCCATCGGTCTATGTAAAGTTTCCGCTCGCCAGCGATCCTGCGCTCATCGATCCGGCACTAGCCGGTCGCAAAGTATTCGTGCTGATTTGGACCACGACGCCATGGACGCTGCCTGCAAATCTGGGCATCACTGTCCATCCGGATTATCAATATTCCGCGTTTGAGAATGGCGACGAAGTTTACATTGTGGCCAGTGAATTGCTCGACGCCGTCGTCGAAAAATGTGAGTTGCGAAAAGGGCGAGACGGCGAGTCGCAACCGCCGAAAGTCCTGGCGCGGTTTCCTGGCGCGAGGCTGGATCGCCTGGAGTGCCGGCACCCGTGGATTGATCGCCGGTCGCTGCTGATGGTTGGCGAACACGTCACCCTCGGTGGCGAAGCTGATGCCGAAACTGAACTCGACGTTAAAGACGCTCGCGAGAAACAGTCATCGAGCAAAGCAGGCACCGGCGCCGTGCACACGGCGCCCGGTCATGGCCACGACGATTTTGTTATCGGCAAGCGCTACGGTCTGGAAATCTATTGCCCGGTCGATCACGCGGGCCACTTTACGCCTGAGGTGGAACACTTCGCGGGTCAAAGTGTGTTCGACGCGAACCCAAAAATTGTTGAGTTCATGCGCGAGCGCGGCGTGTTGTTGTTCACCGAAAGCTTCAGCCACCGCTATCCGCATTGTTGGCGCTGCAAGAATCCGGTGATCTTTCGCGCCACGCCACAATGGTTTATCTCGATGGACCAGGCTGTCGGCGCTGTAGTTGAAACGATTGAGAAAGACGAAGATGGTCGCGACCGCAGCAACTTCACGGAAAATTTTTCTGAAGGCGAAACGTCTTTGCGCGCCGCGGCCCTGCGCGAGATCGAACGCGTCAAATGGTTTCCGTCATGGGGCGAAATACGAATGCGCAACATGCTGAAAGGGCGGCCTGACTGGTGCGTTTCGCGGCAGCGGGTGTGGGGAGTTTCGATTCCCGTTTTTTATTGCGCCAAATGCAGCGAAGCCGTCGCCGAACCCGCTGTGATCAATCACGTTGCCGACATTTTCGAACGCGAATCTTCCGATGCCTGGTTTATAAAAGAAGCGCGCGAGTTGTTGCCTGCGGGTTACGAATGCAAGCAATGCGGTGCCGCCGAATGGACCAAGGAAACCGACATTCTGGACGTCTGGTTCGACAGTGGCTCGTCGTCTGTTGCGGTTTTGGAGAGCCGCCCAGAATTGCGTTGGCCGGCAGATGTTTATCTGGAAGGCGGCGATCAGTTTCGCGGATGGTTCAATTCGTCCTTGATGGTCGGGATCGCGGCGCATGATCGCGCGCCCTACAAAGCTGTCATCACCCACGGCTGGACAGTCGATGCACAAGGCAAAGAGATGCACAAGTCGGGCGGCAATGCCGTGCCTCCTGACGAAGTGATTAAGGAATCTGGCGCCGACATTCTGCGGTTGTGGTGTGCGTCGTCGAATTATTTCGATGACATGCGTTCGTCGAAAGAAATACTTCAGCGGGTCACCGATGGCTATCGCAAACTTCGCAACACGGCGCGTTATGCGCTTGGCAATCTTCATGGATTCGATCCAGCTCGCGACAGCGTGGCGCACGAGGAGATGCAGGAAGTCGATCGTTGGGCGCTGGCTGAGCTCGATGCAGTCATAAAAACGGTGCGCGCCGCGTTCGACATCTACGAATTTCACACTGCTTATCATGCGCTCTATCGTTTCTGTACGGTCACGCTGTCGGCGCGTTATTTCGATATTCTGAAAGACCGGCTGTACACCTTCGCGCCACGTCATCCGGCGCGCCGGGCCGCACAGACCGCGCTTGCTCGCATCGCGGATGCATTGGCGCGCATGCTCGCGCCCCTGTTGGTTTTTACTGCCGATGAGATTTGGGAAAACCTGCCCGCCGATAGCGCGCGGCTTCAGTCTGTGCATCTCGCACTGCTTCCCGAAGCGAGCGATGTAATGGATGAGGAGTTGGCCTCAAACTGGAAACGATTGTTTGAGATGCGCGAAGACGTTTTGCAAACGTTGGAAGAAGCACGGATAGCAAAAGTAATCGGCAGTTCACTCGACGCGCGTGTTGAGATCGCCGCGACTGGCGCCAGCTATGAATTGCTAGATCGGTATCGCAACGAGCTGCGTTATATCTTCATTGTGTCGCAGGTTGAAGTAACGCGATCGGATGAAGGTGCCGATGGATTCGTAGTGAAAGTCTTACCGGCGGAAGGCGCGAAATGCGAACGCTGCTGGAACTATTCAACGCGCGTCGGTGAGTCTGAAAAGTATCCGAGCGTGTGCGAACGTTGCGTTGCGGCGTTGGATGAGATCGAACAGGAGTCGCCGCGAGAGTAAGTGCGAAGCAGCGGTTGAGCGCCATGAGCCGGCGATGAATGCGATTCGTCCGCAACTTCCTGGCTCCGTAGGAGCCAAATGTTTATAGAATATGGTTTACTCAAAGATCCTTTCGCGCGAGCGAAACTGCGGCAGTTTCGCTCGCGCGAAACAAACGAACGCCAATCGAACTCTATAAACATTGCGCACCTACGGCGCGCGGAGTGCGGCAAAGCCGCAAGCTGCAAGCTGCAAAGTGACGAAGCTCGATAAGATGAACGCGACGATTGATAAAACTGAATTGAATACCAACGTGCGAACCCGGATGGGCTGGCGCTTCGGCTATCTGCTCGCCAGTTTTGGCATCTACATGGTCGACCAAACAACCAAATCCTGGGCCGTGCGCACGCTGCGCTTCCAGGGCGATCGCACGATCGTTCAAGGTTTTTTTGATTTCGTATACACCGAAAATCGCGGCATCGCTTTTGGACAATTGCAGGAAGGCGGTGCGTTTGGGCGTTGGTTTTTTGTCGGCCTGGCGATCGTGGCGGCCACGGCAGTCTTTTATTATTTCGTGCGCACGCCGCGCAGCGATGACCGCGTGCTCGGCGCCTGCGCCCTGCTGCTGGCCGGAATTGCCGGGAACCTGACGGATCGCGCGCGGCTTGGTTATGTGATCGACTTCGTTGTGCTGCACGCGCATTCCTATCACTGGCCCACATTCAACGTGGCTGATGCCAGCATCACCATCGGTGCCTTGCTGCTCGCCTTTGATCTGGTTTTTACTAAAAAACCGTCCGTGGTCAGTGGTTAGCAGTCAGTTGCTCGCTCGGCTAACTAGCTACGACCACTGACCACTGACCACTGACCACTGACCACTGACTTGAAATTATGTTTCCTGAACTTTTCCGCATCGGCAATTTCCCTATCAACACCTACGGCGTGTTTCTGGCGCTGGCGTTTCTTTGCGCGATCCTGATTGCGGTAAAGCTGGCGGCGCGCGATGGCTTGCCGAAAGAAAAGATTTACGACCTCAGCTTGTGGATGTTGCTCGCTTCTCTGATCGGCTCCAAGGCGCTCATGTTCTTCACCGAACCCGAGTATCGCGATCATCCTTTGCAACTTATTTCGCTGGATTTTTTGCGTTCGGGTGGAGTTTTTTATGGCGGCCTTATCGGCGCGGTAATCACTGGCTATTTCCTGATGAAGCGCTACAAGTTGCCCTGGTGGAAAACGGCAGACGCGTGCGCTCCGGGAATTGCGCTGGGAAATTTCTTTGGACGCTTGGGCTGTTTTTCCGCCGGCTGCTGCTGGGGAAAGCCAACGACGCTGCCCTGGGGTGTGAAGTTCACCGAGCTGGGCCACGAAATCACCGGCGTGCCCATTGACGTGCCCTTGCATCCGACGCAGCTTTACGAATCGTTCTCCATGTTCATTGTTTTCTTTTTTCTGCTGTGGCTGCACAAGCACAAGCGTTTCAACGGCCAGGTGATTCTGTTCTATGCGCTGCTCTACTCCATCATTCGTTTCTTGATTGAGTTTTTGCGCGACGATCCGCGCGGCGATTTATTTGGACTAACGAGCAGCACTGGCCTTTCCACTTCGCAACTGATCAGTATCGTCGTCGGCCTGGGCGCGCTGGTGTTGCTCGTCATTCGCTGGCGTCGTGCGGCGGCTACTAACTCAGCAATAAGCGACCCAAGCCCGGCCAAAATTTATCCGGCATAGGAATTTTTCCCGCGATCCAAGAGCGGGGGCAAGCCCGCCTTCCCAACCCCGAGCTGATGAGAGATGAGCGCCCGTTTCGTTACTGCGCGAGCGCTCGGTTACAATGCGCGCAAACAATTCTTTGATCGCAAGAGGAGCAGCCCTTCATGATCCGACCGCAACTTGCCGAGTTTATGCGCCGCATGGACCAGAAATCAGTAGCCATCATTCCCAGCGCCCGCGAAGCCACGCGGTCCAATGACACGCAGTATCGCTTTCGTCAGGATTCGGATTTCTTGTACCTGACGGGCTTTGATGAACCTGACTCAGTCGCGGTCATCGCTCCCTCGCGCGAGCACAAGTACACCTTGTTCGTGCGGCCGCGCGATCCGGAACAGGAAATCTGGGTGGGACGACGCGCCGGCGTTGAAGGCGCTAAGAGCGAATTTGGCGCGGACGAATCTTTTCCCATTGAAGAGTTTGAAGAAAAGCTTCAAGACATCCTCGATGGCGCGGAGAAACTCTATTATCGTCTCGGCGCTTACCCGGATTTGGATCACAAAGTCATTCAAAAGATCGCGCAGATGCGCGCGCTCAATCGCAAGCCAATCCATCCGCCGCGCACTATCATCGACCCCGCCACCATCGTGCACGAGATGCGCGTTTTCAAAAGCGATTCCGAGATTGAGCTGATGCAGAAGGCCGCCGACATTGCAGCCGAAGCGCACGTCGAAGCGATGAAAACGGTGCGCCCGGGCATGAAGGAATATGAAGTCGAAGCGCTGGTCGAACGAATCTTCCGGCAACGGGGAGCCTCTGGTCCATCTTACAATTCAATCGTTGGCGCGGGCGCAAACGCCACCGTGCTGCATTACATAAACAACGACGGCGAGTTGCGCGACGGCGACTTGTTGTTGATCGACGCCGGCGCCGAATACAAAGGTTATGCATCCGACATCACCCGCACGTTTCCCATCAACGGTCGTTTCAGCCCGCCGCAGCGAGAGATTTACGATCTGGTGCTGGAAGCGCAGGTCGCATGCGTCGACATGGTCAGGCCGGGCACCACGCACGATCAACTGAAACAACGATCCATCGAAATCTTGACTGAAGGTATGGTCAAGCTGGGATTATTAAAGGGAAAACCGGCGGACCTCATTAAAGAAAAGAAGCACGAACAGTTTTACATGCATGGGCTCGGGCACTTGCTGGGGATCGATGTGCACGACGTTGGTGTTTATTACTACGACAGGCAGTCGCGCGCGCTCGAGGCGGGCACGGTGATGACGGTCGAGCCCGGCATTTACGTTTCGCCGGATACCAAAGACATTCCGGAAAAGTATCTTGGGATTGGCGTGCGCATTGAAGACGACGTGCTGTGCACCAGCAATGGTCCACGCGTGTTAACTACGAGAGTGCCGAAAGATCCGGGCGAGATTGAAGCGCTGATGGCGGCGGGCTGAGCTGCGAAGATCACCTCAATTGGCTAACTGGCTTCGGCAAGAATCTCATTGAGAAAGTCCTTAACACCCGAAACCTGGTAACGTACTGCCTCAAGAAGGTCATTGAGAATTTGAGAATTTGGGAATGCCCAAGGACTCAGTTCGTTCTCATCTAGCAATTCGAGAACAGCCCGGCTCGTCCAGTATGGGTATTCCTGTTGATCGAACCGTACTCCTAAAGAAAACGACGGGTTCGGCTTGTCGACTTTGTATCTCTTTTCGTAGAGTCGAAGTGTTCGATCTTTGTAATTGGTTTCGTAAACAACATCCACCCTGGAATTGTTTAGTTCTGCATTTAAATGGGCAGGCGGTTTAACCGGCTCCCACTTTAAAGATCCTTGTTGAGTCAGTTGCAGGAGTTTTCCAACCGCGTCGATCCACTTATTTTTGTCTGACGCCATTTTATGCCTCCCAACCTAAGTCCTTCTGGTAGTCCTTTAGTTCTTCAATCACTTTTATAATTTCTATGTGAACCTTTCTCACTTGAGATTGATTGTCACGCCTAACCTCGCATTGGTCAACATAATCCCGCACGCGCTTTACTGAATTTTTGGGTTCGCCTTTGAGTTTGTCTGTCAGAGTCTTCAGCTTCGAGCCTATTTTGCCAAGCTCTTCCGCGATCTGAGTGGTAGACCCGGAATAATCGTTAAGATATTCAGAGAGCTTAGAAGCCATTATTTGGAGATCCCCGATCAATTCGGGACCTCTTACTCTGAGTTTATACAGCGACCGCAATTTACGCGTTTCAAGTAGTACCCATATGGTCGCTATCAAGCTCGCGATCGAAAAAACACTACCGATCTTTGAAACCGTTTCCCAACTAACGAATGCTTGAACGTAAAACAGGAACGACATTGGCTGAATACTACATCCTGTCTTCAAGTAGCGAAAGCTCTTCCACGATTTCGCTCATGGCATTCCTTGCAAGTTCTATTTCATCAGGCTTAAAAGAGATCGCGCCAACCACTGCATGACCGCCGCCGCCGTAGCGTTCGCAAATTTTGGCAATGTTGTGGGTTCGTGGTGTGGGCGACCAGGGATTTGAGCCGACTGAAATTTTGGTGCGCTGAGAACCGCGCGTGAGAGCGACCGAATAAGTTGTGTCAGGATAGAGATAGTAAGGAATGAATTTGTTGAAGCCTTCGTAACCTTCGTCGATGAGATCAAATCGCACCACGCCATTCTCAAAAACAGCCTTGCGGCGAATTGTTTCCAGCGTCTCAAGATGCTGTTTAAGAATGGGTTTGAAGCGCCGCTGAACTTCTTCGCTGGTCGCAACTTCGTCGAGCGACTTCACTGCCAGCTCGCGGATTGCCGTCTCAACAAAACTGTCGTCCGGGTCGGCTTCGATCACCTGCATCAATTGCAGCGCCGGCTCTTTCAGCTCCACGCATTGCGCCGCCGACTCGTACAACGCGCCGTCGATAATGTGTGCCCAACTTACGAGCGACTTGATTGGCGCATCGTCATAGCCAAATTGCGAGTGTGCGATGTCGGCGATAAATTCCGTGCAGGACTTGCGCGTGGCATCGAGAAACTTCTTTCCTGATTTATCGGCGCGGAAATGCGCTTCGTCTTCGGGGGTAAGAAACGCCGACTGATGATGATCAAACCACCAGGTCAGCTTGTCCGAAGGCGCATACTTGAAGTCCACAATCGCGTTTTCGTCGCCGTCAAACAGTTTTAGATCAAACAGGTTTCCCGGGCGATGCAGCAAACCGCCGTAATTGACTTCCGCTTCCGGATGAATGCGTTCTTTGTAAAAGCGCGTGAAGACCGCCGCCGAGGCGACGCCGTCAAAACAATGACCGTGATAGAGCAGACGAAGTTTCATGGTTTAGGTTAACAAGGCCCAAGCGGTTCAGAGTCCAACCTTCAGGTTGCCTCTTACGAAAGCGTCAAGCTACAGCTTGTACTCTGAACTGCCGGCCTCTAGCTCAATCGGTTGACTGAGTCCAAAAAAGAGTCGGCCATAGTACCAACGAAGGCCGCATATCGTAAATCGTGAATTGTAAATAGGAAAAAAAAGGGCACGCCCAGACGTGCCCCTACCGAATCATTCAAGCTGAGCAGTTCTCAGTTCTTACAAGGCTCGATGGCTGCGGTTTTCGTGTTCAATCGTTCAGCAATGAATTTGTCGACGTCCGCCTCGATCAATTCGCCATTCACGACCCACGCTTTTTCAGTCAACACATCGCCGGTCTTGTTGAGCGATGCCGGGTCGAGAAAAATATTCCACGGCGAACCCCACTTGCGCGTGTCGCCGGTCAATTGCCGGTAGCTGTAGTGCGCCGTCTTGTCGCGATCTTCGCGAAGTTCCGATTCACTAACCACCGGATAAGGCAGACCTTCGGGCGCAAAGAAAGTATTGACCGCATCGCGCGTGCCGTATTCGCTGACACCGATCACCTGAAAACCCTGGTCCTTGTATTTCTCATAAAGCTTCGCAGCCACTGGCGCTTCGTTGCGCCAGTTGGGACACCATGGCGCGAAGTAAACCACCATCACCAATCTCTTTCCCTGGACCAACGAGCGCAGGTCAACCGGCTTATTGTCTTTCAGAGAATTCAGCGTCCAGTTCTTGTAGTTAACGGTTTTCTCAACGAGCGGCGAATACTCGTGACCGTCCTGTGCGCGTGCCGAGCTCGGAATGAACATCAGCGCAAGTATCAAGGCGACAAAAAAAGTTTTCATGGGAACATACTCCTCGAGCGTAGCCTATTTTCCATTCTGCGCGGTGGCAGACGGCTCATCAAGCAAAGGTTTCACGACCGCTTCCCATCCTTCGCGATCGCGCGCGCCGATAATCTTCTGGCGAATGCGCCCCTCGCGGTCTATCAAATAAGTTGTCGGCAGCGGCGTGCCGCCAAACTTTGCTTTCGCGTCGTCGCCGCCGACCAGTACCTGGTATTCAAACTTGCGAACATCTTTCTGATACGCATTGACGCCCTCGGCGGTATCTTCCAGCGACGCGCCAATAACCTTTAGGCCTTTGCCTTCGAGTTCGTGCTGCATTGCATTCAACACCGGAATTTCTTCGCGACAGGGAATGCACCAGGTGGCCCAAAAGTTTAGCAGCACTACCTGACCACGCAGTTGGCCCAAAGTAAATGGGTCGCCAGTCAATGTTTGAAACTGTACCTCAGGCGCCGCTTCAAAATTCGCGTTCGCCGGCGTTGTAGTGCTGGCGGTCGATGGCTTAACTTTTATCCAGCCTTCAGCATTGGGCAACCATGCCGCCAGTTTCGAACTCGTCAGCAGCGTCGATTGCCCGCTCATCACCAACAACCCGACGACGATCAGCACCACGCCGGAAACCACCTCAACTTTGTGCAGGTGCTTGCGAAACTTTCCGTAGAACGCGAGAAACTGATTAATTCCCAGCCCCGTCAATAGAAATGGCACTGCCAAACCGGCCGAGTAAAACGCTGAAAGCGTTAGGCCACTGCGCCAACCGCCGCTCGTGGCCGCCAATCCGATAATGCCGCCCAGGATTGGACCAATGCACGGCGTCCAACCGGCCGCAAAAGCGATGCCCAGCGTAAACGAGCCCAACGGGCCGCGCGGTTTGTCATTGGAAAAGAACCGTGTGTCTTTGTAGAGCGTGGCGATTTTCAAAAGTCCGATGAGCTGAAGTCCGAAAGCGATGATGATCAGCCCACCTATCACGCGCACCCAAATGTTGTTGATGATCGCCGCGCCGATCAGTCCGGCAGTTGTTCCCAGCGCCAGAAAAATTACCGAGAGCCCGGCGTTGAACGCGAGCGAGTTAAGAATAACTGCGCGCCGAGCAGTCGTGCTCGAGCCGCCTTCTTTCAAACGGTCGATGCTGACGCCGGACATCAGCGAGATGTAACCGGGCACCAGCGGCAAGACGCAGGGAGATAGAAACGACAACACGCCGGCGATGAACGCGATTCCGATTGTTATGTTTTGGTCCTGCATGTTACCTGGCGCTCACTGTCTCGCTGCTCTTTACAGTTTCTTCAGCCATCACTTTCTCAATCATTTTGCCGAGCGCCGCAATTTCCTCGGCACTCGCGCCCATCGATATGTATCTCATTCTTCCCTGGCGGTCGATCAGAAACGACATCGGGATGGTAAACACGCCGTAGTTCAAATCATTGACCGAAGATTCGGCTATCGCAAAACCGTATGGCAAACGATTCCTCTTTTTAAAACTGCGCAGATAGACCAGCTCTTCGCCGCGCGTTGCTTTATGGCCATCCGCCTCGCCGAAATAGTTTGTCATCCCGAGAATGACCAGTCCCTTGTCCTTATAGGCTTCATGCCATTGTTGGAGCCTGGGAAAAGTATAGCGGCATGGACCACACCAGGTCGCCCAGAAATCCAGCAGCACGACCTGGCCGCGCAATTCAGAAAGTTTCACCGGCGCTTGATCGATCCACTGCGTCGCCACGATTTCCGGCAGCTTACTCGCGTCCTTTGGCAACTCACTAAAAACACCGCGCAGGTCAATCGCGCGGTCCAGCCCGTTGAGCCGAATGTTGGCGAGCCGCAGCAGGTTTCCGGACGGCAACGCCAACGCCAGCTTGCGCAAGTCCTGCACGGTGGCAATCGCTTCGGCTTTCCGATTCGAATTGACGTAAGCCTCGGCCAAAAATGAAGCGGCTTTGAAAAGCATGTCGTCGCGCCGAAGCGTATTTATGCCCTGGTTGGGAACAACCATCCGCGCAATCTTGGCCATTTGCTGCGCATGTGCCGCCATGCGCTGGTAGTCCTTCGTTTTTTGAAGCAGCTCCGTAACCAGCGACTCCATTCCAAACCATTCGGCCAAAGTCTGCGGTTGGTTGTTTCCATAATCGGCCACCGCGCGTTCAGCTTCCGCAATCAAGCCTTTGCGAGTCGAGTAAAGTACGACAACCGCGCGCGCGAGTTGCGCGTTCTGGCCGCTCGCTTCGCCACCGAGATAGTGGCCCATCGCTTCGAGCGCTCCATCGCCGTTACCAGCCAGGTGATAAAGCATGCCCAGATAAAACTGATCCATCTCGGATAGCGAGCTGCGCGAATGCAAAACTTCAGCATACTTCGCGGCCAAATCTTTTTGTTCCTGCTTTGTCTTCGCTTCCAGGTTTGAATCGTAAGCAAGTTTTTGTTTATTGAACTCGGCGTACTTTTTTTCGAGGTACTTGTCGGCTTCAGCGAACAACACATTGGCAGGTCGCGTATCGGGCGCCAGGGACAGGTTATTGGCTGTTGGCGGTGACTGGCCGCGCGCGCTTGCGGTCGCCAGCAACACGACCGTGACGAGGGTGGGTAAAACTTTGCTCGTGAACTTCATTTTACTTCAGTCGGATGTCAACGACTTGACACGAGTTGAAAACGATCAGGCGAAAAAATCTGCAAGGGCGGGGAAACTTCTTCGTCAACAATCACATTAGCAAGCAGTTCCGCCGTGATGGGCGTCAACAATATGCCGTTGCGATAGTGCCCGGTCGCATAAAATGCCCCTGCAATTTCAGCACAAGGACCGAGTACTGGCAAACCGTCAGCGGCACGCGGCCGCAATCCAGCCCAGGTAGATGCGAGCGGCAGGGCTGCGATCGCCGGAGTAATCTCAAGCGCAGACGCGACAATTGATTGAACGCCTGCCGCAGTGACGCGCTTATCAAAGCCAGCGTGTTCCGTCGTTGAACCGGCCAATAATCTTCCATCGCGACGGGGCACGATGTAACCGCGCGGGCTGTAAATCACGTGCCGCGCAATCTGCGGAGTCGCTTCGAATGAAACCATCTGGCCGCGGACTGGTTCGATGCGCGGGTTTGGCAGCGCTTCGTTTATGACCTGGCTGGTCCATGCGCCTCCGGCGATCACAACTTTTTCACAGGCGACAAACCCGCGCGAAGTTTCAATACCGGTCACGCGATTTCGATTCAGTTTCAAAGAGTCAACTGAGACTCCGGTCCACACATTTACCCCGAGCGCTTCATTCGCCGTTGCCAGCGCACTTATCAGTCTGCGATTTTCCACCTGAGTATCGAACGGAAATCTCAGCGCCGCGCGCACCCCGTCGGAGATGCAGGGTTCATGCAACCGCGCCGCTTCAGCAGACAACTTTTCGACTTCCAGGCCGGCGCGTGTTTGCCATTGATAACGCTGCTCGAGTTCGCGCTCGTCTTCCTCGGTAAACGCCAAATACAACGTGCCCGAAGTTTCAAGCTCGATGTCGATGCCGGTTTCCTCGTAGAGAGATTGCGCGAAGGCGGGATACAAGTCGCGGCTTTGGCAACAGAGTTGAAAGAAATCGCCGGCACTATCGGCTTCCGCCTGCGGCGCGAGCATTCCGGCTGCGGCTGAGGAAGCTTCGGCTCCCAAACTCGAACGCTCGACAATCAACACATCGCGCGCGCCGCGTTGCGCAAGCGCACGCGCAATAGCCAAGCCGATGACGCCGCCGCCGATGATTGTTACGTCAGCAGTTTTTATCGGCTCAGTCATGTCGTTACTTGCTAATTAACATCGGGAGGTCTTTGACTTGGTCTTTGGACTTTGGTCTTGGAACCATTATGCTTAGGTAATAAAAACAAAGTCCAAAGACCAAAAACCAAAGACCGAGATTGATTATGAAACATCGTATCACACTGATTCCAGGCGACGGCATCGGCCCGGAAGTCGCCGCAAGCGTCGTGCACATCATTGAAGCCGCGGGCGCCGAGATTGAATGGGAAACGCATTATGCAGGCGCGCAGGCGGTCGAAAAATTTGGCGAGACGCTGCCGAAAGAGCTGCTCGAATCGATCAAGCGCAACAAAGTCGCGCTGAAAGGTCCCGTCACTACGCCGATTGGAAAGGGTTTTACTTCCGTTAACGTCGGCCTGCGCAAGGCGCTCGATCTTTATGCAAACGTGCGTCCCATTCGCGCGCTTCCCGGCGTGCCCTGCCGCTTTCCCGAACTCGACCTCGTGATTGTTCGCGAGAACACGGAAAGCTTATATGCCGGGCTGGAGCACATCGTCGTTCCCGGCGTGGTCGAGAGTTTGAAGATCATCACTGAGAAAGCATCGACGCGCGTGTCGCGGTTTGCGTTTGAGTTTGCGCGGCGCGAAGGACGAAAGAAGATAACCTGCGGCCACAAAGCAAACATCATGAAGTTGTCGGATGGGCTTTTTCTCGACTGCTTCCGCAAAGTGGCAATGGAATACCCCGAGATCGAAGCCGACGACAAGATCATCGACAACGCCTGCATGCAGCTGGTAATGCGACCTCAACAGTTTGACATGATGCTGCTCGAGAATCTTTACGGCGACATTGTTTCGGATCTTTGTGCGGGTTTGATTGGCGGGCTGGGTCTCGTGCCCGGCGCAAACATCGGCGAACAGGGCGCGGTATTTGAGGCGGTGCATGGCTCGGCCCCGGACATTGCCGGTCAGGGAATCGCGAACCCGACCGCTTTGCTGCAATCGGGAGTTCTGATGTTGCGTCATTTAGGAGAACGCGAAGCCGCGGACAGAACCGAGAACGCGATGTTTGAGGTTTTCACAGAAGGCAAAGTGCGCACTCGCGATATTGGCGGCACGGCTAAGACTGCTGAGTTTGCCGAGGCGATCATTTCGAAGATGAAATAGTCCACGGCTTGCTGGCTACCTCTGTGCGTTCTCTGTGTTCTTTGTGTCTTTGTGGTGAATCAAATTCACCCAGAAAGAACTCCGCCACAGAGACACCGAGTTCACAAAGGACGCACAGAGAATCAAGTAACAACGGGAATACTTTTGAGTATGAGGTTTCGCCTTAGCGTCATCGCCTGCTGTCTGCTCTTGGTCGCGCCGTCAACTTTCGCAAGATCACCTTCACGCTGCGCTCTCGTAAAATCTCAACCAGACAGGTGGGTAACGGCGCGAGTTAATTCACTTATCACGACGGCGCGTGCGGCGTACGAATCCGACGATGCGCTGCCGGCTTATCACCGCGTTCTGGACGGAATTACGCGCACCTTGCGGCGATGCAAGCTTTCCGAAGACGCCGATTTCGTCAATCACCATCGCGAGTTCGTCGAGTATGTAGCAACGATTTCTCTCGATCGAAGGCCGGACCACGAGTTGGGTTTCAACGTGCCCGACAAACAATACTTCGACGAGACGCGCTCATTCGTCGAGGTTCCCGATTACCTTCTTCAGCCCGCCTTTCTAAAACTAGTCAGCCGCTGGGAGACACTCGATAAAGCGAAAGCGTTTCTCCGTCAACTCAACTCTACGCGGTCCGCTTCCGAGCAGTTAGTTTTCCTTAGTTACATCTCGCGTCATCTGGGCACGCCTGACAACGATGACAGTTATCGCCGGCTGTTGATTGTCGTGCCGGGAAATGTGGCGCTCGGCATTCCTGATAAGTGGGTGCAGTTTGGCATCAGCGATCCGGGCCAGCGAGTGCTCACACGCAATCTTTCGGTGGTGTCGGCGCTGACAAACGCGAACGGAACGTTCGACGCTTACTTCAAAGATTATTTCCGCACCTTTCGTCGGAACGGTTCGATCACGATTAAGGGGCGTTGGGAGCTGGGCGAAGGCGACGACAACTGCGCGCAATGTCACAAGAGCGGTGTTCTGCCAATATTTCCCGTGGCCGGCAGCGTTACGTCGGCCGAGCTCGAGGCGGTTGAGATTGTGAATGCGCGCTTTCGCAGTTATGGCTCGCCGCGCTTTGGAGGGTACTTAGACCAGGCGAAATTAGGGCCGGGGTTGAGCATGGCCGGGGGCGAGGATCGCAATCATCGTTTTGGAAAAGATTTTGCAGCAACGAATGTTGCGCGCGCGATGACCTGCCAGTCGTGTCACAATCCGCAGCGGCTCGGCTCGCTCAACTGGCCTATGGATCCGTTGATATTGAGTTCTTTCGTCGAGGGTGGGCAAATGCCTTTCGGCATGACCTTGAAAAATGTTGAGCGCCGCCGGCTGTATGAAACATTGATTGAGGAATACTTTGCGACTGACAATGCAAACCCGGGCATTCTCAAATCCTGGTTGCTTGGCCAACATCGCGAATTCCCTGCTCGGAACTAGCGATTGTCAGGCCTGCCCCGCCGTTCACGGCCGCGGTTTGCATCGCGCTCCTGCTGAAACTGCTTCCACTGCTCCGGCGTCAGCACCTTTTGTAAACGCTCGTCAGCTTGGGTCCGAATTGCATCAAAGCGCGGTTCAGATTCCTTGCGCAAGCTTTGTAACTGCTCGCGCGACTCACTGAGTATCTGATGGACCTGGGTCTTCTGGTCCGCGTTTAGCTGAAGCCGATCGAGCATTTGCTCAAAACGTTGTTGCCGAGAGCCCTCGGCCCTGGACCTGGACCAGCGTTGATAGCCGTTAAGGGCAAGCGCACCGGCCGCAACACCAAGCACAAAAATCAACAGCGCCGCCACTCTTACCTGCCATTTGCTTTTGTTACTGATGTCCATCATTACCTCGTTTACTTCGCTCCGCCGTCGTCCACCGAATACAAAGTCGTCAGCACCTGCGCGTCGGATGCGTGTTCGTCCTGCAAATCGTTTTGATTCAGAATTACTTCTTCAGCGGTGTAGCCGTTGAACTCAGAAGCCTGCGCGGTTGCCGACGTTTGCGTGCCGGGAACAACGAAACTCAAAACCGCCAGCAGCGCGACGGTTGCGGTCATTGAAGAAACCAACGCGCCTGCGGTTTGCCACAGCCGCTTGAACGCCGGGACTTCGTTTTGCCGCTCACGCAGCGCGGCCATCATCCGAGTGTGAAAAAAGGGGGACGGCTCGACCGTCTCGATGGCACGCTCTCTCAACAGCGATGACGCAATCCTGGTCGCTTCGTAGGCACGTGCGCAAGACGAACAGTTCGCAGCGTGCGCCTGAATAGCAGTGCGTTCACTTTGATTCAAACTCGCAAACGAACGATTCTCAAGAAGATCGATAATGTGATTTTCTTTCATTGCTCCTGCCTCTCTATCATCCACCGGCCACCGCCGGCGGCAATTGTTTCCCCAGCAGTTTCTCTACCGCTGCGCGCATGCGTCGACGCGCGCGAAACGCCTGCACTTTTACTTTCGACTCGGACCAACCAGTGAACTCCGCTACTTCTTTTACTGACGCATCCTCGCCGTCGATCAAAGTCAAAACCACGCGATCGTCAGGGGACATATTTTCCAGCACGCGGTCGGCAAGATCTGCTGCGACAAAACTTCGCTCGCTTGATCGATGTCGTTCGGCCGCTACGTCGCTAAGCTGACTCTCAAGCCAGGTACTTTCGTCTTCACTCAAATCCGCTGACGCCAATTCAGGACGTCGCTTTGCGCTTCTCAGCATGTTCAGGCAGGTGTTGGTGGTGATGCGCGTCAGCCATCCCTCCATCGACCCGCGCCCTTCGTAACTGCCAAGCTGTGTAAACGCTTTCATAAAAACTTCCTGCGCCGCTTCTTCCACCACGCTGCGCTGGCGAAAAAATTTGCTGGCGAAGCGAAAAACTCTCGGGGTGTAACGTCGCACTATTTCGGCGAACGCACTCTCGTCACCGGCGCGAGCAAGCTGCGCCAATTCCAGGTCCGACCTGTGTTCGATGCTGTTATCCAGAAGCGTTCCTTTGCGAATGTTCGGGCGGCGGACTGAACGCTTTCCGGTCCGCCACCCTTTGCTTGAAACATTAGTTTACTGCTTTGGGGCTTCGCGACGCTCGCCGCGACCGCGACCGCCCTTGAAGTTGCCGTGGTCGCTCTTGAACTGCTGACGCATCTGGTCAAGCTGCGTCTTCTGTTCCGGAGTTAGTACTGTAAGCATTTCCTGGCGAAGTTTGAATTCCTCGCCCATGAGTTTAGCCTGCAGGCCTGCCGACTCGGTCAAGTTCTGAGTAGTAAGCGCTTCATTGAACGTACCGCCGTCATTCGCCTGACGCAACTCCTGGCGCTTGGCCCTGAGCTATTCACGCAGAGACTTGGTGCGCTCGCCGAAACTCTCTCTGATCTGTTTCATGCTGGCTTTCTGGGCGTCGGTCAAATTCAGTTTTGCAAACATCCCGTCGCCGCCAAAGCCGCCGCGATGATCCCCTTCTCCGCCTTCGCCTCTGCCGCCACGCCCGCGCCATTCGCCACGAGCTTTATTTTGGTCACCCTGGGTCGTGCGCGCTGTCTGCGCAAACGCCACCGAAGCAACCAGCACAATGCTTGATAGGGAGACTAATGCAAGCATCTTAAAATTCGCGAATTTCTTCATCTGTTCTTTCTCCTACTTGTAATTTTAAAGAAGGCCTTCATTAGCCTCCGAAGAGCTAGACACCACAATCCGCGAAAGCGTTACAAATAATCGCAAGCCGGCCGGATAAAGAGGAATTAGCCGCGGATTCACGGGGATGAACGCAAATTGGACAGTTAAGACAAAGAGAGAACGGCCACGGACTCCACTTCTCTTTTGTCTTGAGCGGTTCTGATCTGCGTTCATCCGCGTGAATCCGCGGCAAATTTCTTCGCTGGTAAATATTTGTAACCGCTGGCCACAAACTGGTGTCTCTCTAATTGGCAGAGTCAGGCGGCAAAGATTCATATGAAACACTTAATACAATCCAGCGTTTGTGCGGTCATTCTTACTTTGTTCGCCGTTGGCTTTGCGGCCGCACAAATCGCTGCGCCTGTAAACAAAACGGGTTCGTCCTTAATCGCATCGACCGAGGAATATAAGGCGGCGACCGAGAGACTGGTCCCGTTACAAGAAGCCGAAATTAAGACTGCCACCGACAAGCTCGCGCAACTGCGGCAACTGGTGGCGGACGGTTTAGTCGCAAGAAATGAATTGGAAACAAGCGAACAAGCGTTGACTGCGGCGCAAGCGAAACTAGCAGAGGCCAAACAACAAATAGCCAACGCCGATCGCTTGATCGCGGAAACGAAAACTGCCGATGAGCTGGCAAAGGCACAAGCAGCAAGGAACCAAATCGCGCTGGCCCAGGCAAAACAGATCCGCAGCCTGACCACACCAACGATGCTCTGGTATGGCGGACAGGCGGGAGTTGGCAGCTCGATTATCGCGATACTGCCGACAATTCAAACATTCTTTCTGAGTAAGTTTGGGCGCGCACTTCCGACCAGCGCCATCGGGCAAAGCGCAACTCACAATGCGCTTAACTACGATCATAGGAACGCAGTGGATGTCGCACTCAGTCCCAATAGCGTCGAAGGGCAAACGCTAATTAGTTATCTGCAAAGCCAGGGTATTCCGTTTCTCGCATTTCGCGCCGCAGTGCCGGGAGTGGCGACGGGGGCCCACATTCATATTGGCAATCCATCGCACCGGCTGGCTTAGTTTTTGCCACTCAATAAAAGAAAATCGCTCTAATTCTGTGTAACCCATTGCCCCAGGAAGGTGTCTAGCAAGGTATGGCTACTGAATTCACTAAAACTTCCCACATCTCCAGCGGAACCGTTTTTGCGCCAATAAACGCGTTTAATTGGCTGAAATCATACGCTAGCGGCGGGAAACGCTACATCATTGCGTTTGCAGCGATGGTGCTGGTGGTCGCCGCTGGCTTCGCTTTTCACAGCCAACAATCGAGTGCTGCGACTTATCTGACTGCGAAAGTTGAGCGCGGAAATCTTCGGAATACGGTCACGGCAACTGGAACACTTCAAGCAGTAACAACTGTGCAAGTTGGTAGTCAGGCATCGGGCACTATCTCTGCGCTGTTCGCCGATTTCAATTCCAAAGTCAAAAAAGGCCAGGTGGTCGCGCAACTCGATCCCTCGACACTGCGGGCCCAGGTGGACCAGGCGAAAGCAAATCTGGAACAAGCGCGCGCGAGTTTGGTTCAGGCGCGAGCAGGTGTTGCGAATTCGCGCGCCGGCGTCAGCGACGCGCAGGCAAAAAGGCTCGCAGCACAATCAACTGTGCAAGGGCAATCAGCCGGCGTCTCCGGCGCCCAGGCAAATCTCGCAGTGCTCAAAGCGCAAAGCGATGACGCGCTAGCTTATCTAAAGCAACAGGATTATTTACTTAAGAGCGGTGTGATTGCGCAGCGCGATTACGACATGGCGAACACGGCTTACAAAGCAGCAATGGCCAGGTACGATCAGGCGGCCGCCCAAGTTAACCAGGCGGTAGTTAGCCAACAGTCGGCGGCCGGCTCGGGCATGGCCCAGTCGCAGGCGCAACTACAGCAATCGCAGGCGCAGGTGCAATCGTCGCAGGCCCAGGTGCAACAGGCACAGGCGCAGGTGCAACAGGCGCAAGCGGCGTTGAGTCTCGCGGAAATAAATCTGACGCATACAACTATTCAATCGCCGATCGACGGCATCGTTGTATCGCGCGACGTTGACGTGGGCCAGACAGTGGCCGCTAGTCTTTCGGCGCCGACATTGTTCACGATTGCCAACAATCTGACGGAGATGCAGGTTATCGCCAACATCGATCAGGCTGACATCGGCCTGGTGGAAACGGCGAAGGGCGTGCAGTTCACTGTCGATGCGTTCCCGGCAAACAATTTCACCGGCAAGATTCAACAGATAAGAATCAATCCGGTGAACACTCAAAACGTAGTTACTTATAACGTGGTTATCGACGTCAGCAATCCGGAAGAAAAACTGAAGCCAGGTATGACTACGAATCTGATTTTCACGATCGACGAGCGAAATAATGTGCTGAAGGTTCCAAACGCTGCGCTTCGTTTCAGACCCCAGGATGCGAGTGCAACTTCAGGAAGCAACGGCCAGGGTGCTCGTCAGGGGCGACAACGCGCTGCGGATGCGGGGGGCAACGCGGCAGGATCGTCGCCCCAAAATAATGGGCAAGCTAACGCGTCAGGCGGGGCGCAGGACAACCAGGTTAACTTCGCGCCGGCCTCGGCGCCGGTGCTTCCGGGACAGACGCGCGTGGTTTGGGTGCTGGGCGCTGATGGCAAGCCGCAATCGCGTCGGATCAAGATTGGTCTGACCGACGGCGTGTCGACTGAAGTGGTTGAAGGAAATTTGCAGGAAGGCGAACTGGCAATCACCAGCGAGACATTGTCGGCTGCGAGCAAGCCAACGACTACGCAAGCGGCGCCTGGCTTTGGCGGCGCCCAACGTACGCCCGGCGCTGGCGGCGGCGGCAGAAGGAACTAAGTTCGTAGTTTCAAGTTTCAAGTTTCAGGTTGCAAGTTCCGAAATGAACTACGTTTCCGAACCCACTTGAACGCGAAAAACTTGAAACGAACTTGAAATCTGAAACTTGAAACTTGAAACTCAATGCAATCGACTTTGGAAATTCAAACACAGAATGTGGGCGTGGCGCCGGGCGTCTTGTCAAAGGTTGACGAGGCGCCGGTAGTCATCTCGTTGGACCACATTCACAAGACCTACACGATGGGCGATGTCGAAGTGCACGCGCTACGCGGCATTTCACTTGAAATCAAACAGGGCGAGTTCGTCGCAATCATGGGCACCTCAGGCTCAGGCAAATCGACGACGATGAACATCATCGGTTGTCTCGACCGGCCAACGAAGGGACATTACTTTCTCGACGGCGAGGACCTGTCCCAACTTTCGAAAGATCAGCGCGCCGACATTCGCAATAAAAAGTTGGGTTTTGTCTTCCAGGGTTTCAATCTGCTGTCGCGCACTTCGGCATTGGAAAATGTTGAGCTGCCAATGCTTTATGCAGGTGTCGAAACTTCAGAGCGCCATCGCCGGTCGATGGCGGCATTGGCTGCAGTGGGGCTCGCGGGACGAGAAAAGAATCATCCGAACCAGTTATCCGGCGGACAACAACAACGCGTGGCTATCGCTCGTTCCTTAGTGAACGATCCGGCGCTGATCCTTGCTGACGAGCCAACCGGAAATTTGGATTCGCGCACCTCGGTCGAAGTGATGGAAATTTTTCAACGGCTGAATCGTGAACGCGGCATGACGCTGATCCTTGTCACGCACGAACCGGACATTGCTGATTATGCCGACCGCGTGGTCGTGTTCAAAGACGGAAAAATTAAGAGCGACTACCGAATCGAATCACCGCGCAACGCAGCCGAAGAGTTAAAGCTATTGCCTGCCGTTGATTTTGAAGATGACGATGACGACAGCGAAACAGTGGTCAACGAAGTAGCGGAACAGAAGGAAGCATGAACTTATTAATGATCATTCGCGTGGCGTTTCGCGCGCTGGTGAGAAACAAGATGCGCGCGGCGTTGACGATGCTGGGCATCATAATTGGTGTTTCGGCAGTCATCGCCATGGTCAGTATTGGCCAGGGAGCGCAGCAGTCTGTTCAGGAACAAATCGCGAGCATCGGCACCAACCTGCTTTTCGTAAGTGCCGGCGCACAAAACGTTGGCGGTGTTCGCACAGGTACCGGAGATACGGGTACGAATACGCTCACCGTCGAAGATTTGGACGCCATCAAACGCGAAGTGCCAAGCGTCTCGATGGTGACGCCAACCGTAAACACGCGCTCACAACTGATTTTTGGCAGTCAGAATTGGAACACCCAGATTCAGGGAGTGAGTGAACAGTATCCGGACATTCGCAAATGGACTGTCCAGGACGGCAGTTTCTTTACCGACGCTGACGTGCGCACAGCCGGGCGCGTGATCGTAGTCGGGCAAACCATCGCTGACAATTTATTTCCCGGAACATCTGCGGTGGGACAAACTGTGCGCGTCAAGGAATTGCCTTTCCGCGTCGTCGGCGTGATGGCGCGCAAGGGCCAGGACCAACAGGGTCGCGATCAAGACGATACCGCGTTTGCTCCGTACACTACGGTGCAAAAGAAAATCCTCGGCAGCCCACGCGTGCAGGTAGCGTATGTTTCGGCGATATCCGCGGATGCAACCTACACTGCGCAGGTGCAGATTGGTCAGTTGCTGCGACAGCGCCACAAATTAGGGCCGCAGGACGCGGATGATTTTTCAGTGCGAAATATGAGTGACATTGCAGATGCAGCCAACCAAACAAACAGCATCATGACGATGTTGCTGGCCAGCATCGCCAGCGTTTCATTACTCGTCGGCGGCATCGGCATCATGAATATCATGTTGGTTTCCGTGACCGAACGAACACGCGAAATCGGAATTCGCATGGCGATTGGCGCGCGTTCTTCCGCGGTGCGAACTCAGTTTCTAATCGAGTCAGTGGTGTTGAGTTTGACGGGAGGCCTGATCGGAGTCTTGCTCGGCTTGGGCGTTTCGCTGCTGATCCCATCGCTGCTGGGTTGGCCCACGGCTGTCTCAACTGCTGCAGTTATAGGTTCCGTAATTTTCTCGGCGGCGGTGGGAATCTTCTTCGGCTACTATCCCGCGCGCAAGGCTGCGGCGCTGGATCCGATCGACGCGTTGCGGTACGAGTAACTGTTCGTTAAGAGACAAGACATTTATCATTTCTCATCTGACATCTCTCACTTGTCATCGGCGGATTCAGGTTGCAGGTTCAGCCATTTGGACTCGATTTCGCTCCAGCGGAGCGAGATGTTTATAGTTACCCACCCTCCTACGAAAAAACGATTGCGTTCAGAATTTTTATCCCGAAAACCAGGACTACTCTCGCAAGGAAGCATGTTAAAATCGTTTTCCGAGGAAGTTAAATGCGCACTTTGAGGAATCCCGAAACAAACGCAATTCCAGACTCGCTCGTTGAGCAGGGGGCAGTTTTGTATGGCACTCAACTGCAAGCTGCGCTCGAGAGTCAGCACTCTGGAGAATTTGTCGCCGTTGACCCCTTTAGCGCGCGCTATTTTCTCGGTCAAACAGCAACTGCCGCACTTGTAGCCGCTCGGAATGCAATGCCCGACACCCAGTTCTTTCTCACCCGAGTAGGCAGTGACTCAGCCCACAAAATTGGCGGCCATGCCAAACGAATCCGGTAAAGTTAATCTATTTAGAGAAGCCCTAATTGAAGTCAAATTTTCCGGCGGCGCATCAATCGAATGCGTAGTGGACACAGGATTTGACGGAGGATTAATGCTGCCGCGAACTCTGATCCCATCGATGCGTTGCGGTACGAATAGCCCGTCAGTAAGAAACAGAAACTTTATCATTCGTCATTTGACATTTCTCATTTGTCATTTACTAGGGAAGGACTCGGTCGAGGTTTCAGACAAGGCGTACTTTTCAGGAAGGTTACGGCCAACTGAATGGTGGAAGAATTCGACGTCGTTTTCCTAAATGACAAATGAGAGATGTCAAATGATGAATGATAAATTTTCTTTTCGCTTTCAACCCATGATCTAAAGGCGTCACTCATAACGCAGCGCTTCAATAGGATTCAACCGCGCGGCTTTCCACGCCGGCCATAATCCGAACGTCAGTCCCAAACCTACCGAAACGACAAAGCCTACAATCGGCGCCCACAGCGGAATGTAAGTCGGCATGATCATTTGAATCAGCAGTGCAATTACGCATCCGGCGATAATTCCCAAAAGACCGCCCAACCCGGTCAGCGTGGCGGCTTCGATCAAAAACTGAATAATGATATCGCGCCGGCGCGCGCCAATTGCTTTGCGCACGCCAATCTCGCGCGTTCGTTCAGTTACGGAAACCAACATGATGTTCATCACGCCAATACCGCCAATCAAAAGGCCCACGCTCGAAATCCCAACCATCAAAGCGAACACGCCGCCGGTGATTGCACCAAACTGCGAAAGTATTTGTTCTGAAGTAGAAATTCCAAAGTTGTCCGCTGCGCCATAAGCGACCTTGCGCCGCCGCCGCAACAGATCGCGCACTTCTTCCACCGCCTGTTGCATTTGTCCCGGACGCGCCTGGGCCATCACAAAATTATCCTTCACTTCCGGATAACTCTTCCGCAGCGTGAGATACGGCATATAGACCGCTTTGTTTTCGTTGTTCGGATCTTCGGCGCCGACTAGGAACACGTCGCGTTCGGTCAGGACGCCAACCACGCGATAGCTGCGGCCGTTGATGGTGACTTCTTTGTCGAGCGCGTCGCTGAACGGAAAAAGCGTGTTAGCAACGTCGCAACCGATTACCAACACATCCGCGTGGTGTTCATTTTCAGCTTCGCTGAAATAGCGACCCTCGGCGATGTTAGTTACGCCCATCTGGAAATACGACGGCGAAGCACCCTGCACCGCGGCGTTCGTCATCTCGATGTCGCGGTAACGAACGTTGACGCGCTGAGTGAACGAGCCACCAAAAAAATCTACCGGAGACATGAACGCGGCTGAATAGATAATCGCCGGACATTCGCTGCCAATGGCCTCGTTGTCTTCATAACTCAAAGGCTTGCGCATGCGCTCTTCCTGGGTTGGATTAAAGTTAAAGCCGGGATCGAAGCGGTAGATGTAGATTGAGTTTGTGCCGAACGATTCGATCTCTTTGGAAACGCGCGCATCGATGCCGGAAACAAACGCTGCAATCACGATCACGGTCATCGTGCCAATGACGACGCCGAGTATCGTTAACAGCGAACGGAGCTTGTGCTGCCACAAGGTGTCCAGCCCCATGCGCAGGTTTTCGAAAAGGTTGCTGTGGAAGAATTTCATGAGATAAATTTGCCGCGGATTAACGCGGATAGTACGGATCAATCAAAAGCAAATATCGGTTTTCTGACCTTCTGATCTGCGTGTATCCGCGTTAATCTGCGGCCAACTAATCCGCTCTTAGGGCTTCAATCGGATCCAGCTTGGCCGCGCGCCAGGCGGGATATACACCCGAAACCAATCCAACCGTTGCCGAAACAACCAAGGCCACCGTTACTGCAAACAGCGGCAGCACAGTCGGCACCGGCGTAAGCACAGCCACCAGTTTTGCCAGCAGGTAGGCGATTGAGATTCCAATCGCGCCGCCAAGCAGCGACAGCAGCGTCGATTCCGCCAGAAACTGTTTGAGAATGTCGGTCCGCCGCGCGCCAATGCTCTTGCGAATCCCAATCTCCTTGGTTCGTTCGGTCACCGAAACCAGCATGATGTTCATGATGACGATGCCGCCAACTACCAGCGAGATGGAGGTGATGCCGATCGCCGCCACCTGAATTGTGCCAAAGATTTTGTCGCGCAGTTCGTTGATCGCGCTGGGAGTAATAATTCCGAAGTTGTCCTTCTCGCTTGCCGACAGTTTGCGGCGTGTTCGCATCACCACACGCGCTTCTTCCACCGCGTCCTCATACGTTTCCGGGCTGGTCGAAGTAACACTCAAGTTAATCGATCGGCGTGAACCGTAGAACGCGAGAAACGTCGACAACGGCATCGAGACGTACATGTCCTGCGGCTGCCCAAAGACGGATCCTTTGGCCGCTCCTACGCCGATGATCTCGAATGAACGGCCGTCGATGCGGATAGTTTGGCCCAAGGGGTTTGCAGTGGGAAATAACTTGTCGGCGACGTCGGCACCCACAAACGTGACGTTGCGCCGTTCGTCTTCGTCAATCTTGTTGAAGTAGCGGCCTTCGCGCGCTTCGATACGTTCGATGTCGGCGATGTTGGGTGTCGTGGCGCTGATGTGCACGCGAAAAAGATTTATTGGTCCAAACTTCACATCGCCGCCGCTGTCTTCCTGCGCGCCAACGTCATGGATCGATCCGGAGCGTGCGGCCAATGCCGCAGCGTCGTCGAGCGTTACGTCTTTGTTGCGTCTGCGCGCAGCGTTGAGCGCGGCCACACTTGAGAAGTCTTCGATTGAATATTTCTGTACGGCGAATGCGTTGGTGCCGATGTTTGCAATCTTCTCATCGACATAGGAGTTAAAGCCTTCGATCAGCGAGACCACCACGATTACTGTGGCAACGCCAAATATCACGCCCAGCAAAGTGAGAAACGAACGGAGCTTGTGCGCCAGGATTGCCGAGACCGCGAGTTTGATGGCTTCAAGAAAAGGCATGGCAAACCGATTGTTATTTCGAGACTATGATTGTTATCTACGCTCGGTATGTGAGTGGGAACAGCGCTGTCTAACGGCGCGCGCGTTTCTTGCTTGGCGCTGCAGACACTTTGGTTTCGAGTTGCCGTCTAATCTTTGCCGGCAGTTTCTCGTAAACAAGTCCATAAGCAGTCCTCAGCAACTGTTTCAATTCGCCGGCAGGCAAGGCATCGAACCGCTTCAACGCAACCCAATGATAACGCGCCACGTAGGGAGCCGGAAAAATGCCTTCGTGTTCTACCAACTCGGCAAATGTCTCGGGCGTGCACTTGAATGACATGCAATGGTCCGAGGTTCCTTCAAGCGAGACCACGGCAAACATTTTTTCGCCGATGCGAAACAACAAATCGTTACCCCACTGCACTTTTTCATCCACGTGCGGCAAGGAAAGACAGAAGCTGCGAACTGATTCGATGTCCATTTGGTTGGTGAATGGTCAATGGTAAATGGTAAATGGTTGTCGTCTTTTTCCCATTCACCATTTACCATTCACTATTTACCTGTTCTCATTTCTTCATCAATTCCAAAACCGCCGACGTCATCGCCTTCACGCCGGTGCGCAGCGTCGGTTCAGGCAGCGGCGCAAACAATGCGGAATGCAGCGAAGGTAACTGCGTTCCCGTGGCCCGACTTTGTTTCACTTTTTCCGGATCGACGGCGCCCAAAGAAAAATCAACGGAGGGAATCGTTTTGTCCATACTGAAGTAACCAAAGTCTTCGCTCATCATCAGGGGGGGCAGTTTGACGACGTTATCGGCTCCCAGGACCTTTGTGAAAACGCCAGCCAATCGTTCGGTCAAGGCCGGATCGTTGTACGTCGCGGCGGTAAATTGAGTCGTACTGACAGTCACAATGGGGGACCGATCGGCGGGAATACCGGCGGCTAAGGCAATGCCTTTCGTGATCCGTTCGATAGACGCCAACATCCTTTTTCTTACTTCCTCACGGTACGCCCGCACAGTGAGCTGCAAGTTGACCTCGTCGGGGATGATGTTGTGTTTGCTGCCCCCATGAATCGAGCCGACGGTAATTACGGCCGGATCCAGCGGAGAGTTTTCTCTGCTCACAATTGTTTGCAGCGCCAAAATTATTTCCGCAGCCACGACGATTGGATCTTTTGTGCTTTCAGGCGCCGCGCCATGTCCGCCCACGCCGCGAATTTTTATGTCCACAGAATCGCCGCTGGCGAGTGAATACCCAGGCGTGTAGCCGACCTTTCCTGCTTCCAGGTCGGAATGGTCGTGAAGCGCCACCACGAAATCAGGTTTGGGAAACTTTTGATAGAGACCGTCGCGCATCATGGCACGCGCTCCATCTACAGTTTCCTCGGCTGGTTGGCCCAGAATGATCAGGGTGCCGTGCCATTGATCCTTCAGTTCGGCCAGCACCTTTGCGGTGCCGAGCATACTCGTGATGTGAATATCGTGCCCACAGGCATGCATGACACTCACTTCATCGCCGGCGTCGTTTTTTGTTTTGACCGTGCTGGCATAAGCAAGCCCGGTTTTTTCGTTTACCGGCAAGGCGTCTAGTTCAGTGCGAATCAACACCACCGGGCCTGCGCCATTTTTCATGATGGCGACAACGCCATAACTGGTCCATGCCGGGTTTTCATACTTGCCAATGCGCTCGGTTACTTCATAGCCCAGCGCACGCAACTGCGCGGCAAAAAACGTTGACGTCTTTTCCTCGTGATGTGACAGCTCAGGTGCGGCATGCAACGTTTTGTACGTTGCTACCAGTGACGCGATGTTGCGATCGATCAGGGCATCGAGTGGTTGTTGCGCTTGAATGGCGCTTGCCGACAGAACGATGAAGATTAAAGTAAGACAGCTTCTATCTCGCATTGATTGCTCCACTAAGAAGAGTTTGGAAAGTCTTTATTGTACGAAGGCGTCAGAAAGTGTTTTGAAGCGCTAATCCTACAACTTTCCTTTGTGTCGTAACAAGATATTCTGTGATAGTGACATAGACTTTAGTCTGGCCTTGGTACCAGACACAGACTAAAGTCCATGCCACTTCTGAAAGGAACCAACTCTATGCCAAGTAACCTAAAACACTTTGCGGTCCATGCCGACGATGTCGAGCGCGCGCGCAAGTTTTATGAAGACGCATTCGGCTGGCAGTTTACCGCCTGGGGGCCACCGGGATTTTTTCTCATCAAGACCGGAACGAATGACGACCCTGGCGTTCAGGGTGCGCTGCAGGGACGCCGCGAAGTTGTCGCCGGCAAACCAATGTTCGGATTCGAATGCACTCTCGGCGTCGCTTCAATCGATGAAACAGTCAAAGCCGTCGAGGCCGGCGGCGGAAAGATTGTAATGCCCAAGTTTCATATTCCGACCGTCGGCACGCTCATCTTTTTCGAAGACACGGAAGGCAACGTCGTCGGCGCCATGCAGTATGAACAAGGCCACGGCGCATAGGTAGACAGATTCTCGCTGACTACGCCGATCGGGAAACAGTCCAGCAGTCACAGATGTGCTTGACCTACCCGCGGCGAATTGGCTTTCTAAAAAGGCAGTCCATTCGAACCTTTTGCGAGCCGAGGTTATAATGAGGCAAACAACATTTGCTTTTGCCGAGGAGTATTAATGAGTTCCGACAAGGTCCCACAGCTATCTGAAAAAGTCAGTTTCAAGGGCCGCATTCTTTTTCTAACCGCAGACACGTCGCTTATCAGGCAGCAACTGGAAGCGCAGGGCGACGAACGCGAGCGAATTGAATCCCAACTCGCCACGCGCCTGGCGAACGACGATCTGCCGTTGATGAGCAACATCTCGACCGACGAGATCACGCCGGGTTGGGTTTGTTTTTATTACGACGAAACGCTTGGTCAATATGTTTACGTCGGCATGCGCGACGGCGCGGTGAAGAAAGACGAAGTGAAGCAGGGCGGCTTTGCCGTTGTCGTTTCCGGTTTGTCCAAAGGCTGTGGCTCATCGCGCGAGACGGCGCCATACGCCGAAAAGTGGGCGGGAATTCAACTGGTCATCGCAAAAAGCATCGAAAAGATTTACGGCCAAAACTCGCAAAATATCGGGCTGCTGACCTCGAATGATTTTGGCCTGGTCCAACGCATTCGCAGCGGCGAAGAAATTCCGCTAAGCGAGTTTACTGACGGACTTGATCCGATTGCGCAGGCTATTGTCGAGCATGGTGGGTTGTTCAACTACAACAAGGCGCGGCTCGCCGGGCAGGTTTCACCGCCGCCTTTGGAAACAAAAGCGCGGCCGATGACTATCGTCGAAAAGATCATCGCCCGCCATGCGTTTGTGACTGCCGGCAAGATCGGTGTTGAGGCAGTGAAGCCCGGCGATGCTTTGTTTGCCGTCGCCGATGTGCGCTTTTCGCATGAGTACGTCACGCCGATGGCTGAGTCGTTACTGAAACAGGCGCTTGGCCCAGGCGCGCGGGTAACGGAACCGGAATCAGTTTTTGCTTTCCGTGATCATCTGACTTTTCTTGGCCGCGTGATGTCGCAAAAGCACCGCGACATGGGCCTGCTGGAAAAAGCCGAAGGCCTCGCCACCACGCAGGAAGATTTCACTACGAAGCAGGGCATACGGCTCTATGGCGAAAATCCTGAAGGCGGCTCGGAGGCAATCTGCCATAACGCCGTGGTCGAGGACCTCGCCTTGCCGGGCCAGATTGTGATCGGCACCGATTCGCACACCTGCATGGCGGGCGTGCTCGGCTGTTTTGCTTTTGGCGTCGGCTCGACTGACATGGCCAATGCCTGGTACGCGAAAGACATTCGCATTCGCGTGCCGGAAACTGTGCGCTACGTTTTCATAGGACGAAAGCGTTCTGATGTCGCCGCAAAAGATGTGATGCTTTACATCCTGGCGAGCGACTACATGAAGACCAGCAAAGGCATCGCCAAAGTTCTCGAGTTTGCGGGCGAAGACTTAAAGAACTGGCCCATGGACGAACGCGCCACACTTACGAACATGTCGGTTGAAGCCGGCGGCACGACCGGCATCATCGAGCCGGACGAAGTGACACTCGATTACATCGTGAAGATGCGCGGACTGGATGCCGACGAAGTACGCCGCGGCTTTACCTACAGCGATCTTGACGCTGAATACGCCGCCGTGTTTGAAATCAATCTGGATGAGATTCGGCCGATGGTGGCCACGCCCGGCGATCCGCGCAATGGAATTCCTATCGCTGAACTTGCCGAAGAAGTGCGCATCGATGCGGCGTATGGCGGCAGTTGCACTGGCGGAAAGATGGCGGACATGGACATGTACGCCGAGGTGTTGCAGAACGCGCTTGATCAAGGCAAGCGCGTCGCGCCGGGAGTTCATCTCTATCTTCAGTTTGGTTCGCAGAAGATCAAACAATACGCTCGCGATCGAGGCTACCTCGAAATCTTTGAACGCGCCGGCGCGGAACTGATCGATCCCAGTTGCGGCGCTTGCATCAACGCCGGACCCGGCGCTTCGCCAAGCGCTGAAACAGTGACCGTCAGCGCGCAGAATAGAAACTTCCCCGGCCGCAGTGGCCCAGGCAAACTTTATCTCGCTTCACCTTATGTCGTTGCTGCGTCCGCGATTGCCGGCAAGATCGTCGAACCGTTCGAGTTTCTGCCTGAGCGGGAAGAAGAGTTGGTGCGCGCCTAAAGCCCGAGATGAGTAGAACTCGCTATCAAATCGAATATGGAAATACAGCTCTCGACGACTTGGACGGAATTCCATCGAAGCAACGCGCCCAGATTCTTCGCAAGATCAGCCGACTCCAACAAGGCCTTCATGGAGACATAAAACGGTTGCGTGAAGCTGACTTCGCATATCGTCTACGGATGGGTGACTATCGGATATTGTTCGACGTGGAAGATCCCGTTATCGTGATTCGTCGAATTGGACACAGGAAGAACATTTATGAGTAGAACCATCGAGAGAGAACTTAGCAAGACAATCAGAGAGAAACGAGCGCAACTGCAAGTGATCCGTGAAGAGGTCGAGAACTTAATCGACTACCTAGAGCTGTTGGAGGCCCGGGCTCGCGACAAAAACAAACCTACAACCGCGCATTCCGAGGTAATAAAGCGTTTTCGGGTAAAGTGATCATTCTTTCCTTCTCACCGGCCAGTTAAACGTTAAGCTTCATCTCACCTTAAGGTTGTTGGCCGCTTCCGAAATCGCCAGCAGGATTGTCGAACCGTTTCAGTTTCTGTTAGCGCGAATAAGAGCTGTTGGAGGGTTAAAGATTGTTCCTTCGAATCTGATTAGGTGACGTTGTCCGTTAGGTTTCCTGAAGCTCCGGCAGCCAGAAGTCGCGCGACCAGTCGATGCATACGGCTGAAGTCGATTGGTTTGGTCAAGTAACCGGAAACGCCCGCGTCGTAAGCCGCCCGCTGGAAACCTTCGGTGCCGAAAGCGGTCACGGCGATTACCGGTATTTCTCGCAGAGCTTCCTGCTCGCGAATTCGGCGCGTGGCACCCAACCCATCCAACTGCGGCATGCTGACGTCCATCAGAATTAAGTTAGGCAGCGTATATGCCGCGACACTCACTGCTTCCTCGCCGTTAGTTGCAGTCACCACCCTGTAACCCTGCTGCTGAAGATCCAAACTGAGCATCGCCACGTGGTCCGCCGAATCGTCAACTACCAAAATCACAAACTCTCTCGCGCTGTCACGATCCATGGTGACATTAATGCCACCGCTTGGTGACGCTGCACCTTCGCCTGGCGGATCAATCTCCGGAAGCGCCGTGGTTGCCATAGGATCTTTGAATTCCATTGAGGGGATTATAGGATACAACTTGAATAGTTCCCCACCGCTTCGTGGATCAGTGACACTAAAAACATGAACGCTCGAGTCCGTGCTTAGCGGACAACTGACCAATAGCCCGGCAGTTCACTGCGGGGATAAGGTCGGAAGAAATTTAGTCCGTGAAACGGACGGCTGAGGCGTAGGGCCAGATAGTACTGTTTCAGGCGTCCGCTTCACAGACCGAGTTGCGAATTGCTCTTTCCCAACGATAAATCGCTGGGCTACTCTCAGCCGTCCGTCAGCGCGGACCGAAGCTGGGGACGCCTTTTTGTGCAAAGTTCAGCTAAAATATTCCTGGCTGCTACTTCATTCATTCTTTATGGCAATCAAACCAATCGTTGACTATCCCGCCGCCGTACTGCTGGAACCCGGCGAGCCTGTCGTCAATTTCAATTCTGAACTCGAACAGTTGACTCGCGACATGTTCGAAACGATGTACGACGCACGCGGCGTCGGCTTGGCGGCGCAACAGATCGGACTGCCGTTGCGTCTGTTCGTTATGGACTGCGACGGGATAAAGTTGGTGGCAGCGAATCCGGAAGTTATTTCCGCGGAAGGCGAACAGGATGGCGAGGAAGGCTGCTTGTCTGTTGGGGCCATTCACGCTGATCTTAAACGAGCGGCCAAAGTGAAACTACGCGCGCAGGACGTCACCGGAAAAGTGTTTGAAAAAGAAGTCACCGGGCTCGCTGCGCGCTGCTTCCTGCACGAAACCGATCACAACGATGGCATTCTCTTCATTCGGCATCTCAGTCCTTTGCGACGAGATTTGCTCATCAGAAAATTTCGCAAGATGAAGAAGAACGCCGAGTAATTCAGGGTGGGCCGCTTTAGTTGTCATAAAAGACTTCTTATCGGACTGAGGGGTGGAGAAACGCGAAGCGATCTCATTAGCACCGCGGCTTAAGCCCGGTGGTAGAGTTTGCAAAATGATTCCTTGAACCGTTTCCAACGGTTTCACTGATCCTCCTGCCAACAAAAACCGTTAGAAACGGTTACTTTTTGATTTCGGCTGCTACCGCCGCGCTGAAGCCGCGGTGTTAATGAGATCGCTTCGCGTCTCCCCACTGGGGCTCTCACTAAAAGGAACGATTCACAGTCCATCCTCTCGAAATTTCAGGCTGACCCACTACCTAATTCATCCACGTTCAGACAAATCGGGCTGCGACGAACATGGTCCATCGCAGCCCGAATGCAAAACAACGAGTTGTTGTTGCTCTATTTACGATTAACGATTCACGATTGACGATTCACGACTTATGGTGTCATTGCCGGCGAAGCTCTAACCGCGGGCGTATGCGTCACAGCGGGCGACGGCTTCATCGCCGGCGATGGTCTCGTTGCCGGTGATGGTTTCACTGCCGGCGACGCTGTCATGGCGGGTGACGCCGTCATTGCCGGCGACGCTGTGGCCGTCGGGCCTGTGACTGGCGTGTTCGCCCCTGCTACCAGTTTCCACTCACCGTTGCGACGAACATAAGTGTCGATAAACCGAATCTGGGAAGGAATGGCCATAGGTTTACCACCGGGCGGTGTGTACTTGCCGTTGGTGACAATGCTGCGACCAACGACAAAAGCAGAATCGGCATCGAGCACCGTCACTTGCAGATCTGTAACCTGCCACGAATCGGCTGTCAGTGCGCCACTGGAAATATCTTTAAGGTCCTGCGCCTTGTTGCCAAGACTTCCATCCGGGTAAATGAAAACCGCATCGTCGGCTTCAACGCGCTCGACGGCGGCTGAGTCTTTCTCTTTAAATATGCGCGGCCAATCATTTTCCATGCGCATTAGTTCTGTTTGGATTGAAGCCGTATCCACCCTTTCTGGTGAAGGACTGGTAACAACTACCGGTTGATTGGTATTGGTTGCCGGCTGGCAACCGCTCAACAGCAACAACGACACCCCCAGGGAGCAAGCCCCCAAAAATACAGTTCGTTTCATTGATAAACTCCTTGGCGTGGTCGCACGCCGACGAAAGCAAATTGTTGGAAAAAGCATCTTGCTTCTATGCCAAATCGGGCGCGGAGTCAATAGTTTGAGTAACACTTTTTCGTGCTTTCTCAGACCGAACGGCCTCGCTACGCGCGGGCCGGAGCGCCGTAAAACAGACCGGCAAACCATTGACATCCAGAATTGTTGGCGATATTGTCCGCAGCGTTGAATAACTGGCGGCCGGCGCCAGCCCCCGGACTCCACCACAAGCGCATCCTGCGAATTCTTCGGGCGCTGCCTGACCGCATTTCCATCCCACGCGGGTTACTCGCGCGGGCGTCCTCGGTAATTTCTTCGATAGGAGAAATCCTGATGATTAAGCTAATAATTGTTCCCCCAGCGTGGTTCCGCGTTTTCGCAATGATGGTTCTGGGCGCTGCGCTAGGTTCGCTTTTGACCGTGCCGATCGCGCAGTCTCAGCGCAAAGCCGAAGACGATAGCACGGTGTTTCATGACTATCGCGGCGTTCAACTGGGCATGCTCGCCGACGAGGTCCGAAAGAAACTTGGCGACCCGAAAGATAAGAGCGACGATCAGGACTTTTATCTTTTCGGCGAATCAGAAACCGCGCAGATTGTTTATGACAAAACGCGCAAGGTGATCACGATCTCCGCCGATTTTTTGACTGCAGCCACCAGCGTTCCTACTTGCAAACAAGTCTTTGGCGCGGAGGCTGAAGCCAAAGCTGACGGCTCAGTCTATAAGCTGGTGCGCTTTCCTAAAGCAGGCTACTGGCTCTCTTACAATCGGACCAGCGGTAACTCGCCGCTGACGACGGTAACGCTGCAAAAGATTCAGTGAAGGGCATTGCCGGGGCGCGTCATTGCCCGGCCCATATCGAGCGCCAGCGTTCCCCGGTAGACGCACGCACATCCACAAACGTATGCTACGGATGAAATGTCCGCGACTGCATTCGTCCATCCATCAGACAAAATAAAAAAGGCGCAGGCAGTGTCCCCGGCCGAGCGGCCCCGCTGGGGTGCTAGTCCGCGCGAACTCGCGCTCTTGATAAAGGAGCGCGCGGCTGCCGCAGGCTTTGAAAAAGTAGGTATCGTTCCGGCACGCGCTCTTGAGCGCGAATACGAGCAACTAGGCGAGTGGTTGCTCCGTGGCTATCAAGGCGAAATGAAATGGATGGCGCGCGATCCGGAAATGCGCACCGATCCGCGCAAACTTTTTCCCGCCGCGCGCTCGGTGATCGTGGTTGCGAAAAACTATTACACCGAAGCGCGGCACGAAAGCCATGACAAGACTGGCAAGGTGTCACGTTACGCGTGGGGCGACGACTATCACGATGTCGTCGGCGCTCGCCTGCATTCGCTGCTTTCGTGGATAAAAGAAATTATTCCCGAGGCGGAAGGAAAAGTGTGCGTTGACATTCAACCCATGATGGACAAGGCCTGGGCGGTGCGCGCCGGGCTCGGCTGGCTCGGTAAACATACAAACGTCATCACTCCTGAATATGGATCCTGGGTTTTCATCGGCGAGTTGTTGTTGAATCTTGAGCTCGAATACGACACGCAAGAGATCGAGGATCACTGCGGCAGTTGCACGATTTGCATCGACGCCTGCCCAACCGGCGCAATTACGGAACCCTATGTGCTTGATTCAACCAAATGCATTTCATACGCGACGATCGAACTGCGCGCCGATGAAATTCCGGCGGAAGTAAAAGAGAATCTCGATGGCTGGCTTTACGGTTGTGATGTTTGCCAGGACGTTTGTCCCTGGAACCGGTTTCAACAGGTGACCGATGAAACTCGCTTTCAGCCGCGAGCCGGAAATGTTGACGCTGAACTTGCCGAGGTGATCGAGCTAACGCCTGAAACTTATGCCGATCGCTTCCGCGGCAGCGCGATGAAACGAGCAAAGCTGGCTAGCCTGCAACGCAACGCGCGCGCGCTGCTTGAGGTGGCACAGACTTCAGGAAGATCTGATCAAGTTGATCAGCAGTTGTGATTAGGCTTAGCGCGCGGAGCGCGGCGATAGCGTAAAGCCTGGGGTGAAGCGGAGTGGAACCCCAGGTTGGCGACGATTATGAAATTCAAGCGCGCGAAGCGTGCGATAGCGCAAACGCCGCAAGTCACTGATGATGAATAGACTGTCGCCCACTTCGCGGGCTGCAACCTGGTATTCCAGGATCCTGGGGTTCCGCTTGCAAAGCCATCGCTCCGCCCCAGGCTTTATGCTAACGCCGCGCTTCGCGGGCTGAATTCAACCAATTTGAAAAACGCCACACTAAAGTCTGTGCTAGAGGCCTAACCCAAATGAAAACTTTTGTCTTCTTAATAATTGGCTTAACGCTTATGTCATTTCCGCATTCACTTTCCGCCCAGCAACCAAAAACGCCGGCTGACCTGCGCAAGCTGGCCGACGATTATTACAACTGGCGCAATCAGCAATTTCCGGTTTTCTCGAGTGACGCAGGCCTGCATACCTGGGACAACAAACTTACCGACTATTCATTGTCGGCAGTGCTGGCGCGAAAACTTTACATCAAGGAAGTGCTGGCAAAAGTCCGCGCGATGCCGACCACAAATTGGAGCAAAGACGATCGCATCGATTGGTTGTTGTTTCGTTCACAGCTTGATGGCTCGGATTTTTTTAGTCGCGTGATCGATTCTGAAGAGACTGATCCACAGACCTACGTCAACGAATGCAGCAACGCGATCTTCTCGCTGTTGAAAAAGGATTACGACACGCCGCGCAACCGTGCGCTGGCGGCGACGGCGCGCATGAAGCAAATGCCGTTCGTCATCGAACAAGGCAAGAGCAACCTGACGAAACCGGTGCGGCTCTATGCGCAACTTGCCATTGATTCCGCCCGCTCAATCGACAGCCTGTTTACCGACAGCTTGATGACGCTTACGAAAGACATGTCGCTGGCGGAACGAAACGACCTCGTCAAGGCGCGCGATGCAGCCCTGGTTTCAATTCACGGGTTTGCCGATTGGCTGGAAAAGCGTTTGCCGGGAATGCCCGCGTGGAAGCCGATGGGCGAAGAGAACTACAACTACCTCTTGAAAAATATTTATTACCTGCCAATCGATGCCAAGCAAGTTGAGATGCTGGGCCAGGCCGAGCTCGCGCGTTATCGTGCGCTCGAATCGATGTTGCCCGATCCTTCGCTCGCCGATCCTAATCCGGCGCGCAGCGCGAATGTGCCGAAAGATCAGGCCGCTTTCTTGAAAGCATATGAAAGCCGTGAGGCCGAGATGATCGACTTCCTGAAAACGAATCGCCTGGTAACCTTGCCTTCTTATCTCGGACGATTTGAAATTCGCCAACTGCCCGAAGCATTCAAGCCGACCAGCCCCGGGGGCTTTATGAATCCGCCCGGCGTTTACGATAAAGACGACAGCGGCTTTTATTTCATTCCCACTTACAATCCGCAGTCGAGAAACTTTTACATTCGCGCGGCCATTGAAGACCCGCGTCCGATCCTGGGCCACGAAGGAATTCCCGGCCACTTTCTGCAACTCTCCATTGCGAATCATTTAAAGGACGAGATTCGGCGGCAACACGGCGACGGAGTTTTCATTGAAGGCTGGGCGCTTTACGGCGAAGAGATGTTGATGCGCACCGGTTTGTACCCGGTCAATTCGCCGTCGCAGGGGCAGGTGCTGCGGCTGGCGCGATATCGCGCGGCGCGCATCGGCGTCGATGTAAATCTGCAAACCGGCAAATGGACTTTCGATCAGGCTGTCAATTATTTCATGGAGGCCGGCGGATTGGATCGTGAAGCAGCGACAGGCGAAGCGGCCGGCGCGGCGGCAAGTCCAACGCAAAAGATTTACTACATGGTCGGCAAGTGGCAGATCAATCGGCTGCTAGGCAAGTATCGCGACAAGCAAGGCGCAAACTTTCGTCTCGGCCAGTTTCATGACGACTTGATCAAGAACGGCAGCCTGCCGCTGTCGATTGTCGAATGGATTCTGTTGGACGACTCGTCGTCTTTAGACCAGGCGCTGAAGTGATAGAGTTGCTTCATGATTCACACCTCCTTGAAGCCTTCGGTCTATCATTCCTGCATGGAGAATATCCATGTTCATTGACGAGTTTTTCTGGCTGCCCGACATCATTGAAAAGCTCGAGGCGAAACATCACGTCAGCCAGGACGAAGTTGAAGAAGTGTTCTTTAATGTCCCCAAATATAGGTTCGTTGAATCAGGACATCGACCCGATGAGGATGTATACTCGGCAGGTGGACAGACTGACGGCGGACGCTATCTGATAGTGTTCTTCATCCATAAAACCGGTAATACGGCGCTAATAGTGACCGCGCGCGACATGGATAACAAAGAGCGAAGACGATATGAACGAAAATAGGGACAGCGAAAAGACCAGCATTTCTGAAGCTCATACTCCCGAAGAAATTGGCGAGTATTGGGGTAGCCACAGTCTAGCCGATCACTGGAAAGATACGCATGAAGTCGAATTCGAGGTCCGCGCGCAACGACCGCGCCGGATCACGGTTGAGCCGGAGATCTACGAGCGGCTGAAAGAGCAGGCGCGGACGAAGGGTATCACTCCGGAAACGCTCGTCAATCAGTGGCTGAGCGAACATCTAACACACCGATAGGACCGGGGCTCTCTCAAGTTATTTTGGGCAAGGCTTCAAAGGCAGTCCTAAAAAATCTCTCATCCAACAAATCGTCTCCGCAGGTTTTTCTTCCTGCGGCACATGGCCGCAATAGTTGATCAACTCCAAACGCGAACCACCAATCGCCGCGTGCAGCATCTCTCCAATCTGCAGCGGGACAACCTTATCGTTCAGTCCCCACAAGATGTACGTAGGCACATTGATGCTCGGGTACTGCGCAGTTATTTTGCCGATGTCTGGTGGAATGACTCCCTTTGCTATTTGCAGCAATGCATAACGCCCGCCGCAGGCACCTATCGGCGCGGCGTAAGCAGCAATCTGTGGCTCGGTGATTAGCTGCTTGTTGTAATAGGCCTGTTTAAGAACAGTGTCGGCATCCTGATACGGTGACAGGATATGAAGCACCAACCATCCGAGCACTGGCGTTCTGAGAAGATCCAAATACCAGGGCAGCAACAGATCATATCCGCCACTGTCGATCAAAATTAATCTCGACAGAATTTTTGGGCTCTGCGGTTCACATAACTTGATAGCAACCGACAGAGACACCGCGCCGCCATAGGAATTCCCCACCAACGTCAGATTTCTTAGATTCCGATCCTGAATAAACTGCAGCACAAGATCGCGTTGAGTCAGGATTGAGTAATTGTTGTCGTGCGGCTTGGCCGAATTGCCGGAGCCCTTGAGGTCGATCAGAATAATCTGGTAACCGGGGAACGTGTCCTTTACCTTCACGAACTCACGCCACGAATACATGCTGGCGCCCAGACCATGAATGGCAAGCAACGGCTGTCCGGTTCCATAGATTGCGTAATACAGTCCAGTCTTAGTACAGCCCGATTTGTCCGGTTTGGGCATTGGCGCCGGAGTGTCGCCACATTTTGCGAAGGCGGACGCACAGCAGCATAACGACAACGCCGCCGCTAAGAACATTATCCGAAATGAAGTTTTGATTGAGGTCATGGCCGGAATGATAAGCCGCAATCGATTATTCGTCACCAAAAATTAGAAAGATTTTTCATTGCATGGTCCAGCACTTTACACTAACCTGCAGCCGCTTGCGACGCGCTGGATGCGTTCGGGGATTGACATTCTGAGCACTCAACGGTACAAGATCCGCACATGCCGTCATCAATCTTATGAATACACTTCAACTCATCCTTTACTGAGTTTTAATACGGCCTAATAGCGAACCTCAAGGAGCATATTTGAGAACCCAACCTCCGTTAATTCTTGAAGTCCCTCAAGATGACTTAGGAGGAGCTTCTGGTGCCCGCCGCTTCTACGTCTTAGCAGTTGGAAAACGCAATTCAGAAGATTATCCATACACCGTAGCCAACGAGAAGATTGCCAGCGAACTTGGCAGGGCGATTGGGCTTAGAATTCCTGAAGTGGTCCTACATCGTCTTCGCGATGAATACCACGCGTTTGCTTATTACATAATAGAGACTGAATCAGGCGAGACTGTGCCCGAAGGAACCGCAGCAGAAATAGCAGACTTTTACCAAGCCAATCCGGCAGATCTGCACGGAATGGTTTGTTTCGACTTGTTCATCTGCAACAACGACCGCAAGCCGGACAACCTCGTAATCGGCAAGGACAAGAAGGTTTGGCTGATCGATCACGCGAATTCGCTTTTTTACCGACCGACTGGAAGCGTAAAGCCCGGAATACCACGACTTATCGCTGTTGAGCATGATCTCAGGGCGATGTTCGACAAGCCGCACGGTTTCATAAAAGCATTGCATTCATGGGAGTATACAGACATGTGGTGTGCACGGATTTCACAAATTCCATCACATTTCATACGCTCCATAATTGATAATCTCCCAAATGGAATTCTCAACGAAGAGGAGCGTGGATTTCTTTTTGAGTTCTTAGAACGAAGAAAGAAAAACATGCAAAATATGATTGGGCGGCATCGCTCAATCTTCGCTGAGCTAGGAGATCGAGGAGTCAAAGACGATGAGTGAAAAGGAATACAACTACCAAATCATTCGTTACATACCAGACTTGCGCCGGATGGAGCCTCAAAACATAGGCATCTTGGTTCAAGATGAATTGGGGACTACCTGTCGAATGTGGACTCACTTTCGTCCTTTGGGTGACAAACCTGACTTTGACTATTACAACTTCCGTAAATGGCGGGAGTTTTTTGAGCTAGAAGTGAATGGACCACAGATTGAAATGTTTCAACCCCCTCGGGAAAGCGCCGAATTCTTGGAATATCTTCAGTCGCGCTGCAAGGGAAACTACACTGTTACTCGTCCCTTACATGTAACGATGGATGCCACTGATATTGAAGTAGTAAAAGATCATCTGTTTGAGACGCTTGTACGGGCACCAGAAGAAGAAGAGATGCCAGCTACGCAACCTGTCAAACGATTCAAACAACAATTGGAGAAAAAGAAGCTCGATAAGAATTCACACCTTCAGGTTGATGAGTACTTAGTTTTTCCGAGTGGTGAAACGAAATTATTTCATTGGCAATACAAAAAGAATCACGGTTCAGATGAGCGCGTCCTCATTGAGCCAGTTCAATGGCTTGATAAGATCCGTTTGACACAGCTTGAATTGGAGCATTCTCTGAGTGCAGCGCAAAAAGTACGCGATTCAAGACTGCGAGCGCATCTTATTGTCATAATGGACGAGGTTGCTCCTCCCTCCCATCTTGCGAAGGAGGCAACCAAGCGCCTTTACGAGAATTATTTGGAAGGCAAGAAACACCTCAAGCAACTTTCCGATGAAGTCGTCGCCAACGTCCCAGAGTCCGAGGAACTTGTGTCGCGCATCGAAGATGATTTGAATGAACTCGTTCAGGTCTAACGTCATTACCATCACTTTCCATTAGGACTCGAAAAGACAATTCTCTCTAATCCCCAGTTTTTTCAGCCGCAGCGGGTACTTGGATTCCCGCTTCACGCCGCGTTATCATTCAATCGATGTCCGGCATTCTCAAAGATTCTTACGCCCGCCCGATTCGCGACTTGCGCGTATCGTTGACCGATCGTTGCAACTTTCGCTGCTTCTATTGCCTGCCACATGGCGAGCCTCCGATTGCACCGAAAGAGCAGATGCTGTCGTACGAAGAGATCGAGTACGTCTGCGACATTTTCGTCGAACTGGGAATTGAGAAGATCAGGTTGACTGGCGGCGAGCCGATGATGCGCCGCGGCATCGAAACGATTATTGAAAAGCTAACCGCGCTTAAGGTCAAAGGCCTCCAGGATCTCGCGCTGACCACCAACGGTTATTTTTTGCCCGACCGCGCTCAGGGGTTAAGAGATGCCGGGTTGGATCGCATCACGATCAGTCTAGATAGTCTAAAGCCGGACACGTTCAAACAAATGACCGGGGTCGATGTGTTGGATCGCGTGCTGGCTGGAATCGAAGCGGCAAAGCAAGCGCGGCTCGAGCCAATCAAGATCAACGTGGTGGTTGTGCGCAATCATAATGAAGAGGAAGTCGCGGACTTTGCCGCTTTCGCGCGCAAGCACGATGTGAAGATGCGCTTCATCGAATTCATGCCGCTCGATTCCGGACACGACTGGTCGCGAAGCGACGTGGTGTCGGGCCGAGAGATTTACGAACGCATCAACGAGCGTTTTCCGCTGGTGGCGTTGGATGTTTTTCGCGGTTCGGAAACTTCATCGCGTTATCGTTTTGCTGACGGCGGCAGCGGCGAAGTTGGCATTATCGCTCCGGTCACCGAGCCTTTCTGCGGCGCTTGCTCGCGCATCCGACTGACTGCTGACGGACAAATTCGCACTTGCCTGTTTTCAACCGTCGAGCATTCCCTGCGCGATGTAGTCCGCACCGGCGCTACGCGCGCCGAAATTATCGACTTCATTGAATCAGTAATACTTAAGAAGGAACCTCGCCATTACATCAACGAGCCTCAGTTCGTCGCGCCATCGCGTTCGATGAGTTTTATCGGCGGGTAGACAAAACCTAAAATGAACTCACTAGTATTAACGCGGGTCGTATTACGCGCTCCCATTTTGCTCCTCATTGCGTTCGCTACAGCTTTCGCGCAAAGCGGCCGGGCACCCGCGCCACCAAAGGACGCGCCCGTAGGCTCACGCTCGTCGACGATGCGCGTTGAATTGCCGACGCCTATCGCCGAGACGCCGGTACCTTTACTTGGCAGTCGAACTGGAGAATTGCAGACGCTCAGCTTCACGACTCCGGACACAAACTTTGACCGAGTGTTAGTCGAGGGTGCAGCGTTTTCAGCGGACTCCGTCACCGAGCATGTGCAAACGTTGGCGGACGGCAATCGCATGGGCCGAAAGTCCGTGGCCCATATCTATCGCGACGGCGCCGGGCGCACGCGACGAGATCATGATCTGTCACGCGGCAACGCGCTCGCTCCGGACGGTCAACCGCCTCGCCTAATCATCATCAACGATCCCGTAGGTCGCGTGAACTACGTCATTGATACGCAGGCAGGCACCGCGCAGAAACGACAACTGCCACCGGCGAAAATTATGGAAGCAATGGAGCAGTCGATGCGTGGCAATGCGCCCTTCAGCGTCCTGATGCCGACCAGCGCGGCCCACCGGCCCATGGCCGAAGGCGACACGGCTCAACCATTTCCCAAGCCAGTCACGGAAAAATTACTGCAGCAAACAATCGAAGGTGTAATGGCGGAAGGCACGCGCGTCACGATGACGATTCCCGCGGGCGAGTTTGATAACGAGCAGCCGATAATCATCACTCACGAAGAGTGGTACGCGCCTGAGTTGCAAATGATCGTATTGATGAAGCATAACGATCCGCGCTTTGGCGAAACGACTTTTCACTTAACCAATATTCTGCGCGGCGAGCCATCACCCGAACTCTTTCAGGCTCCTACTAATTACAAAATTATCGACGGTAGAGGCCGCGGCGAAATGATTGGTCCAGCCGGCGATAGACCACCCGTGCTGCGCAAGCCTTAATTGACTGGAGACTGAACGTGTCTCGACTAATGCTGGGAACAGTTTGCGGTTTGATTTACGGCGCACTTTCCGCCGCTTCGATGATTCCCCTCGAATTCAGCGACAAACGCGCGGCGTTAGCCGGAGCGTTTCTCAATCGGTTCGCCATTGGCTTCGTCATCGGAGCCGCGCGCTTACCTCTGCCGGGTTGGGCCGGCGGTCTTATTTTCGGGGTGCTCCTTAGCTTGCCCGACGCCATCATCACGAAAGCGTACATTCCGATTCTCGTGCTGGGCGCCGTGGGCGGGCTGATAATCGGCGTCATTGTCGGCAAGTGGGGGCGCTAATCACCCGGCCTGCATCGCTTTGATATCATCCAGCAACACGCGCTCGTGGCCTTCGGGGTTCACCTTTAGGTAAACCTTCCGCAGTGTTCCTTCCGGATCGATCACAAACGAAGTGCGGTCCCAATACATCGTTCCTTTGTAATCGCTTTGGCCGACGCCAGCCGCGTCCAGAAGTTCATGATTTGGATCGGCAAGTAAATCAATCGTAAACGCGAATTTGTTGCAGAAGTCTTTGTGCGACGCCACGTCATCGGCGCTGACGCCCACCACCGCGATGTTCGCGTCATCAAACTCCTGCTTGGAAGCGGTGAATGATTTTCCCTGTATCGTGCAGCCGGGTGTGTCGTCTTTAGGATAAACATAGAGGACAAGCCACTTGCCCGCAAAGTCATTGAGCGTAACCGTCTTGCCATCCTGGTTCTGAAGTTTGAAGTCTACGAAGCGTTTGCCTTCTTCTGCTGCCATTATTTTCCTCCGCTGTACTAAGAAGTAAATTTATTCTGAGAAGCGATTGTGACACGGGAGTCGAGCCGTTGCACGCGCTCACAAACCGACTTAGAATCAGAACTCGATTTGATAATTTAGCTAGCTTTCGGGGGAGCCCTGGTTTTGCAAAAGTCAGGGCTGAGAGTCCTGCCATTGTCGATTGCCAATTGCCAATTGCCGATTTAAGAAATAGCGCGTTTCCAATCGGCAATCGCAAATCGGAAATCGGCAATGAATGGAGACCCCTTGAACCTGATACGGCTAACACCGTCGAAGGGAGAAACAACCGTCCTGGCGTAATTTGAGCCTGGACGTGCAACCGTTCCATCCTTTGTGATTTAGGTGGAACGGTTTTTTAGTTTGGACTGCGGTGGCAAGCAGAGCGCGACACCGCTTTGGATTGACATTCCTTAGATCCAAAGCGCCGTCGCCGCTGCGCTCTGCCGGCGCACTCCAAATGGAGAACATTATGAGTGCCGCAATCAAACCAGCAGAGAATGAAGTACCTTCGGTTACCAACGAAAAGCCGCTACCAAACTCGCGCCGCATCTACGTCGCCGGCAAACAGCCAGGCGTGCGCGTCCCTTTTCGCGAAATCGATCAAAGTCCAACGCGTAATTTCGATAACTCGCTGGAAGACAACCCAGCCGTGCGCGTCTATGACACGAGTGGACCATACGGCGATCCGTCGATTCATTCTGACGTGCGGGAAGGTCTGGCTGCGATGCGTCGCGATTGGATCGTTGGCCGTGGCGATGTGGAAGAGTACGAAGGCCGCTCACTGCAACCGATCGATGATGGCTACCTGACTTTTGACGCCGCCAATCAAGCACGTCAAAAAGAGAAGGGCCGCCTTGAGGATTTCCCGGCGCTCAATCGGACGCCTTTGCGAGCAATAAAAGGATCGTGCGTGACGCAAATGCACTACGCGCGACAAGGGATCATCACGCCCGAGATGGAATTCATCGCCATCCGCGAAAACCTCGGCCGCGACTGTCCGACAAACTTAAGTTTGTCGAACTCCCGCGATTCACTCCAACACCAACACCGTGGCCAATCCTTCGGCGCCTCCATTCCCGAATACGTCACGCCCGAATTCGTCCGCGACGAAGTCGCACGCGGCCGCGCTATCATTCCTGCGAACATCAACCATCCTGAATCTGAGCCAATGATTATCGGCCGCAACTTCCTCGTGAAGATAAACGCCAACATCGGCAACTCCGCCGTGCTGTCTTCCATTGACGACGAAGTTGAAAAAATGCGCTGGTCCATCAAGTGTGGGTCAGACACGGTCATGGATCTCTCAACCGGCAAGAACATTCACGCCACGCGCGAATGGATCATCCGGAACTCGCCAGTGCCCATCGGCACGGTACCAATTTACCAGGCGCTGGAAAAAGTTGGCGGCAAAGCTGAAGAGCTGACCTGGGAAATCTTTCGCGATACCTTGATCGAACAAGCCGAACAGGGCGTCGACTACTTCACGATTCACGCCGGCGTGCGCCTTCCTTATATTCCGATGACTGCAAAACGCACGACTGGCATCGTGAGTCGCGGCGGATCAATTTTAGCCAAGTGGTGTCTCGCGCATCATGAAGAGAGTTTTCTTTACACGCGCTTTCGCGACATCTGCGAAATCATGGCCGCCTACGACGTTTCCTTTTCGCTTGGAGATGGCCTGCGTCCCGGCTCGATTGCCGACGCGAACGACGCAGCGCAATTTGCCGAACTGGAAACGCTTGGTGAGTTAACGAAGATCGCCTGGGAGTACGATTGCCAGGTGATGATCGAAGGCCCCGGTCACGTACCAATGCATTTGATCAAGGAGAACATGGACAAGCAGCTCGAGACTTGTCAGGAAGCGCCGTTCTACACGCTTGGACCGCTGACGACCGACATCGCGCCCGGCTACGATCACATCACGTCGGCAATCGGCGCGGCAATGATTGGCTGGTACGGTACTGCGATGCTTTGCTACGTCACGCCGAAAGAACATCTCGGCCTGCCCAACAAGAAAGACGTGAAAGATGGCGTCATCGCTTACAAAATCGCCGCCCACGCTGCCGATCTCGCCAAGGGTCATCCCGGCGCGCAGTACCGCGACAACGCGCTATCCAAGTCTCGTTTTGAATTCCGTTGGGAAGATCAATTCAACCTCTCGCTCGACCCGGAAGTCGCGCGCGAATATCACGACGAAACTCTGCCGCAGGAAGGCGCGAAGCTCGCGCACTTCTGTTCCATGTGCGGCCCACACTTCTGCTCGATGAAGATCACCCAGGACGTCCGCGAGTATGCGGCGTCGCAAGGTCTTAAGGAAGAAGAAGCCCTAGCTCGTGGAATGGAAGAGAAGTCGCGCGAGTTTGTTGAGAAAGGCGCGGAGGTTTACTCTCCAGCGTGATTCTGCGATAAATAGCACTATGAGTACCCAAGAGCTTATCAACAAAGAAATCGAGGCTTTGCCCGAGCCTTTGCAGCGTGAAGTTTATGACTTCGCACGATTTCTTCGATTGAAGTCAAACGGGGAGTTTCAGCTGCTGCAGGAATTCGAATCATGGGAAGCGGCGAGTGACGAGGACTCGCTGAGGCTGGAACGCAGCATTGCAGAGGTAGAGTAAATGGCCCGCGGCGACATTTTGCTTGTTAGTCTCCCTTCAAGTGATCGCCGTGAGCAGAGTGGCCGCCGACCAGCCGTAGCGGTGCAAACCGATCAGGCGGGCGAGCCCATGTTAATGGTCGCACCCGTTACCTCAAATCTCACGGCACTTCGGTTCGCGTTCTCAATACGAGTCGAACCGTCCTCGGAGAATGGCCTTACCGTCCCTTCAGTTGTGATGGTTTTTCAGATGAGAGCGATTGATAAGGCGCGAATCATCCGTAAGATCGGTCGCGTATCACAGGCCGACTTGGCGCGCATCGACGCGGAAATATGGCAAATGCTCAAACCGCTTGATTGAGCGAATTGATTTCAAGTTTGGGACACACTCTCGAATGTGCGGCCAACAACGTGATCGTGATTCTTGAGGTCTTTCGCAAGACTACTCAACAAACACCGCTGCGGTAATCGAGAATTGCAAGCGCCGGCTTAAGTATTATGAAGCAACGAAATCATCGAGGGGTTAAAAGCATGAAAGCGAGTAAGCGCAAGAAGCTGGAGGCTGCTGGATGGAAAGTTGGATCGGCGCGGGAGTTTCTCGAACTGTCAGATGAGGAAGCCGCGTTCGTTGAACTCAAGCTGACTTTGAGCGCAAGCTTGAAAGAGTGCCGCACCAGTCAGGGTCTCTCGCAGAGCGAGTTGGCAAAACGCCTTCGTTCCAGCCAATCACGTGTGGCCAAAATGGAAGCCAGCGACCCGGCGGTTTCGCTCGATCTTCTGATTCGCGCGCTCTTCGCCGCCGGCGCCAAAAGAAAAGACATCGCCCGAGCGATCGCGAAGAGTGAATCTTTGGCGGCGTAGCATCGCGGCCAACACTTTTGCTCCTGGCCCGCGAAATGGAAGAAAAGTCGCGCGAGTTGTTGCCCGCTTGTCACAAACCGCAGGCGGGCCGTAGTCTTTGAGCATGGCTACATCAGAAGAAATCTTCCAGGATGCGCTCGCCTTGCCGCTCAATGTTCGCGCTGAACTCACGAAGCGCATCGTCACAAGCCTCGCAGATGTCTCGCCGGAGAGCACCGAAGCGCAGCTTGCCGAAGTGTATTGCTCAGGTAGAGTCTGGAGAGGTAGCTCTCCTTCCGGGCGACGAGGTAATCGCGCGAGTACGACGTTTGTTCTGCTCTGACGATTGCGGCTGTGCCGTCTGATGTGCGGTGGCGGCTGTGCCCCACCGGAAAGTCCCTTCAAAATCTCCGGGGCTGCGCCCCAAACCTCGGGGCGTAGCCCCAAAATGTAAAGCAGCACCCGGAAGGTCATAGACCTTCCGCACATCGGACGGCGGAGCCGTACTGCGGAACCCGGATGTTGGCGTACACGGGACAGCCGAAAATACCCATTCGCGGGAACGCTGCTCCAGTCCGTGTGTTTTGCTCTTATCTGTTCGAGAGTCACTCAGCAGAATTTACCCGCCAATATTGATGATGATTAAGCCCAGGCTTTATCTGGTTTTCCCTTCTCGCCCTGATTGTTTCGGGAATTGTTTTGGTCAAGATCGCGAGAAGATTCTCACTGCGAAAAGCCTTTAAGAACGCACAAGGGCGAATCCTTACTTACCGGTTGTTCGTTCCTAACAATTGAGGGGCTGAGATTAACGCAAGCGTTCAGAATTGAAATAAACTGTGGCCCATGAATACGAGTGCCATAATCACAGTCGACCCTGAAATTCCACACGGCGGGCCGGTCTGCAAAATCAGTCGTCTAATGCAACTATCAAGCGTTCTGATTCTCCTGCTCTCGTTCCCTCTTGTAAGCGCATCTCTTCACGCCCAAACGACCCAGCCAAATCTTACTGATCCCGTCGAAATTCTGGCGCAGCAGTTAGCTTCCGCCAAATCGGACGAGGAGCGGACGGCCCTGCTCAACGCGAATAAAGAGTTGGTGACGATCACCCTTCGCAGGAGGCTGATCCAAAAAGGCAACGTACTGATCACGACGGGGCAATACGCGAGCGCATTTGCTGTTTATGGGATTGCCAAAAGTATTGCCGAACAGCTCGGCGACCAGGAAGGTATTGCCACCGCATCCCTGGACATCGGGACCGTCTATTACCTTCAAGCCAACTACAGCGCGGCTTTGGACCAGTACAAACAGGCGCGCGAACTCTTTGCCCGCATCCCGAACAACTACGAGGCAGCGAAGGCGCTTTCCGGCGTGGCGCTCATCTACCAGGAACAAAACCACGAGGCGGAAGCACTGAAATCCTTTGCCCAGGTTTTCAAGGAGTTTGAGGCACTTAACGATAGAGAAGAGATGGGCAATGCGATGAGCAGCATCGGGACCATCTATTACAGCCAGCACAAGTATGCCGAGGCGGCGGACGCGTTTTTGAAAAGTGCTGAACTAAACCGCAGCTCGGACAATACCGTTCGCATCGCCGACGCATTTTATATGCAAGGCGATTACAGCGAGGCTGCTAATTACTACAAGAAATCCCTCGCCGGCTTTTACGAGCAAAATGATGTCGCCGGTATCATTAGTGCTTTGGGCGGCGCGGCAAACTCCGCTTACTACCAGGGCAACTATGACGAGGCGCTGGAATATTTTCAGAAAAACTTAGCCGTTCAGGAGAAGGAACACGACGAGTTGGGAGCCGCCACGTCTCTCAGAGGAATAGGAAATGTTCATAGCTCACGCGGCGACTTTGGAGCAGCGCTTGAAAATTATCAAAAGGGTCTTGACCTTTCTGAACAAATAAAAGCGCCGAGGGGGACACTGCTCGGAAGTATCGGGCTGGTTCGGGCTCTCCAGGGCGAAAACGATCAGGCTCTCGATTATTACCACGAGAGTCTGGCGGAGTTTGAAGCGACTGATAACAAGATCGATCAGGCGCGGGCTCTGAACCTCATAGGCAACGTCTATTACGCGAAGCAAAATTATAAATTGGCGCTCGAATCCTTTCGCCGCAGTCTCGTCCTGCGTGGAGCGATGGACGATAAACCGGGCCAGGCTGATTTGCTGATTGGCATCGGCACGGTCAACTTGCGACAGCAGGCCTACGCGGAAGGTTTGGATAATTACAAGCGCGCGCTGACGCTATTCGAGTCGATCGATCACAAAACGGGCATTGCAAACGTGCTCTCGAAAATCGCGGACACGTATCTGTTGCAGGGCAACTATACCGAAGCCCTAAATTTCGCTGACCGTGCGGCCACGTTGGCAAAGCAAGTCGAGAGTGACGATGTCTTGTGGTACGCCCGCTTGATATCAGGCAAAGCGCAGCGCGGATTGAACCAGCAGGCACAGGCGCTTCAGTCTTTCACGGAAGCAATCGCGATCGTCGAATCGTTGCGCTCTCGTCCTGCGGCCAGCGAAGCAGGCGCGGCACGAAGCGGTGCGCTTCCCTACCTGGCCGCGGTGGATCTGCTGGTCGAGAAGAACCGGGCAGCTGAAGCCTTCGACTACGCCGAGCGCGCCAAGGTGCAATCACTCTTCGAACTTCTAAGACGAGGCAATGCGCAGAGCGTTAAAGGAATGTCAGCCGCCGAACAGGCCGACGAAAGGAAGCTGGCTGGTGATGCTCTTTCGCTCGAGCTTCAACTCGATCGCGAAACCCTCTCGCGCACATCGAATGAAGTCCGCCGCGCCAGCCTAAGAAATCGGCTACGCCAAGCTCGCACCGACTATGCAAAGTTTCGACAAAATCTGTACCTCGGACATCCATTGTTGAAGATTACAAGAGGCGAGCTGGCGCCGTTGAAAGTCGAGCGCTTACGGTCCTTGATAAACGATGGCCGAACTGCATTGCTGGAATACGTGATCACTGAGAACAACGTTTATCTGTTTGTAATGTCCTTCGAGCAAACGAACAAAAACACTGGCGGGAAAAAGTCGCGTGCTGGGCAGGCCGTTTCGTTAACGGCTTATCCGCTGGGAATCAATCGCGAGCGACTACGGCAACGGGTATCATCGCTCTATCAGTCGCTAGCAAACCGCGACGAGTCGTTTCACACGGAAGCGCGTGAGTTGTATGACTTGTTGATAAAACCTGCAGCGGACCAACTCGCGAGCAAGGCAAAACTGGTGATAGTCCCCGATGGGGTTCTTTGGAACTTGCCCTTCGAGACATTGCAGCCGGCCGACGATCGCTACCTGCTTGATCAAGCTTCGATCTCCTACGCTCCTTCGCTTTCGGCGTTGCGCGAAATGAACCGACAATCCCGTCCGGCTAAACCAACTAAGAGTTCAGGACTGTTGGCGTTCACCAACCCGCAACTATCCAAAGAGCTCGTTCAGCGAGTCGATCTGGTTTATAAGAACCAAAAGATCGAGCCTACGGCGGAACGGGAGCTTGAGGTCCAACGAGTGAAAACTCTCTTCGGCGACACTCAAAGCCGAACCTTTACTGGCGCTGGCGCCAGCGAGGAGCGCGTGAGGGCGGAGGCAGTTCGGGCGCGTGTCGTTCATTTTGCCGCCCCCGCAATACTCGACGATACCAGTCCGATGTATTCGTTCATTGCCTTGTCGGCCTCGGGCCAAAACAGCCAGAACGATGGTCTTTTGCAGCCCCGGGAAATCATGAATCTTGAAACGCAAGCACAGTTGGTCGTGCTATCCGCCGCTGAAGTCAGATCAGATCGAACTGTAAACGGGGAGGCGGCGATGGCACTGGCGTGGTCGTGGTTCGTGGCTGGCAGTCCCTCGACAGGGTTGAGTCGTTGGCAGGTTAAGTCGCCCAGTACCACGCAACTGATGATCGACTTTTATTCCAGGCTTAGAGCAGTATCTCGAAATTCAAGTTCCAAAGCAGACGCGCTGCAACAGAGCGCTCTCGCGCTCAGAAATTCCACCGCTTATCAACACCCGTATTACTGGGCGACCTTTTCGCTAATTGGAGATGCGAGATAGACTATGCTCCTAAGAAACACCCACGCATCCCTTCCGGCAACGATTCCTAACAGGAGGTAAGCATGCAGCGAGACGATCAGTTCATTCCCCACGTGATTGTCAGCGACGGCCAAGCCGCGCTCAAATTCTACAAAGAAGTTTTTGGCGCTGAAGACGGCGACAACATGATGGCGCCCGACGGCAAGCGATTGCTGCACGGCGAAATCATTCTCGATGGGCACAAACTTTTCGTCAGCGATGAATTCTCGGAAGTAGAAGGCGGCAGTTGCAAGATGCCGACGACACTCGGCGGGACCTGCGTGCGTATCACGTTGCAAGTAGATGACCCTGACGCGCTCGTCGAACGCGCGGTTGCGCGCGGTGCGCGGGTGCTGATGCCAGTACAGGATATGTTTTGGGGAGCGCGCTACGGTAAAATCGTCGATCCGTTTGGCCACGAATGGGGCATCAACCAACAGCTAAAAGAACTTAGTAAGGAAGAAGCCGACGCGGCCGCGAAGGAATTTCTGACAAGCAGGAAGTGACACATTTCATCGAACCACCTGGAAACATATACGAATTAGACAGGATTAACATGATTTACAAGAATGCTTGCAATATCTTAAAAGTGACGCCACTCGGCGACAATTCCAAAAATGGAGGCGGATCTTGTAAATTATTTAAATCCTGTCAAACATTTTGGTTTCTTGAATATGACTATGAACGCGGACGACCTAACGCAGAAGATCATTGGTTGTGCCTATAAGGTTCACAACACTCTGGGTCCCGGCTTCCTGGAGAAGGTTTATGAAAACGCACTTCGAATTGAACTAGAAAAACTAGGATTGAGAGTTAAACAACAGGAACCAATTAATGTCAGCTATGAAGGTCAGGTTATCGGGGAATACTATGCCGATCTCTGGATTAATGAGTGCGTGATGGTGGAACTTAAAGCTCTTCAAACGATAGTCAAGCAGCATGAGGTTCAACTTGTAAACTACCTGGCCGCCACAAATATTGACACCGGCCTCCTGCTAAATTTCGGACCCTCCGTGCAAGTGAAACGCAAGTTCCGCGAATACAAGCCTAAGACGCCGCTCTTGAATTCTATTTTGTAAATCTTGTAAATTCTGTCAAGCATCCTTTACTCTCAGCAGGTGACGCATACTCCGAAAGCTATAAGTCGATCACCCGACTTTATTATTCGCCGCGGCAACGCGGGTGATGCCGCATTGCTGGCAGAGCTCGGCGCGCGCACTTTTTCGGAAACGTTTGCGCCTGACAATTCGCCTGCGGACATGGCCGCGTATCTTGCGACTGCCTTCAGTCCATCTCAACAGACGAGCGAACTAGCCGACCGCGAAACGTTATTCCTAATTGCGGAAAGTGATGGCATCGCGATTGGGTATGCCATGCTTCGTTCCGGAAACGTGCTGGAAAATGTGACTGGGAAAAATCCGATCGAGTTAGTGCGCTTGTACGTTTCGCAGGACCGTCTCGGCAGTGGCGTAGGCGCGGCTTTGATGCAAGCTTGCATTCGTGAAGCCAGCCGGCGCGGTCACAAAACGTTGTGGCTCGGCGTCTGGGAACACAACGCTCGCGCTCAGGCATTTTATCGAAAGTGGAATTTCACTGAAATCGGCACTCACGTTTTTCACCTGGGCGACGATCCACAGACTGACATCCTGATGCAACGCACGATTTCTGATGCAACCGGATGACTAACCTCGACGCGATCAAACTGATTCTCACTCTTGTCAGCGGAATTTCCTGGACTATCGTTTACATCGATGGCATTCGCATCGGTTTCAAACATCGTTCCTATGCGATTCCCTTTTACGCTCTCGCCTTAAACTTCGCCTTGGAGTCGCTCTACACCTATTACGGATTTCAATCGACCGTCAGTGTGCAGGCAGTTGTTAATGCAGTCTGGCTTTTGTTTGATGCCGGCATCCTGATTACCTACTTCAAGTATGGATGGAAATACTTCCCGGCGCGCGTGCCGGGTTTTGCTTCCGCCGCGGCAAATGACAACAGCGCTCCTTTTATTATTTGGAGTGCGCTCGCCTTGATCGCGGCGTTCTTCGTCGAGTACGCGTTTCGCAAAGAGTTTGGCGTGCGCGTCGGCGCGGGTTATTCCGCGTTTCTGCAGAACCTGATGATGTCGGTCTTGTTCATCGCTATGCTGGTTAAACGCGGGAGCCGCGAAGGACAAAGCCTTACGATCGCCGTTAGCAAGTGGTTGGGGACGTTGGCGCCGACGATATTATTTGGAATCGTCGGCGACGGTGGCTTTCCGAATGGCAGCTTTTTGATCGTTATGGTGGGAACGCTGTGCTCGGTTTTTGATTTGATCTACATCGGGCTGCTGCTGAACACGAGGCCTGCAAGCGTTGCACTGTAGAGCAAACTGTTAGTTTGCGCTGGTTGGCAAACACTCAAGTTGGAGGATAACGAACCACCGCAAACTAACAGTTTGCTTTACGACATTACTTCATCAGGGTTTGCTGTTCCGATTTAACCAGCCATCGTCCATCGCGTTTGACGAAGGTGTCGGTGACGCGAGCGCTGTAAGTTCGACCGTTTCTCAGCGTCTGACTCTGAACGTAAGTCAACACGGCTGAATCGTCACTGAAACTGCTCAACTGGCCGCCAGTAATCTTCCACGACTTAGTCGTTTTGTCCGGCTTCGTCGCCGCCAACACCTGGTTCTTGTTTTGAGTTTTACCGTCCGCGCCGGTGCCGGAATAGTCATCGGCGATGTACGAAGCCAGGGTCGAAATGTCTCCCTTAAAACTGGCGCTGGTTATCTCGCCCTCGATCTTCATCAGTTCGACCGTCAATGCTTCGCGATCGCCGGCAGTATTTGTGTTGGCGGTTTGGCGCTGGGTGTTTGAGTCGCCGCCGGACTTCATCTTCTCGGTAAGATTGCACAACGACAGCGCTGCGAGAAAAATCATACTGGCCAGGAGAGCTTTCATGAATGTCACCTTTTCTCAGGGGGGTTAATCAACGGCTGCTTTGTATGCGAAACACGATGCCAAGTCAACGTTATCTTGAGTGTGTTTCAGTTTGAAGTGTCAAGAAGATGGCTGTGATTGAATGCTCTTAACGAGATCGCGGAAAGTGACGCGAAGCGATCTCATTAGCACCGCGGCTTCAGCCCGGTGGTAGCAAACCGGAATGGACAAGGAACCGTTTCTAACGGTTTTAGTTGGCCGTAGATCACGAGAAACCGTTGGAAACGGTTCAAGGAATCATTTTGTAAAACTTAACACCGGGCTGAAGCCACGGTGCTAATGAGATCGCTTCGCGTTTCAGCGCTCGAAAAGATCATTGAGTTCATTGAAGGAAGCTGCGTTGGCAAACGTCTTGAACGAGCCTTCCTCTTTAATGCTTCTCGCCGATTGGATAAAGGCGGCCCAGCCTACGCGCGCTAGTGCCGAGCCAACTGAAATGCGGCGCACGCCGAGATCTGCGAGTTGCGAAACGGTGAAGTCGCAGTTGTTAGTGGATACCAAAACATTAACGGGCTTGGGCGCCACCGCATTCACGATAGCCATTATCTCATTCGGCTTTGTGACGCCGGGCGCATAGAGACAGTCGGCGCCGGCATCGGCGAAAGCAACGAGCCGCTCAAGTGACGTGCGCAGCGGATCAGTATCGCCCACCAGCCACGCTTCACAACGCGCCGTCAGCATAACCGGAATTCCCGAAGTATCGATGGCCGCGCGTGCTGCCTTGACGCGATCAAGAGCCAAAACAAAATCGTAAAGAGGTTTGGAGTTGTCTCCGGTGGCATCTTCAATCGACAACCCCGCGACGCCGGTCGCAATGCAACGCTCGACGTTTGCCGCGACGCCATCCGGATCATGCGAATAGCAATTCTGGAAGTCTGCATTCACCGGCAACGTTGTGGCCTCGACAATTTGGCGGACGTGCGCCAGTACGAGATCAACCGGCATTGCCGAAACTGAATCGGGCAAAGCTCGCGAGAACGCAAAACCCGCAGAGGTAGTTGCGACAGCGTCAAAACCAAGGTGTTGGAGATATTGCGCCGTTCCAGCATCCCACGGATTGGGAAGGACAAAACATCCTGATTCATGCAAGGCGTGAAACTTTTCGATGGCGACTGATTGATTGGTCATGGCGAAATCTTATCGCGCAGAAGGCGCCTGGGCCAATCCTCAGGTTCAACCTCGATTCGGCGTTGGAAGGAAGAGGTCTTTGCGCTATCCTTGAGTCATGATTGATCAATCTCTTTTGGCGAAAGTCGCTAGTTTGAGCCCGGCCGATCGTTTGGAACTTATTGGCGCCGTTTGGGACACTCTGTCGCTTGATGATCTTCCGGTGACAGACGCTGAAAAAGCGTTGCTCGATGCCCGATTAGATGACCTGCAAACCAACCCAGACGATCAGAGCCCCTGGCCCGACGTTAAGGCACACACGCAAGATTAAGTCCCGACAAAGTATTTGAGCGCCTTCGGTGATAACTCCGGGAAGTTTTTCCCAACGATGAGATTTACAAGATTCTGCCGACAGGCTGAGTCAGAATAAAAACAACCATGCCAAAGTTCATAGCCTTTTTACGCGCCATCAACGTCGGCGGCCACGTCGTGAAGATGGACCAGCTGCGTCAGTTTTTCGAGGCGTTGGGTTTTGCTAACATCGAAACCTTTATTGCCAGCGGCAACGTAATATTCGAAGCGAAATCCAAAGATACGAACGCGTTGCAGCTCAGGATTGAAAAACATTTGCACAAAGCCCTGGGGTATGAAGTAGTAACTTTGGTAAGAACGCTGGAAGAACTTGATCAGATCGCCAATCACCGGCCGTTTGCTGAAAGTGAAATGAATCGACCGGGCAACACTCTTTACGTCGGCTTCATCGCAGACAATCCCGCCAAAGCCGTTTCGCAAAAAGTGGAGGCGCTGGCAACCGAGGTTGACGATCTAAAGGTGGCTGGCCGCGAAGTTTATTGGTTGTTGCGCACAAACTTTAGCGACTCAAAACTCTCCGGCGCAATTGTCGAGAGAACTTTAGGAATGAAAGCCACCTTTAGAAATATTAATACGGTGCGGCGCATTTTGAAAAAGTATTCATGAGTGGCATAGACTTTGAGACTGTGCCCTTGCATCAGCAGATATTTAAGATTTGATTTTTGACCCCGCGCCACTCGATCCGCGTGCAAAACTTGCAGCAGGAACCGGGAATTTGGAGGCTTTACATGTTCACTGTCTTACGTCTTTTTATGATGTCCATTATTCTCTGCGCCATCGCGGGCGCAGTCGTTGCTCAACCAAAGTCCAGAGGCACAATGCGCAAACTATCCGTCGAGCAGCGTGTGAAGAAGTTGCATGACCTGCTGAACGAGCAGTGGGAATACACGCTGCGCACGAGTCCCGAGCTTGCCTCCATCATTGGTGACAAGCGCTACAACGATAAGCTGAGCGATTTTTCGCAGGCGGCGATCGACAAAGACCTGAGACAGGCTCGGGTTTTTCTAAAACAATTCGCCGCCATAGACGCCAGCGGCTTTCCCGAGCAGGAACAACTCAATCGCGACCTGATGGTGCGCGATCTGCGCGAACGTCTCGAGGCCGCGAAGTTTAAAGATTGGGAAATGCCGGTAACCCAGTTTGGCGGCCTCCACATTGACACTCCGCAATTCGTCACTTCGTTGTCGTTTGCAACCGTCAAAGATTATGAAGACTACATTGCGCGGTTGAAACAATTACCACGCGCCTTCAACGAGACCATGGTCCAAATGCGCAAAGGTATGCGGGACGGCTTGATGCCTCCCAAAATTTTGCTCGTACAAGTGGCGGAACAGGCTGAGGAGATTGCCAAACAAAAAGCCGAGGACAGTCCGTTCGCGCAACCGACAACCAACTTTCCCAAAGAATTTTCCGAAGCCGATCGCGTTCGCCTGCGCGCCGAAGTCCTCGCTGCTATTCGGGACCAGGCGCTGCCGGCCTACGTAGCTTTTGCTAAGTTTGTACGCGACGAATATGCGCCGAAAGGGCGCACCGACATTGGGATTTGGGCATTACCCCAAGGGGCTGAGCGTTACGCGTTCGACGTTCGTCGTCAGACAACAACGAACATGACGCCGGAAGAGATCCATCAACTAGGCCTGCGCGAGGTGGCGCGCATTGAAGCCGAACAACTGGCGATAGCAAAGCAGCTTGGCTTCGGTGATTTGAAAACGTTCAAAGAATCGCTGCGCAAAAACCCGGACGTGCATGCGAAATCGCGCCAGCAGATTCTTGACGAGTACCGCACCTACACGGATCAAATGTGGAAGCGACTGCCGGAGTATTTTGGCCGGCTCCCCAAAGCCAAACTCGAAATACTGCCAGTCGAAAGTTTTCGCGAGAAGACTGCGTCCACTTCATACAACCAGGGCACGCCTGATGGTTCGCGCCCGGGCCACGTCTTCGTTAACACTTATGACTTTGAAAACCAGTTGACCATCAATAACGAAGACACTGCATACCATGAAGGTGTGCCGGGTCATCACATGCAGATCTCGATTGCGCAGGAGCAAACGGATTTACCGCCGTTTCGGCAACAAGCTTTTTACACCGCCTACGTAGAAGGTTGGGCGCTCTACTGCGAACGTCTCGGCAAAGAAATGGGTTTTTATCAGAATCCGTACAACAACTACGGGCGCCTCGATGATGAGATGTGGCGCGCGGCGCGGCTGGTGGTCGATACCGGCATTCATTATAAAAAGTGGAACCGCGATCAGGTGGTCCAATACCTGCGCGATCATTCCAGTCAAAACGAAGCGTACTTCCAGGCAGAAACGGATCGCTACATCGCCTGGCCCGGTCAGGCACTGGCGTACAAGATTGGCCAACTAACAATTTTGCGTTTGCGCGAAAAGGCGCGGGCTGAACTGGGTCCTAAATTCGACATTCGCGGCTTTCACGATGAGGTGCTCGGTGGCGGCGCGCTGCCGTTAGATGTGTTGGAGCAACGCATCGATAGATGGATCGCGCGCGTGAAATCACAACCGGCGGATTAGCAATTTTCAGCCGTCAACCTAGTTGAAACAAAGCACTCTTCTGTTTTTCGTAACTCTCGCGATAGATCATTTTTCAAACTAGACTGTAGGAGACAACTGTATGCGAATGAAAATAGCGATGCCTTTAGTTGTATGTTTGCTGCTGGCCGGTATGATTTCGGCCGTTTCGACGGCGCCGTTACACGAAAAAGTGGACAGCGATCCACTTTCCGGCGAGTGGGATGTTTCGTTCTACGTCCAGGGCAAAACCTATCCGGCAAAATTCAAACTAGAATTGGACGGCAATAAGATTACCGGCACGGCCTATTCGGAACACACTGGGGCGGGCAAGCTTCGTGACGGGTCATGGGCGGAAAATAAATTCAGTTTCACGCTGGATTTTGCGAAACATGAATCGATTGCCATTACCGGTCATTTGGAAGGCGACAAACTAGTAGGCGAATTTACTACCGAAGGTTTTACGGCCAAATGGGACGCGAAGAAAAAAGCGATTGCTAAACCGGCCGGCGCCACCGTGGTATCAGACACCCTCGGATATTGATGAACTTGATAGCTCATCGGGTACTTTCAATCAAGGCCAGATCAGCACTTCACTTTCGATTTTTCCTAAGCAAACAAATTTGGACGTCGGTTTTCTCTGATTCGAGTACGGCAATTCAGCTCGCGGTCGCAATGCAAACCATTTACGATTCACGATTTACTTGTACAGCGTTAGCGCGCGCCGGCGTTTTCGAGTAGCTTATTGTCGAAACAAGAATCCAGGATAGTTCATGGGAGTGATAATGAAACGTAACGCATCGGCCGTCTGGCAAGGCGGCCTTAAGGATGGCAAGGGAACCATTTCAACCGACAGCGGTGCGCTCGCGAACACGCAATACTCTTTCAGCACGCGTTTTGAAGACGGCGCCGGCACCAATCCCGAAGAGTTGATCGCGGCCGCGCATGCAGGCTGCTTTTCGATGGCTTTGTCAGGACAGTTAGGCGCGGCTGGATTGACGGCTGAAAGCATCAACACCACGGCAAGCGTGAGTCTGGAAAAAACGGACGCCGGCTTTGCAATCACGAAAGTGCATCTCGAAGTCAAAGCCAAAGTACCAGGCGCAGATCAAGCAGCATTTGAAAAAGCAACCGGCAATGCCAAGTCCGGCTGTCCGGTGTCTAAAGTACTGAATGCAGAAATAACGATGAATGCGACGCTTGAGCAGTAGGCGGCCAATGAACGGAAGCTCTGAGCAAATGTGTTCGGCGCGTAGCGTCGGTGTGAATTTAGCCCGGTCCTTTTAAGGCCGGAAAAGAAAAGTCAAAAAAAGTCCTCGCGTCGCGTAGCGTCGCCTGAACCTGCACCTGGTCGATAGTCGCTAGGCGACGACAATCACACTACCCGATCGCTAATCTCTCTTCTTCACGTAAATTTCGCCACGCGGCACCAGTCCGGATTTTCGCGCCAGCGCATATAAAGCAGAATCAACCACGGCCTGGTTCTCCAGCCGAAAGCTGGTGGTGCCGCTAACCTGCGTGTCGGGATCGCTGTACTGCACCGTCAGGTAGCGCACTTTGGTTTTGATCAGGCCAAGCGGAAATCCAAGATAAGGAACATTGCTGGCCACGCTGGCTGCGGCGGGTCTCTTCTTTTGAGTGTCGGCAAACGCCGAAGTGACCGCTTTGTAAGGAATGAAGAAAACTTCTTTTCCTTCTTTGCGAAACAACAAACGCGCATTAGTGTCGTCAAAGCTGAGCGTGCCGTCCAGCGCGTGGCTGTGACCGAAGACGCCGCCCTCGTATTTAGCCTTCATAGTTTGCGGCGGAGGTGCAGGCGTCGCCTTTGACGCGTCTGTTGTGATGTCGACGGCGCGCGGACGTTGCGCAGAAATGCTTACGCTTGCCAGTGCCGTCAGAAATAGAATAGCCGCTAACTTCATTCACTTACCTCCAACCAAACTTCAGGTATACGTCAGTTCGTTTCATCGTTCGATAAACTTTAAGTTTTCGGCGTTACGACAAGCTAAAGCTTATCGGACATCAAACTGAATCGCTACACAAACTTCAAAACTATTTGGCAAAGGGGCGTACGCGCTCGGCAGATTCCTTAAAGTCAGAATCATTTGGAGCCAGGCTCAAGCCTTTTTCGTAAGCCGCCAAAGCTTTTGCATACTGCTTTGTCACTTCGTAAGCGTAACCGAGCTCGCGATAAACGTTGATATCGTCTGGCGACTTTTGACTTGCGGTTTGCAACGCGGCGATTGCCTTGGGAAAATTCTTCGCGCGCGATTGTGCTATTCCCAACAGATAAAAGGTGACACCCTTGGCGTCGCTTCCCAACGATGCGCGTTCCAGCGCCGCCGCGGCCCGCGGATATTGTTCCGAACCGATCAAGGCCTGCCCAAACAACGTCACCGCGTCGGCGTCGGTGCGCACCTTTATTAATCCTTCACCCGCTCGCACCGCATTCAAATAGTCGGCAGCGGATTTTGTCGTATCCGTAGCCAACGCTGCGCGGCGTAAATAAGCGGAAGTCAACAGCGTCCAGGCCGCCGCGAAACGCGAATCGATCACCGTCACGCGGTTGAGTGAAGCAATCGCGCTATCGAGATCGTTTTTGCCGACGGCGATTTGCGCCAGATAAAAAAGCGATGCTGAGTCTTTTGGATTTGCCTTGACGACCGTGTTGAAAGTTTTTTCTGCGGCAGCAAGTTTGCCGGTTTTGTATTCCGCCAGCCCGCGGTAATAAAGCATCGCCGGATCGGGTGGCGCGCCCGGTCGCGTGGTTGCAGTCACCAGCAAGGGCAACGCGCGATCGAATTTTTCGGACAGCACATAAGCCTGGGCCAACGCGTCCGCGGTGTTCACGTCTTCGCGTTTGGAAACTTCCTGAAGGTTCATGGCCTTCTCGAGATCGTCAACCGCCTGGCTGTACTGCTTCAGGTTCAACTCCGCAAAGCCGGCAATCTTCCACACTTCGGGATCGTTGGGAAACTGCGCTGCGAGCGCCTTCGCTTCTTTGGCGGCTTCCGCAAACTGTTTCTGTTGCAGCAACTGGTAAGCGTGTGAGGTGTCACCGGAGCCGACCGTATTCACCACCGGCTTGACGGGTTGCACGTCAATCAACGGGCGCTCGGCGTTGTTACGCGCGGTCGGACTCGGCTTGGGCTCCGGCCGCAATAAAGGTTCCTCGGCAGGCTTTAGCGGTTGCCTGGTCACGCGCCGCGGCCGGCTGGATTGAGCGACAGCGGTGCTCAAAATCAAAAGCGAAGAAACGACCAGCAAAAGCGTCTGTTGAAAATATCGAGTAAGCATAAAAGAGTATTCGGGGAGTAGTTTTGAATTCCTGGACCGGTAAACTTTGCGGCCTGGTTTCGGATGCCCGGGACCGCTTTTTAGTTCGCCCGGTACCGGCGAAAAGACTACCTGACAAGACTACTAACCAGGGCCGCAAAAGAAAAGCGACCGGCGTTCGAAAACCCGCGGCCTGAGACTCGCCTTATGAGACATGAATCCGAGATCTGAAATCTGAGATCTGAAATTCAAAAGGGACAGGCACGGACGCCTGTCCCCTAATTTAAATAAAGGGACAGGCAGGAATGCCTGTCCTACTTTTCAGAAGCTCAGCTTGACTCCGAGTTGAAACTGTCGCGGGTCATAAACCGCGGTCGGCTGGCTGTAGTAACGACCGTTGCCCGCGCGCTGGGCGAATGCGTTGACAGCGCGGAAGTCTGGATTCGCCGCCGCTTCGTTGAAACGGTTGAAGAGGTTAAAGCCCTCGGCAATTAAATCCAGCCGCACGTTTTCGCTAAAGCGAATGCCACGCATAACGCGTAGGTCCAGCGACATGTAACCATGCGTGATGCCACTGTTACGCGGCAGGTTTCCGGCGGTGAACGCCGTGGTGGGGGCGAATAAGACGCCGTTGGCATCAAAGCTTGGACGATCAGTTGAGCCTTGCAAATCGCCGTTGGTATCTGATCCGGTCAGGATGTTGAACGGCCGGCCGGATGAGATCTCAAGGATCGGTGCGAGTGTAAAGTCCGCCAAAAAGCGGTGCATCGTGCTGTCGGAGTTGCGCCAGGCAAGCGGTGAAGTGAGCGCGCCGCTGAATACGAACCTATGCCGCTGATCGAAAAGTGAATCAGCGCGTTCGGCGCGGAAGTTACGATTGTCCTGCGGCTTGAGCAGCGTTTGCAGATCGCTTGAATCATCGATTGAATGCGACCAGGTATACGAAGCAAGGAACGTGAAGTTGTTTGCGAAGCGTCGTTTCAACTCCAAATTCATCGCATTGTAGTTTGAGTTACCATCCGACAACTGCGCGTCAACTTCACCGAAAGGCGAAAACAGTCCGGGCGAGCGCACCGTATTCGCCGCCGCTAAGGCTGCGTCAAACGCTGCCTTGGTTACGGCGCCTCCAGTTGCAGAGTTTATGAAGAAATAGTTTGGGCCATTGGGACGGAAGAAGTTAGCGGCGATCGGACTGACCACGCCCTGACCGGCCGCATTGACACCAACCAAACCGGGGATGATGACTGTGAATCCTGGCACGGACGCGGTCGGCAATGAAAAGAACTGGGCCGCGCCGCTACTCGGCGGATTGACTCCCGCAAAGCGCCGGAAGTTTTCAATTAACAAATCGGCACGCGGTGCGTTGACATCTTCGGGATGCGGTAGATGATGCGCGCCGACGAAAATCCACCCGGCCGAAAATGACATGTTCTTCGTCACTTCACGTTCAATCGTCAGATTCGCCTGATTGGCGTAGGCATATTCGAAATTCCTGGCCACACCGAGAGTGAAGGGTAACAAGGGACCAAAGCCGGCGAACGTTTGGTCATTAAAGCGCACGCGTCCCGGCAGATATTGTGACGATGTGGCTACACCAGGCGTTGTCAGTCCGGGCGGGCAGAGGGCGTTGGTGGTCGCCGCCGAGCAAACAGTGCCCTGAAAAATTTGCAGCAGGTTGATTGTTTGATTCGACGCCGGGCTACCAGGTAGAACGCTAAAGTATTGTTGTTGCTGCGACGCGTCGGCAATGTCGGAGTTGAAAGCCACAGCCAGCAGCGGGTGATCGTAGAACAAGCCGTAAGCACCTCGCAGCACTGTCTTGCCTTTTCCGCCGATGTCCCAGGCAAAGCCTACCCGCGGCGCAATGTTGTTCGTATCGCGCGGAAATCCCTGCTGCACACCCAACGCATTTTGAGCAGCCAAAAGCTGTGCCCCTGAAAGAGAGACGTGAGTTAAAGGATCCGTTAGGGGTGTCGCCGCAATCGTATCGGTCATTTCAACGTCATAACGCACGCCATAGTTAAACGTTAGGTTTGTACGGACCTTCCATGAATCCTGTGCAAAGAATGCCAGCGGCCGGTTCCTAAGCGTGCTGTTCGGATTGCCGAAGCCCTCGATGAAGGCGCTGGGAAATCCTAAACCGTAGGATTGAACCGGCGTGATCGCGGGCGCGCTTGTCGACAAGCCGGGTATAAAGCCGGCCAGGGTGCTTTGCGGCACGCCGCCAAAGTTAAAGAGCCCGGGGAAATTCAATTCAAAACGCGCAGCTACATCGATGCGGTTGATGTCATAGCCAAATTTGAAATTGTGAGTGCCATGAATCCAATTAAAATTGTCAGTAAACTGATAACGCTTCTCGGTGCGGTTAACTGGCGAGAACGGGTTTGAGCCCAGGAAAGCCGAGCCAATAATTTGGATAGCTGTTCCGGGAATCGCGGAATCGAAAGTAGCCTTGCGACGTCCAAAACTGAAGCGTGCCTCACTGACCAAATTGCTTGACAAAGTGGATGCCAGCGACACAACGAAAGAAAGATCGCGCAGTTTTTGAATGCCAGTGCGGGAAAAATCATTTTGTCCCACTGTTTGGTTCTGAGATTCGTCTTGAATTCCAGTCAAGTTGCTTGGGTTGTAACTAAAGCGCGCCGTCATCAACTGGTTATGAGTGAATGCGTGGTCGATGCGTCCAGAGAAGAAAGTAGTTGCTTCCGAAATCGGGAAGACGCGCGACAAACTATTTAACCCTCGAAAAGCGATGGGCTGTCCGTTGGCATTTATTGTTGTAAACCCGGGGACGACGCCGTTGTTGGCAAGCGTCGGAACCGGAGCTCCGGAAATAAAGAAGCGTCCGCCGATAACCTGGCCGGCTGGGATCGCGCCGCCGGGACTGATTAGCGTGCTGACGCCGTTGAGTCCGATTTGGCCGCCCGACGATGCGAACGTCGCATATGTAATCGCGCGACTGATACGCGCCGCATCCAGGCTCGCGAGTTCGCCGCCAATGAAAGCGACTTGCCCCGGTGTCAGGTTGTTATAAACGTTGGTGAACGGCAGAAACGGAGCACCGATGGAGATGCTGCTATTCAATCCCGCGCTGACGTTGCTCGTGAAAAATCCCGACTCCTGTCGTCTTCGTTGTTCGAAACTGGTGAAGAAGAAAGTCCGATCCTTGACTATTGGACCACCGAGCGTGGCGCCGTATTGCACGCGCGTAAATCCTGGTTTCTTGTTCGGGTCGTTATCGATAAGTGGCGCCAGACCGTTGCGCGCTTGAATCGATTTGTGACGCAGGAAACCAAATACGTTGCCGCGAAAATCGTTGCTGCCGCTCTTGGTAACTACGTTGACGATGCCGCCGGTGGCTCGTCCAAACTCAGGCGCGTATGAGTTCGTCGCCACCTGATACTCCTGCACCGCTTCCTGACTAACCGTGGATCGCGCTGCGTTGACTGAATTGTCGGTGAAGTCCGCTCCGTCAACCTGGACGAGCGTCGAACGGCCGCGCTGGCCGCCAATATTCAATCCCGACGTCGGCGCTGGTCCAATCGGACGGCCGTTGTCACGTCCAACGGTTGAAAGCGTCAACGCGAATCCGGTGGCGCTGCGTTCGTTAATCGGCAAATCGTTGATGCGTCTTTGATCGATGGTGTTCGATACTGTGGTGCTTGACGATTCGACTAAAGCAACTTCGGCGGTGGAGATGTCAACGGTGGCTCCCACCGCACCCACCGTCAGCGGAATGTCGAGATCCGCGCGCTGCCCCACCGTCAAGGTAACGCTGGGAATTCTACCTCTTGAAAATCCAGTGGCCTCCACCGTTACTTCATAACTTCCCGGCGGCACATTCGTGATCTGGTAATAACCTTCGTCATTGGTGGTTACGTCGCGCGAAAAATTCGTCGCCGGATTTCGCACCGTCACCGTCGCACCGGTGACCGCAGCTCCGGATGGGTCGCGTACGTATCCCTGAACATCGGCAGCATTGGATTGCGACTGGCCAAACGCCGCACTCGCGCCGAGGAGAGCGAAAATGATTGTGACGATCAAGAACGTGGTAAAGCGAAGGGTAATCTTCAGCGAGTGCGCAGGGGACGCAGACATCATTTCATTCTCCTTAAGGTAAAAGCGGGTTCGGTTTAATGAGTGAACTTTAATCAAACTAGCTCGTGCTACACCAACGAATCGTGAACAACTATGCCTGGGCGCTAAGTCTGGGGAGCGATCCGGCCGTCGAAGTCACGACCTTTGAGAAAGGCGCCGGAGCGAACGTAGACGAAAATGCTCAGCCCTTTTACTCCAAAAACTCTCTTTTTGGCAAGCTTTTCCTGTTTAGTTGAGGAAGTGCGAGAGAGACTGCGAACTTCCGAGCCTACAGTGCTCAACTGATTGAGGCCGTCGATTGACTGTCATTCGCGCGACGAGTGGCGCGCGCAAGTTTGCGACGCAGGTGGGCACTCGCGCCGAAAATAAGTATGGCGGCTTCAGCCAGGTGCGGAACGAAGGCCGCGCGACGAAGTAATCCTGAAACGCGCAAGCGGGAATCAAACCTGCGGATGTATTCGCGCTCGTATTGCTTCGCAATCAACTCAACTGTGGGCGCGTCGCCCACGGATCCGAGCTGCGACGCAATCGTATCGGCAACAACCTGACCACTCTCCAACGCCATCAACATTCCACTGCCCGTAAAGGGATCAATGAAACTTGCGGCGTCGCCGATGGTCAACAAGCCATTTGCGGGCGTTAACATCCTGCGCCCAAAGCTGTCGAGCGAGACGCTCAGCCAGGCAGAAGACAGGCGCGCCTGCTCGAGCGTTTCAGCGGCGCGCGAATTCTTCATCACAACTTCGCGCAGTACTCGATCGGGATCTGAGCCCAGACGGCGCACGTCGTTGGCGGAAACAATGAAGCACAGATTGCTGAGCCCGTGTTCGATTTCGCTGAGACCGCCATAGCCGCCGCCATAGAAATAGATCTCGCAAGCGCCCGATGCGACGCGTGTGTTTTCCAGATGCGCTTTGAAAGCGACCAGGCCGCGCCGGCGCTTGCTGGATTGTCGTTGCGACTCCGGATCAAAGTGGCGGGCCAGGGCGCGTGTGCGGCCGGTCGCATCAATCGTTAGACCCGCTCGATATTCAGTTGCGCCGGCGGAAGTTTTCACCTTCACGCCGCGGACAAAATCATTTTCAATAATCGGCCCCGCTGCATGCGCGCCTTCAAGGACGGTGACGCCAACCGCTCTGGCGCGTTCGAGCAGGCGCTGGTCCATTTCACTGCGACTGAGGCCGAGGGCAGTCGCGCCGCTAGTGAACCATTCGCTCGGCACCGCAACCTGATGGCCGCGGGCTGAATAGAAGACGGTTTCGCGAAGCGAATTGGCGCCTGCCGAAAGCATCTGGCCCATAACTCCAAGCTGTTGGAAATGACCGATGCATTCAGGAGAAATGAATTCGCCGCAGAGTTTAGCGCGCGGAAACTTCTTTTCTTCCAACAGCAAAACGCGCGCGCCATTTTGCGCCAGCCGAATAGCTGCGCTCGTGCCTGCGGGACCAGCGCCCACGACTGCTACATCAAATGGTTTTGCAGAAGACATCGTCAGTTTTCAGCAATCATACGAGCAGACGCCGAAAGCACAAGGCGATAGGGAAAGTGCCGCTCGACTAAAGAACTCTTGAGACCGGCACGTTGGGCCAGCCGCTGTAACTCTTTCGGCTTGAAACTTCGCAGGATCGAAAGCGCACCGTCCTCGCGTATCAAGCGATTATGCAAAAACAGCCGGCCAATCGTGGTGTAGAAATAATAGGCGACCGGGTGACGATGAAGGTCGATAACAAATATTCGACGCGCGGCCACGCGGCTCAATTCACGCAAAAGCTTTTCGACACTGTCGTCTTTGAAATGATGTGTAAACAGCGAGCAGATCGCGTAGTCGAATGTGTTGTCAGCAAAGGGCAGTTGAAACGCATCGCCGCGCACTGCGGAAATTTCAGCAAAACCATCGGACTCATCAGCAATCGCCTCAGCGGAACGGGCGTTTAGTTCCACACCTGTCAATAACGCCGTTCGTTTCGTCTGACGGGCCCAGCCTGCGATGGTGCGCAACAACTCGCCTGAGCCCGCGCCGACGTCAATCACGGAAAAGCTTGGCAAATTCACGCGCGCGATTTCCTTGAGCAACGAATCTTTCAGCGCCTGCGCATCGCCAAGCCAGCGATTGACCCTTTGGAGTTCGACGATGCAGCCCTCGTATTCCTCGCCGGTATAGTCACCTTTATCGAGGTGCTCGAGCTCTAAACTGCGTTCACGAAACTGATCGAACATGGCGCCTATGATAGTGCGTTACCGCGTGGATAACCATCATGATACATTTTGTGTGTGGTTCAGTTTATTGTTCGATAAGCTTTAGCTTGTCGGAACGCTGCGACAAACTAAAGTTTATCGGACACGGGCAACGAAACTGGCCCACCACGTTTTGGTGATTGTTATGCGTGTTGATGCCGGCCTTGCGGCCGAACAATTCTCGAACCCAGGAAATGTCGGGGAAGCGGAGTTACCAAATTTTATTGGCCGCTCGGCGTCGTTCGCTTGTGGCGCAGTCGCAAGGGTTTCGCTACACGTCGACGATGCGCAACGGATCGTTGACGCGAGATTCAAAGTTGCCGGCTGCACAGTATTGGTATCGGCACTGTCCGTTCTAACTGAGCGGGTCAAGAACAAGACTACGGCTGAAGCCGCTGCGCTCGCCGAAGATTTGGAAACCATTGAGCGCGACCTCGGTCCAGAGACTGCCGACCGCGGCGACTGTGTGCTGCTCGCGTCGGAAGCTTTGCTTGAGGCGATTCGCGCCTACAGCGATTCAGCGCGCGATCATTGGGACGGCGACGATGCGCTTATCTGTACCTGCTTCGGCGTCTCGGAACGAACGATTGAAAACGAGATTCAAACTAAAAATCTCGACACGATTGCGGCAGTCACGCGCGCGTGCAACGCCGGCGCCGGCTGTCGTTCGTGTTATCCGTTAATCGAAGACATTTTGGAAGCAGTGAATCGTAAATGGTGAATGGTAAATGGAACGCGGACAGTGAAAAAGGGTAGTCTTTATGGCGGTGCTGGTTCTCATGGTTTTAATGGCCGCGGGATGCTGGTTTTTGGTTTTCAGTAAATCTACTCGCCGAAGAATGCCCAGGTCTTGTGGTCAAAATCGCTTTCGAGCAATAAGGAAGAACAGCGAGAGCTAACAGATGCGGTTATTCTGGTCTCGGCTTTGCTGATGGCAATGGTATTTACGATAGCCTTAGTAGCAGCCTTAATATTGCTATTCAAAAACCGATAGACGAAACATCTGCTCGTTAGGCTACTATTCACGATTTACGATTCACGATTCACGAACCCATGATCTATCTCGACAACAACGCAACCACGCGCGTCGCGCCGGAAGTCTTCGCGGCGATGCAGCCTTACCTTACTGAGGCATACGGCAATCCGTCTTCCGCGCACTCGCTGGGCCAACGAATGAAAGCCGCAGTCGAAAACGCGCGCGAACAAGTCGCTGAATTGATTGGCGCTGCACAGGCAAGCGAAATCGTGTTCACCTCATGCGGTTCAGAATCAGACAACTGGGCCATCGGCGGTTTTCTCGAACAAAATCCTACGCGCCGTCACATCATCACTACCCGCGTCGAACACGAAGCCGTGCGCAATCTTTGCGCGCATCTCGAGCAGATCGGCTGCGAAGTTACCTGGCTCGAGGTCAATGAAAATGGCGAACTCAATCTTGATGACTTGCGCCAGACTCTGCGCCGCGATACGGGAATTGTTTCGGTGATGTTGGCCAACAACGAAACCGGCGTGCTGTTTCCGATAAACGAGATCGGAAAAATCGTTCGCGAAAATTCAGATGCAGTGTTTCACGTTGATGGCGTGCAAGCGGTTGGGAAAATCCCGATCGATCTGAAGCAGAGCGATGTCGATCTGTTTGCACTTTCCGGGCACAAACTGCACGCGCCGCAGGGAGTAGGCGCGCTGTACATTCGTAAAGGACTTACGCTGCCGCCGTTCATCATCGGCGGTGGCCAGGAATCCGGTCGACGCGCGGGGACTTCGGCCGTTCCAAACATCGTTGGCCTTGGTGCAGCTTGCGAGTTGGCGAAAAATTCTGACGATCACGATCGCATAGAACACTTGCGCAACAAACTCGAAGACGAAATATTGCGTGCGATTCCCAACGCGCGCTTGAACGGCACGGCGGATCGCGCGAAGCGCTTGCCTAACACGGCGAACATTTCCTTTGAATACGTTGAAGGCGAAAACATTCTGGTGCAACTTGATGAAGCAGGCATTTGCGTTTCTACCGGTTCGGCTTGTCATTCCGCCACGCGTGAATCGTCGCCGACGTTGCGCGCGATGAATGTGCCCTACACAGCGGCGCAGGGCTCGGTCAGATTTTCGCTCGGGCGCTACAACACTGAAGATGAGATCGATCACACATTGAAATTGCTTCCGGAGATCATCGGCAAGCTGGTAGAGATGTCGCCGTATGACAAGGAGTTGAAAGCGCTCTATGCCGCTCACGATTAGTAACCCGTTTGAGACCGTTGGAGCATGGCATACTATGTGCCTAGAAACATGAGTGCGTAATAAAGGCTTCCCGCTTTAGTCGTCTCTGCTTTACTGCTAGAATCTTTTCAGGCTTTAAAGACATATTCGCTACTTCCGGTAATTTTCGAAGTAATTTTTTGATGTCAGGTGAATCAGCCATCCCCTCAAACCATCCCATAGCAATCGCCAAAACCGATGCGTCTCACAAAGCGCGCGCCGACAGCGTGAGCCTGATGGAGACTGACGATTACGTTTGCGTCGAGCCTTCCACGCCGCTGTTCAAAGCTATGCAGGTAATGAAACAGGATGAAGGCGGTTGTGCGATAGTTTGCGCAGCAGATCGCTCGGTGGTGGGGATTTTTACGGAACGTGATCTGCTAATGAAGGTGGTGGGACAAGCGGTGGACGAGACCGCGCCAGTGAGCAATTGGATGTCACCGGTAGTCGCGACGCTAACGCCGGAGGCCACTATCGGGGATGCGGTGGCGATCATGAATGACAAGGGTTATCGCAATATTCCGCTGGTGAAAGATGGCAAGCTGGTCGGCTCGATCTCGGTCTTCGATGTAATTCGTTACCTCGCCGAGAGCTACCCGAAAACGACGATGAACCTGCCGCCGAATCCTAATCAGGTGATGGATAGTACTGACGGTGGGTGAACCATTTCCGATTTTCGATTTCCAATTGCCGATTTGAAACCAGCCTGAGCAAAATCGGCAATCGGCAGTGGGCAATCGGCAATCCTAAAAAAGAGGGCATGATCAAAAACATATGAGCACTGTTATCGAACCCCCGGTAGAACAACCTGAAAAGAATCTCGAGGAAGTCGAAGCCGTAACCATCCGCTTTGCCGGCGACTCTGGCGACGGCATGCAGTTAACGGGCACGCAATTTACAAACACGTCCGCGGTTGTCGGTAACGACATCTCGACGCTGCCCGATTTCCCTGCCGAGATTCGCGCGCCCGCGGGCAGCTTGCCCGGCGTCAGCGGTTTTCAGTTGAACTTCTCGAGCCAGGACATCAAAACCCCGGGCGACCAGCCGAGCGTTTTGGTGGCCATGAACCCGGCGGCATTGAAAGTGAACCTGCCCGACCTCGAAGAAGGCGGCACGCTGATTATTAATACTGACGGCTTTACGCCCGAGAACCTGAAGTATGCAAACTATGCTTCCAATCCCCTGGAAGATGGTTCGCTCGCCGGCTATCGCGTACACAAGTTGCCGGTGACCACGCTGAACATGAATGCGCTGAAAGGCAACGTTACGCTTTCGCGCAAAGAGATCGATCGGTCTAAGAACTTTTTCGCGCTCGGCGTGCTCTATTGGCTTTACGATCGGCCGATGGAAAATACGCTGCACTGGATTACGAGCAAGTTTGGCAAGAATCCGGAACTCGCAAAAGCAAACGAAATCGCGTTGCGCACCGGCTACAACTTTGCCGACACGACCGAAATCTTTACCACGCATTACACGATCAAGAAAGCAAAGATTACGCCGGGCAAGTACCGGAAAATTACCGGCAACGAAGCGACTGCTATCGGTTTTGTTGCGGCGTCACAACTCGCGAATCGCCCGCTGTTCTACGGCTCGTATCCGATCACGCCGGCTTCCGACATTCTGCATGAGTTGGCTCGCCACAAAAGTTTTGGTGTGAAGACTTTTCAGGCCGAAGATGAAATCGCCGCCGTGTGCGCAGCCATCGGCGCCAGCTTTGCCGGGCAGATTGGCTTGACCGGAACCTCCGGTCCCGGTGTCGCACTCAAACAGGAAGCGATTGGATTGGCAGTGATGACTGAGTTGCCATTGGTGATTATCAATGTGCAGCGCGGTGGTCCATCAACCGGCTTGCCCACAAAAACTGAACAGGCGGATTTGTTCCAGGCGGTCTGGGGACGCAACGGCGAATGCCCCGCTATTGTGATTGCGCCGTCGACGCCGGCCGACTGCTTCGCAATGGCAATTGAAGCCGTCCGTTTGGCGTTCAAATACATGAGCCCGGTCTTTTACCTGTCTGATGGTTATCTTGCGAATGGCGCCGAGCCGTGGGCCATTCCGGAAATCAGCGACCTGCCGAAGATCGAAGTTAAGTTTGCGTCCGATCCGGCGAACTTCATGCCCTACTCGCGCGATCCGGAAACGCTGGCGCGCCCATACGCAATTCCCGGAACGCCGGGACTCGAGCACCGCATCGGCGGCATTGAAAAGCAGCACATCACCGGCAACGTCAACTACGATCCGGAAAATCATCATCTGATGGTCAAGCTGCGCCAGGAAAAAATCGATCGGGTGGCCAATGACATTCCGGCCGTCGAAGTGTTTGGCGAAAACACTGGCAAGGTGCTGGTGCTGGGCTGGGGTTCAACTTATGGCTCGATCAGCACTGCCGTCGAGAAACTTCAGAGCGAAGGTAAGAGCGTTTCAGCGGCACACTTGCGCTATTTGAATCCATTCCCAAAGAATCTGGGCGAGGTGCTTGCTGGTTTTGAAACGGTGATCGTGCCGGAGATGAACCTCGGCCAATTGTGCACGATGATTCGCGCGAAGTACTTGGTCGATGCCATTGCCTTCTCGAAAGTCAAAGGGCGCCCATTCCAGATTCGCGAGATCGTTCGTAAGGTTGAAGAGTATTTGTAGTGTTCCGACAATTGAGTTTATCGAAACTAAGGTCGCCCTAACGCCTTATGACCACAGCCGCTAACATTGATGCTCGATCCGTTTCTGACACCTACGAAGAAGGGCTTCGATACTTTATGGGTAGCGGCAGTGTCAACGAGACGCTCAAACGCCTGGCGTCGGATTTGAAGAGTCACAATATCGACTACGTCGTAATCGGCGCGGTTGCGTTGTTGGCCCATGGTTATCCTCGGTTCACGGAAGACATCGACTTAGTCATGACGCGCGACGGTTTGGAAAAATTTCATCGTGAGTTGGTTGGCTTGGGGTATGTACCGGCATTTCCGCAGGCAAAAAAAAGACTGCGCGCAACCGCAGAGGGCGTAAGTATCGACGTCATGCTTGCGGGTGAATATCCCGGGGATGGCAAACCAAAACCTGTTAGCGTGCCTGACCCAGCGGCTGCCGCTATCGATATTAACGGAATCAAATTCGTCACCCTCGAAAAACTTGTTGAGTTAAAGCTGGCGTCGGGCATGACCGCTCCCGATCGATTGAAAGATTTGGCTGACGTGCAGGAATTGATAAAGGTTCGCGCTTTGCCGGCTGAATTCGCCGAACAACTTGACCCCTACGTGAGAGCAAAGTTCTTGGAGTTGTACGACACAGTCAAGCAAAGTCCGAAAGATTAGGTTTATTGAATTTGATTTGCGGGCTCACCCTACCCGCGAGGATTACGTTTAAGAAATATGAGCACCGAAGTACAACTCATGACCGCTGATGAGCTGTTGGCAAAGCCGCCTGACGGATTTGTTTACGAACTCATTAAAGGAGAATTGATCAAAGTGTCTCCTCCTCCCGGTCACGAACACGGACTAGTGGCGATGAACATTGCTGGTCCTCTTTACGAATATGTGAAGAAACATCAGCTGGGCAATGTCTATGCAGCCGAAACCGGGTATCTACTCGAACAGAACCCAGACACCGTCCGAGCTGCAGACGTTTCCTTTGTTAGCCGGGAACGAATTGAAAAAGCGCAACCGGTTAAGGGTTACTGGAAAGGCGCTCCGGACTTGGCGGTCGAGGTGATCAGTCCAAGTGATACCGTGGGACGGATTGAGGGCAAAGTAGCTGAATGGCTGGAAAGCGGCGTGCGCATGCTTTGGATCGTAAGCCCGAAAATGCGCAACGTTACTATTTACCGTTCGCTCGCCGAAGTCGTGGTCCTAACGGAAAAAGATACACTCGATGGCGACGATGTGGTCCCGGGTTTTCAGATTTCATTGTCTGAGATTTTTGGCTAGTAGATATTTTCAAGGAGCATTCATGAGCACAAACGGAAATGGTCTTAGTGGCAACGGCAACACGACGCCGGTCGAAGCCAGCATATCCGCCGAGAGCGAAGGCGGTTCTGCGGTGTCAGGAAAGATTGCCCCGCCTCCGGGACAACTAAAAAAGTCCGACTTCGTTTCCGATCAGGAAGTGCGCTGGTGCCCCGGCTGCGGCGATTACGCAATCCTAAACAACGTGCAAAAGGTTATGCCCGAACTCGGCGTGCCGCGCGAAAAGATCGTTTTCGTTTCCGGCATCGGTTGCTCTTCGCGCTTTCCTTATTACATGAACACTTATGGCTTCCACTCGATCCACGGCCGCGCCCCGGCGGTTGCCACCGGCATCAAGTGCGCGAATCCTGATTTGAGCGTCTGGGTGATCACGGGTGACGGCGACGCGCTGTCGATCGGCGGCAATCACTTCATGCACGCCATTCGCCGCAACCTCGACATCAATTACATACTTTTCAACAATCGCATCTACGGTTTGACCAAGGGCCAGTACAGTCCGACTTCCGAGTTTGGTAAGAAGACGAAGTCCAGTCCAATGGGCGCGGTCGACTATCCCATCAATCCGCTTTCGCTCGCCATCGCCAGCGAATCAACCTTTGTGGCACGCTCAATCGATATTGACGTCAAGCATCTCGGCACGGTGGTTGAGGCGGCGGCGAAACACAAGGGCATCTCGTTCATCGAGGTCTATCAAAACTGCAACATCTTTAACGATCATGCGTTCGATTCGTTTGCTGAACGCAGCGTGCGCACGGACCGCGTGCTTTATCTCGAACATGGCAAGCCGATGATTTACGGTAAGGACCGGAACAAAGCCATTCGCATGAATGGCGCGCACCCGGAGGTGGTTACGATTGGCGAGAACGGCATCACTGAAAACGATCTGCTGGTCCATGATATTTATTTGCAGGATCCTTCGGTGGCTTTCATGTTGGCACGCATGGAGCAGCCGGATTTTCCGCAGCCGGTCGGCATCTTTCGCGCCGTCGAACGGCCAAGCTATGAAGAGTTGATGGTCGATCAAATCGAGGCTGCGATTGCCAAAGTTGGCCCAGGCAGTTTGGAAAAACTAATCAACAGCGGCGATACCTGGGTGGTGCAATAGCATTGCCAATTTCCAATTGCCGATTGCCGATTGCTCTTCATCTGACGTAGCAATTGCTTGCCCAGGTACAAGTGGCGATAACAACGGAGATTTTGGAAATCGGCAATTGGCAATCGGAAATAAAAAATGAACTGTCCTTCCTGTGGCCACGAAAACATTGACGGCATTGACCGTTGCGAGAATTGTTTGGCGCCGTTTCGGCAACTCGACATTCCCAGCATCGGGGCCGCGGAAAGTTTTGCGCAATCCGTAATGGAAGATAATTTGGGCCGGCTGGAATACGAGCCGCCCGTCTGTGTCGCGCCAAATACGCCGGCTGGCGATGTTACGCGCCAAATGAAGAATGCCAACACCGGCTGCGCGCTGATAGTCGATGCCGGCAAGCTCGTCGGCATCTTTACCGAACATGACGTGCTAATGCGTCTGACCTCTGGTACTGGGACCGCGGGCGTCCCGCGGTCCCCGGCGGGGCAGCCCCGCTGGGGTGCTGTACCGCCCGCCAATGAGCGCAACGCGCGAACATCGTTTCCCGATGAACTACCCGCGAATCAAATCCCCGCGACCGAAATTCCCCTCGAAGAGTTACGCGCCGACGAACTGGAATTTGCCGAAATTAAAGAAACTAATGAGGCCGCCGGCGTTCCGGTCCCTCCCGGCTTTGACGTGCCCATCTCAGAACTAATGAGCGGCAACCCTGAGACGCTTCACGAAAACGACTCCGTCGCCGAGGCCCTAAACAGAATGTCAGTAGGCCGCTACCGTCATCTGCCCGTAAGAAAAAGCGACGGCAGCTACGCCGTCGCCTCAATCAAATCCGTCCTCAACTACATCGCCAAAGAAGACTGGTAGGTGGCATAGACTTTAGTCTGTGGTTGTTACCCCACTAGATATTCTGCCAGGACACCATTTGCTTACGCTCTTCCAGCCACCTCGCCCGTTTGCGTATTCACGCGCACCAGTTCGCCTTCTTTAATAAACAACGGCACCCGTCCCACCAACCCTGTTTCCAGCGTCGCCTGCTTGGTCGCACCACCGGCGGCCGTATCACCGCGCATTCCCAACTCTGTCGAAACGACTGCGAGCTCGACGTATTGCGGCAAGCGCAACGACACCGCGGCGCCATTATATTTCAGCACCTGCAACGACACGCCTTCCTTCAGATAATCGCGATCGCTGCCCACATCTTCCGCGGTAAAAGCAAACTGCTCGTAACTCTTCTCATCCATGAAGTGGTAACCGTGCGCATCGCTGTAAAGAAAAGACGCGGGCGCAAATTCTACGTCCGGCTCGTCAAATTTTTCGCTCGAACGAAAATTCTTTTCCATCACCGCGCCGGTCAACAGGTGGCGCAACCTCGTGCGCACCATCGTGGCCGCGCCGCGCGCAGTCGGCGAAGCAAAAAATACTTCCAGCACCACGTACGGTTGTCCTTCGACCGCGATCAGCAGTTTACGTTTTAGTTCGTTAGCACCAATCAACGCCATCGCAATTCATTTCCTTGTTATTATTGGGAGCGCGGGCGTCTCGCCCGCATCGTGGAATACGACCCGCGCACACTTAGTCGCACGCAATTTTTACCTGCCGGGCTTCAACTCAAATGACGCGAAAAACTTTTTACCCAAGTCCGCGGCGACCGTTGCATCCATGCTCTTCAGGTGCAGAAACGTAAGACTATACAAGCGTTTGTCGACGAGATAAATTCGAGTCACGCCGGTTATCTCGGTCGTTTCATTTACCTTCAGTGCCAACTGCAGTTCGCGCCCGGGATAACTGTTCAGGCTAATCTTTTCTTCTGCAACTTTCGTGGCGCTGGCGCCGCTGACGATGCCGTCGCGCGTTACGTCAAGAAAATGTTGCACGTCAGCGCCCGGGGATTCGACATCAAAATATTCGCAGATAAAACCGTAGCCGTTTTCAATGTCGGAATAGCGATAGTTGGTGATCCCGCTCGTATCTGAGGCAGCCACACTCTCAAACTTCGGCTCACGCGGTAAGAGAACGGAAAAACGACCTGCGGGCGAATTGAACCTAATCCACGCCGTCTCGGTTTGCCCCGCGGCATCGTCGTTTCGATTTAGCTGACCACTAACAAAGGGCACCACCTTTGCATATCCAATCGGCGCGCATATCAAAAGCAGACATAGCGCCAGTATTTTATTGCGCATTAGAACCTCCGGAAAAGTCATTGAGAAGTGCGAAAGACTTCTAGTTGATCAGCTGCGTCCAAGTCAATCTCGGGCACCGGCCGGTTTAAGCTCAATCAGAATTCGGCCGCGGATTAACGCGAATGAACGCGAATCTGAAAAGAGACCAGACCAAACGATAACAACTACAGTGGGGCTTTTCAGGATTGGACTCTACTTTGGTTCCGAAGGCCTAATTAGTATTCTGATCCGCGTTCATTCGCGTTAATCCGCGGCTAAGTCTTTGGTGCGCTACCAATCTCTTCAAGGACCCACCAACCGTTAACCGTCACAAATCTCAGGTGCGCAGAATTTTTCTTGCCACAACCATCCGCCGCGCGGTGTCTTCAGTTTGTAAGGCCAACAAATGTTCGGCTAATTCGGCAAACCCAGCTTTGTCGAACAATTTTTTTCTTCTAAGCGAGGTTCCCATGTCCAGGAATATGAATTTACTAATGCGCTCAATTCTTAGTCTTGCCTTTTTGGTTTTGACCGTCGGTTGCAATGCCGTCTCTGCTCAGACGGAAGTGACGGGCGACTGGTCTGCCTCGCTCGGCGGAGAAAAATCCAATTCAATGCGCCGGCACAAATCGGATGAACCGGATACGTTTGAAGACGAGCAGGAGTCGGCGGCACAAGCAAAGGGCGACCGTCTTTACCTCAATTTCGAGCGGCCAACGAAGAACGGCCATCACAGCCAAATGGGCCAGACCTATTCGTTTTCTGAGCTGCAAGGTCTGACACGTGAGCAAGTCGAGCGCGGCGGCGCCGTCAAATTCAGTCTGGTGCGCGAAGCCGGCACGATCGCTTGCGAGGGAGTTTTTCAAAACGCGAAGGGCGTGGGCACTTTTAGTTTTACCGCGAACCAAAGTTTTATCTCGGGAATGAAGAGCCGCGGCTTTGATTTTGAACGAGCCGACAAAACCTGGGGCGACGAACACGATTCCGAAAACAAATTGTTCTCGGCTGCAGTCCTGAACGTGACTACCGCTCAAGCCGACGATCTGCTGTCAGTAGGTTTAGGCAAACTGGACATCGACGATCTGTTCAAAGCGGCCATCTTTAAAATCGATTCAAAGTTTGCGCGTGAGATGAAGGCGAGTGGTTTTCCCAACCTGGGCATGGAGGAGTTGGTGAAAGCACGCATCTTTAAAATCGATGCCAACTTCGTCACTCAGGTGATGCAGATGGGCTTTGCAAACCAATCGTTCGAAGACCTGGTGCAGATGCGCATTTTCAAAGTAACGCCGGAATTCATCGCCGCGGTGCGCAGCGAAGGAGTTGCGAACCCTTCGGTTGAGGAGTTGGTGAAGATGAAAATCTTCAAGATTGACAGCGACTTTATTCGCAAGGCAAAAGCGGACGGCGTGCCTCTTAACGTCGAGAGCCTGGTGGAGAGACGCATCGGCGCGCACAGGAATTAATTGGACTGCGGTGGCTTGACACCGCTTTCAGCACGGCGGCTTGACGCCGCTTTGGACTGGGGTGGCTTGACGCCCCTTTCAGCACGGCGGCTTGACGCCGCATACCGCTCCACAAATAACGTTGATTCTATATCTTTAAGAAATCTCTACCGTAGCCAAAAGCGGCGTCAAGCCGCCTCAGTCCAAAGTCTCGGTTCAGTGAGCGGTGAGGAGGTCGGCAAGCGCGCAGTGGGCAGCACGCTTCTTTCCATTTCACCGCTCACTGCTGTTTTTATCTCCCTCTCAAATCGGACAGGCAGGAATGCCTGTCCTACTGGTCCCGCCACTCCGGAACGCGCCCCGGCGTCCACGGCGCGCCGGCAGCCTCCATCTCTTTCTCCAATCGCGCCAGGTCCACCTCAATCAATTGCCGCAGTTGCGCGAGCGTCTGCTCAAACTCCTGCGCCGCCGCGTTGTATTGATTGATTTGTGTCTGTGTCGGCCGCGCAGTTGACGTGCGTTGCGACCCAACGATGTCGCCTACACGATCCGCAATTGACGGCGGCACATTCATATTGCGCGCGCGCAGCGCATTGTCGCCGCGCAGTGAACGCAGAATATCATTGGTGCGTTTATCCAACGCTGCAGCCTGGTCCAACAACCGGTCGCCCGCCGACGGCGTATCGAGCAACGCGCGTTTTATCAAAGCCAGCCGCGGCTTCAGCGCATTCGCAGCATCAAGCGCGCCACTAACTGCGCGCTGCAATCGCGCCGCCTTTCGTTGAAACTCAACCAGCGCCGCGCGATCGGCCGGCGTCATGTTTTCCTGGCCCTCAACCACGATGCGAAAATCCTGCGGCGTCGCCAGTGGCGTCATCACGCCGGCAACGCGTCGCGCAAACGAAACTTTGTAGCTGCCCGGCATCACCAATGGACCACCCGGGGGATCGTCGAAAGGATTTTCAGTTTCCGGATTTGGCGGCGGCGGCAAAGACGCGGGTGGATAACGCAGGTCCCACGCGACGCGTTGCATGCCCGCCGTAACCGGACCAGTCAGCCGCCGCACCACCTGGCCGTCAGCATCGCTGATTGTAATGATCACTGCCGGCGCTTCCTCTTCTTCTTCAGCGCTTAGCTGCGCTGCGTTCGGCAATACGACGAGCGCGCCTTTTTTCTCCGCCTCTTTCTCAGCCGCCTGGCGCCGCGCCTTGCTCGTTTTCAATTCTTCTTTCAAGTAGTAAGTAAAGGTCGCGCCGAACGGCGGATTCTCAGCCGTGTAAAAAGATTCGCCCTGGAAACTTTTGCCGCGTCCGCCCAGCGGCTGCGACGGGATGTACATCAGTGCGTCTTCAACGGGAAAAGTGAGCGCGTCCTGCTTCAACATTTCGGGCGTCAGCGAACGCAGCGGCGTGTAGTTGTCGAGAATGTAAATGCCGCGTCCAAATGTCCCGAGCACCAGATCGTTTTCACGTTTCTGAATGTTGATGTCGCGCACGGCGATCGTCGGCAGGCCGCCCTTGAGTTGAATCCATTTCTGTCCACCGTCAACCGAGAAATACAAACCAAACTCGGTGCCCGCAAACAGCAGGTTTGGGTTCACGTGATCTTCGGCGATGGCCCACACTGGTCCATTCTTGGGCAGGTTGCCGGCAATGGAAATCCAGCTGCGCCCGGCGTCCGTGCTCTTCAAAAGATACGGTTTGAAATCTGCGTTCTGATGATTGTCGAAAGCGGCATACACCGTGTTGACCGCCGTGTTCGAAGCGGCAATGCGGCTGACGTATGACATGTCGGCCACGCCGGGAAATTTTTCCAGCCGCCGCCAATTCTTGCCGCCGTCTTCGGTAACCTGAATCAAACCGTCGTCGGTGCCGACGTAGATTAACCCATCTTTCTTTGGTGATTCGGCCAGCGCCGAAGCATTGCCGAAGAACGCCGTTGATGCATTCTTCGCGACTGCATCCACACCCCAGATTTTTCCCATCACCGGCAGCTTGTCGCGATCCAGCCCGCGCGAAAGTTGTCCGCTGACTACAGTCCAGCTATCGCCGCGATCGTCGCTGCGGAAAAGTTTGTCGGCGGCAAAATAAATACGCGTGTGCAGATGCGGACTGAGAATGAAAGGTGAATCCCAGTTCCAGCGCAACGGATCTTCGCCGCGGCCGAGCGCAGGTTGAATCGCGAGCCGCTCGCCAGTGCGCTTATCAAAACGCGACAGGCCGCCATTCTGATATTCCGAATAGATTGTGTTCGGGTCTTCCTGATCGACTTGCGTGCGAAAGCCATCGCCGCCCAACGTTACAAACCAATCCGAGTTGGTAATGCCCGACGCGCTGCGTGTGCGCGATGGACCACCAACGTTGAAGTTGTCCTGCGCGCCGCCAAAGACATTGTAAAAAGGTTTATCGTTGTCGGTGGCTACATCGTAAAACTGCGTGATCGGCAGGTTGCGTTTGAATTCCCAGTTCGCGCCGCGATCGTGACTTTCATAGACGCCGCCATCGCAGCCAACCAGATAATGATCGTTGTTGTTCGGATCGATCCAGATGTCGTGGTTGTCGACGTGCTTGGATTTCTCGCCCAGCCGTCGCAAAGTCTTGCCGCCATCATCGGAGACCATCAGAAAAACATTCATTACGTAAATGCGGTCCACGTTTTTCGGATCGGCGACGACGCGCGCGTAGTACATGGCGGTCGCGTCAAATTCGTTACGGCGTTCCCAACTGCCGCCGCGATCGCTTGAACGAAAGATGCCGCCTTTTTTGTCTGCCGCTTCCACCGTCGCGTAAATGATGTTTGAATCCGCGGGTGATATCGCCAGGCCCACGCGTCCCAAATCAGTCGTTGGCAAACCGGCTTTTAACTTGTTCCAGGTCGCGCCGCCGTCCGTTGATTTGTAGATAGCGCTTTCCGGCCCGCCATTAATCAAGGTCCACATGTGCCGCCGGCGTTGATAGGCGGCCGCGTAAAGCGTGTCCGGATTTTGCTGATCGATAACAATTTCAGTGACGCCGGTGTTGTCGCTGATCGAAAGAATTTTTTTCCAGCTCTTGCCACCGTCAGTTGTCTTGTAGAGTCCGCGATCGCCGCCCGGTCCCCACAGCGGTCCCTGCGCCGCAACATAAACAGTTTCTGAATCTCGCGGATCGATCGCAATACGGCCGATGTGCTCCGAAGTCTTCAGCCCCATGTTCTTCCAGCTTTTGCCGCCGTCGTCGGAACGATAGACGCCATTGCCGTATGAGACGCTACGCTGGCTGTTGTTCTCGCCCGTGCCCACCCAAACGGTCAGCGGGTTTTTCGGATCGAGCGCGATGGCGCCGATGGAATAAGAACTCTCTTTCTCGAACACCGGCGACCAGGTGGCGCCGTTGTTGATGGTCTTCCACACGCCGCCCGACGCCGACGCCACGAAGTAACGCGCGGCATTGTTTGGATCAATTGCGAAACCAATCACACGACCGGAAGTGAATGCTGGTCCAATAGAGCGAAACTTCAAACCATTGAAGGTCGCCGAGGCCATCGGGTCCTTAGGTTTGTTGTCGTCTTCTTCGCCTGGTTTCTTTTCGTCCTTCGCTGTTCCGGCTGCTGGCGGGCTCGCTTCCGGCGACGCTTCCGGCGATGCCTGTTGCTTGGCTGCAGCTTCGGCCTTCGCGCGCTGCGCCGCCTCGCGCTCGGCGCGCTTCTCCTCCTGCGCGAACGCAGAATTCGGCGCCGTAATGAATAACACCGACGCGAAGCAAATTGCCGCAGTCAGAAAAAGCGCTAGATGAAATGGAGTTTGAAGCCGAGCCGGCCTAAAAGAAACCAATTGAAAAAAGAACCGGCGCGATTTCGAAGTTACGTTTACGAAGGAAGGCATAAGAACGCTTATCTCCTCACAATGGATCTGAGTAGTGCTGGTTTTTGGGATTGTAGCTGATTATGACCCGCTGGTCGCTACTGTTTGCTGTTTACTGTTTGCTGTTTACTTGTTTCTTGAATCTGTGTAATCGGCGTAATCTGTGGATGTTTCCTGCTGTTAACTGTTTGCTGTTTGCTGTTCACTCCGATTCACGATTCACGATTCACGATTTACGATTCACGCTCTTTATATATCCACGCCCCGAGTATCGCGCCAACCACCATCGGCAAAATTTCCAGCGCGATCACTTTCACCCAAAAGCTCTTCTCGTAAAACGGAAACGGCATCCACTCGATAGACGGCAGCACTGCAATTGCCAGCCACGCTATCAACCCGGCGACCACCGCAGTCTTCGGCCCGGGCTTACAAGGCACCCGCGCGGCCACATAAATGAGCATCACGACCAGCCCCTTACCCAAATCGAAAAGCCCGAAGTAAATAAACGAAGTGTTGTCAGCGGTAAGCGGGTACCCCGCTCGCGAGATCGCCTCCATATGATAGTGCCCCAGCAGCGCGCCATGAATAAACCCATCAGCAATAAAGTAAAACACCGCCGCCAGCAGCGCCCCGGCAATCAACCGTCCGTAATTAACGTTTCCCATCCTTCAGCTCCTTTCGTTGACATCGAATGAACTTCCTAAGTCTGCCTCCGTTGTCAAAAAAGCGCACCGAGCTAGCCTTAAGAACGCATGCTTGAGCCTCCCAGCTTTCCCTCCATGCAAGACTTCTTGTATTCTTCTGTCACACTTCTTACCAGAAGTTTTGCATTTCGGCTAATAAAACCCAGGGCGCCTCAAATTAGAGAAGAAATGGCGGTTACTCAGGGACACGGCAACCCGGATTGGTCACGTGATGAGACAATTCTCGCGCTCGATTTGTATTTCAATTGCAATGGAGCAATGCCGAAAACTTCGGACCGGCTGGTACTCGAACTTTCAAGTCTCTTGAGGAGTCTGCCGTACCACAGCAAAGCAAGCCGCAAGGAAACTTTTCGAAACGCCGCCGGCGTCGTTTTTAAGCTCAAGAATCTACACAAAGTTGCTACGGGTGAGGGATTCACTACCAATGTTTCGAAAACCGATCGACTAGTGTGGGCGGAGCTTGGGGCGCAGCGCAATGAAGTCGCTCAATTGGCTGACCTTATTAAACGATCCCTGAGCATCGATGAATTACAGGACGATACGAGCGAACCTGACGGGGAAGAGGAATTCTTTGAGGGACGGCTCCTAACCGCATTCCATAAGAAAAAGGAGCGCAATCGGAACATCCGAAACAAATTGATTGCTGCTAGACACAATCGCGGGCCGTTAGCCTGCGATATGTGTGGGCTTAAGCCTCAATCTAGTAACGCCAGATTTGAAGATGCCCCCTTCGAAGCGCATCACTTGCTGCCAATGTCGATGGCAATGGAGAGAAAAACCCAACTCAAGGACATGGCGTTGCTATGCGCGAATTGTCACCGACTTCTTCACCGAGCAATAGCACTTAAGAGGCGCTGGCTAACAGTCGTTGAAGCGCGCAAAGAGGTGGGTGTGGTTATGTCACCATCATAGCTGTCGGAAATCTGAACCGAAAAGGAATTAAGCTCCCGAGAAATGCATGAATGCAAGAACGCTTTCTATTCCCGCGCCAGACCTTGAGCCCTCGAGCAAAAATGCATCGGGCAAAATCATTATTAGGACAGCCGTGGTGGACCCTGTAAATAAACTTTTGGTAGTATAATGGTATGCCCTCGAAGAGAACCGTCATATCCCTTTTTTCGGGAGCCATGGGGCTAGACTTGGGATTGGAAGCGGCAGGATTCAAAACTGCCGTTACGGTTGAGACTAATAGCTATGCTGTAAAGACGATCAAGTTGAACCGCCCTAAGCTTCCAGTTATTCCTTACACCATTGAAGACGTCACAGCGAAGCAATTGCTAGAGAAGGCCCGGCTGAAGAAAGGCGAAGTATGCCTCGTAAGCGGAGGACCGTGTTGTCAAAGCTTCAGTACTGCTGGCAAGAGAGGCTCACTGGCAGACACGCGTGGCGGTTTATTTCGGGAGTTCACCAGAATCGTTGCGGAGACGAAGCCTCGGTTTTTCGTAATGGAAAACGTCAAGGGAATCCTATCTGCCGCAGTCAAGCACCGCACACTCAACGATCGGGGACCTGGAACCCCTCCGTTGGAGCCGAACGAGGAACTGGGATCTGCTCTTCGCGTGATATTGCAGGAACTTAGCGAGTTAGGTTACTACGTCATCTTCGGGCTACTTAACTGCGCGGACTATGGGGTACCGCAGATTCGGCGCCGAGTGATCTTCATCGGAAGCCGCGACGGCGAAGAAATTTATCTTCCCAAACCAACTCACGTGCAAAACCCGACAAACGGAGAGCTACCGTGGGTGACGCTTCGCGAAGCCATCGGTGATCTGAAAGGCCCGAATCCGGAAGCGATTAGGTTTTCTGACAGAGATCGAAAACTTCTCAAAATGGTCAAAGAGGGTGAGAACTGGTCCCATCTGCCGTCTCAATTTCAAGAGGAGGCCCTGGGTGCCGCGTTCAAATCATGGGGTGGCCGAAGCGGGTTTTGCCGTCGGTTAAGATGGGATAAGCCCGCGCCGACCTTGACGACGTCTCCAGTGGGTAGAGCAACCACGCTTTGCCATCCAACTCGTCTTCGGCCTCTAACAACGCGCGAGTATGCAGTCTTGCAACAATTCCCGCCGAATTGGAAATTCGAAGGAAGTGCGACTCAAAAGTACATTCAAATTGGGAATGCAGTACCTACCGGATTGGGAAAAGTAATTGGGAATATGCTAAACGACGTGATAAAGAACACTAAGCGGAACGGTTTACCGGTCAAGGCATCGAAGCGAAAGGGGTTGGTCGTGTGCGCAGATCCGGTTCTTGAAAAAAGCCTCAAGAAGCAACCTCGAACGCAGCTCCATCCTCCCCGCCTGTTAAAGAGTTCCGACCCTGCAAAAATTCGTCAGTGGCTCAACGCAGTTCCCCGTCAAAAACAACAGTTTGAAAAGGATTGAGTAGTGGAGCGCAGCCTACGAGAGAAGTTGCCCGGTGGAAAATTCCTGAATGTTAGCGCCGTACGGTCGAAGACGATGGCGTCCATTAAGGGCAAGCATGGCAAGTCCACTGAACGCAAGCTTCGAATGGCGTTAATGAGGGCAGGGATTCGAGGCTGGAAGTTACATCCGCAAGGCATTCAGGGCAACCCAGACGTACATTTTCCGAAAACCAAGGTAGTGGTATTCGTCGATGGCTGTTTCTGGCATGGCTGCCCAAGGTGTGGCCACGTTCCGCATACAAACAGCACGTTCTGGCACGCAAAGTTCAGTCGAAATCACGAGCGCGACCTCATGAATACTCGTGCGCTTAAGAAGCTAGGCATGAAGGTGATTCGGATTTGGGAGCACTCATTAAAGAATCACTCGTCGACAGCAGCGGCAATTGATAGAATTAGGTTGGCCTTAGAAGCAAATAGACGTATTGATCAAAAAAAGAAGGGGTTCCCCCTAAGTCCCGGAAGCGGATCAAGAGTTCAGATTGATTCACGAAGGTAGCGGCTAGTAGCGAGGACTTCTGCCAGCATTATCTGTCTCGTCAACGGTTCGTCAGCATTATCTTTGAACAGTTCTTGAGCTTCGAATTCTTTCTCGGTTAAGCGTTTGTACGCACCAATTTCGATCGTTCCATCGCAAAGCAAAATCAAATACTCCACACCTTTCGATTGTCCTCTTCTGTGAATGCGATCAAGACTCTGCAGATAGTGGGCAGTCTGATTCGACATTGATTCATAGATTGCACAGCGAGATCTGTGTAAAGTGAGCCCCGCTCCTGCCGCCGCAGGGTTCCCAACAAACAACATAGTATCTTCATCCTCTTGAAATTTCCGCACGGCTTCTCGTCGTTCGCGAACGTCAGTGACGCTACCGTCGTACCTCACTGGGTTGAAGCGATCGTAACGTGACACGATTGCGCTAAGTGATGCTGTATAGAACGACCAGACGACTACCTTTTCTCCCTTTCGCTCGATGAGATTATCTAAGAGTTCATCGAGAGCGTGGAGCTTCGCAGCTGTTTCGTCATAGTGACTAAACAATGCAATGGGATTTGAGCAAATTTGAAAAAGGGCCGTTCGCTTAGCTAGAAATGAAGCATATTTTTTTCGAAAGCCGTCATCATCAACACTCTCCAAATCGAGCATTAGATCCTTCAAAACGCCTCCGTAAAGCTTTTCTTGCTGGGGTTGCAATTGCACCAAGACACTACTAAATCTTTTCGCCGGGAGGTTAGGTAATACCTGGGACTTGAGGCTTCTGACGTAAAGACCGTGGTTCTCCACTCGATGTTGTACGATCTGGCGTGCTTTTACCTTATCTTCCGGGATCGCAATGCCACCGAATACGACGCCGCAGTCCACGATGTTGAATTGTTCGATCACATCGTTCGCTGAATTGGGCGCTGGTGTTCCGCACAGCACAAATGCTCGGCCGCACCATTCTCGTAGGCGGCGGAGGGCTCGCGTCCGCTTAGCATCAAGGTTTTTTATGTAAAAGGATTCATCTACCGCGAGAATTGCCCTCCCTTTATGTCGAAGGAGCAATGTTCTAAGTTCTGGCTCCATGCTAACTGCCGTTTCGTAATTCGTAACCAGCACATCTGCCCCGGATCGAATCGCTTTCCGCTTTTGATACTGGTCGCCGACTAGGAGCTCAACCTTGTAAAGGTCATGCTTAAACCTCACAAAATCTCGTTGCCACTCCGGTATCATGCTTTTCGGCGCGACGATTAGTGCAAAGTCGGCTTGATCTCTACTAACGAGAACATCAAATGCAAATATCAGAGTTATCGTCTTACCGGTACCTTGTTCGTCGAATACGCACAGGCCGTAGCCAGCAGGAAGAGTCATAGCTGCCACATTCTTCAATTGGTGATCGTCTAAGACTCCTAGGCCATCAACATCTTCCAGATAGCATTTTGATAACGCCCGATTACCAGAAGTAATTCTCCTTATCTCTTCTTGAAGTCGCGGATGGCTGGTCTTAATGACGTGTCGATTCTTGACAAAGACCTCTGCCTCAGACGTCCATCGAAGGTCAGCCGCTAGATTAATATCGAAAAGCTGGTGACAGAGTTCTGCCGGAACCGCGATGCCGTCTGCTGAGCGGCTCACCCTTCCGTTTGAAATGCATTTCGCGACGATTTCACTGAGGGCCCGCGCTTCACTCCTGTCCCTTGGTCGGAACACAATACGATCAAGAGCTTCAGAAGGCATTACGTCGGCAGTTACCTTATGAAGAGACTTCATTGCGTTGTTCCAGGATTGTCGAAGCGTGCTTCTCTACTAGCTTCAAAGCTTTCAACAATCTCTTAAGGTTTTCAGGTCGTAAATCATCTCGAAATGCTTTAACCGGAAGCTCTTCTAACCATTTCACAAACGATTCGATACGGGTATTTGCTCCAAGCGTCCGCGTTTTGGGGAGGTTACTCTTCGCAATGAGAATGGCGGCTTCAACATCTACTTGGGCCGTCTTTGGCTCTACCTCTTTTCTTGCATTTTCCAACTCTTGACGTGCTTCCGCATTCTCATAAATAACTTTCAATTCGCGGATTTGGCGCCAATTCTTGAACTTTCCACCATATAGAAGATCAAACACCAAGTGTTTGAACTCATCATCGCGTCCCAGAGTGTATGCCACACCACTTGTTATTCCGCTTGAGAGTTCATCGAAGTACTGAAAATATCTGGCGACCCTGTGCTTAACTTCAAATTCATCTCGACCTTTCTCATTTATTTGATAATCTTCAAAATCGATTGCCCATGCCATCATCTTTAGGTACCTGTTGACCGTGGACGTATCCGGGCCGAGCGCAAACTTTCTTGAGAGCTCCTTCTTCAATTGAGCTTGTTTCTGAGGACTTGGTGAACGAGTTTCGAGTTGTAAGAGGCCTTCCCATTCCTCGTATACCTTTCGAGCTCGGACATAGTCAGGCCAAGGCTCTTTGCAGTCATCCTCAAAATTGAGCGAAACCACAACCGCTTCACGTTGCTCGTCTGTAGTATGCTCAGTGAGCTGCCAAGCAAAAATGTACTCGGCGCGCAGCTTTTGTTTTAAATCAAATTCATCACTGTTCAAAACGTACCAACTCGCGGTGACCCGGCGATTTCCGTCGAGCAATGTGCCATCAATGTCGATGATGGGAGGTTTCCGCACGCCATTATTGGCAATGCTCCGCGCAAGTTTCACAATCTCAAATTGATCAGTCTTCTTGTTGGACGACACTTCGGGAACTTCTAGAAGTCCTGGTAGATCCATTCTACTCAACATCAAGTCGAGCAGTTCCTCGTGACTGGGGCCGCGTCCGTTCCTGTGTTGGAATTGCTTAAGATGTAGATCCAAGCGCTCGTTTTTCGGCCACAGCTTTATATCGCTTGTTTTGATAAAGCCTGCCCGCATCGGCACTTCGGTTTCGTTAAAGCACGGAGTAGGAAAGACCGGCCCCGGTTGAATGCCATTGCGCTCTGCTAGCTCGACTGTCGCCCCAGCCCCATTGTTATCAGCGATTTTAGAAGGTGATTCGACTTTCATTGTGATTGAATCGCGAGACATCAAGACACGATCCATTATCTCCGCTAGCTTAGAAGTCAGAGACTCTATTGCGGCTTTGTCTTTCCTGCGCACCACAAGCTCTTTCAAGACGTTGAATGTTCTCGTGAGGAGGCGGCTCGTCTCCTCCCTGCTAAGGGAGTGATCCAAGCCGTCTTGCAGCAATTCCTCTAGTTTAGTCCCTATCTCAGCAGATATACTGCGTCCTTCTTTAATGATTTCCACAAATTCTTTCCGCAGATCATCAGTTAGCTTTATCATCTTTGCCACCTTCCTTTTCAAAACGGATTCTCCTGATCCAAAATGAGAACATCCGAGATATCTAACCAGAGCCCATCCTTTTTAGCTTGCCGTTCTAAACGCTCAAAACCCCGCGACCTGAGTCTCCGCACTGTGTCCGGCGTTAGGTCTACCATATCGCTGATTTCCTCGGGCGAAAGATCCATCAAATTCTGCTCAATCGCATCCAGTACAACCGACATGACCTTCTGAATGTTGTCTTCGCCGATCCTCGGCAGCAGAGTACGTGCGAGTTTGATTGCGTCGATACGTCTCTTCGCGGACCGTTCTTCGGCTTCGGCTTGTTCGGCTCGCGTAATTGGCGGCGCGAGTTGCGCCCGGTCGAGTTTGGATCGACGCTCTACGTCCAAAGGGTCTTCGGTTACTGTGTTCTTCCGCATGGCGTAGCGGGCGCGGGCCTTGTTGTAGCAAGTTTTTGACAGCCACGCGGCGAGATCAATCTTGGCCCCATGAGTCTGGAGTGCCTCGTACGTGCTGCCAATCCCTTCAGCCACGATGGCGTCGACGTCGTCGTCTGGTAGCTGCTTGCGGAGTCTCCAAGTTAGAGCGTCAGGCAATCGGCTATTGAAGAGCGCTTCCGCAAACGTCGCAACATCACCCGAGATCGCCGCTTGTTTGGCCCGGTTGAGTTGAGCTAGCTGACTTGCTTTGGCTGCTGCAATTTTTTGCGCGGTGAAATCATCGGTTTCTGCCATTTTGTCCTCTAATTCATATAATCTTCGCCTCGGACAGGCATTGTCGCCATGGCTCGCCGGAATACGATTCGAACGCGGCAGGCGGCGGATCCCTACACTTTTTCTCTGCAAGCAATGGTGATGCTTACCGATCGATCGGAAATGGCGCCTAGATTCAAGTTGGAAGGATCGGCTCGCAGATATACGGTAGTTCAAGAACGCTGGCCCTTATTTTGGGTCAGCCAATGTTGCCATTGGGTTTGCGCCAGACGATTGAGTAGCGCCAGAGGAGATGCTTTTTGATTTTCGCGCCGGGGATGAGGTCGGCGCAGATGGCCCGGACTTCGCTCATCGTTGGGTAGCGGTCGTGGGCTTCGTGGGCGGCCCAGGCGGCGCGCACCTCGCGACGTGGCCGCAAGCGCCGGTGATGAAACAATCTCAGCGAGACGCTTACCGGCAGCGCCACAAAATTCGAAAAGTAATCGAACCAGCTTCGCGGATTCAAGACGTTGGCGAACGAACGGCGCCTGAATAAATCATTGAGCGGGCGTTGTGGTTCGAAAAGATCGAGGATCAGCAATACGCCGCCAGGCTTGAGCGCTGCTTTCATCTTCAACAACACCTCGCGAAACGGCAGATGATGAAGGGTGGCGATGCTGGCAATGCAGTCGAAGTGTTCCGACGGTAGATCGAACTGAAGAATATCGCCCACCTGAAATTCAAGGTTAGAAAACCAAAGCGGGGGCGTGCCCCCTTCCTGACCCCGCGCCTCCTGAACTCCCTCCTGCTGACCTCGATCCTCCTGACCTCGAGCCTTCCTTAATTGAGTTGTGCGTTCGCGCGCGAGGCGAATCATCTCTGGCGAGAGATCGATGCCGAGCACGTGGTTGGAACGCGCGGCCAGCGCGCACGCGAAAGTTCCGGTACCGCAGCCAATCTCCAGGACCTGGTCGCAGCGCGAAGGGAGTTGCTTGAGAAGAAAGTTGTGGTAGTGCTCGTTTTGAGTCCCGCCTTCGGGTGAAGCGAGTGCGATGCGATCAAAGTCTGCTTGAAAGGTGGAACACATTTTCGTGAATCGTAAATCGTGAATCGTAAATGGACCAGGAGAATCCGCAGATTACTCAGATTACACGGATGATAAGGCTAGGAATCGCCAGTCGTGAATGGTAAATCGATTGTCAGTACCGCCTCCGATAGCGCATGGGTGATCTCATTCGAAGGACCAAAGCGGCGTCCAGTGCACCCCAGCGCGGCTGCCGCGCCGGGGACCCCGCTCGCCGCCGCAGTCCAAACGAAATCCTGAATGGTGAATCGTTGGGGAGTAAACAGCAAACGGCAAACAGTTAACAGCCGGAAGAGTAAATCGTGAATAGTTAAGACTAATCCGCAGATTACGCAGATTACACAGATGATAGAGCCGTGAATCGTGAATGCTTGGGCGCTTTTGCTCGAGAGTTAGGGCTTGGCGAAAAAGGATAATACATCCACCCGCTACCGCAGGCGGTGCTGACCTCATCGCCCGCTAGCGGAATGGCTGCGAACGCAAGACCTACTTCGTGCCTCAGCACTCAGCACTCAGTACTCAGTACTCAGTACTCGGTACTCATCACTCATCACTCATCACTCATCACCCATCACTCATCACTCATCACTCGCTGCCCTGCCCACTGCCCACTGCTCACTCAATCTTCTTGCCAACTTCGTCGACGTTGGAGAGCAGATGTGTAACCTGACCCTGCGCGTTGCGCTCGAAGGTGATCACGTCGGGAATGTCGGCGGCTGTGAATTCGGTTGCCGAGATGGGAACCAATTCGATCTTGTGCGGGTCGCTGGCAAACTGAATGAAGAGTTTGTTGCCGCCGTTGAGATTGTTGCCGCCGTTGGAATCTCCTTCGGTGCTAATCGTAATCATGAAGCCATCGTCGAAGCGGTAGCGACCGACATAGTCAGCGTAAGCATTGGTATCGATGCTGACGGCGACGACCGTTTTCTTGCTGTTGCGATCGCCGTAGCCGTGCTTCTGCCCACACGCGGGACATTCGGTGGGCGGTTCGGTGTTATCGACCACATGATGAATCGGGCGGCGCGCGCGCAGGTATGCAAACAAATCCTTGAGATCGTCATCATTCAAATTACGAAAGACGATCCAGGGCATGAGCGAACTCAACTTACGCGCCTTAACGTGTCCGGTGCGAATGGTGCTCCGGAAAAGCGCATCGTCGTAATAGCCGATGCCCGAAGAGTCAGGCGTGAGGTTGGCGCTGAAAACTTTTTCCTTGCCGCGCTCAATTAGATTGCCGCCTGCATAGAAGCCGGGAACGATGGGCGCTTCCCAGGCAGTGTGACAACCGGCACAGTCGGCGATGCGCGCGAGGTAGGCGCCGCGCTTGACTGCGTCCGACAGGTCAGGTTGCGGAACAGGATCGATAAGTGGCTCGAGGGTGGGAAGAGTCTTCTTCCGTTCTTCGGGAATATTTGTTTTCGGCAAAGGATTGTGCACGGGCGGCAGCGCGCGCAGGTAGACGATAACTGAAGCGAGGTCTTCATCAGACAAACTGCGGAATGAGCCGGACCACATTTGCGGATAGAGCAAGCGCCCGTCGTGACCAACACCTTCGCGAATGGCGCGCGCAAACATGTCATCGGTCCAGTCGCCGGCGCCGGTTTCTTTGTCGGGCGTGAGGTTAGGGGCAACCAGCCAGGGCCGATCTTCCCAGATGTGGCCGGCGCCTTTTTTGTTGGCGACTGGCGGCGCGCCGGGCTTGGTCCAATCACGATCCGAATGACAGATGAAGCATTGAAGCAAACTTTCGGTCAAATATTTGCCGCGCTCGAGCCGCGCCCGTGTGCGCTCGAAAACAACATCACGCAGCGCGCGCGGTTGAAAAGTTTTGGACTGTTCGGGCGTAGGTGTCACTGGGGCGGGAACGGTTCGGTGACAGGCAGTAACCGTAGTGAGAATAATGAAGACAGTCAGTAGCCTGCATGAGTTTACGTCAATCATTCGATTTTGTTGTTAATCGCTCAGCTAATGAATATCCAGCGCGGCTTTGAGCCCATCTTCCAACTGTCTTAGTTCTATCGGATTCAACTCGCCGATTCGTTGGGTGAGCTTTGATCGATCCAAAGTGGTCACCTGATGACAGAGCGCAACGCTGGCTTTGCCCAGACCGGCTGTACCTTCCGGAAAGCGTACGGCAGAAGGTCCACGCCCCGCTTGTGCGGCGGAAGTCGAAAGCAGAATGACGATAATCGAGCGCCACGCTTGGGTTTGATTAAAAGCGTTGTGTGAGATCACAATCACTGGACGTCGGCCCTGCTGCTCAGATCCTGAACGAGGAATAAGATCAGCCCAGTAGACATCGCCACGCTTCATGATCGTCAGTTTTGTTGTAATAGATGATCGTTCGCAGCAGCCTCGAAATCCGGATCAAGATCGGCAGTAGTTCCGGCGTATTGAGTGGCGTAGTCAGTGAGCGCTTGATGGAGATTTGTTCCCTTGAGGTTAGCTTGGCGTAGTGCCAATGAGTCCACAAAATCCTCGACTTCGGCCACGCGTTCAGGTGGCAGTTTCTTGATTTTTTCGATCAGTTCCTGTTGCTCCATGAGCAGAATTATAGCACGACACTATTGCTCACCCGAGACTCCAATAAGGCCCATCGCACGACGCGGCTGGGGGCTATTACACTTCGGCCTACTACACTTCATTACATGAGTGCTTCGATCGATCATTGAAGACTCTGAATCTTTGCAATTGGTTGGTGGAGCTAACGTGGGCCATGACATTTGAAGACGGAGATCCAATTAGCACTACTCTTCGAGGCCTGCCGAGACTTCACTTTCTATTTGCCTCGCGAGCAGCTCCGCGGCTTTGTCCGGCAGCAGCCGAACAATTGTCTGCAGGCGCTCAAACGCAGATCTCATTTCTTTCGCGTTGCTGCGATACTGCGTCAACATTTCGGCGCGCGACTCGCCGGTCCATGAATCGAGCGTGGGCGCGCGTGGTCCAGGCAGTGATCTTCGCGCACGATCGATTGCCCGGTTCGCGCGTCGCCTCGCGGCCGGCAAGCGACTCGGTTGAGACCCCGCAGATTTAATAAGAGCGGCTACAAACCGGCTCATGAAGTCTTCACGCTCGGCATAGGCGCCAACGCTGGCAAGACCATACAAGGTTCCGCCGCCGGCAATTATGTAGGCATTGCTCCAACTCGCATTGCCAATGTTGCTCAGTTTATCTCGCACTTCGTCTACTTGTTTGCGCCCAGCAACGGACAACCCTCTCGCCTGTAAGTCGTTGTCCGGACGACGGCAGTCGACGTAATAGTTAAACGCCTGCTTCATCCCATAGGTCGAGTAGTCCTTTGTCTTCTCGCCGTAAAGATCCGCAACCTTGTCGAGGCCCAGTTGCAAAACTTGCGGGCACGGCAGATCGAACTCCGGCTCCTGGGCAGCCCGAGCGCTGTGAACAAACCCGAGTAAGAGAAGCGCCAGAATGATGTGGCTGGTAAGTTTGTGCACGAAGTTTCAGCGGGCAGAGCGTTTCTGTTTTAAGCGCTTTTTGAAAACGGACTCGGCGTGCGCTTCGCCTTTGCGTTTGCCCGTGGTCATCGCCGGAGTTGATGGCGAAGTGGTGCGTGGTGTGACGGCGTCGCCGCCTATGTTCTGTTGGGATCTGTCCGCAGCCATTTTGTTGGCACCGACGCGGCGGCCAAGGCGCGCGGGTGTGTCGTCCATCTCAGCGCGATTTTGATCGCGCGCGCCCGCGGTGCCCATTTGCTGGCCGCGCGGCTTGGTGCGTATGCCGGTTTTGTGCTGATCTTTTTTTGGCTTCACCTACTCCTCCTCGTATTTGATCGCTCTTCTGTGCGTTCTCTGTGAACTCTGTGTCTCTGTGGTGGGCTGCGTGTGTCCACCACAGAGACACAAAGAACACAAAGGACGCATAGAGAAATCCGTCGCTAGCGTTTCTCTTCGTCCAGTTGGCGCAGACTGTCGAGGATCAGGTTTGTGTTGCTGGCTGCCTCGATGCGAATAGGAAACATTTCCGCTGACTTTTGTAATTCGAAACTGCCGCTGGTGATTTCAACGATGCGCCGGAAACCTGCTTCCGCCCTTTCGCCACTTGATTCAGCATCGACGATTCGTCCTTCGTTGAAGAACACTTGACCGTTCTGTGTGTCATTCTCGAGAGTGAGCGTTCCCGTCAATTTTGCATTTTCAATAACCTGAATGGCGTCGAACACGTTGATCGCCGACAGGTCGCCCGCGAGTGTCGCGCCGCGCGTGCTCGTTGTTTGCGGCGCACCGCCTGTTTGTGGTCCCAGATCCGGCCGGCGCGTGCGGCGAATCGCTTCCAAACCGGTGGCGATGTTGATGCGCTTATCAAGTTGCTTCGCTTCGAGCAGGCGCTCGTAAGCGTTTTCAAAATCATCCCGCTCAACGTAAAGACTGGCCAGCGCCAGACATTGCCGCGCCGCCTCTTCGGATTGCTTTTGCAAGATGCAGACTTCGCGAATCCGCTCACGCAACGGAATCGAACGCGAGTTGCGCTCCAGCGCCGTGCGCAATCGCTTGAATGCTCGCTCGGGAGCTTTGTACTTAAGGAAGAGCTCCGCATCGAGCAAGGCCGTGTCGACTTCGCTGACATGCTCTGATGACGATGATGAATGCTCGACCATTCGAATTTATAGTTGCGGTTGCGATCGGTTTGAAATCAGGCGCGAGTTTATCACAGCACTCCTGGCTGGTTTGTGCGCTCAGGGAGGGCGAAAACGAGCGTATTGCAGCCAATCCTCGCGGCTTTGCCGCCATCCGTGCGGAAAGCCTATGGCTTACCGCACCGCACACCGTTCACCACCAGAGGCTATGCCTCGGCGTGGGGTTTCGATATTTGATAGCGACCGAGTAGGCGTAGCCTTAGACAACCCTCCAGCTACCGGTAAGCCATAGGCTTACCGCACGGAAAGCGGCAAAGCCGCAAGAGAGTGTGTTAGATTCTGCGCGTTGCGTCACAGCCCAGAGCAGCAGAACCGCAGGTCGCCCCGTATGAAACAGTCGGAAACCACTCGCCGCGTTTTTCGCCGGCGCGCTGCCCAGTTGGAAGTTAAGATTCGCTTCAAACCCGCGGCGTCGTTTACCAAAAGCGGCGACACCGAAAGGCTGGTGATGGGCCGCACGCGCGACATCAGCGAAACGGGAATGGCATTACTCGTCTCGGCAAGAAATATCGATCGCTACCTGACCCAAAAAGAGAATGGCTTTGACGTCGAACTAGGTTTGCCGGACGGCCTGGTGGTATTGCAGGCCTCGCCGGTCTACTTCAAAAAAGCTTCAGCCGGCGGCGTGGCGACTTACTTGATTGGCTGCCGCTTCACCGACGTGCCTGAGATGCAGCTCAATCGCCTCATCACATTTCTTCGCTCGCTGCCGGTTAGATAAAGAGTCCCGAAAAGTTTCAGAAGTCGAAGCGAATGCCGAGCCGGATTTGCCTGGGCCGCAGTGTGCGCGTGGTGACCAGGAATGAATCGAGGAACGCCTGGCGCTGTTCAGCGGTGGCGGTGGGCGCAAAGGAATTGAAATTGATGAACTCGCTGCCAAAACTAAAGACTGTTTTGTTCAGCACGTTATCGACTTCGATTACCGGTCGCAGGCGCATCTTTTCGTTGATACGAAATTCGCGCGTTATGTTCAGATCGAAAAAGAACTGGCCCGGTCCCTGGCCGGCATTGCGCGGCAAGTTTCCTGTCTGGCCAATGGTCGGCAACGCGAATTGAGTAAGAATCGCCGGGTCAATCGGATCGCCGGGCGCGCGCCAACGAAGCTGGTTTACGTCGCCGGTGAAAATCGGCCGATCGTTTCCCACGTCGTCGAGATTGCGATCGACGCCGCCAACGGAAATGTTGAATGGCGCGCCTGAAGCCAAACGCACGATAGGCGCAAAACTCAACTTGCCAAGCTTACGCGGCGTTTCAAACGTTCCCGAGAAAACAAAGCGATGCCGGCGATCGAGCAAACTGTGAGCTCGTTCCGCAAAAAAGTTGCCGGGCGTCAGCGCGTCGGAAGTGTTCACAATGCCGTCGTCGGTCAAATGAGAAAAAGTGTAAGCAGCGCGGAAGGACAAACCAAAACCTGCCGTGCGCTTGAGGCGCTTGCGAATCTCAAATGTCAAACCATGATAGAAACTGTTGCCGGAAGAGATGAGCTGCTCGATCTCTCCACGCGTCGGATCCGGCCGGAAGCGCGTCAGCGCCGCGAGCGCAACCTCTACTTGCGTCGTCGAAGTAAAACTATTGAGATTGATTACCGAGATTGGAACGCCAAACTCGTTGACGCGAATAACGGCATTGGGGTTGGCGGGATCGAGTGGGCCAAGCACAAAGCGGACCAACTCGCCGGCCGTTGATGCGTTGTAGAGCGGGCGTGCACCGTTAGGGCCGGCGTGAAAGTTTGCAAAATCGCGCGACGCCAGGTAATCGGAAAAACTCTTGAAACCCGCCGGCACACGCGGCGCGTTGACATTGAATTCGCGCCAAAGGTGCAGGCCGCGATTGCAGGTGTAGTTGGATTCGAAAACAAAGCCCTTGCCCAAATCTCTTTCGAAGCCGACGTTCGCCTGATAGCTTTCAGGAATGCGCAATCCCGGATCGAGACGGCGCGAGAAGCCCGCATTCAGAGTGCCGAATTGTTTTACCAGCGGTGAATCGGCAGTCAGCACCTGTGGAAATTTAAGATTTTTGGCAATGAAGTCGCGACGAAAAGCGGCGCTGCCCAGCAGACCGGTCGCCGGATCGATCAGATCGTTCGTGTCAAAAAAGAGTTGTTGAGCGCCGAGCGTAAAATCGTCGATGGTTCGCAGCAGCGCGCGATTGTAAAAAATTCCCGCCCCTAACCTGATCACTGTCTTGCCCGACTTAAACGGATCGTAAGCGAGGGAAACCCGCGGTCCAAAGTTATTCAAGTCGCGAATGATCGTTTCTTCTTCCCAACGCAAGCCATAACTAATGGTCAGATTTGGCCGCAGACGCCATTCATCCTGAATAAAGAAACCGAGATAATTGTTTTGTTGGGTTGATTCCGACTGAAAGTTTTGCCGAAAACGGCTGGGCGCCTTGGCCAAAAAATCCGCCGGGTTAGAAAAACTGAAAGTGCCCGAAATGTCTGAAAGATCAATGAAGGTCGAATTGATGCGTTGCACGTCGGCGCCGAATTTGAGCGAGTGCGCGCCCAGAACCCAGGAGACGATGTCCTGTGCCTGCATGCGAGACTCGCGGCGGTCGGTCGCTCCCGAAGTTGAGGAACCGGCGACGAGTGTACCTGAACGTTGATCCGGATCAGTGGCAGGCAGCGGATCGTCGAGCGTAATTAGCACGACGGGACTGCGTCCGCCGCTCGCTGCGACTGCGGGCGTCAGCCGCGAATATTGAACCCGTGTTTGGTTGACGAGCGTCGGCGAAAGAACGAGGTTGTCGGTGTAAGAGATTGCGTCAGTTTTCCTGGTCTTGCCCAACAAGGCTTCGGCCAGCCGATTGCCACCGCCAAACTGCCGCAAGTTATTCAATCGTCCCAACTGATAAAGGATCGAGCCGTTGTGCACATCCGAGAACCTGTGATCCACACGCGTTGTGAAGATGTGATTTTTGGAAGGTGTCGAGACGGTTGAGACAAATGGCGCGATTCCGGCATTTAAACGCAACGTGCCGATCAGGGCCGGATCGGTGACCGTCGGCGGCGGCAACGGAAAAAGCGGGTTCTGCTGAATCGGCACTAACGTGTCTATCGTTGCTGAGTCCACAACCGTGTCGTATTCGTAGGCGCTAAAAAAGAATGTGCGTTTCCGGCCGTCATACAACGGCAGCCTGAGCGGACCGCTCAACGTGAAACCGGGGTTGTGCTCTTCAAACGGCAAGCGGCTAAGACCTCTCGATTTATTGTTCGAAGTGTTCGCATTGAAAATGTCGTTGCGGAAAAAGTAGAACAGCCGACCACGATAACGATTTGAGCCACCGCGCGTGCGGATGTTGATGCGGCCGCCCGAGGCGCGTCCGTACTCAGACGAGAACTGGTTCGTGATGATCTGTACTTCTTCAACTGCCTCGATCGACGGTTGAAAGCGTTCACGCGCCGCGCGATCGTCGTTGTTATCAAGACCATCAATCGTGATGTTGTTGGAATACGCAGGACCACCCGAAAGTGAGAACGTGCCTGATTCTTCAGGAGTGTTCGCGGGACTGGTGTTGCGATCCTCGGCAAGGTCGCGCGTAGAAAGCGCTTCTTCGGAAACGCCAGGCAAGGTGAAGATCAGATCGAGCGGCGAGCGATTGGCGACAGGAAGCGATTCAACTTCAAGCGTGGTTACGGTGCCGCCGACGACAGTGCGCGTCGTGTCGACGGCCGGGGCGTCGGCTTCGGTTATGACCATCGCGCCGGCCTGGAGTTCCGGCGGTCGCAAGGTGAAATCTAGTTGCACGTTCTGGCCGGCTATCGTTTTCAGCGCCAGCAGTTCTTCCGGAGCAAAATTGGTAAATGAAACTTTTAGGTTGTAGACACCGGGCTCCAATTGAATCAGACGATAGCGGCCCTCGCCATCGGTGACGACACTGCGTTCGTTACCGGTGCTGACCAACGTCGCGCTTACGGTCGCGCCGGGAATGATTGCGCCGTTTTGATCGGTGACGCGCCCCGTCATAGTTACGTTGTCGAGATCCTGGGCGGCAGTCGTCAATGGGTGCGCGAGCGTCGCCACTACGACCGCGAAAACAACGACGCAAAAAAAGCGCGGACCGACATTCATCAGGTGCCAGTTCAGACGAGCGGCGGTGAGTTACAGAAATCTGCGAACAAACGCGAATGCAGCGTTCGTGGATCTAAAACTTTCTGCGTGGGTGATGTTAATGCTTTTTGGAAGCGCTCAGCGGCGGGCGAAATCTACCACGCCAGGTTAGGCATCACAAGAAGATTTATTTTTATGCCGAGAATCTTGTAACGACTAACCGCGGAACGCGCGGCGGCGCAGGGCGGCGGTGCGGGTGAGTGGCACGAGCGCATCGCTGGTGCCTTCGGCGGGTGGTTCGCCAAAGTTGGTTAACTCTTCGGCGTGTGACTGGAGGTATTGAAAGAAGCGTTCAAACTCCTGCTGCATGGCATCCATCTTTTCGCGCATGTTTAGAATGATTTCCACGCCGGCGAGATTTACGCCAAGGTCGCGGGTTAGCGCGAGGATTAACTCAAGCCGTTCGAGATCGGGATCGGTGTAAAGACGCGTGTTGCCTTCAGAGCGCGATGGCTTGAGCAGCCCTTCGCGTTCATACATTCTGAGCGTCTGCGGATGCAAACTATATTGATCCGCGACCGCGCTGATGGTGTATGTCTTGGCTTTGCGTTTCATGTCGATTGGCCTTGGGTCTTTGGACTTTGGTCTTTGCACCGCACCACTCAAGCGTGCCTTCTTCTCACAAAGGCCAAAGACCAAAAACCAAAGACCGCTTTACTCCAATCCCATCTCTACCCGCGGGTTTTCCTCATTCAGCTTTGAATAGTTCCGCAGCACTTCCTTCGTCTCTTCCGAAATCACTTTCGGCACCGTGATCTGCACTTCTACAAACTGATCGCCGCGCGCACCGGGATTGCGCAACGACGGCGCGCCGCGCTGCTTGAGGCGAAATTTTTGACCTGACTGTGTCGAGGGTGGAATACGCAATTGAGCTTTCCCTTCAACCGTCGGCACTTCAATTTTTGCTCCCAGCGCTGCTTCCGGTACGGTGATGGGAACGGTCACATAAATGTTATCGCCCTTGCGCGTAAAATATTTGTGCGAGCCAACGTTAGTGATGATGTGCAAATCTCCCGGCGGCGCACCGAGCCGGCCACCCTGGCCTTTGCCGGGAATACGCACCCGCGATCCGGTTTCGACGCCGGCGGGAATACGAACCTTGACTGTTTCGGTCTTTGGCACCACGCCCTTGCCGTGACACAACGAACACGGCGATCGTCTACGGCCGGTGCCACCGCAATCCGGACACTCCTGCGCGAAACGCAATCGTCCGCCGGCGCGTTGCACTTGTCCGCTGCCCTTACAAGTCGCACAGACCATCACTGGTCCACCAATGTCGCCGGCGCCGTTGCAGCGCGAACATTGTTCCGAACGATGAACTGTCAGATTGGTGGTTAGTCCCTGGATCGCCTCTTCAAAAGTAAGCGACAGCGGCATTTCGATGTCAGCGCCGCGCTTGGGTTGCGGCCGCGGCGGTTCCTGTTCTTTCGCACTCCCGCTAAAGAGATCGGCAAAGATGTCGCGGAAACTCGAGCCACCACCCGATGGTGTGGCCTCCCCCCAATCAAAGCCGCTGAAGTCAAAACCCTGAGTGGCGCGTCCGGCGCCTCCGGGCGTAGCGCCGCGTGCAGCAGCATCCGCGAGGTTGTCGGAGTACTGCCCAAACTGATCATAAACTTTTCTTTTCTTGGGATCGGAAAGAACGTCGTGCGCTTCAGTCGTTAACTTGAAACGATCCTCGGAAGCTTTGTCTCCAGGATTCACGTCGGGGTGATACTTGCGCGCGAGTCGGCGATACGCCTTCTTGATCTCTTCAGGCTTGGCGTCGCGCTTGATACCGAGTATTTCGTAGTAGTCTTGTTTCGCCATGTTCGATTGCCGATTTCCAATTGCCAATTGCCGATTGGCGTGTGACCTAAGATATCGTGCGCATCCAGGCTCGACTCAGTTCACCCGACCAATCGGCAATCGGCAATCGGCAATCGGAAATGCCGTTACTTATTCTCATCAACGTCGACATATTCCGCGTCTATGACGTTGTCGTCGCCGGCATTACCCGAAGACGATGCTCCCGCAGCCGAAGCCTGATCTTCCGTTGGCGACCCGCCCTCCGGCGTCCCGGTCTGCTGATAGAGCGCCTCGGCCATTTTGTGTGAAACGGTTTGCAGTTGATTGAACGCTTCGTTTAGTTTTTCCACGCCACCTTCCGCTAACGCTTTTTTAGCTTCAGCGATCGCTGTTTCCACTTCACCGGCTACAGCGCCGACCTTTTCGCGGTTGTCGTTGAGCGTCTTCTCCATCTGGTAGGTAAGTCCATCCAAACGATTGCGCGCCTCGATCTCTTCCTTCTTCTTCACGTCGTCGGCGGCGTGCGATTCAGCATCGCGCATCATCTTGTCGATCTCTTCTTTCGACAGACCAGACGACGCGGTGATGGTTATCTTCTGCTCGCGACCGGTGCCCATGTCTTTGGCAGACACGTTCACGATGCCGTTGGCGTCGATGTCAAAAGCGACCTCGACCTGCGGCATGCCGCGCGGCGCAGGTGGAATACCGATCAAATGAAACTTGCCGAGCGTGCGATTGTCGCCGGCCATCGGGCGTTCGCCCTGAAGCACGTGGACCTCGACCGACGTTTGATTGTCGGAAGCGGTCGAGAAAATCTCAGACTTGCGCGTGGGAATCGTGGTGTTCCGTTCGATCAGCTTGGTAAAGACTCCGCCAAGCGTTTCGATACCCAAACTGAGCGGCGTCACGTCAAGCAACAGGATGTCGGTCTTTTCGCCAGACAAGACTCCGGCCTGCACGGCTGCGCCGATCGCGACCACTTCGTCGGGATTTACGCTCTTGTTTGGTTCTTTGCCAAAAAGACCGCGAACCATTTCCTGAACTTTCGGAATACGCGTCGAGCCACCGACCAGAACAACCTCGTCAATCTTCTTCGCGTCGATGCCGGCATCTTTGATGGCCTGCTCGACCGGCGATTTCAGACGGCTGAGAATCGGCTCAGCCAATTGCTCAAACTTCGCGCGCGTCAGCTTCATCGCCAGGTGCTTTGGACCGGACTGATCCGCGGTGACGAAGGGCAGGTTGATCTCTGTCTCCATCGTGCTCGAGAGTTCGATCTTTGCTTTCTCCGATGCTTCCTTCAAACGTTGCAAGGCCATCTTGTCGTTCGAAAGATCGATGCCCTGGTCCTTTTTAAACTCTTCAATGATCCATTCAGTCAGTCGTTCGTCGATGTCGTCGCCGCCCAGGTGCGTATCGCCATTGGTCGATTTCACTTCAACGACGCCTTCGCCAACTTCGAGGATCGAGATATCAAATGTGCCGCCGCCAAAGTCGAACACCGCGATCGTTTCGTCCTTTTTCTTATCGAGACCATAAGCGAGCGCGGCTGCTGTCGGCTCGTTGACGATGCGCATCACCTCCAGACCGGCAATCTTTCCGGCATCCTTGGTGGCCTGACGTTGCGCGTCGTTAAAATACGCCGGCACGGTGATGACCGCTTTGTCGACTTTCTGCCCAAGGTAATCCTCAGCTGACTGCTTCATCTTTTGCAGGATGATTGCCGAGATCTCCGGCGGGCTCCATTCCTTGCCACCAGTCAGAATGCGCACGTCGCCACTTCCGCTCGCCGCCTGGACCTTATAAGGGACCTGCTTGATTTCTTCGGTCACTTCGTCGAAGCGCCGGCCCATAAATCTCTTGATTGAATAGACAGTGTTTTCGGGGTTGGTCACGGCTTGCCGCTTCGCCACCTGACCCACCAGCCGGCTGCCGTCTTTTGTAAACGCCACCACCGACGGAGTGGTGCGGCCACCCTCAGAATTCGTGATGACCGTGGGCTCGCCGCCTTCCATCACTGCCACAACGGAGTTGGTTGTTCCCAGGTCGATTCCTATAATCTTGCTCATCTCTTTTGTTCTCCAAACGATATTTGGCCCGATTTGAAAGCCTACCGGGCCGTTTAACCTTAATGTAGTGCCCACCCATAAACTCTAGTTGAATGGGACGCTAATATAATACCTGAGTGTCCTCTTGTCAACTTTTCGACAGGGGTAGGGGCCCACCTTTGGCTTTGATTTGGAAGTTTTACTGGGAAGATCGACTACTGGCGATCCTCGTTCATTAATCTTGAGGCGAAGAAGATGTAATGAAGGCCGGAAAGGATGGCAAGAATGAATACGGTTGCATAGACCGTCGGCAGGTAATAGCCGGTGTAGTAAGGAAAGCTGGCCGCGAACATTATCGCCGCGATGGCGGCGATTTGAACCGTTGTATTCACCTTGCCCAGCCAGGACGGACGGAAGCCACGGAACCCGGTCATGATGTTTATCGCGGCCGCGCCAACGATTATGAAAACGTCCCGGCTGATGACCGTGACAGTTACCCAGAACGGCACGGGCAAGTGGCTCGGCACCGGCGGCGGGAAAATGCCGCGCATCGACAGCACGATGAAAGCCGTCACCATCATTAGCTTGTCAGCGATCGGATCGAGCACAGTGCCAAGCTGCGAGCGCTGATCAAATCGCCGCGCCAATAACCCATCCAGTCCGTCCGTAAGACCCGCACATACGAAGACAGCCAACGCCACGATGAAGCGTTGATAAAAGAGCATCGTGACGAAAACCGGAATCAGCACCATCCGAAAGACGGTGAGCATATTTGGTACAGTAACAATTCGGGAGGACATCGGTTAGTAAATCGTGAATCGTAAATCGTGAATAGATGAAAACCGGAAGAAAGTACCATTCACGAGCTGGGATACCATTCACTTCTCAAGCGCAGCGCAGTTCAAGTAGAGAAACTTCCGGAGGGCAGCCAAAACGGACCGGGAGCACGACAGTTCCCAGGCCGCGAGTAATGTAGATTTGCGTTTCGTCCTGGCGCGCCAGACCTTTCACATGCCGGCGACGGGGTCGGCCCGACTCCCTTTGTTCCGATCGCAAATTAACTTGCCCGCCATGCGTGTGGCCGCTCAGCACCAGATCAACACCCGCGCGCGCGGCTTTTCGCAAAATCACAGGGTTATGGGCCAACAGTAATTTCATTTCATCTGCGCTCGCGCCCGCCAAGGCGAGCGACAAGTCTTCGAGTCCGACCATTGTGTCGTCCACGCCGGCGAGCCAAAAAGCGGCATCGTCTTTTTCAAAGCGCATCCCCTGGTTGACCAGCATGGTGATGCCTTCGGCGCGAAACAGGTCAGTAATCAAGGCCGCGTCGGTCCAATGATCGTGATTGCCCAGGACGGCAAAGACACCATGGCGAGCTTTTAAAGTTCCCAACAATTCGGCGCAGGGCGCAGCGTAACGGCGCTCCTTGGAAACGTAGTCGCCTGTTAAGGCAATCATGTCGGGCTGCAAGCCGTTCGCAGTTTCAACGGCGCGTTCAATTTGTTTGATGCTGGTGAAGGGACTGTGATGAATATCGGAAAGTTGCACAATCCGAAAGCCATCGAACGCCCGCGGCAAGCGCTGCAGATAAATTGGTTGATGTTCGATGGTCAGCCGAAACGGCTCGGAAAGCGCCGAACGCGCTGCCTCACTCAAGTTCAGCGCAAGCGTACGCAGCGGGGTTTCGGCTTGGCGGCGAGCAAAAGGCGAAATACGGCCGCGTGGTTTCCATCTAAGAGGGGTTGACATTGAAAATGTGTTTTCTCGATGAAGCGCCGGCTGCTCCCACCCAACTTCAAGCGTCCTCAAGTTTTCGCGCATTATAGTGACCTGAGTCGCGGCAGGCAAACAAGCGGCGCAATAAAACAGGTTTCAGCCTCAACATAGTCGGCCTTTCCTGCACCGCCTGTCCTTGCAGGTGTGTAATAATCCGGCGTTAATTCCGGCAAACTACTGGTACAGCAAACTGTTAGTTTGCGGTTGTTGGTCAGCACTCAACTTGATGGGCCGCGAGACCACCGCAAACTAACAGTTTGCTTTACGATCTGGAAACAATGAAAAATCCCCTGCCAGCAGCCATCGCGGCCCTATCGATCTTCTTTGCCGCCGAATCGGTATGGGCCGAACCGCAAGCGCCGATTGCGCACGCGAGCGGCGGGTCCGACTTTAGTCCCATGATCCTCGCTGGCCTCGCGGCGATAATGTTAACCGCCAAAATCGCCGGCGAATTTTTCGAACGTGTGGGCCAGCCGGCGGTGCTCGGTGAGCTGTTAGCCGGAATCATTCTCGGCAACCTGATGCTGGTTGGTTTTCACCAGGCAGATTGGATCAAAACCGATGGCGTCATCGCGGCGCTGGCCCAACTCGGTGTGATTCTTTTGCTGTTTGAAGTGGGACTGGAATCGAAACTTAGCGAGATGTTGGCGGTCGGTTGGTCGTCGTTGCTGGTGGCGCTTGCGGGTGTGACGGCGCCGTTCTTTTTGGGTTGGGGAGTCTCTGCATACTTTTTGCCAGGCGAATCAAGGCTGGTCCATATTTTCATCGGCGCGGTGTTGTGCGCAACCAGCGTGGGCATCACCGCTCGGGTTCTAAAGGATTTGGGTAAACTGGAACTTCGCGAGTCGCGCATCATTCTGGGCGCGGCGGTGATCGACGATGTAATTGGTTTACTTATACTCGCAACTGTAGTCGGCGCCGTGGCGGCGGCAACGGCCGGTACTTCGCTGGACTTCATTTACATTATTTGGCTGGCGGCGAAGACAGTTATCTTTTTTGTCGCCACATTTGCCATCGGTCGTTACGTCATGCCGCCGCTCTTTCGCGCCGCAGTCAAACTTAAAAGTCTCGGCGTGTTGCTGATCCTCTCGATCGCGTTATGTTTTGGGCTTTCGTGGCTGGCGGCAAAAGTTGAGTTAGCAACTATTGTCGGCGCCTTCGCGGCCGGCTTGGTTCTGGATGATGTTCACTTCAAACCGTTTCTGGAACGGGGCGAGCGTGACTTGAGCCAGTTGCTCGAGCCCGTGACGACGTTTCTCGTGCCGATATTTTTTGTGCTGATGGGAATGAAAGTGGATCTGCGCGTGTTTGGCCATTTCGATCTGCTTGGTTTTGCTGTCGTGCTTACGATTGCCGCGATCATCGGCAAGCAGGTTTGTTCGCTCGCATTGGCCGGGCGCGGGCTGAACCGTTTAGCGGTCGGAGTCGGCATGATTCCGCGCGGCGAAGTTGGCTTGATCGTGGCCGGTATCGGCGCAGGCCTGATGCTGCCGAATGCAGCAGGCACGATGGTGCCCGTGGTTAGCCCGGCGACGTTTGGCGCCGTCGTAATCATGGTGATGGTCACCACTTTGGTGACGCCGCCGTTACTGAAAATGACGCTGGAGCGAAAGCGATCAAAGACGCACCGGCGAACGTAAGCGCGGATCTTTTCGTGGCCAATCAGTCAGATAAAGTTTGGCTCAGGCGCGCCAACGCCAGTGCACCGAGTGCAAGACCAAAATCCCGCAAGGCAACGTCAAAGTACCCCGGAATCAAAAGCAGATTGACGATGATTAGCAGAAGCCAGGCGCTGACGACATATGCGAACGCCTTCGGCTTGAACCAAACTCCGAGACCGGCAATGATCTCAATCACGCCGGCAACCAGCATCAATTGATGTCCGCGCCCTGCGGTCAGACTATTGACGACGCCGGGTACGTATTGGTCCCAGTTGACCAGGAAGTGGAAAAACTTGTCGAGCCCGGCGACAATCGGCGCCACCGTAAAACCGAGATGCAGGATCTGATAAGCCTGCCGGCTCGCTGAGCTTGTGTCCGCGTCAGTCGTTTCTGTTAGCTTCGTGTCAAAAATTGCTTGTGCCATTGTTTCTCCTCAACTTATTTGAAAATGTCGGCCGGCGTTTCGGCCGGATGTTGGATGACGAGATTACGGCGACTTACCATGATAAGTCAAGTGATATCTTGACTTATTGTAAAGCTGGGCGGGAAATGCTATATTTCTTTGGGACGGGGGCTGATGGACAAGACAAAACCAGCGGAAAGATTTTTCGAGAGCACGCGCGGGCGCATCGTTGGTTTGCTGCGCGGCGAGAGTCTTACGGTTAACGAGTTGGCGGAAAAGCTGCAGCTTACGGACAACGCTGTAAGGGCTCATCTGCTGACGCTCGAGCGCGACGGACTGATAAAGCAAAGCGGCGTGCGGCGCGGATTTCGTAAACCGCATTTCGCTTACAAGCTAACGCACGACGCTGAGGCGCTCTTTCCCAAGGCATATGACCTTCTGCTTAATGCCCTCATCAGCGTTCTAAAAGAGAAGTTTGATCCACAGGCTATCACGGATGTTTTGCGGGAAGTTGGTCGCACACTTGCGGCCCGTCAATCTTCAGCCAAAGGAAGTTTAGAGAATCGTGCGCGTGGCGCGGTGAAAGCACTGGAAGTGTTGGGTGGAGCAGCCAGGATTGAAAAAGAAGAAACCAAATTAATTATTCGTAGTGGTAGTTGTCCGCTGGCCGCCGCGGTTAGTGAGCATCCGCAAGTCTGTCAACTTGCCGAAGCGCTGATGACAGAGATCGTTGGCGCGCCGGTACAGGAGCGTTGCGATCGAGACGGCCCCCCGCAATGTCGTTTTGAAATCAAGAAAGCTGTTTAGGTTGTGCTATCTAATCGTTGCGCGGCAGTTCGATTATGAACGTGCTGCCTTTGCCTACTTCTGAAGTAACGCTCGCTTCGCCGCCGTGCGCGCGGGCCAGGTGTTTGACGATAGCCAAACCTAGGCCGGTGCCGCCAACCTCGCGCGAGCGAGCGCGGTCTACGCGATAGAACCTTTCAAATAAACGGTCAAGGTACTGCGCTGGAATTCCTTCGCCAGTGTCCTCAATCATTATTTGATCGCGGCTGCTGCGTTCAAATTTAACCGTTACCTTGCCACCTTCACGATTGAACTTAATAGCATTGTCGATCAAGTTAGTCAGCATTTGTTCCAACCGGCGCGCGTCGGCAAACACAACGATATCGGCCGTTACTTCATTAACAACCGTAACCGGCCGCGCCTCGGCCTGCGCAGCCAGGAACGAGATAACTTCAGTGACGAGCGGCGACAATGCAACCTGTTCCGCCCTTACCTTTACGTTGCCCGATTCAATTGCGCTCAACTCAATTATGTCGCTAATCAAAGTATTCATGCGCACCGCGTTTTTGCGAATGATGGTCAGAAAGTGTTTTGCGCTTTCCTGATCCTCCAACGCGCTCGTTTCCAGAGTTTCTACAAAAGCGAGAATCGAAGTCAGCGGCGTGCGCAACTCGTGCGAAATATTTGAAAGAAATTCCTGCCGCACTCGCTCGAGACGTTCAATGCGCGTCACATCAATGAAAACTCCCAGCGCGCCTTGCGGTGCTGCCGGCTCCGTTCCGCCTGGCCGATTCGCAGACCTGCCGTTCGAACTATTCAACGGCACAACATGAAGATCGAAAATCAAACGCTCAGGTCCATGGGTTTCCACTTTCACGCCGCTGCGTTCTTTTCCCTGCAGCGCATCGAGAAACGCGCTGTACATCGCCGGATTCCGAGTTAGTTGGGTGAGCCGCTGCGAGTTGAGTTGACCGCCGGAAAGATTGAACAGCCGATGCGCAGCAGGATTTGAAGCGACCACGCGCATTTCCTGGTCCACCACCAACAACCCCTCACGCATGCCGGTCATGGTTGCTTCGAACAACTTTCCGAGCGCAAAAATTTCATTTGGTGACCCCTCGCCATTTGTTGCCTCGCGGGCGCCGCTTGCGGAGAGATTCTTATCGCCACTTCTTGTTGAGAATGTTTTGGCAAGCAGGAAAACGGCGCCCAGCAGCGTGAAAGCGGCCGCGGACGCGCGCGCAGCGAACGAAGGCAACAGGAACAGCGCGGCAAACAAAACCGCGGCCGCTGCGATCAAGATGGCATTGCGCTTGGACACGGTTTTTACTTTACCAATTTGCGCAAGGAAGTGGCACAGGCTTTAGTCTGTGTTCTTTGCCGACGCCACAGACTGAAGTCTGTGCCACTGCCTTAAGCGCTGGACTTTGCTAAACCTTAGCGGGGCAGCCGACAAAACGATAGCCAACGCCCACGACAGTTTCAATGCAGTCGCCGCATTCGCCCAGCTTTTGCCGCAGCCGTCTGATGTGAACATCGAGCGTGCGCGCGTCTCCGTAATAGCTGTAGCCCCAAACATTGTCCAGCAACTGCTGGCGTGTGATCACGCGATCGGCGCTGCGCGCCAGCGCGGAAAGCAAAGTGAACTCTTTGTTCGTCAGCTTGATCTTTTGGCCGTGACAGACAACGCGAATGTCATCAAAGTCGATCTGCAAATGATCGTCTTCGTAAGTCTTGCCGGCCGTCTCGTCCATCCGTCGCATGACTGCGCGCACCCGCGCCAGGAGTTCGCGCACCGAAAACGGCTTGGTAATGTAGTCGTCCGCGCCCAGATCGAGTCCAGTCACGCGATCTGATTCAGACGCTTTCGCGGTCAGCATAATGATCGGCGTGCGCCTGGTCGCGGGTTCTCTTCTAAGCCGGCGGCACAATTCAGTGCCGCTCATGCCGGGCAACATTAGATCGAGAATGATAAGAGCGGGCGGCTCGCGTTCGTTTAAGGCTGCAGCCAGGCCGGCTTCACCGGTGGCGGCGCTGACCGTCGGCAATCCTTCGCGCTCGAGGTTGTATTTCAAACTCTCAGCGATGTCCGGATCGTCTTCAATAATCAGTACTGGTCGCGCCATGTTTTTTGTAGGACAGGCATTCCTGCCTGTCCCGGATTTTCTTACGCTCCCTTATAACCCTCGTAGGAAAAGAAAAGTTTTCCATTTTTCATTTGTCATTGGCTGGCGCAGTCGTGTACGAATGTTTCGTGTCTCGCTTCTTCTGGTTTTCTTCAATGAAAAATGACAATTGAAAAATGATAAATGGAAAATCTCTTCTATATGCCGCGCGTGAAAACTCTGTCGCACAAGGACAGTCAGCAATGTCTGTCCTACTTAAAGTGCTTGATGAATGCGGCTTCGGCCATGTAAACCGTCAACTCACAGATGTCGGTCACGTAGTCGCCGATGCGTTCCAGGTGTTTCGCAACGAACAGCAGGCGCGCGTCGCGTGTGGCAGTAGCTGGTTCGGTGACCATCATTTCAATCAACTGATGAAAGATGTGGTTATAAAGCTCATTGATTTCCGAATCGCTTTTGATGATCTCGCGCGCGGCGACGGCATCGCCCGAGGTGAAAGCATCCAGCGCTTCGTGCAACATGCGCAATGCATGGCCGGCCATGGAACTCAATTCTGTTACCGACTTCAACTCCGGTTCGTTGTTGAGATCGAGCGCTACCCGGGCAATGTTAGCGGCGTGGTCCGCGATGCGTTCCAGCACGGGCGCCATTTTCGCGACCGAGATCACAAAACGGAGGTCGCGCGCCGCGGGTTGGCGCAAAGCAATTATTTCAATGCATTGCCGGTCGATCTCAACCTCAAGCTGATCGACTCGATCGTCGTTATCCAGAACCTGCCGCGCGATGTCGCTATCGCGTTCGACGAGGGCCAACATGGCGCGATCAAGCGCCGATTCGGTTTCGCCGCCGAGCAGCAACACGCGATCGCGTAGTGAGTTTAGTTCGTCGTCAAGATGGCGATGCTGTTCCATTGTTTTCGGTCTTTGGTCTTTGGTCTTTGGTCTTTGGATTCCGTGTTGTCCGGCGAAGTTGTGCTTGTTCAAAAATCAGAAGAGCAAAGACCAAAGGCCAAAGTCCTCAGACCGCTTTTCTTATCCAAACCGGCCCGTTATGTAGTCTTCCGTAAGTTTCTCAGTCGGGTTGGTAAACATCTTTTCCGTGGAGTTCACCTCAATCAGTTTGCCTAACAAAAAGAAGGCGGTGGTGTCCGAAACGCGAGCAGCCTGCTGCATGTTATGCGTCACGATTACGATCGTGTAGCGCTTCTTTAGATCGACAATCAACTCTTCGATCTTCGAAGTCGCAATCGGATCCAGGGCTGATGCCGGCTCGTCCATCAATACTACCTCAGGGCGGACCGCCAACGCGCGCGCAATGCAAAGCCGCTGTTGTTGTCCGCCTGACAAGCTAAGCGCGGACGTGTGCAAACGATCCTTTACTTCGGACCAGAGCGCGGCATCGTTCAGCGCCTGCTCCACGCGATCGGCCAACTCGGACTTGGTTTTCGCCAAACGATTAATGCGCAGGCCGTAAGCGACATTGTCAAAAATCGTTTTTGGAAACGGGTTCGATTTTTGGAACACCATGCCGACTTTTCTTCTCAAATCGACCACGTCGGTGCCTGCTTCATAAATATCGCGACCGTCCATTATCACTTCGCCCTCGACACGCGTGGCGGGAATAACGTCATTCATTCGATTCAGCGTGCGCAGCAAAGTCGACTTGCCGCAGCCCGATGGACCAATGAACGCCATCACGATGCGTTCGGGTATCTCCAGCGAAACGTCATGCAGCGCCTGGGTTTTTCCGTAGAAGAAATTCAGGTTGCGCACAGAGATTTTCGCCGCGGCGCCAGTCCTGGCAGCGGGAGTGTCGGCAGGACGTTCGGCGACTGCGATTCTGGTTGTTAATGTTGGCGCGGGCATTCTGGGAATTTCGAATTGCGAATTTCGGATTTCGGATTGCAAAGGTCCGTATCTCAATTTCAGATCTGAGATCTCGAATCTCAGCTCATAAATCTCAGATCTCAAATCTCAGCTCATAAATCTGAGATCTCGAATCTCAGCTCATAAATCTGAGATCTCAAATTTGAAATCTGAAATCAAAAGCGTTTACGTGTAAAAAACCGAACGACAATATTTATCGACAGTATCATCGTCATCAAAACGAGCGTTGCGGCCCAGGCTTGCGCGTGCCATTCGTCATAAGGGGAAATTGCGTAGTTGTAAATTTGCACTGTCAACGACGCAATCGGCTGATCCAGGTAGTAACTAAAAAAGCGGCTGCCAAACGCAGTGAACAAGAGCGGCGCCGTCTCGCCCGAGATGCGCGCGATCGCCAACATGGCGCCGGTGGCAATTCCAGATGCCGCAGCCGGAATTACTACGCCTAACGTCGTACGCCACTGCGGCGCACCCAACGCGAGAGCTCCTTCGCGCAGGCTGTGCGGCACCAGCTTGATCATCTCTTCGGTGGTGCGCGCCACAATCGGAACCATGATCAGGGCCAGCGCAATACCACCCGCCAGCGCCGAAAAATGTTTCAACGGCACGACCACGATTGTGTAAACAAAAACTCCGGTAACGATGGAAGGGATGCCGGTCAGCGTGTCAGTCAAAAATCGCACCAGACTGCCAAACTTTCCGCTGCCGAATTCGGAAAGATAGATACCGACTGCAATGCCAAACGGAAGTCCAATAGCGGCCGAGAGCCCCAGCAAGACGAGCGTGCCGGAGATCGCGTTGCCGATGCCACCGCCTTCGCCAACCGGTCGCGGGCTGTCAACCAGGAAGCGAAAACTGAGCGACCCAATGCCCTGCAGGGCGATGTAAATGAGAATGATCAGCAGGATGCCGACGGCCACGAGAGTGCAAAGCGCAGTCAACGTTGTCATCGTTGCGCTTCTGCTGCGGCGTAACTTGTCAACTTTTCTCATAACGATCGGAAATATTAGCCGCTGATTAACGCGGAATAACGCGGATCAGGAACAGAAACAGAAAACCGAAACAAGGCGTTAAGTGCATTGTAATTTCTTTCAGATTCGCGTCATCCGCGTTAATCCGCGGCTAAATGTTTTTCGTTTCATCACACAGCACTGGAGACGCCGCTCATCTTGCGCGTTACATTCCAAACCAACACGCGCGCGATCGCGTTAACTATGAAAGTCACCAGGAACAAAATCAGTCCCAGTTCGACCAGCGCGCTGAGGTAAAGATCCTGCGTCGCTTCAGTAAACTCGTTGGCAATCGCCGACGCGATCGTGTACGACGAATCAAACAACGATGCGCTGATGTGTGCGCGATTGCCGATGACCATTGTCACCGCCATCGTCTCTCCAATCGCGCGACCTAAGCCGAGGATCACGGCGCCGGCAATTCCGGGTGCGCCGTTTACTAAAACAACGCGCGTGGTTTCCCATTTTGTCGCACCCAATGCCAACGCCGCTTCTCGTTGCGATCCCGGCACAGCCGCAAGGACGTCGCGAACAACGGCGGAAATAATCGGCGTCACCATGATCGCGAGGATAATGCCGCCCGTCAGTAATCCGATCCCGGTAATTGGTCCTTTGAAAAGCGGCAGCCACCCGAACCAATGCTGCAATGACGGTTCGACGTGAACGCGCAGAAACGGTGCCAGCACAAAAATTCCCCAGAGCCCATAGACTACGGAAGGAATCGCCGCCAGCAGTTCAATTAGAAAAGTGACTGGCCGCGCGACCTGCCGCGGCGCTTGTTCGACTAAAAAGATCGCTATTCCCAGAGACAGCGGCACGCTAATCACCAGCGCGATCAGCGACGAGACAATCGTTCCGTAAATAAAAGGTAACGCGCCAAACTCGCTCTTAACCGGGTTCCATTCGGAACTGGTGAGGAAGTGAAAACCAAACTGACGAATTGACGGCATCGATTTCACTGCCAGCGCCACGATCATCGCGCCGGCAATCAACACCATCAGCAACGCCGCGGCAAACAACAAACCGCGAAACACCGCGTCACCCGTGTTGCCGGTGGGCGCGAGCAAGTGTTTCCAATTGACGGTTGGAGGCGAGCGATGTTCGGCGATCGTTTGGTCCATGTAATTGGTTAGCCCGCGAAGCGTGGCGTCAGACTAGAGCCTGGGGTGGAGCGCAGCGGAACCCCAGGACGACGAAAGTTAAAAGCTCCCGAGAGCGCGAAGCGTGCGATAGCGAAAACGCTAGATTTAGCCTGTCCTAAACAACTGTCGCCCACTTAGTGGGCTCTTCCTTTTTCACTTGAAGGATCCTGGGGTTTCGCTCCGCTCCACCCCAGGCTTTATGCTATCGTCGCGCTTCGCGGGCTCACCTTACCGCAGGGGCTGGCCGCCCGACGTTATCGAACTGATCTTCGCTTCTGCGCGCTTGACGATCTCCGCGGGCAGCGGCGCGTATTGCAGCTCTTTAGCAAACTGCTCGCCGTCATGAATTCCCCACCAAAGGAAATCGACCAACGCTTTGCCCTTCTCGGCGTTCTTCTGATCTTTGTAAGCCAGGATGTAGGTGTAACTGGAAATCGGATACGCATTCTCGCCGGCGGAATTTGTGATTGACACGCGCAAGTCGTCGGGCGTTTGTGCCGAGGCCGAAGCCGCCGCTGCTGTCACCGCATCAATCGAGGGTGCAATAAACTTTCCACTCGCGTTTTTAATCAACGCCGCGGGCAAATTGTTTTGCACGGCGTAAGCCAACTCGACATAACCGATTGTGTTTGGCTGTTGCTTGATCTGTCCGGTAACGCCTTCGTTGCCTTTGCCGCCCTGGCCGACCGGCCACTTCGGCGACTTGTCAGTCCCAACTTTTTCTTTCCATTCGGCGCTTACTTTCGAGAGATAGTCGGAGAAGACGTACGAAGTGCCGCTGCCATCGGCACGATGGACCACCGTGATATCCGCCGCCGGAAGATTAACGCCCGCGTTGTCCTGTTTTATGCGCGCGTCGTCCCATTTTTTTATCTTGCCGAGAAAAATATCCGCCAGAACCTCGGGCGACAAATTGAGCGCCTGAGTAATTGAAGCGACGTTATAGGTAACGACAACTGCGCCCAGCACTGTCGGAATGTGCAGAAGTTCACCCGGCGCCGCTTTCAAATCCGCATCGCTCATCGGCGCATCCGAAGCGCCAAAGTCCACGGTCTGCGCCTGAATTTGCTTAATGCCGCCGCCCGATCCAATCGATTGATAGTCGATGCGTACGTTCGCATGCAGCTTGCCGTATTCGCTCAACCATTTTTGGTAAAGCGGATTGGGAAACGTTGCGCCCGCGCCCTGCAGCGTGATGTTTCCGCCAGCGGTTCCCGGGCCTGAGGCACCGCTACAGGCAAAGGCAAAAACGCCGACAATTAGAACAGCGAGAAGCGATCCGGCGCGTGCGATTTTAGTCGAGAGGGACATCCATTTGGCTCCTGCAGTCAATCTTTGATGGTTCGAAGGAAGGCTAATTTAGTTGGCGGGTGTTACATCCGTCTGAACATCATCTGAACATGCCGTTAACCTCCGGCACGGAATCACGTGAATGAATCCTCGCGCAGCAGCAATCGATATCCCACGTTGATCATCGTATCGATTCTCAAATTGTACCGGGCCAGCTTGGCCCGCAATCGATAGATATAAACGTGCAGACTCTCGGTGTTGAGCGGCTTATCGTTCAATTGCAATCGACGCAAATGGGATCAGGAAGTTCAAAGCAGAAAGTAATCTGATGAGGTTAAGGCGCTGTGAATTGCGCTTTAAATGTTTGTTAAGGACGGCTTCAGCGTTCGCTCATTTAAGTTCCACTTAATCTCGCGACAACAATCGCGTAACTTGCCGGTGCTAAGGTTTCGGGAAATAGTTTGGAGGTGAAGAGAATGGATAAGCCGAGACTTGGGAGTGTTGAGGAATTTAAAGTGCTGTGTGTTAACTGTGGCGTGAAGATTCGTAATCATGCGAGCGAGGATTCGTGCGGACTCTGCCTGAAGTGTTTTTATCGCATTCTGGCGGAGCGACTACGAGAGCAGAAGCGGACGGCGGCAGGTGAATTTGTGAGCGAGCGCTGATTAGCCGCTGATTTACGCTGTCCGATGAACTTTAGTTTGTCGCGGCGTTACGACAAGCTAAAGCTTATCGGACATCAAGAAACTCACGGCAGGAAGAAACCGATCACAAATCGCAGTACCCCGGCGCCGAGAATCACCCAGATTGCATTCGGTCGATAACGAATCAGCACAAAGCCCGCGAGGATGGCAAGGAGTAAACCGGCCCAGGTGTGAATGCCGGCGCGCCCCATGCTGATGCCGGCCGCGACCAACAATCCGACGACTGCTGGCGCGACGCCTTTCAAAAACGACTGGACAATTCTATTGTTTTGGAAACGCGCCAGCGACGAACCCGCCACCACGGTCATCAAGAACGACGGCAGAAAAATGCTGATCGTCGCCACAATCGCCCCGAGCGTTCCGGCCACGCGATAACCGATGAACGTCGCCATGATCAAAACCGGACCCGGCGTGATCTGCCCCAGCGCCGCGGCATCGACGAACTCCTGATGCGTCAGCCAGTGATGCGCATCAACAACTTCAGCTTCGATCAAAGGGATCATTACAAACCCGCCTCCAAACGTTACCGCCCCCATGCGCAGGAAAATCGTCGATAGCAACAGCAGCAGTCCAACCTTTGCGAAGATTGGCATTGAGGCGCCCAATAAAACCGCCGAGCGGAGTTTTGTTCCACCATCGTTTCGATTTTCCGGTTCTGCTTCTTCAGCTCGAGTCGCAGCGAGCTCGGCCTGTCGAACGCGCTCTTCCGCCATTGCTCGCGTTAGATACCCGCCAACGAAATGAGTTTCGCGCCTGTGACGGCGACGCCTTTGTAAAGTAAGACGCGCGGAAATTCTTCGGCGCCGCGACGCCACACCTTCAAGTTTTCCCAGTTTGCGAAGTTGCTTCTCCGCGAACGAGTCGATAAAGATGCCAACCAAACCGGCAGCCAGCACAACTTCGAGCACAGTTGCACTAAAAAAGGCGACGACCAAACACGAGAGCACCGCCAGCAACCATTGCCACGGTTTGTAAAGTGTGTTGCGGCCGATGCGCCAGGCAGTAACGATCACCAGCGCTACCACCGCGGCATTCAAGCCACGAAAGAGTCGATCCGTGTCCGGCAAATAGCGCAGGTGCCGGTAGAGAATTGCCAACACTATCATCATCAACATTGAGGGGAGAATGAAGCCCGTGATCGCCACAATGGCGCCGCGCCAGCCGCGCAGTCTCAAGCCCACGTAAGTCGCAGTGTTGCCGGCAGCGGTACCGGGCAAACTTTGCGCCAGCGCGAATCCCGCCGAGAAGTCCTGCTCGGTAAGCCAACGACGCTGATGGACCACCAGCGAACGGATCTGCGCGATTACAGCGAAGCCGCCGCCAAAACCAACGATGCCGATTTTTAGAAGTGAGAGGAAAAGACCGCCGAGGGTGGGCGTGCTGGCGATACGCTCGAGTTCGCGGCGGGTATCGCGTGCCCGCGTGCGCATCTTGCGCGCGCGATTTCGGATTCGGGTTGTGCGCTTGTCGACCTGGGTGACCACTTTGATGGCCTACAGGTTATCACAGCGAATGAGGAACAATTAGGTCTTTGGTCTTTGGTCTTTGGTCTTTGGTCTTTGAAAAAGAAAACCAATCGATCTTTGCTAAACACCAAAGACCCAAGACCTAAGACCAAAGCCCAGGAGTTTCCTACTGAGATCAAAACTTCAGCACGGTATCAAACTGCACGCGCGTGGTGGCGCGATTCGAAGAACCCGCCGGTGTCGCCGCAAATGGACCAAGCAAGCCGTTCAGCCGTTCGGTAACAATGCCGGTAATTGTGAACGTGACGCGCGGATCGGCGGCGTATGAAAACTGTAAACGATGTCCGCGCATGTCGGACTGTTGAGTTATGTCGGACATGTTGAAAGGAGTCAGCACCGCGTCCTTTTCAATCCGCATGAACGTATAGCCAAACTGAACGTCGCCGCGGTCTTTTGTTTTTCCAACTTGTATTTCGCCCCAGAAGCCATTGTTCTCGTGATTCGGCAACAGCACATCGGCGCCCGTCGGTCCGGCGACAACGACATCATGCGTCTGGGTGTTGGTGACAAAATCCAACAAGATCGCGACAGGAAAACGTTTGCTGTGTTTCAGCTCGAGCCGCGCCAGCATGTCGACGAGATTAAATCCGGAAGCGAGATGACCGTCACGGTTTGTTGCATTGTTGCTGGCATTTGTTAATCCCAAATTAGCGTTACCCGCAACCAGCAGATCGCGCGGAATGGAAACTTGAGTCGTAATAGTTTGCGCCGGCGTAGCGCCATTCGCCGGAATGATGAAGGTTACCGGAAGCTGTAATTGATTGCCGAAAACCTGCACCGGCGTTATGAATTGCGTGCCCGAATAGAAAAGATCTGACACCGAAAGATTGAGCGCCACCTTCGCGTTAGGTTCAAAGCGCGCTCGTGCTTGTGCTCCAAACAGAGCGAGGTCGCGGCCGCCGCGTTGCGACTGATCGATGTTCACGGTGCCATTGCTGTTGCGCACGAACGCGGAATTGCGTTCGAGGAACGGTAGTTCCCACGCGACAAACGTCAGATCTTTCAGCGCGGATTTTTTGAAGCTGCGGGAATAAGACTGGTTGAATCCCTCAACCATCAAATCGTTGTCGGTCGTCAATTCCGTGAAAGTCCATGGCGGTTCAAACTTGCCGCCCTGAAGTTTCAGTCCCGGCACACTATGCGGTTTGTAAGTTATGAAAGCTTGATCAATGCCAAAAGGTTTGCGGTTGAAAAAATCCGTCAGCGTTTGGTTGTTTGAGATGTTGTCGCCAAAGCTGCCGCTGGTGAAACGCAGGCCCCAGTCAAACTCGGCGCCAATCGAGCCACGCATTTGTAAGCGCGCGCGCAGGCGCATGCGGTGACGCGGACTCAAATCGTTGCCGAGCACCGCCGGATTGTTGCCATTCGCGAGACTGTTCGATTGTCCAAAAATGGATTCAGACCGCAGACGAATGTCACCGCTAAACTTGATCGCGCTCAGCTCCGAAAGGCGCGATTCCACGGTTTTCAAACGATCGTCAACGGTTGGCGTCTTAACCGTCTGGGGCGCAACCGGTGTTTGCGCCGTCGCGGTTGGCGATGTCGACGTCGATAATGGCGCCTCAGCACTGTTTACTTTGGCGGCGAGCAGGCGAATCGTTTCCTGCTGTTCCGAAATTGTTTGCTGCAAGCGATCGAGCCGCTGACTTTGTTCGACCAACATCTGCTCCAGCGTATTGATCTTCGCCTCAGCAGTTTCCGGTTTGATCTCTGGCGCGGGTTCCGTCATCTTTTTCGAGGAGTGAACCACAACCTCAAACCGGTTGGCGGAATGTTTGCTTGCCACTTTCTGCGCGCGCGCCTCAACAGCACCTATGGCGAACAGCGAAATGCAGAAAAAGGAAATTAACAAACGGATGTTGTTATTCGGTCTGAATGTCAGCCGCATGATCCACGTCCTTTTTGAAGAGAATGCTTTCGAGAAAACTCACGCGATCTCTGAACAATGCAACCATCGCCTTAAACGCAGGTGAACGCAGTATTAAATCAGTGTTACCGAAAGCTGACTAGAGAAAATGTTCGGCAGGCGAAAACTGAACTGTGCTGGCGGGATCGTCGCGGCTTTGCCGCCTTCCGTGCGGTAAGGCTGTGCCTTACCGGAAACTATTTCCCCGAATTTTCGCGAGGCTTAGCCTCGCGAAATCTTTGTAAGGACACGACGGAAAGGCCGAGCCTTTCCGCACGGAAGGCGGCTGAGCCGCGAAGAATCCGGTCAATCCAACAGCACGCGCGCGTCTAACGCTTCGGCCCGCTCAATCGCTGCCAGCAAACGAAGGTACTGCGAATAGTTTCTGCTGCGGTTGGTCAGGCGCACAACTTCCGACTGACTAAGATCGTTGCGCAACAGCAGATCGAGAAAGTCGTAGTAGTCGGCCGTCGCGTTGAGCGGAAGTTCGCGGACGTAACTCGTTTCGCCACTGTCGTCGGAACGAAAACCGGCGAGCACATCGAAAATGTTGTCCGTCGTCAACCGGCCGGCTTCCCGAGACAAACGGATCGGCACGCGCAGCTCAAAAAAACGCAGACCCTGTGCGGTTGTCACCCGGCGCAACTCTTTGGTTGCTTCACCATCAAAAGGCGACTCGGGATCGACAAGTATGCGCAGCAGGCGCGGATGATCCGCAGCGTCGCTGGTATCGAGCACGAGCTGCACGCGGTCGGCGAGGAATTTTTCAAACTGCGCTTCAACCGGATAGGTGATGCGGCCCAGACAGCCGACAGCTTCACCTTCAGCCGCAACCTCGTCAGGTAAGCAAGCGGGGCAAGACGGGCAAACAACAGTTTCTGTCTGCATCAACTCGATTTCGTCGCGCGCATTCTCGACCCACTCCAGTTTTTCCGGCGACGGAGAACTAGTATCGCCGGTTGTCAGGCGCGCGTGCAGATTTCCCAGACGACCCCACTCGCGCAGGTGCTTCTCGGAATAGCGCGCACGCAAGGTGCATGGATATTGAACTGCGAATTCGAGTGACACTTGGTTGGAGATGCGATGAGATTCAGCGGCGGCTGTATTAACATTTATGCAGCCGATAAAAGGGCTTTTTCTGCTGCTTGCGGCAGTTCGATCGGTACAAAATAATCTTGCGGATATACATAATCTTGGCCCGATTCGTCGATCACTCGCACGTAACCGTCCTGTGCCGCAGCTTCGTCAGGCAGCAATTGATAAACTTTCCGAGGCTCCAAATCCTCACAATCTTCGTTTCGGATGCAGAGAACAAACCGTGTCGTCTCTTTTTGTTCGGTCATGATGTTAGATCCAGATAACGCTTAATTTTAACCTTACGTTTGCCGACGCCGTGGGCTTCGTACTAGTGCAACTCAACGGTTCGTATCCTACCATTGCCCAGCTTGACTGTTGCAACTCCTTTTAGTTTGCGCCACCTTCCCTCGCCGTACTGCTTTCGTAGTCGCTTGAGTTCACGAATAGACGGACCAACAGCTATTTTCTCGATCTCAGTAATTTCGCCCAGTATTTCAAAGTACATAGACGGCTCGACCAGTTATCACATGCCCTTCTCAGTCCCGTTAACAGTTTCTTGTAGCCCGATCCATGGCGCAGCGATTCAAATTTCTGGTTCTCTTCAATTTTCGCCAGATCAGTAAAGCCGTTGTCGATTGCACGACCCAATGCGTTAATGGCCTTGTTCTTATTTCCCACGCGCGCATAGGCAACGGCCGCTTGCCGCTGGTCTCATCTCGCTCCCGGGAGCGAAGACGACTATCAAGTTGGACTTCAAACTTGAATCCACCACACATATTCAGCGACTACAAGTTTGATGACAGCGGCGGCGTCACAACCTTCGCCGGCTCGGGCGTAAAGTCTTCACCCGGATTAATGAATTGATTTCTCTCAAAGTTATATTGCTTGTCGTACAACTGTTTATAGCGGCCGCCGGCAGCCAGCAATTCATCGTGGGTCCCGCGTTCGACAATCTCGCCCGCTTCCAGCACCAGAATCTGATCCGCGCTGCGAATCGTCGACAGCCGGTGGGCGATTACAAACGTCGTTCGGCCGCGCCGCAATGACTGCAATCCATCCTGGATCAGCGCTTCACTCTCGCTGTCCAGGCTCGAGGTCGCTTCATCCAAAATAAGAATTCGCGGTTCCGCCAGAATCGCGCGCGCAATCGCCACGCGCTGTCGTTGTCCGCCTGACAACTTCACGCCACGCTCGCCGACGACGGTGTCATAGCCGTCAGCGAAGCCGTTGATGAACTCTTCGCAGTGTGCGATGCGGCTGGCGGCGACGATCTCTTCGCGGGTGGCGTGCGGATTTGAGAAACCAATATTCTCGGCAACCGTGCCGTCAAAAAGAAAGTTGTCCTGCAAGACCACACCAAGCTGGTTGCGAAAATCCTTCAGCCGAATCGAAGCGAGATCGCGTCCGTCCACCAACACCACGCCCGACAGCGGCCGATTGAATGCCATTACCAAACTAATCAGGGTTGACTTGCCCGAGCCACTCGAGCCTACCAGCGCCGTGGTCGAACCCGGCGGCGCTGTAAACGAAACATGTTTCAGGACAGGCGTGTTGTCGTTGTATTCAAAGCTCACATCCTGAAATGCAATCTCGCCAACGATGGCCGGACATGTTTGCCGTTGCAGATCGTTTTCATCTTCGGTCGCCATCTGCTTGAGATCGCGTATCCGGTCGAGTCCGGCAAAGGCTTCCGTGATCTGCGTGCCGATGTTCGCGATTTCAACCAGCGGCATGGCCACCAGTCCGGTGAAAATCATGTACATGAAAAAGTCGCCGAGCGTCATCTGCCCGTTAAGAATGTCGCGCCCGCCAACCAGAATCAGAATGACGCCGATGGCGCCGACAATGATGGTGGAAAAGGCGGTGACTCCGGAAACAGCAGTCATCGAACGCGCGACGTTGCGAAACAGACGATGCGCGCCGCGCGCGAACACCAACTCTTCGCGCTTCTCCGCCGCATAAGCTTTGACGATGCGAATGCCGCCCAATGATTCCGTCAGACGGCCGGTAACTTCCGCGCTTATCTGCCCGCGTTCGCGAAACACCGGCCGCAGCTTCTTAAAGGCCAGCGCCATGCAAATCCCAAACGCTCCCAACGCCAACAGCGTGACCAAGGTTAGTTTCCAGTTGAGATAAAGCAGCACCGTGAGGGCGAGTGCCGCCGTTACCAAACTGCCGACGAGTTGGACCAGGCCTGTGCCGACGAGATTACGAATGCCTTCAGCGTCGGTCATGATGCGCGAGATAAGTATTCCGGTTTGCGTGGAATCGAAATATCTCACCGGTAGACGCGCGACGTGCTGCTGCACACTCTTGCGCATTTCGGTTATGGCGCGTTGCGCGGCCACGCCCAGGACTTGCGACAGCGCAAACGAGGTGAACGCCTGGACCAGCGTTGCAGCGCCGGCAACCAGCGCCAACGGCAGCAGCAAGCTGCTTTGATGTTTCAAGATGACGTTGTCGATTAGGTATTTCGAACTTGCCGGTAACACCATTCCGACGAGTCGATTGAGAATCATCAGAACCATGCCCAACGCCAGCCGGTAACGATGCGCCCAAATCAACTCGCGCGCGTCGCGCCAGGCGGTGGCGGGTGTGATCCTTTTCTTTTTTTGCTTATCGATGCTGGTGCTCATTGATGTTTCGATACGGGCCCGAAGAAATGCTGGCCATTGATGTTAAAGGTTTTATGGCCGACAAAGAAATTGCCACCATAGGTCGAGTAATACAGAACCGGGAGCGGAGAATGAACTTATTTTAGAGAGGCGCTTTGGACTGTCACTCAATTGACGCGATTGACCCGGTCGCTACCGCTCCAGGTTCTGTATTTTTTTCACCCGCACAAATCAATCCTTCTTCGAGTCTTGCGAGGTTTCGCAATTCTGCAGCTCCCACAGCTGCAGGTGTTTCAAAAACGCGTGATGGGCGGCGAAGGTTGCAATGCTAAGCCCAGCGAGACCGTCGCGAAAGCCTCCTTTTAAAACAAAATTTCGGATAAAAGTCGCGGGACCAATCGTGGCGATTTTCAAAGGCGATGTCCGCCGTCCCTGTTCCAGCATCTTGCGCGCGCCCAGCGGCGCATAACGCTCGCCTATCATGCGGTGATGCTCGGCGGCATCGCGAACAGTGTAATGAAGCAGATCGCCGTTCAGTGTTCCGAGGCGCGCGTCCGGGTTCATTTTTATAGACTCATGAATATGCGCTCCCTGCCAGCGGCCTTGCGATTTGCGATACAGGCGCAGTTGACGATCGGGATACCAACCACCGCCGCGTATCCAGCGGCCCATGTAAAAGGCACGACGGGGAATCCGATAACCGTCCGCAAGGTCGCTCTCTGCTTTCGAGAACAGGTCGATGATGGCCGCTCGCAGCTCTTCGGAAACGCGCTCGTCAGCGTCGAGGCTGAAAATCCAATCGTTGGTAGCGTGGCTGGTGGCAAACTCTCGCTGCGCCGCAAAACCAGGCCACGCGTTTTCAAATACCCGCGCCCCGCATTCTGCGGCAATCTGTCTGGTGCGATCGGTTGAGCCGGAATCCACCACCACAATTTCATCGGCCCAGGAAACGGACTCACAGGCCTCGCGGATGTGGTCTTCTTCGTTGAGCGTGATGATGCAGACTGAAACTTTGCAGTTGTTCATGCGAGTCCGCACGAGCATAGAAGGGCGCGGCGGGTGCGTCAACCAACCAGCCCGCTGCATTTCCGATTTCCGATTTCCGATTGCCAATTGGCTTTATAGGCGGCGGCTAATCGGAAATCGGCAGTTGACAATCGGCAATCATGAGGCCTATTAGACAGCCTCGGAAGGCCAAGCTTACAATTGACCCTTCTATGGACGAACCACTCTCCATTATCAGGCTCGAGGCGCTGCGCCAGACGCCGCTCAATGACCAACCGTTTCCATTCCTGGTTATCGAGAATTTCCTGCGGCCTGAATTTGCCGCGCAGGTGGTGAAGGACTTTCCTGCGATTAATTCTCGTGGCAGCTTTCCCTTAAGTGAAGTCAACGGCGGCGCAACTTTTCAGCGACTCGTTGATGAATTGAACAGCGCCGAGTTGAAAGCAGCTATCGCAAACAAGTTCGACGTCGACCTTGACGACCGTTCCACAATGATCACAGTTCGCGGCCAGGCAAGTTCACGTGATGGCCGTATACACACCGACACGAAATCCAAGTTTCTAACGATGCTGCTTTACCTCAATCCCGTTTGGGAAGCCGAAGGCGGCTGGCTGCGCATCCTTAAGAACGGGAAGAGTCTCGACGATTATGTTGCCGAGATTCCACCAACGTTTGGCACCTGCCTGCTGTTCAAAGTTACGGACAACTGCTGGCACGGCCATAAGCCGTTCAAGGGAACGCGCAAAGTTCTGCAATTGAATTACGTGACGGACGACGCCGCGCTCCATCGTCACTTGCTGCGACACAGCCTAACCGCCAAACTCAAGAACCTCCGCGAAGTCTTCGTGAAAGGCGCCGCTTAAATTTCTTCAATGCGAGTTTTAATCGTCAGGCTTTCTTCAATGGGCGATCTCGTCCAAACTTTGCCGGCGCTCAGCGACGCGGCGCGAGCCATTCCCGAGATCAGTTTCGATTGGATTGTCGACGAATCGTTTGCGCAGGTGCCCGGCTGGCATCGCAACGTGGAGACGGTGATACCGAGCGCTTTCCGGAGATGGAGAAAGAACTGGCGCCGCGCTTTCAAGAGCGGTGAGCCGCAAAGCTTTCTAAGAAAAGTACGCGCACAAAAATACGACTTCATCGTCGATGTGCAATGCGAACTAAAGAGCGCGCTGGCGAGTCGACTCGCTAGAGGGCCGCGCTATGGTTATGACAGTCGCGCGGTTCACGAGTGGGGCGCGCAGTTCGCTTACGAGAAAAATTTCTTCGTGCCGAAGGACAGGCATTCCCTGCAACGCATGCGGCAATTGCTGGCCAGCGCGTTGGGCTATAAGTACGAAGAGGCTGAGTTGGATTACGGCATTGACCGTTCGCGATTGGGAATCGTATTAATCGACTTGCCCGAGCGGTTCGTAGTTTTCATTCACAGCACTAGTTGGACCTCGAAAGTCTGGCCGGAATTCTATTGGCAGGATCTGCTCAATAAAGTGACGAGCGACGGATACGCGGTGCTCTTGCCGTGGGGCGATGAAGCAGAACGCGAACGTGCTGTCCGAATCGCTGCGGGTAATAACAAAGCAATCGTGCTGCCTGCACTTTCAATTTCTGAAAAAGCCGCCATCATCAATCGGGCTTCGGCGACGGTCGGTTTGGATACCGGGTTAAGTCACATCGCGGCGGCCCTCGACATTCCGTCGATTACAATTTACGGCGCCACCGATCCGCTTTTGGTGGGCGCGACGGGCCAGCATCAAATGCACCTAACTTCAACTTTCGCATGTGTCGGTTGCCATGACGTCGAATGCAAATACACTGGCCCGGCGGAGTTCAAGCCTTCATGCCTGGTCGAGATCAAACCGGAGTATGTTTGGCAAAAACTCAAACAACTTTCGCCCGGCGCGGCGGCGGAAGTTGTCAGCCTCAGAGTGAACTAAATCTTCGGTTGCCTGCTGCTGACGAGTTGCATCTTTGTGATAAGCTTTGCCCTCCAAACGCGAGTCCTTCCCGAAGCTAGCGAAACCGCAATTGAAAGGTCTGCCATGGCAATCAGTGAAGATTTATTGGAAATACTTGCCTGTCCCGCATGCAAAGCAAAGGTTGAGTTGAAACCGGATGGCAGCGGCTTGAAATGCGTCGAGTGCAAGCGCGTCTATCCCATTCGCGACGACATTCCCGTTATGCTAATCGACGAAGCAACGGTTGAAGACGAGCAACCTGAGACAAGTTGACCGCTCGCATTAAGGGCGGCCAGCAAGGGAAAATGGAAATGGACAGACTGGAAAGTCTGTCCTACTTGCTTTGAATAGTTTACGCGAAATAATTGAGCAGTCGCCGCAGATGCGGAACCTGGCGATGCATAGCTTGCGCGGGGAAGACCGGGGTCCCCAGCCGGGCAGCCCGGCTGGGGTGGCAGACTCTCCACAGCCGCTGGCGCCGGCGCGTTGGGACTGGAAAAAAGTAGAACGAGTTCTGATAGTCCGGCTGCGTTCGATTGGCGATACCGTGTTGTCGACTCCTTCCCTCACGGCGCTAAAACGATTTCTGCCGCACGCTGAGATTGATATCTTGTTGGAAGACTGGGTGGCGCCGTTGCTTGAAGGATCGCCGTACGTCGATAACATCATTACCATGGAGCGCGGCAGCGTGGCTTCAAGAGCACGAGTCGCGGCGCGCCTGCGGACCAGGCGGTATGACGTTGTTTACAACCTGCACGGCGGCACGACCGCGACTCTGTTAACGCGGGCGACGGGCGCAACTCATCGAGTCGGCTATGAAGCCTATCAGTATTCGTGGCTGCACAATCATCGATCGCCGTCATCTTCATTTCTTTGGAAGCGAGACAAAACGCATTCGGTTGAACAGCAACTGGCGTTGCTGGGATGGACCGGCGTTCCGGTAAGCGATCGCCCGCCGACGCATTTGGCAGTGACCGAAGCGGCGGACGCAAAGATTGCGGAACGTCTGCGTGCGCAAGGAATCGGGGCTGCGCCTTTCGTCGTTATTCATCCGGCGGCGGCTTCTGATACCAAGCAATGGGCTGCGACTAACTTCGCTCGCGTGGCCGATGCGCTTACCGATCAGGGATTGGCTATCGTTGCGATTAGCGCGCCGGACCAACTCCCGGTGATCGAGGCGTTGAAAAAAGATTCAACTGCGGCGATTTTGCCACTCACGAATCTGAGTTTGCCGGAAGTAACGGCACTGCTCGCGCGCGCGCGTTTGTTTGTCGGCAATGACAGTGGCATCGCGCACATGGCGGCCGCGGTGGAGACGCCGGCGGTCGTTATTTTCGGATCGTCCAACACCGCGCACTGGCAGCCATGGGCCAGCGCTGCGGCGGAATTCGTTTTGGAAGAGATGGATTGCCAGCCGTGTCATGGCTATTTTTGCGAAAAGTTTGAGCAACCGGAATGCATCAAGCGCGTGCCGGTCGAGCGGGTGATGGCGGCGGTTGAACGAGTGTTAAGAGAGAGCGCGTGACTTCTTACGCTTCGCCGCCTTCCGCCTTTCGTCTTCCGTTCTTTGCGGCTTTGCCGCCTCCCGTGCGGTAAGGCTTCGCCTTACCAGTAGGCGTTTTGATTTTTCGAGGGGAGGCTGTTTGCCTCCCAAAGGAGGCGCAGCCTCAGACTTAGAGGGAAGGCTTACGGTAAGGCTGAGCCTTACCGCAAGGAAGGCGGCAAAGCCGCGCGGCCGAGAAACCCATTTTCACCATCATGCCCCAACTAACCAAACAGCGCGCCGGCGAGATCATTCGCGCGATGAGCGATCGCAGCATCGTCGTACTCGGCGATGTGATGCTCGATGAATTTGTTTGGGGCGACGTGAGCCGCATCTCGCCCGAAGCGCCCGTGCCGGTCGTTGATATTCGCCGCGAATCGGTTCATCTTGGCGGCGCGGCGAATGTGCTGGCTAACGTCATCGCCCTGGGCGGAAGTGGCTGTGTCGTCGGTGTGGTAGGGAACGATTCAGCCGGCGAAAAAATCAAGACGACGCTGCGCGAAGTCAGCCCGCAAGCGGATGAGTATCTGGCCGTAGACGACTCGCGCCCATCGACGACGAAGACCCGCATCATTGCGCACAGTCAACTAGTCGTCCGCGCCGATCGCGAAAATCGTAAGCCGGTGAACGGTAAGGTTGAGCAACGAATTATCGAGATTCTGAAAGAAGCCATTCAGAGCGCGGACGCTTTTGTCGTTTCCGATTACGACAAGGGCGTTGTCACGCCGCGCATTCTCAGCGAGATTCTGCAGCTCGCTTACGAAAAAGTTCCAGTGCTAATCGATCCGAAGATTAGAAATTTTTCCCATTACCGCCCGGCGTCCTTAATCACACCTAACCACTTTGAAGCGCTGCGCATGACCAATCTGGAGCAGGATTCGGACGAGGGCTTGCACCAGGCCGCGCGTTTGATTCAGGAAAAACTCGATTGCGATGCAGTGTTGATTACCAGGGGCGAGCGCGGGATTATGTTGTTGGCACGTGGGCAAGATCCGGTTTTTGTTGAAACGGCCGCGCGCGAAGTTTATGACGTGACCGGCGCCGGCGATACAGTTATCGCCACGCTGGCAGCCGCATTGGCCGCCGGCGCATCAGTCTTAGAGGCAGCGAACCTCGCGAACCATGCGGCGGGAATCGTGGTCGGCAAAATTGGCACTGCAACCGCCAGCGCTGAAGAGTTACTCGCAACGTTTGAGTAGGCTGGTAGCATAGACTTTAGTCTGTGCTCTTTGCGGAGAGGTCTATAGGGCCTGCACAGCCTGTCATAGTAAGTGCTACAAATTTTAGCTCGTGCTCTTGGCGCGGAAACACAGACTGAAGTCTGTGCTACTTCAAAAATATGATCGGAACGTTTCTACGCAATTATAAGATTCTCGAAAAGCTCGGCGTGGGCGGGCAGGGCACGGTTTACAAAGCCACCGACGGAAAACTCGGCCGCACCGTTGTCGTAAAAGTTTTGCCGCCAGAGCTGACTGCAAGAGAAGCAAACCTGAGGCGCTTTGAACGCGAAGCACGCCTGGCATCCTCGCTCGATCATCCAAACATCTGCACCATATTCGATCTCGATGAAGTTGACGGCGTTCACTTCATAGCCATGCAGTACGTCGAAGGCCGCAACGTGCGCCAGCTCGTGGGTGGTCATCCGCTGGAATTGAAAAGCGCGCTGCTGATCGGCATTCAGGTTACTGACGCACTCGCGGCTGCACATTCGCGCGGTGTCATTCACCGCGATATTAAGAGCGGCAATGTGATGGTCACCCCGTCGGGCCAGGTCAAGATATTGGATTTTGGTCTGGCAAAATTGCTGGACGATTCCGAAGAGACTCCCAGGAGCGCGGTGCACCGCACCGATCTAACTGAAGTTGGTGTTCCCTACGGCACTGCAACCTACGCCGCTCCGGAGCAAGCTCGCGGCGATCGCGTCGACAAACGCGCCGATATTTTTTCTACCGGCGTTTTGCTTTACGAAATGTTGACTGGCACCTGGCCGTTTCGCGGCAAGACGACGATCGATGTTCGTCATGCGGTACTTCATGACGCGCCGCGGCCGGTTGCCGAGTTGCGCAACGAACCATTGCCGGCAAGCTTGCAGCAAATTTTGGATCGCTGTTTGGCCAAGGAACCGCGCCATCGTTATCAGAAGATGGAAGAACTGCGCGACGATTTGCGTGGCGTGTTGCAGGAAGTTTCAGCCAGTGAAACTACGGGTCAGCCATTTACCAGCGTGACACCGGAGCCGGCGCGCCACCTCGCCGGAGCAAGTCCCGTTTCACGCGCAATGCGCTGGCTGAAAGGCCGGAAAGTTGATGCCACTTCCGCGCCGGGAGCGGCGACGCCCACCAAACCGACAATTCACGAGACGCCATTCACCACGATTGCGGATCAGGAAAAAAAGAGTCTCGCAATTCTCTGCTTCCGCAATTTGAGTAACGATCCCGCTACCAGCTTTTACGAATTCTCGCTTGCGGACGCCGTAATTACCGAACTCGCGCGCGTGCGTTCGTTGGCCGTGCGGCCGTCTTCGGTGATCGCGAAATATCAGGGCGGGCAGATGGATCCGCGCGAAATCGGCCAGGAATTGAAAGTGAATGCGGTGCTGGCCGCCGGATTTATGCATGCCGGCGGGCGCTTTCGCGTGACGGCGCAACTGCTCGACGTTGCTACGGGCGATATTCTCTGGAGCGATCGCATCGACACATCCGACGCCGACATCATCGCGGTTCAGGACACGATCGCGCAGCGAATCGTTGAAGGCTTGCGGCTTGAGCTTAGTCCCGCCGAGCAGGACGGGATCGCGAAACCCTCGACGCAAAACGCCGCCGCTTACGAACAGTATTTGCGCGGACGCGATCTGTTTGCTCGTTTTATTTTCCGGACGATCGCGCCCGAGGATTGCGCCGCCGCCATCGAACATTTTCAGCGCGCCATCGAGTTGGATCCAAAATTCGCGTTGGCCCATGACGGCCTCGGCGCCGCTTACGTCAATCGAGTGTTCAAGGGATTTGGCGGCGCGGAAGATTATGAACGGGCGGAAGTTGCCTTCGAGAAAGCGCTGTCAATCGATCCGAAGTTGGTCGAAGCGCGCATGTTGATGGTGTTTATTTATTTGTGGCGCGGTCAAAAACAAAAAGCGCGGGAAGAAGTGGCGCGCGCGCGCAAGGAAGCGCCGGACGAGCCGGTGGTCCATTTTGTAAAAGCGACGCTGCACCGCCTTGACGGCGAATACGGCCGTGCCTTGCGTAGTTACGAACGCCTCATGCGTCTGGACCCGGCTGCGCATATTGTCGCCAGCTACAACCGCGCGCTGGTCTACATGTACATGGGGAACTTTGAAGAGACGGCGCGACAGTTGGACCACGCCGGCGACGAGGACAATCCGCTGGTGAAGACTTTTCGCGCCCTGTCTTTGTATTACACCGGCAAGACCGATGCGGCCGCCGAATTGATGCAGGGAAACATCGCGACACATCCGAACATGCACGGCATTCGTCCCTTCATGGCCATGTTTCTCAGCGCCCAGGGCAAACATGAAGAGGCGCTGGCGCAGTTGACCGCCGATGTTATCCGCAACGCGGACGTTGATGCCGACATCGCATACTCGGTCGCTTCAGTCTATGCGCTTGAAGGAATGCAGGACGAAGCTTTCGAGTGGTTGGCGCGGGCGATTGCTTTGGGAAATGAAAACCGACCGTGCTTTGAACACGATCCAAACTGGGCCGCGCTGAAAAATACGGTACGGTTTCAGGAGTTGATGGCCCAGGTTAGCGCTCAACACAAGGCCGATGGGCTCAAGGCCCAAGCTGCCGGGCAAACCGGCGTCGAGAACAAATCACCTGATGTTTAGAAACTTTCGGGGACCCATCGCCGTCAGCTTGTTGCTGGCGTTTTCGATCATTGAGCCGCTTGCCCCGATTGGTGTTGCGCAGCAACCGCCGCAACGCGAACGGCGAGTCGCGCCTACCGCTTCACCGAGTCCGACCCCAAGCCCAAGCCCAAGCCGGAGCCTAACGCCCGACGACGTTTCTGATAGCCCTAGTCAACTTTCACAAGTTCCACCCGTAGTCCAACAACGCGCAACCCCATCGACCACCCGAACGTTGGCGGAGTTGCAAGCGCGCATTTCAGAAATCCTGCGCCGTCCCCAGTTGGCGTCGGCAACGATTGGCATCAAGGTCGCTTCGCTAGACACGGGAAAAATTCTTTTCGAACAGAACGCAAACAAGCTGCTGAGCCCGGCTTCGAACATGAAGCTTTACACGGTAGCTGCGGGGCTCGATCGGCTTTCGCCTGGCTATCAGTTCGTGACTTCAGTTTATGCGGCGGCGAAACCGGATGCTGCGGGGACGGTTCCCGGCGATCTAACGATTTACGGCCGCGGCGATCCGTCAATCGCAGCGCGCTTCAACGGCGACTACTTCAAAGGAATCGACGATCTCGCTGGGCGCATCGCCGCGGCCGGGGTGAAACAGGTTGCCGGCGATCTGGTTGGCGATGAAAGTTATTTCAGCGGACCACCCTACGGGTCGGGTTGGCAGTGGGAAGATTTGCAATGGGGCTTTGGCGCCGAAGTCAGCGCCTTAAGTGTTAACGACAACCTGGTAAATCTTTCGATTAGCCCGGGACGGCAAGTCGGTTCGCCCGCCATAGTTTCTACAGATCCTCGCAATCCCTTGCTGACTATCAACAACCACCTGACTACTGCGGCCAGGGGGACGAGAAGAAATTTGCTGGTCCATCGCGGGCTTGATTCAGATGTGGTGGAGATCCAGGGATCGATGGCTTTGGACGATGCTGGTTTCTCGGGGCGGTTGGGCGTGGCGCGTCCGGCGTTGCTGTTTGTGTACCTGCTGCGCTCGGCGCTCGCGAAAAAAGGTGTGATAGTTTCCGGAAAGTCCAGGACTATTGCGCCTTCGTTGTCGGTCGCTCAAGCAAACAGCAACGTCGCCTCAGGTTTAGTTGAACTAACTAATTTGCAGTCGCCACCGTTTAGTGTGATTGCGGCGCAGACCTTGAAGCCCAGTCAAAATCTGTATGCTGAATTGATTTTGCGAACGCTGGGAAGAATTGTCCCTTCATCGAGTCCCAACTCGCCCGACGTCGCACGGACAAGTGAAAGCAACGGTGTCGAAGTTGTTAGAACTTTTCTGCGCGAGGCCGGTGTCGATGCGTCGGCGTTATCGTTGTCTGACGGATCGGGTCTGTCGCGGGACGATATGGTGACAGCCGAAGCAACTCTGCAATTGCTCACCTATATGCGCCGGCATCGTTACGCAAACGCATTTCGCGAAGCTTTGCCAATCGCCGGAGTGGACGGCACGATCCGCAATCGCATGAAAGGCACGCCGGCACAGAATAATCTGCGCGCGAAGACTGGAGAGTTGCGGAGCGCCTCCAGCCTTTCCGGATTTGTGACTACGGCGGCGGGTGAAGAACTTGTCTTTTCGATCATGGTCAACAATTATCCTGACGGTGTTAACCCGCCGTCAGTTTGTATCGATCCAATTGCGGTGCTGCTGGCTTCGTTTGCCGGACACTCGTAAAGCAAACTGTTAGTTCCAGCTCTCGTAAAGCAAACTGTTAGTTTGCGTTCGTTCGGGAGAGTCACCGCGCGGCAATTTGAATCTAGGTTAAATCTTTGGCACCCCCGCAAACTAACAGTTTGCTTTACATAAACGATGCCTCTTAACTTCATCAAGTTTCATGGCTTCGGCAACGATTACATCGTTATCGAGGCGAACCAGTTTCCCGATCTGAATGGCTTGGGCGAGTTCGCGCGCCGCATCTGCAACCGGCATTACGGCGCCGGCGCAGATGGCATCGCAATCGTCAGTCCTTCACAAGATCAAGCCGCGGATTTCCAGGTGCGCATATTCAATCCCGATGGCAGCGAGGCGGCACTCTCCGGAAACGGAACTCGCTGCGCCGCCGCCTATCTGTATCATCAAAAATTGTGGCAGGCAGAGGAATTGCGCTTGAGCACGTGCGCTGGCGTAAAGCTATACGTTCTGTGTGAAGACGACGGCAATGGCCGGTATGTCTTCGATTCAGAACTGGGCCAACCAAAGTTTGATTCGGCTTCGATCCCAATGCTGACTGACCCTCCGCTGGACCAGGTTGTCGATTACCCGATAGACGTCTCCGGTGAAACTTTCAAGATCACCGCTTTGCAGATGGGAAATCCGAACTGCTGTTTGTTTGTTATTGACTTTGACGAGCTCGATTGGCGCAAAGTCGGAAAAACAATTGAGAATCACAAGCAGTTTCCCGACCGCACCAACGTCGTTTTTGTCCGCGTTAAGGATCGCAAAAACATAGAACTGCGCATTTGGGAACGCGGCGTGGGCGAGACTACCGCGTCGGGAACCTGTTCCTGTGCAGCCGCGGTGGCCGCGATCGTCAAAAAAGAAACCGAGCGGGTCATTCAGGTCGAAATGCCGGGCGGCAATGCGAAAATCCATTGGCGTGACGACGGCGAGGTTGTCATTAGAGGCTCGGCTGAAGTAATTTATGCAGGTCAATGGCTGGCCTCGGTCCCGAAATGACTTGGTCCATTTGGTCCAAACCTGGCCGGCAAAACCTGGAAATCCCCCAATGAATTCTCCCAAGTCGAATCGTAAATCCTCTCGTCGCAACCTCTTTCTGCGCGCCTCGGTCGCAACTGCCTTGCTTGCGATGGTGGGATCACTTCCCGCTTGCGCCGGCAAACTCGTTAAAGAAACTTCTGCTGAACCGTTAATCGAACACCCGGCGCCGCCCCCCAGTGATTTTCCCACCTGGTTCGGCAATCCCGCGCGCAACTTCTACGGCACTGGCCGATGGACCGGCAAACCGCTCGAGGTCGTTTGGGATTTCAAGACTGAATGGTCCAGCGGGCGTTTGCACAAAGATGCGTGGGCCGGCTCTGGCTGGCCGGGGCAACCAGCCATCGTCGGCGATCGCATTTATTTTGGTTCGGCAGGCGCGCGCGTCTACGCCTTAAACGCAAAAGACGGTTCCGTGATTTGGAGTTACAAAACCGGAGACAGCGCCAAGTCGTCGCCGGCGGTGGCAGGCGATCGTCTCGTTATCGGCAACCTGGACAACAGCGTCTATTGTTTGAATGCAAACGACGGCACGCTGATTTGGAAGGTCAAGACGGGATTTGAAACCGACTCATCACCGGCCATCATTGACGATCGCGTTTACATCGGCGGCGAAGACGGTTTCTATTATTGTTTCAATCTCGCCGACGGCGCGGTTATCTACAAACAACCGCTGGCGGGATCGGTAGAAGGCGGTTCGACAATCGTTGCCGGAAAGATTTTTGTTGGCACCGAAGCCGGGGATCTTTATTGCCTGAACCAAACTGACGGCACCGTGGTTTGGAAAGCGCGCATCGGAGCGGATTCGAATTCCACACCGGCAGTCGCCAACGGTTTCGTTTACACGGCGGCTGAAGATGGAATCGTCAGGGCCTTTAAACAGGAAGACGGCACGCCCGTTTGGACGCACAAAGTCGAAGGCGGTCTGAACCTAAAGACGGAAGAAAAGACCGGCTTCTGGTCCAGCCCAATCGTTTACCACGGCAAAGTCTTCCTCGGTTCCAACAATGGCTATATGTATTGTTTGTCCGCAATCGATGGACAGCAAGTTTGGGCTTACCTGGCACGAGCGGCCATTTGGGGAAGTTCACCCGTAGTCGAAGGCCGCGTTATTGTTGGTGACAAGTCCGGTTGGATTTACGCCTTGTCGGCGGAAGATGGAAAACTTATTTCCGAAATTCAGGTTGGTGAAAACATCGATGCAACTCCAGCCGTCATGAACGGGCGCATCTATGTTGGGGCTTTCAATGGGAAGTTCTATTGTCTGAAGTAACTTGCTGATTTATCTAATCGACAACACCATCGACGGCCAGGGCGACAGCCCGCGCGAACTGCGCGCCGTGCTGGGCCGCATGCGCGCAGGCCTTGAGATATTGACCGAGCCTTTCCACGCAGTTTCCCTGAAAAGAATAAAGACGCTGAAACCTTCTCACCTAATTCTCAGCGGCCAAAGTCATCCCTGGAACCAATACTCAGCGCAGTCACTCGCCGGGGTTTTTGAAGTCATCAAAAAAGCCGAACAGCCAATCCTGGGCGTCTGCGGCGGACACCAGCAGATGGCGCTGGCGTTTGGCGCGCCGGTGGATCTGATGGCGCGCCTCGAGCCGGGCGAAGGTTACGAAGGTGCAAAACGCGAGCGTGGCTACTTTCCGGTCGACACGAACCGCAACGGCATCTTTCAAAACCTGCCCACCACGATCACTGTATGGCACTCCCACTTTGACGAAGTGAAGCAACTGCCAAAAGATTTTCGCGCCACCGCTTGGAACGAGAACTCTCCGATTCAGGCAATGCAGCACACCAGCCGGCCCCTTTTTGGCGTGCAGTTTCACCCCGAGCTTTTCGACGACGAACATCCCGAGGGTCGGCGGGTTATTGAGAACTTTCTCTCGATTTAACCGCCTTGTCGGCCGCACTGGATTTTTATCCTTCCTCCTAACTCATATTATTTCAGTATTTAAGCTGAATCGTGAACATTGGGCCTGATTTTGGGCTTGCTCTCGCCTGGACTGAGCTTGAACGCCTGTGCTAGGTTCCTTGCCATCAAGCGGGGTGTTCTTACCCCCGCCTTTTCTTTTTTGGCGGGCTTGGCGGTTTTCAGCGCATGCATCCAGGATGCAAGCCCCTTATCTAAACAAAATTGGACGGAGACCCGGACGGATGAAGGCAATAATCGGCCGTAGCGCAGTGATTGTGTTTGTGCTTCTAGTTGGCCTAATCGTTTTTTCAGCAACGCCTTCAATAGCAGAAACCGTCCTTTCGCAATTCAAAGAACAAAAGGAAGACGCTGGTCAGACGCAGGGAAAAGTTCTCACGAGCGCCGATTCCGCAGGCTTGAAGAAAACGGGTGACGACATTTTGGTCACAGGTCCGGCCACCAGTTACCTGGCCACGGCCTATAGCCTGAGAGGCAGAACGGCAAGCGGCAGAATGGTGAGCCGAGGTTTGATCGCTGCTGACCCGAGGGTTTTGCCACTCGGTTCGCGGGTTAGAGTTGAGCATCCGGGTTATTCAGGCGAGTACCTGGTTGCCGATACCGGGGGTGCCATTCGCGGGCGTCACATCGACATCTGGACTCCGAGCTCAAGCGAAGCGATGCGATTTGGCAAGCGCACCGTCAAGCTGACAGTCCTGAGCTATGGCGGGCGGAGAGCGAGAAAACAAGGAAAGATTTAGACCTATTCAAGTATTTTCCGGAATTCATGCGGCAGAAGGAAAACCTTCTGCTTTTTTTGTTGTCGCTTTTCTGGTGCTGGTTCAGTTTCGACTTTTGCATGCTCCAGGTCCGAAGGACCGGTAGTTAGTAGCCCCGTCCATCAGGGCGGGGTAGATGTACGGTTTACTTGCCTGAGCGCCGAAGGTGCGCAAGTGTTCGTGCCGGCCCTTCGGGCCTCGCATCAATCCAAGAATAAGGTCCCCCGCCCTCACGGGACGGGGCTATTGACTGCTGGTCCTTCGGACCTATAAGTTCAAATTGGAACCGGTTCCCTTTTTCATGACAGTCAAACTTTCGAATCCCGTCGTGGTAACATGCGCGCCATTCCCCTAAGCGCGAGCCCAAAGAGCAAAGGTATGCAGGTTAGTCGACAACCGTCTGCAAACAATCTGGAAGTTCCCGCGGCCGAGCCGTTGGTCGAGGTGACGCGCGGCGCAATCACCGAGTCGCGCCATCGCGGACACGTGGTCGCGGTCGAGCCGGACGCTACGATTGTCGCCCATCTCGGCGCGCCGGAAACCGTTACTTTCCTGCGTTCCTCCGCCAAGCCCCATCAAGCCATTCCCTTAATTACTTCCGGCGCCGCGGATCGTTTTGGCTTTACTGAAAGAGAGATTGCGCTTGCCTGCGCGTCGCATAGCGGCGAGCCAATGCACACGGACGTCGCGGCATCGATGCTGAAGAAAATCGGACTCGGGCCGGAAGCTTTGAAATGCGGCACGCATGAGCCTTTTAGTCCCGAGGTGACGAGCGACTTGCGCAAACGCGGCGAAGCGCCAAACGTGTTGCAGAACAACTGTTCGGGCAAACACGCCGGGATGCTGGCGCTGGCGTTGCATCTGGGCGCGCCGACCGAAACCTATTACGAGGCCGCCAATCCAGCGCAACTGGCAATCGGCAATGCCATTTCCCAATTTTCCGACATCGCTATTGAAAATATTTCGGTGGGCGTCGATGGCTGCGGCGTCCCGGTGTTTGGAATTACCGTCAAGGCAATGGCGTTGATGTATGCGCGGCTGGTGTCGCCGCCGGAAGAATTTGATGAGCCGACCAAGGCCGCATGCGCGCGCATTGTTTCGGCGATGACAACTTATCCGGAACTGATCGGCGGCTCGACCGAACGACTGGATACGGAAATGATGCGTGCTGCCGCGGGCCGCTTGATTTCAAAGGTTGGCGCGGAAGGCGTCTACACGGTTGGCGTTTTGCCTTGCGACGATTGGCCGCATGGGTTTGGACTGGCACTGAAGATCGAAGACGGCGACGATCATCGCGCGCGGCCGACGGTTGTGATCGAATCACTGCGGCAACTCGGCGTGTTGGTTGATGAATCGCTCGAAGCAGTTGCGCGTTACGCGTTTTTCCCAGTTCTTAATCGACGCGGCGAAGTAGTCGGCGAAGTCAGGGCCGGCTTTGAACTAAACCGTCCGGAGCATTCAGCGGTGAAATGATTTCCTATGAGTACTCCTGAAGCTTCCCAGACAATTCCAGGCAACGGCGACGGCGAAACCGCTGGTCCGCCCGCCTTGGGCCGCGATGCTGCCGGCAGACTCGATCTCGATTCGGTGCCGGATGTTATTCAGTGGTTCCTCGATTTCGATCAGCGCGTCGCGATCGTCAAACATCCCAACGTAGAAGAGGTGTTTCAGTGGAAACAACAGCGCAGCCAAACCGCCGGCGAACAAGTTTTCGCTTTTAACCGCGCCGAGGATCGTCTGGCTATCGGCATAATTCAGGCGTTGGCCGAACATGCCACGGAGCGGCAGCTTCACGTCTGGGTAAGCCAGCTTCTGAATGCACTCGACACCGCCACGAAAGCTACCGAGGCGGCCACTACTGCGTATCAACTCGATTTGCAATCAGGCGGCTCGGTTGTGAACGAGGCCAAAAAGATTCCGTCAGCCCGCGGCCGCGAAGAATTCCTTATCAACTGCTGGATTGAAACACTCTGCACTGCAGAAGCGCGCGTGCTTGGCTGGTTATACAAAGAACTCTATGACCGCCCCTTCGTTCCTGATTCACTGACTTAGGTTGCACGCTTGTTAGTTAACCCCGACCGCCGGGCCCTGCTGCTAAATCCTTTTTATGAATGATGCTTTGCGCGCGCTCTTTCCGGTAATCGATCGGTTTAACTATCTGAACCACGCGGCTGTCTCGCCGCCTCCCGCCGTCACGATCGCCGCAGTACAACGCCAGTTAAAAGACGTGTCCGAGAATGGCTCAGTCAACTTTCGCAATTGGATCGCGACGAAAGAAAGAACGCGAACGCTGCTCGCGACGATGCTGGGCGCTCGGCCGGAACAAGTCGCGTTCATGCGCAACACCTCGGACGGCTTGTCGACAGTTGCCAATGGTCTGCGCTGGCAGCCGGGCGACAATCTGGTAACTTTCCGTAACGAGTTTCCTTCAAATATTTATCCATGGCTGCGGCTGCGTGACGCACTTGGCGTCGACGTGCGCATGGCCGAAGAGCGCGATGGCAAAATCGATCTGAACGAACTTATTGGATTGATAGACGCGAAAACGCGGCTGGTTGCAATCAGTCAGGTCCAATACGCGTCTGGGTTCCGCGCCGACCTGGAGCGTCTCGGTCGCGCCGCACGCGCTGTCGATGCGCTGCTTGTCGTGGATGTTATTCAGGCGTTAGGTGTAATTCCCATTGATGTGCAGGCGGAACTCGTTGATGTGGCTGCGGGCGCCTGTCACAAATGGCTGCTGACTCCCGAGGGCGTCGGGTTCCTCTATCTTTCCGAAAGAGCGCGCGAGCGAATTCAACCCACACTCGTCGGCTGGATCAGTGTTCCTGACCCGGATGACTACGCAAACTTTTCCCAGGGTTGGAACTGCGGCACGCTTGCCTGGGAAACAGGCACTGGACCAGCGGCACTGATTCATGGCCTTGAGCAGAGTCTGAAACTTCTCAGTGAAACCGGAATCGATCGCGTACAGACGCATCTGGAAATGCTCACCGACTATCTTTGCGAACGTTTGGCAAACAAGCCTTATCGCATTGTTAGCTCCAGGCTGCGCGGTGAAAAGTCTCAGATTGTCTGCATTCAACACACCAGCGGCCTGAGCGCGCTGAACTTGTACGCTCATTTAAAAGAGCGCCGGATCATTACCGCTCCGCGCGGCGACCGTTTACGCATCTCGCCTCATCTTTACAATACTCCCGAAGAAATCGACGTGTTAGTCGACGCCCTTCCTTAAACTTTTCATGGACCAGGGATGAGTGGACGCAGTCTGGCGAGCGATTTCCGTTCGCGCGAATGAGCGCGATGTATTGAAGGTGTACGAGCTGACGCAGTCCTTACGGCCGCGTTGGCCTGGGCCAACATAGCGCACGCAGCAGGTTTTCTAAGGAAAAGGAATACTGGCAGAGCGGTTCATGTTGGAAACGGTTGTTGGCACGATCGTTGCTAAAAGAGCAACGACACAAGAAGGGTAAAAGGGTAAATCGGGTCAGGCTCAAAGATTGTGGTGAGTGGAAGCTTTGGGGGAGGCGTCCTCTCACGATTGAAAAGCAGGCGGTGGCTCTTTCGGGGGAACGGAGTTAACGCTGGCGCACAGTTGATGAGCATCCATTGCGAGGCTGCTGATTTCCGTCCTGAAGGGGCTTGGGGGAGCCTCCCAGGAAGATCAGCAGCCCGCATTATTTTTTTAAGGTTAGGTGACAATAAAAAAGCGCGGGTCGAATTCGGCCCTGCGCTTTTTCATTGTACGTGGGATGTCGGACGTGGGATGTCGGACGTGAAAAGCCGGAAACCTTAGCGCACGCCCGGACCGATCAGCCGCGACGGATCTGTCTCTGGCGTCATCTCATCAAGGTTCAGCCGCAACATGCCGCCAGCATCGCTATAAGCATCTACGTTTCGCGTCCGCGTGCGTCTACGGCTGAACAATAAAGCCCCAAAAAGTCCGCCCACCCCTAAACAGGTAACCCACGCCAGGCCTGACGCTTTAACTACCGAGACAAAAACACCGAGCGTCGTCTCAGTAAATTCTCGGGTTGCGCGTTCGTAAACGTAAGGGTCATTCCCAAGCCATTGGACGACCTGCTGGTATTTCACCTGATCGATTAGTTCGTTTGCGACGGGTTCGCTGGGCGCGTCAAATACAAACACCGAATAGTTTCCGACACGACGATAAGCAGAAGGGAGCGCGTTAGCATTCGCGCCGGCGCCGCGCAATTCTGCGATTTTAGTTTTTATGTTCCAGTCGTTGTCGGCTGCTATCTTGGCAGTATTGAATTCAATGATGAGGAGTTTGCCTGCGTCATAATTCGCTAGCGCGGCCTCGGCGCTACCTTCGAATGAAACCGCGTCCAGCACGCGTTGTTGCGGCAACAACTCTTTCAAAGCCTGCAAGCTGACAAAGTAGGAAGCGTGCGCTTGAACTGTTTCCCAGTTTGGCAGGTGTTTGATGAGGACTGGTATGTCGTTCTCGCCGCGATCGAATTGTTCGGCCAGGGCGACGGCCAAGCCGTAGAGTTCAACTTCCGACGAGTTATTTGGCGCAGCTGAATCAGCCGGCGAGATTTTGACGAAGTTGTTTCCCTTAAAGAAAACAACCATATGCGGATCAGCAGCGCTTGCAGTTCCAATGGCTCCCAGCTTCATTTGCTGGCCGGCCGGCACCGCGGCAGTCAGAAGTGAGTACGCCGCGGAATCCATTTTGGTCTGCGTCAGAACCACTACAAAGGTATTACCCGTGCGCGAAATGTACGTCCTCGTGGTGCGTGAAATTATCGAGTCTTCAGTTTGTTTAGGTTCGTTTGGGGTCGACGAAGCCAATCCGCGAGCACGAAAGTCCGCGAGATTGTCGGGCAAACTCTTGGCGGTCGCGGCGTTTGAGTTTTCAGGCGCAGCGAAAGACGACACCAGGCAAGCCGCAGCAAGTAAAACCGCCGAGCATAGTTTGAAAAACGAGTGTCCCACGATAAACCTCAACAATCCGCTGGACCGTGTTGCTTAGAACCCAATGTCCTTTGGATGTTCCGCGCTTTGTACGGGTTGGAAATGAAAAGGACGAGCAAGAGTCTAATGCCAGCGCCGGAGCTGGCGCAAAAGCAGGTCGGCAAAATGGCGTGGATTGCTGATGTTATGCAGGACTATCGTGCCGCCGACCTCGCTGGCGTTGTCTACGATTAGATCTCCAAACCCAAGCATACGCTGGGGAATGCTGGCAGCGACCGTGACATCCTGAATTTTGCTGAGCGGGATGTTACGCGTGGTGCGCGCGATTAGGCCGGTGTCAATTTCGAGTTTGGAATCCGTCAAGGTGTAGCGAACCATGTTACGCCGGAGGTGGTAATACGCCGGCACCAGCAGCAGCGCCAGACCGACAGGAACGGAAATCAGCGCCGGCACATCGACCCATCCCAATAACACCACCAGGGCAAACGCCGCGAGCACTGCCAGCGCGTAACCGAATTTGATAAAGATCATCGTCGGACGAACGGTAAAGATGACCTGCTCGAGATCTTCATTTAGATCCTGCTGGACGGGTAGACCACTTTGCACGCGAGCAATGCGCGTCACTTCCGGATCGCCGGCGGGTGAGCCACAGTTTGAACAGAAGCGCACGCCCGGAGGAATATAGGAACCACAATTAGAACAGTGCATTGGTTTCTAATACGAGGAGGTAGCTTGACAAGTTCTGCTGCGAATTTTGAACTTGGACCTTAGAACTTTGCGCAACGCTCAAGCGGTTCAGAGTCCAAGCTTTAGCTTGCTCTTCCGCCGGCAACCTAAAGGTTGGACTCTGAACTGCTGCTCTGCGCCAAATGACAAATGGCAAATGATGAATGGTGAATTTTCTTTTCGCTTTCAATCTAAGCTGAAGCCAATCTTGCGTCACCCTTGTTTTTTCTGCCTACTGCTCCTGCCTACTGTCTTTTACTCTTTCTTATCAACCGGCAATCCTGCATTTTGCCAGGCTGCAAAACCACCTAGTAGCGCAGCCGCGTTATCAATCCCTTTTCCTTTGAGGTCGACCACCGCACGGGCGGACGTATGTTCGCTTGGTCAAGAACAATAGGTGACGATGAGCTTGTCCTTTGGCAGCTCGCTTAGATGATTCGGAAGGTCTGCTTCCGGAATCAACTTCGCGCCGTGAATGTGACCGGCGTTGTACGAGGCTTCGTTACGCACGTCAATAACGACCGCTTGATTTTTGGCAAGCAGGTCCTGAAGTTCACTAACGCTGATCCGGCGCGCGCCATCAGCAGCCGGAGCGGCAGGTGACGCAGTTGCGATTGGGCCGCTGCGGTTTTTCTGTTCAGCAGAATTGCAGCCGCTTTGAGCTACCGCACCCAAAAGACTTAAAACAAAGAAAGAAATAAGAAGACGCATTACCAAACCTCCAAAAACCTTTGAACCCCATTAACCACAGCTAATTTCTTACGGCTGCGACCTTTTGTCAATGTCGCCTCGGTCGCTGACACCGCCGGGGTTGATTGAATTAGGAAATTAGGCGGCGAATAGCGGCGGGTCTGAAAAATACGATTAACAAACACGCCGAGCGCCAATTTCAATGTCGTTTGTGAATTCCTGTTCGGTGCTAACTTTAGTATTGTTTGAATCAGCGTTTATCCGCGTAAATCCGCGGTCAATCTTCTTGGCCCCATGATATAGTTCGCCCTCATCAACGAAATCCGAATTCGAGAGATGCACGAAGAGTCACAAAACCAAGCGGTGAAGTGGGCCAAGGTCATCGACCATACGCGTTGCATCGGCTGTCACGCGTGCACTACCGCCTGCAAATCTGAAAACCTGGTGCCGCTATCGGTCACGCGTACTTACGTCAAGCACGTTGACGTGGGTGTGTTTCCCACCGTGCGGCGCGCGCATCAGGTCACGCGCTGCAATCAATGCGCGCATGCGCCCTGCGTTACCGCCTGTCCCACAACGGCGATGTTCCAGCGCGGCGACGGCATAGTCGATTTCGACAAATCGATCTGCATCGGTTGCAAGGCCTGCATGGCCGCCTGTCCTTACGACGCAATCTTCATAAATCCGGAAGATCATTCCGCGGAGAAATGTAACTTCTGCGCGCACCGCATCGATGTCGGTTTGGAACCTGCGTGCGTCGTAGTTTGTCCAACGCAAGCAATTTTGATCGGTGATATGAACGATACCGAGTCTTACGTTTCACAAATCATTAACCGCGAGCCGGTCGCAGTGCGCCGTCCGGAAAAAGAGACACTGCCAAAACTTTTTTACAAAGGAGCGCACCAGGCGACGCTGGATCCGCTGGCAGCACGCCGGCCCGACGGCGGACTTTTCATGTGGAGCGAGCAGCAGGAAAATTCGTCGCAGGTAGTTTCCGGAAATCCAAACTACAACAACAGCTCGGCGGCGGCGTTGCTCTCTTACGACGTGGCCCATGCGATCCCCTGGGACTGGAAAGTCAGTCTCTACACCTGGACTAAAGGAATCGCGAGCGGCGTTTATCTCGTCGCCGCTTTGCTCGTGTTGTTTGGTTATCTGAGTGCGAATAATTCGATCTGGTTGTGGGCGACGCCAGTTGTTTCCGGAATATTTCTCGCGATCACCGGAGGGTTGTTGATTTGGGACCTGGAACATCCGGAACGCTTCTACCTGATCTTTACTCGGCCGCAGTGGCGCAGTTGGCTGGTCAAGGGCGCATTCATTATCGCCGGCTATACGTTAGTGTTGGCTTTGCACTTCTTTGCGAGTTGGTTTGGATCGCGAACTTTTCAAACCTGGCTGATGGTCGCGGGCATTCCGTTGTCGATCATGACCGCCGTTTACACTGCGTATCTATTCGCGCAAGCGAAGGCGCGCGACATGTGGCAAAACCCGCTGCTGCCGCCGCATCTCCTGGTGCAGGCGTTACTGCTGGGTTCGGCCGTTCTGCTTTTGGTCTTCGTCGGACTCAAAGGAACGATGGTGTCAGATGACATGACCTTGAGCGGCGTCATCGATACAGTCCGCCGCGAGATTTATTATCTGTTATGCATACTAGTAGGTTCTAGTTTGCTTCACCTACTGATGATCTGGGGCGAGGTGTCGTTGACGCATCCAACTGCGCACGCGCGTCTGGCAATTTGGGAAATGGTGCGCGGCCGTTACAAAAGTGATTTTTGGATGGGAATTATTTTATCGCTGGCGGGAGGCTTGCTACCCGCACTCGCGCTTTTCGGCGCCATTGATATTTCGCTCGCCATCGCCTGCGCACCGCTCGCGCTGATTGGCATGATGCTTTTCGAAAACGCTTACGTGCAGGCCGGGCAATCAGTGCCGCTGGCGTGACCCAATAGGAAGTGAAGTGTAATAATTGGCAAGGTAAACGGAGGTCTAAGCCAATGGCCCAAAAACTCAACAATTCAGACAAAACGGCGCGAGACACCTTGGCCGACCACGCTCGAAATGAACTGATGAAGGAATGCTTGCTCAAAGCCGAAGAGATCCGTCGAAGTCTGGAAGGGCGTAAGCATACCGACAGCACGATTTTGATCGCCGAAGATCGCGCGCCGACGGTTCACCTAGGACACCGCAGTGAAGACCACTCAGTACTTTAAAGCAATGCGTGTGCGGCACGACCGCGCTATTATTCAAGAAGAGTGGATTCAGCGCGTCATCGATCATCCCGTAAAAGAGAAGATCCAGAAGGATGATCGCATTCGCCGTTGGGCACCAATCGCTGAGATGGGCGGCAAGTATTTGCGCGTAATCCTTCTTCCCGACGGACAGACTGTTCACAACGCTTTCTTTGACCGATCATTTACACCATGAACATCAAATATTTTCAGGACACTGACACTCTCTACATTGAGTTTAAGGCGGCCGAAGTAGCTGAATCGAAGGATCTCGATGAGGACACTGTTTTGGATCTCGATCAGCGGGGCAATATCTGCGGCATCACGATCGAGCACGCCAGTCAGCGTGCAGACATTCCGCGCTTCTCCTATGAACAAGTCGCAGCCTAACATCCGCTCCTGTGAGACTCGCGCTGTCCGCGACGATTTCTGGCTGAAGGCCAGCGAACCATCACTCAGTCTCATTTGGGACAACTCCGAAGATGATATCTATGCGGAGCTACTCGACGCTGACGATCCAACCACCCAGGTAGCCATGAGTACAATCGAAGAAATACTAAAAGCAGCACTCGCTTTGCCACCGGGCATGCGCGCGATGCTCGCTGATCATCTGCTCGCGATTTTGGACGGTCCGAACCAAAAAAGGAAATCGATGCTGCCTGGGCAGTAGAGGTTGAGCGACGAATACGCGAGGTCGACGAAGGCAAAGTCGAACCGATAGACGGTGAGTTGGTAATGCAGAAACTGCGATCACGACGAAGACGACAAGATTAGAGCGTTATTGAGATGACTGGTTATGTGTATTTGCGATATTGCGACCTCTTTGATGAAAGATCACGTTTGATAACGCTGAAGCAAAAACTGCGTCAGTTCAAGTTGTCGAACATAATCTTTACCTTAGCGAGGATCAGTCTTCTCCTAGGTCGCCAAGGAATGCTCCGTGAGGGCAAAGACAACCAGCGGCAGTTACAAGAACTCTTAATCTCAAATTACATTGGCCCTGAGTTGTTGGAAGGGAATCTTAAGCCGAGGTTCGGTCACTTCGGAGCAGACGAACGCCCTATCTTTTTCCGGCAGCAGATTCTGAATCTCTTGCGAATGTGCGTCCTCCTGTGCCGCGAAGATGCACCGATGACTACAGAAGGCAAGTCTCGTGGGGGCTATGAGCTTGGCCAGTGTTGCTTGATGATGAATGATCATCTTGTTTCTCCGAAAGAAGAACAGGCAACGGGCGAAGGCAGCGATAAGAAGCGGCGGATGCACATCGGCCTCCAACTCGCTCCGAATATTGAGCTAAATAACCCACCGCAAGCTGCCCGAGCAGTTGTCCGTGCCGAGAGTCTTTTCTCTGAGATACTCTTCTCCGATGACATGAAAGCCAAGATTGCCACGATTGATCAGAAGCGAGGCTTCGACCTCGCTGAAGCCTTTCGCGAGGCAACCGGACTCAAGATAGACGAATACACGGAGTTCGTTCTCACCATGACTTCGGTCCTCTTCAGTCGAACTCAGAAAGAGATTGTCGAGAACGCAAACCTACTGCTGTTTCGTCGGTCGGAACTTATCAAAGGCACTCGAATTGTTGCCGATGACTTTGATCGTTACTTGGCTCTTGATTGCATGACCCTCGCGGAAGCGAAAGCGCGCTTCAACGAACCTCAAAAGAAGCTGCTACCACAGTTTGACTATGTTTGGTTCCGGACATGGCCCTTACTTCAACTGGAAGACGAAGTGATGGTATGCGTTGATCCCTGCTTTATGGTTGAGAAGCTGAGTTCAGGGATTTATTGGACCATCGTAAACAGCCTGAAAGGCAAGAAACGCGACAACGCTCTTACAGCATTCGGATACTTATTCGAGACTTACGTTAGTCGAATCCTGCAACAGGTGTCGCCACCGATTGGCATGTTTATCGACGATCCCAAGTATACGAACGGCGAAAGAGCGTTTGATGGAATCATTCATTGCGGAGACCAACTTATCGTGACCGAATGCAAGGCCAGTTTCATGACAATCGAGGCCAAATACGGCGGAAGAGTCAGGGGTTTTAACAATGAACTGGACAAGAAGTTTGGAACAGGGCGAGGCGTTGTACAGTTGGTTAATCATATAGAACGGCTCTTCGCCAGAAAACCTTCCGACCGCTATCGGATTTGTGAGTTAGATCGCGTATCAGAATCCTCACATTCAAGAATCGAGAAGATAACGCCAGTATTGATCGTGCAGGAATCGCTCCTTCGATTTTCTGCAATTGAGGAAATGCTGAGTGATCGATTTGTCCGCTTGTTGAAGCAACGGCGCATTTCACACGCTGTGCAGATTGCGCCTCTAGCTGTTATCGATATCGATACGCTCGAACAAATGAAACCTCACTTGGTAGCTGGCGACTTTACGTTACAGCAATGTCTAAACGCGCGGGCGGTCCGCGACCCTGGCTATAGGTCTGGCTCTTGGCATGATTTCTTGATCGAGTCCTTTCCACAGTACGCGACCAAGGCAGATGTGCAAATCAATGAGAAGTTCGAGGCGATAATGGACCGCGGTACGAGAAACATCTTCGGCGACCAGCCGCAAAGAAACCTAGCCGGAGCGACGTTGTAAATCAGATTCGCGGGAAGGCGGGATGAACCTTGAACTTCGACGAATCAAACCATCACCTCAGTGCATCGCGCGAAGAGACGGAAGCGCGTGGCGAGACGTTCTACCCCGGCCCGAGCCGCAGCCATCTCGCGGCGTATCCGCCGAAGGAGCGCTGGGACGATTGGACCGAGCTTGATTCGCAGGCGTGGCCGCGACGCAAGGAAAGACATTACTCGCTGGTGCCAACGACTTGTTTTAATTGCGAGTCTGCCTGCGGTCTGCTCGCCTACATCGACAAAGTCACCGGCGAGGTGCAGAAGTTCGAAGGCAATCCCGAACATCCGGGTTCGCGCGGACGCAACTGCGCGAAAGGTCCGGCAACGCTCAACCAGATTCACGATCCCGATCGCATTCTTTATCCACTAAAACGAACCGGCAAACGCGGCGCGGGAAAATGGGAACAGACAACCTGGGATGCGGCGCTTGACGACATCGCGTCTCGGATTCGCAAAGCCATTGTTGAAAATCGCCGCAACGAGATCATGTATCACGTTGGCCGGCCCGGCGAAGATGGTTTCACCGAGCGCATTCTCGCCGCGTGGGGAGTCGACGGTCACAACTCGCACACCAACATTTGTTCGTCCGGCAGTCGTGAGGGTTATCAACTCTGGATGGGACTCGATCGGCCCAGCCCCGATCACGCCAACGCAAAAGTCATCCTGCTGATCAGCGCGCATCTCGAATCGGGTCATTACTTCAATCCACACGCGCAACGCGTCATTGACGGCAAGGCCAACGGCGCGAAGCTGATCGTGTTCGACACGCGCCTGTCGCACACCGCCACGCACGCCGACTACTGGGTCGCGCCGTATCCCGGTTCAGAAGGCGCAATGCTGCTCGCGATCGCGAATTATTTGATCAAGAACAATCTTTACAATCGCGAGTTTGTGAGACGCTGGTGGAACTGGCAGGAATTCCTGGAACAGAGGTCAGAGGTCAGGGATCAGAGGTCAGAACGCGAGTCCTCGGTTGCAGAGGAAGTTACAGGACACCAGGGCACCCACGATAGTTTGCAGGTCGGGACGGGCTTGCCCCCGCTTACCTTCGAAATATTTGAAGCTGAGCTAAAACAACTCTACTCCGAATACACTTTTGAATTCGCCGAACAGGAATCGGGAGTCGATGCGAAAACAATTGAAGAGATTGCGAAGTTAGTCGCGACAGCAGGCACACGCTTTTCCAGTCACAACTGGCGCAGCGTTACGTCCGGGGTCAGCGGCGGCTGGGCCGTCGCGCGCGCGGTTTTCATGTTGAATGCGTTGCTGGGCGCGGTCGCGACGGAGGGCGGCGTGTTTCCTAACGCCTGGAACAAGTTTGTTCCCAAGCCAATCTACACACCGCCTCATCCGCAGATGTGGAACGAAACGCAATGGCCGCGCGAGTACCCGCTCTCGATGCACGAGATGTCGTTTCTGCTGCCGCACTTTTTGAAAGACGGGCGCGCCAAGCTCGACGTTTATTTCACGCGAGTCTATAACCCGGTATGGACCAATCCCGACGGTTTCTCCTGGATCGAAATGTTGACCGATCCCGAGCTGGTTGGCTGTTATGTGGCGCTGACGCCAACGTGGAACGAGACGTCCTATTTCGCCGACTATGTTTTGCCGATGGGCCATGGCTCGGAACGCCACGACATTCATTCTTATGAAACTCATGATGCGCAATGGCTCGGCTTTCGCCAGCCCGTGAAGAAAGCGGACAAGCAGCGCGACGGCGAAAGTATTAACGATACTCGGGAGGTAAATCCCGGCGAGGTTTGGGAAGAAAACGAGTTCTGGATGGAACTCACCTGGCGAATAGATCCGGACGGCAGCCTCGGCATTCGCCAGTACGTCGAGTCAAAAAAGAATCCCGGTACGCGTCTGAGTGTCGATGAATACTACGAGTGGATGTTCGACAACTCGGTTCCGGGTTTGCCGGCGAAAGCTGCGGCTGAAGGTCTGACGCCGCTGGAATTCATGCGGCGCTACGGCGCTTATGAAGTCAAACAAAAAGTCGGGAAGATATATGAAGAGCCTGTTCCCGAAACCGAACTCGAAGACATACGCGAGGATGCGCGCGGCCGTGTGTTCACACGCGCGGCCAAACCCGCCTCGCCAAACGTGGTTCCCATTCCCAGTCCTGATGGCGACGCTGAAGGCCGGCGACTCGTGGGCGTAAAGGTAGACAACGAAATCAAACGTGGATTTCCGACTCCGAGCGGTAAGCTGGAATTCTATTCGCGCACTCTAGCTGATTGGGGCTGGCCGGAGTTTGCGTTGCCCACCTATATGAAGAGTCACGTGCACCCGGACAATCTCGAACCGGATCAGACAATTTTGATTTCAACTTTTCGTTTGCCAGTGCAGATTCATACGCGCAGTGCCAATGCCAAGTGGCTTGACGAGATCGCCCACACCAATCCGCTTTGGATTCATACCAATCATGCGGCGAAACTTGGCGTGCGAACCGGCGACTTGCTGCGCGTGGAAACTGAAATTGGTTATTACGTGGTGCGCGCCTGGGTTACGGAAGGCATTCGGCCGGGCATCGTCGCCTGTTCACATCACATGGGCCGTTGGAAAACAGCCGAACAAGCCGAACAGGGACAGCGGCAATTGATGGCAACGGTAAAGTTGGACCATGAAGGAACCGAGTGGGGACTCAAGCGCGAAAAGGGCGCGGGGCCTTACGAGTCAACCGATCCGGACACGTTGCGCATTTGGTGGAGCGACGTGGGCGTGCATCAGAACATGACTTTTCCTGTTCACCCCGATCCAATTTCCGGAATGCACTGTTGGCACCAAGCCGTGCGCGTCACGCGTGCAAAGGAAGGCGACAACACCGGCGATGTGTTTGTTGACACTGCAAAGTCGCGCGAGGTTTATCGCAAATGGCTGGCCCTGACGCGGCCGGCTGATCAGTTTTCACCTGACGGAACGCGCCGGCCTTACTGGATGCTGCGCCCGCTGAAGCCGGCGCGCGAATCTTATAAATTGCCTGAGCAAGAATCGGACTCAGTTGGTGTGGATTAAGATCTACTGCAACTTGACGCTAACTACTTGAGAAAATTGCAGTCGGGAAGGCGGGCTTGCCCCCGCTCTTAGAATTGAAGGGAACGTCCATTGTTCAACTAATGCAAGAGCGGGGGCAAGCCCACCTTCCTTACCTGTGAGATACCGAATCTTCAGAGGCAACTCCGGGAAGCTATGTACTTTAAGCAATTCTATCTAGGCTGTCTGGCGCACGCTTCGTACCTGATCGGTTCAGAAGGCGAAGCGGCGGTGGTTGATCCGCAACGCGATGTAGACGAGTACATCAAGGAAGCCACCGCGCAGAAACTCGAAATCAAATACATTATCGAGACTCATCTGCACGCTGATTTTGTTAGCGGCCATCGCGAGCTTGCGGCTCGCACTGGCGCTGAGATTGTCTTCAGCAGAACAGCCCAAGCCACATTCAAACATCGCGCAGTCAAAGACGGTGAGGAGTTAAAGCTCGGCAAAGTCGTGTTGCGAATCATGGAAACACCCGGACACACGCCGGAGAGTATTTGCATTCTCGTGACCGACACCGCGGTTTCTGATAAGCCGCAGAAAATCTTGACTGGAGATACGTTATTCATTGGCGACGTTGGCCGTCCCGACCTCGCCGGCGGCAAAGGCTACACGCCACAAATGATGGCCGGCCTGATGTATGACACGCTGCACGAAAAACTCTTGCGACTGGCCGACGAGGTGGAAGTTTATCCGGCACACGGCGCCGGTTCGATGTGCGGTAAGAACATGTCAAACGAACGATCGTCAACCATAGGCGAGCAGCGCAAGTTCAACTACGCGCTCAAGCCGATGGCGAAAGATGAATTCGTGCGCATGATGACTGTTGATCTCGCCGAAGCTCCTGCCTACTTTCCCAAAGACGCGGAAATGAACCGCACCGGCGCGGAAGTGTTGAGTCAATTACCCAAGGCGGAGCCGTTGACACCGAAACAGGTTCGCGACCTAACATCGCAAACTAACAGTTTGCTTTACGGCGAATCGCAAACAGGCAGTTTGCGTTACCTCATTCTCGACGTGCGTACGGCCGCAGAATTTGGCGCGGGTCATGTGCCGGGCTCATTGAACGTCGGTTTGGGTGGCCAGTTTGCGATGTGGGCCGGCACGCTGATTCCGTTAACTACGCCAATCGTCATCGTGGCGGATTCGGAATCGCAGGTTCCGGAAGCGCAAATGCGCCTGGCGCGGGTCGGCAGCGAAAATGTGAAAGGCTATCTCGCCGGTGGCGTGGACGAGTGGCAGCGTTCCGGATTTGAACTCGTTACAGTTCCGCAAATTTCAGTCGCCGAATTAAGCACGCTAATTTTAGAACAAACCTGGTTGCAAATACTCGACGTGCGGCGGTCGCCAGAGTACGCCAGTGGCCACGTGCCGCGCGCATTTCATGCGCCACTTGCAACCCTCTCGCAAACCATTAGAAATTTGCAGCTCGATCCAGCCAAACCAACGGCCGTGATTTGTGCCGGCGGATTTCGCTCGAGCGCCGCCACCAGCATCCTCCAGGAAAATGGCTTTACGAATCTAATGAACGTCACCGGCGGCACAACTGCCTGGGTCAATGCGGGCCATCCTGTGGAAATACTGCCAAAGAGTTAATCCGCAGATTACGCAGATTACACCGATTAGAAAAAGCTTACAGCAAACATTTGCGCTCGAAGTACCAACTACTCCTCGCTTTCTGCTCGGCAGTCTCCTGCTTGTGTGTCCTAAAAATCTGCGTAATCTGTGAAATCTGCGGATAGGTCTTTTACGATTCACGATTCACGCTTCGTTTTACTATTCACTATTTACCATTTACGATTTACCCGCTTTGGATCCATTTACCTTCAAACTTCTAATCTCGATCGCCATCGTGGTCATTGCCACGATTCACGGTTACGGCGCGGCCTGGCTGGCCATCTGGATGCTGTTTCATCCTTACCATCCGGTAAAACTTTTCGGTATCACCATCTGGCCACAGGGAATGATTCCCCGTCATCGAGAAAAACTGGCGCAGTCGATCGGCAATGCGGTGGGCAACGAACTGGTTTCGCAGGAAACAGTTTTTGATGCGTTGTTTGAAACGAGTTTCTTCGAACGCAAGGTCGAGGATTTTGTCGGCGTCTATACCGGCGAGTTGCTCTCGACAGTTTACCCGTCGTTCATCGACGCCCTGCCGTCGCAGGTGCGCGCGCCCATTCTCGACACCATCTCGGCGTTGCAATACCGGCTGGCCGATTACATCGCGGCAATGTTGAAAGGCGACGAGACAGCCATCGCCATCGGGCGTTTTGTCGACGCGCGTGTTGACGAATTGTTGGCGCGGCGAATTGACACTACGTTCGGCGAAGATGTTTTTTACGAGATCGCCGGCTTTGCCCAGGCACGCTTCACGCGGCTGGTTAATGAAGAAGGGTTTGAACGCAAGATTGGTGAGTTTGTTTCCGGACGTATCGACGATCTGGCGCGTAGCACCGAGACGCTTGCGGAAACCTTTACTCCGGAAACTGTCGCTTTTCTGAAAGAGCGTATCGATAGCCAGGTCCCGCCCATCGTCCATCATCTCGCCGACATCGCCACCAGCCAGAATACTCGTAAACAAATCGGCGCGCTCATCAAACGCGAAGTCGATGATTACTACGAGCAGCTTTCGCTGATAAAGAAAATCTTTATTTCGCGCGAGCGCATTCACCGCGAAGTTGACGAGCTGGTAAATAAGACTCTGCCGACAAGGATCGAAGAATACCTGCGCGGTCCGGCCTTTGAGCAGGAAGCTGAAGCGTTTTTGAATGCGACGATCGACAGTGTGCTGGCGCGGCCGTTGAATGTTTTGCTGGGGCAGATCGAGTCCGAAAAGTTTGACTCGATAAAAGATCAGATAACGAAACGCATCGTGGAGATGGCAAAGAGCGAAGAGTTGTCGGAATCCGTTTCCAATTATTTTAATGACGCTTTCAGCCGGCTGCGGACGCAAACACTTGGCGATGCCTTAGCGCAAGTAGACCCCGACGCAATCGGCCGCGCTAAAGAATTTCTAACCAGGAGTCTGCTGGGGTTGTTGGCGCGCGACGATACGGCGCAAACCATTAATCTAATTCTCAGTTCGCAGATCGAGCGGCTGCTGATCTCTCCGATTGGCAGGCTGGGCGATCACGTTTCTGAGCATTCAATGAACCGTGCCAGTACAGCGTTGGTGGAACGAATCACAACCGCCGCGCGTGAACGTTTGCCGAATGCTATTGCTGAGTTTGATGTAGGCGGGCTGGTGCGGAAGAAGGTGTCGGACTATCCGATCGAGAAGCTGGAAGTGTTGGTGTTATCGGTGGCGCAACATCACTTGAAAACGATTGAGTTGTTTGGAGCCGCTATTGGTTTCTTTATCGGGGTGGCCCAGGCGATTTATTTCTGGCTGACTTATGTGCCCAAAGTGCCGTGAATCGTAAATCGTGAATCGTGAATAGATAAGAAAATCAGCCGCGGATGAACCCGGACAAAACGGATCTGACAAATCAACAAGGGCGCGCGGCCATATCGCCAGTTCTCTCGCCAGGGTTTTGTTTCTTGTTAGATCTGTATTGTTATATTTTTTCAGATCCTTTTTTATCCGCGTTCATCCGCGGCCTAACTCTCTTGACAATCACAATTCACGATTTACTGCTCTTTAGAAAACGCTTCCATGCGCCGCTGCATCTCGTCCGGCGCGACATCTTCGACATGCGTCGAGACCAGCCAGACATGTCCAAACGGATCCTCGAGTCTTCCAGAACGATCGCCATAAAATTGATCCGCAACCGGAATCAAAACCTTTGCGCCGGCGGCTACCGCTTTTTCAAAGAAGGCATCGACATCCTCAACGTACATGTGCAGGCGCACCGGTGACCCGCCGAGAGTCTTGGGGCTGAGATTGCCATAGTCGGGATATTCATCCGCCAGCATAACCAGCGCATCGCCGATCTTGATTTCAGCATGGCCCAGCGTTCCATCCGGACCAGGCAAGCGCATCAACTCCGTGGCGCCGAAAGCTTTTTTGTAAAACTCGATCGCCTCAGCCGCGCCCTTGACTGACAAGTATGGAGTTATGCCTGGGTAATCCGCGGGTATCGGATTCACTTTCTTTTGGGGAGTGCTCATCGGTTGTGCTCCTTCGTAAAGCAAACTGTTAGTTTGCGGTTGTGCGCAGCAAATGACGTCGGCAGGGTTTTGCCCGCGCATACCAACCACCGCAAACTAACAGTTTGCTTTACACCTAATTTCCCGGCGACATCAATCCCGCTGACTGCATAGCCTTCGGATCAAACGGCGTCGCCAAAAACTTCTTGGCTATTGCCATAGCGTTGTCGTAATTAATTCCGGACTGCACGGCCTTGTTGTATTCCGCGACGGCGCGATTGCGTTCGCCTTTAGCGTCGTAGGCATTGCCCTTTTTGATGTGCGCCCAGACCTCGATCCACGAAGGCTGGATGGTGCCGTTAAGAGAAGCCTCAAAATTGTCGAGCGCAAGCTGCCAGTTGCGTTGTTCCAGATAAAGCAGTCCCAGATTGTAGTAGACCCAGGAATTCGAGCGGTCCAATTTCAGCGCCGCCTCAAACTGTTGTTGCGCTTCCGCGTATTGGCCTTCCTTCATCAGCTCGATGCCGCGGCGCGCGATAATCGATATGCGCAAATCGTCGGACATGCGCAGAATTTTGTAGTTCGGATCGACAACTACTTCGATCGGCTGGCCGTTCGACTCGAAATCAAAATCCTCGCTGCGGCCTTCAATCATGGTGAGTACTGTTTGACTGTCGCCTTCGGAACGCAGCATCAACTGGACCGGCATGCGCAGGCTTTCCAGCGTTTGCTTGACCGTGCCGCGTGTGCGGAATTTGCCCGCGCGCGTGCGAATGATTTGGTAATCGACAGTGAACTCGGGAACGCCGGTGCCCTCGACCCATTGGGCGAAAAAGTAACGCATGTTTTGCGAGGCAAGCTGCGTGGTTAAATGCTCAAAGTCGTCGATCGAGGCATTCTTGCCGCGATACTGTTCGAGAAAGTTGTGCAAAAGCAGATCGAATTTTTCCTTGCCCAGGACTTCGCGCAGCATACGAAAAACCATTGCGCCTTTGTGAAAGACTATCGACTGATAAGCAGCGGATTGGTCGTCAAGGGCGCTGGGCGCGCGTGCAATCGAAGCCGTCTGTTCAAAAGTCAGCGCGCGTTCCTGCTGCTCGCGTTGGGCGCCTTCGAGCGCGCCGCCACTCAAGGTTGATTCACGAAACGCAAACGAACTCCACTCAGCCAGCCCCTGCGAAATCCAGGCGTCGTCAAACGACTTTAAGCCGACGGTTTGCCCCCACCATTGGTAAGCAACTTCGCGTTCCAGCTTTTCTTCCGGCAAAGAGCGCGCCGAATCGAACAGCCTCGAAGCCAGAAACATAATTCCCGGTCCCGAGTAAGTGTCCAGACTTTCGTCGTCAATCTGCGCGACTACCAGGCGATTGCCGAAAAGCGGCGCGCCGTATTGCTTCGAATAAAATTCCAGCACCTGGCCCATCAGCTCGGCGTAACTATTGATTCGGCCTTCGCTGCCAGGCTTGGCGTAAAATTGAATCTCGTAGTTGCCGAAACGAAGATTGCGATTGATGTACTGCCCGGCCGCGAAGTTTCCAATCAGCACCGGCTGGCGATGAACAAAGCGATACCTAGTTGCACCTTCTTTCGGCGACGGTTGAGCCGTCACTGCATCGTCGCTGGTGCCGGCGACCTGTAAACCAGTGGGTACGATCAAAGTGATATCGGAAGTGGCGCGGTCCGCAGCATAGTCGTGGAAGGGAAACCAACGAGACGCGTAAAGCAAGTAAGAACCTTCCGGTCCGACATAAGCCAACCGCTTAGTGGCCAGCGGTCCGCCCTCTGGCGAGACCAGCGCGCCGCTCCAGCGAAAGCGTAATGTCACCGGCTGATTGGCCGGGACTACCTGGCCCAAATCCACGCGCACGCTTGGTCCAAGTGAACCGACGCCGACTGAATCCTGGACGTAGGTCAGTGCCTGTCCGTTACGGTCGATGCTTTCAACCTTCAGCGAACCGTTCAGTTCGAAAACAAGAGAGCGCGTCGCATCCAGCGGGGTCAGGGTGATGTCGGCTCCCGCCCGTAACATGTGTTGGTCGGGAATCAACTGCGCTTCAACGCGATAGTTCGTGATATCAAAACGGTTGACTGCTTGCTGCGCTGCGGGTTGCTGTGCAGCTGCTGCCGCAGCAAAAACAAGAACCGCCGAGATGATTAAAAAGAGTTGGAGAAAGATGGGCCTGAATATCTTCATTATAGTCTCAGTGTTGGTTCGGATGGTTTTCGAATTATACAACCACGGTCTTCTGGCAGCACAGCACTCTGGCTCTTGTTTTTGGGCTTCCGTGTGGGTCCTGCAGCCCGCCGGGTCCGGAACCAATCAAAGCTATCTGCGTCGGGATTTTGGATGGTAGGAAGTTGCGCGCGGTTGGCTGGCCGCTCATGCGTTTGCGGCTAGCAGTTCAGAGTCCAGCCTTTAGGCTGCTGGTTTGGGCTCTCAACCGAAAACGCAAGCTAAAGCTTGTACTCTAAACTGCATGAGTACCGGCGTCCCGGGCAACTTGACAGCCTTTATTCTGCTGCCTAAAGTCGAGGCATTCCGTTATGGCGGGTTCCTTGATTTCGAGCCCGCGTCGCCCTGTAAATCCCCCCGGCACGTATCCGGACAAGAGATGGCAGTCGTGGGACAATGATGTTCGGGATCCGCAGCGAGCGACTGACGGGACGCCAACTGAAACCGAAAAATGAACACGATGAAGGAGTGGTTTTATGAAACATGCCCTGAAGGTATGGTTGCTTTTGTTTGTTTGCGCTTTTGCGGCGCAACAAGCGCCGGCGCAAACAAGAAATATAAGAGTTGATTACAAAGAAACGACGCTAAAAAACGGCCTGCGCGTAATCACTGTTGAAGATCACAGTGCCCCGGTAATTGCCATAGCCGTCAATTACAACGTGGGTTCGCGCAATGAGCGACAGGGTCGTACCGGCTTTGCGCATTTGTTTGAACACATGATGTTCAAAGGTTCGGAAAACGTCGGCACCGGCGAGCATTTCGTTCTCGTTTTTAACAATGGTGGAAACATGAACGGCACCACCAGCGAAGATCGAACTGTTTATTTCGAGGCGCTGCCGGCAAACCAGCTTGACCTGGGACTATTTTTGGAAGCTGACCGCATGCGCAGTCTGGCAATCACTAAAGAAAATCTGGACAACCAGCGAAACGCGGTCCAGGAAGAACGGCGCCTGGGCGTTGACAACCAACCCTACGGGCAGAGTGACGAAGTGCAGCAGGGTTTGCTATACGATAATTTTGCCTACAAGCATACTGTGATTGGCTCGATGGAAGATCTGAACGCAGCCACCGTCGACGACGTGGCCCAATTCTTCAAAACCTACTACGCGCCCAACAACGCCGTCCTCACGCTGGTCGGAGACTTTAATACCAAAGACGCCATTAACCGCATCAAGAAGAATTTCGAGCGCATCCCGCGGCAACCGAATCCACCTGCCGTCGACATGACTGAGCCTGAGCAAACGGCAGAGCGACGCGCTACCCTCGACGACGTGCTCGCCCGTTCGCCGCGTCTTGATCTCGCATTCAAAGCCGTCCCGGGAAACACCGCGGACTTTTATGCCCTGCAAGTTCTTTCAAACGCACTTCAAGGCGGGCAGAGTTCGCGTCTCTATCAAAAGCTGGTGAAAGAAAAGGAAGAGGTCACCGGAGTTTTCGGCTTCGTCGATGAGAAACGTGGACCAGGCGCGTTCTATGTTCAAGCGACAGTAAAGCCGGGCGTCAAAGTTGCCGATGTCGAAGCCAACATTTACCAGGAAATTGAGCGGATCAAGCGGGAACCGATTGCCGATTGGGAACTGCAAAAAGCCAAAAACACCACGCGGCGCGGCTTTGTCAATGGCTTGCAAAGCTCGCTTTCGCGGGCCATCAATCTTAGCCAGTACGCTATCTACTACAACGATCCCAGTTTGATTAATACCAGGCTGGACAAGGTCAATGCGGTCACAAAAGAAGACGTTCAGCGCGTCGCAAACAAATACCTGCGTTCAACCAACCGCACTGTAGTAATAACGATGCCCAAGCCAAAAGCTAAGGGCGCTGCACCGGCATCGGGCCAGTAAGGAGATTAGCAATGAAAACAACTAACAAGAATCGTGTGAAATTTTTTGGCGTAGTTCTGCTGGCCGCGCTGTTCGCTTCGTTTGCAGGCGTGGGAATGGGCCAGGGTCCGACTACCAGTCCTGTAGCGCAGACGACAAAGGGCGCAGTGCTCAAGGGCAAAGCACCAGTCAATAAAAAACTCTTAAAGGTTAACTTGCCCAAAGCGCAGGAAGCCACGCTGTCCAATGGCTTGAGAATCGTTGTACTCGAAAGTCACAAAGTGCCGACCTTTAACATGCAGATGGTGGTGTTAAGTGGCGGCCTGGCGGATAGCAATGACTATCATGGACTGGCGACCTTTACCGCTGGATTGCTGCGCGACGGCACCAGCAAACGTTCGAGCAAAGATATCGCGGAACAGATTGATGCGCTCGGCGGAACAATTGCGAGCGGGTCCGGCTTGTCGACATTGACCAGCACGGTGTCTACGTCGGGTTTGATTGAGAACCTGGACCAGACGCTCGACATTTTTGCAGACGTTGTGCGCAATCCTACATTTCCGGCCGGCGAAGTAGAAAAGTACAAATCGCGGACGCTCGCTCAGCAGCAGTTTCAGCGTTCGAATCCTCAGTTTCTCGCCCAGGAACAGTTCAGTCGCGCAATTTATGGCGAACATCCGGCAGCGTTTATTACACCGCCGGTAAGCTCGATCAAAAGGTTATCCTCAAAAGATCTGGCCAACTTTCATTCAACCTATTACCGGCCCAACAATGCAATTCTCGCCATTGTCGGCGATGTAACGTTGAAAGAAATATTGCCGAAGATCGAAAAGGCTTTTGGCGATTGGCAAAAGGCGGACGTACCGGCGACGACAATTCCGTCAGCGCCGTCGCAAGCTGCCTCGCGAATTTTCCTGATCGATCGGCCGGGTTCGGTGCAAACAGTGCTGCAACTCGGGACCTTGGGAATCGAGCGCACGAATCCGGATTACTTTTCCCTGTTGCTGGCTGATCGGATTCTCGGTGGTGGTCCAGCGGCGCGTCTGTTCATGAATCTCCGCGAAGACAAAGGCTATACCTATGGCGCCTACAGTAATTTTAGTGGCTCCAAATTCCGCGGCACCTGGATGTCCAGTTCAGAAGTAAGGACCGACGTCACCGAAGGTGCGATGAAGGAGTTCATGTACGAGCTGAAACGTTTGCGCGACGACAAAGTCAGCGCCGACGAATTGGAAAATGCCAAGCGCGCGATTGTTGGCAACTTTGCGCTATCGCTCGAGCAACCGCAAAGTCTCTTGCAAAACATCATCACGCAAAAGATTTACGATCTGCCGGCCGACTACTGGGATACCTACCCGCAAAAAGTCGCGGCGGTTACTGCTGAGGATATTCAAAAAGTCGCTCAGCAATACATCGATTTGAACCACCTGCAAATCGTGGCCGTGGGCGACGCTGCGAAAACACGCACGATTCTCGCGAAGTACGGAACGGTGGAAGTTTATGACGCGGAGGGGAAACCGGTGGCCCCGGGCGGGAACTAGAAGAAAACTTTGTAGCAGCGGTTAGTCTAAAACCGCGAGCATTGCGCGCAAGTTGCCGGATTCCGCGAGTTGCGAACACTGCTCGCGGTTTTTTTTGTTGTTCGGAAAGAACCTTCTTAAGTACTTGATTCAAGATTGGTGTTCTCGTGGTTGGGAAGGGTGACTTCCACCCCAGCGGGGCTGCCCCGCCGGGGACCCCGGGCTTGCCCCCGCGAGTCGAATGCCAAGCGATCGGGTGAGGAAAGAAGGGGCATCCGCCTTTTGATCTTTGAATTATTTCAAGGTGTCGTCGGTTTAATGGTTGTTGGGTTACCCTAAATGAAATTTATCAACCTGGATTTCATCCAAGCTCGCCTTGACGCTGGCGCTCGGCGGATGTGGCCCCGAAAGTGGCTGCGGTGTTCATTCATACCTGGCGCGTGACGATTCTTGTCAGCTATTGCTCCGGTGCTGGCGCCTCACTTACAATAACGACCGACCCAAGGAGATTACATGACCATTCAGCTAAATAGGATTAATAGCGATCAGGTCAAGTCGTGGCAGTACATCGAGACGACGCTCATCGATCCGAACCGGCGGCTGCACATCATGTCCGGCATCGCGATCCCCGCCTGGGAGATCAACGACGACAGCAAGATTTACCGAGACCTCTGCGAGGTGCGTCTCGGCGTCACGTTGCCGGACTTCATTCAGGCGACGTGCCAGGTCGGCCTCGCCAGCGTCAGCAACGGCGAGTCTTCTTTCCTGTTCGCTCTCGACGAAGCGTGGGTGGAACCGGACAAAACCTCGGGTGAGCTCATCCTCTTCGTGCGGCTCGCGCTGAACGGGGAGGACTCATCGCTGGCCCGCTTCGGCTTCCAAATCGTGGCCCTGGCGGGTAACCGCATCACAGGCGTGTCCGGTCATATCCGCTGGGCGCGGAGCTTGTTCGATGCGAGCCAGTTCACGGACGGCTCAAAACTCGCATCCGTCACCGCGAACCTCGTCGAGCGGATCACTCCCCCGCAGGGGTTTGAGTTCGACAAGCTCACGCCGCTGGGCGGAAACGCACCTGGCGGCGACGTCCACCGAGACGGCGACGACTTCTCGATGCCATATTCTTTCGAACATCTCCCGCTAGGCGTGCCCTTGCGGTTCACGGTGAACCTGTCCGCCGGGCATTTCCCATTCGACTGTAGTCCCGGCCAGACTTCCGGGCCGTTCACGGTATTGCTCACGCCGACGCACGTGTCGGAGAGCGTGGATTTCCGTGTCTCACAAAACAACGTGGTGCGATGAACCATGGGTGACAATCTCAACGAGCTCCCGCGCAGCGTAATTCGGATTCCGGTCGCCGGTCCCAAGCCGAACAACACGCTCGTGTTCGTCCGCGGCTTCATTGCCCAGCCCAGCGTAGTCGACGACGATCTGGCGAGAACGTGGGTCACGTTCGACACGCTCTTCCGCATCGACGGCTTCCTGCAAAGGAAAGCCGACGAGTACCTTCAGAACACCCGTATCTCGATGACCGCGTACACCGAGAACTTGGCGCAAGTCGACGACGGCGCGTTCGTGGGCGCGGTCGATGAAGTCGAAGGGTATCTCACAAATGATGGCGCCTTGAAAGGCAAGGCCCTGATCGCCGATATGGACACCAAAGTAGAGCTCACGCTGGGCTTTTACTTCAGCGCGTGGGTGCTCACCTACGAGCCTCGAGCAGCGGAGTTTCCGAAGCCCGATCCGCGCAAGTGGGGGATCAGACAGAAGGGCCAGCTCAACGAGGAGATGAGTCGCGGCAGGCGGACCGATCACGACCGCGTAACGATCGTCAAGGACGGCTGCCATGCCGAGCCCGCTGCCAATTCTCTCCGCCTCGAAAAGTATTTCGCGGACCGTGCCCTCCGGCGCGCGCAGGGAGCGTCGTCAACCTCAGGCCATCCCAAACGGCGGCGTAAAAACTATGAAGGTGAGGAGGGCGGCTGAAAGACGAAGCGACGCCGATTTGTCTTTGCTGGCGTTGCCGCCCATCGAAAGGTCCGGTCTATCGCTTCTACGTCAATGACTCAACCTCTACGCACTGGATATCACTGTAGAATTCACCGTCACCGATTCGGTTTCCTCCTAGTCCCTTACCTTCGTTAACCCTTGGCTACTGTCGGGCAGGGTTTGGTTCTCAGCACCGTGCGGCAAGCGACCCAACTATATATTATCCGCTCATGCTCGATAACGCGCTTTCGAGAGTATTATCCCGCTCGTGCTGGATAACAACGCTGTGGTGGGTTTGTCGGCTCACTTAGTCGAGCGAGTCTAGCTCCCCGTTAACCAGAAAATCTTATCGATAAGATTTCCCTCGCTTGAGACGGGCTTGAGTTTTTGGATCTTCTCGCGCACCTTGGCATTCACTCCACTTCACACATTCGCCTTAGAACAATCACTGGCTCTCTTCTTGAAGTTTCAATCGGACTCATTGAATTTATGGCTTAGGGTTTGAGGTGCCGACGAAATTCACGTCTTTCACATCACCGCTGACGGCGGACAAAACTTTATCGACCGGTTCAAAAGCGAAGCCATCGCGCGAGGGAATAATTCTAAACCCGTGTTCAGAAGGCGCGACCGTGAACGAATAATTTCCTGATTTATCGGTTGTAGTCGTAAGCACAGTGCCCTGCGTACTGATCAATACGACAACGACGTTCGCGAGTGCGTTATTAGCGTCGTCTTTCACTGAGCCGGTGACGGTAAACGTCGGTGGCATCGTTGCCGGTCCCGGTCCGACGAAGGGCAGCCGTTCTCCAACAGGCGTGGGGCTCGGAGCGACAGCAGGTCCCGGAGTTTGTGTTTGAGCCGGCTGCGGTTCTTGTTTCACTTCAGCGGCAGGCGTCGGTGATGGAGTTGCAGCGTCAGTTGAAGAGGTTGGTGTTACCACTTCGGTCAACGTCGCTGCCGACGGTTCGATCACCGGCGGCTTCAAGTTCGCCTCCGGAGTGGCTACAGGGTTCGCCACCTTTGTCTCGTTCGGCGCTGGCGCTGTCTCGCCAACCGCCCCACTGCCTGCTCCATTCAGTCGCTCGTCCAATCCTTCGAGCGAACCGTTCACGCGCCGGTAGAGTTTTTCAATTACCGCGCGGCGCACCGGATCGGGCCCACCGGCGCTGTAGCTTTTTATGTAATAAGAGATCGCTTCTTCGTTCTTTCCCTGCCGTTCGAGAGCAGCACCCAGATGCCATTGCGACGCGCGCAGTCCAGGCGTGCCCGCAGGCAAAATATTAACCGCGCGATTGAGGTGGTCCGCCGCTTCATCAACTTTGTCCAAGTTGAAGAGCGCCCAACCCGAGGTGTCTTCAATGTGCCCGCGCAAAATATTGGATAAGACATTCGCCGGGGCATCCACAATGTCCGCCGTACCGCCGGCAGAGATGGCCCGCGCGCGAATATCGCGATATTCATCTGCCTGCACTGCGAGTGTTACCGCCGGCACGGTCAACGCGGCAGCGGCGCTGGTGCGTGCGGCTTCAGCCAGTTCATAAGCCGTCTGAAAGCCAATGCCTTTTTGCAGCAATCTGCCGGCTGCATAAAGCTCGCGATGAGCGCGTGCCGCATCGTTCCCGGAAGCAAACTCTTTCGCCGCGGCGATCGCGGCTTGTTCATTAATCGTTCCGGTCGCCGGATTGAGCGCAGTCGCGAACAGCAGCAAGTCCTTCAGAACTTTGCTGCCACTTTCCGAGTCTGCGGCCGCCAACTGAAACAAACTTGCCTGCCGCTCGGGTGTCAGCAGGTCGATGAAGTTCGTAGCTTGCGCCGTTATCCGGCCGCCAAGCTGCGTTTCGATTTTGTCGTTCCGGAAACGAAATGTCTGCGTCAGGACCTCGGCTGCTTCGTCGTACAACCCGGCCGAAACCAGAGCATTAGCCAGTTCATAATCGAGCGTGGGAAACTTTCCATATTGTCGCGCGAACCTGATCACGCCTTCCGCCGCCAGCGGGTTGCGCTGCGCTATCAGCGCCCGCGCCACCGCAACATGCGACCAGGTATAACGCGGTTCGACTTCGACAGCCCTGTTGCCCAACCCGAGGGCCACCTCGTTTTCCTTGTGCGCCGCAAACCAATAGGCAGTCGACGAAAGCAGCGGCAGATTTTTCGGATCAGCCTTCAACGCGGAGTCCATTTCGGTCCTGGCTTCATCGGTGCGGCCGAGATCCAGTAGTGAAATCACCAAACCCGCGCGCGCTCCTTTGTCTGTGGCGTCGCTGGCCACTAGGTCTCGATAAAGCGCCAGCGCTTCTTCATCTTTACCGAAAGCACGCCGCAAATCGGCCAGCCCACGTCGCGCCGCCTTTGATTTTGGATCGAGCTCGAGCGCTCGTTTGTATTCGCTTGCGGCTTCCTCCAAACGCAGGGAAACGTGCCAGGCCAGTCCCAACGTTTGATGGGCGGCTGCGAGATCCGGCGCCAGCTTTATCGCCTGCATCGCAATCTGCCTTGCCTCTTCGCCACGCTCGATTGCAATGTAAAATCCGGCAACCGACAGCAGTCTGTTCGGGTCGGAGCCAAACTTTGCAATGATATTTCGTGCGGCAGTGTCGGCGGCGGCGCGCTCGCCACGCAGATAGAGATTCAAAGGAATTTGCGAAATCACTCCCGCAAACAACTTGTCCGACGAAGTAGCCGGCGCTTCGCTGATGGCCAGTAGTAATTGTTCGACGCCGGCAGCGCTGTCGCCCTTCTTCAAGAGTTCGTCGCCAGAGGCCGCATACGAGCTTATGAGCAATTCCAAAGCGCGCGGTCTTGCGCTCGAATCAGGATGTGCCGCGAGAAACTTTTTTAGAGTAATCACGCGAGCCGCAACCGGCAAAGTCAGCGTCAGTTCAACTTGTTCGGCTTCAGCGGCATCGTCGAGACTGGTTGCCTTTTTGATTTTCGCCGAGGCTCTTTCCTTGGGTATTTCAGTATTTCCCCTCGTTGGCATGGCGGCGATTGAAGCGGACGTTAGCACGGGATCGACTTGACTCGAGGCCTGGTCAGTCGCCGGACTGGCAACTGCTACTGATTCCGAAGAAATTTGCGGCGAAGGTGCAACGTCTAACCGTGTCTCGCTGGCGGCGGGACTCGGAGCTGCTGCGGCCACGGGCGCATTCAACTCCTCGATACTAAACCCGCGATTAGTCGCGATTGACGTAACGAAATAACTGACTGCCTCCGTAACGCCTTCAGCAACTCGTCCCGAGCTAAGATATCCGCGAAGGCGTTGACTGACTTCGCCCAGCACGCCTTCAGGCAAGCTGCTCTGCGCCGCCTTGCTGAATTGCGTAAACGAAGTCTTTTCATTGATTGCCAAAACCAGCAGCAACCTTTTACCAGTTGCGCCGCGCCCGATAACTTTCCAACTCTGCGCCAGTTGTTGCGAAAACTCGAAGATGTCCTGGCCGCCGGTTGTCTCGACAGTGACCACGTCGAATTGCAGGCCCGTTTTCTGTTTCAAGTTTTCGAGCGTGTTTTCCAGTTGCTGACGCGTGGGCTCGTCAACCACGTGGGCAAAGTCGTTTATGTGGCCCATGCGCGCCGGCACTTGCGCGACGGTCTGCGCGTTTTGAGTCAACGCAAACGCCGGCAACAATGCTGCGACGGTGCAACTTGCAAGCAACAACGCTGCTTTACGATAAAGTTTTAGTTTCATATAGTTTTGTAAAGCAAACTGTTAGTTTGCGGGTCGTTGGATCCCTTCAATCACCGCAAACTAACAGTTTGCTTTACAAATGAAAGACGTTATGAAAGCCATGATAACATCGCCTGCTTTGGCCAGCGAACGACATTGCCAATTTTCGATTGCCGATTGCCAATTGCTCGGATCGTTAGACATTAATCGGCAATTGCCAATTGGCAATCACTGGTCACGACCCAAACTGCAAATACTATGTCCGATAGCGAAACTCCAGCGCCGGCATTTCATGACCTGGACGAAACCTGGGCCAACGAACTCCGCGACGCCGAGACGCGCGCCCGCGCGGCCGGGCGCGCCGACATCTCGGAATACCTCGCGCTGCGACGTTCAAATGATGCGCTGCGCCAGACTGCCTGCGATTGGTTACTGGAAAACTTTCGGAACATGGCCGGCGAAATGAACCGCGCCGGCGCCTCGCTGCAAATAACGAACGACGACAATTATAAATTCACGGTTGGAAGCGCCGCGCTGTCGGGTAAACTTTTGAAACTTGAAAATGGAGTCAGACAGTTGCTGGTTGAAGTCGGTTGGCCACGCGTTCCTCGGGACGGGTTCCTTCGCGGCGGCGGCATCGCACTCGGACGCCTACGGCACCTCGGAATCAAGTCGGCCAGCGATCAGATTCGCCTGGTGACTTCGCCCGACGGCGCGCCGCGCTGGATAGTTGAAAACAAAAGTGAGAACGCGGAAATTCGTGAAGCAAACATTAGGGGTCACATCTCAATCCTGCTCGACAGCTCGCGCGTTGACGAAAGCTTGTGATGGCTACAGTTGTTCGCCAACACGAATACGGAACCGGAAGCGGTAGCGACCGGGTCTCTTCGTAGGAATAAGAATTCGGGTGCATCACTCCACCCCGTCGCTACCGCTCAGGGTTCTGACTTTCTCTCGCTCTCCCTTTCGGTTGTCCCGCCTTGATGACAGAATAGCGGCATGCCGGGAACGCTCTACGTCGTTGCCACGCCTATTGGCAATTTGGAAGACATCACTCATCGCGCGCTCCGAGTACTGCGCGAAGTCGACATCATTGCCTGCGAAGACACACGGCACACCAGAAAACTCCTGAACCATTACGGGATCAAAACAAAAGTCACCAGCTATCACGATCACAACGAACGCGAACGTACGGTTGAGCTGCTGCAAGCTCTCGCCTCGGGTACAAACGTGGCGATTGTTTCTGATGCCGGCACGCCGAGCATCAGCGATCCTGGCTTTCGCCTGGTCAGCGAAGCTGGCGCGCAAGGTTTAGCGGTGGTTGCTTTGCCGGGAGCGACGGCATTGATCGCGGCGCTGGTGGCTTCAGGACTGCCAACCGACGAATTCTTTTTTGCCGGCTTTCTGCCCGCGCGCTCAGGCGAGCGGCGTGCGCGCCTGACGAAGCTGCGCGAACTTCCCGCGACTCTGATTTTTTACGAAGCGCCGCATCGCATCGCCGCCACGCTAAAGGACGCGCACGAAATCCTCGGCGAGCGTCGAGCGGTCATTGCACGCGAGTTGACCAAGATGCATGAAGAGATTGCGCGCGGGCGTTTAAGTGAACTCGCTGAGCGGTTTGCTTCAGATGAGCGCGCACGCGGAGAGATTGTGTTGCTAATCGATCGCACGCCAATTGAAATGGAGAACGCGGCGGAGGTTCGCAACATTGCGAAGCTGGTTGCCGGGTTTGAAGCAGAAGGCCTGGACCATCGCGCGGCTCTCAAGAAAGCGGCGCGCGAGCTGGGCCTGACTCGCGATGAAGCTTATCGCCGGCTTATTGCTGAACGCGGCAACTAGCCGCAAGAGTTAGCTGAGTAATACTTTTCCATTTTCCATTTTCCATTTTCCATTTTCCATTTTGTAAGTCAGGATTTCTTTGTATGCCTTTCTGTTCCTCGCGTCCACGGCTATTTCACTGGTAACCAATGGCAAATGAAAAATGGCAAATGGAAAATGGTAAATCGCCTTTTCTTAAAACCTCACCCTCCACTCAACAGCACCGGCAGCTGCTTATCAACATTTGGTCGGACAGCACGGTTAGCCACTTCCCACAGCAACATGTAAACCGTGCGCGTGATCTTCTCCATCTTTTGAAAATCGATCTTTTGCACTTCGTCGCCCGGGCGGTGATAGTCTTCGTGCTCGCCGTCAAAAAAGAAGACGATGGGGATGCCCTTCTTTGCATAGTTGTAATGATCGCTGCGAAAGAAAAAGCGATTAGGATCGGTTGGATCGTCGTAGCGATAATTGAAATTGAGGTTCAAATAATCTTTGTTGACCGTTTCTGTCAGTTCGCCTAACTCGGTGCTCATCATCTTTGAGCCAATCACATAAACTTCGTTTGGCCCCGACAGATTCGCGTTACGCACATTCGCGTCGCCTTCCTTTTTGCTGCGCCCGATCATATCGATGTTGAGTTGCGTCACGATCTTGTTAAGCGGAATGGTGGGGTTCTCGCTGAAATAACGCGAGCCCCACAAACCTTTCTCCTCGCCTGCATGCCAAACAAACAGCACCGAGCGTTTCGGCCGCTTCGGAGCTTTCGCCAACGCCTCAGCCATCGCCAACAGCGCCGTTGTGCCGGAACCATCGTCGTCCGCGCCGTTGTAGATCGCGTCTCCGTTCACCGGCGCGCCGATACCAATGTGATCGTAGTGCGCTCCGACCGCGACGTACTCATCTTTCAGTACCGGATCGCTGCCTTCAAAAACTGCCACTACGTTTTGTGTCGCCAGCGACTCAGATTTCGTTTTGATCGCGAGCGTTAGTTCCTTTTCCGAACTCAGCTCAAAAGAATCAGGATACTTGCCTGAATAGATCGAATCGAAGATCGCGTTGGCGCTTTGCTTTTCACCCTGGAACAAAGCATTCGCCACACGCGGCGCCACCACGATCTGGGGGAGCTGCACTGAGTTTACAGCCGGGTTGCCGGCAATGAGAGCAGCGGGCGAAGTTTGAAACTTCTCGACTCTGGTAACGCCTCGCTCAGTTAGTCGACTTCGATTACGGTCCCAATTTGCCAGGTATTGAAAATCTGGAATGAATACCAGCGCGGCGACGCCCTGCTTCTGCGCATATTCGCCGGCCGTCATAAAGTCTTCGCCGCGCTTGCCGGTTAGATCCGTCCGGGTGATGCCGCGCGGCAGTCCGTCGGGCGGCGCAACAATGATGGCGATTTTCCCCTTTGCATTGATGCCTTTATAAGCGTCGATATTTTTCGACTTAACAAACCAACCGCTGCCGGCGAACACGAGCGAAGCGGAAACGTTCGCAGTGCGCGAATAAGGAATGTAATCCTCGCCCATGATTAGGGTTTGGCCATTGAGCTGCACTTTCGTTTCGGCCTTTTCCAGATAGTCTCGGCGCAGGCCAATCTTTTGAAAGAACGAACCGTCGTCGCCGGCAGGTTTGAATCCCCAGCGCGACAAATTCATCGCCAAAAATTTTGCGGTCGTATCCAGTCCGCGCGAAGGCGTATCGCGGCCCTCCATCTCATCCGAAGCGATGAACGAAAGATAGTCTTTCAGTTCCGCGGCGTTGATGGTTTCGACGCCTCTTTGCGACGCGAGGGAAATAGGAGCGGCTTTTGCGCTGGTTTTACGCTGCGCTTGCGCTAATGAAAAATTTCCCGCGGGCGGTAAGCCGGAAAACAGAACCCCGGTTAGAACAATTGCTGACAAAAATCTTCGCATCTTTTCTCCTAAAAAATTAATGAAACGAACAATTTGAGGGAGACTTAATACGCAGCAGCGTTGCGGAAGGTTTACGCTTGCTGAACTGCCTGGATCAGGCGCGTGAGAGTTTCTTTCGCGTCGCCGTAGAGCATTCCCGTTACGGGTTTGAAGAACAGCGGATTCTCGAGACCGGAAAAACCTTTGCCCTGCCCGCGTTTCAAAACTACGACGGACTTCGCGTGGTCCACTTCCAGAATTGGCATGCCCGCAATAGGACTGCCGGGATTGTCGCGCGCGTCGGGATTGACGACGTCGTTCGCGCCAATCACAACGGCGACGTCGGTTTGCGGAAATTCGGGATTGATCTGCTCCAATTCATAAAGCGACGAGTAAGGCACGTTTGCTTCGGCGAGCAGCACGTTCATGTGACCGGGCATGCGGCCGGCTACGGGATGAATTCCATATTTAACTGTGACGCCGCGCTTCTCGAGCGTGTCCGCCAGTTCGCGAACCGCGTGTTGCGCTTGCGCAGTCGCCATTCCATAACCGGGAACGAACACGACCTGCTTTGCATATGCCATTTGCGTGGCAATGTCTTCCATGCTGACTTCACGCATCGTGCCCGTTTGTTCACCCTGCGTGCTCGAGGCGGCAGCGCTTCCGAAAGCGCCAAACAGCACGTTCGTCATCGAACGATTCATCGCGCGACACATCAGGATCGAAAGAATGAATCCGGAGAAACCGTCAAGCGTGCCGGCAATGATCAGAACGTTGTTTGATAAGACAAAGCCTGTCGCCGCCGACGCCAGACCCGCATAAGAATTGAGCAGCGACATCACTACCGGCATGTCTGCCGCGCCGATTGGCATGACCAGCAGCAGTCCGAAGATAAATGCCAGCCCGACCATCGTGAAGAACAGCGGCATCGAGCCGGGTACAAAGATGAGGTAAACAAAAATGCCGACCGTCGTGGCCAGCAGCGCCATGTTGAAAATGTTTTGGCCTTTGTACGTGAACGGCGTGCCGCGCACCAGGCTCTGCAACTTCGCGAAGGCCAGCAAGCTTCCGGTCGTGGTCAACGCGCCGAGCATTACTTCAAAGCCGAGCGCCGCCATCGTGATCGTTTCGAGATGACCCGCGTGACGATAGAACTCGGAAATACCCACCAGCGCCGCGGCGAAAGCACCGAATGCGTGCGACAGCGCAGTTCGTTGCGGCATCGCAGTCATCGGCACCCAAAGACCCATTGCCAAACCAACCAGCGAGCCCAGCACCAGACCGGTGATGATCCAGGTGAAGGTAATGATCTCGTAATGCATCAGCGTGCCGATGATGGCCATCAACATGCCAAACTCCGCCAGATGCATGCCGCGCTTGGCAGACTCCGGATGGCTCAATCCTTTTAGCCCGAGAATGAAAAGGATCGAGGCCAGCAGGTAGCTTAGTTCGATGAAGTAGGTGCGCACTGAATTTGGAATTTGGAATCTGGAATTTTGGACTTAGTATCTGCTTTTTGGTCCTTGCCTTGGTTCTGCCGACTGCCTACTGCTCCTGCCGACTGCCTACTTCTTTTCTTCCTTCGCCGCAGGCTTGCGCTTGAACATCCTCAGCATGCGATCGGTGATCACAAATCCGCCCACAACATTCGTGGTCGAACAAAAGACCGCAGTGAAACCAAGAATCGTGCTGATCGTGTTGTAATGAGCGCCGGCTGTAACGATGGACCCGACCAGCGAGATTCCCGAGATGGCATTCGTCGCCGACATCAGCGGCGTGTGCAACAGCGGCGGCACTCGCGAAATAACCTGGTAACCGAGAAAGGCCGCGAGCGCGAAAACGTAAAGCGCGGAAATTAATGTTGCTGCAGTCATAATCCGACGACCCTCCAAATCATGAGTGGGAATTTCCGATCCGGAAACACCAGCACTCAACCAGACTTGCGGCTTTGCTGCGGCCCGTGCGGTAAGGCTGTGCCTTACCGCAAGCTCTCTTCTACTTCCGGAGGCTATGCCTCTTCCGAATCGGAGGCGTAGCCTCAAATACAAAATTTAGATCGCCGGTAAGGCGGAGCCTTACCGCACGGGTGGCGGCAAAGCCGCTCAAGCAACAGCGCTCAACGCCGCTGCTACTCTTTGATTCACAACCTCGCCCTGATGCGTGACGCAGGATGGACCAACCACGTCATCGTTCATATCGATGCTCAATTCCCCGTTTTTGATCAGCAAACCGAGGAACGCCGTGACGTTGCGCGAATACAACTGACTCGCATGGACCGGAACGGTGGCGGCCAAATTGGTAGGCGCGATGATCGTCACGCCATTTCGTTCTACAGATTGATCGGGCTTGCTCCCGACAACGTTACCTCCAGTCGATCCGGCCAGGTCGATGATCACTGAGCCCCGCTTCATACCGCTTACGGCGGATTCATCCATCAGCAACGGCGCGCGGCGCCCCGGAACTTGCGCAGTTGTGACCACCACGTCTGCGGTTTTGGCATGCTCCGCGATCAAGTCGCGACCGCGCTGTAAAGCCTCTTCAGACAACTCCAACGCGTAACCGCCGGCGTCTTCTGTTTTCAGTCCGCCCAGATCAACTTCCAAAAACGTTGCGCCCAGCGAACGCACTTGTTCACCAGCCGCAGCCCGCACGTCGTACCCTTCAACCACTGCGCCTAACCGCCGCGCAGTTGCAATCGCCTGCAGTCCAGCCACGCCCGCGCCCAACACCAGCACGCGCGCCGGCGGCACCGTGCCCGCGGCCGTCATGAGCAACGGAAACATTCGCGGAATCTGCGCCGCTCCAATGATCACCGCTTTGTAACCCGCAACGGTGGCCATCGACGACAGCGCGTCCATCGCCTGCGCGCGCGTAATGCGCGGCACTAGTTCCATCGCGAACGTGGTGACACCCTGCGCGACAGCCGGCGCTAACGCTTCCGGCTCGTCAAGCGGTCGCAGAAAACCAAGCACGACTGCGTCTTTTTTGAGTTGTGAAAAAACTTCTTTAGGCGGGCGATTGACTGTGACTAAAACGTCGGCTGCGGCAAGCATCGCATTGCGGTCGGCAGAAATTTCCGCTCCGGCCTGCGCGTAATCATCATCGGATCGCGCCGCAGCCAGGCCAGCGTCGTGTTCGATGATCACTGCGACCTTTAATGCGACCAGCTTCTTCACCGACTCGGGCATAAGCGCCACCCGCGCTTCACCGGAGGTGCTGTCGCGCAACACGACGATGTTCATCTTTTTCTCAAACGATTGCGCTGAACTTGAATGAAGTTGGAATTACAGGACGAGAGTATAACACCCGAAAAAATGCGCCTACAATTTTTGTTGGCCTTGCTCGATTCAAGAAAAGATCCAAAGATTACGCAGCTTACACCGATTTACAGAAACCCGACTGGTCATGCCTATGTCCGCATTTGCCCTGACCAGGCGCGCGGCAATGGCGAGGCCGTCCTGAAGGGATGGGCCTTCTTCCAATCTTAAGGATCAATCTGTGAAATCTGCGTAATCTGCGGATCGCTCTTCAGCCTGTCTCGTTATGATCAGGCCAAACTTGCGAAGGCGACAGCTCGGTACCTATAATCCTTCCGACCACGGCGCATTGGTGTAGTTGGTTAACACGCTGCCCTCTCAAGGCAGAGATCACGGGTTCGAGTCCCGTATGCGCTACCAATTTTTCGTCGCTACCCGCCTGTTGATTCAAATTATTTCATGAAGACAAAAGATTACGCGGACCTGCATGCTCTCGAAGAAGAATTTTGGTGGTTTGCAGGGATGCGCGACATCACGGGTGCGCTGCTCGATCCCATTTGTGCCGGCGCACGCGATCGCATGATCCTTGACGCCGGCTGCGGCACTGGAGGCAATCTTTCATGGCTCGCGCGCTACGCCGGAAATGGAAAAGTGATCGGCATTGATGTGGCGGCGGAGGCGCTCGGGTTTTGTGCTGCCGGCCAACACGAAGGTTTGATCCAGAGCTCGGCCACGCATTTACCTTTTGCCGATTCGTCCTTTGATCTGGTCACAAGCTTTGACGTGCTCATGCAACTGCCGGGCGACCGGTCGGATGAGCAAGCTATTCGGGAAATGTATCGTGTGCTGCGAACCGGCGGGCTCGTGTTCGTGCGGGTCGCTGCTTACGAATGGATGCGCAGCGGTCACGACGAGGCGCTCGCGACCCAGCGCCGTTACACTCTTGGTGAACTGAATGAGAAGATGAGGAATGCGGGCTTCAACATTCTTCGTGCGACCTACGCTAACACGCTGTTACTGCCGGCTGCCGCAGTAAGGCGGCTCCTGTTAAAGCGTATTGGCCTCGCCGATAAAGGCTCGGACGTGACGCCGTTGCCGCCTAAGTTCGAATGGCTGAATCGCTTCCTCGCCAATGCGCTCCGAAGCGAAGCGCGAATCCTGAGAAATCCGCGCGCGCGTTTGCCAGCCGGCCTTTCCGCTATTTGCATCGCCGAAAAAACCAAATGAGTGAGTCAAGTACGTTTGTCTCTGCGGTGGATCTTTATTAGCGATTGCTCACCACTGAGACACAGAGAACACCAAGGACGCACAGAGATTACGCCAAACAAGGACAGCACCAAACATTCTTGCGATCTAAGGATCTCATCGGTCCGCTTCGGGCGTGCTTATTTGACTGCCATCGCACTCGTTTTTTGAATGATGTGCTTCCCGGCAAGTGGTGCGGCCTTGCCCGTACGCGCGTCAAAAGCCCAGGCGCTAATTATCAGGGGGTTCCTGGGCAGGCCACTAATAGAGAAAGACTTTTGCCAGCGGGCGTACTCGGACGGCGGTTTGCTTCGCCACATTCGTGCCAGCAGACCTCCGTTCTCGTCTGGATTAGCAATAGCGAAAATAACAGAATCTCCCTCTTCCCGATCATAAGTAAGAAGAATGGCATCCGCAGGGTGATCCCACCCAGGCAACATCGCCCAGCCCGCAGCCGTATAAATGTCGGCGCCGGTTTGGGTGACGGAATCTATTGACCCATACGATCCGGAGGGTTGCGCGACCCCAATTGCGATGTCCTGCACTCTATTGCTTTTGATCAAGGCGGGTCGCAAGAAACCCAGACCGTCCAAACTATTTGCGGTGTGCTTGAGATACTCAACATCCGGATAGACCTTCAGAGCGAGGCAGTGGTCGTCGGCCGCCACGTTGATGAGAAGCAAGCAAGCCTTGCTTTGTTCAAGCAATTGGCTGAACAGGAGCATGTGCCTGATGTAATAAGGGTAGATTACCAATTGCAGGGCGACGACGACTCCCGCCAAAAGTATAAGCAGCCTTCTTTTCACGCCAGCCAGTTTGCCTGCGGTGATCTCGGTGTCAAGTACGATTGGGATTAGATGGAGCAAGGCGATTGGTAAATACAGCGTGAACGTTGTGTAGCGTGAAGAAAAAGCCTGTTCAACGCCAAAGCCGACGCGCCCGACGGTTATTAACACAGCGGTCGCGAGGGAATAGGTTCCGAGCATCAACCATGCCGCGGCGCGGCGGTCTCGTTTCATCTCTCTTCGCAAATAAAACGTCGACACCACGAAAAACGCAACCAATAACAGTCCCGTAATGCCGGCGATGATCTTTTGCAGCGTGCGAGAAAGCCCCAATACGGAAAAGGCCTCTCCCGGCTCAAGCGCTTTACCTAAGAGCACCAGGAAATAACTTAATGCCTTTACCGGATGAATGAGAGATTCGGAAAGGCTGGGATGGCCCACGGGGTTATGGTAACCATGAAAGTAAAGCGCAGCACTGGCGACGAACGCGGCAATCCATACGAGCATTAACCATTTCCTGTTAGTCTGCCGCGGCGAGGTGGTCCAACCAAGCAAAGGGAGCACCAGCAACCAGCATAAGATTCCGTTGGCCGACGAGAAGGTGCTGATCGTCGCCAGCCCCATGCACAACAAAAGTTTCACGCGCGGGCCGAGTTGCGAATAAGTGATCACGAGACAGGTAGTCACGCAAGCGATGGGCATGAAATAGACGATCTGCATGCCCAGCAGCCAGTTCTGGTATTGCAGCGGGGAAAATATGAGGAGATTGGCTAGAACATAAATCGTTATGCGTCGCGCGGGGCTGCCGCCGATTGTGAGTTTTTCCAGACGATAAATGTTAATAGAGACGAGACTCGCGAGCGCGAGGCTCACCAGCAACTCGTATCTTTTGTCCCACCTGGTCAGCCACCCGAGGCCGACAAAGATAAGATTTGGGAAGAACTGGCGAAACTCGTTCTGTTGCGCAAAGAGATCGCCGAGAGTAAGAGTTCCCTGCGAAAATTTCTCGAAAAACTTGACGTATAGCCATTCGTCCCAGTGTGGTACGTCGACGCCGTATTTCAAGATTAGCGCGAGAATGAGGCACGCAGGTAATATCGACAAGCAAACGGCCAACACTTGCGTCAACTTGTAAGACGTTTGCAGTTTCATGGCATCGCTTTCCACAACGCTTGAACTATCCAGGATGTCGCCATTCAATATTCTATCCGTTGACTAACGCACATTGTGAAAAGTCCAAAACGCATTGGTGCTTTAATACTGACCGGGTTCTTTGCATTCGCGCCTCCGGGAACATTGATTTTCGGCTTTATGATCATCCTGGCGGTTATTGGTAATCGCCGGATCGTCATTGCAGGCGCGGTGGTCCTTATCGGATTGGGAGCGACGTGGTTAATGATTCGAAGAAGACGAGCCCATAACAAGAGGAACGGACGACCACAATCCTAAGCACGACGCAATTCCGCAATTCCGATCACGAAAGAAATAAAACTCCGGGTCAATTCTCAAAAGCCATTATTTCCGCTGCGACTTCTTCAACTTCGTTCCGCGACAGTTGCGGATAGAGCGGCAATGAAACGATCCTCCTCGCTACATGTTCCGCAATGGGGATAGCGGCTTGCTGGCCCGTTTTTCGGAATAGCGGCTGCTGATGGAGCAAAAAGGGGTAGTGAATCATTGTCTCGATTTCTCGATCGAACAAGTATCTGCGCAGGCGTTCACGTTCGGGATGCTGTACGACGTATAAATGAAAGTTGTGTGACTCTCCGCCAACCGGAAATGGGGTTTCGATTCGCGAGCCTCGAAATGCGTCGTCATAAATCTGCGCCAGCTCGATTCTTTTGCGGTTCCAATCCATCAGATGTTTTAGCTTGACGCGCAACACCGCTGCCTGAACTTCGTCCATCCGCGAATTGCGCCCGGCGGTACTCATTTGCATAGCAGCCACGTGTCCGCCCTGGCGTAATATTTTTATTTGTTCGATTAGCTCGACGTCGTCAGACGTCACCGCACCGCCGTCTCCGTAAGCTCCCAGATTTTTCGTTGGGTAGAAACTGAAGGCCGCGGCATGTCCGTGGGCCCCGGCACGTTTGCCATTCAGAGACGCCCCATGCGCCTGGGCAGCATCTTCGATTACGATCAATCCATGGCGTGAGGCTATCTCGGTGATAGCGTTCATGTCCGCCATCTGGCCATACAGATGCACCGCCACGATGGCACGCGTCCTGGAAGTTATTGCTTTCTCTATTGCCGCCGGAGCGATGGTGTAGCGCCGGGGATCAATGTCGACAAAAAGCGGTACGCCGCCGGCATTGATCACCGCGAGCGCCGTGTAGCCGGACGATAGCGCCGGCAGAATGACTTCGTCTGCCGCGCCCTCACGTGTAGCCCCGGTAGCGATCAGCGCAAGTATCAGGGCATCGGTGCCGCTGTTGAGCGTTGCGGCCGCGCGTACGCCGCAAAAGTTTGCCCATTCGGCTTCGAAACTGTTCACTTCAGCGCCGAGAATATAGGAACCTCCATCAAGCACACCCGCAACGGCGCGCGAAACTTCGGATCCTATTTCACGATACTGTCGTTTGAGATCGAGAAAGGGTATCCGCATCAACATTCCAATAATGGTCGCGATGTTTTTGATAAAACTCAATTGTGCGAATCAGGCCTTCACGTAGAGATGTGCGTGGGCGCCAGCCGGTGAGTGACTGGATCTTCTCGGCGCTGGAGTAAGCGTTGCCGATTTCTATCGACTGCCGCTCGGGAGGAAAGGGCAAACATCTAACCGAGCCATGACCGGTCAGGCTTATCAACTCTTCAGCCAGAGCAGAAAGCATAATTGGTTCCGTGCCCCCAAGGTTAAAAACTTCTCCCTCGGCCGCCTCGCTTGCTCCTGCTCCCAACAGCGCTTCAATAACGTCGTCAACATAATTAAGATCGCGCCGCTGTTTACCCTCGCCAAATAATTCGATTACGCCGCCATCCATCGCCTGCCGGATAAACCAGGCAATAAAACTCTGCCGATCGTGCAGCAATAATTGGCGGGGACCGTACGTGTTAGTGAGGCGCAGGCATACCGAACGAATGCCGTAAACGCGCCGGTAAAGCAGGTGATACTGTTCCGCAGCGAGCTTATGTATACCGTTGATGTCTGGCGGTTCGACCCGATGTCGCTCATCTAAAGGTAAGTAGACCGGCGTCCCATAAATCTGGCGCGTGCTGGTGAATATGATCTTAACGTGCGGATTAAAACTGCGACATGCTTCTAACAGCGTCAGTTGCGCGGCGCAATTTAGCTCCAGGTCCCGCAGCGGGTTATTCATCGAATCGAGATGGCTGACGCTGCCCGCCAGATTGAAAATGTAATCTACGCCGCCGACCAGGTGGTTGATGACAGTGTTGCTGCCCATGTCGGCTATTTGCAGCTTGACGCGATCGCGTATCCCTTCGATGTTATGAAGATTACCGCCTTGACCCGGCACGAGAGAGTCGAGGATCGTTACGTCCACTCCACCAATTTCTACCAGCGCACGCGCCAGATTACTGCCGATGAATCCAAGGCCGCCCGTAATCAAGACGGAGCGACCTTTGTATTCGACGAAATGCTCTTGTGCCATCATGCTCAACAACCTCCCGACAGTTTTCCCAGTTGAGGCGCAGACCTCAATAAACTTTCAAAATCCGGAGGAAGGATCTCTTTATTCTGTGAGTGTTGAGTTACTTTCTGACAGCGAGTTGTTGGGTGGGAGACCTCTTACTCGTTGAGGAGAAAGATCAAGTCGACGAAGCTTTCAAAATCCTACTGACTCCAGGTAGCTGCGGCCGCAGGACCAGCGTTAACCAGAGCATAAAGAAGTCGACTGCAGTTTTGGCAATCCTTCTAAAAGTGAAAAACTGCGACCGACCGTGTTTGCGGGAATAGTGGTGTACGGGTGTCTCCACGAAAAGACATCCTGCCACAGCGAGCTTGCGAACCAGTTCTACGCAGATAACACCGCTTGACGAAACCAAGTCCAATTCCTGGACAGCCTGCCGCCGCATCAGCCGAAAATCACAATCGACATCGCGGATCGGAAGATTGAATAGGCCACGCGCCAACCAATTGTATAGCGCACCAATCACAATTCTAAATCGGTTGTCAGAACGTTTGACCTTGTAGCCATTGACCACGCTGACCTTGTGGGTCATTAGCGGATAGAGAACGGCGAGTTCGCGCACGTCATACTGACCGTCGCCATCGGTATAAAAAATTAGTTCCTTACTTGCATGCGTGAATCCTGAACGAAGCGCCGCACCATAACCGAGGTTACGCTCATGATGAATGACATTTACGTTGGGAAACTGGGAGGCCAACCGGTCCAGGACCGCATGAGTGGAGTCGCTACTGCCGTCGTTTACGACGAGCACTTCAAAATCATCGCTCAAGCTGGAGACTGTAGCGAGCGCATTTGTGACTAGCGCTGCGATGCTTTGCTCATCATTGAAGGCAGGCAGGAAAACGGTGATGCTGCTATTGGTCAAAACCTTAGGGGCTGTAGGCATTTGATTGTATAAGCGGGGTAGCTTACTTACTGTAGTCCGGTTTATGCAAGTGCTCTTACAAACTGCCGACACTCAAAGCCCACGCCTTGACCTAATACGGGCTCTTCGGACCCGTGGGTGCAGTCAATTCCAGGTTCTACTCTTGCTCACCTTTTCGTGCTCGTCTCTTGTGACTTATGCATGCCTGTAATAAAGTCGTGCTCATACTTTCTAAACAAGTTTTTGAAGGGGATTGATGAAAACGTCTCTATCTGACAGTTCTGTGCGCGATCTCGCCCGCCGACTTGCTGAGGCCAACAACGCCTTTGCCGCCACTTATCCGGGTGAAACCGGGAAGCGCCAGCCGGTGCACACCGTCTATGGCGGCGCGCATCTCTTTAAATCGGATTCAGCTTCGCGCCTGGGGGCGCTGGCACGTCGCTCGCTCGATCAGTTTGCTCCTGACTTCATCGCTTTCGCGAAAGCCATTGGTTTGTCCGGTGCCGACGAGCTACCGGAATCGACAGAAGAAGACAACGGCTTGCGCGCCGATTTGGAAAATAATCCCGAGAGTGTTCGGCAGAAACACAAGACAGCGTGGCTGGCCCACACAATTTACAACCGCGTCATCGAGAAACTACGCCGTGAGCCGGTCGAGGATTTTCGCATTGACTTTGAAGACGGCTATGGCAATCGTCCCGACGAGGAAGAAGATGGCCACGCCGCCGCGGCCGCAGCAGAAGTCGCCGAGGGCATCCTGAACGTTACGCTGCCGCCGTTTATTGGCATTCGCATCAAGCCGTTTACTGAAGAGTTGCGCGCGCGCAGCATGCGCACTCTCGATATCTTTATTTCCACGCTGGTCGAGAAATCGGGCGGCAAACTTCCGGACAACTTCGTCGTGACGCTGCCAAAGATTACGATCCCGGAACAGGTCAGCGCGCTCGCCGACGTGTTTGACGCACTCGAGCAAGCAAACGCTCTTGCTTCAAATTCACTCAAACTCGAAATGATGATCGAAACTACTCAGTCGATCATCAACGATAGCGGCGCAATCAATCTGCCGTTGCTGCTCCGGGCCGCGCGCGGTCGTTGTGTCGCCGCGCACTTTGGCACCTACGACTACACCGCGAGTTGCAGCATCACCGCAGCGCACCAGCACATGATGCATCCGGCCTGCGACTTTGCTAAAAACATGATGCAGGTTTCATTTGCCGGCAGCGGCATTTGGCTTTCCGATGGCGCGACAAACATCATGCCGGTGGCGCCGCATCGCTTCAGCGAAGGTGGTACACCGTTAACTGCGGAACAGATCAATGAAAACCGCGAGGTGGTCCATCGCGCCTGGAAGCTCCATTACGATCACATCCAGCATTCGCTCGTAACTGCTTTTTATCAGGGTTGGGATTTGCATCCGGCGCAACTGCCGACGCGCTATGCGGCCGTATATTCGTTCTTCCTGGAGAGTCTCGATGCGGCTTCTGAGCGTTTGAAGAATTTTGTAGACAAGGCCGCGAAGGCGACTCTGGTGGGTGACGTTTTCGACGACGCCGCTACCGGCCAGGGTTTGTTGAATTACTTCCTGCGCGCGATTAACAGCGGCGCGTTGACGGAAGAAGAAGCCGTTGAACTTTCCGGATTGACGGTTGCCGAATTGCGCTCCGGCTCGTTTGTTAAGATTCTGAACAATCGACAGAATCTCTAACACCTGGGGAGGAATTAGCACGCGGAATACAACAGCGCGCGCAGGCGATTTTGCTCACCCACAGCGCGCCAGTGCGGGTCCCTGCTGAAGCGCGTGTTTGAACAGTCCTATGCCTTGACAAAGCCTCTGACGAGAGTCATATTCTCGGCACGCAATGGCAGGCCCACACCTGCGCAGCACCAATTCACTCTGTTTACCGGGACCACCCTTACAAGATCCACGTAACCTAAAGGGCAACTCGCAGAGCGATTGGATTTCCCACAAACTACCCACCAAAGGAGTGTTTTATGAGCACAGCAAACATGAACATCTGGGTCACAGGATTCGGTGATCCATGCCACATCGAGGACACGGATAACTGGTTCGTCCACATCGTGGATTGCGAAGGCAAGCCGCTGAAATATTGCGGCAAGATCTACGCATTCCTGGAAGCGAAGTGCGGGCACCTGGAGGTCAACGTTCCGCCAGGCTGCTATGCGGTCTTTGCTGGCCACAGCCCAAAACCTTCGGCCCCGCATCCGTTCGGTAACCGGCTAACGCATGTGTCGGTAGTGCGCGTGAACTGCGGTGATCACGCGTGCGTCACATTGTTCTCGCCAACGATGTGGTTCTGCGGCAACTGGTTCGCGCATGCGGTCCAAACGCAAACGGCTGCGCTGGAGCAGGCCAAGATCGACCCCAAGCTTGCCACGAATGCAGTGCAGGCGGTTCGGGCGCTGCTCGAGAAGCTTCCGGTTGATCCGTTCACGGCGAACACGCGCCAGTTCGAAAAGGACAGATAGGGTGGTCGAGGCTCGCCTCTCGCGTCCCACGCATCCCAAAGAAATCCGCACAACGAAGATTTCAGTAAGGAAGATGTAAGTAATGGTCGAGAGTATGAGTCACCCTAGGGCACAACCGTCTGTTTCCCAGCGGGTAGGCCATAATAGAGGGTCTGCTCGCTGGGGAAAGACTTAGCAGCGGCGCCACGAACTTGCCTCAGTTCGTCAAGGAACGCTTTTCTGAAGCGAGCATTCTTGCGTTACGATCTGCCGCTGGGTGGAGTTGTGCGCGCACGAAACGCTCGCGGCTTTTTGCTGCAAGCGGCGCGGGTTTGCCGTGGTGAGACGCGCGGCGCATGGAAATTACAGCGCCTCTGGTTGATCACGTTATCGCGCGCGCCGGTGCGGCAATGACTGCTGTCATTTCCGATCCCGCTCCGCAGCCTCTTCGCTGTCCATCCCGAACTGCTCGCGCTAGCATTACAGATCATTCAGTTGTACTCTGAACTTCTTGAGGGCGTTTCCGGAGGTCTAAATGAAAATCGTTCTTAGCTTGCTGCTTCTATCGACACTTTTGCTGAGCAGTATTTCAGGAATGCAAAAACGAAATACACGGAAGGCAGCCGGCGATCCGGATCTGGCAAAGAAGATTGCCCGCTTCGCGCCAACGACATTGACGGCCAGTCTCACTAAATTATCCGCGCGTGATCGACAGGCGCTTATCAAGATCATTGCCGCCGCAAAACTTCTGGATCCGCTGTTTCTTCGTCAAGTGTGGAGCGGCAACGATGCTTTGAAAGCAAAGCTCGAGGCCGACAAGACTGCGGCTGGCCGCCAGCGTCTGCACTATTTTCTGATCAACGATGGACCATGGTCTCGGCTGGATAGCAATGAACCGTTTATCGAGGGCGTGCCCAAAGAGAAACCGCCGCAAGCGAATTTTTATCCGGACGACATCACCAAAGACGAATTCAATTCCTGGCTAGCGGGTTTGCCGGGCTCCGAGAAAGAAAACGCAACTGGCTACTTTTACACCATTCGCCGCGACGCGAGCCGCAAGTTAATGAGCGTGCCGTACAGCCAGGAGTATCGCGAGTTTCTTGAACCCGCCGCAAAACTCTTGCGCGAGGCTGCAGCATTGACCACCAACCGCACGCTGAAGAATTTCCTCAGCAAGCGCGCCGATGCGTTTACTTCAAATGACTATTACGCAAGCGATGTTGCCTGGATGGACCTCGATGCGCCTATCGACGTCACCATCGGTCCTTACGAAACATACGAAGACGAACTTTTCGGTTATAAAGCCGCGTTCGAGGCGTACGTAACGCTGACCGACGCCGTCGAATCGGCAAAGCTCAAGAAGTTCAGTCAATATCTTCAGGAGATCGAAAACAATCTTCCGCTCGACGCGCGGTATCGCAATCCGAAACTCGGCGCGTCCTCGCCGATGCGGGTCGTCAACGAAGTATTCGCTTCCGGTGAAGGAAACAACGGCGTGCAAACCGCGGCGTTCAATCTTCCCAACGACGAGCGGGTGGTTAAAGAAAAAGGCTCTGCTCGAATCATGTTAAAGAATGTGCAGGACGCCAAGTTCAACAAGGTTCTGATTCCTATCTCGAGCGAAGTACTGACCGTTGCCCAGCAGCGCGATATTGCGTTCGATTCGTTCTTCACGCACATTCTGATGCACGAGCTGATGCACGGACTTGGACCACATAACATCTCGGTTGCGGGACAAGCGACCACGGTGCGTTTGCAACTCAAGGATAAATATTCCGCGATTGAAGAGGCCAAGGCGGATGTGACCGGCTTATGGGCGCTGCAATATTTGATCGACAAGGGCGTGATCGACAAACAAATGCAGCGCACGCTGTACACCACTTATCTGGCAAGCATGTTTCGTTCAGTTCGTTTTGGACTAACTGAATCGCACGCGCGCGGGGTGGCCATGCAGTTCAACTACTTCGCGGACGAAGGCGCGATCAAGTTTGACGAACGCACCAACAAGTTCAGTGTCGACAATGCGAAGATAAAAGACGCTGTGCGGAAGCTGACGCACGAGTTGTTGACGATTGAGGCGGAAGGGTCCTACGACAAGGCGAAGGCGATACTCGATAAGTATTCGTTGATTCGGCCGCCGATGAAGGGCGCGCTGGATCGATTGGCGACTGTGCCGGTTGATATTGAACCAATCTTCCCGCTGGCAAAGTAAAAGAGATCGGCACTTGACGGCTTATTCAAGTATACGTACAGTAAGACTGTACATATGGCACACCGAACAACCTACACCAACGCAAGGGCTAACTTTGCCACTCTGTGTGACAAGGTGGCTGACGATCGTGAAGTCATAATCATCACAAGACGAAACTCGGCGGACGTCGCACTGGTGGCGGCACAAGAGTTATCCAGCTTATTGGAAACGGCTCATCTTTTGAGATCACCCAAAAATGCCCGGCGCCTTCTCTCGGCCATGAACCGAGCCAAGGCGGGAAAAGGCAAGGCCCAGTCGCTAAACAAATTGCGTCGGGAGATGGGGCTTGAGCCAGTCAAAGAATAATCCTCAACTCAAACGTGAAGCTGTCTTTGAACCGGAATTCAGGGAAGATCTGCGTTATTGGATTAAGGCTGACAGGAAGACTGCTCTGCGGGCTTTCGACTTGATCGAAGCGATTATGCGCGATCCCTTTCAGGGCATTGGAAAGCCTGAACCGCTTCGCCATTTTCTGTCTGGAGCCTGGTCACGCCGCTTAACTGAGGAGCATCGAGTCGTATATGTCGTCACCAAAGACCGTATCGATTTTTTGCAAGCTCGTTATCACTACTGAAGCCTTTTTCTTTACGCTCTGCGAATAAACTTCGCCGCAACCCAGCCGACCAAGATCAAAATTGCGAGAATGACCCAGTTGTAGCGGTCGCCATAAGTAACGCCCGGAAAGTGATTGCTGATCATGAGGAACACGAGCGGCACGGCCATGAAGGTATTTTGTTTTGAGCGCAGCTTTGCCTGCGCACTCAAACGATCGTCAGGTTTTTCTCCGGCGTTGATGGCTGCGATCATTTTCTTTTGCGCCGGCAGAATGCGTATCCAGACATTCGCCGCCATGATTGTTCCCATCATCGCGCCCACATGAATGTACACCGCGCGCGCGCTCAGGAAACCAGTCAATACGAAACCGACGCCAACCAGCAACACGTAAGCAACCACAGCAAACGCTTTTTCATTCTTTCCCAAAGGCGAGAGCATTAGCAGATCGTAAACAATCCAGCCGCCGATTAGCACGCCAACGCCGAGCGCCACCGCCGCGCCGACGCTGATGTCACACACATCCGGATCAACCAGCGCCCCGCCGCCCATGTAAAACAGCAGAACTAAAAGCGCCATACCGCTCAGCCAGGTCGTGCCTGCTTCCCAGCGAAACCAATGCAGCGTGCGCGAAGCCAGGTCAGGTACCTTGCGTTTCTCGACCACATAAAAGCCGCCGCTATGGACCATCCAAATCTGTGCTGCTTGACCGGTATTCGCCATGGCCTTTTCTTCTTCGGTCAGGCGCGCGTCGAGCCAGGTGAAATAGTAAGTAGTGCCGACCCACATGATGCCCGCGAATACATGTATCCAGCGGAAGATTAGGTTCAGCCATTCACTGATGGTTGGATTGATGTTCATTTCTTATTTTTTCTAACCCGCGCAGCGGGTGGAAGCCGCGCTTCGCGGCTCTTGCCGTAAAGCAAACTGTTAGTTTGCGTTGGCTGGTGGTCACTTAGATGAAAGGTGTTCCGAGCCGTCCGCAAACTAACAGTTTGCTTTACAATTTAACTGCCGCGATAAGTCGAATAGCCGTACGGGCTGAGCAAAAGTGGAATGTGATAATGCTGCGCGGCATCTTCAACGCGAAAGACCACCGCGACCTGCGGATAGAAACACTCAACATTAAGAGTCGAGAAATAAGCTTCGGTGTCGAACACAAGCCGGTAGGTGCCTCGCTCGATAGGTTCGTCTACCAGAAAAAAAGGTTTCACGCGCCCGTCGGTGTCGGTCGACGCGTGACTAAGCTCGGTCCAACTTTCATCAGTGTTTTGAATTGCGAGCGAGACAGCAACGCCACTGGCCGGCGCCCCCCGCGCGATGTCGAGAATATGCGTTGAGATCGTGCTCATTGTTTGGTCAGTCTGTTGTCAGTGGTCAGTCGTCTTGTCAGTTGGATTCCAAGCGCCGTCAGTTTACCAGACAACTGACAACGAACCACGGACCACGGACAACCAACTAAACTTCAACCAGCTTCTGCAAACGCAACTTAGTAATCTTTGCTTGTTCGGCGGCGGCGATGCGCAATTCTTCAGCGGGATTATTTTCTAAGCGACTGCGAAGAATTGCCAGCATCTCCTCGGAACTCTTGCCGCTGGCGCAAACAATAAAGATGTAACCAAATTTGTCTTCGTATTTCTGATTGAGCTCGGCAAGCGTCGTCAGGGTGCTGTTTGTGGCGTCAGCGATGCCGGCTTGTTCCGCCTCGGACCATTGTTTGGATTGTTCGGAAGTTGCGGCGGCTGCTTTCTGCTCGCCGATTTTTGGATGACTAAGAAAAGCTTCCAGCCAATCACCAGGCTCGAGCGACCACCAAACGCGATCCGCTTCGGCGATCAAGTCGTCAAAACTTTCAAAAGGCAACTGGGCAGACATCCGTTCAGCCCATTGTTTTGAGCCGCAGCACTTGAGTAGTTCATTCTTCGCTTCGGCAGCCGTCAATGAATTCAACGAAGCAAGTTTTGATGTTTTCAAGTTTGCTTGAATCCAATTCTTGTTCGCGCTTCGCGCTCATTGCGGGCGAGACGCCCGCAGTCCCAGTAGCGACCGGATGTTACACGCATGTTGAATATAGAAGGTCAGAAAATTAGTTTGGCCGCACGGTTGAGTGGTTGCATCCGGTCGCTACCGCTCGCGGTTCCGCAATAAAGCCCTTCTCTTTGAGGGTAATTTCCTATTTGAACCTATTCGCTCAAGGTTCCATACACGCGCAAGCGGCTGACACCGCCATCGGGGAAAATGTTGAAGCGCAGATGCGAAACCTGACCGGCGTCAAGGATTTCTTTTTCAAAAAAATGGCGCGTGTGTGCTTGCAACTTTGTACGCGGCAGAATGCTGTTCCAGACAACCGACAAATCCGTCAGCGCCGCTGCGGTTGACTCGGTGGCCTGCGTCGCTTCCAAAGCACAGCTCTCGGGAAAATTTCCTTTGAACCAGGCCGTGTCAACTTCCAGGCGCCGCACCTGTCCCACCGCGCCGAGCTTGATGATGGCCCAATCGTGGCCCGGCCCGCGACGCCGTTTTGTTTCCCAGCCGTCGCTCATGTTTGCTGCCCGTCCCGGCATGATCAGGTTGTGACGATGCCCAAAAAACATGTCGCTGCAAGCAATCACTCGACCGCCATTTTCCACCGCCGCCAAGTCGACGTCGCCGCCGATGCGTTGCAGACGCTCCCAGTCGGGCAGGACCTCGCCATAAACTCGCAAGCGCGCGACACCGCCATCAGGATAAATCTTGAAGCGAAGATGCGTTGCGCGCTGCGCCCCTTCGACGGCAATAGAGTTTTGCGAATCGCCGGTCAACGGCATCTGCGGTAGTAGCGGTATCCAGTTGACGGCATCGCTTTGCAAATCTTCAGCCGTCGGTTGCCCTGCAAGCGCGCAGGCTTCGAGTGAAAAGTGTTCAGGGTAATTGCCGCGAAAAAACCTGGTATCAACTACGACGCCGCGAATGATTCCCGGCAGCCCGAGACGAATGATGCACCAATCAAAACCGGGCGTGCGTCGCCGTCTTGTTTCCCAACCGTCCATCCACTTGCCCAAGTCGGTATACTTGCCTTCGATAAAAATCGGCGCGCTGGGTTTAAGTAAATTTTCTTTCGGCGCAAAAAACTCATCGTTAGCGACAAGCACGGCGCCGCCAACTTTCTCGGCCGCCAGGTCGACCAGTTCTGTGAAGTCCATTCCCATTCTCTAACCCTCGGGATAAAAAACAAAAATTGTGCAACCGGTTTTCGATTGCGGCACATGCGCAGAACCTTTTGGATTGTGAATGAAACTTCCAGCCGGATAATCGCGCACTCCGTCGTTGAAGACGCCCGATACAACGTAAACCTCTTCCGGTCCAGGCTCATGGACATCCAGGCCTTCCCAACATGCGCCCGGATCCAATTCAACAACCTGCGCGGTCGGCCCATCAGTTGAACGCCATAACGTTCGCACTCGCACGGTGCCGCCAAACTTTTCTTTTACCGGCGCGTCTTCCGAAAGCGCCCATTCAATTTCTGACATAGATAAACTCCGGTTCTTGTAAAGCAAACTGTTAGTTTGCGGGGGTTCGTTACCGCTCAACTTGAAGGTTGCCCACCAACGCAAACTAACAGTTTGCTTTACGAGGTCAACAAAACCCCGCGCGGTCCGCCAACGAATTCGCCGTCATCATATATCTTCCGGCCGCGAAGAAAAGTTTTCTCGACGATACCGGAAAGCTTTTTGCCTTCGTAGGGCGTCAGTTTATGACGATGGTGCAGCCGTTGTCCGGCCACCTCGAATTGCTTTTCCGGATTCCAAATTACCAAATCGGCATCCCAGCCGGCTGCGATTTTGCCCTTACGATTTTGCAACCCAACGAGCTGCGCGGGCGCGGCGCACAGCCAGCGACTCAAGTCGTCGAGGGAATGACCGCGTCGCTGGGCTTCTGTCCAGACAAGCGGCAGCCGCAACTGCAAAGATGAGATGCCACCCCAGGCGGCGAGAAAATCGCCGCTTTCGCGCAACTTCATTTCCGGCGGGCAAGGCGAATGATCCGATACGATCATGTCCAGCGTTCCATCGCCCAGCGCGGCCCACAGCTGTTCACAGTTTTCACGCTCGCGAATTGGCGGACAACACTTGAACTCGGTCGCGCCATCCGGAATGTCTTCCGAAGCCAGCGTCAAATAATGCGGACAAGTTTCAGCAGTGATTTTCAAGCCCGCGGTTTTCGCGGCTCGCAATTCGCCGAGCGCATCCGAAGATGAATGATGAACGATGTGCACACGCGTGCCGAATTCGCGTGCCAACTTGATCATCAACTCGACCGCTTCGTTCTCCGCTGCCCGAGGTCGCGATGCGAGGAACGTTTCGTATCGAGTAGGACAGACATTCCTGTCTGTCCCGATTTCTTTCTCAGTAGGATAGACATTCCTGTCTGTCCCGATTTCCTTTTCAGCGACATTGGGACAGGCAGGAATGCCTGTCCTACTGATTGGCCCGGGAAGTTCGGCATGAACAATCAAGATCGCGCCCAATCGCGTCAGCTCAGGCAGCGCAGTTCGCAAATCTCCTTCCGTAACATTAGGAAATTCATCGACGCCGGAATGAATCAGAAAACATTTGAACCCAACCACGCCCGCCGCTAGCAAAGGCGCCAGTTCGCTTGTGTTTCCGGGAACCACACCGCCCCAGAAACCAACATCAACCGAACATTTACTTTTCGCGGCTGCTAATTTTTCTTCAAACCCGACGCGCGTTGTCGTGGGCGGAATTGAATTCAGCGGCATGTCTACAATCGTTGTAATGCCGCCCGCGGCTGCCGCACGCGTTGCTGTTTCAAATCCTTCCCATTCGGTCCGGCCGGGTTCGTTGACGTGAACGTGACTATCGACCAGGCCCGGCATCACAATCGATTGCTCGCCCACTTCCACCAATTCAGAACCGGCGGGAACATCTTCGTAATCCGCAACCGTTGCGATCTTGTCTTGCGAAATATGTATAGCCGCCGCCGCGATTCCGTGCGGCAGCACTACTTGTTTTGCGCGAATGACAAGATTCGATCGTAGTAGCATAGACTTTAGTCTGTGCTCGCGGACATCGCCACAGACTGAAGTCTGTGCCACAGGCGCGATCATTTTTCAGGCGAAGGTCGGCGGCGGCGGCGGCAAATTCGGTTGCGGCTCGCCCTCTGCCAAACCAAACACTTGCTCGTAAGCGGTGGCGATGGCCGCAAATGTAATCGGCAGTACCAGGAAGGCGCCCACGTAACAAAACAGCAGGCCGACAAAACTAACGAGCCCGTTGAGCAAAAGCATCCCGAGCAGTTGCCAAAAGTTTGCCATGCCGGCCTTAATGCTCAGCTTCACGGCATTAAGTCCGGAAAGACGGCGGTCCACAATCAAGGGATACGCAAAAGTGAATCCAACTGAAACCAGAATCACCAACACCATCATGACCAGCCAGAACACCGCGAACAGACCAAAAAAACCAAACATAGCGCGCGGGTCCGGCTCGCCGTTCCGCGGCATGAGAAAGAAAATCCCGATGTAGAAAACAATATAAGAAGGAACAAACACCACCAGAATCGGAACCATGTGCAATAAGGTCGCGATCAAGCTGTCGCCAAAATAGTCGAACCCTTTGAAGAGATCGCCAAATTCGATCGGCTGTCCCCGTCTGGTTTTGAATAGTGCCAAGTAGATGCCACACATCATTGGACCAAGCAGTATTCCGAACGGCACAACACTCCCAATCAATAGGCCGACTGCGGTGATGCCCACGAAGAGCCAGTATCGATTTCTGATCAGGTCCCAACCGGCCTTAATACAAACGACGGGCTCGACGGCTTTGCGGCGAAACTCGGGCAAGTCGAAGGAGGCGCTCATTTATTACTTCTCCTCAGGGAAGCGGTTCGGATTTTCTCTCTCTGCGCCAACCGGCCTTATCGATCATCCACTGCAGGTGTCCCTTGATCGCCTCGGTATACACCAGTGCGCCCATTTCGTTCGGATGGCCCAACGACGCATAGCGACAAATGAGCAGACGGTCTTTGCGCGCACTTTTTTCAGCAGGAGTCTCCTTAACGTCTTTCGGTTCTTTGAATGTTTCCTTGCAGCTACGAATGCGGGCTTCGCGAACTTCGTCATTGGGTTTGTAGGCATTCGTGCCAAACGAGAGGATGACAATAAATTTGCGCAGACCGGAAAGGTTCGTCGAGCCGAAGATGAAATTCCATAGCAGCGTTTCAGCGGCGGAAAATGAGTGCTCTGGCCAGAAGTCAATCTCGACGAAGGACACTCTCGGCGGCAAATTTCCCGCGGCAAGCTCGCCGTTCACCGCGTCGACAGCTGCGCGAAGATCCGCCGTTGACTGTCTGTACCAAACCTCCGAAAGCTTGATCAGCCGATCACGCAGCTCTTTATCGGACATGCGTCGCGCTTCGGGTCTCTCGTTATTCAGACTTTTCGCCAGCAACCTGATAAAGGCGTTGTCGGCCGTGCTGTCAGAAACGATCCGGTAATAACTCGGCACGATCACTTGCGCATTTGGAAAACTTTCTGTTACCCGCTTCAACAAATCGTGCATGCCGGCTTTACAGCTTGTATCGATTCGTTCGCGCAGCCAGTTCGCGTCAGTAGTAACGTTCAGGAGGTTACTGACGTCGACGTCATTGATGCACCCGTCAAGCAAAATCAGATTTACTTTGGTATTGCCTGGGCCATAGAAAGCGCGCGCGTGATCGAGTTCCTCATTGATCGAAGGATAAGGAAGGTTTACCTCGCCATCGTTTGACTTGAACCTTGGTGATTCGGACGAGCCGGTCAAGAGCGCACCTGAATGCGCGAAGACTTGTTGTGTGACCTCTCTATTTGTCTTTTCCTGAAGCCAACATTTAATGCGCCAGGAGAACTTCTGCTCAGGCATAAGCCCCTGGCCCCACATGATCGAATCGCCAAGCACTAGCATCTGCAGCGGCTCGCCGGCGGTCGGCTTAAAGTCGCCGGGACAATTCGCACGCGCGCTGCTTGAAACCGTGAGCAGCAGGCCAAGGGTAAATGCTAGGCCAAGCGTTTTACTGATTTGGGTTCGGATCATGATCGAAACGTACCGAACGTTAGGTGCGCGCTGGGGAGTCTTCGCGAATACTAAACTCAAGCACTAAGCTGTCGCAGAAAGTCTTCAAGCAAATTAAGACTTACCTGGTGACGATAATTGCTGGTGGAACGAATATCGTCAATAGGAACAATTTCATTTGCCAGTACCGCGCGAGCCTGAGCGATTGCTGGTTGATTGAGCTCGCTGCCGCGCAAGGCGTCCTCGGTCTTCACGCAGCGAAGCGGAACTGGAGCAATGCTGCCTAAAGCTATGCGCAAATCTTCGATCTTTCCGTCGCGCACCTGCGCCGTGCCGGCGAAACAAACTTTCGAGATAGCCTGCGCCTTTCTCGTTCCTACTTTGCGGTAGTAGTGCTGCAATTTGTCTGCGCTTCGCGGCAGACGAATGCGCGTCAACAACTCGTCGGGCCGGATGATCATTTGTTTGTAGCCGGTATGAAAGCCGTGATAGGCGACCCAGCGCGCGCCTCCCAAAGAAATCAATTCAAGTTCTGCATCATAGGTCAGCAAGGCCGGCGGTGAATCGGCAGCAGGCGACGCGTTCACAATGTTGCCGCCGAGCGTGCCACGATTTTGAATTGCCAAGCCACCGGTTTCACTCGCCGCCTGGCACAGCATGGGAAACTCTTCTTGCAAAACTTTTTCTTGCTGAACTTCGGTGTAGGTGGTCAAAGCGCCGAGAGTGACATGCTGCGCCGTAACTTCAATGCCGCGCAATTCTTTCAAGTTCCAGATGTTGAGATAGTTTTTGTGCGGTAGTTTGCCTGCTTCCAGCAGCACCATTAAATCCGTGCCGCCGGCGAAGGGCCGCCACACGCCGCCATCCGCCGCGAGAACATCAAGCGCCTCGCCTAAACTTGGCGGCGTTACCAATTGATAACTAGGAATGTATGCGCGCATGTTTGGCTGTTTTCTTATTCCTGGATTTCACCGTCTTGCTTTCACACTCTATTTCGGCGGTTAGATATAGAGTGATCTTCGCTTGTATCTCAACATCTCCCAAGGCTCCCCAACGCTTAAGCCGCGCCGTAACGGCCTCTGACGACAGATCAACTTTGGTTTTCATATACGTGCTCAACCACTCTTCAACGCTCCTGACAGGCCCGCACCACGGATTCAAAAATCTTGATGTAGCCGGTGCAGCGGCAAAGATTGCCCGCGAGGCCAGTACGAATTTCGGCATCAGTGGGATTCGGATTACGCTCCAGCAGATCGACCGCGGCCAGCACCATGCCCGGCGTGCAGATGCCGCATTGCGCGCCGCCACAATCGATGAACGCCTGTTGCACCGCATGAAGTTGATTGTCGGTTGCAATGCCTTCGATGGTTTTGATTTCGGCGCCTTCCACCTGCGCGACTGGAACCAGACAACTGTTTACAATTTTTCCGTTTATGAAAACTGAACAAGCGCCGCACTCGCCTTCGCCGCAACCTTCCTTCGTTCCCGTCAGATGCAATTGCTCGCGCAACACATCAAGCAAGCGCGCCATCGGATGTACGTTCAGAACAATGCTTTCACGGTTAACGACACAAGGAAGTTCGATTGTCATTTGTCCATTACCAGCCTAAACGATTTGCCGCGCGGCGTTCGATAAGCCGAAAAACCTCGCCGGTCGAGCGTTGCAATCTCATAAGCACTTAATTGGTCCGCTAACAAGACCAGAGTCGCATCGGCAAAGTCCATAGGTGTGTTTGCGTATTTGCGCATCAGACGCGTGGCATCTTTCAATTGAGATGGTTGCGCGCAGTCATGTACCAACAAGCGCGCGGCGTGCGCAAAGTTGGCCAGGGCTTCCGGCCCCTCAGAATTGCTGCTGACGAAATACATCGCTTCCGTGATCACCGCACTGGTCGTAACGAGGCTGCCGGTAAAAGCGCCGAGGAATTCGTCGGCCTGGTCGTGAGCGGGATCGCGGGAATCGAGATAGGCTACGAGTGGCCCCGTATCCAGTAACCATAGTTTCACTCGCGCCAGTTTCTCTCCTTAATTTTGCGGGCCCAGGCGTCGCGAGGTTGAGGCAGGCTCAATCGTCCTTTCAGGTGGCCCGCCTTCGCACCAATCGAGCGCTGAGCCAAAGCTTCTTGCAAGATTTCACGAACCAGCACAGAAACGCTTTTCCCAAGCATTTTTGCGGTTTCGTCAAGTTTTTGCTGCTGTTCTGTATCGAGCCGAATGGTTAATGTCTTCTCCATGCCTTACAGTGTAATACCGTGTAAGACGTTCGTCAAATTTTCCATAATCGCTTCCGGCATCAGCGGCACGTGATCAAAGCTAACACCCGTCGCGTTCTCAATCGCATTTAGAATTGCCGGCGCTGGTCCATCCATCGGCAACTCGCCAATTCCCTTGGCGCCGCCTGGTCCATACGCATATGGATTCTCTTCAAAGTAAACGCGAATCGGTGGAATGTCCGCCGGCGTAGGCATGATGTAGTTCGTCATCTGGTTGTTGGCCATGCGTCCGTTTTGCCAGACCACGTTTTCAAAAAGTGTGAAACCAATACCCTGCGCGACGCCGCCTTCAATTTGTCCGGTTGCCAGCACCGGATTAATCACGCGGCCAACTTCCTGGAGCGCGACAAAGTCTTCAACTTGAGCTTCGTACGTCAACGAATCCACTGAAACTTCCGCCACGTAAACTGCCCACGCGTAAGCGCCATACGCATCGCCCTGGTACTTCTCATCGTTCCAGTGAATGTTCGGAGGCGCCTGGTAGGTGCTGAACGTTTTCAAAGGCCCAAACTTTTCAATGTGAGTACGGCAGGCCTCTTGAAATTCGCTTTGGCTGTAGTCTTCTCTCAGCAAGCCGCTTCCGACCAGCGTCTGTTTCAAAGCGAGCACCGCCGATTCCACCAGCTTGCCGACAACCATGCAGGTGCGCGACGCGACCGTTGGTCCACTGTTCGGCACATTCGCGGTGTCGGGTTGCGCGACCTCGATCAAATCGCTGTCAACGCCCAAAGCTTCCGAGGCGATTTGGGCGAAGATCGTATTGGTTCCCTGTCCAATCTCTGTGCTGGCCGCAAGAATTTTCACGCGTCCTTCGCTCGTTGCTTCCGCGCCCACGACGGATGCGAGATAAACTTCGCCGGATCCGGTAAAGCCGGCGCCGTGCATGAACGTTGCGAAGCCAATGCCTTTCTTAACGCGCGATTGCTCATTCTCTTTCGCGAACCGCTGGCGCTTTTCATGATAGCCGGTCAATTCAAACGCGCGGTCGAGCAATCCAGCCATATCAACTTTCTCGCGAATGATTTGACTGGTCGCGGTCGTCTCGCCCTGTTGAATGAAATTGCGGCGGCGAAACTCGTCCGGAGTTAGCCCAACTGCTTTCGCAACCTTATCCAGATGGCGCTCGAGCGCGAAGATACCTTGCGGCGCTCCAAATCCTCGGAACGCACCGTGCGGGGGAATGTTCGTAGCCACGGCGCTTGAGCGAATGCGCACGTTGGGAGAAAAGTAAGGACCGGCAGCGTGAATCGTACCGCGCGAAAGGACCACCGGCGAGAGCGTGCAGTAAGCGCCACCATCGATGACGAATTCAATGTCCATGGCGACTAACTTGCCGTCTTTTGTGACCGCAGTTTTGTGTCGCGTGCGGGACGGATGCCGCTTCGTGGTGGCGACCATGTCTTCCGCGCGATCGTAAATAATTTTGACTGGCTTACCGCATTTCAATGACAACAGCGCGGCGTGGCCCGCGATAATCGACGGGTATTCTTCCTTGCCACCAAACCCGCCGCCGGTTTCAGTTTGAATCACGCGAACTTTGTCTTCCGGCAACGCAAACAGTTTGATGAGCGCTTTATGAACGTAGTAAGGACATTGCATCGAGCCCCAGACAGTGACGCCATCGTGTTCGTTCGCGATTGCGATGACGCCGTTGTTCTCAATGTAGAGCTGTTCCTGCGCGCCGGTGAAATACTCGCCTTCGACAATTAGGTCCGCGTTGGTCCATGCTTCATCGACGTTGCCTTTGTCCACCAAAAACGTTTTGAAGACGTTGTCTTCGCCCCAAATAATCTCTTTCTTGTCGACCGAATCTTCGAGCGTGAGGATTGCCGGCAGCTCTTCGTATTCAATGCGCACATTGCGGCGCGCCTCTTCGAGCAGATATTTATTTGGATGGGCCAGGAGAACTATCGCCTCTTCAGCATGATTGACAACTTCGTCGGCGAGGTACGGCTGATCGTTGAGAATCAGCGCAACATAGTTTTCGCCGCCGATGTCGCGAATATCTTTCGCGGTGACGATCGTGAACTCGTCCCAGGGAGTATCGCCTGCAAATGAAATGTTGGTGATGCGCCCACGCGGCACAGAGCTGCGCACCGTCACGCCGTAGATCATTTCCGCAAAGGAAATGTCGTCAACATACAGCGCCTGGCCCGTGACCTTTTTGCGGCCTTCCTTGCGGGGAACAGATTTGCCGATGGGGTGATTAGGACTTGCGCTCATTAAATGATTATGAAATCAAAGTTCCGGAACCGAGAGATTGCGACAGATCTTTTTGGCCAGTTGGTTTGATACTTCTGTATGGCGTGGCACTGCTTCGACCGCTCCAGTCTTAGGATTGATCCACAGCGAATGCTCGCGACCTTCCCGCTTTAGATAGCAGCCGTATTTGCGCAAGTGACGCAGCAAAGAACTGCGTTTCATTGGACGACTACCAAGTCCTTAATGGCATCAGGCGGTGCTCCGCGCAAGCCATCTTCACGTCTGTCTTCTAGAATTAAAGCAATCGCGGCGGATAAATTGGCCCGACATTCTTCAACCGTGTGGCCCTGTCCGTTTGCACCGGGAATTTCCGGACAATAACCAATGAACCATTCCCCGTCTTCCTCAATCACTGATGTGAATTCGTTGCGCATAAAGGACCTCCTTCTAGATAACGAGCAATAAACAATGCCGTCGCGATCGCTTAATAACTACCGGATTAATCTCTCCCTCCTCTGGCTCGATTGCAATAGCGATGCGCCAGTCTGGCGTTTTCGGGAATAGTCTTGCCGCCCCGCCAATAGTGGGTAACGTGGTCGACCTCGGCATCGTCCAGTTCCCGAATTTTTTGGCTGCAGATTTGGCAGGTTGGATCGTCATCGTACAATTCTTGTTTCAGGGCCAAAGAGAAATTGCGCGGCTCCTTATCGGACACCGAGTCCTGCAAACGCTTGCGCCAAGTTTCAGCTCGATAATGTATGCGATCTGGCTTGTCTGTGGTGCTACTGATATATTCGGTGAAAACCTCATCACCCGTTACAACATCCAGAAATTCTTCCAAAACAGCGTCAGCAATAGGAATGATCTGGCTTTTGTCAAAAAACCCGAACGTGTAAAGCAATGTGTCCCAGAGAGCAACGTTGAGTTTTCTAGCCTCCCATTTTCCGTTGGGATTACCCTCCTGACCTTTATTAAAACGTCGAAATGCGCTTGCCCCAAAGACGGAATAAGCCATCTCTATAGATTTCTCAAATAATTTCCGCATGTCGGCAAGTTCTTTGTCGCTGGGATTCCGGTGCTCCTCCATTTCACGATTTAAGAAAAGCTTCATTGGCGCTTTATATTTCAGATGCGTGTTGCGCCACATAGCGAAGAATCGCAGGATGAGTTGCCTATCCGCCATACGGTTATGCGGATGAGTTGCGCCTAATATCTTGAGCAGATGTGAATTCCAAGACAGCTCCCGGAGTAATTCATTGTACTTGCCGCGGTACATGCTGTTCCGAAGCTCTTGATCGTTGAGTTTTACCGCACCCAGGTTCAACCTTTCAAAGACTTCGAATTTCACGTCCTTATCGGAGTCGTGGTCAATAATGATTAGCCTAACAATCGCGCTCGAAATTGCTTCTTGTAAATCAGTCGTTAGCTCCTTGAAGAGCTTTCCGTTTAGTTCAGTTAGGACTTGCAGACCTGAGAGGCTGAAGTCTTTTCCATCAGGGAACTTACCGGCGATGTACGCATGAATACTTGTAATGCGCTGTTGCCCATCGACCACCGAATAGGTCTTGTTAGCCTCCTCGGCAACGTAGACCACAGGAATAGGAATATCCAACAGGAGCGATTCGATAAGACGGCTTGCCTTGACGTGATTCCACACATAATAACGTTGGAACTCTGGCTGAGGGTTGATTTTACCTCGGGACACCCAATTGAAAATTGTATCTACGGGCAAATCGCTTTTTTCGGTTCTCACGCGCCTACGATCAGGCGGTATCTCAAGTGAGCTTTCATCCTCGTCTTGTTCAATGAGGACTTCCGGTATGTCTGGAACGGTTTCTGCTGCCATTTGAAGCTCCGGTGTGGTCATTCTAACCTCTGATTTCGCGGGTCATTTTGGGGTTCTTCATTGTACAGCGTACTCCACGCGCAACGCATGCGGTGATTCACGTAATGTCTCACTTTGTTGCTGGGAACGGATGCTTATGAAAACTTGCATGGTTCCAGCGCAGTCCGATTGAAACAGCCTTCAGCGCATACCTTACCGAGTGAATTTCTCTGCGCTGCCGACACACGATTACGTAAAGCCGAACCTGCGAGATAGGCTCCAAAGAATTCCTGCGTGTTTATGAACGTGAGCGGTAAGAATCAACTAGAGTAAGGTAGGCAGTTCAGGACGGGTTGGCGTATTTCAACTGACCGGAAATATCCAGGATCTCGATGCCAACGAGCGTGTCATTCTCGTAGTCATATATTACCGAGTCATCCAGCTTTGTTTTGCTATGGGTCGGATTGGCGTTCTTCTTGAGAGAGATATAAAGCGTGTCGACATCGTCCTGGTAATCAAGCTCCAGCGGAGCATCCGGCAACTCGACCCGCTTCGCGGCTAACGCCAGCAACTCTTCAGTGCTTGGCGGTTGGGTTACAGGCTGTTTCAATTGTCTCTGCGCCATATTATCTTAGACCTATGTAACTCTGGTTCAATGCGCGCCGTTATGATGAAACCATCCGTTTGGCTAAGCTCCCGATAGACGACATTCAAATAGGAACGCCCTCCCAAGTGCGTTACCGCGATTAGCCTACCTTTATGGCCACGTAAAATATACTCCGGGTCCTCAATGGCATCAAGAATGGTTTCAATGAAGGAAGCCATGTTTGGCTTGCGGTCAAGAATATGTTCCCACCTCTCATCAGTAAGGCGAATCGGTACTCCATTGAGCGAGTCGGCGATGCCCAGAATCATAAGTCAAATGAGCAAGGGAGTGATCAACGCTTACGTTTGCAACCAAACTGTCTGCTTCGGAAACATCTCTGCCACATTCGGTTCAAAGCGAATCGTCCCAGAGAACTTTCGCGGCAAGTACGGCATTCTGACTTGCAAAGCTCGCAAATCGCAGTCCGACCGAAGATGATCCTCCATGTCCGGTTTGATTCTGTTCAGCGGCTTAAAGGGTAGAGACGTATCTTAGCACCGTTCTAACCAGCTCGGAATAGGCTTTAGGTTAGCTGCGGGGTCATTCCGGCAATAACGATACCAAATTTGAAGGGGCACGCCGTGCCTTGTCCCTAGTTTGACCTAGACGATGCGGACAGTTCCGCTAACGTTTGACCGCAGGTGTTGTCGGTCGTCGTGAACTGCAGCCTTGGCCGCTTGCAGAAGCTCCACTATTTTTACTTACCTGTGTATGATGCCTGCGCTCTTCCATCCCCTACGAAAGGTTCAGCGCCACAGGGTTAGCTGAATATCAGGAGCTTTACATGTTAATCAAGATTTCATTATGCGTAATTTGCACCATCGTCCTAATCGGATGTGCCAAGACCGGACCGGCGAACAATTCAAGTTCAACGACCGGCAACTCAAATAAGGCTGCAACCGCGGCCGCCAGCCCAGCCACAGCAACCGCCGCTACGGCCGGAGAAAAAATCGGAGTTCCGGAATGCGATGAGTTTATCGCTGCTTACGACGCTTGTGTTTCCAGCAAAGTCCCCGAGACAGCTCGCGCGCAATACAAAACTGCTATCGCGCAATGGCGTAGCTCCTGGAGCAAACTCGCCGCGAATCCAAACACCAAGGCAACCTTAGCGGCGGCTTGCAAGCAATCAGCCGAGTCTGCGCGCGCCTCGATGAAGTCGTACGGCTGCACATTCTAAGATTTTGAAGTTCTTTTGGAGAGAAACAAAGTCGAGAGAATAACTCAAGTCAAAGAGTCTCTCAGGTTGGGAAGCAACCTGAGAGACTTTCAATTTTGGGTGATAAGCGACCGGACCCTTCTTCACGAAAACTTGGCATGCTCCAGCAGTAATAATCCGATCGAAACAAACGCCAACGCGTACATCGCTGGATGAATTTCTTTACGACGGCCGACCATCAGGTACAAGCTCACGTGCGAGTGCGGCCCGCAACTCTCTAACGCCGGAACGGAATTTATTGTTAAAATCCACCACGATTTCCGGCAGTGTCAGGACGCGCGATCAGGCGCCATGCCAGCAGTTCAGAGTACAAGCTTTAGCTTGAGTCTTTGGAATCAGCAGCCTAAAGGCTGGACTGTAAACTGCTTGAATCTTTTCGTCGATTCGTCGATTTGAAGGCGCGCTCTTCAGCAGTTGAACTCCTTATCCTGATCGAAAATGACCATCGAAGTCGGCACTAAACTCGGTCGCTATGAAATCCGCTCCAAGATTGGCGCGGGCGGAATGGGCGAGGTCTACCTGGCGCAGGATACTGAATTAGATCGGAAAGTCGCGCTTAAGATTCTTCCGGCTGATGTAGCTCTGAAACAGGGCCGAATGCGTCGCTTTGTACAAGAAGCAAAAGCGGCCGCGGCGCTGAACCATCCGAACATCGCGCACATTTACGAAATCGGTGAAGCCGGCGGGTTGAACTTTATCGCCCTGGAGTTTGTTGACGGATTCACTTTACGAGAGGCAATTCATCGCGAACACACCGAACTCAGAAAACTCCTTCGCTATCTGCAACAAGCTGCTGAAGGTTTGGCGAAAGCCCATGCGGCGGGGATTGTCCATCGCGATTTGAAACCTGACAACATAATGATTACCCGCGACGGCTACGCGAAAATCCTGGATTTTGGCTTAGCGAAATTAGTCGATGCGCACTCGGAAAATCTCGCGACTGATTCCGCACTCAGCGAAGTGGCAACAGCAATGATGCCGCAGCATTCCCTACCCGGAACAGTGATGGGCACCGTCGGTTACATGTCGCCCGAACAAGCGCAGGGGCGCGTGAAGGAAATTGATCACCGTTCAGATGTCTTCGCCTTTGGCTGCATTCTTTTTGAAGCGGCGACGAGACGAAAAGCATTTGAAGGAAAAGACACTCTGGATTCTCTTCACAATATCGTTCATGCGCCGACGCCGGTAATCAAAGATTTTAATTCGATGGCGCCTGAGGATTTGCAACGAATCGTGCGTCGCTGCCTCGCAAAAGATCCGGAAAAGCGCTACCAGTCCATCAAGGAAGTTTCCATTGAACTGGATGAAGTTCGACAAGAACTAAAGCTTAGTTCAGAGGTTCACGATTCAGTCCACCAAACCACTTCCAACCCCGTTTCCACAACGAGCGATCAAAGCCACCAAAGTGCGACTTTTGAGCAATCTGCTGCCAGCTCAACACAATTGAGACCAGCATCAACTTCAAGCGCGCAGACAATTCTTAACGAGCTGACGCGTAGTAAGCGCGGCGTCGCGATCATACTAATGGCAGTAGTATTGGTTGTTGCGGCGGCGATCACTTTGTGGTTGAGGTTTGGCGGCAATAAGCCAGTCGCGTCTAGTGGAAAGATGCAGATTACCAGGCTGGTAACCGGACTAACTGGCCGCCCGGGTCAGGTTGGCATTTCGCCTGACGGTAAGTATATCGCCTACTCAGTATACGAAGCCGGCAAGGCGGGTCTGTGGGTTAGACAAGTGTCGCAGGATACTTCGCTGCAAGTTGTTCCGCCGGTTGAAGAAACCTGGTTCGGTGGGACGACGTTTTCCAATGACGGCGAACTCATCTACTTCGTCAGTGGTAACAATAAGACCGACACGCTTGGTACGCTTTATCAAATTCCCGTGCTGGGCGCACGTGAACCGAAAAAGATTTTGGCGCATGTCAGTTCGCCAGTCTCTTTTTCACCGGATGGAAAACAGTTCGCATTTGTTCGGTATCACGAGAACACCGGCGAGAGCGCATTGTTCATTGCCAATACGGATGGCAGCGGCGAGCCGAAGAAGTTAGCATCGCGCTCCGGTGAATCCTGGCTAGGCCAGGGCGGTGCGTGGTCACCTGATGGCAAAACAATCGCTTTCATGAGCGCGACTACTGCGGGAGGCTTCAAGAATAGTCTGGTTGGGATCCCAGCCGCGGGGGGAGACGAAAGACCAATATCGGATCATAAATGGAGTAACAATCTTTTTCGCGTCCTCTGGATAAAGAATGGCGCTGGTTTAATCGTCAATGGCAGCGAACGTCCGGACGATCCCATTCAAATCTGGAGCGTCTCTTATCCGGAAGGACGCGTAAGCAAAATAACAAACGATGTCAACGAATATGGCGCTCAGAGCCTGGGAGTAACTTCAGACTCCTCAACGATAGCCACACTTTTGGGCGAGTGGTCTACAAAGATATGGATAGCTGCTCCCAACGACGACGAGAGCCACGCTAAAAGAATTACAAACGGCAAGCAAGACGGGCGATCGGGCATTTCTACCATGCCGGATGGCCGTATAGTCTATTCGGCAAAGGTCGGTGAGAATTCCGATATCTGGATCATGAATGCGGACGGCTCGGGTGCAAAAGCGCTCACGTCAGATGCCTTCACTGATAGTCATCCAGTGGTTTCACCTGACGGAAAATACATAGTTTACCAATCCTTCCGTCCTGACAACGTGCCACACATTTGGCGAATGGATGCGGATGGCAGCAACCAGAAGCAACTCACCTCAGGCACCGAAGATCGCAATCCTACAATTTCTCCTGACGGACGCTGGATCGCATTTCACTCTTTTCGAACGGGCAAAGGGAATTTATGGAAGATGACAATTGACGGGGGCGAATTAGCGCAGATCTCCGACCGGATCGCCTATAACGCGAATTTCTCGCCTGATGGGAAATTGCTCTCGTGCAACATTTTCGATGAGTCGGTAAGTCCAGCAAGATATAGGCAGGCAATCCTATCTTTTGCGGATGGAGCGCTGGTGCGAGTGCTTGATTTACCGACTACTGCGGGCACGGTAAGTTGGCTTCCCGGGGGCAAAGATTACGTTTACGTTGATAAACCCCACGATATAGGCAATATCTGGAGCCAACCCGTTGCCGGCGGCCCTGCGAAACAGTTAACCAAATTCGGCTCGGACTTTATCGACTACTTTGATGTGAGTCGCGACGGCAAGCGCTTCATAGTATCCCGCTCGACGGGGGGCAACGACATAATTCTAATCAAGAACTTTTTGAACGATTGAGGTGGATCAGTCACCTGAGTGGAAACGCTGCGGTCTCGCCAACCAAGTTTATTGACTCTTACCAATGCAAATGCCTAACTCACGAACGCGCACGATAACCTGGGAAGACCCACGCGTATTGGCCAAGGCTGCGGTTGGTTTATCAGGAATGGAATACTTGCAAAAGATTGTTGCCGGCGAACTGCCGCCGCCGCCGATTGGCGTGCTGATGAACTTTCGCATGGCGGAACTGAGTGAAGGCCGTGCGGTGTTCACGGTCGAACCTGCCGAGTATCACTACAATCCGATCGGCGTGGTCCACGGCGGGCTGGCAGCGACACTGCTCGACTCCGCGATGGGCTGCGCGGTCCATTCAACTCTGCCGGCGGGCGCGAGTTATACAACGTTGGAAATCAAGGTCAACTTTCTGCGGGCGATGTCTGCCGAGACTGGATTGGTGCGTTGCGAAGCAAATATCATTCATATCGGCGGCCGCACGGCAGTCGCTGAGGGGAAAATTCTCGACCAGCAGGGCAAACTCTACGCTCACGGAACTACCACCTGCATAGTGTTCCATCCGTCTGGTAACCCACTGAAGAATTCAAGAAGGAGACGAAATGGCAATAACGAATAGTTTGGCTGGCCGAAATCTGGGAATGATTTTGCTGGGGCTATGGTTAATTCTCACCAACCTCTTGCCGCTGCTTAGCATGAGAGTTTCCACAACCGTGACTACTGGCCTGGCAGTGCTTGGCATCATTGCTGGAATATTAATTCTACTCAGACGCTAAACTCCGGTGTCCGCAACTTTGACGATTTGCTTGCCGAGGTTATCGCCGCTGAACAGGCCGATGAAAGCCTGCGGCGTGTTTTCAAATCCCTCGACGATCGTTTCCGCGTATTTCAGTTTTCCCGCCGTCAGCCATTGGGCCAAACGCGAAACACCTTCAGCAAACCGGGCAGCGTACGCAGTAATAATGAAACCTTTCATCAGGGCGCTGTTCACCAGCAGGTAAGTTTGCGGGCGTGGGCCAACGTCCGGCCGCTCGAGGCAATAAAGCGATATCTGGCCACAAATGACTATGCGCGCGCCCTGGTTGAGCAGCGGCAACACAGCATCGGAAATTTCGCCGCCAACGTTGTCGAAATAGACATCGATGCGATCGGGACAAGCCGCTTTCAAGGCTTGCGCAACGTTCTCAGTTTTGTAATTGATGACTGCGTCGACGCCCAGTTCATCGCGCAAGTATTTATTCTTGTCATCGTTGCCGGCGATGCCTACCACGCGACAGCCTTTGATTTTTGCGAGCTGGCAAACAGTTACTCCGACTGCGCCCGCGGCGCCGGAGACGACGACAGTTTCGCCAGTTCTTGGCTGGCCGATGTCGAGCAAACCAAAGTACGCAGTCAAACCCGGCATGCCCAAAACTCCCAACGCGGTGGTAACCGGAGCGATATTGGGATCGACTTTTCTCAGTTCGCCGGGCTTCGCGATGTTATAGAGCCGCCAACCCAGCATGCCGGTAACAATGTCGCCAGTTGCAAACTCCGGCGCGCGTGACTCGACGACTTCGCCCACTACAGCGCTCGTAATCACCTGGCCGATTTGAAAAGGCGGAACGTACGAGCGGCCCTCGCGCATGCGCCCGCGCAGGTATGGATCGACGGAGATGTAGAGCGTGCGAACCCACACCTCGCCGTCGTTCGGTTGCGGCGTTTCGCTGTCGACGAGCTGGAAGTTCTCCAGAGTAGGCAAACCAGTCGGGCGGCTGCTGAAGCGGATCTCTTTATTTTGCATGGCGTGATAATACACCGCGGGATAACGGAAGCAGACCGGCGGGGGGCTGTTTCTGTAACGTGACTCTTCCCCTACGCTATCTCGTCAGTCGCTCGACCCAGTAGTTTGGTTCGCGATGAGAATGCGCGATTGCGATGACAACAATCATTTGATCGTCAATGCCGTAAACTAAAGAATAGGGAAAGCGAGCGAACAGGCACCGTCGGATTTCTTGTTCGATTGCAGGAGACGCCAAGGGATAGACCTTGACAAGGCGAACAACTCTATCGAGTTCATCCAGAAATTCCCGCCCCTTACCCTTCGCCTTTTCCTCGTACCAGACAAAGGCCTCATCAGCTTCTTTTTGTGCGAGTGTGAGGAACCGGACATTCATCACCGGTTGTATTTGGCCATCAAGTCTTCGTAGGAAACCGTCGAAAGGCGCCCGGCTTGATAGGCTGCCCAACGTTTGCGGGCTTCGTTCGCCCAAATACGATCAATTTCGGGGTCGGGCTTGTCCAGGTCGGTGAGCAGGGCATCTAGCAAGCGGAGCTTTTCTTCATCCGGTAAGGAATGAATCTCAGATACCAGCGTTTCAGCATCTATCGCCATGCTTGCCCTCCAATCCGGAGTCAATATACAACTTTATGACCTAATCGTGAACGGTTTCAGAGGCGGTGAATCGTGAAGAGTAATCTTAAAGCCGACACTCATTTCAGACTCCGCGTTCACCTGAGAATTCTGCGGCTGATCTCGTTCCGGTACGCGGCCGTCTCCTGAGCGACGCGGTGCGCGGACCAACCGAGATGCTTTTGCGCGATGCCTGCCGCCGCCTCAACGGCATCCAGCCCACAAGTTGAATTCAACCCGACCATCGTACGGCGCAGCAGACAATCGGAAAGCGTCTGCGCAAACTCAGACTTGAAAGCGAATACTACCTCGGCCGCAATCGCGCCGGTTTCGGGATCGAATATCTCGCCAAGCGAAAAGTCGTCACTGATCAATTTTTTGACTGCTGACGAGCGCGTTCCGTAGATTCGCGCAAAGCGATGGTTTGTCTGTTCCGATAGCTTAGGCAGCTCAACTATCTCGTGTTGGACCATCGCTCCAGGCAAGGCTACTTGATCTGTTGTGCAGGTTGGTTTGTTTTTGCCTAGCCGCTTCAAAATCAGATCGACTGTTTCTTGGGCAAGACTGCGATACGTCGTCAGCTTGCCGCCGACAATGGAAAAGAGATTATCTCGTTGCGGCGACGCACGAATGAAACGTTTTCGCGTGATGCTCTGCGCTTCTTTGTCATTCACAAACGGCAACGGTCGCACTCCAGAATAGGTGTAGAGAATATGCGCGCGATTTAGCTGTGCTGTTGGAATCACTCGATTCGTTTCGCGCAGCAGGTATTCAATCTCTTCCGCTTCAATTCGCACGCGATCCAGGTCGCCATGGTAGCGAATATCGGTGGTGCCTATTAGATAGTTTCCATTCCAGGGAATGATGAAGAAGGGACGGCGGTCAGTTTCGGCTTCGACGTAGATGGCGCTGTCGGGAGCGCCGGCAAATGGAGCAATGACGAGGTGGCTGCCTTTCGTGCCACCGATTAGACGTGATGAATCCGCACCGCTCGTCATCAATACCTGATCTATCCAGGGTCCAGCGGCGTTGATAACAATGGGCGCAGTTGCCACGCGTTGTGCCCGCAGAGGAAGAGCGGGGGCAAGCCCGGGGTCCCCGGCGGGGCAGCCCCGCTGGGGTGGAAGCCCGCCTTCCTGACCACGAGATACTCTATCTTGTTTTTTGAACCCGGGACTTTGGACCACGCTGTACTCAACGCCGCAGACTTTTCCATTTTCGATGAGAAGTCTCTCGACGTGCGCATAGGTGATAACAGTAGCGCCGTGCTCGATCGCAGCGAGAACGTTCTCGAGCACGAGGCGCTCGGCAAATTCCACCTGCGCGTCAAAGTAGACGGCCGCGCCCAGGAGGTCTTCACGATTGAGCCCGGGCGCTTGCCGCAAGGTTTCACTAACCGAGAGCATTCGATGACGTGGCAGCGACTTACCAAACGAGAGGACGTCGTAAGCAATCATCCCTGCGCGAATTGTCCACCCGCCGCGATGCGCATGTTTGTAGATCGGCAGCAGAATTTGCAAAGGACGAACCAGGTGCGGAGCGATATTCAGCAGGCAGTCTCGTTCGCGAAGTGACTCGCGCACCAACCCAAGCTCGCCATGTTCCAGATAACGCAAGCCGCCATGAATCAGCCGCGTGGACCAGCTCGAGGTGCCGCCGCCGATGTCGCCCTTGTCCAGGACCAACACCTTTAGCCCACGCATCGCCGCATCGCGCGCGATCCCGGCGCCGTTAATTCCGGCGCCGATCACGATCACATCAAAATCAGCGATGGAAATTTCCTTCGCCATTGCGGCTGTTAATTCAAACTAATCGGAGTCAAGTTATTCGGTTATATGAAGCGCGCACCATATAGTGCCAATCCTGCACCTTCTCGGGCAAAGATTTTACGGCTTCAGAGTCGGGGCGGCTCGGCGCGAAGCCATCTCATTAGCACCGCGGCTTCAGCCCGGTGACAACGATCACATCAGAGTCCTTTAACCGTTTCAACGGTTTTCGGCGTGCGGGTAAACCGTTAAAACGGTTAAGGAAGGTGAACGCTCCTTTATCACCGGGCTAAAGCCACGGTGCTAATGAGATCGCTCTGCGCGATGAGGATTGAGCGAATTATCGCAGCTCGGTGGCCACGCCGACTCTTATTCAAAGCAGTCTCGACGCTGGTCTTTCAAGTCAGATCCGATGCTTAGTTGAACGCCTCGGAGGGTCCTACATTACTCACAAGAGGCATGCGCCTTGCTGTTGGCCAAGCCAGCAAGTTAAGCCTTTATCAGACTCCACGAAGGGACAGACAGGAATGTCTATCCTACGGCTTAACTCTTCCAACACGCGCAACGCGTTTCCCTTCTCGCCCCGAGTGCTTGCGCGCGATGATGGTCCAAACAATTGAATAAGGAGCGTTGCTATGCGTTCTACCCGACCTGCCTATTTCACCGTCCTTTCGCTTTTCCTGTTCCTGTTCACAATCAACCTAACCGCGCGCGCAGCAGACGATGACGATGCAGACGACTATGACGTCAAGGCGCGCGTCGTTCGCATCAGCTTGGTCGCCGGTGTGGTGACGTTGAAACGCGGCGCTAGTACTGAAGTTGAGAACGCGCGCGTTAACTCTCCGCTGGTTGAAGGCGACATGCTCTCGACCGATCACGATGGGCGCGTCGAGATTCAGATTGACGCGCGAAACTTCCTGCGCCTGGGCGGTGACTCAGTGCTGCAAATTACAACGCTGCGTGACGATGGTATTGCGCTTAGTTTGAGTCAAGGAACAGCGAGCGTCAGGCTGGCGAAGTTTGATCACGATCACGAGTATTTTGAAATCGACGCTCCAAAGACAACCTTAGCCGCTGAAAAAGAGGGGCGCTACCGGCTCGATGTCTCAAGCGATGGCCGGGTGCGAATGACGGCGCGCGGTGGCGGGCGGGCGCGGATTTATTCTGAGACTTCCGGGTTCGTTTTGCGCGACGGACGCACCGCCGAACTTATCAACGATGGACCAGACGCCGGCGATTGGGAATTCACAACCGCGCTTGCCGCCGATTCATGGGACACCTGGGTTGATGACCGCGACCGCTATCTCGCTGAGCGCATGCACAATGACGCGCAGTATTACGATAACTATTTGTGGGGCGCGGAAGATCTCGATGCCTACGGCAGTTGGGCGCAGGCGGACGAATACGGTTGGGTTTGGCGACCGAATGCCATCGCAATTAATAGTTATCCCAATTGGGCGCCGTATCGCTATGGCAGTTGGGTCTGGCTTTCACCTTACGGGTGGACTTGGGTGGGCAACGAACCCTGGGGCTGGGCGCCTTATCACTATGGCCGCTGGGTCTATTACCACAACTACTGGGCCTGGTGTCCGCGCAGCGAGTTCTACCGGAAGCGCAGTTGGTGGCGCCCGGCGCTGGTGGCATTCGTGGTGGATATTTCATTCGGCGATAACTATTGCTGGTACCCGCTTCACTATCATCAAAGAGATCCGCATTCGCGAAACTACGAAGCGCGCAATCGCCGATATGACAGACACGATCATGATTGGAATGATTTTCGCCGCCACAATCCCGCAGACCACCGCGCAATTAGTTACATACCACGGCGCGAATGGGGAAATGATCGCGGACATTTGAGGGCCGCGGACGATAGATTGGCGCATCGTGTGTTTGCGACTGAGCCAACAGCAACTGATTTGCCGGGCCGGCTCGCGGGCCGCAGACCTGCCATTGTTAGGGAGCCGAACGGAGAGGCGGCGACAGCACGAGGAACTCGGCCGGCTGATTTTGGCCGCGGGCAAACGGGCGCAGGCACGCGCCACGCGGGCGTTCCGCTGGACAATGACCTGCGTCAATCGCGAATTTTCAACGGTCGTGGCGCGCAGCCAGGTTTTCCCATTACGTCTGCAGGCGCGGGGCCGGTTGAGCGCCGACCGATGGGAGCAGTGCCCAGGCCAGTGCGCCCACCTCGCGGCAACGATCCGCGCGACGACGCAGGACGCGATGCGCAACGAGATTCGGATGCAGCGGATCATCCGACAAACAGCACGACTCCAAGGAATGATGTACATACGCGTCCACCTCGCGGCGTAGATCCGCGCGACGATGCGGGACGCGACGCGCAACGAGATTCGGATGCAGCGGATCATCCAGTAAACGGCCCGCCAGTCCCGCGGGATGCTGCACCGGCGACTCATGAGCGCATCGAGGGACCAGCACCGCGAGACGATAGCGACCGCGATCAGGGCCGCCGAATGGAAAACTCCGCGCCGCGGCCTGTACCGGCTGAACGCAGAAGCGATCCCCCTCGGTATTATCCGCCGCCGCGCAGCGATCCACCACCACCGCGTAACGATCCGCCGCCGCGTAACGATCCACCGCCGCGTAACGATCCGCCGCCGCGCAATGATCCGCCGCCGCGTAACGATCCACCGCCGCGTAACGATCCGCCGCCGCGTAACGATCCGCCGCCGCGCAACGATCCGCCGCCGCGTAACGATCCGCCGCCGCAACGGTCTGAGTCCAAAGAGGAGCGCGCACCGGCCAAAATAAAGGATCCGCGGTAGCTGTTTTGAGTGGCACAGACTTTAGTCTGTGGCCGCTAACGAAGACACAGACTGAAGTCTATGCCACTTACGGAAACGCAGACTGAAGTCTATGCCACTCAGTCCCGCTTGCGGGAAACAAAGGCCTCGACAACCGCTTACATTCGGAGGAGATCAAATGAAATTCTTAAAACACTTTCCCGTGTTTCTATCGCTGCTGGTGCTGGTCTGTGTCTCGGCTTCGGCACAGGACCGGGTACGAATGATTAGTGCTTCGCTTGCCGATGATCATTCGGTCGTCAGGCGAGTTACCGATCCCACCTTCATCCCCGGCGGCTCGAGAGTGTATGTGGCTGATATCAACGGCCTGGCGGGTTTTGAAAATAATCTCGTCGCCGCGTTTCAGAAGAAACGGGTGAACTTGATTGTCGTGACTGACCGGTCCCAGGCGGATTTTGAGATCAATGGATTTGCTGAGACTCAAAAAGCCGGCTGGGCCAAGATTATCTTTCGGCATGGGTTGCCGGAATCAGAAGCCAGCATGCAGATGGTGAATCTGCGCAACGGTGTGGTCGCGTACGCGGTCGCGTCTTACAAGGTCGAAGCCCGCAACGGCAACAAGAGCACCGCCGAGCATCTCGCAAAGAATCTCAGGCAAAAGATGGAGCGGGATGAAAAAAGACTGCTACAAAAGTAATCGACAAGGGCCAACGCCCTGCTTATGACGAGGCTGCTTCGCTGGCTGCCGCGGGCGGGGTCTCGTCGTGATGCTCAGTCGTGTACAGACGGAGGATGTCCTGGCCTTGCCGCGATCGCGGATCGATAGTGCGGACATGCTTGCGGCCCTGCATTTCCCAAATCGCCGTTACCACTCCGTCTTTCTCGACGGCGTGATAGGAAATTTCTTCGGTGCTGGCGGCTGCGGGTGTTGTGCTCTCGTTAGATTCAGCTGCGCCGGCAGTTTGGGGGGCGCTAACTTCCGCGGTGGCGGTCTCGTTTGTATTAACCGCTGGGTCGGCACTCGCATTGTTGCCAATTGCGGTCTCGTTCTCGGACATGTTTCGGTGGTACTCCTCTTTAAAAATTCGAACTCTTAGCTTGTCTTTGTTGGTTTCCCGAATTGTTGCACACGCTCGCGCTCGTGTCCAACAGCAGTGGCATAGACCTTGGGTGGCATGGACTTTAGTCTGTGCTTTCGTGAGTAGCCACAGAGTTCTGCTTGTAGCTGAGCGGCAACGACGTCAGTATGTGGTTGCTGCGAAGACACAGACTCAAGTCTTTGCCCCCTCAACTCGCGCGCAACGCCAGCGCAACCTCGACAGCTTTGCGCGGAACGACCACGCCCCACCCCTGTCGCTCAATTTCAACACCCGGCACGCGCTCGGCCGTGTCGATAAGAATCCGCTTCACTTGTTGCGGCGTCAGCTTGGGGTTGGCTTCCAGCATGCACGCCACGATCGATGCGACGATCGGAGATGCGAACGAAGTGCCATCGACGTACTTATAGTTGCCGTTGATCACATTGCCTTCGCGCAACTTGATCGTGATCAACTGTCGCAGCAACGGAACCAGCAAGTCGCGAGCGCCGTCAAAGTCTTTGTCGACGCCAGGATTGCATTCGATGATTGCCTGCAACTCATCGTCGGGCGCCGCATCAAGCGCTGAATAAAGTCGGGCCTGATCGGCAGTCGGAGTCGAGGGAAGAATCGGCGCCGCAACCCAAATTCCGGGGGCGATAATTTCGGGCTTTTGCAGGCCGTCAATGGTTGGACCATACGACGAGCGGTACATGCCGCGCTTGGCGCGATCCAGCGAATTCTGATCGTCGAGCCCACCGACGGAAATCGCTGCCGGCGAGCTGGCGGGCGGCAAGACCGGATGGCCCGGCGCCATGCCGGCATTACCAACGGCACAAACAACAATAAGCCCGGCACGCACGGCGCGGTCGACAGTTTGGCAAAGAGAATTTTCAAGATACGTTTGTTCGAAGTCGCCGCCCGCAGAAATGTTGACGACGCGAATGCCAAACTCCGTCGCGTGATCGATGATCCATTCGAGACCCTGTTGAATATTTTTTTCCGGGATGCGACCGGTGCGGCCGACTTTGACCAGCACGACGTTCGCGTCGGGAGCGATGCCGCGATAAAAACCCTCTGAGAGGTAACCGTTTCCCGCCGCCACCACCGACGTCATCATTCCATGCCAACTCGCGACGTCGCTTTTCTTAAGCGCACTCAGATCGTCGTCCGCTGAAAAGATATTGTGATAAGCGACAATCCTGTCGTGCGGTTTTGTAAGATCCTCATGCGCGTAGAATCCGGAATCAAGAAAAGCAATCGTCACGCCGCGGCCCGTGAAAGCTTCATGCGCGTCCATTCGCAGCGGCGTGGGGAGCACATGGTCGTTCTGATCAAATATCGAGAGATGGGAATCGACCTGGGCTTTTGCCCTTTGCAAAAGTTCAAGACACTCGGCACATATCGCCGGCGATTCCTTGCTGGGAATATTTGCCTGCACCAGTCCCTTAAGCTCAGCGCTGGCCGGCGTCGCAAGACTCTGCGAATCGCGCCGCCGTCCGCAGAAGTGACACGACGGCGCGAGACTCTTCTCACCAATAACCGGTGTCGGAGTTGAAACCAATGGTTCAGACATGTCTTCGCAGTTTACTCGATTCGCGAAGGAATTCAACGACGCCCGTAAAGCAAACTGTTAGTTTGCGGTGGTCGCCCAATTTTCCAGTGGGGCTACAACCAACCACCGCAAACTAACAGTTTGCTTTACACTCCACGCGCGCCGCGTGTAAGGTATTACGCGCAAGCAACCAATTAAGCAGCAACTTCTCGCACACGATGGCCCAGGAAACTTCGAGCGTCGCCGATCTCTTTCGTCGCGCGCAGGCAATGCGACGCGAGCATCCGCAGGCGTCCTATAAAGACCTCAAAGCGCAGCTTGTCAAAGAATTTTCCGGCCGGCCTTTTCCGTCTCTTTTTAACGTGACCATACCGGAACAGGACGCGCGCGCGCCCGAAGAAGATTGGACCGCCGGACTGCCGCTGGTGCGCCGCGGTATCCAGTTTGAGGATTGGAAAGAGATTGCCAACGGAATTATTTTGAGTTTGGAACAGACTGAAAACTACGAAAGCCAACGAGGGCCCGAAGGCGATCGCGATGATTGGCACGATCGCACTGTCGGCATTGAAGAACCTACCAAAAAAGCGCTCGGCAAGTGGATGCCGGAAGAATTAATGAAGCTCGCGGAACGCAGCGTAAAGAAGTAACGCTGTATCCTCTCAGAACTTTCGACCGCAAACGGAGCACGTATGGACAATCATTCCCAATTGATGACGACCTTTCCGTTGTTCAAGGGCTTCACCGAAAACGGCACGAAACGACTGCTCGACGCGGGCGAGATTACGCCACACGCGCCCGGCGAAGTGCTGCTTAAGGAAGGCGACACCGCAGAGTTTGTGCTGCTTGTCTTGACGGGCAAGCTGGAAGTGTTTGTTGAGCGGCAGGGGAAAGATTTGGTGCTCACCGAAGCTGGTCCCGGCGCGATACTTGGAGAGCTGGCCGTGCTGTGTGGCATTCCGCGTTCGGCGTCTGTGCGCGCAAAAGAAGCGTCCACCACGTTGAAGTGGGACGATGAAAAATTTCGCTCGTTGTTGCTGCGCGATCACTCGTTATCGCAACGCGTATTCAGCGGCGCGCTGCGCACGTTAGTCGACAAGGAGCGGTCGCTGATCGATTCTTTAATTGCAGCGCAAGGTTAAGAGCTAAGCGTTATGGGAATCTTGAAAGGCAAACCAGATGGCGGACAGGGTGGCAAACGCGGCCACTCAAATATGGACCATTGGGTATACACCGAAGAGATCAAAGAAGCCTCTCGCAAACGCCGGCGCATTTCGGCGAAATTAGAAATACGCGAAGGATTAATTGAAGACACAACTGCTCACGACGATAAATTAGATCCGCCAGAGACTACCGATGAGTTTTCTAAATAACCTAATCAAAGATCCGCTGTATCAAAACGGTGAGCCGCGCCAACCTGAAGAAGTTGCCGACGTGGACATCATCAGCCCCGACACGCGTCGCGAGAATCGGATTCCGCCAGGGCAGTCGCGCACGAAGAAGTGGCCGGTGCTTGATGCGCACGGAACTCCGGAAGTTGATCTCGCGACCTGGTCGTTTGAAGTTGATGGCTTAGTCGAAAATCCGCTGCAGTGGTCGCTGGATGAATTCATGCAACTGCCGGCGGTGAAGGTTTATGCCGACTTTCATTGCGTGACGCGCTGGTCGCGGCTCGACAATGTTTGGGGTGGAGTACCGGCGAGGGAAATCGCAAAGCTTGCCGGCGTCAAACCGGAAGCGAAATTCGTTTTGGCTCTCGCCTACGATTACGGTTGGACCACCAACGTGCCCATCGAATATTTTCTCAACGAAGATTCGTTGTTTGCCTGGTCGCACGATGGTCAGCCCATTCCGCTCGAGCATGGTGGCCCAGTGCGTTTGATCATTCCGCAACTTTACGCCTGGAAGTCGGCGAAATGGGTCAAGGGCGTGCGCTTTCTCGAACACGATCAGGCCGGGTATTGGGAAGAAGGTGGCTATCACATGCGCGGCGTGCCGTGGGGACCGGGCGATGGTGAGCGTTTCCGCTGGTCGTAAGCTAAGTGTTTCCATTGCTTTCAGAATCCATGAGCGAAACTTTGAACAGGATTCGTGAGCTGGTCGACCGCCGAGAAGTTTACGTGTCGGACCACGGTTATGATGAGTTGGCAAATGACGGTATTTTCATTCAAGATATTCTGGATGGAATCGAGCAGGCGGTAGTCATAGAGGATTATCCAGACTACTACAAGGGTCCAAGCGTATTGGTCTTGCAACGAGATGAGAAGAGCGCTATCCATGTTGTTTGGGGAGTCGGCAAAAACACTACTTCGCCAGCCGTCTTAATTACGGCGTACCGTCCTGATTCAGACAAATGGACCAGTGATTACCAACGGAGAAAACCGAGTGCCTAAACGTCCACACACTAAACTCATCCACGAAGGACAGTACGCTGCTGAGGTCGATGTGCAGCTGATTGACGAAGACGGAGGATGGTCGCCCTATTTATCTGTCGAGGATGCTCAAAAACTTGACGAAGTAAGGAAAGCGCTACTTCGAGAAGACATCAAACGGGCATTGGAATTGGCGCGGGTCTTTGAACTAACTCCTGTTCGCCTGTGAACTGAAGGGTTTTTCGTTAACAAATAGTCGTCGAAGATGCATGAGGTAGATATTAAAGAAGCACAAAGGTGCTTGTCGGATCTGATCGACGAGGCTTTGCAGGGCAAAGAGATCGTGATCAGGAAGGACGCGTATTTGGCCGTCAGGTTGGTTCCTATTTCAGGTAACGGAGGTCTGCCAACCTTCGGGAGCGCGAAGGGTCTGATCCATATTTCCGATGACTTCGCCGCGCCGCTCGACAACTTTCAAGCCTACGTGAAATGACTGTTCCCAAAAACGCCGCTGCGGTAATTCTTCTTCGTCACCAAACTAATCCAAAAAATCCCGAAGTCTTTCTCGTCAAGCGCAGCGAAAAGCTCGCGTTTCTCGGCGGCTATCATGCATTTCCCGGCGGCCAGTTTGATGCGACAGACGTCGAAGCTCCGGTTGAGAATTGTCCTGAGATGGAAACGCGCGCGGCAATCAGTTGCGCTGCGCGGGAGTTATTTGAAGAGACACAGGTCCTCGTCGCTCGCGGCGGAGAGGCGCTGACGAAAGGGCAACGCGAGTCGTTGTTTGATGATCTGCAGTCGGGCCGCATGTCGTGGCCCGCGCTTCTAAAACATTACGAACTGCACCTCGATGCTAACGATTTTACCTTTGTCGGTCGTTGGGTGACGCCACCGTTCGCTGCTCGGCGCTTTGATACGTTGTTCTTTCTGGCCAAGTGCCCGCCGAAACAGAATCCCCAAATCGGCGAAGATGCAGAATTAGAAAGCGGGCAATGGATCGCGGCCAGTGAGGCAGTCGGACGCTGGGAACGTTCGGAGATGCTGGCTGTCCCGCCGGTACTTCATGCATTGAAAACGTTGGCGGGGGGATTGACAGAAGATCTCGTGCAAAGGTTCCTGGCCGCGCCGAATGCGAACGGCGAACCAACCAGACGAATTGAGTTTCGCCCCAACTACATCTGCTTTCCGGTACGCACACCAACAAGGCCGCCGGCCACGCACACTAACTGCTACTTAATTTACACCTCGCAGGAACTTCTCATCATCGATCCGGGTTCGCCTTACGAAGATGAACAACAAGCCCTCGCTGAAACTGTTGATAATTTGATCGCAGAAGGTCGTAGCGTGCGCGAGATAGTTTTGACGCACATGCATCCGGATCATGTCGGCGGCGTGAATGCCCTTAGAAAACATTTGGGCCAATGGACGAAAGTAGCTGCGCACAAACTGACTGCCGAACCGCTAGGCGAAAGCGTTCGAGTCGATCGATTGATCAAGGACAATGACTTAATCGATTTGAAAGGATCGCCGGAGTTAAGTTTGCGCGCAATGCACACGCCCGGTCACGCGCGCGGTCATCTTTGTTTTCATGAAGAGCGAACCGGAACCCTGGTCTCTGGCGACAACATCGTCGGTCTTGGTTCGGTGTTGATTGAACCTACGGAAGGAAACATGCGCGACTATCTCGATTCGCTACAGCGCATGCGCGCGTTGCCGGACCTTTCTGTAATCTTTGGCGGCCATGGACCGGCAATCGCGAATCCCTACACAAAACTTGACCAGTACATTTCTCATCGGCTGGAACGCGAGCAAAACATTCTGCAGGCGATCCGCGAAGGTGCGGCGACAGCGCAGAATGTCGTCGCTCGTGTTTACACCGACGTCTCTCCAAAGGCGCATGCGATGGCCGAGCAGGCGGTGCTGGCGCATGTCGACAAACTAGTCGATGACGGGCTGATACAGAAAAGTACTGACGGACAATTCCTTCCGAGTAACTGAATAGCGCTATTGCGCTCCCTGCACTGTAACTCTGTGGGTCAATGAATACAGAACCGGGAGCCGTAGCGACCGGGTCTGCGACGGGTTGAGTTCATAGTCATTATCAGCTTCTGGTTTCGGCGGTTTTATAAAACCGAGAGGTCCTTATCGCAAGGTCAGACCCGGTCGCTACCGCTTCCGGTTCTGTATTCGCCGACCCACGGCAGGCAGAGTTTCGATACGGTGTCGCATCTGCGTTGCTGACTCGCAGCCTGCCTGCCTGGATCAAACCGCTCCATTCGGGCCACCGCTACCTGTTTCTTCAGCGACTCGCGTAAGATACTCATCTCCCCCGGATTTTCGATTCAAGAACCAAGCAGATAATTTTCAAGCTGATAATTTCTATGAGCAGTCCTAAAACTTTTCGTGAACTACCGCAGTCGTTCGGCGAACTTAAAGCGAGTGGCTACCGAAGCGTCCCCGTCAAAGACGAGCTGCGCGCGAACCTGATAACGAAACTCAAGCGCAGCGAAAAACTCTTTCCCGGCATCGTCGGTTACGACGAAACCGTCATTCCTCAACTGGTCAATGCCATTCTGGCGAAGCACAACATCATTCTGTTGGGACTTAGGGGCCAAGCCAAGAGCCGCATCATTCGACAGTTGACCGAACTACTGGACGATCACATTCCTATCATCGCTGGTTCCGAAGTGAACGATGATCCCTTTCATCCAATCTCGGCCTATGGTCGGCAGACCTTAGAGCTGCACGGCGATGCAGCTCAGATTGATTGGATCGAGCGCGATGCGCGCTTTGTTGAAAAGCTGGCGACGCCCGACGTTACGATCGCCGACATTATTGGCGACGTCGATCCGATTAAGGCTGCCAAGGGCGGGCACTTGCTGAGCGACGAGTTGACGATTCATTACGGCCTGCTGCCGCGCGCCAACCGCGGTATTTTTGCCATCAATGAATTGCCTGATTTGGCGGGCAAGATTCAGGTTGGGCTTTTCAACATCATGCAGGAAGGCGATGTGCAGATTAAGGGTTATCCGGTTCGCCTGCCGCTTGACGTGATGCTGGTGTTTTCGGCAAACCCGGAAGACTACACCGCGCGTGGCAAGATCATCACGCCGCTAAAGGATCGAATCGGCACTGAGATCACCACTCACTATCCTTCAGAGATTCAAACTGCCGTCGAGATCACGCGTCAGGAAGCGTGGGTGATACGCGACGGACTCAAGGACCGATTGCACGTCCCGGATTTTATTCGCGAAGTCATCGAGCAAATTGCTTTCGAGGCGCGCGATGACAATCGCGTCGACAAACATTCCGGTGTTTCCCAGCGCATGCCAATCACTGTCATCGAGTCGGTCATCTCAAACGCCGAACGCCGCGCTTTGCTGACTGAAGAAGAAGACATTGTGCCGCGCATCTCCGACATCTACGCGGCAACACCATCGATGACCGGCAAAATGGAGCTGGAATATGAAGGCGAGCAAATTGGCGCCAGCCGCATTGCGAAAGATTTGATCAAACGCGCGGCCGGCGAGATTTTCGAAGGCTACTTTGTCGGCATCGACTTTGCGCAGACAGTGCAGTGGTTCGATCAGGGAAACAATTTACGTCTCGCAGACACGGCCTCGGCGGAAGAATGCCGAACACTGTTGGAAGCTGTGCCTGAGTTGATCGATACCGCTCTCATTCCCTTCGATTTCAAAGCAATCGATCAGGCAAAAGTTGTGGCCGCGTGCGAGCTGGTGCTGGAAGGCCTTTATGCGGAAAACAAGATCAGCCGCAATGAAGAAGGCGGCTACACCGCGGTGACGAAAGCAAAGAAAGATCGCCGCGGAATGATCTACGACGACCTGACCGAAACCGGAAAGTACAGCTGACGGCCTGGTGGACAGCAATGTTCGTTTTTCCCGAACCGGAATTGCAGTCTTGCAGGGTGGAACATTCACGGGACCCACTTGATTTGTTAGACTGATTGCATGAGTACTCAAGCAGATACGATTCTCGATACAGCGTTGTTGCTTCCTTCGGACGAACGCGCATGGCTCGCGGCGGAGCTAATAGCCAGTCTCAGCGGCGGTGGAGAGAAAGAAATCGAAGCGGCCTGGGCTGCCGAGATTGACAAGCGAATCGATGAAATTGAGACGGGCGAGGCTGCGACTTCAGGCTGGGAAGAAGCCCGGGCACGAATCCGGGCTGCTGTCATCAAATCGTGACCAAAGCGTTTCGAATTCACGGTCTGGCCGAAGATGAACTCACTAGTGCGGCGTCGTGGTATGAATCCAAGCAGGCTGGCTTGGGTGAATCCTTACTTGACCTGGTTGATAACATCGTTGACCGCATATGCTCAGGTAGCTTACCAAGCAGTCCTATTCCTGGGGTCGCGGCCAAAGGTGCCCGACGAGTTTTGCTGAGACGTTTCCCTTACTCAATCGTCTTCTATGAACGCCGTGAGGAGATAATGATCGTAGCCTTTGCTCACAGCAGCCAAAGGCCGGGCTATTGGCGTTCGCGAAAACTATAAGCTCCCTCTCTCAGATATGAAGTTCACCCGCTACTCAAAATTCAAAGGTCTCGACGTTTCCGGCATCAACCTGGGCGACTTGATGGAAGGTCTGTCTGATTCGCTGCTCGATTCCGGTTATGACGACGATTACTACTGGACGCGCCAACGTTATCCGCAGGACACGTCGCTGGATGCACTGCGGCGTGCGCTGTTGCAGGCCTTGATGGACCAGGGACTCTTGAACGAATTTCAGGTGCAGGAGATGCTGGCCGACAACGAAGGCAAGTTCAAGGGTTCGCAGCTCGAGGAAATGCTCAACCAATTGATCGAGCGTTTGGTTGAAGAAGGTTATCTTTCACTTAAAGAAGAGCCGCCTCGGCAGCCGCGAGACCCGCGCGGTGGACGTGGCACTCCCGAAGTTTCAGAGCCATTGCCGCGCAACGTCAAATTTGAAGTCACCGAAAAAGGACTGGACTTTCTTGGTTATAAGACGCTGCGGAATCTGTTGGGAAGCTTGGGGAAAAGTTCTGTCGGCCGGCATGACACGCCGCACCTTTCCACCGGCGTCGAAGCCGCGGCCGCCAGCAAGCCTTACGAGTTTGGCGACACAATCAATCTCGATGTGAACACCACGCTGCTTTCGGCAATTAAACGCGAAGGCCTCAGCGTTCCGCTCAATCTCGAGTACAGCGATCTGCACGTCCAACAGTGCGACTATCAATCCTCGTGCGCGACGGTAGTGATGTTGGACTGTTCGCATTCGATGATTCTTTACGGCGAGGATCGGTTTACGCCGGCGAAAAAAGTTGCGCTGGCGCTGGCGCATCTGATTCGCACTCAGTATCCGGGCGACTCGCTGAAGATCGTGTTGTTCCATGACAGCGCTGAAGAGTTGCCGCTGGCAAAACTCGCCGTGACGCAGGTTGGCCCGTATCACACCAACACGGCGGAAGGGCTGCGCCTGGCGCGTCGCATCCTGCAGGCACAACGCAAAGAGATGAAGCAGATCGTGATGGTGACGGACGGCAAACCAACCGCGTGCTTTGTTGAAGGTGTAGGACAGGCATTCCTGCCTGTCAACCGTTCAAACAATGCGAGTGACATGCGAACCGGCAAGAATGCCGTTCCTACACGCCACATCTACAAAAACTCAATGGGCGGCGATCCGTTCGTAATGGAAGCAACCTTCAAGGAAGTTCAGGCTTGCCGCAAAGCCGGCATCATGATCAATACCTTCATGCTGGCCAGCGATTTTTATCTCGTCGAGTTCGTAAAGCAAATGACGGCAATGACCAATGGAAAGGCCTATTTCGCAAATCCTGCTAACCTCTCCCAGTTCGTTTTGATAGACTTTCTACGACGACGGACCAGCCGGGTTCGTTAATGAATTCGACGCGGCCGAATTCGTAGTATCGGAAGTAAACCTGTTAAAGAAAATATATGCCGGAAAGCGGAGGCGGTTTGGAAGCTGACAACCCGAAAGCAAGACTTCGTCTGCCACGCCGCATCCTTACTGCTTACACCGTCCTCATTGCCGGTCTATTCGGCACGGTCATCGTCAGCAGTTACCTGGAAGAAAGGGCTTTGCCTTACACGGTCACGGCCGGATTAATAATAAGTTTACTTCTGTTCTGGTTGGCGCATTTACAGACGCGCGCCCGCCATGCGGCTGAAAGTTTCGCCGGCAAACTTCAACTTTCCGAATCGACCGTCAGGACCATGCTTGCCGAACGCGAGCGCGCGGAAAAAGCGCTGAAAGAGAGTGAAGAGCGTTATCGCGATCTGGTCGAAAACGCAAACGACATCGTTTATACAATGGATCTGAGTGGCTATCTGACTTCCATTAACAAAGCGGCAGAACTGATCACCGGTTATGAACGCGCGGACCTGCTCACAAAAAACCTGGGCGAATTCATCACACCCGAATCGATGGAGACTACGCGCCAAATGCTCGAGCGCAAGTTGCTCGGCGAAGAGCGCACAAATTATGAGATGGATTTCAGAACGCCCGATGGACGCGAGTTGACGCTTGAAATAAGCAGCAAGCTGATGCTCAAGGATGGCAAGCCGATCAGTGTTCAAGGTATTGCGCGCGACATCACATCACGGCGGCGGGCCGAAGAGACTCTGCGACAAGCGGACCAGCGCGCGCTTTCAACTTATGAACGCCTGCTGGAACGAGTTTCCGGCCTGGCCCAGATGTTCGGCACCGCGCGCGATCTGGCCGCGATCTTTCGAGCCTTAAGAGAGTTCACGCTGGTCTCCGTTCCCTGTCAGGGGCTTTTCGTTTCTCTTTACGACTCGGTTCGTGACGTGCGTACCGCGGTTTACGGCTGGGCGGATGGCGTTGAACTGGACACCTCGCAACTGCCGCCGATGCCGGTTACTGCGAGCGGACCAAACAGTCGCGCGGTAAGAACGAATCAGGTTGTGATCACCAGCGACTACATGGAGGAGACGCGCGGCCATCCGGCTGTGCTCGTCGGGCCAGACAACGGCCTGCGACCACAGTCGTCGCTGGCGGCGCCGATGTCCGTGATGGGTCGAGTGATTGGCACCATTGAAGTGCAAACGTATGACGCGGCCGCCTATGCCGAGGAACACGCGACCGCAATGCGTATGGCTGCCAATCTCGCCGCCGTCGCAATCGAAAACGTGCGGCTGCTGGAACGCGAAAGCACGGCGCGTGCTGCCGCCGAAGAATCGAACCGGCTTAAAGATGAATTCCTGGCGACAGTTTCACATGAACTGCGCACGCCGCTGACGGCGATACTCGGGTGGTCGCGCATGCTCGAAGGCGGCTTGGAAACTGAGATGGCTGCGCGGGCCATAGAGACAATCAAGCGCAACGCAAAAGCCCAGGCGCAGATCATCGATGACATTCTTGACGTCTCGCGCATCATCACGGGCAATCTTTATCTTGAGCTGCATCCGATTGAACTCGCGCCGGTGTTGGAATCCGCCATCAATGTCGTACGTCCGACCGCCGAAGCGAAGGGCATTCAGATCGAGTCCAATTTTGAGCGTGAGCCGGCAGTCATTTCCGGTGATGCAAATCGTCTGCAACAGGTTTTCTGGAATTTGTTATCAAATGCAGTGAAGTTCACGCCGTCCGGCGGCAAAGTGACGCTATCGCTGCGCCAACTGGATGCTGAAGTGGAGCTTGAAATAACTGATACCGGGCAAGGGATTGATCCGAGTTTTTTGCCATTCGTTTTCGATCGCTTTCGTCAAGCGGACAGCACCTCGACGCGCCAACATGGCGGACTGGGGTTGGGCCTGGCAATCGCGCGCCAACTGATTGAGATTCACGGTGGAAACATCAGCGCGGCCAGCGATGGAGACGGCAAGGGCGCGACTTTTCGCTTGCGCTTGCCGCTGATCGGTTCGCTTGCTAAGTTGAGCGCGCAACCGAACGGGGCCGAGCCGACCGCTCAACCTCAACAAGTGCAGGATGTTTTGGCCGGCGTCCAGGTGCTGGTGGTCGACGACGACATCGACACGCTGGAACTGTTAACGGCGGCGCTAAGACAACGCAGCGCAACTGTGACGGCGGTCTCTTCGGCGGCGGCGGCGATGGCTGCGATAATTGCTGCGAAACCGCACGTGCTGATTTCCGACATCGCAATGCCGGGCGAAGACGGCTATGACTTGATCAAGAAAGTTATCGCGCTCGAGCTGGTGCCAAGAATATCGGCCATCGCCATCACGGCCTACGCTAAAGAAGAAGACCGCGAACGCGCGCTGTTGGCAGGTTTTCAACGCTATCTGTCGAAGCCGGTGGAGTTGGGTGAATTCATTTCAGCGGTGGCAGAAGCCGCGGAAACAAATCATCGCGTTTCGTAAAGCAAACTGTTAGTTTGCGCTCCGTCGTAAAGCAAACTGTTAGTTTGCGTGCGAGCGTTGCAACTCAACTCGAAGGTTATGTAATGCGGCGGTTGGGTATTTTTTTGTTGTTGAGTCCAGCGAACGACCGCAAACTAACAGTTTGCTTTACCAACTAATGCACAAAAAATATACGATTGAAGAGCGCGTGCGCTGGGGTGACGTTGATGCGGCGCGCATTATTTTTTACGGCGCCTACATTCGCTTCTTTGAATTTGCCGAGACGGAACTCTTTCGCGCGGTGAACTTGCCCTACAGCGTCATGTTTGACGAACTGGACGTGTGGCTGCCGCGGGTACACATCGAATGCGACTTTCATCACGCTGCGCAACTGGACGACCTGTTGGAAGTTTCTGTTTACGTCGGACGCTTTGGTAACAAGTCGATGCGCCTGGATTTCGAAGTGCGACGAAAAGGCGAGACTGACTTGATTGCAACCGCGTATTTCGTGCTTGCCGCAGTGCGACGCGACACGTTTGAAACTGTGCCGATTCCACAAGAACTAAGAACCCGACTGGCGGAATTCGTGAAACCATCAAGCAATTAGAATAATGAGAATGTAGGAAATGCTGATTGGTGACCGTGATTTTTGCAGAAAGCAATCGAGTCACGCAGTTTCGAGGTTGGGAAGGGTGGTTTACCCCCGCTCTTTCCTCGGCAGCAGGGCGGGGGCAAGCCACCCTTCCCGACCATGAGATTATTTTGGTCTTGAACAATTCAACAAAAATTTGTAGCGGCCGGCCAAATTGAATGAGTCAAAACGATAAGCAGAAATCTTCCCCTTCACTCGACGAAACAACGGTCGATCGCGATCCGATAAAGCTGTTTCGACTTTGGTTTGACGATGCCATCGCCTCGGGATCGCGTTTGCCGGAATCAATGACGTTGGCAACAGCGACGCCGGATGGAAAGCCTTCGGCGCGGGTCGTGCTCTTGAAGAACGTCGACGCAAACGGGTTTGTTTTCTACACAAATTATCGCAGCGCGAAAGCGCAAGAGCTGGATCAGAATCCGCACGCCGCGCTCGTGTTTTACTGGGTCGGGCTGGATCGACAGGTGCGAGTTGAGGGCGGCGTCGAACGAGTTTCGGCAGCCGAGTCAGACGAATATTTCAAGACGCGCCCGCGGGAAAGCCAGCTTGGCGCGCTCGCTTCGCCGCAAAGTGAAGTGATCGAAAGTCGTGAAGTTTTAGAAAGGCGTCTCCTCGCTTTAGAACAAGAGTACCGGGATCGCGAAGTTGAGCGCCCGGCGCACTGGGGCGGCTATCGGCTAAAACCCGAGCGGATTGAGTTCTGGGAAAATCGTCCCGGCCGCTTGCACGACCGCATTGCTTACGACCTTCAAGCCGATGGTTCATGGAGCATCAAACGTCTGGCGCCATAGAATTCCCGACGCAATAGTGTACAAAATTTTAGCCGCGGATAACGCGGATTAACGCGAATCTGAAAACATTGAGTCTAACTAAAACATTGCAAGCCTTCCAGCGCCAATTGCCTCATAGTTTTTGATCGCTTTTCTCTAATCTGCGGGTATCTGCGCAAATCCGCGGCCAATAATCTGCCGGGCAAAGCTGCTTCGTCATCTAGATCGGCCGCAGCGCTTTGCGCGCCAGTTTCTTTTTCAAGCCGACATAACCTTGCTCGCCGGCTACCAGATCGCCCAGCACTTTCTTAATCCCGCGATGCCCGCGCGCGAACTCAATCATTCTTTCCGTAAACGGCGCGCCGAAGAAGTTTCCGTAGAAGCGCCGGCGCATTTGTGAAGCGCGGCGCAGCTCGCCGCCGAAATCTTTGCGCCAGTCTGCTTCATATTCTTCCGGCCGCTCTTCAAGGAAAGCAAAGGCGAAGAGTTCCGCTGAGCGCAACGCATAGTAAATTCCCTCGCCTGTTACCGGATCGGCAAAGCCGGCGGCATCACCCAGCAGCGCCCAGTTTTCGCCTGACGCGCGCCGTTTGTCCCAGGTCTTGTCGGCGAGTCCGGGAATCCGCGCTGCATAGCGTTCGGCAGTCGCTCGCAAATTCTTTTCGATAGCCCGCGCCGCATCGTTATCAACCCGGGACCAGATTTTCGCTTTCGCATTTTCGCGTTGTTGGTAATAGCCAACCATGAATTGCCACATCAGCTCGTCCAAAGCTTTGTGATCAAAATCTTCCTGCGTCGTCGCGATGCCAAACGAGATATGGTCCAGGCGGGGGAACGCCCAGGCATAACCAACCCAGCGCGGCAGAAAGGCAACAACTGTCGGCGCCCCGGCTTTTTCCGGCAAGGGTGCACGGTAACCAAATGCGACTTCCATGTCGGCGGCGGCGAGTGGCCCCGCTAATTTCTTGGCAATGCCGCTGTTTGCTCCGTCGGCGGCGACTAGAAACTTGGTGGTCCAAATGACACCGCTCGCATCGCGCACTGACCAACCGTTTGTTGTTCGAGTTATTGCTCGCGCGGAAACTTTTTGCGAGACGACTTCTGCACCCGCTGCCTGGGCCCGATCGCGAAGATACGAATCGAACGCGATGCGCGAATAGATCGCGAACGGCTCGTCCAGTTTCAAATGCAAGCGCTGACCTGACGGCGAATACAACTCCAACTCTCTGACTGTGCGGCCAACTGCGTCCAGCAAATGCGGCCACGCTTTGAGTGCCTTGGCCGTGACGCCGCCGCCGCAGGCTTTTGGTTCGCCTTCGGGCCGGCCATCGAACAGCGCCACGCGCGCGCCGCCTGCAGCCAAACGCTCAGCCGCAAACGAACCCGCGGGTCCGGCGCCGACAATCAAAACATCAAATGCTTCGGTCTTCATTTTGGAGTGCGGCGGCTCGACGCCGCTTTGGACTTCGGCGGCTTGACGCCGATTTTGGGTTAGCGCTGCGATCCTCGTAGTAAGAAAACACTCGAGTGTCTTCGTCTCGTTAAAGCGGCGTCGAGCCGCCGCGCTCCAAATTAGGGCCCTGTGATGATAGTGGCCTTCTAATGTTCAGAGCAATTGGTGTGATAAAATCCGCGTGTTCCCTGACAGCAAAAAGAAGCACGTGGACGTCCTTTTGCGGCCACGTGACTTGGTAGTTCTTGACAGGATTTACAAGACGACGTGCGAAATGCGTCGACTCTTGTAATCAAGTAAATCCTGTCTGAAGCTTTTCTGTTTCCGGAGGATCAATGGGAAACACAAGCGCAATTGTTTTCTCGGGAATTGCTCCTCATCCGCCGATTATGGTTCCCGAGGTCGGCCGCGAAGCGATCGCCGAGGTACGCGGCTCAATCGATGCGATGGCGGAACTGACCCGTCGAATTATCCAGAGCGGCGCCGAAACAATCATCGTCATTTCGCCTCATGCGCCACTAAGTCCAGACGCGTTTGTCGCCTACCACTCGCAACCCCTTCATGGAGATTTTGCAAACTTTCGCGCGCCAGCCACGACCGTCGAATTTCCCATCGATGAAGAGCTACTCGCCGCAATTGTTAACGCCGCGGCGAACGCTGATTATGAGGTGCCCGCACTCGAGGGTCACGACCTGGACCATGGAACGGCGGTGCCGCTGTACTTTCTCGATCGTAACGGCTGGCAGGGACGCGTGGTCGCGCTTGGCTACAGCTTTCTCGCAAATGAAGATCATCTCAAGTTTGGCGAATGTATCCGGCGGGCGGCGGAAAAAGTTGGACGAAGTGTGGCTTTTATCGCCAGCGGAGATTTGAGTCACCGGCTGAAACCCGAAGCGCCCGCCGGCTATAACTCCTCGGCACATTTGTTTGATGAACAGGTTGTTGATGCGTTGACGCGCAACACACCCAGGCAAATCATCGATATCGATCCGAATTTAAGGCGCATGGCCGGCGAGTGTGGCTATCGCTCAATACTTGTCGCGCTTGGCTTGGCGCAGAGTTTGCCGGCGGCTTGTGAGGTACTTCATTACGAAGCGCCATTTGGCGTTGGCTATCTCGTGGCGCAACTAACAAATGTTAAGTCGGACAATGATAGTGAAGTTGACTTCGCCATTAGCCAGCAAACTTCGGGTGACGAAGATTTGCCAGTTCTCGCTCGACGCGCCGTCGAAACCTTTGTCCGCAATGGCCGGCAAATTTCAGTTCCGCAAAACGCTGCCGAGATCCTGGGCGCGCGCGCGGCTTGCTTCGTCTCAATCAAAACGCGAGACGGCGATTTGCGCGGCTGCATCGGCACTATCGAACCGGTCAAGGAAACGCTTGGTGATGAACTTATTGCAAATGCGATAAGCGCAGCCACACGCGATCCGCGGTTTGCTCCTGTCCAAGAAAGCGAATTGCCTAACCTTAAGTATTCAGTCGATATTCTGAGTGCGCCCGAACCGGCGACTGTTGCGGATCTCGATCCGGCCATCTACGGCGTAATTGTCGAGGATGAATCGGGTTTGTTGCGCGGCTTGTTATTGCCCGACATTGAGGGTGTGGATACGGCCGAGCAACAGGTCAGCATCGCGGCGCGCAAGGCAGGGATTGCGCCGGGAACGCCGCTCAAGCTTTCACGTTTTCGCGTGGATCGTTTTGGTGAGAAGTAGGACAGGCATTCCTGCCTGTCCCTTGTCTTATTTACGATCACGGTCAGGTAAGTTGAAAGAGGAAGGAAGATTTTCCATTCATCATTTGCCATTTCTCATTTTTCATTGAAGTGAAGCGGAAAGAAGTGAGACGAGAATCAGGCACGGTTTCCTACCAGATCAGTTAGATGAAAAATGAGAAATGGCAAATGATGAATGGAAAATCTTTCCTGTTTTCTTCGGTCAGTACAATCGCCCGCTGTGGGAGACAGGCAGAATGCCTGTCCTACTTACACGTCGAGGTTGCGCACGTCCAGCGCGTTGTCTTCGATGAACTTGCGTCGCGGTTCAACAGCGTCACCCATCAGTATCGAAAAAATATCGTCAGTTTCAACTGCATCATCAATCCTGACTTGTAGCAGCGTGCGCTTTTCCGGATCCATCGTTGTTTCCCAAAGCTGCTCCGGGTTCATTTCGCCCAGACCTTTATAGCGCTGAATCGATAAGTCTTTCTTGGCCGCGCCGAGTACCTTTTCCAGCAGCTCTTCGCGCGTTGGGATCTCTTCGCTGGTTCCGTTCGTGCCGGTAATAAACGGCGGCGCCAGATTATCTTCCAACCCCATGTAAAGTTCCACCGCTTTTTGGAACTCAACAAAGCTGGCAAAGTTCCAGTCGATCGCCAGGTTCAAGCCTGAAGTGGTTGTCGTTTCAATCTCCCAAAGCCCATGCTCTTCGTCGGACGAGAGTTCGGTTTTGAAGCTGGCTTTGGCAAGTGCCCCTTCGACTTTTGCCATCAGGTCGCTACTCTGAAAAACGTTGCGCAAGGTTGTTCCTTCTTTACGCAGCACGCCTTTCTTTCCGGCAAAGGCTTCCAACAACGTGTCGAGCATGTGTGCATCGCCGCCCAGCCGGCGCGCCGCCCGTTCGCAAAAGTGTTTTAGGTCGACAAGTTTTTCCAGCGACTGCGCCAATTCTTTACCCTCGATATCCTGGTTGGCGCCGACAGACTTTACGGTCATGTCCGCGGTCGCCATCCGCATCAGGTAACGCACCATCAGGCTTTCGTCTTTGATGTACTCTTCTTTCTTGCCGCGTTTCACTTTGAACAACGGCGGCTGAGCAATGTAGACATAGCCGCGCTCAATCAGTTCGGCCATCTGCCGATAGAAGAAAGTAAGCAGCAGCGTTCGGATGTGCGAACCGTCAACGTCCGCGTCCGTCATCAAAATGATCTTGTGATAACGAAGCTTGCTCGCATCAAAATCTTCTTTGCCGATACCTGTGCCCAACGCGGTGATCAAAGCCTTGATTTCGCTGTGGCCCAGCATCTTGTCGAAACGCGCTTTTTCGACGTTAAGAATTTTGCCTTTGAGCGGCAGTATTGCCTGGTTCTTGCGGTCGCGGCCCTGCTTTGCTGAACCGCCTGCGGAGTCGCCCTCAACAATATAGATTTCAGAAAGCGCCGGATCCTTTTCCTGGCAGTCGGCAAGTTTTCCGGGAAGCATCGATCCGCCGAGCGCACCCTTGCGCACGATTTCTCTGGCTTTTCTGGCCGCCTCGCGAGCTCGCGCGGCATCGACAGATTTGCCGACAATCCTGCGCGCCACTGTCGGGTTTTGCTCGAGGTATTCGGTAAGCCGCTCGTTCAGAAAAGATTCGACAGCGCCCTTAACATCCGAATTCAGCTTGCCCTTTGTTTGTCCTTCAAACTGAGGCTGCGGCAACTTCACCGAAATTACAGCAACCAGGCCTTCGCGCACGTCGTCGCCGGTCAGCGAGGTTTTGAAGTTCTTTGCCAGCCCCGACGACTGGGCATAACTATTAATCGTCCTGGTAAAGGCCGAACGAAAGCCTGACAAGTGCGTACCGCCATCTACCGTGTTGATGTTGTTCGCGAACGAATAGACCTTCTCGTCATACCCGTCGTTGTACTGAATAGCGACTTCGATCGAGAGCGCGTCGCTTTCCTTCTCGAAATAAAGAGGCTTGTCGTGCAACGTCGTCTTGTTCTTGTTGAGATGTTTGACGAACTCAGCAATGCCGCCTTTGTAATAAAACTCATGCGAGCGCTCCGGTTCTTCGCGCTCGTCCTTGATCGTGATGCGGATGCCTTTGTTGAGAAACGCTTTTTCTCGCAGCCGCTCTGACAGTTTGTCGAAACTAAAAACAGTGTGATCGAAGATTTGAGAGTCCGGCTTAAATGTGATTTTAGTGCCGCGTCGCTTTGTTTTTCCCGATTGCTGCAGCGGCGCTACCGAAATACCACGAACGTACTCCTGCTCATAGGTTTTGCTGTCTCGCCAAATTTCCAGACGCAGTGTCTCGGAAAGAAAATTGACGCACGACACACCGACACCGTGCAAACCGCCGGAAACTTTGTAAGCGTTGGAATCGAATTTACCCCCGGCATGCAGTTTGGTCATCACTACTTCTGCCGCCGACTTCTTTTCCTTTTTCATCAAGTCGACCGGAATGCCACGGCCGTTATCGATAACGGTTATCGAGTTATCAAGATGAATGGCGACCTCAACGGTATCGCAATATCCGGCCAGCGCTTCATCGATCGAGTTGTCGACGACTTCGTAAACAAGGTGATGCAAACCCAACTCGCCCGTTGATCCGATGTACATTGCCGGACGCTTGCGCACTGCTTCGCGTCCTTCCAAAACGGCGATCGAAGATGAATCGTAAGTCTGGCTTTTCTTACCCGTAATAGTTCCTGCTGTTGACAATTGCTTCTCCTTCCTACTCTTAAACAAATCGTCTTTGTCGCCTTCGTCCATGGCAAACCCTATGTCCTGATTTTGCTCTACGGCTCAACTCAGTCGTTGGCCGCAACTGCCGAGAAAGTGCTTCGGTTCAACTCCGGTTGCACTGCCTGGCCCGCGGCAATCTCGTAAACGTTTGCTCTGGAAATGAACCCTTCAACGTGGCTTCGTTTCGAGGTGGTGATGAATGTCTGTGTGCGACCTTCAAGGTATTCCAAAAGACGTCTTATCCGATTTTCGTCCAGCTCAGCGTCGACATCGTCGACCAGAAAAAGTGGGCGATCATCATGCCATGAATTATACACTGAAATCGCCGCTAAGTCTAAGAGCAGCAAGGCGCTACGTTGCTGTCCAGAGCTGCCAAAAACGCGCAATTCCCGGCCTGCCAGATGCACCGCCAAATCGTCTCGATGGGGACCCAGCAAAGCACGGCCGGCGGCCGCTTCGGCGGGCAATCTAAGTTGCAACCGTTCGTTTAAGAGCCCCTCGTAATTACTCAAATCGCCCTTGCCGTCGAGCGACGATGAATAACGAATGTGAAGCTCGGCAGGCTCGAATAAGGATCGTTCGAGCTCATTGTTTAGCCGTTCAGTGTAATCAACTCGTGCTTCATGAATTTCCGCCGCCAGTTGGACCAGTTGTTGGTTCCAGGGAGCTAAGAGATCCTGCAATTCCACCAGGCTGCGATTGTGTTCGAGGTTGTCCTGAAGAATTCGGTTCTTTTGTTTAATAACGCGGTTGTAATCGGAAACTGTGCGCACGTAGGCGGGACGCAATGAGGCAACGCCGCGATCGATGAAATGCCGGCGCGCTTCCGGCATTCCGCGCACTACGTCCAGTTGGTCGGCGGTGAATGAAAACACCTGCAACTGGCCCAGGTACCTGGTGAGTTGTTCGCGCTTCCCATTGACCGCGATCGATTTGGTGTTCTCTTTTAGTGTTACGCGCAGATCGCGCTGCAGGTCGTCGCCACTTGAAACACGACCGGCGACAAACGCGCTGTCTTGTCCAAACCTGATCGTTTCCTGAAGCCGTTGCGTACGAAAGGACTTAGTTCTGGAGAGGAGATGAATGGCCTCGAGCCAGTTTGTCTTACCCTGACCGTTGTCGCCATGAATGATATTTAACCCTGGACCCCAAAAGATCTTTCCGCTGAGGTTGCGAAAATTATCTACTTCAACAAAGTCGAGGATCATCGATGGATTTTAGCATGAGGACCAGGCAATCTGTGCTTCAGCCGTACAAAAGCAAAAGCGCCCTTGTTCCGAAAAACAAGAGCGCTCTTTCCTTCACCTTCAGATTACGACTCGATCATAACCGCATCGGCATGACGACGTATTTGTAGTCGTAGTCTCCGCCTTCAGCTGGACGAAGTTGCGCCTGTGAATTACCGTCCTTGAATTCAAAGGCGACTGCGCCTTCGCCGATCACGTTCAAAAACTCCAGCAGGTACTGCGCGTTGAAACCGATGTCAGTTTCCTCGCCGCTGTAGTCGGCCTGAATCGTTTCGCTTGCCTCGCCTTCTTCCGCATTCTGTGAACTGATCACCAATTGATTCGGTTCTAGATGGAAGCGAATCGCATGCGAACGTTCATCCGACATGAGCGCTACTCGCCTTACTGCCGAATTCAACTGTCCACAGTCGAACTGGACTGATTTGTCATTATTCTTGGGCATCACCATGTCGTAATTCGGAAACTGACCGTACAACATGCGCGAAACCAAAAGCCGCGGTCCGACGTCGAAGAAGATGTGATTATTATCAAGACCCAGGCTGATTTCACCTTCAAAGCCGGCAGTTAGTTTTGTCAATTCTGCTAAGGTTTTTCGCGGAATCAGCGTGTCGATAGCTTCACTATTGTCCTTTGAAACGCCTTTTCGTTCCACGTAGGCCAGCCGGTGTCCGTCGGTCGTGACCATCTTTGCACCGGTGTCATCCATGATGAACTTCGCGCCGGAAAGCGTATAACGCGACTCTTCCTGTGTGATTGCAAAAATTGTCTTATCGATAAACGACTTGATGATCTCGGCTGACAGTTTGGTCGGTGTTGATTTGGAGGAAGGCACCTCGGGAAACGCGTCGCGCGCCACGCCGACCATCTTGAATTTTGTCTTGTCGCAGGTAACGGTTACCCAATCGTTGCTTTCTTTTTTGAAAGTTACGGGCGCATCAGGCAGCAAACGCGCTATCTCAAAAAGTTTTCTGGCTTGCACGCAGATAGAGCCGGCCGTTGAAACCTCAGCGTCCATGTCACAACGAATCGTGACGTCGAGATCGGTTCCTGTAAGCCGAATATTGTTTTCGCCGACAGACTCAATGAGAATGTTCGACAGGACAGGGATAGTGTTTTTCTTTTCCACTACGCCCTGCACGTACGCCAGTTCTCTTTGCAGATTCTGTTTGCTAACCACGAATTGCATGTTCGACTCCTTAAGCTTTGCGCCTTCACTTACAGCCATAAATTTCTCCTCGACATTTTCTGTCTCTACCTAACACAAACATTATATATATTTCCAGTAGTAGCAGTAGGGCCTGTTGATTTGTGGAAAACAGATTTCTAAACCAATCGATAACTGCTCGAACCGGTGTTGATAAGCAAGTGGAAGCTCTTGCAGAAATCAACAACGCTGTAGAAAAGTTTTCGCGCTACAAACTTATTCTAGTCTTTCACAAGCACGTTCTCAAACAACCTGAGGAATGCAAGATATTAGGTAAATTTGGTGCGCCTTTCAGGACTAAATCAATGAATCGGTTTGTGGAAAAACTACTTTTGTAGACTCTCAGCCAGATCGAGCAATAGTCTTTGAAAAGTCGAATCACTTGCCGCCATTGACTGAATCTTTTCGAACGAATGAATCACCGTTGTGTGGTGCTTGCCGCCGAAAGCCCTGCCGATTTCCGGATAGCTTCGGTTCGTCAGTCGCTTGCAAAGGTACATAGCAATCTGACGAGGAAAAGCGAATTGGCGCGAATTGTTTTTCGCAACCAACTGTTCGACTGAAAGCTTGTAAGCTGCCGCCACAGACTTTTGAATTTGAGGGATTGTTACCAAGCCTGGCTCTTCGTCACTGGCTATGTTTCTTATCGCGTCCCGGGCCAAATCCTCATTGATCGGAATGCCGCGCAACGAAGATATAGCTAGCAATCTGATCAGCGATCCTTCTAATTCCCGCACGTTGTTTTTAACGCGGGTGGCGATAAAGAGCGCGACTTCATCGGGAATCGCGACTCCCATGGTTTCAGCTTTTCTTTTGAGAATTGCCACCTTCGTCTCTAAATCAGGCGGCTCAAGGTCAGCAATCAGTCCCCATTCGAACCGCGAATGTAGTCTTTCTTCAAGCGTAGGTATTTCGCGCGGTGGGCAGTCCGAGCTAATCACAATCTGCTTCTGTTGTTCATATAGAGCGTTGAAAGTATGAAAGAACTCTTCCTGGGTACGTTCCTTCCCGGCCATGAATTGAATGTCATCAATCAACAACACATCGACTGAGCGATATTTTTCTCTGAAGCTCGGGGTCTTATCGAATCGAATCGCATTGATCAACTCGTTCATGAACCGCTCAGACGACAGATAAAGGAGCGTCAGATGCGGATTACGCTGTTTGATTGCGTGACCGCAAGCGTGCATAAGGTGTGTCTTGCCCAGACCTACACCGCCGTAAAGGTAAAGCGGATTGTAAGTCTTGCCGGGAGCCTGGGCCACGGCCAGCGAAGCAGCGTGCGCAAACTGATTGCAGGACCCGACTACAAAACTTTCAAACGTGTACTTTGCATTCAATGCCGGATCGAGTGCCGACTCTGACGTCTGCGAAAAAGAATCTGGCACAGCTTGCGGTAGTGGTGATGTTTGAACAGATCTAGCGACGGCAGTGCCGGTTCCGAAAGAATTAGGTTCCGAGCCTGGCGCGGTGCTCGAAGCTTCATCAGGCAAAATCCAGTCAACCGAATAACCAGGCAGATTTAGTTCGCCAAATGATTGATCGATTAGGTTTGCATAATGAACAGTTACCCAATCGCGAACCGCGGGATTGGGAGCGCGCAGCCGAATGACGTGGCGATTATTGTCGATGCCTTCAAAGCGAATGGGATTAAACCAAGTCTCAAAACTCTCGCCTTGTAGTTTCGTTTTTATAGAGCCGAGGATGTCGTCCCAGAGGGCGGTTTGCTGGAGGTCAAGCATTGGAGCAATTAAGGAATCCGTGAACTAAAGACATCAATGGTCCGATCTTCGAACTCTCCTGATCTGAGTCGAATTGAGATCCCTACGGTCGTCTTGGATCCGCAGGCAACGCGCGCTGGTGTTATCCACAGGGTTTTCCTCACTTTGTGGAAAACCAACACAGCTTAAAGTAAAGCTTTAAGCTTATTCCTATCAATGACTTACGGGGTAAACCGGAACCGGGCGGAGACTAACATAGAGGGTCGCCGAGAGGCAAGAAAGCGGACATTATAAAACACCTGGCGAGTACTAAACGGTGAGCGCCTTTGCCTTTAACGAAGATTCACCTTGGCCTCAAAACGCTTCCGAGGAAGTTGAGCCTGCGGCAAAGACATGAGATGCCGCTTGCTTGCTGGCATTGCGGTTTTAGTGCTCCTTTCTTGACAGACTGTCTTTCCGAAAGCTAGTCTTACCCTTTTCTTTAGGCGGGAGAATTTGTAACTATGTCGAAGCGAACGTTTCAACCGAACAACCGGCGCCGCGCAAAGACGCACGGGTTCCGCGCGAGAATGGCAACCAAGGCTGGCAGGCTGGTCTTAAAGCGTCGCCGCGCCAAAGGCCGTCGTCGTCTGACTCCTTCACATTATTAAAACCGTTCATGACCGAGTACCTGCGGGGCAGTCGCGATTTCCAGAAGGTTTATCGCAACGGTAAGCGTTACGACGGGACATTGATGACAGCTTTTGTTTTGCCAAACAAGCTGTCGCAAAACAGGTTTGGAATCACTGCTTCGCGTAAAGCTGTAGGCAACGCGGTTCTCAGAAACAGGGCGCGCCGCTTGCTTAAAGAAACTTTTCGCTTGAAGAAGTCGTCGTTGTCGGATTTACAGGAAAGATACGATTGGGTAGTGAATGCCAAGCGCAGACTGCCCTCGTTTAAGTTGAACGCAACGGTTGAAGAATTCGAGAAGTTACTGTCAAGAATCGCGCAGCAGGAAAGCGATAAGTCGTAATACGGAACGCTGACGTGAAGTCGTTATTAATCGCATTACTTAGGTCGTATAAAAACTTCGTTTCTCCATTTCTTCCACCCGCTTGCAGATTCTTCCCAACATGTTCCGAATATGCAGCTGAAGCGATTGGCCGGTATGGCGCAGTACGTGGGACGGCACTCGCTTTGCGCAGATTGCTGCGTTGTCACCCTTTCAGCGCTGGTGGCTATGATCCGGTAAAATAGCCGGACCCGAGCCTGAGCAATACGTGCGTCCCTAAATTCAATGCAACAAAAACGACTAGTAATCGCACTGCTGATTTCGACGGCAATACTTTTTCTGTGGACCTATCTTATTCCCGTAAAGCCGCCACAGCAAACGTCGCCTGCTCCTCAACCGGGTTCATCTTCAACTCCTTTGCCGACCAGTTCTGCGACGCCGGCGCCAACTGGAACGATCGCCACGAACACGCCGGTTAACACCGCACCACATCGAATCGTTTCGGTAAAGACTCCGCTTTATGAGGCGAAAATCGATAGTGAGGGGGCGGCGGCGGTCAGTTGGATAATCAAAAAGAATAAGGATAGCGGCCGCGATATCTATTCGGTGGCTGGCGATCAAAAGGCGCGCATGCCGCTGGAACTTATTTCACCAAAGGGGTTGGAACGGCAGCCGCGTGAAGCCCCACTGCAATTAATTACCGGTGACGCGGCGATTGATGCTCTTTTAATTTCCGCAAATTATTCGATAACCGGGGACGATTCTGCGAACTCTGGTGCGGAGTTTCTTTTGCAGCCCGGTGAAAAAAGACGTCTTGAGTTTGCTCTCGTAGATCCAGGCACCGGCTTAAATGTCTCCAAGGTAATGATCTTCGATGGCGACGATTACAGCGTCGACCTGCAGATAACAATCAAACGCGGCGATCAAATTGTACCGCAAGCAAGATTAAGAGTAGGACCAAGCATCGGTGACCAGGGCGTCAAAAAGTATTCGTTTTATTCTGTAGCTCCGGAAGCGGTAGTTGCACAAGCCGACAAAGTACAGCGTCACCAAGCTCATGCAATCAACGAGAATAAGAATAGTCCTGATCGCATGTCGATTGCGGGTCCGGTCGATTGGGCGGGCGTCGGCGATACTTATTTTGCTATGGTCGCGGTGCCCTCGAAGCGCGTTGAAGGGCTCGAACTTCATACTGCGCAATACGACTTCACCGCCAACGGTAAGCCGGAAAAACGCTACCTGACGTCAGCATGGGTGCCGGTTCCTACCGATGGTGCCCACACGATTGTTTACACAGGTCCTAAAGATCATTACTTACTAACTCAAGCGAGTTCAAACCTTAGTCAACTGGTGGGGCGAAACATCGACCTCGAAGGGTTGATTGATTACGGCTGGTTTAGTTGGTTGTCCAGGCCACTTGCCGTACCAATTCTGAGATCGATTAAGTGGTTAAGACAGCTGACCAACAGCTATGGCATTGCGATCATTCTCTTTACGATTGTGATTTACTCGCTGTTCTTTCCGCTGAAGTGGCGCTCGTCCAAATCCATGAAGAAGGCGCAGAAGTTGGCGCCGAAGATGAAGGAGCTTCAGGAAAAGATCAAGGGGTTGAAACCGAATGACCCGCGCTTGAAAGAGTTGCAGGTCGAGCAGTTGCGGCTGATGAAAGAAGGCAATCCACTCGGTGGTTGTTTGCCGCTGCTGATTCAAATGCCTTTTCTGTTTGCGCTTTATCGGGCCATCACAATCTCGCTTGATTTCCGCCAGGCGACCTTTTTGTGGTTGCCGGATCTTTCCGCTGGGGATCCCTATCACATTCTCGAAGTAATGATGGCCGGCACGATGATCACGTTGCAACTGATTACGCCGGCTCCTTCCGCGGATCCGTTGCAACGTAAAATGATGGCTATAGGCATGCCGGTGTTCATGCTTTACGTACTTTGGGGCGCGCCCTCAGGCCTGTTACTCTACTGGCTAGTCGGCAACATTGTAGGATTTGCGCAGCAGTTCATTATTAATCGCATGACGAAAGAGGACGACGAGCAACCGCCCGTTAGCTTGACCGCCAAAAAGCGAGCCATGCCCAAGCCGTCCCAAGCTTAGTCGACTGAAGTTTTTATGGAAGAAAACTGCACTAACGCCGCGAAATTCCTCGAGTCGGTCTTCGAGAGTGCTGGTTTAATTTTGCGTGTCACCTCCCAGGAAAATCCGACGGAGTGCTTGATGGATATAAGCGGAGTGGACTCGGAGCTGCTGCAAGCCGAGGGTGGCGAACTGCTTTTGGCTCTGCAGCATTTGCTGAACCAGGCATTCGGTCGCACGGCGCCAGAAGGACAACGAATCGTTTGCGATGTCGAAGGTTTTCGGGCGACACGCGAGGCTGAACTTCGCGCTATGGCCAATCTTGCAGCCGCGCGCGTGCGTGAGAATCGTGCGCCCTTCGTTTTTGGGGAGATGAATGCCAGCGAGCGCCGCGTAATTCATCTCACGCTCGCAGAATGTGAAGACCTCTACACCGAATCAGTTGGCGAGGGCTATGCTCGCAAGCTGAGAGTTGCGTTAAAATCCTCCTAACAATTCTTTAGCAGTCCCCTTTTATCCGCGGCTGGTGGTAACGCGATGGATACGATAGTCGCATTGTCTACTCCACCCGGTCGCAGCGCGATCGGAGTGGTCCGGTTGAGTGGCCCAGCGTCGTTGCAAATTCTGCGCGCCCTCGTTCAGCAAGATTTGTTTGCGCCCGAGCCGAACCGCGTAGTCTTGAAAAGCTTGTTGGTTGACGAAGGCGTGCTGGATCAGTGCCTGGTGACTTACTTCCAGGCACCGCATTCCTTCACTGGCGAAGACATGGTCGAGATCAGTTGCCACGGTTCGCCAGTCGTGCTCCGTCAGTTAATCGATCTAATCCAAAGTCATGAAGCACGTCTGGCCGAGCCAGGTGAATTCACTTTACGTTCTTGCCGCAACGGAAAGATGAATCTCAGTCAGGCTGAAGCTATTCGCGATCTGATAAACGCGCAGACCCAAGCCGCCGCGGTCCAGGCAACGCGACAATTGAGCGGTGAGTTGGCCCAGGCGCTGCAACCGAGCAAGCATGAGCTGATCCGGGTGATTGTCACACTCGAGTCGGCAATAGAATTTGTCGAAGATGACTTGCCGGCGGTTCAGCTTGATGACATCAAAGAAACAATTGACCGGATCATCGCGGACGTTGCAAATCTCGCTGAAACTTACAGGGCCGGACACCTCCTTCGCGACGGTCTGAGAGTGGCTATAGTTGGCCGCCCGAACGTCGGTAAGTCTAGTCTTTTCAATAGGTTACTGATGTTTGAGCGAGCCATCGTAACCGACGTTGCAGGTACTACACGCGACAGCTTAACCGAGTCCATAAGCCTTCAAGGCATACCGGTTTCGTTGACGGATACTGCTGGATTCAGAGAAGCTGGTGACAAAATTGAAGCGATCGGTATCGAACGCACGCGCCGCGCGATGGCTGACGCGGATCTGCTGGTGCTAGTCATCGATGGATCTTGTTCGCTGCGGGAAGAAGATCAGCAAATTTTGGAGGCCGCTCGAGAGCATCCGTTCGTCGTGGCAATAAACAAGACTGACTTGCCACAGGTGACGGCGGGAAAGAATTTGAATGGCGCGCAGGTGGTCCATGTATCCGCGTTGACTGACGAAGGAATTCCGCAACTGACGGCTGCTATACTGGAGCCATTCAGCTCGCTGGATTCAGCAAGCGTGGGCCTGCTAATAACCGACAGTCGGCATCACGATTTGCTGATCCGGGCAAAGAATTCGTTGGCGGCGGCGTCTCGCTCAATGGACCAGGGAGCAGGCGAAGAGATTGTAGTTGCTGATCTGCATAACGCGCTGAGATTCTTGGGAGCAATTACCGGTGAGACTACCAGCGAGCAGATCCTTGGCGAGATTTTTAGTACCTTTTGTATAGGTAAATAATCATGGTTTTCGATGAGACATTTGACGTGTTGGTTATCGGGGGCGGGCATGCGGGCTGTGAAGCTGCGTCCGCTTCGGCGCGCCTTGGTGCGACCACGGCATTGCTTACATTAAATCTGGATCTGATTGGTCAGATGTCTTGCAATCCGGCGATTGGTGGGATAGCCAAAGGACATTTGGTTCGGGAGATAGACGCGCTGGGTGGAATCATGGGTCGCGTGATCGACCGCACCGGCATTCAGTTTCGTTTGTTGAATCGATCGCGTGGACCGGCGGTTCAGTCACCGCGGGCGCAGGCTGATCGCGCTCTCTATCGTTTGGAGATGCGAAATACCCTGGAGAACACGCCAAACCTGTCGTTGCGACAAGGTATGGTCGTGGATCTGTTGACTCCGAATAACACGGTGAGCGGCGTTGTAATGCAGGACGGAAGACGGATTGGCGCCAAAGCCGTGGTTATTGCCGCCGGGACGTTTCTGAATGGATTGATACACACCGGGCGCACTACCTATACGGCCGGCCGGGCGGGCGAGCCGGCTTCAGTAGAATTGGCCGAAACGTTGAAGCGGTTAGGCTTGCCGGTTGGTCGGTTAAAGACTGGAACGCCGCCCAGGCTGGACGGCAGAACGATAAATTGGGAAGCGTTCCAGCGCCAGCGCCAGCAGGCTGATGAGCGGCCAGTCGCCTTCTCGTTTTCGACTGACAAGATCGAGCAGCCGCAAATCGATTGTTACATCGGGTACACGACTGGCCAGCTCCACGAAAGTATCAGAAAAAATCTTCACGAATCGCCGCTTTATTCGGGCCAGATCAAGGGCGTCGGCCCTCGGTATTGTCCGTCGATCGAGGATAAGGTGGTGAAGTTTGCCGACAAGGACCGTCATCAATTATTCCTTGAACCAGAAGGCCACGACACAAATGAAGTGTACTTAAACGGGTTCTCGACTTCTCTGCCAGCGGGCCTGCAACAAGAGTTGGTGCGGATGGTTCCCGGTTTGGAAAATGCAAATATAATCCGGCCGGGCTACGCAATCGAATACGACTATATCGATCCGCGCGAGTTAGGGCCTGATTTACAAGTCCGGCGCATCGCTGGCCTCTTCCATGCCGGGCAGGTCAATGGGACAACCGGGTACGAGGAAGCGGCGTGTCAGGGCTTGCTTGCCGGAATTAACGCTGCATTCCTGTCGCAAGGCCGTCCCCGTTTCGGACTGCGCCGTGAGGAATCGTATATCGGCGTGCTCGTCGATGATTTGATTAGCCAGGGAGTCGACGAACCCTACCGAATCTTTACCTCGCGAGCGGAGTACCGCTTGGCTTTCCGCCATGACAATGCCGACGAACGTCTGTCGAAGTATGGTCGCGAAATTGGTTTGGTCGGAGACCGCGAGTGGGAGCGATTCAACCAGCGGCGGGACCGGATCGCCAAAATAAAGAAGGCGTTGACTGGGACACGAATCCGGAAGAGCGACCCGGCTTACATAGCACTAGCGGAGAAGACAGCTCTAAATGGCGTGGACTCAATAAGTTTGGAGGATTTGGCAAAGCGGCCCGGGATGACCTCGGTTCTTATTTCACAGTTGCTGCCGGCAGAAGCGCGCTTAGCCGGTCCCGTTGAGGACGTCGAATTTGCGCTCTCCGACAACCTTTATTCCGGCTATATCAAGTCCCAGGAAAACGCGATTCAGCGACTGCACGCGCATGACACACTTCTCATTCCAAGCGGCCTCGACTTCCGAGCAGTTAGCGGGTTATCGCACGAAATGGCCGAGCGGCTCGAGAGAGCTCAGCCAGTCACCTTCGGAGCCGCGCGTCGAATTCCGGGTCTGACACCGGCCGCCTTGGCCACTTTGCTGGTAAGCGTCAGCGTTAGCGCCTAATCCCCTCATGTTTCACGTGTCCCCCCTCTTGCTCCGTGGGAAGCGCGTAACACTTTCTCACTGGGACACGTGAAACATTTGGGTGATAAAACGCCAGAAGCCGCAAATAATCGAAAGCCCCTCCCGGTTTTATGCTAATTTACGGCCTGGATCCCGTTAAATTGGACTTTCGCACCTCGATGGCAAGAATAATAGCGGTAGCAAATCAAAAGGGCGGTGTCGGCAAGACCACCACGGCTGTTAATCTGGCTGCCGTCCTGGCTGCCTCCCAACACCCTGTGCTGCTTGTAGATGCGGACCCGCAGGGTAACGCCACCTCCGGTGTGGGCATTCAACGCGGCAGTTTTCGCAAGAGCATCTATCACTCCATTGTCTTGGGAGAGCCAGTTGCCGGCGCAATTCTTCAGACCGAAACCTCGGGCTTGAAACTATTGCCAGCTAACAAGGATTTGGCGGGCGCCGAAGTGGAATTAGTGGAAATGGAAAACCGGGAATTTCGTCTCGGAGAAGCCCTTGCCCCGGTTACACTCGATTACGAATTCATCATCATCGACTGCCCTCCTTCCCTCGGTCTGTTGACCCTCAATGCCTTAACGGCCGCCAAGTCGTTACTGGTTCCTATTCAATGCGAATACTACGCTTTGGAAGGAGTCACGGAACTGTTCGACACGCTCGCCCGAATTCGGCGACTGCACAATCCCGGCCTGACAATTGAAGGGCTGTTGTTGACGATGTTTGATGAACGAACCAATCTGTCGGCGGCCGTGGCGTCCGATCTTAGAGACTTCTATGGTCAGCAGGTTTTCGAGACAATGATTCCTCGCAATGTCCGTCTAGCCGAAGCCCCAAGTTACGGAAAACCCATCACTCTCTACGACGGTCACTCAAAGGGCGCAGAAGCCTATTTTCAGCTTGGTAAGGAGATAATTGCCCATGGCTCGAAAGGCATTGGGACGGGGGCTGGGGGCACTACTCTCAGCTGAAGGAACCGCGACCGCTACTGAAGACTCCAACACCATAGCGATCGACCTAATAGATCCGAGCCCGCTTCAACCGCGCGGGATATTCGATGAGACCAAGCTGAATGAACTGGCCCAGTCGATAAGCGCCAACGGTGTCGTTCAACCGCTCATCGTTCGTCCCAAGCAAGATCGGTTTGAGTTGATTGCCGGCGAGCGACGCTGGCGAGCGGCTCAACGTGCGGGCCTGACGCGCGTTCCAGCAATTGTTCGAAACGTCTCAGACGACAAAGTGCTTGAGTTGGCGCTAATAGAAAATATTCAGCGCGAGGATCTCAATCCCATTGAAGAGGCGCGAGCCTATAGGAATTTGATCGACACCGTCGGGCTGACTCAAGAGGTGGTGGCCGAGCGTGTGGGCCGCGATCGGTCCTACGTTACGAACTTTCTAAGACTGTTGCGGCTGCCGGAAGATCTGCAGGAATTAGTTCAATCGGGTCGGCTCAGCACTGGACATGCGAGGACCCTCCTCGGACTGCCGGATGTAGCGGCGCAACGTCGGCTGGCCAGAAAGATTATTGAGGGTGACCTGTCGGTCCGGGCGACTGAGCAGGCAGTGCGGCAACTTATGGAACCGAAGGAAGGCAGAACGGCTAAGGCGTCGAAGGGGGCCCTTGCCGATCCAAATGTTCGCGCAGCCGAATCCCGACTGCGACGGCACTTCGGCACTCAGGTTCGGATCGTACAAGCGAGCGGCTCTGCGGCTGGGAAAATTGAGTTGGAGTATTACAATCAAGCGGACCTCGACCGCATTTACGGCCTCCTGATCCGAAGCTGAGGGGCCAGCACTTTATACAGGGAGTATAGTACAAAGTACAGTACCGCTTACTCGGTGCGGGCACCCAACGCATGGTGCTGCATTGGACCACGGTCGCTTCCAAGGCAGCGTTGCGATCCCCCGGGGCACATCTTTTGACGGCGGTTAATAAGGGCAAGCTTGCTTGACCCCTTTTCTGACCGGGTGTTAGACTCCGACGCTTTTGCGGCAAGCGTTAATTAAGGACGTGAAATGGTGTTCGCCCTCGCAGAAAACTCGATCCAATTGGTCCCGGACGGCACACTGCTTTTTCATTTGGTGCTGATCGTGGTGATGGTGGTGTTATTGAATGCCACTTTGCTGAAGCCGATCAATCGCATTCTGGAGGAACGCGATCGCAGGACGAAAGGCCGGCTAAGCGAGGCGAACAAAACCTTGGTAACCGTGGAGGAGAAGCTGCGGAGTTACGAGGCACAGTTACGAGAAGCGCGCGCGTCTGGGTATGCGGCGATGGAGCAGGAACGAGCGACCTTATCTAAGGACCGTGAACGCAGGATTGGAGAAGTAAAGAGCGAGGCTGCAGCGTTAGTAGCTCAGGAAAAGGAACGAATTAAAGCAGAGGCCAGCGGCGTTCGCAGTTCCTTGGGCATTACTGCCCAGGAACGGGCACGGGAAATCAGTGAGCAAATCCTCCGAGCCTAAATCATAAAACGACTGCGTTTGGAAAACTGGATTGTTTCTTCAGAATTTCATTTTGTTGGCAATGCTGGAAGCGTCCGACGGAATTTCCTGGTGGAATTATCCGGGCCTGGAGCTGTGGAAGTTTTTCAATCTTTTCTTGTTTATTTTGATTGGCTTTTACCTGCACCGCCGGTTTGGAAGACCGATAAAAGAAGCTCTGCGCTTACGCAGTGAGGCAATAAAGAGGGAGCTGAAACAAGCGAAAGAGGAGCGTGATCAGGCGCTGGCAAAGCTTGCGGAGGTTGAGACTCGTTTTGCGAATCTCGACGCAGAAGTGTCCAAGGTGAAGGAACGAAATGCCGCTGAGATCGAAGCTGAGAGGGAACGAATTAAATCGACAACGGACGGCGAGCTTGCACGTATGCGAGACCAGGCAAAACGCGAGATCGAAAGCGCGGGTAAGATCGCTCGGCAAGAGTTGCGGCAGTTTGCGGCCCGGGAGAGCATTCGCATGGCTGAGGATATTTTGAAAAGGGAAATTGGACCGGCCGAGCACGCCCGCCTGACAAACCGTAGTATCGAAGAACTCAGGGGGTCACAAGGTTGAGTTCGCAAACTATTGCGCGTCGTTACGCGACCGCCCTGGCAGACGTCATCAGGGAGCAGGGCGAGGAAGGCGAGGTCCGCGACGAGTTAGGTAAATGGGAGCAGATGGTCGCGTCGAACCCCTCGTTGTTGGAGATTTTTAGCAACCCCACCGTTGGCTACGAACAAAAGCAAAAGGTGCTGAGCGAGTTAATTAGCCGCACTAAGGTCAGAGCGACGACCGCGAATTTCCTTCGTGTCCTTTTAAGAAACCAGAGAATGTCAGACCTCCCTCAGGTCACTGCCAAGCTTTCGCAAATTCTGGATGAACGCTCTGGAGTGATTAGCGCGGAGGTTACTTCAGCGCAGCCGCTTCCCGCTGCGACTACGTCGGCCCTGGCGGCGAAACTCGGCGAAATCACTGGTAAAAAAATAAATTTGAATTTTGCGACGGACGAATCTTTGCTCGGCGGTATTGTGACGCGAATCGGTTCGACGGTCTACGACGGTTCAGTTCGAAATCAACTTCAGCGGCTTGGCGAGGAACTCGCGGGTTAGTCATTAGTATTTAGAGGAAAACCATGGAACCTATTAGAGCAGATGAGATCAACGAAATTATTCGCAAGCAGATTGTGAACTTTCAGTCGGGTGTGACTGTGATGGAAGTCGGCACGGTCATCAAGGTTGGTGACGGCATCGCTGAAATTCATGGTTTGGAAAAAGTCATGGCCGGCGAACTGCTCGAATTTCCGCACGACGTGCGCGGTCTGGCGCTAAACCTGGAAGAGGACAAAGTTGGCGCCGTGCTGTTTGGAGACTATCAGTCGATCAAAGAGGGTGACCTGGTAAAACGCACCGGTCGAATCATGCAAGTGCCGGTTGGCGATGCGATGATTGGACGAGTCGTGGATGCTTTGGGCAACGCGATCGACGATCGTGGTCCAATCATTACTGAAACGTACAATCCCATCGAGCGCATCGCCCCTGGCGTGGTGGACCGGCAACCGGTTAAGGAACCACTGCAAACCGGGCTTAAAGCCATCGATGCGATGGTCCCGATCGGCCGCGGTCAGCGCGAACTAATTATCGGCGACCGACAAACCGGCAAGACGGCGGTGGCCGTTGACACGATCATCAATCAAAAGGGTAAGGACGTAATTTGCATCTACGTCGCGATTGGTCAAAAAGCATCTACGGTGGCGCAGGTCGTTAAGACATTGGAAGACTTTGGCGCACTTGAGTACACAATTGTAGTTAAAGCTACCGCGTCCGATCCGGCCGCGATGCAGTTTCTGGCGCCTTACTCGGGCGCGGCGATGGGCGAATACTTTCGCGACAACGGGCGTCACGCTTTAACAATCTACGACGATTTATCGAAGCAGGCTGCGGCCTATAGAGAAATATCGCTGCTGCTGCGCCGACCTCCTGGTCGTGAAGCCTATCCGGGTGACGTCTTTTATCTTCACTCGCGTTTACTAGAGCGTGCTGCCAAGTTATCCGATTTGAAAGGTGGGGGCTCGTTGACCAGCCTGCCCATTATTGAAACTCAGGCGGGTGACATCTCGGCTTACATTCCGACAAACGTAATCTCGATTACCGACGGCCAGATATTTCTCGAGGCCGACCTTTTCAACAGCGGCATTCGGCCCGCGATCAACGTCGGCAACAGCGTCTCGCGCGTAGGCGGTTCGGCTCAGATTAAAGCGATGAAGCAAGTCGCGGGCACGCTGCGAATCGACCTGGCACAATTCAGAGAACTGCAGGCGTTTGCGCAGTTTGGTTCTGATTTAGACAAAGCCACACAAGCCCAACTTGCTCGCGGTCAACGTCTGGTTGAGATTCTCAAACAGCCTCAGTATCAACCGATGAACGTCGAGAACCAGGTTCTGGTCATCTGGGCGGCGAGTAACGGTTACGCTGACGATGTTGAAGTCGACGATGTGCGTCGCTTTGAAGCGGAGCTCTTGAAGTTCGTTGACAATTCACATCCGGGATTGCTTACCAGCATTCGCGAAAAGAAAAGTCTGACGGACGATATTATTTCCGATTTGAAACAAGCGCTGGCAGATTTCAAGGACCGCTGGGCAGAGGCAGCGAGCGCGGCGGCGGCAGCGTCGACCTCAGCAGCGAAACCAGCTAATACCTCGTCGATGCAGCACGCACCGGCCGGCGTTTAGTTATCAGTACTCATGCCTAACCTGTTAGACATTCGCCGGCGTATCAAGTCGGTCAAGAACACGCAGCAGATCACCAAGGCCATGAAAATGGTTTCGGCGGCGAAGCTGAAACGCGCGCAGGATCGCGTCGTCACCGCCCGGCCCTTCGCGAACAAAATGACCGAAGTGCTGGGCGGGCTTGCCGACCGCACCGATGAAAACTTTCATCACCCTTTGTTGGATCCGCGCGGCGACGAACGCTACCTCGTTGTACTTATTACAGCCGACAAAGGACTCTGCGGCGCTTTCAATACGAACCTGACCAAAGCAGCGCAGACGTTTATTACCTCCAATCCCGGTAAACAGATAGAAATTCTTGCAGTGGGCCGCAAAGGCCGCGACTTTTTTCGCCGCCGGGGCACGACGCTCGCCGGGGAATACATCGGACTCACCGGCAAGGGACGCGTGGATTTTTCCGAAGCTCTTGAAGTCGCGCGCGACGTGATCAAACGGTTCACTGAAGACAAAGAGATCGACAAAGTATTTCTTGTTTACAACGAATTCAAATCGGTTATGCAGCAGCGGGTGGCAATCGAGCAACTCATGCCCGTGGCGCGGAAAGCTCAGTCTGCCGATGACGCTACTTCGTCGGAAGCGGTGACTTTGGTGGACTACATTTACGAACAACCGCCGGCCGAGATTTTCGCGAAGCTATTGCCGCAGCAAATCGAAACCCAGATATTTCGCGCGCTGCTGGAATCGATCGCTTCAGAACAGGGCGCACGCATGACAGCGATGGACTCGGCGTCCAAGAACGCGCGCGAGCTGATTGATTCGCTGACGCTGAACATGAACCGAATTCGTCAAGCCGCCATTACAAACGAGATTATTGAAGTCGTCTCCGGAGCCGCAGCACTCTAGCGCGTCAGCAAAATTTAGTCTTTGAAGGGAAGCGGCAGGGGCAGCTTCCCTTTGTTATTTCCGACGCCAATGAATTCAGCTCACATCGACAGTCGAACGACGAAAACGTTTCAGCGGATCTGGCGGTATGGACCACTCTTGTTGTGGCTGGTTCTAATTTCATTTGCCTCGAGCAGCGAATTTTCGGCTCTCAACACGTCGCAGATTTTTCAGCCGCTCATTCTCTGGATTTTTCCAAACCTCAGCGAGGAGCACGTCGCGGCCGTACATTTCCTTATGCGCAAGGTTGCGCATTTCAGCGAGTACGCCGTGCTCGGAGTACTTTCTGCCCGCGCCTTCTCGAGTTCCGCAAATGACTTCATTAAGCGGTATTGGTTCCAGGTCGCGCTGTTCTTAATCCTTTGTTACGCCTTGCTTGATGAGTTTCACCAGAGTTTCGTGCCCAGCCGTACCGCGTCGATTTACGACAGCGCCATCGACGCAGCGGGAGGTTTGACTGCGTTGTTGATATTCCGTGCCTGGCAAAACCGGCGACGGGCGTTGCGCGTTAGTCCCGCGGTAGATGACTGAAATCAACTGATGCGCTTTCCTCACCGAGTGGTTTTGTGCAATATTTCAGAGTGTGAGATGAACATTGTCCACTCAAGCGCCGTATTAGATTCGGCGCGAGCCGGCCGCACGTTCGTTCGAAACTAAGGAGAAAGAAATGGGAATCTTTGATGCCATCCGTTCGCAGTTTATCGAAGTCATTGAATGGCTCGATGATTCGGGCAACACCATCCTCTACCGGTTTCCGGTACAGGGACAGGAGATCAAGAATGGCGCGCAGTTGACGGTGCGCGAATCACAGTCGGCAGTCTTTGTTTTCCAGGGACAGATCGCCGACGTTTTTGGCCCCGGCCGTTATGAGATTGACGGTGGCAATACGCCAATTTTGACGAAGCTCGGCGCGTGGAAATTTGGCTTTAACTCTCCGTTCAAAGCTGAAGTTTATTTCGTCAACACGAAACAGTTCACGGATTTGAAGTGGGGAACTTCGAATCCGGTAATGATGCGCGATACGGATTTTGGCATGGTGCGGCTGCGCGCGTTCGGCATCTACTCGATTCGCGTCAGCGACCCCCGCGCGTTGATTAAAGAAGTGGCTGGTACCAACGCGCATTTCGTAACCGAAGACATTGAGGGTCAACTCAAACGAACATTAGTGAGTGGCTTTAGCGACGCGTTGGCCGAATCAAAGATCGCCGCGTTAGATCTCGCGTCAAACTATGAGGAGTTGAGCAAGTTCATTCGCGGCAAGCTCACCGGTGATTTCAATACTTACGGGTTGGAACTGACCAAGTTTGTGATCGAAAACATTTCGCTGCCGGCGGAAGTCGAAGCAGCAATGGACAAACGCACATCGATGGGAGTGATTGGCGACGTTGGTCGCTATGCCCAATTCCAGGCTGCGGATGCGATGCGCGACGCAGCGCAAAACACCGGCGGTGGCGCCGGCACTGGCGCCGGGCTGGGAGCAGGTTTCGCGATTGGCAATGCAATGGCGGGCGCGATGACGAACGCGATGAACCAATCGAAGAACGAAACTCCCAGCGGCCAAACCGTGGCTTGTCCGAAATGCGGCGCGGCAAATCTGGCCAACGCAAAGTTTTGCACGGAGTGTGGCGCGAAAATGGAAACCGGTGCGCAAACGGTGCCTTGCGTGAAATGTGGCGCCGCGCTGCCAGCGGGTTCCAAGTTTTGTAATGATTGCGGCACGAAACAAGGCGAATGACTTTCGCCTCCGCCGAGAATTCAAAGAGCCCGACGTAAAAAACGTCGGGCTTTTCTTGTATGCAATCGTTAGCGGTTAGGTAAAGGCAGTGGTATTCTGACAAGCAAATCGAAGCTCCTTTTCTGTTTTAGTAATCAATTCGCATGCTCAATCAGTTCAAGCAACCTCGCCGCGTCGTCATTACCGGCATGGGCTGTGTCACGCCACTCGGCATTGGCCGGGAAGTGTTCTGGAATGCCTTGATCAAAGGCGAAAGCGGTGTGCGACAGATCGATTCGTTTGATGTTTCTGCCTCGCCAGTAAAGATTGCGGCACAGGTTCAGGACTTCGATTGGGAAGCGCAACTCAATCCCAAGGATCGCAAACACGTACCGCGAACAGTCCCACTCGCCTTGGCCGCGGCGCGCGAAGCGCTGGCGGATACGAACCTCCAACCGGACGAGTTTTCACTTGAGCAGCGCCGGTCTTTTGGCGTTGTGTTGGGAACCGGCGGCGGCGGTCTTGCGTTTACCGAAAAGCAATACGCATATTGGTTTAACGGCCCAACAGCGAAAGCCAGCGTCTACACAATCCCTTCATCAACGCACGGTGGTCTATCCAGCGAGTTATCGATGGCGTTTGGTCTGCGCGGACTGTCGCACATCGTTTCGACCGGCTGCACGAGTTCGACGGATGCGCTCGCGTACGCCGCGCAACACATTGCGCTGGGCCGTCAGGATTTAATGTTGGCGGGCGGCGTTGATGCGCCGATCGCTCCGGGAATTTTAGCCGGCTTCAATTTGATGACGGTCTTAACGACGGATTGGAATGATGAACCGGCGCGGGCTTCGCGGCCGTTCTCGTTAAATCGTTCCGGGATCGTTCTTGGTGAAGGCGCCTGGATTTACGTGCTCGAGGAATATGCGCACGCGCAGGATCGCGGGGCAAAAATTTACGCGGAGGTTACGGGTTATGGCGCGACGTGTGACGCCTATCATCGTGTTCGTCTTGAAGAGTCGGGCGATGAGCCTGCGCGCGCAATGAAATTGGCGCTTGAAGATGCTGGACGCGATGCCGCCGAGATCGATTACGTGAACCTGCACGGCACCTCGACCGTTCTTAACGACCGCATCGAGACCAGCGCTCTGAAAATTGCACTAAACGGGCGCGCTATCACGACGCCGATGTCCGCAACGAAATCACAAATCGGGCATCCGCAAGGCGCGAGTGGAGCAGCGGGCATCAGCGCGGCTTTGTGCGCGATGCATACCGGCATGATTCCACCGACAATAAATTTGGACGAAGCCGATCCCGCTTGCGATCTCGATTACGTTGCCAACCACGCCAGAAAAGCGGATGTGCGCGTGGCGCTTTGTAACTGCATTGGCTTTGGATCAAAGAACAGCGCACTGGTGATTGAGAAAATGTAAAGCAAACTGTTAGTTTGCGGCGGTTCCCAACCAGGTTCTTAATGGTCCAGATGAATGCCAGCCGCGACCGCAAACTAACAGTTTGCTTTACATGATCCCCGTTTGCGTTACGACTTTCAATCAGCTACGCTTTCAAAGTAACAATCCACGAACACCTGGCTCAAACCTCTATGTCACAAGTAACTGAACAGCAAGTTCTCGACGCCCTGCGTCAAATCAAAGATCCCGATCTGCACAAAGACATCGTTACGCTCGGTTTTATTAAAGACTTGAAGATCGACGGCGGCAACGTTTCGTTTCGTATCGTGCTGACAACGCCGGCCTGTCCGGTCAAGGCAGAAATGGAGAGCGCGGCGCAGGAACTTGTAAGCGCCTTGCCAGGGGTCACTTCAGTCGCTGTAACAATGGATGCTGAGGTGCCCAAAGGCCGCGGTATCGGCGACAAGGTCGCGGTCGAAGGCGTTCGCAATATCATCGCGGTTTCGTCCGGAAAGGGCGGCGTCGGCAAATCAACTGTCGCAGTAAACCTGGCGGTGTCGCTGGCGCTTGACGGCGCGCGGGTCGGCGTGATGGACATCGACGTTTATGGACCAAACGTTCCCATCATGTTGGGAGCCAGTGAAGCGCGACCGGAAGTCGAAGGCAACAAGTTAGTTCCGATCGAAGCCTACGGCGTCAAGTTGATGTCGATGGCGTTGCTGCAGCCGGGCGACAAACCGATGATCGTGCGTGGTCCTATTCTCCATGGTCTGGTCAAGCAGTTCTTGTCGGACGTGAAATGGGGCGAGTTGGATTATTTGATTGTCGATATGCCGCCGGGCACGGGCGATGTTCAGTTATCGTTGGCCCAACTCGTTCCGGTTCAGGGTGCCGTGCTGGTGACGACTCCGCAGGATGTTGCCGTTGCCGACGTGCGCCGCGCGCTGCGCATGTTTGAAACGGTTGCCATTCCCGTGCTGGGAATTATTGAGAACATGAGCTACTTCATCGCGCCTGATACCGGCACGCGCTACAACATTTTTGGTGAAGGCGGTGGCGCACGGTTGGCCGACATGTATCACGTGCCGTTGCTGGGTACGATTCCGCTGGGAATGGAAGTCAGGGAAGGCGGCGACAGTGGGGTGCCGGTCGTAGTCAGTCATCCTGAATCACCGCAGGCTGTGGCCTTTCGGCGCGTAGCCGAGGAAGTGGCGCGCTACGTCTCGATTGAGGCGATGAAACCTGAACTTGTTGTTTTAGGCAAAGGACAGTAAACTGAATTTGCGCCTTTTGATTGGCTGTTTTTGAATTTTTAGCAACGAAAACCCGGAATATTTGAACTAATTACCCGATTTTACTTTAGGAGAAAGAAAAGAATGTCTACACAAACCGCCTCAACTGGGACCACCGGCATCACGCCGAATGCTCCCGCGATGACTCTCGACGTCACCGAAGCAGCGATAGGCGAGATCAAAAAGTTTATGTCCAGCGAAGAAGGTCTACCGGAAACTGCAGGCCTGCGCGTGCGCGTTGTGCCGGGTGGCTGCTCGGGATTTCAGTACAGCTTGAACATTGAAGAAGAATCACGGCAGGGCGATTTTGTGCTCGACGAAAGCGGCGTGAAACTCTTCGTCGATATGTTCAGCGGCCAGTATCTGAACGGCGTCAGAATCGACTACGTCACTGGAGTGATGGGTTCTGGCTTTACATTTACGAATCCGAACGCGACGGGCAGCTGCGGCTGCGGTACGTCGTTTACTGCTTAACGAGTAGGACAGACATTCCTGTCTGTCCATGTCGGGTGACAGACTGGAAAGTCTGTCCTACACAAGATGACGCTTTGCTGAAAGCGGCTCGATAGTCTTACAGAAGACACGAGCCGCTTTCGCGTGCCGCGGTTATTATTTGGTCAGAACAAACTGGGACGCTAAAGGAACTGAATGAAAAGAAACGGTGTCTTAGTTATTAGCGGGCCCTACGAGAACTAACTCCTGAGACACTTGTGAAGCGCCTCATTCATATTCTGCTTATCTTTACGATTTTGACGGCGGTTGGCTTAGCCACGGTTGTGTTCAAGAGTAAGTGGAATTACACAATGGAGGAGCCGGAGATACCACAGTCCGCCCAAGGTCTGATTACAGAAATATCGATGAACGTATATAACGATTGGTGCGGCGGTCCTAAATGTCCGGATTACGAAATCACCTTTCGTAGGGAAGGTCGCGAAAAATACTATTCGAGCGCTATCCGTACCGCTACCAGAAGTGGTGAAACCAAGCGGGGCGATTTATCAAGTTTCGAATTTGACCAACTAGCTGAGCTCTTCGAGGCACAGGGATTCTTTAAGCTGCAAAGCGTTTATCCCGAGAATAGCGGCTGTGCAGATTGTGTGATTGTAACAGTAAGCGCGGTTCGCGATGGACACCGCAAAACCGTGACCCATCTTTATGGAGAGATCCCTTTGCAGCTTTGGACCATTCAAAAGGTCATCGACGGGACGACCGCAGATGTCCAATGGTTAAACTAGTAGACACGAAGAGACGAAGCCACAAAATGAGATTTAGACAAGCTGAGGCTGCACCCGACATTCAGCAGGCACGTGAATTGTTTGAAGAATACGCTGCATGGTTGGGAATCAACCTCTGCTTTCAGAACTTCGATAAAGAATTAGCGGAATTGCCTGGCGACTACGCGCCCCCCAACGGTCGTTTGCTGCTGGCCGCCGCCGACGACGAGGTGACGGGTTGCGTCGCGCTGCGAAAAATTGGCGATGGCGTCGGCGAGATGAAACGGCTTTATGTGCGGCCGGCATTTCGCGGTCGCGGTCTGGGCCGAACTTTAACCGAAAAGTTGATTGCGGAAGCAAAGCAGATCGGTTACGCGCGGCTGCGGCTTGACACCTTGCCGGGCAAGATGGACCAGGCGATCGCAATGTACTGCTCCTTTGGTTTTCAGGAGATTGCTCCTTACTACAAGAATCCGGTTGCCGGCGCTACCTTCATGGAACTCGTTCTGTCCGATAAACTTTAGTTTGGCGTTTGCACACGCGCCTCTGAACCGTGCGGACGACAAGCTGAAGCATGTCGGACATGGGCGACTTGCTCAACTTTTTTAGTTGTGCCACATTCTTCAGGCAATCAAATCAAAACCTGGAGACCGAACTAATGCCGAATATTGAAGCCGAAACTGCGACTGGAACACAGGTAATCGAAGCGCCTGAAGGAAAGAAACTGGTGCTCGCGATCGAGGACGCAGGGATAGACATTCTGCATCGCTGCGGCGGCAACGCTCGTTGTACGACGTGCCGCGTCGAAGTGCTCGATGGCGATCCTGGAGAGATGGGCGAGTTGGAGAAAAACCGGCTGGCCATGGAAGCCGACCTCGCCGATCACGTACGCCTCTCTTGTCAGATTCGGGTTAAGGACGATCTGAAAGTCAAAGTGATCAATCAGGCGAGCATTCGTGGAATGGATGCGGGACCGCGGCCGTTGGACGAATAGCCTGTAGTTCAGAGTACAAGCTTTAGCTTGCGCTTTGGCGCATACCAAGGGCAGCAACCTGAAGGTTGTACTCAGAACTGCTTGACGCTAACCGGAGATGTTATTGCGCACGACCAGCCTCAGGGTGTAATCTGCGCGTATTCAAGCAAAGTAGGACAGACATTCCTGTCTGTCCGTTAATTTTATCGGCGAGCGACAGGCAAGAATGTCTGTCGTACTTAACGGAGGTCATATGCTAATCGAGTCGACTGTTCATCTCCCCATCAGTTTGGCAATGTTTCAGGATCTCTTTCATCCGCCGGATAGTGTTGCGCTGACGCGCATCATCTTGCGCTGGGCCCACTTCGTTGCCGGCATCACCTGGATTGGTTTGCTCTACTTTTTCAATCTCGTTAATGTGCCCTTCCAAAAAGCTCTCGACCCCGATACCAAGAAAAAGGTGAATCCGGATCTGTTGGGCCGCGCACTCTGGTTTTTCCGTTGGGGCGCTGTGGTAACCGTGCTTGCTGGCCTTGCCTATTTTGCGATGTACACCCTCAAGACCGACATTACAAATGCGAACAACATCGGCGGTGGCAGCATCAACCTTTGGTGGGTTTTATTTGCCTGGCTGACTTATCCGATTGTTTTGTTCATTGTGGAATTTGTGATTATTAAGAAAGTCCCTGCGCTGATTAAGGACGGACGCGTCTTTGCGATCGTAATGTTCATTTTGGTTGCGTTCATCTCGTGGGGCTTGCTGAAATTTTTCGATGGCATGCTCACTGTCGGCGGGCAAAGCTATGCCAGCAACAAGACATACTCGATCGGCATCGGCGGCGCCTATGGCATCCTCATGATGCTGAATGTCTGGGGCATCATCTGGCCCAATAACAAACGGATTCTTGCGGGAACTGCGGGAACTGGACCAGCGGCGCCCCCTGAGCTGGCCCGTCAGGCATTTATCGCGTCGCGTACCAATGCCTGGTTGTCGCTACCGCTGTTGCTGTTCATGGGCACAGCACACGGCGATTGGGTGATCTTCGGCAAATAATCAGTCGGCAGGAGCAGGAGGCAGTAGGCAGGAAAACCTTCCTGTCTCTGCCTCTTTTGCTTTCCTGCTCCTGCCGTTTGCTCCTGCCTCCTGACACTCGTCACACTAAATCCTCAGCATCTCCACGCATTCGCCACATCCGAGAGCAATAGTTCTGTCACCAAAGTTTTTGGTGGTAACTCTTCGCATGTTGCGTTGAGTTTGATGGCATGGAGGAAAACAAATGAGTTCAATTGGTTCTTATACGGCAAGACAATTTGATTTGAGCGCGCTGAAAGGCATTTCGGACGAAACCCTGGAGATGCATTTCAAGCTTTACGAAGGCTACGTCAAAGAAACAAACAAGCTGACTGAGAGGATTACCGAGTTCATCAGCGATGGCAACGTGGACCAGGAAGAGATGCCGGCATACTCTGAATTAACTCGGCGGCTGGGTTTTGAGTACAACGGCATGGTGCTGCATGAATATTACTTCGAGAACTTGAAGAAGGGCGGCGGCGCTGGCGACCCGGCTGCCACAACACAGTTTGCGAAGGCCGCAGCCTCAACATTCGGCACGTATGAAATTTGGAAGGCTGACTTTGTCGGCATCGGCAAAATGCGCGGCGTCGGTTGGGCCATCTGTAATCAGAACCCAGCGAATGGGAGGCTTTCCAATCATTGGATCACCCTTCACGAGACCGGAAACGTGGCAGGCTTTAATCCCATCCTGGTAATGGATGTTTGGGAACATGCGTATCTGCTCGACTACAAACCAGCGGAACGTCCAAAGTATATCGAAGCGTTTTTCTCAAACATTGATTGGGCCGCGGCAGAGGAGCGCCTGCAGAAACAAACGGGCGTGCGCACTGCGGGAGCATAAAGACCAGCCATTGTTGCGGAACCGCGAGCGGTAGCGACCGGACGCTACCGCTCAACAACCAGCCAAATTTTTCAACATTTCTATATCAACGTTGAGCCTAACATCCGGTCGCTACCGCTCGCGGTTCCGCACTCTCGTTGGCTAACCATCACGCTCCGCAGTACACTTGCGCGAAATATTCATTCATTCTGCGTTGGAGGAAATCATGAATCGGCATCGAAACATTTTTCTCGTGTCCCTGGCTCTGTTGGCCTCAGCTTTACTTTTTGCATCATGCGCAACTTCGACTGACGACAAGAGCACCACCGCGACCACGACAGTGACGCCGCCGGCGACGCAAACGCTCGCGCTGGTTCCGCGGCCGCAAAAAATCGCAGACTTGATGAAGGGTCGCGGTGAACAAGATCAAGCCTTGCCGTCGTTAAAGATCGTCTCGCCGGCAAAAGACGCCGTTATCAACGGGTCAACTGTCGACGTCAAACTCGATCTCGGCGGCGATCTGAAAGGTTACATGCCGCACAAAGATCCCAACACCGGCAAGGGAAATCACATTCACGTCATCCTTGATAACCAACCGTACGAAGCCTATTACGAAATTAATGAACCGTTCGAACTGCGCAACGTCATTGCCGGCAAACACACCTTGCGCGTGTTTCCCTCCAGACCGTGGCACGAAAGCTACAAGAACGACGGCGCTTTTCAGATGGTGGAGTTCACAGTAAAAGGTGGCGGCGACGCAGCCAAGCCGACCACGACGAACACGGGCCAGACGATGGCAAACAACAATTCCTCTGCCGCGCCAAAACCGACGCGCGAAGGTAAAGACATGGCTTCGAGCACTGCGGGCGCACTCGACGCAACCAAGCCCTTGTTGACTTACAGCCGCCCAAAGGGCGAGTACAAGGCTGAAGACGCCGATCCAATCATGATTGATTTCTGGTTGACCGGCGCGAAACTGAAAGGTGACGGCGGCGACTATCGCGTCCGTTACATCGTTGACGACGACGATGCGAAATACATCGATAAGTGGGAACCGATTTGGTTATCGGGTTGGATAAACGGTAAACATTCGGTGCGTCTCGAGCTAGTCGACAAAGATGATAAGCCGGTTGATAACGGCGGCTACAATACGACGACTCGCGAGATCACGGTGATGAAGTAGTCTCGTAAAGCAAACTGTTAGTTTGCGATGGTTGGGGACACTGACGGTGACCAAATAGAAGTGTCTAGGCCTCGTCTTTCGCGAACTACAATTTACGCAGCAACGCTCATGGTCTTGAAGGTGAGCCTGGCGATCGTCCGCAAACTAACAGTTTGCTTTACATAGGAGAAATTAGTGCGACGACGCAAAATTGATGGTTGCCCAATCGCCGGCGCGCTGCAAATGATCGGCGACAAGTGGACCTTGCTGGTGGCGAGAGATCTCGCCGGCGGCGCCAAGCGCACCATGGAACTCCACACCGGCTTGTTTCCCATCAGCAGCCGCACGCTGGTCGCGCGTCTTCGCGACATGGAAAAGGACAAGCTGGTCGAGCGCATCGATTTTGGCGGTAATCCACCACACATCGAATACAGGTTGACTGAACGTGGCCAGGTGTTGTTGCCGTTGGTGGATGCTTTAAGAAGAGTGGGCCAGGCGCTCGACTGCAACGACTGCGAAGAACGGAAAGCGCAATTGGGATTTTATTGTGAAGCCTGTCCGAATAATTTTGAGTCAACCCAAGCAGATCGGTTTGAAGTAGAACAACCTATGTCACGCCCAGCGCCACGGCCACGCCGTCCAAAAGACGATTCGATAGTACTGCTGTAGTTTAGTTCTCTTAGTCCGCTATAGCCGACGCATGAAAGTAGCCCAGCAGTTTACTGCTGGGATAAGAGCCGAAAGTGAAGTAGTCCGTTTCACGGACTTAGACTCGTGGTCGCAGAGGCCCCAGCGATAAATCGCTGGGCTATTTTCAGTCGTCCGCTAACGCGGACTGAGCAAAGACTACTTCAGCAAGTATCGCTTCCATTTCGCCTCGCTTGAATGCAGCTACGCGGTCCTCGGCCTCAGCCGCCCACAGTTTCAGCAAGTTAGGATCGGATGGCTCAAGGCTGGCAAGAATGTTGTCCGCGAGTTCCGCACGGTCGGAAGGTGGTAAAGCCAAAATCTGCTCGAGGATCTCACCATTTCTTACCGACATAAACCTGTCCTCATGTTATTTATTTTTCTTTCGCCAAAACTTTATCCGGCTGATTTGGGATCATCGAACCATCCGGCTCGATGATAACGCGATGGTCCTGGGTGATGTGTTCGCCTTCCATAGTTACTTCTTCGCCACTCGGCATAGCCACCGGCAGGTGGTCCAAAAATCTTTCTGCATCCAGGGCGGACATACAGCCGGTGCCCGCAGCGGTTACCGCCTGACGATAAACTGAATCCTGCACGTCACCGCAGGCAAACACTCCCGGAATATTTGTCGCAGTCGAGTGGCCCGACGTCTTCAAATAGCCAACCTCGTCCATGTCCAACTGCCCCCGGAAAAGATCGGTATTGGGTTTATGGCCAATGGCTATAAAAACGCCTTCGCATGGCAGCACTCGCTCTTTATTCGTTTTCAGGTTTCGCAAGCGCACGCCGGTTACACCGCAATCATCCTGACCGACGATCTCCTCGACGCCCGTGTCCCAGATAAATTCGATCTTCTCGTTGTGGAGAGCCTTGTCCTGCATGATCTTTGACGCGCGCAATTTGTCGCGGCGATGGACCACATAAACTTTCGCGGCATAGCGCGTCAAAAACGTCGCTTCTTCCATTGCCGTGTCGCCGCCACCGACGACTACCAGCGTCTTGTTGCGAAACGCCGGCAATGGACCATCGCAAGTCGCGCAAGCCGAAACGCCATTACCGCCGAACCCATTCGGCACTTTGGCTTCACCGGGAATTCCCAGCCATTTTGCGGACGCTCCAGTGGCGATGATTAATGTTTGCGCGTTAACGATATAGTTGTCAGTACGCAGGATGAATGGCCGTTCGCTGAGATCGACTTCCGTAATCCACTCCTCGAGAAATTCTGTTCCGAAGCGTTCCGCCTGTTTGCGAAACTCAATCATCAAGTCAGGCCCCTGAATGCCCTCGGAAAAACCCGGATAATTTTCAACATCAGTCGTGATCATTAATTGTCCGCCGGGCGCCGTCTGTTTGTGCGCATCAACCGGCGCGTCAATCAACAGCGGCTTGAGGTTTGCTCGCGCCGAATAAATTGCCGCTGTTAAGCCGGCCGGGCCGGACCCAATAATTACCACTTCTTTGTCGAGTGTTTGTATGGCCATCTATGCCTCGCCGACTGTCTTTGGTGAAGTGAAAAATCTGGACTAAACGCCCGAAAGTATAGCCTTTTCGGTTAGGCGTATAGTATAACTAGCCCTACTAAAGTAGTCGAACGCGAGCCGAAGCGGCTTTGAAACGCACGGTTGGGATAAACGATTGAAATCTGGCATCGCCCCGCAAACAATTAGGACAATCGGCATCATTGGCGCCGGCACCATGGGCCACGGAATCGCGCAGGTCGCCGCCGCCGCCGGGTATCAGGCCGTGCTGCGCGATGTCGATCGCGATTCGCTAGCGCGCGGTATCCAGGCTATCGAGCGCAACCTGGTCAAAGGAATTCAACTTGCGAAACTCACGGAAGCCGACCGCGATTCCATCCTGCAACACATTCACGGCACCACCGACCTAGCAGAAATTGCTATTGCTGATTTGGTGATTGAAGCGGCGCCGGAAAAACTCGAGATCAAACAACAGTTGCTGCGGGAAGTGGAAAAGTTAGCGAGCCAGCCTTTTATTTTTGCCAGTAACACTTCGTCATTATCGATAACCGAGCTGGCAAAAGTTTCAGAACAGCCCGGTAACGTTGTGGGCATGCATTTTTTTAACCCGGTCCACATCATGCGTTTGATCGAAATCGTGGTTGGTAAGGCCACGAGTGATGATACAGTTGAGCTCGTTCGACAAGTGGCCCAGCGACTGAGGAAAGAGCCGATAGTTGTTCAGGATGTTCCTGGCTTTGCCTCCAGTCGCCTGGGAGTAGCATTGGGACTTGAAGCAATGCGCATGCTCGAGCAGGGTGTGGCGAGCGCGAAAGATATCGACACCGCGATGGAACTTGGCTACAACCATCCGATGGGACCATTGAAACTTACCGACCACGTGGGTCTGGACATTCGGTTGAATATTGCCGAGTATCTTTACCGCGAGCTTGGTTCGGAAACATTTCGGCCGCCGGAACTTCTGCGCCGCATGGTGCAAGAGGGCAAACTGGGGAAGAAGACAGGTACGGGCTTTTATGATTGGACCGCGCCCGCTGAAGATCGGCGCAGCGCGCATTCTTCCTGAGAGCATAAGCAAACTGTGTTGCCTACAATGAGCACTCCCTACAACAACGAAGAGCGACGCTTTGCTTTACGCATGGCGCTGCGGCTTCCGATCGTGGTTTCGGGACGCGCTGAAGATGGTTCGGCCTGGAGCGAGCCGACTGAAACCGACGACATTTCCACAACCGGCGCGCTGTTTCATCTCAACCAGAAAGTCAGTCGCGGCGAGAGATTGTACCTGCGCGCGCATCGCCCCGATGGCGCGCCGATTGAAGTCACGGCGGTCGTGATTCGCATGGCGCCGGCGATCTATGGGACCGCTCGGGTCGGCGTGCAGATTGCGGAATCGATGGAAAACTGGCTGCGACTGTTTGTTTCCTGGGTCGCCGATGACCAGCCTGCCGAGCCGGATGCTGATACTTCCACACCGGCTGAATGAAACCTTCACACTAATTCAGCCGCGGATTAACGCGAATAAACGCGAATCTGAAAATGAAGTTACTCCGAAAAGCAATCCTTTCGAAACGAGACTAAAAATAATTCAAAGCAGTGGACTTGCTGATCTGCTTAAATGGTTCTTCAGATTCGCGTCTATCCGCGTTCATCCGCGGCTAAGCCCGAGATTGAGCACCACCCAAGCTCGCGTTTGACGGATCACACCGCAGGCCTTACGATCTTGTTCGCAAATCCAACCTACATTCGGAGATCAATTTAATGTCGCAAGCACAGCCTGTCGGCTATGAAACCCTGCTCCTTGAACGTCGCGAACGCGTCGCCATCATTACGATCAATCGTCCCGACAAGCGCAACGCGCTGAACATCAAGACGCGTGAAGAAGGCGCGGCTCTGTTGGAAGAGCTGCGGACCGACGATTCAGTTGGTGTCGTGGTTTTTACCGGCGCGGGCGACAAAGCATTCATTGCCGGCGCGGACATCGGCGAGTTTGCCGGACGCACCGCGATGATGCAGCGGGACGTGATGACCTCGCGCTCGCTGTTCACCGCGTTCGATACTTTTCCGAAACCAGTGATTGCCATGATCAATGGTTACTGTTTGGGCGGTGGGTGTGAACTGGCGCTCGCTTGCGACATTCGCGTTGCGAGTGAGACAGCATCGTTTGGACAACCGGAAATCAATCTTGGAATAATTCCCGGCGGTGGCGGGACACAGCGTTTGACCCGGCTCGTTGGCGAAGGCAAAGCGATGGAACTCATTTTGTCCGGCGACATCATCGACGCAAAAACGGCCTACGAGATCGGCCTGGTTAATCACGTCTTCCCGGCGGATCAGTTGGAAGCCAAGACGATGGAGATTGCGAATCGCATAGCCGGCAAGAGTCCGATCGCGTTGAGCTTGGCGAAAGAAGCGGTGAAGCTGGCATCGCGTTCTAATCTGGACGAGGGCCTGCGCCGCGAAGTTGATCTGTTTGCGCTCTGCTTTTCAACCGCGGACAAGGACGAGGGTGTCACCGCGTTTTTAGAGAAGCGGAAACCGGTGTGGAAGGGAAAGTAAACTTCTTCGCCCCGGAGGGGCGAGATGTTTATAGTCAGAAGTCCATTCTATTGCTCCGAAGCTCCGGAGGAGCGCAATTGCATTGCTGTAAGTGCAAGGATTGCACGTCGGTTTCGCTCCTAGCGGAGCGAGAAGATGTTTTGGGTGGGCGACACGGCTATAAACATCTCGCTCCGCTGGAGCGAAAACGAATTCACCAGCTGCACTTTGAGTTGAATTCACAAAGTACAAAGCACTAAGTACAAAGTTCAATCGTCAATGTTAAGAGCCATTGCAATCATTCTCGGAATCGTGCTTGCTGCCGTTGGTGGCGTGATTGCTTATCGCGCGTACTTTATTGAGCCGGCCGCCGCCGTCATAATTTCCGAGCGCGGTGTCCGCGAACTGCCCGATACGTATCGCACGATCGAAGGCCTATTACTGTTGCTTCTCGGCGCCGCGATGGCGTTCTTTGCAGCCCGCCGACGAAGAAATAGATAGACCTAATTTGCCGTTCTTCTCTGCGTAAACTCGGCGTCCTTTGCGCCCCGGCGGTGAAAATCGTGGCGACCGCGCTAACCGCCGAGGCGCAAAGGACGCGGAGTTTACGCAGAGATTGAAGTTAGAGCACTACCAAGTAGATAGGCAGCTTGACGCTCCTTCAAAGCCCGCTATACTCTTGCTTGCTCGCAGTTTTCAACGAATTCATTTGGGGCCGTAGCTCAGCTGGGAGAGCGCATGACTGGCAGTCATGAGGTCAGGGGTTCGATCCCCCTCGGCTCCACCAACTTACATCTCTTCATTTCAGCGCAGTGTGACTATAGTGTGACGGAATTACTTCCAGGGCCTCACTTCTCGGACCATTAAGGTAAAGAGCTTCTATCTGTGAAGCCGCCACACGCTCTAACCCTACATCTTCCAACCCGTGCTGTTCTGGCAACGCTTTAAATCATATCGCCAATCAGGGCGTTAGTTGGCGCTTTATCTTCGAATAGAATTCTGCGATGGTTGCGGGGGTGGAGTGTGGTCCGCAGGGGGCGAACGAAAGCGCAGGGGGCGAACGAAAGCGCAGGGGGAAACGACTTTTGAATGAAAGGCAGTGTGGGGCGTGTTTGGGATGCGGGAGTTCAGTTCAAAGGTCCGACGGGTTCGTGAGAACGTCAATCCGCTTGCGCGCCTTTGGCGGAGATCTGACAGCCTCGAGTTCAGGATGACGAGACTGAATCTTATTACTCAGGCTCTGATGAGTCATACCAAGCAGGCGCGAGGCTTTGGTGATACTGCCGTTTACGCGTTCGAGCGCGCGCCGGATAAGCCGCCGCTCATGAACGATCAACTCTTGTTGCAAACTCAGACCGGCCCAAGGATCGATAAGTGACCGCGGCAGGCTTTCACGTTCGGCGGCGAGCTCGATAGCCTCAGTTGTTACGATCGCCTCACGTTCGGCTGCCGCGACTGTTCGCTCGATGAGTTGCTGCAACGTGGCTACGTTTTCTGGATAGTTAAGCGCGAGGAAGAATGGAAGCGCTTCCGGTTGTACATGGACGTGTTTGTTATAGCGGGAATTTGCTTCTTCAAGAAAGCGGGATACAAGTAGTACCAGATCCTGAGGGCGCTCAGCCAAAGGTTCAAGAACGAGTTGGATGGTTTGCAGATAATTAATAAGTTGCCGTGGCATCGTTGGTGCAGACGCGGGGTCCACATTGAGAGTAGAGGTAGCTATTATGCGAACGCGCGAAGGTTCATTGGTGATAAGCTGCCTTACCATCTCCGTACAAAAGATCGGCGGGAGTTGCGTGATGTTTTTGAGTACGAGGGGGGATACCGTGTCCAGGCAAAAGAAGAGTTCATCCTCCTGAACAGTTGCACAGTCCAGCACGGTTACATCGCCTGGCCGCCCGCTCCACTCGTGGATTGCGCGAGCGAGGGATTCTTTGCCGACACCTGCCGCACCTAAAATGGTAATGGGTGATGGCGCCCTGGCCAATGCGTGAGCCTCGCGGACCACTTGCTTAGTATCTTCGTCCGCAGCAAGAAAAATGATCGCCTCCGGCCTTAGATCAGAATTATTACTCATAAATGTCTCACTTCCTACCGGCGGCCTGTGCGCAAACCGGCAATTCAACGATTAGCACGCAGATCGTGCCCATGCAAGCGATTTACCTTGTATTGACCGATCTATCAGAATCGAAAGGAGTTAAATTTGGCTGAACAAGCTAAGCCGCCTTCCAACCGCCAAGTCTTGAGTTGAAGTCCACAAGTCAGTTGAAGCCCAATCTTCGTTCAACTGAGGTGAAAGCTGCCGCTTTAAGGTGGCCGCTTAGACGTACCGGCTCCCCAACCTCCCCATCACACGGTCTCTGTAAGCCTTTCTCTTGAGTTGAAGTCCGCTCTTTTGTAGGCGACCGGCTACTAGACTGGCACGATGTATTCGAGCTCCCACTCCAGCGGCCTTGGCTCATTTAGCCAATGCGTTATTGCAATGACCGTCGTGCCGTCTGGAAGTTCTAAGTTACAGCGGTCGCAGCGGAGCACTTCTCGGGACACTGGCCTGCGTACCGTGCCCTTCACCCTTCGCTGGTTCCAAGTTGGGCCGAGATCATCGGGCTCAGGATCGTAAACGCGTAAACCGCAGTCGATACACATGATCTGTCTGACCATTACTCTTCTCTCCTGGCTTCGTCTTAATTACAAATTGATATGTGGCGGTTCCGGCAACGGCGGAAGTTCGTCGTAAAATTCGTCCGCGCTAACCGCCATTGGTTTTCGCTGATTGCGTGTCCTGAACTTTCCAAGAGCTAAGTCGATGCCGATAGCTGGGCCGATTCCTCTCACCTGAGTAGTCTTGGGCGGTTCGTTGTAATAGATCTTGCTTAATAACATCGGGTGCCGATTGCCAATTCGAACAATGGCTTTGTCGCGATCTATGCGCATCACTTCGTCGGGCGTGAGAAGCTTTCGTTTATGTTCTGTTCGGCCTACAGTGGACGAGCTGCGCCAGCCTCCGCGAGGCGTGCTCTGACTCGGCCTTGTGTCTACCACCGTCATGTCGCCCAGCATTTCACTCACACGCGCGGCTGTCGTTGCGTCCAGACCAGACAGGGCAATCTTAGTTCCGCAATTGGTAATGATCGTGGCGGCGTTGGCTTTTCCATAACGCGCTTCGAATTGGCTGTATGATTGGACCAGCAACCAGATCGCCACGTCGCGACCTCGTGCAAGTGAGATCGTCGTCGCAAACTCAGGAATCGTCCCGATATTTACGAACTCGTCGAGGATCATTGTAATAGGCACACCTTGTGAGTCTGCGGGAACTTCTGCGCCGGCTATTTGCTCAAGCATCAATGAAAAAAAGAGACTTGTCAGTGGCCTGAGACGCGCAATGTCCTGCTCGCGCATACAGAAATAAACTGCCGTCGGTTGCCTGCGCAGCTCACCAAAGTCCGGGGCTTTCAAGCTTGCGCTTGTGAACCTTGCAATATTCGGATCGCGAAGGAATTGTAGTTTTGAGGCGACGGCGGGAACAATAGAGCCTTTGATCTTCGGATCTGTCTGCGCAAAGACCATCGCCTGTTCTCTGGCTGCTTCCGAGCTTGAATCAAACAGCTGCTCTAGTAAATCCTCTGGCGTCTGACGCGTAAAGAGGCGATAGGCCGTGAGGGGCGTAGGTTCTTCCAGCGTGCTTGCATGAGAAAAGAGTGCTGAGAGAAAAGCAGTCTCAACGTCAAGCCAGAACTGTTGAGTCTGTTCGTTGTTCCCGCTTTCAACTATTGCACGAGCGCAGAGTTCGGACATTCGCGCATCGCCGCACAGTGGAATCCAGTTCAGGACCTCACTGCCATTAACCTCAGTGGGCGCGTATTTGAGCACGCGTTCGTGATATCCGCTTGTCAGCGAAAAAATCTCTGACTTCGGATCAGTTGTTACGATCGATGTATTCTTGGCCCAGGCGCAGTTTGGAATTGAGTAGCCGCGGCTTTTGCCTCGGCCTGGCGGGGCAAAGACAATTCCATGTAGGACAGACTCAGAACGCGGCAAGCAAACCTTGACCTGAGCCTCGGCTCGTCCTTTTGGCTTATGGTGGCCCACGTAAAACCCGCCGTCGGGAAGGGGCTTACCCACTGGAATTGACAAAAGGGCAATCTCCTTATCAGTCGCCCATCGCGCCGTACCGTGAAAGGTCGCCGCCCGGCGGTTACTTCGAACACGTCCGATGATCTGATTTATGTGAAAGATCCCAAACACGCAAACACCGATCGCTGTTGCAAACCCCAAATAACTCACTTGAGGATCTGTCGATCGAGCAAGGATTCCACAACTTCCGAACGTTACTACCAGCCCGAGCAAATACACTCCTGCCAGGCTTCGTGATACCAGCCATCCGATCTCTCCCACGCCATCACCGGCTCGCAACAAAATTCGGTAGGGACCGGCGAACGCCCAGACCACGCCTTTAGCAATAAGTGTCAGGACCTTAAACATCTTCGCTCCCCTATCTATTTCTGAATCTTGCCAGGGATGTACAGGTCAGCATCCCAAGTGGGGAACTGCTGCGCGTCGGCCTCTCTCGAACTCCAAACCTGGTGGTCACTGTCGAAGTTCTGATCGGTCATCCCCAGAAGGTACAGGCGCTGCCACTCGCCGTACTTGCTAACAGCAAATCCGGTGGGCAACCGAAACGAGAGTTTGATCTTGTGTGGCCGTCCCGCTATAACCCGCTCAGAAGCCGGCAATGCTTTAAGACGTAGAGTCGCCCTCCTACCTAAACCGCCCGAATTGTCAGCCCATAGTTTCAGCGTTGAATCCAAGTCAGCTGCGCCCTCGATTGAAATTGCATTCAGGGTTAGGTCGCCTATCTGTATCCAGCTGTATTTCCGACTCACAGCGATCCAATTAACTTCGGGATTTCGAGATGGTATAAAGTCGAGTTCAGCGGTGATGATGGGTCGGCCGTCCAATTGACTTTGGCTCAACTGAACTGCGTACATATTTCCACCGTCCGGCCAGCTCTTCTGTCTGGCCCTTTCTTGAACACTCTTAGGAGCCCTTACCATCTCTTCAATGGGCGGCAGTTCACTCCTAGATGCATCGCTGGCTTTTGCAGCATTGGCGTGATTATTTCCACCAAAGAGTCCGGCAAAAGGGGACAACAATCGTCCCACAACGGCAATACCTACAATCAGTATCATCACGATTATTAAGATCGAGATCAGAGTTTTCATGTTCTTTTATGCTACCTCCACTTCTATTCTTCCATTGCGGGCTGTAACCGCTACTTGCTTTACCGGAAATCTGTTACCCCGAAAGATCAGGGCATCACTCAATGGATCTCCCACAATCTCATCAACAACTCGCTTCACGTCTCGAGCGCCGTACTTCGTATCTGACCTTGTGAGAACCAAATCGATTACACTCTGACCGACTCGTTTCTGGGCCGCTGGGCCAACCGCCTTGGCGTTGGTAAGGAACCTTTGCAATTCGTCATTCGCGATAGAGCGAAGTGCCTCATCATCCAAACTCTTCAAGGGAACTACGTGATTGATTCGATTGATCATTTCAGGTTTAAGAAAGGCTGTTGCTAGCACCAAGTTCCGAGCTCGCGAGGGATTGCGCTGGACCTCCAGGGGGATCTCCGTGATTAGATTTGAAGTGAAAAAGATAATTGTCTGAGAAAAATCTATGACCGCATTAGTCTTATTGTCCTTTGCTAACCCTTCATCCAAGATCGCCAGAAACAGATCCAGAAGCTCTGGGTTTCCCTTCTCGATCTCATCAAGCAGAACTACTGCATTAGGGTTAGCTGCCACAGCGCTGGTCAACATTCCTTCTCCGCCTATAAAGCCTTGCGGACTTCCAAACAATGTCCAGGCCGCACCCTGAGAGCCAGAGTGCTGGCCCTCCTTACCGAGTTGACCTATGTCGAAACGTTCAACAGTACGTCCAAGCCCCTGGGCCGTGAGTTTCGCCAACTCGGTCTTACCTACACCCGTCGGTCCTACTAGCAAAAATGAGATCGGCTGTCTCGAATCGGAAACTCCAGAGCAGCGGCGGCGTAAGGCTCTGATCAGCATGTCGATTGCGGTTCCCTGACCCTTGATATTTGAGGGAAGAAGCCGCGCCACATTTCCTACTGCTTCGGGAGTGAGCGCAATCGAGCGAACCTCGTTCGGTCGGAATGTTAGTCCACTGTCTGAACGAGAGGGCGGCGCAAGCGCCTTGGCAACTCCATTGTGCGCTTCACGGTTGATAACTACTTTTGCTGAGTGAGGCTCCTCGGGTTGTGGGCTACCCATGCTTGAATGCCTCGCCAACCATGATCTCAGCGAATGCGTGAGGCCTATCTGCTCATTCGTTTTCAACACCACAAAAAGCAGAAGCAGCCACACGCTACAGAGGCCAGCGCCAGCCCAGCCAGAAAGTAACCAGACTACTGGGATGAGGCCTATTCCGGTTGTCATTGCGAATGGGACAAGCGGGTCCACCCACGCCATGTGTTCCATAGTAAACAGAATTGAATCGCCAAACCTTGCTCCTGACTTGATTAGTTTATTCATCTCGCTTCCTTCCCCTAAAATTCCTATCGACGGCTCACAGGTCGCTCATGTACTTTCTCGCGGAGTTCTCCAATTGTTCGTAATGCGCCTTTAGCTGCTTTAGATACTCCTGCTCTTGCCGTATGAAGGTCCTCAGCCTCTCGTTTTCTGCCGTCAGCTCCTCGTTGTCCATTTGTAGTACTTCGTTGATTCTTTGCAGCTCCATCTTTGTCAACGCCATAGTTGCGACGCTCCCTATTGTCGAAGTCGCTTCTCTTTATTGCTCGCGTCGAGCGGTTCGGCTTGTCCGTTCCTGCCTCGCCGCGAGCGTGTGATTCCTTGTGCGCCCTGGTCTCAGTCTTTTTTTGAATATGCTCATGCTCATCTCGGCCAAATTCGCGAGAATAGATTTTGTTCCAGTCTTCATCGAGGCGGCGGTACACCTTAGGCGGAATATCAATCTTTCGGTTGTCGTCCTGACGCGCATCGATCCAAACATGGACATGAGTGTGATCAGTGTCACGATGAACAAAAGCGGCTGCGTGCGCGTGAGGAAATCTTTTCTCAAGCCATTCATTTGTCATCTCTTTGGCTTTGTCAGTTTCAACGTCATGCTCCAACGAGAGTACTGTTCTAAAGTGAGTCCGACATTCGCCTCTGCTTCGATGATGCATTTGCTCGAACTCCTCCCGAACCTCCGCGTAGGCCATGAGATTGTTGCGTAAATCGCGATAGTCCTGGGCGTCGGTAACGTATTCGGGAATGTTCCGGGTAAGCACTCCATCTTCACCATCACGTACAGCTGTGCCTCTACTGATGTAATTCATGTGAACACCGCTACGACCTGTACCACCTTTATAGAACCGGCAAAATGTTCCGCCGTTACTCATCCGATCCTTTCCCGTATCGCATCGATCGTCTTACGCAGGACTGCTGAAGCTGCCTCAAGCTCTGACTTGCTTGGCGGTTCTGCCTTCGTGTACTTAGAGCCGTGATAAGCGTGAGCCAGTTGATTGAGATTTATGCCGGCTTTTCGTAGTTCGAAAAGAAGCCTTTCTAAATCCGAACGCTGTTCGGGAGAGGGCGGAAGCATCTGTTTCAATTTTGGCGTACGCCCCTTTGTCCCGCAGTAAATTAGGAAACGACTTGCGCTCTTCCTAGCCAGGGCTGCGCGCTTCATAATCTCGGCATACTCTCCTTCCGCAGCCCTGACCATAATTCGCTTTGGAAGACTCGCACTGCGCCAGTTTCGCTTTTGTTTAATCTTCATCGTGCGAGTCTTCCTTATGTTTTCCTGTGCGCTTCGCACAGGCAGGAAAGCATGGAGGCCTTTGGCCGGAATGCTTCGATGCGCGCTAGCGCATCGGTATCCTGCCTTCCTCAACCAGCGCCACCACGAGGTTAGGAAGTGAGCCTAACGGCGTCAATAATCTTTTTAGTGGGATTGCAAGATGAGTTCAGGGATGCGCATAAATATCTTGAAAAGGCCCGTCGCCTCTCAGTGAGTACTAAGAACAAAGTCCAAACGGCGGTGATCGATGAGAACACCGCGCAAGTTCTAGTTGCAGAAGGAAAGTTGAAGGATGCGGAAGCCATAGCACGACACGCGGTACGAGTGTTAGACAAAACTGGGCATCAGGGTTTTTAGCGGATGCGTTGATCACTCATGGCACTGCGCTGGCGCGCCTGGGTAAGAGTGAGCAAGCTCAATTCATTTTACAAAGGGCTGTTAATACAGCTCACCAGGTTGGGGCACTAAACAAAGCCGGGATGGCGGCGCTCACCTTGATCGAAGAGATTGAAGGGCTGTCACCTGATGTTCTAGAACTGGCGTACGATCGTGCGAGTGAATGGCTGGCAACTTCGCAAAGCCAGGAAGTATTGCAAAGAGTGATAGCAGTCTCGAAGAAGATCCGAGTGAATCCAAGCACAGAAATGCATTCGGAAGAGGCCGTCGAACCTCTTCTAAATATCAAGTGCGATCTGACTCAAGAAAAATTAAAACATGAGCGCGAATTGATTAGACAAGCACTAGCAAAAGTAGACGGCAGATTGACGCGAGCAGCATCGCTTCTCGGGATGACGTATCAGGGCCTCGCCTACATCATTGAAAAAAGGCACCCCGACTTGCTGAAAGAACGATCTCCGATCCGCCGGCGTTCGAATTGAGAACTGTTTATGGCACCCGATCAGAAAAGTGAATGGCAAACATTAACCGCCGTAGAGAAACTGCGGGAAGCTGAAACTGTCGCACGTGAGGCAGTGTCACTTCTGGAGATAACTGGCCCCCAGAGTTTGCTTGCTGACGCTCTGATCAGGCACGGCATCATTTTAGCTCGATTAGGCGAAACAGAAAGGGCTGAGGTTGACCTAGAAAGAGCAATGATCGTAGCGGTTCAATTGGGAACGCTAGACAAAGCAGGACTAGCAGCCTTGACCATGATTGAAGAGTTGGAAGGACTGTCGGCAGAGGCACTAATGACAAACTACGAGCGTGCTGATACCTGGCTCGCTAATTATTCGAGCATCGAACTGTTGCAAAGAGTGAACGACGCAGCGAGAAAAGTGTTTGTCAAATTAAACGGCAAATTAGATCCCGATGACGCTCTCGATATCCTTCTTCGCAGGAATTGAAAGCGCAAAGTGAGGCGGCATTCACGCTCCCAAGGTTTGCCGGTCCTATTCTAAAGCGCAGCGATGCAAGAGTTTTTGCATCAAAACTGATGAAGCCATTTCCAGGAAAAACTTGCCGCCGGTTACCTCGGAATGCTACTGGTTCTCGCATGAACTCGGAAGGTTTTAACTGGGATCGCGACCTTATTTTCGCGTGAGGGTGGCTCATCTGGTCCAGTGTTTAAGATTATCCTCTCGCATCATTAACTCTCTTGGGAGAATTTCCTCATGTTGCCTCGATTCTTCGCTTCCCGCTCTAATTCGAAAACCCTTACAGTGTTGGTTTGTTTCTCCTTACTCATGGCAACGCTCACACCGTTCGCTGTCGCTAATGGAGCGGGCTCATCATTCTTGCGAAGCCGGGCTCAAGACAATGGTTCAACTCCAATTTCCGGTGCTCCTGAAGGAACGCTACCCAACCTCGATCAGGTGAAGGTGCGGCAGCCGCCGGTAGTGCGTGCGCCACAGTCGGTTGCTTCAACCGTGCGTTCACGGCGCAATCCACTTGCACCACGTACGCGCCGCGTAGGAGATCCTTTGCCAACTCCGTCGGTTCTTCCTACGCCAACCAACTTACCGACGCCCCCACCGTTGCCTAGTCCTTCAGTTCCGCCGCCGCACGTCGGCGCCGCAATTAACTCCGACGAAAATCTCTGGGGCACATCAACCAACGGTGGATTACTAAAGTACCTGTTGGCTTGGAACGGTCCAACCTCGATAACGACAAAGAAGTCTATTCAATTCGATTCGTCACTGGATGTTCAATCGAGCCACGCATTCGATTTCTTCTTATTGCCAATGCCTCAGGCAGGCAATTCAAAAATAGTATTTGCCAGCAACCGCGACGGAAGTGTCCAGATCTATTCAATGAACACTGACGGCAGTGGCCTCGCTCGACTCACGATCAATTCCAGCAACGATGATCATCCTAGATGGTCGCCCAATGGTACAAAAATTCTTTTCCAGAGCGATCGCGATTCGACGCCGCCCGATCCAGAAAATCCTGGGCCAACCAAACAAGACATTTATGTGATGAATGCCGACGGATCGGGACAAACTCGATTGACGACGGATTCTGCCGATGATTGCAACGCTGAGTGGTCGCCTGACGGCAGCAAAATCGTTTTTCAAAGCTTACGCAATGGTTCTTATTATCAAGTTTACTTAATGAACCCGGACGGCACAGGCCAGGCAAATTTGAGCAATAGCTCTGCGGCTGACCTTCAGCCTTCTTGGTCTCCGAACGGATCAAAGATCGCTTTTGCCAGTGAGCGTGATCATGCGGGTGTTCCCGCCGTTTATGTAATGAACAGCAATGGCTCGAATCAAACCAGGCTCACGTTTACAGGCGAACCGTTCAAAGATGCGCAGCCTATATGGTCCCGTGACGCACTCAAGATTGCGTTTGTCAGTACACGCGATAGTGTCATCGAAACGTGGCAGGAGACTGATGATGACGGCAACTATATGCAGAAGTCGGCGATTGACACCAATAAAGAAATTTATTTGATGAATGCGGATGGCAGTAATCAGGTTAGGTTAACTAATGCATTAGAGAGCGACGATTCACCCTCCTGGTCACCCGATAATACGAAGATCATTTTTCATAGTGATCGCGAACGCGACACTTCCGACCCGACGCAACAACTATGGACGATGAATGTAGACGGCACTAATCAAAGTCTCATTGCAAGCAATGAGTTTCGCGATTACAGCCCCAGTTGGAGTAATAACGTTGCCAATCAATCACCAGTTGCGAACTCGGGCGGACCCTACAGCGGCGTCATTGCCCAGAACATTGCTTTTAGTTCCAGCGGCTCGTTCGATCCAGACGGCACTATTAGCAGCTACTCATGGACCTTTGGCGATGGCGGTAGTGGTTCGGGGGTCACGCCTACTCATTCATATGCTTCAGCCGGAACCTACAATGTTAGCTTAACAGTCACCGATAATCTCGGCGCGCAGGCAACGGCGAACACCAACGTTACTGTCAGCACAGCCGGTAGCGACCAGTATCTTGCGAGCTTCAATCTCGCCGCGCTCGCACGTCAGCCTTATACGAATGAATCCTCTTACTGGAACGACATCTTGCGCGCCGCATATCCAAACGGTCAGACGTCGATGGTGCTGGCGATGCGTGAGCTAGGCAAGACTCTTTTTGAATCGAGCGATTATGCCGCTCGCAATCGGAATAACCACTGGTACGTTTACGATCTCTATAAGACTTACCTAATGCGGGAGCCAGATGTTCCGGGTTGGGCTTACTGGGAGAGCGTCGTTCCCGCAAACGGCCGGGAAAATGTGCGCCGCGCTTTTGACGAATGCAGTGAGTTTGCGGGAATTGTAGCGACCCTAACGCCGAGTGGCGCACCTTCAGGCAGCGTTTCATCACTTGCATCCGCCCTCGTGGATCCATTCAACCAGCCCGGCAACGGTTTGACTTCTCGAGACGCTGAATGGAGCGTCTCGCTCTTAAGTTTGCCGGGAAGAGCAGGCTTGGATTTTGGTTTGAGTTTGTCTTACTCATCAATGATCTGGACGCATTCGGGACCATACATCTACTTTGACGAAGACAACGGCTGGCCCAGTCCCGGGTTCCGTCTCGGTTTTCCCACTGTTCAGCAGAAGTCGTTTGATGCCCAGGCGGGCCGCAATGTGTATTTGCTGATAGCTGGCGGTAGTCGTGTCTCGCTGCGACAAGTTGAAACATCGAATGTTTACGAAGCGGCCGACTCGTCATATCTACAGCTCAGTGATAACGGCGGCAGTTTGTTGCTGAGAACGACAGACGGCACTCAGCTCAACTATCTAATATTCAATAACGAGTGGCACTGCACGCAGATAAAGGATCGCAACGGCAACTACATTGCTGTGAATTACGATTGGCTCGGTCACATCACAACAATCATCGACACGCTCGCGCGCACGATTACGTTCAATTACGACGGCAACGCCAATCTTACTTCGATAACCCAAAGCTGGACTGGTCAAAGCCCACCGCATACTTGGGCCAGCTTTGGATGGACCACAAAAACAGTACAGCCAAGCTTCTCCGGCGTCATGGTTGTCGGCGCAAGTCCTTCGACAATCCCCGTGCTCAATCAAGTTGGTTTAAACGACGGCACGCGGTACACATTTGAATACAACACCACGGGGCAACTGAATCCTGTTAGAAGTTACCGCTCGGATAATGTTGAGCGCGCCTATACGGCTTACGACTACAATTCCCCAGCGGATGATTGTCCACGCTTAATCGATACCTACGTCTGGGCGCAAAACTGGACAGGCATCAATGGCGTGCCCCAGGAAGTGGCAACAAACTACGACGCGCCTGGCGACGGCTCTCATACGATCACAACTCAGGACGGCACCATGTACAAAGAGTTCTATGCTGGGAGCGCAGGCTTCCAGTCTGCATCGCCATGGGCTAGAGGCCTCGTAGCTCGGACCGAAATTTTGTCAGGCGGCGTCACGCAGAAGTCGACCACTACCAACTGGACGCAGGACAATACTGGCGTCAGTTATCAAACGAATCCCCGCGCTACCGAGACAAACGTATACGATTCCGCCACGCCACAAAATCATCGCCGCGCAACTGTTAGTTATGCTGCGTTTGTGTTGCCGAGTGGCGCAAGCTGCTCCTTGCCAACCGACACGCGTGAATATGCAGGCGATGCAACCACAATCATGCGCCGCTCGCACACCGATTACCGCATGGACGCAACGGCCGACGTGTCTTACTTATCTCGTCATATTATTGGCCTGGTAAAAGAGCAAGCACTGTATGAAGTCAGCGGCGCCGGCGAAATGCTCATGTCCAAGGTTGGTTATCAATATGACCAGACTGGATCAATTCAGGGCAGCGATGCGCCGGTGCAGCATGACAACTCCTACGACAGCAACTTCCTTGTTGGCCGCGCGAATCTAAGCAGCATGAAGCGCTATGACGTGACCAACAGTGGGCAGTGGACAGTGAGTAGTGTGCAGTACAACACCGCCGGCGCGGTCGTGTCTGCGACTGATCCACTTGGGCATCAAAGCTTAATTGCTTACACCGACTCATTCTCAGCCGACGGCGACAACCTGGATGCCCCGCGCTCCTTCGTCACCCTGGCTTATCCCACCACGATTACAGATGCGGATGGGAACAACTCTTACGTTCGTTACCGTTACGATTTCGGCGCCAGGACGCGCGTGCAAGGGCCGCCGCCGCAAAATCAATCGCAGGGCGCAATTCAGCTCTTTACTTATGACAACGCGGCGCGCATGGAGCGCGTGACGACAGCGAACAACAACGCTTACACAAGCTATGTGTATGGGCCAGACTACGTGCTCAGTTTGTCTACTGTTAATAGCGTTGCCGATGAAGCCTATTCAACTACCGTATTTGACGGCATGGGAAGAACAATTGTCGCCGCGAGCAATCATCCCGGCAGCATTGGCGGCTACAGCGCCAGCAGTACGATTTACGACCAAATGGGCCGGGCGATCAAACAATCGAATCCAACGGAAACGAATAGCGGCTGGGCTCCGACGGGCGATGATGCCGCGGGCTGGGTATACACGCAGCAGACTTACGATTGGAAAGGCCGACCACTCGTGACTACGAATCCCAGCATAACCAGTGATCCGAATGAAACGACCAGGAAGGAAGCGAGCTACTCAGGCTGCGGCTGCGCCGGTGGTGAAGTAACTACCCTGACCGACGAAGGAACGATCGATGCAGGCGTGGCGAAGCGGCGGCAACAGAAAATCTATGCAGACGTGTTGGGCCGTACTGTGAAAACCGAATTACTCAACTGGCAAGGCGGCAGTGTTTATGCGACGACAGTCAACACCTACAACGCGCGCGATCAGGTGAAGCTGGTGCGACAGTTCCAGGGCGAAGCGCCTTCTGATCTGAACGACCTCAGTTGTCCAATCGGCACCTGCCAGCAAACAACAATGACGTTTGACGGCTACGGACGACTGAAGAACCAGCATGCGCCGGAGCAACAAGTCGATCCCTACAACAGCGCGTCGACCGATCACACCACGTGGGACTACAATTTGGACGACACAATTCAAAAAATTACTGATGCCCGTGGCGTCATTACAAACTTCGGTTACAACAACAACCGTGGGTTGGTCACAAGTCTCACCTATGATTCATCCAATGTTCCGGCAAGCGCTAATGTTGCCCCTGCGGGAGCAGCAAACTTCACTTACGACGCCGCCGGCAACCGCACTTCAATGACCGATGGCTTAGGTTCCACGAGTTATGCTTACGATCAGCTTTCACGCCTCGCTTCAGAGACCCGCGCGCTCAGCGTCGGGACCTTCACATTGAGTTACAATTACAATTTGGCCAACGAACTCACCAGCGTTACTGATCCCTGGAATGCGACAGTCAGTTACGGGTTGGACACGGCCGGACGCTTGAATAACATCACTGGCACGGGCTATCCCGTTTCGCAGTTTGCCTCGAATATGCAATATCGCGCCTGGGGCACGTTGAAGAGCGAAACTTACGGCAATGGCTTTACGGAAGCCGCCGGCTACAACTCTCGCTTGCAGTTGACTGGCTTCGAAGTGCGCGATGGAGCCGGTCAGTTGAAGATGTCTCGTACGCACCAATACTATGCGGATGGCAATCTGAAGTTTAGCCAGAATCCATTAGACGAACGCTTTGACCGGGCCTACAGCTACGATCACATTAGGCGCGGCAACGAAGCATACTCGGGATCGGAAGCACGCGACTTCGTGAATGGGACCAATAGCGGCACACCCACTGGTCCCTATCGGCAGAGCTATCAATACAGTTCCTTCAATCAAGTGGCCCAACAGACAAACCGCTTGTGGAGCGAGAATGAAACCGTGGGCAACACGTTCCTCAACAACCGGCGGCAGTACTGGGGCTACGACGCGGCGGGAGCGGTCGTTTACGACGACGAGACGGGCTACATGCGCGATGCTGCAGGTCGAACCGTGCAAGCCGACAGCGAAACATCGCATGGCACATATACGTTTGACGGCGATGGCCAGGCGCTGAAAACAGTTCTCACGACTCCCAGCTCCCATGGTGGGACCCGCACCACGACCGTTTATTATCTGTACTCAAGCGTGCTGGGGCTCGCGGTCGCTGAACTCAACAACACAGGATTGAAGACCAAGCGTTACGTCTATGCCGGTGCGCAAAAGATTGCGGAAGAAAGCTATGCCGGCACTTTGACTTGGTCGCATGCGGAGCCGGTGACGGGCAGTCGTGGCGACAGCACCAGCGGCGGTTTTTACATTCCCAAGGCTGAGTTCAACGCCGACGGCATCAACGTTGGCTTTTCTGCGCCCGAGTCAACTGGGTTTGATAGTCCCGATCCGATCGCGCGCTGGGGAAACGTTGGCTTGGGCTCAAGTTGCAGTGTCGGCAATCTAAATTGCGTTACCTGCTACCTCGATCAGTTCGAGCACGATTGCGGACAGGTGAGTTGGTTAATGTCTATCGGACTGGCTGCCCAGTGTCCCAATAATGATTGCGGTCCGCGCCGCGTACGCGGACGCGATGGCAACCCTCATCTCACACCGCTTACGACTAACCCAAAGAACGGGACGCTCGGATATTGGCCTGACGGCTACAATGCGCCGGGCGTCATTCATGATGCCTTCGGTAACCCCATGCGGCTATCGCCCGATTCCTCTTCCTCAGCTCCGTTCGGAGGAGGTACTCCGATTTACGGTAGATTCGGCGTGTCTGCAGGCGTCGATGAGAATGGGAATCCAACCGATCCCACGGACTGGGAATATTACATAACCGGTTACACGATGCCTCTTTCTTTGGCGACGAGCATCAATCCGCAGAAACTTTCAATGCCATCTCTGACTTACAACCATTGCGCGAAAAAACTTGGCCGAGGTGTTCCAATGCCCGAGATGGAGCGCGCTCGACTGATTTCACAGGCGGCTAGAGACGAAAACATTGCGCCCGAGTTGCTTGCAGTTACCGTCTCGGCAGAGAACGGAAAATGGTTTGCAGGCGGAGATGACATCAATGGTAGACATGGCGGAGGCACTGCCGATGTCGGTCCAGGCCAACTTGATTATGCAGGACTACAGAATTGGCCGGCATTGAATGGCCTCGACAACGTTTGGGGAACAAACACTGGCGTGGGGCAAACATTTAATGGAAATGATCGAAGCAATCTGCGAGCGAGTGCGCGGTACATTCAGGATTTAGGTGGCGGACGTGAGGGCACAATACATTATCATTCTGGAAGGGGACCATTTTCTCGGAAACCCGAGGGTCAGGTCGCGCTTCAAAAACGTACGCGCGAATACGATCAAAGGGCAAATAGTTACAGAGATTTCTTTAATTGCCTCCGATCTTCGCTCGCGTTCTAAGTTCCTAAGATAGTTTGGGAAGGTAATGGGAATCCCGTGATTATGTCTAAGCGCTTTTCATGGCGAATTTCATTCGCGGTGCTGGTAGCTGCGATTGTTTCAGCATGTTACTTATCACCACCTCGATCTGTGAGCGCACCCCCACAAAATAACGTTGCTGCAACGCCTTCCGAAATTGAGCATGCCGAACGTAAGAATGTGTCAGGAATTCGCGCGATCGATTTCTCTAATTTCACTTACCCTTGGCTTCGAGATCTTGGTAAACCTACAGAAAGCTTTACGCTTCGTGGCGGAAAATACGAAGCGACCAACGACAACGTCCCCATGCAAATGTTTAGTGTCGTCTATGGAGATGTTACGGGTGATGGTCAGGAAGAGGCACTCGTCGCCCTTGACGTTATCGTCGAGGGCGGTTCAGCGGCACCGAACGTCATCTACATTTACGCGACAGAGGGTACAAAACCTAAACTCCTGTGGGCCTTCGCCACAGGGGATCGGACCGATGGCGGACTGCGGCGAGTCTATCCTGAAAACGGAATGTTAGTTGTTGAGCTTTACGGTAGAGGTAAAATCATTGGTACTGACCTATTTGCTGATGATGGTACCAGCGCTTTGAGACCGCTTCCGTTTTATTATACTCGCGCTCGCTACAGGTGGAACGGCGCCAAGTTCCAGCGCAAGGGTCCTGCTGAGACACTCTCCGATCCTGATCGTTATGGTATTCCGATCATGCCCGCATTTCGTTCCGGATAGAAGGAACTGCAGCACGAGTAAATGAAGCCTATTCCGGGTCAGAGGCGCGGGATGTCATCAATGGCACCAACAGCGGCGCGCCCACCGGCCCATACCGGCAGAGCTATCAATACAGTTCCTTCAATCAAGTGACCCAACAGACAAACCGCTTGTGGAGTCAGAATGAAACCGTGGGCAACACGTTCGTCAACAACCGGCGGCAGTACTGGGGCTACGACGCGGCGGGAGCGGTCGTTTACGACGACGAGACGGGCTACATGCGCGATGCTGCGGGTCGGACTGTGCAAGCCAGCAAGAATGCGGCGAAGCACCCAGGAATCAAAACAGGTAGGCAAGACAGCCAGGTAATGTAACGGGAAGTGACCTTTCGCTTCAGGAGAAAATAGCTAAAGGCAAAGACGATGGGGCATAGAATGATGAGAGCAATCACCCAATACTTAGTATTTGGATATTGCCTGTTGGGATGTAAAACGTGGGTAGTGAGTCGTGGATCGATAACGAGCGGAGAACCGACAGCCACAAGCAATCCTATGGCATTGTAGGTTGAAATCTTAAGCCACAACTTCTTGTCGTCATCACGTTTCGAAGTCTTCCTTGCCATCCGGTATTCTCTCCTTCAAATATTGGAGGCGCCTTGCCCGGAAGCATCGCAGCTCCCCGCATTCGCGTCGGATTGATTCGATAATGCCGATACGCTAGTCCAGCGCACAAGTCAGCTAATGATGAGGCGGACGCACTCAATAAGCAGGGCCTAATCAATGCATAGCTAGGCGCAAACCTATTAAGACCATTGGCACTGCAACTAGTACAACTGCACAAGCGAACGTTATCTTTCGAAGCACGTAGAGTTTCAGGCGGATATCGTTAATGACAAATTGCAGCAACCTTCTTCGAGCAAAGCCTTCGACAGATTGAATGTTAATACGTGACTCTCCATTTTCTTGAAGAGTTCGAAGAAATTCTACGAGAAATAACGCTCTGCAAATTTTCAGTAATCTTTGCAAGAGGAACCGCGCAGCAAAATTGGCGATTGAAAGAGCGCGGGAGCTCGGCTCAGACTCAGAGGCCAGGCTCGCGATTTCGGTGTCGACCAACCGGGCAAACTTATCCAGTGGGATTCCTTCTTGTCCAATTGGAATTCGTTCGATGATGCGGTTAGTGATTGGCGTAATAAGCATGTGAATTCCAGCTTGGGCGTCTGGTAGCTTCCGTCCAACGGACGAGCTTCCACCTAGAGTCAGTCCTACAATAATCCCCAGAATCGAGTAAACCGTTACGACCAAAACCGCTACCAGCAACCGCCAGACAATGCGACTGTCTTCAAGTAACACTCCCGGACCAAAGTTATAAACCAGGAGTCCCGCCAAAAAAAATATGAGGCCACAGAGAATTCCGTAGGCTGTGGATCTTAGTATCGCGGGCAAAATGAATTTGCCTATCAGTGACTTCGCAACATTAAAGAGATCTGTCTTTGTTACCATCTGGTAGCCTCACTTTGATTCATTCATCACTGTATCTTTCGGGCGCTGGGCTGGCATCAGCCCTGACCCACGGTGGTTTTGCAGGGTTTGAAAAGCTGTTGATGGACCCCTCATAAAGCACAGTGCGCTTCCATCTACTGCCATCTGCAATCCACTGATAAGCCAAAGCAAAACTAGCCGAGCCAGGGTGACCAACTAACATTAATGAGTTCAGCTACCCGATCTTTGGGCCAGGGATTGGCAACAATCTTTGTTTCATTCGCTCCGTCGCTATCAATTACGTAGAGTTCTTTCCCGCATCTCCCACTCTGGTCTTCTCTGCTGCCGTAATAGACCAACTGATGGCCATCGGGTGACCACGAGAGCCCGGTTGCGACCTGACCCGCTCTGATTTTTTTCAGGTTGTTGCCATCCGAATCCATCACATATATCTCCCGGTTGCGAAGGAAGGCTACCTTGTTTCCTTCAGGTGACCACCTGATCGACCAATCACCATCGTCAAACAGCCCGCACTCTCGCAATTTCTGACCGTTCGCTTCCATGATCAAGAGCGGGTGAGCACCATCATTCTTTTCAAATATGATCTGATTTGTCGGTGTCCATACTGGGGATACACCGTCTCGGGCAAGCTGTCTTTGCCGGCCAGACAGGAGATCAACGCTCCAAATCTGGTCTTGAACACCATCTTCGAAAACATGGTAAGCAATCGTTCTTGCGTCACTGGACCAGGCCGGGGTGTACGCGCCTCCAGTTGTGTGATGCGTCACTTGTCGCACGCCAGTTCCATCGGGCCTCATGAGGTGCAAGTTGAAGGCGTACGGCTCGTAACCTTCAACGAGACCAGAAAAAGCAATCCATTTTGCGTCCAGTGACCACGCTGGTTCGGAACCGCCGGATCGAATCCTAACGAGCTCAGTTCCATCAGGATTTACGATTAGCATGCCGACTGGTATTCCGGGCATGCTGTCACCAGTATTCTGGAAGACTATCTTGGACGTGCGCGTCTGTTTGGTGAATGGTCGAATGAGGTTTTTGAACATCTATTTCTAAGAAACAGTTATGAGAGATCAGAGAATATTTGGGACTCTTCTTATCATCATTGAACATTCTTCTTCCATCTTCGATCAGCGTCGGCGCGCTTTTGATAGCCCGTGCTTAGTGAAGAACTACCCAAGGTAACTACGGACTCAGCTCATCTCAACAAAACTAGAATAATGATTACGATCAACAGAATGGCTCCGCCGATCATTGCTGCCCACATAATCATCTTTTTCCTGTGCTCCAAGAGAGAATTCACTTCTGCCCTCATCGCCGCGAGTCTCTCGTCGGATAATCCCTCACCCTCAGCGGCCTTAAGCAATCGGTCCTTTTTTGTTAGAGATTGCTCGATGTTCAACGCGGCCACGTACGCCTCTGTCAGGTCACTAGTGGCTTCCGTTAATTCCGCGTCGTGCAAGAGCCTTCTGGTTTTTGAAATCAAATCGATCTCTTCGGGCAGCGGCCTATCCTGATGCAGTGCCCTCTGCAAGGGTCGTATAGCGCTATAGAAACCTGCCACTCGAGCGCGTGGTCGCTTACTGATGGCGAAATGTGCGAGCTTCTGCGCGGCATCTAGTTGTCCGCTACTAGAGCACTGCGCTATTAGGTCCTTAACGATTGGCATGCTTGCCATGAGATTAGGGAATGTGGCGATAGATTGATCGATATCACGACCGACGTCGGTAAAGCGGAGGCTGTGCAAGCTTCTCACGTACTGAATTGCGGTAAGCAAGTCTATTTTCGAGTTTGTGAACAGCAACAGCTGATCCCTACCTGCCCTGGTGAACACATCGATCTCTTCAAGACTTAAGTTTATTAACTCAGCTTTTGGTGTCTCTATTGAAATGTCGCCCAGGCCTTTGCCGTTGGTCAGTGCTTGATCAGCTTCCTCCGTGGAAATTAAAGCATCTAACAGCGCGGTTCCCGCGTTAATCCGTTGTTGCAAGTTTTCCTTGCGAGCGCTTTCAATCCTTGGTTTCAATACCGAAATTATTGTGCCCCGCTTTCCAGAATTAGTTGTCGAGATGGTATCCCAGAATCGCGATGAAAACTGGGGCTGTAGACCGGCAGCTTTTATGGTGAGCATTAAGCCGCGATCGAACTCACTCCCTTCTGCCTCTTGGAGTGACCCCACATTTGTGTAGTCCAGAAGTCTTTGCGCCCACCGAGCCGCGACATCTCCGCTCTTAAGCGTTTCGGTAATATTGTGAAGAAGGGTGAGCACGATGCCCGGATCAAATCCAGACTCAAGAGCACGCTCCAGGGACTTCAAGGCCTTCTTGATATCGTCAGTACCCATATAAACCCAAGAGCAAAGGTATTCGGCGTAACCAGACACGTATGGTACCGACGAGTTACCTGTTCCTTTTATTCTACTCACCCATTGAGATTGATAATCTTTTTCCGCGGCTCGACGCTCTCGACTCGCTTTTGTCAACATCCCAAGCGCTTTTCCTATTTTGTTGCTGACCCTGACGGCGTGACCGAATTCCGACATTACGTGCTCTTCGAGCGATTCGAGGGCAATCAGTTTCTTTTCGTCGCGCGGCTGGCATTGGCTTCTTTGATAGGCCCTAAGATTTGCATCATCGTTGACGAGCGAACGGGCGACGTCGATCGCACGCAAGTCCGTTGATAGGTCCAACACCTGGGTCGCGCTTTTAAACAAAGCTGCGTCCGCCCGCTTAGTCTTGTAGCAGTAATGCTGCAGGGCATACATATAGGACTCGAGAAACATGATCGGAGGCGCGGCCTCGCCATTCACGAACTCCTCTGAGGCGAGTTTGATGGAGTTCCATTCCGATAATTTGGCGTCGTCCAAGAGGAATTCCGGCAGACCTAAAGCAATGAGTTTCAGAATTCCTCTTTGTTGGGTCACCTCAAAGAGCTCTTCACTGTTCAACAAGCTAACGTATTTACGAACCTCTGAATCAAGGAGGGATGAAAGGGAGGCATCATACAATTGCGACACAACTTCGCCCGTCTCGGCTTCACGATCTAAAGGAAGAAAATGATAGAAGTAGTAGAGACACATCGGACGATGACGATGGGGTATGCCTGCTTGGAACAGTTTCCACGCTGTAAGAGCCTGTTTCGCACGCTCGGCCGGACTTAGAACGGTTTCATCTTTGGAGAGTGACTTTACGAAACGGTCAAAGTCTTCAACCGCAGGGTAGAAGCCGGGTTTGAACTCAACTGCTGCTTGGACCATGGTGTGTTCCTCCGAGAGCTTCAATTGCTCTGGCAACGCTCTAGCAGATAGAAATAGAAAGTTGCGAGGCGAAGAACGCGCCTGCAAGCTGAAGCTAAATTGACTACTAGATGAAGAGCAACAATCGCAGCGCAGCGTTTCCCTTCCGCGATGCACTCAATTGTTAATGACAGTTGAACAACTTAACGAGCCAGACAAGCGCTGATGGGAAGCCGTCTGAGTCGCAGGTGTAGCGAGGTGCACGGATTCTAGCAATATTGGTTGCAATTGCAACAGATTTTCCACTAGCGAACCCTCCAACGTAGAGTTGCTGGAAGTTCTGAAGCGCCGCTAGTAGTATGACGGTAAGAATTGACGGCTTGTTTGCCTGGTGAGGCAGCGCATTCGTTTTGTCCGGACGCTTACTCAAAAAGAGTGATTGACGGAAGAACCTCCGGATATGAGAGTCGCAGCAGCGTGTACCCTATACCCGCCATTCCCTGGAAGAAGGTGGGACTGAAAAATCTCTGTGCTCTGGGAGTCCGACCAAGAAGTCGGAATGAACCCACTCGCTGTTCCCGCCGGCAAAGGTTAGAGGCATGTTGAATTGCATTCTGGCAGAGCTGAGGCCTCTCTAATATCGTACTCCCAACCAGAAGAATCTCGACCAAGCCAAAATTTCCACAGCAAAGATGATCGGCCTCAAGTTCTTCGTGCGCCAGAGCTCTTAAAGATCTATTTAATCCAATCTCGATGTCCTCTCGAATTTCTGCTTCGTCCAACATGCGCAAACTACCGAGACGCGCGAGCGCAATTCCTGGCGCGCCGTGACACCAACTGCAGGAATAGGATGGAGATGTTTTGACTGAGGCTAAAGTGCGATAGTCAGGCCAATTCGATTGAAGTGGCGCGAAGGTGGAACGCTCGTAACTCAGCGCTTCGCGCGCTACATCGAGGTAATACTGATCCTGGGTCGCCTCATGTAGTCTTAAGAGCGCGTACGATATTCCCGCCGCTCCATGTGAGAAACCGGTCAATGGACGTGAGGAAGACTTTGTTTGCCAACCGGAAACGCCTTTCACTACCACAACACGTCGCTTAATTAAGGTGTGTCCGCAATGCTCAGCGAGCCTCAGAACGGTTCGGTCAGATGTGCTGTTATAGAGTGTCAGTAAAGCGATTAACAGACCAGCTGAACCGTTGATGATATCGAAATCTTCGTCTGAGTCTATCTCTTCGCGAGACAACAAATCAGCCGACTTCAATGCCTGCTCAAGTATCGATGGCTCATCAAGCAGTTGCGCAAATTTGACTAGAACATAAACCACCGATCCTAGCCCGCCTACTCCGCCTACCCCCATGTTTCGAGCCCATCTGCGCGTTCGGGTCGAATCGGGAAACTGCAGTAATTCCTTGAGTGGGGAAATCGTTCGTTCAACCACGTCGAGGTATTGAGGGGATCCCGTAATGGCATATAGCGCGGCGAAGAAAAGCGCGACACCGCATCGGCCGTCGTAAAGGCTATGACCCAATAGGTCGAGTTGTAGGTGCTGACCATCCGGGAGGTAACTCCATCCTAGCCAATTGAGACCGTCATGGCCCATCGCTATGGCGCGTCGTTCAAGCTCGGACGCAATCGATTGAGCCTTAGCCAAAAACCCCTCTCGTGTTAGGAGGTCTCGATTGGTCTTATCGGGATCTTGGTTCGCGCTGTGTTTGTTTTGGACTTGGCGTTCATCTGAAGCGTAGTGAAGGACAAGCTGCCTTGCTTCATAGGCGCCGGCGATAATCTCAACTTGCCAGCCAACCTCCTCCGCATTGAGCCTTCTGAGACGCTCAACGGCCTGTTCGTAGCTGCTTGCGCGGAAGATCTGCTCAGGCTCTGCGCTGGCTGCTGCGCGGAATAAAGTGCTGCCTGAATTGGCTATGAAGTAAGGAATATCAAGGCGTTCTAAAGCTTGTGTTTCATGGGCAAGAAGTTGCCAACCAATTGGCTGCACCTCGTCAGCCAGGAAAGCATAAGCAAGCCGCTCGACCTCAATTCCCCAATCGATTCCGCTGCCTAAATATTCCGGTGACAGAGCACTTCGCAAAACTCTGTAATAAATATTTGTGGGGCGAAAAATGAATCGCACGGGAACGCTTTTAAAGGCCGAAAAGGGTCCATCAGTGGCGAGAACTTGCTCTTGCTTAGCTGATATGAAGAGGGCCATGGCGCGAAATCCGTTCACAAACGGATCGACGTACTCTTCAGGACGAGCTTGTTGTCCGTTATACCAGGGCCTATGTTTTAGGTTTGTCTCCTTGATAGATGTCAATCTAAGGTACATTTCATCCGTATTGACCCGGTGCCAGACTGGTGAGGGCAGTCCTTCGGGATCAGTACTTCCCAGCGCGCTTGCATCTCGAAGGACGCTTGTCTTTTGCCAGCATTCCCAGTGCGGAAGCATGCCGGTTCGAAGCACAGAGTCAAACCTCTCCTTATCCGTCTCGCCGGATGATGGTCGCGCTTCAGGATGGAGTAGTGTCTCTGCGTCAACCAATACCGGGTACTCTCCGCGCGCGACCAGATTCTCATAATGGCAATCCGTTGCTCCCATAATGTAAAGGACACAAAGCAACATACCAGCCCGGAAATAGAAACGCCGCGCGCCATCGGAATCATCGCACGGAGCGTTTTCTACATATTCCATCCACCCATACGCCCCTCGATCCAAGACGCGGGGTATTGCGAAATCCATCGGGACTCCGTTGGAATTGCACCATTGCAAGAATTCGTAATAATTCGCCTCAAGACAAAGCGACTTTGGTTTATAGACTAATCGGAAGCCTGCATTCGATCTGATCGAGATAACGGTTTTACCACCGTCGTGGGGATCTGAGAGGTCAGTTTCCAACGAATCTATCCGAACGTTGGGATAAGGTGTTCTTGCAATCGGGACGGATTCAGCCTTTGCTGCGAAGTGCTCCATTAACATCGGAAGATCTATGCTCAAACGTCGGATAAAATCTGAGCATCTCTCAACCCATAATTGGATGGCAACCGCGATTAATTTCGCGAGGACGGGGTACCGATCAAAGAGGTCCCTGTAGCCATCCATAAGAACCTGCTGGACGAATCTGTCATAATAAACGTGAGAAGACTCCGCATTTGTCTCCATCCCAAAGGTTCCAGCAAGAGTCAAACCGGCAGGACGAAATCGAGAGAACTCGCGTCCCAACACCTGAGCAGCCAAGTAACTTAGTCTTTCAAGTAAGCTGCGCTCGAGCCTCAAGTAAGCCTTGTGCGACAGGGGTGATATCAAAGGCTGCGAGGAATCCTTCTTTGTTTTGCCCAAACGAGCTTCGAGCTGCTCCCGCGCCACGTCCACTGCTGGCAGGAGTACTTCTTCAAAAGCTATTGGCTGCTCACTATCAAGGCAGCTCACCGCTGACCCTTGCTCCTCGGTTCTCAAGAGGTCCGTAGTTGATTGCGATAAGGGCGAAGAAGTCGCAGTAGCAACTCTCATTACCGATTCAATGGTTAGGGCCCAGGCGGGAAGAGCCGAGACATTCTCTCGGATTTTTCCAGCAAGGAGACTTTCGATTTTTGGGAGATTCAGGTCATCCCAAAAAAGCCTTCTAGCGAAAGCGTCGACGTCCCCTCTCGCTGCTGTTTGTCTCCACCGGTCGAGACGGCTGATCGCTAGCGCATTCGGCAGAACGTTAATACTCTCGAAGGAATTCAAACCTATCACTTCGGAAAGGAATCTTGACTTGTTGACGATTTCCGCGAGAAGTCTTTCGAGTGAGTCCATACTTTTAGAAGCATCGACAGATTGAATTCAGAAGAGAGACGCGCGTTTTGTTAACTTTTAAAGTGTTAATTGGATCGCCTTGGAACCGTTGACAATAACATCGGGAATCTTGTAAATTTTGGCCACTCAACCCCTGTAAACCCTTGTTTCCATCGACCTCTGGAGGTGAATTCAATGTACGAAGCAGCTCCTACCCTTGAACACTTGAGAGAAGCGGCAAAGGCGAATAGATATTTAAGGGGTGCCTTGCGAAACGCTGCAACCCCGAATGACATTGTTAGAGTCGCTCAAAACCATGGCTATCATCTGACGGAGGGTGAGATTACCATGGCAATACGAGCAGCTCAGTATCCCAGCAGCACTCTCGAGGATGCCGAGTTAGAGGCAGTAGCGACTACCGCTTCGACCAATACGGCCACCTGCGCAAACTCCTGTGGCTGTAATAGCACCGAGACGTGTAGTAATTGTTGTAGACGTTAAGGCGCGCTTTTCGAAGTGCTGAGCTATCGGCTTTGTTAACTATCATAGATTACGAACCAGTATTTCCTTGCCGCGGAGTATATTCGCGAAGTTTATGACTGGTCGGCTTTGTTTTCAATCGCCACCGGCATAGCTTTCGCAAGTTTGCCCTCTACTTTCCTTTAGCCCTAATGGGTTAACGACGCGTCTCGATCCATTATGGATGATTCTTGCCCTGCACTTGAGATCGACCGACAGCTAGAAGAAGCACTGGAGCTTCCATTTCCAACTCCCAATTGAGATCCAGCAAATTTGCCACCTCGTTATCCGGAAATCCGCCTAGCCAAACTGCAGCTAAACCTCGACCGCGACAAACCAAATCCAACGTTTGCGCGATAGCCCCTGCCTCTAATAATGCATATCTGTAACCCCGCCCCGCGTACTTAATAAATGAGCGATGAAAGATGGCCGTAAAAACAATAATGAAAGATGGCGATTTCACGTCATGATCTCCAATTGCGCCGGGCAGTCCGGTCGTAAAATCCTTCTCAAGCAGAGCGGTCAAGGTATGCGCATGGCTGTCATAGTGATAAACGCCAGATCGCAACTCTTCAATCCTTATTGCTATCACGTAGATCTCGATAGGATACCTGGCGCCTGCCGATGGGTATGGGCGATGATAAGGATCATTCTCTTGAGGAGTCCTCGCGGCGAGGTCAAGAACCGCTCCCAAGTCTTGAATTGGAACGTAACAATTCTCGTCGAACACGCGGACCGAGCGTCGTTCGCGCAAGAGGTCCACTATATTCGCCCGCCATTCCTCTTCCGCGCTAGGGAGTGGAGTATCAGTTAGACGGGGATATTCCTTGAGGTTAATACTGGTCCACGCTGGCGGATCCTGGTCATCACTCGATCCTGGCTTACTGTTTTCTTCACCGTACTCCAACTGAGACAGTTCCTGGGCTGCAAGAGCCGCCGCTATGCTCTTGTCAAACGGAACAACAAATCTGAATTTCATATCGACCATAGCAATTTCTCAGAGGAAGGGATGAGGAACGGAGCTCATTTGGCTGGAAGGCCGGAGAGCTTCCACCCTTAATCGCTTTTCCGCAGAATCTAACCTCGGCCAAGAGTAATCTCTCAGTTCTTCGGTAAGATATAAAGGCTGATACTCAGGAACAATGGCTTTTACAACGTTCATGGTGGGCCCTCTTTGGTGATGGCGCCTGAGCTTTGCAGAGAGGTCGACTGCGTAAACCGTGCCGCCTTGCGCTTGGATCGCGTCCACTAGGTCGCCGAGAGATGCTTGGCTTCGTCCAATGTGAGAATCACTAATCTCAATCTCTTCTTGACATTGCGAAAGCCACGCAGACAGATATTGCACTGGCCCCTTCGAGAGCCACAGTAGTGCTCGCTCTCTTAGTGTTCGGGGCAGTTGTGCGTTGGGCATAGTGTCTTGAGAATTCTCCTCGAGGAGGTGACGCATCCACGGTCGCATCTGGTGAGCCTCCTCTAAGGATCCCAAGGTAGCAGAGATGACATTCCAACTTGCCTTAGCGCCTACAGTAACCGCAGGGCCGATTCCGGTGAAATCCCACAACACACACAGAACTGTAAAGAGCGGTACACCCGTGGGAAGCAAAAAGAACTGGGGCATGAGTTTGTAGCGAAGAGAGGCTTCGAGTGTATTTTGAAGAATACTGCTTTCGTTCCCAGTTAGACCCCGCGTTGGACGAAGTCTAGTCAAACGAAGTTGTCGCAGCCATGAAATCATGAAGGCGTCGCGTTCAACCACTTCACACAAACCTCGATACAACGCGTCTTCGATCGTCATTCCCGCGGCCGCCCCGGTTGTTATCGGAGGGCGAATTATCACCTCATCGTCACTAAAAGAATGCGGGACAAAAACCAGTTGGCTGGGAATCCAGCTAAATCTCGAAGGCTTTAAGCCAAATCCTGAGACCCACTCGATCTCAAAGGAACGCCTGTCGGGCGTACTTCTGCCCATGCCTGCAGAAATCGAGTTGGGGTCCACGGCTAGCCCGCGGGACAAGGAATTAAACGCAACGTACTTCGTCGCAACATCGCCTGGTAAGAGACAGAACCTTTCAGCAGCTTCACCGGCGACTTTTCCTAATGCACGTTCTTTGTTTAGGGAGCTTCCCCCCACAACGCCCAAGGCCTCATCAATATCGGTAGTTATTGAAAAGCCGTGCGCTGCCTGGTCCAAGTTAAGCTCGGCGGTAAGATGGAAGAATTTCGGTTCATCGTTGTAAGGCGGGATATTCCAATAGTCCTTGACGATTACGCGCCCAGGGCCCAGGAGATCTTCATGAGGAACCGGCAAGTTAGATCTCGCCGAGCAGGGCGCATAGCTGAGATTAGGGGTCGCGAAATCGGCCCTATCGAACACGCTTGTCAACCATGGCTCGTTCGACAAACTGAACGTTGCACTTGCCGGTACATGTGTTTGATTTACATTGCGTCTGCGTCGCGACGGCTAATTTCTTTCCGTCATTTCGATGCGCGCGCTCCCACCACGGTATGCGCGAAACCGTGCTAATAGGGATCGTATTTTTCTTATCGTACGGCGATTTCAAATGTGAGTTCATTTCAATACTCCTTAAGTCACATTTTATTGCCTTCGCCTTCTGCGGGTCAAGATTCACATTTCGGCAGTGGGGTGATTGTGTGGCGCTAGGGCAACGGCGGTGGCTTTTAGTTGCATAGCTGAGCAGTCGAACTCGCTTGGATAGCCGTAAGATGCGCACTTGTACGCAGCCGTGGGGCATTCCCGGGCCCCACGTGGATATCGAAGAGTGGTCTGCTTGTGATTGACTTTACAAAGGTTTCGGTGCTGATTGAATCGCGCCGCCAAATAAGGCCGAAACAGATCGCCAAAGCCAACCCAACGAGTCCGAAAAGAGAATTAAGGAAGATTGCCAAGGTCCAGTCAAAAGCTTTTTGCTCTGACATGAGAACGATGGCATTAAGCGCGCAGGCGAGTCCCATAGAAAAAGCCACAAGGCAAAAGTCTTTCCAGTTGTTCCTTCCCAGATCGGAAAGTGCTCGCAACTCGTAACCGGACACGGCATAATCTTCCCGTTTCGGATCATAATGAATGCTCGCAAGACCGACATTGACAGCCTCTACCTCTTTCAGCAGATTACACATATCGTTTACCCGCCTCCGTGCGTCGCTAAACCGTCGCAACACCGGCAATTACAGGATCGGGGCTTCGTGCCTGAAGCTCCGTTTCTTTTTCCATAAAAGAATAGCCAGTTGAAATGATCGGGTAAAGCGAAAAGGGTGGTACTGGTGCCAACATGCCCCACTACCTGCATTTCGGAGACTGAATCAAATCATCCTCAGGTAGGGGATCCGCAGAGGCCTCCCAGGGTGTCAAAACTCGCGGAGAGAGTCTTTTGTTGATTTAGAGAAGTGTAATTCGTTCGACCTGTACAAGCTTTTTCACGTCGATTCATCGGTGGGAGATTCCGCACAGTATGTGCTGCCGGGGCTTGCAATACCCGCGTCTACCGTCGTTGGCTACAACCTGGGCCGTTGCATTGCCAGGAATTCCTACTATCTGCCGTTGCTACAGCTGCGACCTTCGGGACGGCAGCAAACCCTATCCTTTTTTCTTATATGGCTCGGCGATCGCATCTGGTTGGGAACTGCACGTGCGCTAAGGTTCGGAGAACAACGCTAAAGCATTAAATTCATTCTCGGACTGGCTTCACAGAACTTTCCCTTCGAATCCCCTTGCGGAAAAGTTATGATTCGCCGAATCGACAAACGGGCACAATAGCGTCATTCCCCTCGACACCGCTCGGAAAAGTTATGATGGCTGTGCTCGCTAAGGTTTGGTAACAATCACAAATAAGACCAGAGTTTCGGACTGGACCATTAGTTGTCCGCACGTGCGAATTGGAAATATAGCGTGTCAGAGAGTGCGAATGAGTAGTTACTACGAACTCTTACACCAGTAAGAATGCTCCATCGCCTTTTGACTTGAGGCATGATTCGCGCACCAATCTTCAGATCAACCAGCAATAGTGCGTGAACGGCGCTTTATGGTTCCACCCTTTGGCAGAAAATGATTCAAGTCACACGCCTTCAACCGCACACACTTTCACACACGACAGCCGCTCAACAGCCAGTCCGTTTGTGCCAAGCCTCACGGAAGGCACGAGAGGATCTCTGAGCAATTCTTTATCGTTTTCCAATTCGACGATACAAGAAACCTTGCATAAATTTTCTGGAGGCTCCAGATTCCGATCAATCGTCAAAAGAGGAGCACAGCTCTATAAAGCCTTCGAATGGGCGGGTGCTAGAGGTGTCCGCCAACGCATTGGATCAAAGAGAAATCTTGCTAGGCGATTCGACCGGCTCGTATCACCCAAAAGATATGAGTTGGGCCTTGCTGAGAGGACAGTGACGCCCTCTTATTTTGGAGCACACCCCAACCCCACCGCCTTCCAAGGCGGTCATTTTCGCTTTCGATTGGCGCGAATCCAGCTTTAACGAACTGTGAGACTGATGATTGAAAGTATCAGTGTCAGCACATCGCTTGTCGGGATGGTTCCCGCAGCTTGCGAATCGGTACTCGGTATCTCGCCTGCTGCTTGTGCGTCGGTCGTTGGAATATTTCCAGGCGCTGGAGAGTCAGTAGTCGGGATATTTCCTGCTAGTGCAGAAGCGGAAAGAGCACACGTAAGAGCAAATGCCAATAGAAAACGTTTCATTTCTTTCTCCTTTGGATTTTGAGGATGCAAGACAGCTTGCAATCACACAGCATAGTGTAAATGACAAACTTCTTGCAGGACCGGACGGCTAAGGCTAATATCCTGCCGCGCAAGCAAGGCTTCTTACTACTCACTGCAAATAGGATTTATCCGTTGAAGATAGCCTCACCAAAACTCCACACCGCCCACCTACAACCGAACGCGGAGGCTTTGCTCAGGTGTGAGCGCGCGCTAGAACAAAAAGACAAAGGCGACCATGAGGGCGCTCAAAACTTGATGGGACGCTACTGGCAAGGCCTGGGCAAACGCCCGAATCTTCAAGGGCTCCATCCTTCCATCGCGGCGGAGGTTCTATTGACCTTAGGAATTCTTACGGGGTGGATCGGAAGTAAAACTCAAGTCGAAGATGCACCGGAAACCGCGAAGAATCTAATAAGCGAGAGCATCCACTATTTCGAGTCAGTCGGCGATCAAACGAAGGTTGCCGCCGCACGGGTTGAACTCGCTTACTGCTATTGGTGGAAGGGAGAGGTGAACGAGGCGCGGATTATGCTCCGTGAGGCTTTGGAAAAATTAACTACGCAGGGCACTGTCAGAGCGAGAGCCCTACTCAAACTTACAACTGTCGAGCATTCAGCCGCTCGCTTTAGTGACGCACTTCGAATACTCACCGATAACGCACTGCTTTTCCTAAAGGTGAATGACCACTCTACTAAAGGCCAATATCACAATCAGCTCGCAATGACCCTGGAGGAGATTGCCGTAGCGGAAAAGCGGAACGATTATTTGCAAAGGGCAATCACCGAATATGAAGCAGCCGATCAGCAGTTCAAACTTGCCAGGAATCCGGTCTTTCGTGCGAGCGTTAAGAACAACCTCGGAGTTGTTCTTTTTAAGCTCTCTCGGTTCAAGGAAGCACATAAGTATCTGGACGAAGCCAAGCGCTTAACGATTAGGTTTAGAGACAAAGCCAGAACCGCGCAAATTGACGGGACACGCGCACAGGTGCTCATCGCCGAAGGGAAATTGAGCGAGGCTGAAGCGGTAGCGCGCAGAACAGTGTCTGCTTTTGAGCGCGGCGGGCATCTTTGTTTGGTAGCCGACGCCTTGATTACTCAAGGGATCGCCGTCGCTCGCGCCGAGAGATCGGAACGCGCGCATCTTATTTTTCAGAAGGCAATCGAAGCTGCTCTCAAAGTGAACGCTTTGAATAAGGCAGGACTCGCAGCTTTGACGCTTATTGAGGAAGTGCCTGACTTGTCGCCGACAACTTTGCAAGCTGCTTTTCAGCGAGCGCGCGAATGGTTAAAGGATTCGCAAAGTCAGGACGTGCTGCAAAGATTGAATAAAGCGGCTGGCAAATTCGTTTCGAGCATTCAGGCTGAGTTAAGCGAGGAGGATGCTACCGAGATTCTGTTAGCCAAACGGTCCGGTTTCCACGAACAAATATTGGACTACGAGCGCGGGCTGATAAAGCAAGCATTGATACAGGCTAACGGTCGCGTGACGCAGGCGGCATCTTTGTTAGGTCTAAGCTACCAGGCACTTTCCTACATCATCGAGTCAAGGCATAAAGATTTACTTAAAGATCGTTCTCCAGTTCGCCGCCGCCGATCACGAAAAGAGCCCACTGGAAAATTAAATGAAGAATCGGGTTAGCACTTTGCTCCCGCCACTAGAAATCGATTTTGATATTGAAGACCTTATTCTGTGGCAGAGTAATGGTCCTTGAAAGTTGGTTAGCTCCCTTCGTTACCAGCAGTTCATACTCGCCGTTGCCAAGATTATTGATGTAGTAGGAGCCATCGTCGCCGGTAAGCGAGCGGCCTCTTTCCTGGCCGCTTTGTTTGAAAATCACCCAAACCGAAGTAGCGGGCCTGACTGCGGCCGAGGTTATCCTACCGGTCACATAATCAGACGCCTGGGTTGTGTCATCATCAACCCACGAGTAAAACCAACACCCAAAAATGCGGAAGCTCGATCGGGCATGTAATAATCCATAGGTTTATTCAAAAAATCGCACAGCCCAGCGGAAACCTTCGCCTCCAATTCATCGTACTAAACGAACGATTCGTAGTACATTAAAACGAGTTCCCGTTGTTCCGTCATCACCGAGGAGAAAATCATGCGTAGAGTCCTGCTTATGCTGGCCGCATTGGCCCTGTTCGCCACCACCGCTTCGGCGCAGACTGCCGAAGAGATCGTAGCCAAGTACATCAAGACCGTCGGCGGCGCCGATAAGATTCAGTCCATCAAAACGCTGCGCAAACTTGGCACACTTAACGGCGGCGGCGGTTTCGAGGCGCCAATCGTTGAAGAGAACAAGCGGAACAACATGGTGCGCGAGGAATTCTCGCTCCAGGGATTGACTGCGGTTAACGCTTACGACGGCCACACTGGCTGGAAGATCGAGCCGTGGCAAGGCAAGAAAGATGCGGAGCCGCTCGGCGAAGAAGAGATGAAACAGATCATCGAGGACTCTGATTTCGATGGTCCACTCGTCAACTATCAGCAAAAAGGAAACAAGGTTGAGTATGTCGGCATGGAGCCGGTCGAAGGCACGGACGCTTTCAAGTTGAAAGTGACGCTGGCTAGCGGCGACGTTCGTTACTACTTTATGGACACCGATTACTACGTTCCGATCAAAATCGAAACGAAGCGAATGATTCGTGGCGCCGAGCGCGAATACGAAACGTCTCTAGGCGACTACAAGGAAGTGAGTGGCTGGTACATGCCGTTCTCAGTTGAGAGCAATGTTAAGGGGAATCCCAACCGCGCCAAGGTTACTTACGAAAAGATCGAAGCGAACGTGCCGATTGATGACATGCGTTTTCGCATGCCGGTGGTTGCCCCAAGCTCGCAACCGGGGACCAAACCGCCCGACGCTGCCGACACTTTGCCCAAGAAAGCTGACGACAAGAAACCGGCTGTGAAACCGGCCACCAAGCCGTAACAAATATCCAAATCTGTTTCACTGAAAAGATCCCCAACCAGAAAAGGCCTGATAGCGATGAAAACTATTATCAGATGTGCAGCGACAATTCTTTGTTTGTGCTTATGTGCATTTAGTGCGATTGCCCAAACCCCGCAACCGACGCCGGTCAAGGTCGACTCCGAAACGATATCCGGGTTGGGCGCGCGCAACATTGGTTCGGCAGCAATGAGCGGACGCATCGCCGCGGTCGATGCGGTGCGCGAAGGCCAGCGGCTGACTGTTTATGTTGGTTCAGCCAGTGGCGGCGTTTGGAAGTCGGTTAACGGCGGCACCAGTTTCAAACCTGTTTTTGATAAGCAGCCGGTGCAATCTATTGGCGCAGTCACCATCGATCCAAAGAACCCCAAAGTAATTTGGGTCGGCACCGGCGAAGCATGGACGCGCAACAGCGTGTCTGTCGGCGACGGCGTTTACAAATCCGTCGATGGCGGCGACAACTGGACCAACGTTGGGTTGAACAACTCCGAGCGCATCGCAAAAATTTTGGTCGATCCCAGCAACACCAATAACGTTTACGTATGCACGCCCGGCAAGCTGTGGAGCGACAGCGACGATCGCGGCGTCTATAAAACTACAGACGGCGGAAAAACGTGGACCAAAGTTCTGAAAGGCGTTAATGCCTCGACCGGCTGCTCGATGATGTCGATGGACAAGTCAAATCCGCAAACGATCTATGCGGGCATGTGGGACTTTCGGCGCAAGGGATGGACGTTCCGTTCGGGCGGCGATGGTCCAACTGCAGCGAGTGGCAGCGGTTTGTTCAAGAGTATTGACGGCGGCGCGAATTGGACTGAACTCGATGGAAACTCTGCCAAGGGCTTACCGGCCAAACCGTGGGGCCGCATAGCCGTCGCGGTTGCTCCTTCAAAACCGAATGTTGTCTATGCCTTTATCGAAGCCGAAATGCCGAATGGTGGTTTGTACCGATCGGATGACAACGGCGCGACTTGGACCGCACTTGATCGCAGCGCGAACATGGTTTGGCGTCCCTTCTATTTTGCTAACTTGATCGTCGATCCGAAAGATGAGAATAAAATTTACAAGCCGGATGGGCCGCTGATCGCGAGCAACGACGGCGGCAAGAGTTTCAGCAACATCTCGGGAGGCGCGCACGGCGACTTTCACGATGTTTGGGTCGATCCAAACAATAGCGATCACTTGATCACCGGAGACGATGGCGGCCTTTGGTATTCATATGACGGCGGCAATCGTTGGTGGAAAGCAGACAACCTGCCGGTCTCGCAGTTCTATCACGTCAGTCTCGACATGGACATGCCATACCACGTCTATGGCGGTTTGCAGGACAACAGTTCCTGGGTCGGCGATTCCGCTTATCCCGGTGGCATCACCAGCAGCCGTTGGGAAAACATGTACGGCGGCGACGGTTTTTGGATGTTTGCCGATCCTTCCGATCCAAACTACATCTACGCCGAGTATCAGGGCGGCGAAATTTCGCGCATCAATCGGAAGACACACGAATCGCGCAACATCAAACCGCTGCCGCTCTACAGAGAAGGCAAGCTGCGTTACAACTGGAACACGCCTATCCATGTAAGTCCGACCGGCGACGGCACCATTTACATTGGCGCGCAATTTCTTTTCCGTTCGCGCGATCACGGACAAACCTGGGAACGCATCTCGCCGGATCTCACGACCAACGATCCGGAAAAGCAGAAGCAGGAACAGTCGGGCGGCATAACTGTCGATAACTCCGCCGCGGAAATGCACACCACGATCTATGCCATCGCGGAATCGCCTAAGGATCCCAATCTGGTTTGGGTGGGAACTGACGACGGCAACGTGCAGATCACTCGCGACAGTGGCAAGACGTGGACGAACGTTATCGGAAATGTTCCGGGCATCCCGAAAAATGCGTGGGTCTCATCAGTTGAACCGAGCCATTTCGATCCGGGAACTGCTTATGTCACGTTCGATGCGCACACCTTCGGCGACATGCGGCCCTACGTTTACAGGACCGCTGACTTTGGCAAGACCTGGACGCCGGTAGTAAATGAAGCAGGGCCGGTGCACGGTTACGCCCATGTCGTAAAAGAGGATTTGGTCAACAAGGATTTGTTGTTTGTTGGCACTGAAATGGGTTTGTGGGTTTCGCTCAACGGCGGCAAGCAGTGGGCGCAGTACAAAGGCGACGAGATGCCCAACGTTGCGGTGCGCGACCTGGCAATCCATCCGCGCGATCACGCGCTGGTCATCGCCACGCACGGTCGTGGGATTTGGATCGTGGATGACATCACGCCGCTGCGTTCGTTGACTGCGGACACGCTCGCGAAAGAAGCGCTCTTTCTTCAAGCAAAGCCCAGCGTGCAGGCCATCCCCGCCGGCGGTGGTTGGGCCAACGGCGACGCCGCTTTTGTTGGTCCCAACCCGACCGATGAAGCTGTTTTCGTTTACTACCAAAAGAAGCGCCACATTTTTGGCGACCTGAAAATTGAAGTGCTGGATTCGACCGGCAAGGTCGTTGGCACAATTCCCAGCAGCAAACGTCGCGGGCTGAACCGCGCCACTTGGCCCATGCGGTTGAAGGCGCCCCAAGTCCCGCGAGCCGCGAGCGCAAACTTCGGCGCCGCGATTGGTCCGCGTTTGTTGCCCGGGACTTACACGGTAAGGATGACGAAAGACAAGCAGGTTTACACCACCGAGTTGCAGGTCGTTCCGGATCCGCGTTCGAAACAAACGGCCGACGATCGACGCGCTCAGTTTGATTTGGCGATGAAGCTCTACACTCTGCTGGGCAACATGACCTACTCGGTCGAGCGCATCAACAACGTGCGTCTGGCCCTGGAGGAACGCGCGGCAAAGCTGCCGGCAACCGATGCTTTAGCTATTCGACTAAGGGCAGCCTCCGCGGCCGTCGATGACCTGCGCCGCAAGATCGTGGCGACGAAGGAGGGCGGCGCCATCACCGGCGAAGAGCGACTTCGTGAGAATCTGGCCGATCTTTACGCAAACGTTAATGGTTACGAGGGCCGGCCTTCAGCCACCCAAATCGCGCGCGCGGACGTACTGGCCCATGAGCTCGGCGATGTTGAAAAAGATTTCGACGCCTGGTTGGCGAAGGAACTCGCCGGAATCAATACCGAGCTAACACGCAAGAAGTTGGAAACGATCAAGCTGTTAACACGCGAGGAGTGGGAAGCGAAAAACGCGCAGAAGTAGGCGGCGCCACCCTCAAGCAGTTCAGAGTCCAAGCTTTAGCTTGCTCTTTCGCAACCGGCAACCTAAAGGTTGGACTCTGAACTTCTTAGCGCTAAGGGAATAAACAGGACAAAGAAGAAGGACAGGCATTGCTGCCTGTCCTTTTTCTTTTTGAGAATTGTCAGCGCGGGACGGCTGGAAAGTCTGTCTCTACTCAGCGATTACGGCGCGACGGGCGCGGGAGGCGCGACGGTCCCATCGATGTTCGGTCGCAACTCACCAATAAATTTATCGCTATTGACGATGCTGCGCAGGACTATCTTAATCGCTTCGTCGGGAAACCCTGATTCCAAGGTAAAGGTGTAACCGGTAAAAATGTCGCCCGACTCATCGGCCCCCCAGAAAAGAAACGCGCGGTCACTCAGTCGCAGCAACTGGCGCATCATGCCGGCGCTGTTCTTCACGTTATCAATATTGATGTAACCATTTTTGTAGTGCGGGTAAATGCGGAAACCGATGGTTTCGTTTGACGTGACGCTAATCACTACTTCAAAACTGTCGGCGTTGACCAGGCCCTGCTTCAGCATGCCCACGTAGTTGAAAGGCTGCTTGGTGCTCTGCCGAAAAGCGATATTAATTCCCGGCCCGGCCTTATCCAGCAAGGCGGCTAGCGATTCTCTGGTGCGATTTCGCGATGCATCGTTGGTCTGCGCAAAGGCGGCGGACGAACTCGTTATCAGGAGACTGAATATAGCAATCAAAAGAATTCTTTTCATTAGGTCCTCCAGGGGATTGAGTCAAAGCAGCAAGCCTTCTAAGTGAATTCCGCGCGGAAGTCAAACATTTATTGTCTTAGTCGTTTCAGAAAGCGGAACACTGGATAGCTCACCGCCAGCAGCAGCAGCGCGTAGATGCTGATGCGAGTGTCGCTAAGAATTGCGCCGACAAGAAACAGTATTGAACCAAGCAGCGCCGCCGCCGTGGTCCACGGATAGCCCCACGCTCGATAGGGACGTTCCTTTTCGGGCTCGCGGTATCGCAATACGAAAACGGAAATGAATGACAGCGTATAGTTTGCAACGAAGAAGAAAGCCAACACCGCCAGCACATTCTTAAATGTTTGGCCGAAGACTATAAACAGCACCGCCACCACGACGCTCACAAACAACGCGAACGACGGCGTACCACCTTTATTGACCGCCGCGCCCCTCGACGTAAACAAACCATCGCGGCTCATGGCAAACAAAACGCGCGAAGCCATCAGGTGAAAAGCATTCAACGCGCTCAGCATCGACAGGATTGTGAGCGAGCGAAAGATCGTATCGCCGTGTTTGCCGAAGATCTCATTAGCCGCTAATCCTACGGCAAAATCCTGGCCGGCAATCTTGCCCACCGGCAGCACATAAAGTAATCCGATGTTCACCAACAGATAGATGGCGATGATTGAAAAGAGACCGGCAAACAACGAGCGCGGGATATTTTTACCGGGCTGTTCTACTTCTTCCGAAAAATAAACTACGCCCGTCCAACCGTCATAAGTGAAGATGACCGCTTGAAGGGAGATTACGAATGCGCCGATGAGCGCGAAGCCGCTGGGCACAGGCATGACTGCAGTTGAACCAGCGGCGCCTTTACCAAAGACGAAGCACGCCACGATCAAAGCAACGAACGCGAGCGCTTTGAGAACGCTGGTGATGTTTTGGGAGCTGCTGCCCCAGGCAATTCCACGCCATTGCAGCGCGGCAAATACAATCGTAATCGTGATGCCGAGGGGAATTTCCCAGTCGCGGAAAACGGGAAATAGAACTCGGGAAAACTCGCCAATCACAATCGCTACGGCCGCAGTGCTGCCGCAAGTCGAAATCCAATCGCTCCAGCCGGAAATGAAACCCGCATATTCACCCAACGCATGACGAGCAAAAACGTATTGGCCACCTGAGCGCGGCAGCATTGTCCCCAGTTCGGCAATCTGTACCGCACCCAACAATGCATACATTCCGCCGATGATCCATACAGACAGGAACAACCACACGTTTGGCAACTGCGACGCAATCTGTCCCGGGGTGCGAAAGATTCCCGAGCCGATGGTGTTGCCAATAATTACCGCGAGGCCAAAGCCGACACCAAGCACGCGAAATAAATGGCCGCGTACGGCGTCACTGGAAACTGTTTTTGTCATCTGCTTAGGCTAAGGCAGCCGTGATGCATGGGCCGGGTTTCACTTTATCATTAGCCAACGGTTTTGAGTTATAGTACGCCTCCTTAGTTCGATCCAAGCTCTTGTGCGTAGTCTGTTTACTCTGTGTCTCGGTGGTGAGCCACCGCTAATAAAGACTCACCACAGAGACACAAAGAGCACAAAGGTTACACAGAGCAAAACTGAAACGACCAAATAGACTTACCACCGACAGCTTCTGAGGAGTCTCCGCTCATGAAAAAATTAATCAGCCTGTTGTTAGTCGCCTGCCTGACCGCGGTCGTTCTTGTTAGCGGCACGAGACCGCAAGGGGGGATGATTAAGCCAGGCGACAATTTGGTGGTTGAGGGAATACCAGCAATCCCGGCGAGCCTGGCTGACGAAGTTGGCCGTTACACCGAGTTTCGCAGTGCGGGAATTTCGAGCTGGCACCCAACGCGCCGCGAGATGCTAATCAGCACTCGGTTCGGCGACAACAACCAGGTTCACCTCGTCAAAATGCCCGGCGGCGCTCGCACACAATTAACTTTTTCACAGGAGCGTTCCGGCGGCGCATCCTACCGCCCAAAAACGGGCGACTCGTTTGTCTTTAACAGAGACGTTGGCGGCAACGAGTTCTATCAATACTACCGCTACGACTTTGCTGACGGCGGCATTACTTTGCTGACGGATGGCAAATCGCGCAACACCGGCTGGAACTGGTCCAACGCTGGAGACCGTGCCGTCTACAACTCAACGCGGCGCAGCGGCGGCGACACGGATCTTTATATTATCAATCCCTCGGATCCCAGGACCGATCACTTGTTGCTGCAGTTGAGCGGCGGCGGTTGGGGCGTTTCAGACTGGTCACCCGACGATCGCAAGCTACTGCTCAACGAGGGTGTCTCCGCTAACGAGTCTTACATCTGGCTGGTAGACGTTACGACGGGTGAAAAGACGCTAATCACCCCGAAGGGGAACGCGGACAAAGTCAGTTATGGTCCAGCTCGGTTTAGCAGCGATGGGCTGGGAATTTATTTGACTACCGACAAGGACTCAGAATTTGCGCGCCTGGCTTATATGGATCTGGCGACTAAACAACAGACTTTCCTGGGCGATCAAATACATTGGGATGTCGACTCGTTTGCCCTATCGCCTGATGGCAAAACGATCGCGTACGTCACAAACGAGGACGGCGTCAGCGGGCTGCACTTGCTCGATACTAAGTCGCGCAAGGAAAAGAAGGCGCCCACGTTGCCGGTGGGAATTATCGGGGGACTTAGATGGCACGAAAACAATAGAGATCTCGGCTTTAACTTTTCTTCAGCCCGCACGCCAGCCGATGTCTACTCGATAGATATTCGCAACAACAAATTGGAACGGTGGACTGAAAGCGAAACTGGCGGCCTGAATACAAATCAATTTGCCCAGGCGGAACTGGTGAAATGGAAAAGCTTTGATGGCAGAAGCATCAGCGGATTTTTGTACAAGCCGCCGGCAAAATTTACCGGCCCGCGTCCGGTCGTCATAAACATTCATGGCGGACCGGAAGGCCAGTCGCGACCGAGCTTCCTCGGCCGCAACAATTATTTTTTGAATGAGCTGGGTGTGGCAATGATCTTCCCGAACGTGCGCGGCTCGACGGGGTTCGGTAAAACTTTCCTGAAACTTGATAACGGATTTCTACGGGAAGATTCCTACAAAGACATCGGCGCCTTGCTCGACTGGATCAAGACGCAACCAACACTCGATGCAAATCGCGTGATGGTAACTGGTGGCTCCTATGGCGGCCATATGACGTTTGCGGTGGCCCAGCGGTACAACCAGAAGATTCGCGCCTCGCTGCCGGTCGTTGGTATCTCGAACTTGGTTTCTTTTCTCGAACGAACTGAATCGTACCGGCGCGATTTACGTCGGGTCGAATATGGCGATGAACGCGATCCAAAGATGCGCGAGTTCATGCTGCGCATCGCGCCGTTAAATAATGCCGTTTACATAACCAAACCGATGTTCGTGGTGGCGGGAGGCAATGATCCGCGCGTGCCGGTAAACGAGGCCCAGCAAATGGTGAAAACGGTACGCGAGAACAAGACGCCGGTCTGGTATCTAATGGCGAAAGATGAGGGGCACGGCTTCGCGAAAAAGAAGAACCAGGATTTTCAGTTTTACGCGACGGTGATGTTTATGCGGGAATATCTGCTTAAGTGAGGTCTCATCAGAACGCAACGCGGTGTAAAAGTAGCGTCGACTTTTACCGCAAAAGTTATGGACCATATTAGGTTCGGCTCTGCCGCCGGATGTGAGGCGGTGGCTCTGCCCCGCCGTCAGCAGCCAGATTATTACCGGGCTCCGCCCTCGGTCCGGGCTTAGCCCTTCAGAATTATTTTTGTCAAAGACGCACCAAGGGCATAGCCCAAAAAATAAAAGCATTTCTCCGGCGGGGCATAGCCACCGCCTCACATCCGGCGGCAAAGCCGAGACACACGAACTCATTTGCGTAAAGAAGCCGGATTACATGCATTCCGTTCAGTTTGGTTCACGCGTCTGCCCTTAAGTCGGCGGCCAGCAACCGGTGAAACAAATGCTCACCTGCTTCACGGCGTACTGAGAGACGGCCCGCACCGTACGCGCGCGAATTAAGGCCGCGCTGAACTGATTTACAGATTTCGGTATCTTCGTCCTGTATGCGTTCGCCGACAGCGACGCTCCGGAGGTTGCGCTCACGCGCTGATTCGGACACGTCCGCAAAATAGAAATCGAAAATGACTTCAGTCTTGTCCACGCCAAGCGGAATGACGAGGTTGGTATCCATCGCGCCTGAATACCAGTTGATCATAAAGTTTGGATAAAGCCAGTAATACAACGCGCGTTGGCCCTTACGCACCGCGCCTGTCTCTGGTTCAGCGCCCTTCGTGACTAGCGGGCTGGATTGCAAACAAAAGCACGCACCGTTTTCAATCTTGTAATTGCCATAGTCCAGCACGCTGTCCAGGCCTTTGTGCAAATGCGGTACGTGATAACCGCCGTCGAGATAGTTGTCGACAAAAACTTTCCAGTTGCAGTCAAAGTGGTAATGACGGCGCTCGAACCAGTGAAGAGTTTCCAGTTGCAACGGCTGGATTTGCGCGATCAGATCGGCGCCGAGAAAATCATTAAACGAGTCTGAGGTCGGATCCTTCTCTCCTGTTTTTACAAAAACCCACTGCTCCCAAACGGCAGTCGCAACCGGCAACAAACCATTCTGCGATCGATCGAAATCGCACACACCTGCGAAATCCGGTGTGCCTTTTAGTTCACCCGCAAGCGAATAGGTCCAACCATGATAAGGACAACGGAGCTGTGCCGCGGTTCCTTCAGTTTCGGTCATTACCGCCGCCGCGTGATGCCGGCAGACGTTGAAGAAGCCGCGCAAGACATTGTCGTTGCCACGGACGACGACGATGGGCTCGCCGGCAACGTCAGCGGTGACATATTGGCCAGCGCTTTCAACTTGATCGAGACGGCAAACGAATTGCCATGAATGCGCGAAGACGTTTTTCAATTCGAGCTGATAAAGCTCTTCGCTGGTGTACCAAGTCGCCGGGATGGTGAACGCGTGATCGAGCGGCGCGCTTGGGTCGTAACTAACAAGGATTTGATCGAGAGAGGAATTCATTATAGTGGACGATGCTTGCTGCCGACGCGGCTCTGCCGCCTTCCGTGCGGTAAGGCTTCGCTTACCGTCAGGCCCGCTAAAGTTTTTGGAGGCTACGCCTCTATCAGTCGAGAGGCGTAGCCTCTCAAAATAGTGAAAACGACTTTCGGAAAGCCATAGCCTTTCCGCACGGAAGGCGGCAGAGCCGCGTTTTGGAGTCTCTAAACAACTGGGGTCGCTGTCTTACGCCTGGGATTAAAGAAAGGTGTTTTAACTACCGTGGCCGGCACGCGATGACGAACGGCCTCAACCGTGATCTCAAATTGGAGTTTCGTTCCGACTCGCGTGTTCTGCCGGTCGATCGTGGCCAGCGCAATCATCTTCTTCAACGTCGGCGACCAGGTGCTGGAAGTTGCTTTGCCAACTTGCGCGCCGTCTTTAAACACCGGTACGGCTACTCGCGAAGCGACAGCAGAAACTGCCGGCGGCAGGCCGACATTCTCGTAAAGCCTTTCAACCGCCGGCCAGTCTATTTCCAGTCCGACGATTTCGCGCGCGTGCCCACGCTTATGTTCTGCCCGCAACGCCGCTTGGCCGATGAAGCGGTTCTTGTCGAGATGGACCAGTCTGCCCAGGCCCATTTCAAACGGCGAATATTTTTGCTCATCGATGAGCGCTTTCTTGCTGCTGTTGAAATCGACTTCGATTAACAAAAGACCCGCCTCCACGCGCGCAACATCCAGCGCCAGCATGCCGGTCGGATGAATATCGAAAGCCCGTCCGGCGGTCATCAGTTCATCCCAAACTTTCAATGCCTTATCGCTCGACACCCATATCTCGTAACCGAGATCTCCGGTATAGCCGGTGCGTGAAATCTCTACGGAGACGCCGGCCATCGTTGCCTTGGTGACGCGGAAATATTTCAGGTTGGCAATATCGGCGTCGCTAACCAGGTTCTTAAGTAAGCGCCCCGAAGTCGGACCTTGCAACGCCAGCGCTGATACAGTTTCCGAAACGTCTTCAATGTCGACTTTCAGGCCGCTCGCATTTTGTTTGAACCAACGCAGACTGGGATCGGCCGCAGTCCAGCGATAGGTGTTTTCTTCAAGACGCGACACCGTTCCGTCGTCGATCACTTTCCCGTTCTCGTCGCACCATGGCGTGTACACGACCTGGCCCACAGAAACTTTACGCAGGTCACGAGTGATGACGCGGTCGACCAGCTTCGTCGCGTCGGGACCGGTTAGCCGGTATTTGAAGAGAGGCGAAATGTCGATCAGCGCGGTAGCGTTGCGAATAGCGTTGTACTCGTGTTCGTGGTGCGGTTCGTACGAACTGACCGCGTAGTAGCCCGACCACTCGCGATAGTTCAAACTTTCGCAAAGTGAAAATGTTCGTTCGTGAAATGCGGTTCCGACAGGCATGCGGCAGGAGTCTAAATCATGTGGGCAAAAAGTTCATTCAAATTCACTGTCGGGATCAGGCACACGTATTTCCTGAGTCACCAACTCGCGCCAGGTTTCGATTACTTCGTCGTTAGCGCCAAGTGCGCGTAAGGCGTCGAGAACTGGACCAGATTCGCTCTTTAATTCAGGAAACGCTAGAAACAGAACCGCAAGATCGCGCATGTCCGAAAACCCCTTTGGTTGTCCCCGGCGAGAATGAAAAGAAAAAACCTTCTGCGCTATCAACTCGGGCGGTGAAGCAATCGAGATGCCCTGAACAAGATTAGCTTTTGGTAGTTCGGCAACGCTGCGCACATCAACCAAATGCCGATTACCACTCTTCTGAATCTGAAACAGCCGGTAGCCTTTTCCTTTAGCTACCTCACGTATCCGCACTGCAATAGTAAATTGCCTGCTCAGGTGTTCCCGCAACTCTTCGGCCAACGCGGCCGCGCGCGTCGACATGAGATCGATGTCTTGCGTCATGCGCGGCTCATCGACGTAAGCATTGACGGCAGTAGCGCCAAAGACAACTACGTCATCGCGCCCGCGCAAGAATTCCAGCACGGCGTCATGAATCGTCGCCAGCGGTAATGGCTCTCGCATGGCAAACTCCTTGAATGTCAACGCTCCCGCATTCAGCATCATTAAATAATACCCTCGCTAAGTCAGCTTATCCAAGATTGCCTGACGTTGGAGACAACAAGAACCCAGCGTTCGCGATAATTGTCAGGGTGAATACTTATAAGTATGCTAACAACTCTCCAGCAAGAAGGGTTTATTAGTTATCATGGACATCGCTACTCTATTCACCTCAATTCTCGGCTTGATTGCCTTGATCGTCGCTATCTGGACGATCATTAAGAATTCCGACCTGCACCGAAGGCAGATGAACGCAGAAGTGTTCATGAAGTATGCCGAGCGATATGAGCAGATTATGAGTGGCTTTCCACAGGACGCCTTCCGCGCAAGGTTTAGTATGAGCGAAGAACTTCCTTCATCAAGTCCCGAGCTTACACTAGCTGTTCTCAGGTATCTCAATCTATCTTCGGAAGAATTTTATCTTTGGCAAAAGAAGTATGTTGATGATGAGGTGTGGGAGATTTGGGAATATGAGCTCATCCGAATTCTGAAATCTCCGCTCTTCAGGCGCGAATGGCGCGAACTTGAATCAGAGTTTCAGTCTTATCCTGAATTCCTTGCCTTCGTCAACCAATCGCAAGGTCACAATATACCATCGGGCCTCATTAGCCCTGCGAATACGGAGGAATAGTTGAATGCCAGAAATTTTGCATGTTCGGAACAATGCGTCGGGCAAATCCCGTTTTGATAAACGGGAAGCGGCGGGCGTAGAATGACAACTACGGAGGCGATATGAGCACAACAAGTATCAGCACCACGGTTGAAGAGCTTCTGAAATCATTCGATCTTTTGCCTGAAGTCGAAAAGCACCGAGTAGCAGCGGAGATTTTGCGACGCTCGCTTGCATTGACGTCTGCTCCATTGACTGACGATGAACTTGCGTTGAACGCCGAACAGGTCTTTCTAGATCTCGATAGGAGAGAGTCACAAGATGGCCAATCCCAATCGGGGTGAGGTCTGGTTAGTTGACCTCGGTTACGCGGCCAAGGTTAGACCCTGCCTAGTCGCAAGCATTCCGGCTATGGATCAAGATCGTGCCCTATGCACGCTAGTCCCCCATACCACCAGCCCACGAGGTTCAAGATTTGAAATCGAAATAAGAGTTCGGTTTTTGCGCGAAGGAGCGTTTGATTCCCAGAACCTGGTTACGATTCCTCATGCTAAGTTGATCAGGAAACTTGGGTTAGTATCCTCTGAACATCTGAAGGCCGTTGAAGACCGCGTGCGTTTCTGGCTCGGTCTATGAAAAGTATCCCAACAGCAAAGCAATACGACGTCATCGTCATCGGTGGCGGACACAACGGACTGGTCAACGCCGCCTATCTCGCGCGCGCGGGTAAAAAAGTTTTGGTCCTTGAACGGCGTCATGTGCTCGGTGGCGCTGCGGTCACTGAAGAAGTGTTTCCCGGTTTCAAGTTCTCAGTTTGTTCGTACGTTGTTTCCTTGTTGCGTCCCGAGATCATTCGCGAGCTCGACCTGCCGCGTCATGGCCTGGAAATACTTCCGCTCGACGGCACCTTCACGCCAATGCTGAACGGCGATCATTTATGGCGCGTCAATGATCACGGCAGGACCCGCCGCGAGATCGCGCGCCATTCGCGGGTTGACGCTGAAGCCTACGACGAATACGGCAGAGCCATGATCGAGATGGCCCACTTTGTGAAGCCAATCATGAACATGACGCCGCCTGACCCGACGTCGTTAAATCCAAAGGGATTGAAAGATCTGCATTTCCTCGGCAAGCGATTCCAGAAACTGTCGGCAGACGACAAGTACAACCAGGTTCAGTTGATGACCATGAGCGCGGTCGACTTTCTCGATCAGTGGTTTGAGACTGACGTGCTGAAAGCGACGATGGCAGCGTCGGGAATCATCGGAACGTTTCTGGGCGTGCGTTCACCCGGCACTGCTTACGTGCTCCTGCACCATTACATGGGCGAGATTGACGGCGCATTTCGCTCGTGGGGTCTTTCGCGCGGCGGCACCGGCGCGATTTCCAATGCCATCGCTGACGCCGGCAGGGAAGCAGGCGTCGAAATTCGCACAGAGGCGGCGATTGCGAAAATCATTCTCAAAAACGGCGCCGCCAAAGGCGTGTTACTTCAAAACGGAGACGAGATTCATGCGGATGTCGTTTCCTCGAGCGTCGATCCGCGCCTGACGTTTATAAAAATGGTGGGCGAAGAAAATTTGCCCGATGACTTTACGGATGACCTGAAGCATTACAAATATCGCGGCTCCTCCGGAAAGGTGAATCTCGCGCTTGATGGTCTCCCGGACTTCAAATGTCTGCCCGGCGCCGGTCCACATTTGCGCGGGGCGGTCTCAATCTCGCCCAGTGTCGAATATATGGAGCGCGCTTATGACGAAGCGAAGTATGGCCGCTTCTCGCGCCGGCCCTACATCGACATGGTCATCCCGAGTTTGACTGATCCGTCCGTCGCGCCGCCGGGCAAACACGTCATGTCCTGCTTCGTTCAGTACGCGCCTTACAATTTGAAAGAAGGAAACTGGGACGACAAGCGCGAAGAGTTTGGCGACACGGTTATCGATACGATCGCCGAGCACGCTCCAAACATTAAAGATCTGATCCTGCATCGCCAGGTGCTGACGCCATTGGATCTCGAACGCGACTTTGGTTTGTCGGAAGGGAACATTTTTCAGGGCGAGTTGTCGCTCGAACAGCTTTTCTTTTTACGCCCGGCGCCGGGCTGGGCACAGTATCGAACGCCGATTCGCAATCTCTACATGTGCGGATCGGCGACGCACCCGGGCGGCGGCATCATGGGCGCGCCCGGCCGCAATGCGGCGATGCAGATGTTAAAAGATCTGAAGTAGCCGCGGATTTTCGCGGATAAACGCGAATCCGAAAGAATCAAATGTACCAATATGAGCGCTATCTCTTCAGTTCTTTGGATTTTTCAGATCGGCGTTTATCCGCGTGAATCCGCGGCTAATTAATCTCAAGCATGGCAACTCACGACATCATCATTGTCGGCGCGGGCCACAACGGTTTGGTGGCTGCCTATTATCTTGCGAAGGCGGGACTGAAAACGCTCGTGCTCGAACGTCGCGAAATAGTCGGCGGCGGATCAATCACCGAAGAATTTCATCCGGGCTTTCGTTGTTCGACGCTAGCCGGCAGTCCCGGTCCACTGCTGCCGCAAATTATTAAAGACTTCCAACTCCAACGCCGTGAGGTCGAGTTCATTACACCCGCCGTCCGGGTGTGGGCACCTAACTTAAACGGTAATTCGATTTGCATTTATGAAGACGCGAAACGCACGGCCGATGAATTAACCAACACAAGTCAGGCAGACGCCGAAAGATATCCTGAATTCATTTCTACGTTTGCACGCATCGGCGGCGCACTGGCGCCAATGCTGACGATGACGCCGCCCGACATCGAAGATCTCTCAGCCGCCGAGATGTGGCAGCTCGGCAAACTCGGCTGGGCCATACGCGGTCTCGGTAAGAAAGACGAGTATCGTCTGCTGCGTTATGGACCAATGGCGGTGGCGGACCTTGCCGCCGAGTGGTTTGAGACGGAAGGCTTGCGCGCGCTCGTCGCGGCGCGTGGAATCTCGGGCGCGTTTTCTGGTCCATGGTCAGCGGGCACTAGTGCGGCCGTGTTGCTGCAAGCGGCGAACGGCGGCAGTCCATTCGCGCCGGCGACGATGGTAAAGGGAGGGATGGGCACGCTTACACATGCTTTGACCGAGGCAGCCATCGAAGCCGGTGCGGAGATTCGTACCAGCGCTGAGGTTGTAAGCATTCAAGTCAAAGACGAGAAAGCAGTTGGTGTTGTCCTGAGAAACGGTGCAGACGTTCGAGCCCGGGCGACGGTGTCTGGTCAAGATCCGGGCATCACGCTTTTAGAATTAGTAGACCCCGGTGAACTCGAACCGAGCTATCGCAACCACATGCGAAACTATCGTGCCGTTGGCACGGTCGCGAAAGTTCAGCTTGCGCTTTCTGCTTTGCCGGAATTTAGCGGATTGAATGAGAGCTACGCGAAAGAAAAACTTTCCGGCCGCATTCATATTGGACCTGAGATTGACTATCTCGAGCGCGCGTTTGATGCTGCGAAGTATGGTGATATTTCGCCACAACCGTACCTGGACATTCGCATTCCCTCATTAAACGATCCAACGCTGGCGCCAGGCGGTGCCCACGTGATGTCGATCCATGCGCAATTCGCGCCTTATCATTTAAAAGATGGCGACTGGAATATAAGACGCGAAGAACTTGGCGACATTGTGGTGAACACCATCGCGGACTATGCGCCAAATGTCCGAAGCCTTATCGTGGGCCGGCAGGTAATCACGCCACTCGATCTTGAACAGACCTATGGCCTGAGAAACGGTCACATTCATCATGGCGAACAATCGCTCGATCAGTTTTTTGCCTTTAGACCATTAATCGGCTGGGCCCAATATCGCACGCCGATCAAGAATCTTTATTTATGCAGCGCCGGCACGCATCCGGGCGGCGGCATCACGGGTGGGCCAGGAGCGAACGCAGCCCGAGAAGTAATCAAAGATTTCAAGAAATCTTGAGGTCAAACGCCTCTCACGAGATCGCTTCTTTCTGCTAAGCGAGCAATGTTATTGTAAGAGAGCGGGAGCAGGAGAAACTCAATGGCAATATCAACCGAAGACGAAAAGTTTAAGGAACTAGTAAAAGCCGCTCTCATCGACGTGCTTGAAGAGCGACGCGATCTCGTGAAGGACATCCTGGTGGAGGCCCTCGAGGACATGGCTCTTGGCAAAGCTATCAGTCAGGGACTCGGTAGTGATCCCATTCCACGCAACGAGATAATTGAACTGTTGGAAAAGACGCCGTGAATGTCGCCTTTCGAAGCAGCTTTGCCAGGGACCTAAGCCGCATCACCGACAAGAGTTTGTTGAGACGCATTAGAGAGGCTATCGAAAATGTTGAGCACGCCCAATCAATTACCGACCTGCCGAATCTAAAGAAACTCAAAAGCAGCAAAAATTATTATCGCCTTCGAATCGGTGACTATCGCATAGGTTTGGCTCTCGAAGATGATGTCCTCGTATTTGCGCGATTTCTGAACCGCAAAGAGATCTACAGATACTTTCCTTAAGCCGGCCTTTGGAGTGGAATGTCTAAAGTAACGAAACGCAGTTTTGCCAGTGACAACAACGCCGGTGTCCATCCGCGCGTAATGGAAGCGATCGCCGCCGCCAACGACGGGCACGTGATTGCCTATGGAGACGATGTTTACACGGCGCGGGCAGTGGAAAAATTTCATGAGCACCTTGGTAAAGACGCGGAGGTCTTTTTTGTTTTTGGCGGCACCGGCGCGAATGTTCTGGGCCTCAAGTCAATGACGCAGTCGCATCACGCGATCATTTGCGCAGAGACCGCACACATCAACGTCGATGAATGTGGTGCGCCGGAAAAATTCACTGGCTGCAAACTGCTTCGCGTCACAACCGTTGACGGGAAAGTCACCATCGATCACATCAAGCCGCTGCTACATGAGGTTGGTTTTGAGCATCACGTTCAGCCACGCGTCATTTCAATTTCGCAAGCGACCGAAATGGGCACGATCTACACACCACGCGAAATGAAAGCGCTGTCAGCATTTGCACACGAACACGACATGCTGCTGCATGTTGACGGGGCGCGCATCGCAAATGCGGCTGCGAGTCTGAAAGTTAAACTGAGAGCGATAACGAAAGATGTTGGTGTGGACGTGCTTTCGTTTGGCGGCGCGAAAAACGGAATGATGTATGGCGAGGCGGTCGTCTTTTTCGATAAGACGCTGGCGCAGGATTTTAAGTACACGCGCAAGCAGGGCACGCACCTGCCTTCAAAGATGCGTTACATCTCTGCGCAGTTTGAGGCTTTGCTGTCAGGCAATCTGTGGCGCGACAATGCGGCGCATGCGAATCGCATGGCCCAACTGCTGGCTGGAGAGCTTGGGAAAATTCCGCAGATCAGGATCACGCAAAAGGTCGAAGCAAATGGTGTCTTTGCTGTTGTGCCAAAGAAATATATTGCGAAACTTCAGAAGGAATATTTCTTCTATGTGTGGAATGAAGCCATTTCTGAGGTGAGATTTATGACCTCGTTCGACACCACGGAAGAGGATATCAAGGACTTTGTTTCATTGGTCAGAAAGACGCTGACGTAAGAGCGGGGGTAAACCACCCTTCCCAACCTGTGAGTTTCTGCGGCTTTTCCGGTAGTCGTTGCAGCTACTTTCCCTGCGCTCAATCCAACAGAAATTTCAACAACCCCTGCGTGGATACAATCGCCGGAATACGATGATCGTTAACGTCGCGCCCGGTAAGCAGCGACCGACGCGCCGCAACTCTTTGTTCCTCCAGCAGTTTCAGTCGCTCTTCTTTGATGTCTTGCTTTTCACGATTGCGTGATTCTTCCAAGCCGCCCCCGCGAATGAACTCGACGATGCGGCTAAGCTCGTCGCGATCGAACCAGGTGCCATGGCCTTTACAAATATCCACGATCACGCCCGAGCAGCGCGCGAAATTAATTCGATTCATTAACTGGGAACACTGCGGGCAGGGCACGTAATTTACCCTGCTCGTTTCGCGCACCGCGTTGCTCGGCGCCAGCGATGCGCTCCCCAGCACCGCGGACTGCTGCTCGCGATCGGCACAAACGTTTTCAAAGGCCGCAACGTTTAGCCAGAGGCCGAGGCACTGCTCGCATTCGCTAACGTGGGTTGAGCCGATCGCGACTGATTTCATTCTCGTCTTACAACGCGGGCAATTAATTTTGTCAGCAGCGGTTGCCGTCGGGACTACGGCTGCCGCACCGCAACGCGGACAGTGCTTGCTGCCAACGAAGATCATCCCAAAGCACGCTGGACAGGCGATGGTTGCCAGCCGCGAACCGCAGAAATGGCATACCGGCTCATCTGTTCCGGTCGCGGCGCCGCAGTTTGGACAGTTAAGCGTTTCGGCTTGCATCGGCACGCATTCTAACAGCAGCGATCAGCCTAGACTATAGAGATTGCTTGTGACATCCTCAGCGCCATGTAAGACAGGCATTCCTGCCTTGTCCCTTTCACTGAAAGCACCTAAGAATGGACCGACAGGAAAGTCTGTCCTACTTTTATGAGCCAGGTCCTGGACGAAATTGTTGAAGTATTCGAGCCGGCAACCGAACTAGTTTCGGTAATGGCGGGATCGAGAATGCCGGTACTGCTCGGCCTCGACATCGGCACGTCGGGCGTGCGCGCCACGTTGTTCGATGAAAAAGGCGGCGAGATAACCGACTCGAGTATTCGCATTAACTCTCCAACGTTGATGCTGGGCGCTGGCGGCTTTATCAACGCTGACTTGTTGTTAGAGCAAGTCGCGCGAACGCTCGATGCGCTGTTCGCTAAACTCCACGAACCAATCCTGCGGATCGAATTAATCTCCATAGCTTGTTTTTGGCACAGCCTGGTTGGCATCGACGACGCGGAACGTCCGACGACGCCGGTGCTGGGTTGGTCAGACACGCGCGCGGCGAAGGCGACGGAAGTTCTGCGTACAACGCTTGACGAAGTGCGATTTCACGTGCGCACTGGCTGCCGTTTTCATCCTAGTTATTGGCCCGCCAAACTGCTGCGCTTGAAAACGGAAGAAGCAGACACGTGGAAGCGCACGACGCGGTGGCTCTCTTTCTCGGAATACCTCGCGCTCAAATTTTTTGATGAATCGGCAATCAGTGTCTCGATGGCTTCCGGCACGGGACTGCTGGATCAACGCAGTTGCGAATGGGACGCGGAGTTGTTGCGCGCCCTCGATGTTTCTGTCGAGAGCCTTCCCGAGATCGCTGGTTCCACCCAAACTTTTCACAAGTTGAATAACAAGTATGCCGCGCGTTGGCCGCAATTGAACGATGCGCGTTTGTTTCCCGCAATCGCTGACGGGGCTGCAAACAACATCGGCGAAGGTTGCGTAACCGCTGACACAGTCGCCTTGATGATCGGCACGTCCGGAGCGATGCGCGTGCTTAAGGAAAACATGCCGCCGGCCCAACTTCCTGCGGCGCTGTGGTGCTATCGAGCCGATCGCAATCGAGTGGTCTTAGGCGGTGCCTTGTCCGACGGCGGCGGTTTGTACAACTTGATTAGAGACTCATTACTTTACGGCGATGATTCCCAGACAATTGAAGAGGAGTTGGCGCGCTTGCAGCCCGACAGTCATGGCTTAACTGTCTTGCCGTTTTGGTTGGGCGAGAGAAGTCCGGGCTGGAACACGAACGCGCGTGGCGGAGTTTTTGGCATGACTCTTACCACGCGTCCTATCGAAATTCTGCGCGCAGCGATGGAGGCCGTCGCTTATCGCTTTGCTTTGGTGGCCGGCGCGCTCGATCAGTTTGCGCCGGAAGCAAAATTAGTTGCGTCCGGTCAGGCATTACGTTCTTCACCTACCTGGACGCAGATCGTTGCCGACGTGCTGGGACGGCCGCTGGTGCTGTCTGAGCGGACCGAAGCGTCCACGCGCGGCGCGGCCTTGCTTGCACTGGAGGCGGCGGGCAAAATAGACAGCATCAGCGACTTTCCTGTTTCCGTAGCCACTACTTTTGAGCCCGACATGTCGTGTCACGCGCGATATCGGGAAGGTCTCAAACGCCAACAGCACTTGTACGACCGAGTGTTCGCAAAAACTTGAAACGCAGGATGGTGAAATGAGCGCGACCGTGCAAAAGGAAAACAACCTACCCACACCCGAACTTGACCAGTTGTGCATTAACACCATTCGAGCGCTGTCGCTCGATGCGGTGCAAAAAGCGAATTCCGGCCATCCGGGTTTGCCGTTGGGCGCGGCACCCATGGCATATGTGCTCTGGACGCGTTTCCTGCGCCACAATCCCAAGAATCCAAAGTGGGAAAATCGCGATCGGTTTCTGCTTTCCGCGGGACACGGATCGATGCTGCTTTATTCGCTGCTCTATCTGACTGGTTACGAACTGTCGTTGGATGAAATCAAGAATTTTCGTCAGTTCGGATCGAAAACTCCGGGACATCCGGAATATGGATTGACGCCCGGAGTTGAAATTACCACAGGTCCATTGGGACAGGGTTTCGCGAACGGCGTCGGCATGGCGATTGGCGCAGCGCATCTGGCGGCGAAATTCAATAAAGAAAAGTTTTCCCTTATCGATCATTACGTTTATGCAATCGTTTCCGATGGCGACCTGATGGAAGGCGTGGCTTCAGAAGCCGCATCGCTCGCCGGTCATCTCAAACTCGGCAAACTTATTTATCTTTACGACGACAACCACGTGACCATCGAAGGTTTCACTGACCTGGCTTTCAGCGAGGATGTGCCGAAACGCTTTGAAGCTTACGGCTGGCACACGTTAACAGTTGAAGACGGAAACGATCTCGCCGCGATTGAGCAGGCGATTCGCGATGCGCAGTCAGTTGGACAAAAACCGTCACTGATTTCGGTAAAGACGACCATCGGTTACGGCATGCCGACCGCTGGCACGCGCAAAGCGCACAGCGACGCGCCGGGCGAGGATGCGGTCCGCGAAACCAAGCGACATCTTGGTTGGCCGGAAGACAAACAGTTTTACGTTCCTGAAGAAGCGCTCGCGCTTTTTCGTGAAGCAGTTCAGCGTGGCGCAAAACAGGAAGCCGGCTGGCGATCGTTGGTGGAGAGTTTCGTGCAGGAGCACGCCGACCTGGGTGAAATTTGGACCACCACCATGAAGGGCGAGCTGCCGACGGACTGGGAAAAGCACTTGCCGGATTTCAAAGATGCCAAGCCGATGGCCACGCGCGTTGCGAGCGGAGAGGTTATCAACGCTCTCGCGCCGCACCTGCCGATGTTGATTGGCGGTTCAGCCGACCTGGGCGTTTCAAACAATACCGACATCAAGGACGGCGGCAGTTTCGAAGCAGGCCAATACGATGGCCGCATTCTTCATTTCGGCGTGCGCGAGCATGCAATGGGTTCGACGTTAACCGGAATTTCATTGAACGGCGGGTTGATTCCCTATGGCGGCACGTTCATGACCTTTTCGGATTACATGCGACCGGCGATTCGGCTGGCAGCCCTTTCCGAAGTCCAGGTCATTTACGTTTTCACGCACGATTCCATCGGTCTCGGCGAAGATGGACCAACACATCAACCGATCGAACACCTGGCGGCATTGCGCGCGATTCCGCATTTGTTCGTCATTCGGCCCGCCGATCCGGCGGAAGTTGCTGAGGCCTGGCGGATTGCGATCCTGCGACGGCATGCGCCGACCGCGCTGGCGCTGACACGTCAGAAGGTTGGGTTGATCGATCGTACGCGTTTTGCAAAAGCTGAAGGAGCGCGCCGCGGTGGGTATGTTCTTGCTGAAGCAAGCGAAGCCCAAAGTCCAAAGTCCAAAGTCCAAAGTCCGCAACTCATCTTGATCGCCACCGGCTCGGAAGTTTCCCTCGCCCTCGAAGCGCGCGAGAAACTGCAAAGCGACGGCATCGCCACTCGCGTTGTTTCCATGCCTTGTACCGAACTATTCGAAGAGCAACCGCAAGCATATCGCGATGAAGTGTTGCCGCCGTCCGTGACGGCTCGACTGGCGATTGAAGCAGGCGTGCGACAAGGTTGGGACCGTTACGTTGGCCCGCAGGGCGACGTGATTTGTCTCGATCGCTTTGGCGCCTCAGCGCCGGGCGAGGTGGCTTTGCGCGAGTTGGGATTCAACCTGGAAAATGTTCTGCAGCACGCCCAGGCACTAATCTAAACAATGCGAATTGCGATCGGCGCCGACCACGGAGGTTATCCACTTAACGAGCGCGTCATTGAAGAATTGCGCGGCGCGGGACATGAGATAACTGATTTCGGCACCCACGTCGGCTCGCGGCCTGACGATTATCCCGATTATGCCGTGAAGGTTGGGCAGGCGGTGCAAAGCGGCGAAGCTGAGATAGGCATTCTGATTTGCGGCAGCGGCGTCGGCGCGTCGGTTGCGGCTAACAAACTCGACGGCATTCGTGCCGCACTTTGCGGCGACACCTACTCCGGTCATCAATCACGCGAACATGACGATTGCAACGTGCTTTGTTTAGGCGCGCGGGTTGTTGGTGAAGAGTTGGCGCTTGATATTGTGCGCGCGTTCATTGCGGCGCGGTTCAGCGGCGAGGAGCGACACCGACGACGACTTGAAAAGATTGCAGCGATTGAAAAGAAAGAGCGGGGGTAGAGTGGCACAGACTTTAGTCTGTGGTTGCTGCGAAGACACAGACTAAAGTCTATGCCACTCTAAACTACAAATCTCAGGGCGCCCGCCATCACGCGAAACTCAACCGGCGTAAATCCACGCACATTCCCATCCGCTTCGATCGGCATCGCATCTTCCGGCTTGAAAGTTTCAATGCGCACTCGCGTTCCCTGCGTGATGCGCACTTTGGGATTCACCACGTGTCCGCCTTTATGGATTCGGGCCAGCTCGCGCATCACTTGCGCGCGCGACAGACCCGAAGCTGACACAACATCCAACTTCCCATCATCGATTCTTGCCTCAGGTGACAACATCATGCCGCCGCCCGCGTAGAGTCCATTGGCAACCGCGGCCAGGTTCATCTCGCCTTCATATGTTTCTTCGTCGACAGTAATGCGCACCTGTCGTTCGCGCCACGCGAACAGACTTGCAAGCGCCGCCGCTGCAAATCGTGCTTCACCGGAAAACGAACGCATCACCTTCCCCTGGCGAGCAACGCGCCCGGCCGTCTCGCCGCCAATGCCCATCGTGGACGCATTAAGACAAATGAATGGCGTGCGGTAATTGTCGCAAGTGCCGTAGAGCACATCTGTCTGTCGCGTTGTTTCGGCCGTTTCGTTACGGCAATGCGCAACGAGCACATCGATCCAATGACGCAGATTTTCCCGCCGGCCCATCAAGCCACGCGCAAAATCATCGCCGGTACCGGCCGGCAGAATGGCCAGCGAAGCGGCCGAATTTATCAACGCCGGCAGATGTTCCGGATTTTCGGCAAACTGAAAAAAGCCTCGTGCAGCTTCGCTCAAAGTACCATCGCCACCGACGGTGGCAATGGTAGTCACTCCAGTCTTCAGTGCAGCTTGGGCTTTGGCAGTGGCATCGCCCGCATGGGTTGTTTCGTGAACATCAAATTCGATACCGGCAGCCAGCAGTTGCTCTCGAACACTGGGCCATGCGTGGCGCGCCTTTGCAGCGGCATTGTTAACGATGACGAGTAGAGACTTCATTGTTGAGTTGATGGTAAATGAGAAACGGTAAATGAGATACGGAAAAAGTCTGTTTGATATGGGATTGATCCAAACTTCCAAGTGCAACAGTCAAGTTGGCTTTCGCTCCAGTGGAGCGAGATGTTTATAGGAATAAACGCATCCCAGGAGCATCTCGCTCCGATAGGAGCGAAACCGGGCAGGGAGAGCGATGGCCGGCTCGGGTAACGTCTTGCGCTCCTACCGGATCTAAGGAGCAAAGAAAAGAAGACGAGCCTATAAATATCTCGCCCCGCTGGGGCGAAGTGGCTAACCTCTTTGACTGGGTTGCAACTGCCTTCTGCATAAAAAAAAGGACAGGCACGAATGCCTGTCCTTAAATCAAAACCAGGACAGGCAGGAATGCCTGTCCTACTTTTTAGCCACGGGCGCGGGCGCGCCTGGCAGCGAGAGCAAGTTCACGCGCTTTCGGCATGGCCGCGACGGCATGCGCGATTTGCGGATCGCTGTCGTTGAAGACCTGCAGCGCAGCGATCGAACCGAACGCTGCGGTAGTCAACTCAAAACGCAGTTGACGCTCGACGAATGAACGGCCTCGATCCAGTTGTTCCGGAGTCACCTTAAGGATGGGCTTGCTCGCAACATACTGCTTGAATTGTTTGAAGAGAGCATCCGTCACCGGATAATCAGTTGGCAGTAAGTCGTGCTCAAACTGGATTGCGCGTTGCACTTTGTAGTTTTCAAAACCAGCGACGCGGCCCATCGCGAGATCAAGTGCGAAAGCGAAAATCGCATCGCTTAGTCGCGCTTCCGCCGCGGTAATCTTGCCCGGTTTCACCATTTCATCAGGAGAAATTCCGCCGCCGCCGTAGACTGCGCGGCCGGTATCTGTGTGGCTCTCGACGCCGGTTGGCAATACTGGTTCTTTGTGCGCGGCCACACCGCCGTGAGTGTAGTAATCGTAGACGCCGCTATTCGAATAATCGCGTTGGATCAGACGGCCTGAAGGCGTGTAATACTTCGCCACCGTTAACAGCAGTGCCGAGTCGTATTCAAGTAGGATTGGAAGTTGGACCAGGCCCTTGCCAAAGGTGTTCTCGCCGACAATCAAGGCGCGATCGTGATCCTGCAGAGCGCCGGCAACGATCTCGGCGGCCGAAGCAGTGTCGCCGTTTACCAGGACAACCAGCGGCGTTTGATCCGGAACATCGTTAACGGCGCGGAACGGTTCAGAGCTTCCCTTGATTCGTCCTTCTTGCCTCACAATTAATTGATCGCGTTGCAGGAATGTGTTGGCAACGCGCACGGCTTGAATCAGCAGGCCCCCACGATTTCCGCGCAGGTCGAGCACCAGCATGTTCATGCCTTTCGAGTGCAGGCTTTCCAGCGCGGCTGAAAACTCGTCGGCCGTCGTTAGATTAAAGCCGCCGGTCATCGCGACATAACCGACGCCGGGCTTGATCATGTACGCCTGCGGAATCGACGGCAGCGACACAGCGTCGCGAGTAATCGTCACCGTTTCAGTTTTCCCTGTCGCTGGATGCTCGACGGTAACTTTGACGACCGTGCCGCGGTCTCCAAGCAGAAATTTTCTGACTTCGGGAAACGTTTTGCCTTTCATCGACTGATCGTCTACGGCCACGATGCGATCGCCAAAACGCAAACCTGCACGGTAAGCCGGGGCGTCTTCAAAAGTAGCGCGAATGTAGGTATTAACATCGTCGCCCTGGCGCAGGTCACCAATCGTAGCGCCTATACCAAAGTATTCTGAGCGTTGTTCAGTCCTGAAGGCGGCGTAGTCAACTGCATCAAAATAAGTTGAATGCGGATCGAGCACATTGAGCATGCCGCTGATTGACGACTTGAATACCGCGTTGTAATCAAGTTTCTTTCCATCGATGTAGTTGTCCTGGATTACTGAGAGCGCTTCCGAGAGATCGCTTTTTACGAGGGCAGCGCTAACCGGAGCGCGCGACGTCGAGGCTTTGGCCAGCGAACCTTCCGTCGCAGCAGCCGGCTGGCGGCGCGTCGCTCCCGTCTGTTGCGAGAAAACATTCGCAGCCATGCAAATAGCCAAAATAAGGATTGCCACGCCCGGCAGGTAAAATCTTGTTCTCACAAAAGCCTCCTAAAAACCCTGTAGATCGCCCGATAATTGAAAGCCGCTGTCCGCAACAGCGAAAAGCGGGTTGCCAGAATAACATGAAGATCCTGAGTAAATGAACTTGCGGTTGTGACTAAATCAGGATCGCGGAAAGTGGGCAAAAGCTTCCGTAAATTCAGCGACCGGTGCCAGGGGTTTAGTGGTTTGCCAATTGGAAAAAGTTGCCCTCGGAAGTCCGGTTTGATGTAAAGCTTTGGGCACTATAAACTGCTAAGCCCGAAATTGAACTTTTCCCTGTAACTACATTATTCCACCGGAGGAAGCCTGCATGGCGAGCGCCCTAGATCGCAACGAACTCTATTCATTTGCCAAAAGTCATCGTAAGGAATACGAAACGCTGCTCAAGACTTTTGTTGAAACTCCGACCGTATCTTCGGATCCCGCGCACGCTGAAGACATTCGCGCCGGAGTGGATCTGACGGTCGATACGTTACGGCAGTTCGGCGCAAAGGTGGATGTCTACCAGGCCGACCGCGGCAACCCGACCGTTCATGCGGTGTTTGCTTCAGCGAAAAACGCGCCCACGGTAACCGTCTACAACCACATGGATGTGCAGCCGGCGTCGAAGGAAACTGAGCCCTGGGACACCGAACCGTTTGTTATGACGAACAAGGGCGACAGCTACTTTGGACGCGGAACGACTGACGATAAGGGCCCGGCGCTGGCAGCGCTGTATGGCGCGCGCGCGGCGCAAGAGGCAGGCGTGCCAATCAATATTCGTTTTCTTTGGGAGTTTGAAGAGGAAATTGGTTCGCCGAATTTCGAGAAGATCATTTCCAAAAACGCACGCGCCTTGCAAACGGATTCGGTCGTCGTTTCCGACACCGTCTGGGTCTCGCGAAACCGGCCGGCAAGTTCGGCCGGCCTGCGCGGCTTGTTGGGATTTATTCTCACGCTCGAAACCGGAGCGACCGATACGCATTCGGGTGAAACGGGCGGCGCCTCGCGCAATCCCATTGCCGAGTTAATGCGCCTGGTTTGCGATCTCTACGATCCGGTTACAGGGAAAATCAAGTTCAAAGGTTTCTACGACGACGTGATCCCGCCGACAAAAAGCGAGCTGAACGATTGGGTCAACTCCGGATTTACAGTCAAGGGTTTCAAGAAAGCACATCATTTGAAACTGATGCGCAGCGACGATCAGCTCGAAGTGATGAAACGTATCTGGGGCATGCCCACGATGGAAATTCACGGAGTGGTTGGCGGCTACCAGGGCCCGGGTGTGAAATCGATTGTGCCGCCGCGCGCCGAAGTTAAAGCTTCGTTCCGTCTGGTGCCCGGTCAGGATCCGGAAAAGATCAAGAAGCAGTTGCTGGCGGCGATTAAGGAAAAAAATCCGGACGTGAAGATCCAGTTTGAATCAGCGGCGCCGGCGTTTCGTACCGTGCTGACTGGTCCATTGCCTCAAGCGCTAAAGCGGGCGATCAAGTTTGCTTTCGGGCGCGAGGCAGTCTTTGTGCGCGATGGCGGAACTATTGGAGCAATGACGAGTATCGAAAAAGTATTGCAGTGTCCGGTCCTGTTCCTGGGGCTATCACTTCCAGAGCACGGTTATCACGCGCCGAACGAAAACTTTGATTGGCAGCAAGCGTCAGGTGGCATGGTTGCGTTTGCGAAATACTTTGAAGAGATTGCGAACCTGCCGAAGGAATGATTAGCCGCGGATGGACGCGGATAAAACGCGGATCTGAATAAGACAGTAAGAAGTGATTTCCAGCCTGCGGAGCAGGCGATAGCGTAAAGCCTGGGGTGAAGCGCAGCGTAACCCCAGGTTAGTAATGCGAAGATGACGCCAGCCCGCGGACCGGGCGACAGCTTGCCCGTTATTGGTGCTGTCGCCCGCTCCGCGGGCTCTGGTTTTTTGTTCAATGGGTACCTGGGGTTCCGCTACGCTTCACCCCAGGCTTTACGCTATCGCCTGCTCCGCAGGCTGGGTTCAGATCCGTTTTCTATTCGCGTAAATCCGCGGCGAAATAATTCTTAAATCACACAAGCCATTCGCTCTTCATTCAACGCCATAAATCCCAGCTTTTCATAAAAGCGACGCGCTTCCGGATTTTCCAGGTGCACCGCCACATCGATTCGCGTCACTGCCTCTTTTCGCAGTTGCGCTTTTAGTTGTTCCAGCAGCGCCGTGCCGATGCCGCCACCGCGACGATCCGCTTTTACTGACACGTCATCGAGCTTTGCCACCACCGCGCCCATCGACGTCGAGATTGCGTAACAAACTACGCAGACTGCCGCAGCGCCTTTTTCGTCGTAGGCGATCCAGACGAAACCGAGTTCCGGCTGTTCCAGAAAGAGATCGAGCGCGTCGTTGAGTCCCTGGAAGCCGCGATCGCCATACGCGGCGCTGCTTGCGAGGTAATGTTCGTCTTCGCGCAGAAAGACGCGCAGCATTTCAAAAGCGTCAGCGACGTCAGCGGCGGTCATCTTGCGACAAGTGATCAAGCAACACTCCTCTCGTCATTCACATCGGTCAAGGCGCGCCTTGAGCTGAAAAATCTTTTGCAACGTGGATTGTAACAAGAGCCGTTAGACCGCAAAAGGGCACCGTCGCTGATTGCCGAAGTTCATAAAATGCAAAAGCGGGCCACTCGAAAGCGGCCCGCCCTTATTAGTTCTCTTGAATAGCTTGCTACTCTTCCGGACCGGCGCAAGTTGGCCCGTGCAGCGCCGGTATTTTTTGGCTGATGACGGGATAATTTGGAGCTTCGTCAATATTGATCTGCGTCCAATGAGCATAATTTTCAGGAACGTTAGTGTCTGCGAAGATTGCCTCGACCGGACATTCAGGAACGCAGGCATCGCAATCGATACAAGTGTCGGCGTTGATGTAAAGTCGATCGGTGAGTTCATGAAAAGCTTCCACCGGACAGACAGCTGCGCAGTCGGTATATTTGCAATCCACACATAACTCAACAACTACATAGGTCATTGGCGCAATAAGCTCCTTTTCGAATGATGGCAAATAGTCAGGCAGCAGGTAGTGGAATGTCAACAGAAAAAATGCAACTCGTGAATCGTCTACGAAGTGAACAGTTAAACAGCAAACAGTGAACAGCAGGAGGTATGCGCAGATTACGCAGAGGAGAGAGATGCTGTGGGCAATTGCCGCGGAGCCGAAGTTACCAGCGTGTTAGACAAAAGCAGCACACGCTCTATTAACGATTCACAATTCACGATTTACGATTCAGGAGTTGGCTCAACTTGCTTCTGCTTCTTTTTTCTCGACGCTGCCTGGGCCATGGACCGTCTTATTCAATACCGGATCGCCGCGGTAGGTTACGTGCGATGGTCCAGAGACAGTTACATCCAATTGCTCAGCAACGTTCACGTCGACGCGCGCTACGCCTTTCGCCTCAACCACACCGCGTGTTGCCCGCAGTTTATGCGCGTCGATCTTGCCCGTGCCGTTGCTATCAATATCAATAAGCTTTGTTTCTCCGCTCACCTTGATGTTAGCGGCGCCGTCGGTATCAATCTCGAACTTCTCACCTTTTACGTCGGCGATGTCGAACTTGCCGGCGCCATCGACTGAGATGTGCTGGAGTTCGGGCAGTGAAATTGTGATTTTGATGGGATCGTTAACCGAGAAGCTGCGATTGCTATCGATGTGCAGCACATTGTTGGAAACTTCGGTGGTGATAAATTGCAGCAAGTTGTCGTCGCCCTCTACTTCGATGCTTTGGGATTTTTGGCAAACAATGTCGATGTCGAAAGACCCATCGGTGGAGATGGAGTTAAACGATGCAACCTCGCGCTTCTGTTTCAGGCGCACGCCGGAGCCCTTGATGCCGTGAACTTGAAAATGACAGCCGGCAAACAATGTAACCAGCGCCAACAGCAAATACGTTTTTCGATTGGTGAAAATGTGCATGATGTTTTGAGTTACCTCATTCCCTCTCGCAGACTCTGTTAACGCGGCGGTTCTTTACGCGCATACTCGAGCGTCCGCGTTGTATTCTCCGTCACGCTCGGCATCGCTTCCGCTAACCCGCGCGCCTGAGGGACGGAGGCAGGATGCAACTCATGGGGCATTGTGGATGGTTGCGGCAGCGATGCTTTTTTGGGCGCCGGGTTGCTAATAAGTTTTGACAACTGTCTGACCAAAAAGAATTCTATGATGGAGACAATGAAGAACGTGAAAAACATGAACATGCCGACCACGTCTTCACCCAGCGCCGCATCTCTTTTTAAAGTGAGCGCACCGCTCAGCATGATGCCCAAGCCGGCTATGCCGATAATCGTGATTGCTAACAAAAATGCAACGATGGCGCCGGTCTTTACTGTTGTTTCGATGGGCTGCTCTTTCAAGCTCGCGCCGCAGCGATTGCAAAAGCTCAAACCCGGCGTGATCGTAGTGCCACAACTGGAACAGAACATAAACCGTCCTTCCTGCGAATCATGAAGAGAGTTTCTCCGCTAAGAGAAACGGTCGCCGCAGCCGGTAAGTTTCAGATTTTACCCCATTTTAGTTGGCGTCATGCCCATTGTTAGCCAAACTCAGCGCTGGCCCCGCAGCCTATCCCAGAATTAGCGCACAGGGAAAGTGTAGGAGCAGCCCATCGACTTTGTCCTTTACTGCGCGCGAATTACAATTTCAGGCGATGGCTTTGATACGAAATATTTCCGATACGGCCTTGCTCGGAGCGATTTACCGCGCGCGTGAATCCGAACGCGCTGACCCGCTTTTCCGCGATCCGTTTGCGCGCCGCCTTGCCGGTGAGCGTGGCGAACAGATCGCCCGCTCGCTGGCCTTCAGCGAGAAGAACGCCTGGGCCTGGTTTACCCGCACATATCTTTTCGATCAGCTAATCAACCAACGAATTGCCGCGGGTTGCGATCTTGTAATCAATCTCGCCGCGGGCCTCGATGCGCGCCCTTATCGAATGGCACTGCCGGCTTCCTTGAAGTGGGTTGAAGTCGATTTGGCGGAGATAACCGATTACAAGGAAGAATTATTAAAGGACGAGCAGCCGCGTTGTGAGTTGGAGCGCGTGCGACTTGATCTTGCGGACGTGGCCGCGCGGCGGGCCCTGTTTAGCCGGCTCGGCGCCGCGCATCAAGCGCTGGTTATCAGCGAGGGGTTGATAATTTATTTGACGAGCGAAGAAGTGGGCGGACTTGCAGAAGACCTTGCGCGCCAGTCGTCGTTCAAGTACTGGCTGCTCGACCTGGCCTCGCCAGGATTGCTCAAGATGATGCAGAAGAAAATGGGCCAACCGCTGGCTCAGGCGTCGGCACCGCTGAAATTTGCGCCGCCCCAAGGTCCGGAGTTTTTCAAAGTGCACGGTTGGCGCACGCGTGAGGTGCGTTCAATGTTCCGTACGGCCGGCAGTTTGAAACGTCTGCCACTCATGTTAAGTTTCTTTTATCGCCTGCAAAAGTCCGACGCGTTCCAGGCCAATCGTCCCTGGAGCGGCGCCTGCTTGCTCGAAAATGTCTCAACCGCCAACAACTAATAATTGACTGTTTTATGACGCTGATAATCGTACTCGTTCGCATCGCTCTCACTGTAGTGTTCAGCCTGGCTGGAATCACCAAGCTAATGGATCAGGCCGGCACGCGCGAGGCCGTGAAGAATTTCGGTGCGCCTGAAGGCGCTGCGCCTGCTGTCGCTCTTATCCTTCCTTTCGTCGAACTGGCAATTGCGATCGGTTTGCTTTTTAGTACGACCGCGGCGCTTAGTTCAATCAGCGGGCTCGTGCTGCTCGGCGTATTTATTGTGGCGATTAGTGTGAACCTGGCTCGTGGCCAAACGCATGATTGCCATTGCTTTGGCCAACTTTATTCGCGGCCGCTTGGATGGCCCACGCTGGCGCGCAATATCATTTTCGCGCTGGGCGCCGCGTTCGTTTTCTGGCAAGCAACACTTAACGCGAGTCCGGATATTGTTTCTACTCTGGCGACGCTGAGTGCCACCGGCTGGACGTTGCTGGCATTAGCTGTGGCGATCATTGTGGCGGTGTTCCTTTATTTCCAGCAGCGCCATCGCAAAGCACTTGCAGCCAGGGTTGGGCCCGAGGGCCTGCCAATCGATACCATCGCACCCGACTTTGAATTGCCTGCCTATCATGGCGGGACGGAATCGCTGAGGTCGTTACTCGAACATGGCAAACCTTTATTGCTGCTTTTCACCAGCCCGCACTGCGGACCGTGCATTGTGATCTTCAAGGAAGTCAAAGAATGGCAGGAGGCGCATAAGGATCAACTGACAATCGCGGTAATTACCCGCGGCACAATCAAGGACAACTTTGTGAACGTGGCCCGCAACAGCTTGGGCGAAGTGCTTTTACAAAAGGAACGAGAGGTTGGCGAAAAATACGGCGGGCTCGCCACGCCGACCGGAGTAGTTGTTAGTGCTGATGGTCGTATCGCCAGCCGTATGGCCGCCGGCGGTGACGAGATACGCGATCTCTTGAGAAATGTGCTGGGCAATTCAAATGGCGGACCGGGAACGGCGGAAGGCGAGTAAGCAGTAGGCAGAAAGCAGTAGGCAGAAAGCAAATTCGATTCAAAATTCAAGATTTTAGTTTCACGATTCAAGGTTCAAGTTCACGGAGAAACATATGATCGGACGTCCTGGAGAAAACGAAGCGGCTGCCTCGTACTCGCTCTACATCGATCGCATAACCAGCGACAATATTGTCGCGGTGCTTGAAAGCCAACTTCCGGAAACAATCAACTTTCTGCAACCTATCCCCGAAGAACAATCGCTTTACCGCTATGCACCGGACAAGTGGTCCATGCGCCAGTTGCTGAATCATGTGAATGACGGCGAGCGCGTCTTTCTTTTTCGCGCGGTTTGGTTCGCGCGCGGTTTTCCCGATGAGCTACCCGGCTACGACCAGGAAGTAGCTGCGGCGACCGCCAATGCCGATGATTATTCGTGGGCGAGCCACATCGAGGACTTCCGCGCCGTTCGCGAAAGCACGCTGACTTTCTTCCGGAACTTGCCTGAGGATGGGTGGTCGCGCAGCGGGATTGCGAGCGGCAATCGAGTTACCGTGCGAGCGCTCGCCTACATCCTCGCCGGACACGTCTCGCATCACACAGCGGTGCTCCAGGAAAAGTACCTGACGAAAGTGGCATAGACTTTCAGTCTGTGCTCGTGGCATAGACTTTAGTCTGTGTCCTGTTACGGAAGCACAGACTAAAGGAACCTCTGATCAAGTCAATGCGGCTAGGCGTTTCCAAAACCCGCGTAGCGGGTGGAAGCATAAAGCCTGGGGTGGAGCGGAGCGGAACCCCAGGACGAAGATAATTAAAAATTCCAAGCGCGCGAAGCGTGCGATAGAGCAAACCCTGGCGATTTACTTTTCGTACAGCTGTCGGCCACTTCGTGGGCTCTTACTTTTTCCCCTAAGCGATCCTGGGGTTGCGCTTCGCTTCACCCCAGGCTTTATGCTATCGCCGCGCTCCGCGGGCTCAGGGCAAACTTTTTCATGTACTTTTCAAAGCTTCCTAAAGTCTATGTCACCTCTGGAATTTCGGTGAATAAATGAACGACGATTCGCAGGCCACGCGCATTCTCAGCCGCGACGCAATCGTCAACAGTGCGATCGTGCCGGGGTCGATATTGCGTGAGCGGTATCGCCTCGACAGTGAAATCGGCCGCCGGCGGCATGGGCATCGTTTATCGCGCCACCGACCTCGAGTTGCACCGCGAAGTGGCGGTGAAAACCGCTGGCAACGCTGCGACCTCGACCAATTGGTCATTCCGCAAAGCATGAAAGAAGCGATTGGCAGTCGACTCGATCGCGTCAGTCCCGAAGCCAACGAAGTCCTGCGCGCCGGAGCGGTGCTGGGCAAGGCATTCACTTTTGCCGAGTTGCAGTCGGCATCCGGCGAGCAGACTGAAGACGCGCTGCTTGATGCGTTGGACGAAGCCGTCGGTGCACAACTAATCGCAGCCAATCGCAGCGACTCGTTTACTTGTACCAACTCGGTTATTGGAACTGGGGACGAGGTAAACGCGAAGCGATCTCATTAGCACCGTGGCTTCAGCCCGGTGATCTAGTACCACAAATGATTCTTGAACCGTTTCCAACGGTTTCTCCTGCTTCACCTGCTAACAAAAACCGTTAGAAACGGTTCCTTGTCATTCCGGTTTGTATTCACCGGGCTAAAGCCGCGGTGCTAATGAGATCGCTTCGCGTTCACCACTCGCTCTCTCAATAAAAGCAGCTAATCACAGCCACCTTCGAAATTTCAAACTGACCCCGGCGTCCATCAAAACCGTTGACTTCGATTCGAGTTAAGAATAAATTGCCGCTATTCCCCCGACACCTATGACTTCATTCTTGAGGAGCAAAAATATGAAAAGATTTTTCTTCGTCCTGGCGCTAATGGCGACAATCGGTTTGGGCGGGCTGGCAATTGAATCGGCGTCCGCACAAAACTCGAACAGCAGTACCACCATGGAACGGCACGACAACATGAGCATGCGCGGCCGGCGCCATCGTCGTGGACAATGGCGTCGCCATCGTCGGCATCGCCGACATGACATGCACAAAGCGAACGGCAACCACAATATGTAATCGCGGCTTCTGTCGCGAATGCAAGACGAAGCCTCGCGCGCGCGAGGCTTTTTCTTTTGCTGGGCTGAGATTATTGTTGTGGGTCGACGAACACAGAACCGGAAGCGGTAGCGACCGGGTCCGAGCGGTGTCTGTATTCGTCGACGCCGGCGGTTATTCCAACTCAGTCCGCGTTAGCGGACGAAAGACAGTAGCCCAGCAGTTCACTGCTGGGATAGGAGGCGAAAGTGAAACGGAGTCCGTGAAGCAACTGTGTTCGATGTCAAGCTAAAACTGCCTCATCCTTAGTTTTCCAGCATGCGCCATCACGGACCATGACGTTGATGATGGCGAGCAGTTTGCGCATGCAGGCAGTGATAGCTACTTTGAATGGTTTATTCTTCGCCAGAAGACGCTGGTAGAAATCTTTGATAACTGGGTTGTAACGCGTGGCCGTCAGAGCTGCCATGTAGAGCATGCTGCGAACTCGAGCGCGGCCACCGTAGATGTGCCGGGTACCGCGTTGTTGCCCGCTGTCGCAATTGAGTGGCGCCACGCCGACGAGTTTGCTGATCTGTTGACGATTAAGCGTGCCTAGCTCAGGCAAATCAGCGAGCATGGAAAAAGAAACCACTGGACCAATGCCTGGAACACTTTGGAGAACGTCATCTTTGCCTTGCCAGAGTGATGAACTTTTCAGAAGCGCCTTGAGTTGCTCATCGAGTTCTGCGATGCGCTCCTGGAGCCAGTCAATGTGTTCTTTGATTTCTTTGCGCACGGTGTCGGTGACCGCTGAACCACGCCGATTCTTCTCGGCGGTGAGCATCTCGACGAGTTGGCCACGACGGCCGACCAAAGCGTCTAACTCCAGCTCACCCGTCGACTTAATCGGGCGCAATGGTGGCTTGATAGCGGCGGCAAAGTGGGCCAGTACGCGCGCGTCAAGCCGATCGGTTTTAGCCAACTGTCCCAGCGCTTTGGCAAAGTCGCGCACTTGCCGAGGGTTAATTACTACCACCGGCAAGCCAGCGGCATGCAAGGCGGCGGTGACTGGTATTTCCAAGCCACCGGTTGCTTCCAGCACGATCAGTGCCGGCCGTAAGGCGATGAGTTCGACGATCAATTCACCAAAGGCGCTCGCTTTATTAGCACAACTGAACTGATAGTCGCTCTCGTGAGCGGCCACTTCCAGCAGTTGTTTGGAAACGTCGATGCCGATGAAGGCTTTACACTTTTTCTGGAACATGAAATCGGTTCTCCTTTCCCGGGCTTGCGGAAAATGCGGGCTCTAAGGCCCAAGCAACTGTTCGGGTTTATGGAAAACGAGGTGCAACGATCAAAGCTTCACGTCGGGCTCTAAGCAACCTTGCGGACAACGATCTGCTGCACCTCGGGCCAATCTCTTCTACAAGCAAGCGATTGGCACGGGCAATAGACACTTTCTAACTTGCATGGGGTTAACATACAAGCGGACGGCTGAAGGATGAGGAGCTAGATCTTTTCAACCGTCCGTTACACGGACTTTAAACTCATGTTCGCAGGGCTCCCAGCGATAAATCGCAGGGCTATTATCGGTCGTCCGCTATCGCGGACTGGTTTCAGGCTTAACGATTGCCAGTTTGCCGCCCACTCCCGTAAGCTAGGTTCACCCCATCCCCCGAAAAAATTCAGTTGCTTGATAAGACTGTCCTGATCGCTTCAGGACATTTTGCAAACCGAACTATGTGCAAACAAAAACCAAACAGGTCGAATTTACTTCGCGCCAGCGCCGCTTTTTTCTTTTCGCTATTCTTGTTACCAGGTTGGTCCAACGCGCGCGCGCAGACTGCGGCTGATCGCTCTGAGTCAGAACGTTCGGACAAACTGACCGGCGGACATATTGAAACGGCAGACTTCGAACCGAACCAGCCCGACATTCGCCTGACTTTGAATGTCCCTTCCTTTCGCTTGACGCTTTGGCAGAACGGCAAAGAAGTAAAGTCTTACTACGTCGGCGTCGGCATGAAGGAGTATCCGATCTACATCGGCGAGCGTGAGGCGACCGAAGTAATTTGGAACCCGGCCTGGATCCCGCCTGACAGTGATTGGGTTAGCAGTCACAAAGGAGTACGGCCCGGCGAAGTAATAAAGGCCAGCGACCCGCGCAACCCGCTTGGCAAAATCAAAATTCCGCTCGGTAACAGCTATCTAATTCATCAGGCGGCCGGCGCAAACGACGTTGGTAATCTGGTTTCCCACGGATGTGTCCGCGTACTGCGTTCAGAGCTTTACGATCTCTCGGAAAAGATAATTACGGCGCGTGCGGTGCCCATTTCAGCGAAACGGATTGAAGCGGCGAAGCACAGCTTTAAGACACTCTACGCAAAACTAGATGAACCACTGCCGGTTGATATCAATTACGACACGCTCGTGGTCGAAGGTGGCGTGCTGCACATTTATCCGGACGTTTATGATCATGGCCTGAATCGCCCGGCGCGTTTGCGTGCTGAACTTGTGTCGTCGGGAGTCGACGTTGCAAGACTCGACGACAAAACGATCAAAAGAATGCTGTCGCAAGTTACGCGGCGCACGCAGTTTGTTGTGGATACGCATAGCATCGAGGACGGCCGCGCTCTTGAGGACGGTCAACTGCTGCCGCTCATTCCAAAAAAACAGAAGGCCGTAGGCAGCAGGTAAAACAGAAGGCAAGTAGGACAGGCAATCTTGTTGTCCGTCCCGCATTAGTTTCATTCAACTCCATAACCTCTCGTTTTACCGATCCGCGCTAACTATGTTCCACCTCGGAAAGGTCGCCGAAAAATGGGTATGAAGCGAACGGCGTTCCGAGAACGAAAATACAAAGGCAGAGGCTTTTGGTCGAATCCCTTACAGTTGCTTATCGCGGCGGCGATTTTGCACCTGGCGCTGACAGCGTTGATCTTCGGCATCGGAAAACAGGCATCCATGCCGGCTACTTTTGACGCAAACGGCACCGCAGTATCGTTCGCCAACGACGGCGTCGGTTACCGCCAGGATGCGGCGACGCTGGCAGAAATGCTTTCGAGCCGTAAGTTTCATGAATGGTCCAGTGCCGCTTATCCATTCCACGTCAAACTCTATTCGATCTGCTTTGCTTCCCTTGGCTCAATCCTGGGCTTCAACATACTGAGCGCCGAGCCTCTGAATCTATTTTGCTATCTTGGAATTCTCGTCTTTGTTTATAAACTTAGTCACCAGATTTTCGGGTCAGTTCGCGCTGCACTCATTGCTGCGGGCGTGGTCGCCCTTTGGCCTACGTTTTCGCTTCACACCACGCAGTTGCTGAAGGATCCGCTGTTCATTGCAGGAATGCTGGCGCTGATCTTCATCATGGTGCAGTTGCTGCTGCGACCCGGTTCGTGGTCCATGTCACTATTGCGCGGCGCGTTGGGAGCGTTGCTGGCAGCCGGGCTCTTCAAGGAGCGATTTGATCTTGCCCCGCTGCTAATCGCAACCGTATTACTGGGAGGGCTTATGCTTCTCATTCGGCAGTTTCAATTAAGGCGCGCATGGCCGGCAAATCTGGCGGGCATAGCCTTACTAACAATCTTAATGGTTGCCGCGCTGCTCTGGCTCCCGGTCTATCGCGGCGCGGACCATCCACGTATTGAGGAAGCCGGAAGCAAGCCCTCGAACTTGAAGCCAAAAGCTCGTGTTAGCTGGTGGCAGGTGCCGGCAAAGATTGGAATTGTGCGTGAGAGATTTGCCGAGAAGTACAACAACGCAGGATCGAATATCGATTCTTACGTGAAATTGACGAGCACTGCGGATCTCATTCGCTATCTGCCGCGCGCCGTCGCGATAGGTTTGTTTGCGCCATTTCCTAACATGTGGTTTGAAACCGGCAGCAGCGTTGGTTTATTGGGCAGAATCCTGGCCGGTCTGGAAACATTAATCATGTACGCGATTGAATTTCTGGCAGTTGTCGAAGTTTGGCGAAGACGCCGAAATCTTTCTGTCTGGTTGCTGTTTTCAATTGCGGCCGCGGGAATAACGGCGCTCGGCTTCGTGGTGGTGAACGTTGGGACACTCTATCGGCTGCGCTATCTGTACTTGATCCTGTTAATCATTCCAGCCGCCTCCGCCATTGAATACTTCCTCGACCAGTTCATGAAAAGCCGAAAATCCTATCCGGTCAGCGAGCCTTTAGTGCGATCAACTTAGTTCCGCCCACAACTCTTTTGTTGAACCAAGACACACAACACCTGGAAGTCGACGACGCAGACAAGTCGATTTGGCTGCGCTTAAGACGCAATGTGTCGATTAGTGTTCTTGGTTCAGGCTTTTCCGTCGTCACTAAGTTAGGACAGACGGTCTTGCTTACCAGGTTTCTTAAGATCGAAGACTATGGACTTCTTCTCATCGTCCTAAATCTCTTCATGTTTCTCGATTCGTTCTTCGGAGTGCGTGTCAGCGACGTTATGTATCGCTTTTTCCAGTCGCTGAAGGAGCAACAGGAGGCACTGGCTCTAAAGAGACTGTTACAGTTTTGTCTGGCGATTTGTCTCGCTTCAGGCTTGCTCACTTATGTTGTCGTGCTCTGGTTGTCGCCCTGGGTGGCGGGGCGCCTATACCACAATCCGGAACTTTCCTCTCTTTTCAATATTTACGGATGCACCATTTTGATTTCAGCGTTCAGCGGAATTTATCAACCTATCCTCAGAATTCATGATCGCTTTTCTGCGATCGTGGTCCCACAGGTTATTGGCAGTTTGCTCACATTCGGACTTCTCCTGATTTATTTCGCTAAAACAAACGTGGGAAGTTACGATCTCAGGGTTGTCGTCGCCGTATTTGCGATTGGCATACTGGTCCAAACTATTCCTCCGTTCGTGCAAGCCCTACGCCTGGTGCGCCCGTCCCTCGCCGCTGTTGAAGCGCGGAAGAACACGAAGATTGCGGCGCACTTTCGCCCTCAGCTGCTCCGTTGTCTCTTCAACAGCAACCTCTCGGGGTACCTAAAATTTGCCATCGATCCTGGAGATGTTTTCCTGTTGGGAATCTTTTCTTCGCCGACGCAAGTTGCTTTGTATGGGCTGGCAAAACAACTGACAGCGCCACTGGCGCTATTGCAAACGAATATGCAAACCGCAATCACTCCCGAGATCGGCAACCTAATGGCCAGGCTAAAACTTAACGAGCTGCGCCAGTTCGTAAAGCAATTTGTCCGGTTGTCAATTTTGATCGGCGGGATATTGTTGTTGATTGCCCTCCTGACGGGGCATTTATTAATCCTGCATTTCTTCGCAATACAATATGCGGCGGCGTTGCCCGTTTTTTATTGTCTGATCTTTGCAGCATGGCTCTTGCTTGTGTTTTTGGTATTTCGTCCGCTTGCGATCAGTTTGGATTTGCTTGAGTGGCACAACGTCGCTCTCTTGCTTAGCGCGCTTGTCGTGCTTGGTTTGGTGGTAGCCGGGAAACTAACTGCGTTGATCATGGCGTCTGTTCAGTTGGCCGAGGCCGCAATTCTTCGTCTCTGTTTTAGCCTGTTGGTATGGAAGAAACTACGCGACAGCCAGGCGGCCGCTACTGGCTCTGCACCAGGCGTGTGAAACCCCAATGCTGATCCATCACTTTTATCCCCGCACTCACAACATTGGCGATCACTTTGTACAGAGAGGCATCGCTGCAATGTTCGCCACGATCGTCCCTGATGTGACCTTCAAACTTTTTGACGTGAACAGCCGTGGGCAAGAGAAAAGTGAATATGGTCTAACTCAGTCAGCCGTCGAACGCGCGAATGCCGAAGCTGATTTGATCATTGTCGGGGGATCGAACTTGTACGAAGGAAGCTTAGGCTGGCCGTGGGGCGTTCATCTTGATCCTGCCGCGCTTAAGAGTCTTCGCGTCCCGTTGTTTCTGCTTGGAATTGGCACGGGTTCGAACTTTAACTCGTCTCTCCATAAACCGTCGGCGCGCGCAAAGCGTGAAATCAAATTGCTTAACGACTATGCGAGTTTGTCTGGCGTTAGGGATGTGACCACGGTTGATTGGCTACAGCAGTTAGGTGTGACAAAAGCAAGACTGATGGGCGATCCGGCAACGTTCGTTTTTGATTGCCCGCTGCAAATAAAACACGATGGCCCAGTGTTGGTGACGATTCCTCCACGACGGGTTTGGACTAGTAAACGACAGTTTTGGAAGGTTCGGGCGCGGGGACGGCCAATGTTCTTCGCCCTGGTCGAACTCACAAAAAACCTGATTGAAAAAGGACATCAGGTGCTGCTTACATGTAACGACCCTGCCGATTTACCGTTGGCCCGCGAGTTATTCGGCGGTTTGCTGCCTGGTGCAGTAATTTGTCCAGAGGCTCCCGAGGAATATTTTCAGTTGTTGGCCAAGTCGCGGGCGGTGATATCCGGCCGCCTGCATACGGCAGTCGTAGCTTTCTCGCTGGGAATTCCTTTTTTGCTACTGGACATAGATGAACGCACTCGTGGTTTTCTTAACACTTATCAACTCGACGCATGGTCGGTCGGGCCTTCAGCAACTCGCAGCAAAACGCATTTGCATGAACAAGCGAAGAAGTTATTAGATGAGAGCCGTTTAGAGGCGTGGCAAGCCGCGATTGCGAGAAGGGATCGGATGAAAAAAGCAGCCATCGCTCTTATTCGTGAAGCCATGAATTGTTAGCATCGCCGTGTCCTGCGAGCGTCTATCTGTCAAAATTGTTTACCATTCTTTCCAAAGAGCTGTGTTAAATTATCGTTGAATCCGAACGCATGGCCTGCAAGTGGTTCGCCCCCTGGCCTTTGATTTTATTTCGTGCATATCGGTCTTCAAGGACCACTGACCAATTCACGCAGAGGGCGCACACTTAATGACTCCTTTTTCGTTGCTCCGTGCTCGCAAACTCGTTCAAGAAAGTTACCACGACGATCGGAAGACATTCCCTCCCTCAGCCAGAACCAATCTAATCAAAGTGATGTACATCATCAGCGATCTCTCTATCGGCGGCGCTGAGATGATGCTGTACAAGCTACTGGTGCAAACCGACCGCGACCGCTTTGAGCCGCTGGTGATTTCATTAATCGATCAGGGCGCGTTACGCGAACGCATTGAAGCTTTGGGGATTCGGGTCCATACAGTAGGAATGAAAGCAGGCCGGCCGACACCACTCGGTCTGTGGCGTTTGATCAGGCTGATTCGACGCATTAAGCCTGACTTGATTCTCGGCTGGATGTATCACAGCTGTCTGGCGGCCGAGCTCGCGAAAATTTTTTCCCGTCACCGCGCTCCCGTCTTGTGGAGCATTCATTATTCAATAAGCTCGCTGGCTAATGAGAAAAAACTGACTGCGGCAGTGATCAAAATGTGCGGCGTTTTATCCAGACTGCCGGCAAAGATTATTTATGTTTCCCATGCCGCGCAATCACAACACGAACCTTTGGGTTATCGCGTAGAGAATAGTTGCGTGATTCCAAACGGTATCGATGTCAACGAGTTCCTGCCATCGGCGGCGGCGCGCTTGTCGGTGCGCGACGAGTTGGGAATAACACAGGATGCCTTTCTTATTGGCCTAACCGGAAGGTATCACCCGATGAAGGATCATCATAACTTTCTAAAAGCTGCCGCCTTGATTTCAAGAACTCACCCCACGACGCATTTTGTCCTCATCGGGAAGGACGTTGCTCATACGAACCAAAGGCTATGTAACTCGATCGATGAACTGCGCCTCGGCGGTCGAACGCACCTGCTGGGAGAACGCCATGACACGGCGCGGCTGGCAGCTGCCCTCGACATCTGTTCACTGTCCTCCGCCTACGGCGAAAGTTGTCCGAATGTCATTGGTGAAGCAATGGCTTGCGCAGTTCCGTGCGTCGTAACCGACGTCGGTGATGCAATGTGGATTGTTGGAGCAACTGGAAAAGTGATTCCGCCGCGTGACGCGAGCGCTTTAGCTGCCGGCTGGAAAGAAATGATTGAGTTGAAACCGGCGGACCGGAGGGCTTTGGGCAGACTTGCGCGATTGCGGGTGACGCAGAATTTTCCTATTCAGTCCGTGATAGTGCGTTATGAAGATCTATTTGAAAGCGCCTTGGCCAAAGACCTGCCTGCAGAATTTGTTTCGCCGCCTTCCGAGCAGTCAACGCATCTGAGCCTGGCATTTGAGAAAACGAACTTGCAGTAAAGAGACTTTGCCTGGAGAAGATTGAACTTGTTAAAGCAATCCATGACAAACACAGTGTTGTCGCCTTCGTACCCCGCCTGTGACCTCTCTCCGCGCCCGCTGAGCGACAAACCATTTGCGCACATAGTTCACCCCGAGTTCATCGATTCTCAACTCTACGCGCAACTGTCGAAAACATTTCCAACTTGTCCGCCAAAAACCGGGCCCACTGGATTTTCACTTTACTGGGGCGACAAAGAATATCGACAACTGCTCGCGACTCAGTCGGCCTGGCAATCGTTATTTAATACTTTTCATAGCCAGCTTTTTATTAATTGGAGCCGCGAACAATTCGCAGACGTCTGGGAACGAGAAGGTTGCAAGCTTAAGCTGGCTCAGGCTTGCTACGTACCTTACCGTGAAGACCGCGTTGACAAAGAGCGAGCAAAATTGCGCAAGGTTGAACATGCACCTCACGAGCTTTGGGTCCGCATGGATATCCATCAGGGGCGGCAGGGTTACGATCGTCCCATACACCTGGACCATGCGCGCCGGCTGATGTCAATGCTGATTTACATGTGCGACCATACTGAAAACGCGATGAAAGGCGGCGAACTATACCTGCATGACGACCAACAGCGCCGGTCGCCTTATCCTGCAGTCACGCGGATCACGCCGCGTCACAATCTAATGATTGCTTTTCCCTGTAGCAGTCGCTCGCATCATTCCGTTTCGGCAATCACAACACAGCGCGCGCCGCGCAATTACATTCAGGTCCATATCTCCAGTTCCGTAGACATTTGGCCCCGGCCCCCAGTCCCTCGTTGGCGCCGAACGCTTTCATCGATAAAGTCGCATTTAAAATCTGTCAGCGATTTGTCTGCAGCCAGCCCGGCTGGCAAAGTTTCTGCGCGATGAGTTCGCCAACAACGCGATGGCCACTCTCATTCCAATGGCCCTTTCCCTGCGTCTCTCCGGATCCGTGTAGAACGACTTGATTCCGAGTCGCGTATTCAAGCAGCAGCGGAGCCAGAGTTATGACTTCGAAACCCTCACGGTCGCCAAGCGCTTTGAAACGCATGTCAGGATAAAAAAGATTGTCTACTCCCAATTGCTTCGTATATGCCGCACGGAGCGAAGCATCCGGACTAACTTGAATGCCCGTGCTTCCGGTGACCACCAGAAATTTCGCGCTCCTGGCGCGGACTTCATCACGCATCTGCAGAACTAATTTCTCAGTCACAGTCCACGCTTCAACCCAATCGGAATTGGCCGGCGCCCTAAAGACCTCGTCATCCAAACCCGGCTCACCGCTGGAACTGGCATGCTTGACTGTAGGTGTGTTGCGCCACTGATACATTTCGCGCACAGCATCGAGCAACCCCACCAGCCGAGAGTGAAATCGCAACTGATTCAGAGCTCGGCCGGCAAGGGATTGTTGTACCCTAAAACTAAGAGAGCTATTTCGCGCTTGAAGGCGAGAGTCGTCCAGGTGTAGTGAGCCTTCGCGGTAAACAAAGTATGGCAAGGCTGAGCTGGCGTATGGATCGAGCGCGCGAGAATTGTCGCGGACGTCATTGCGGGTCGTGACCAGAAGCAAGACTAAGTCCGGGTCGTATTGCCAGACGCGTTGTCGCAAGAGGATTAATTCCCGAGCGGTTGAGAAACCGGAAACACCGAAATTCAAAACTTCGATCTTCCTGGCGGCCACAGTCGCGCTCGTCTCAGAAGACGCGACGCACGCCTGAAGCTTCTGCTCCATCACTGTCCAAAATGTTTTCTCCATCGGGACCTGAAAGGCCTCGGCAAAAGAATCTCCCAACACCGCGATTCGTATGGTGTCGCGGGGCTTGGCGATCGTGTGCTCGCGGTCCCGCAAGCCTTGGCTATTTATTCTGACGTAAGTCAATCCTTCCTTGCGCCACCAGCCTTCGGCGTTAGGTCTGAGCGAGAAGCCTACGTCTTTATCGACAATGTACGGAATGAAGTGTGAGAAACCCAAAACACGCAGAGCGCCCTCAGCGAGTAACAGAGCAATAGCCAGCCCAGCAAAGACCAAGAGCAATTTTTTGAGTAGCCGTCGCGGTGGACGAAGTCGTGCCGATGGCGAAGTGTTATTCATAATTTGCGGCTAACGCAACATCGAAAGGTCGCAAAAATTTGACGGCCGATCTCGTATCCACTCAGCACTATTTTCTCACCACCCAGGTCGTCATCGCGCGCAAGTTCTCGACCAGCGTCGTCTTAATTGGCTCGATAAACTCTCCCCCGAGGGCGGCGGTCACGTTTTTCAACATCGCTTCGTCAACCAAGAAACGATCTGAACCGTCAGGAAGATGATAACGTCGCCCGCCGAGCAGCTTGACGTTAGCTTCCATGCCGATTGTTGATGCAAGGCGGGCGAAGAAAATTCCGCCAGGCCTGAGAACTCGCCACATCTCATTGACCATCGCCTGCCACTGATCTTCGTCGCGCGCAAAATGCAGTACCGCGCTACTCAACACCCAATCAAAGCCACCGCCAAACTTTTTCGTCTGGTTGGGGTTATCTGATATTGACTTGCCGTTTACAGCGTGCTGCCTGCTGTTTGCTTCTCGTCCAAAGGACATTCGTTCTACCGGCTCAACGCGAAAATTGTTCGGCGGCAAATGTGGAGCGAGAACAGAAGCCAGCTTGCGGACCTCGAGTATTGCCTCTTCCGACTGATCGACAGCGAAGACCTCATAGCCGTTGCGAAGAAAATGAACCAGATTCCGACCCGATCCACAACCGGCATCCAGCACGCGCATCCCAGGAGCAAAGCGGCCCTTCAAGAGTTGGTCAAAAAGGTAAATATCGATGTTTCCCAATAACTTCTGGAGATTATCTTCGCTCATCATGTTTACCTTTGTGGTGATCCATTCTCAAATCCATCAACAACTGTGTCCAATAGATTAGCAAAGTTTACTCGAGAATCGCCGGTGGTTTCCGACTCGCTGCATGAACTCTTTCATAAACTGAAAACGCAGCACCTCACGTTCGCTCTAGACGACGGCCAAAGTCTGTGCAGAATTAGGTTTTGCCCGTCACCCTGGAGTTTAGATCCTGAGAGGCTGCCTCTTGCTCTCTTGATGTTGCATTTTGCAATATCAAAACCGTTCAATACCGCTCGGCTTAAGAGAACCAGAAATCACGGCAACGGCTGCCAGGCGAAAAATTCCGTCGAGCAATTGTGATCTCCCAAAAGCTTCTCATGAATAAATCATTAGCAGCGATTCCCGTTGAGCGAGTTGAACAGGCGATTCTTCGCATTCGCGGCGAGAGGGTCATTCTTGATGCTGAACTCGCGAAACTGTACGGTGTCCCGACCAAGCGTTTGAACGAACAAGTAAAACGGAACCGCGAGCGATTTCCTGAAGACTTCATGTTTCAACTCACGATTGAGGAGGCCAGTTCCACTCAACGTTTAAGGTCGCAATTTGCGACCTTAAAGCGAGGGCAGCATTTGAAGTATCGGCCTCTGGCATTTACCGAACATGGTGCACTTATGGCGGCTAATGTCTTAGCTAGTAAAACCGCAATTGCCGCAAGTGTGGAAGTTGTTCGCGCATTCGTGCGTTTGCGCCAGATATTCGCCGCGAATGATGAATTGGCCCGAACACTTAACGAACTCGAAAAGAAATACGATCACCAGTTCAAGATTGTCTTCGAGGCGATTCGTGAACTTATGACTCCGCCACCAGTGAAGATCAAGCCGATTGGATTTCGACCAAAGCGCTGAAAAGGCGAAGAAAGCGATTGGGAGATTGGCAAGTCATCCGGGACGTTCGTTCTACCTGGGAAGCGGCATTTTCAATCAACGTTTGTTCGAACTTTCAACTGAATTCGTTACCGTCAACTCTCAACTTCTAAACGAAAGGCCCCGCCCATGAGCGAAGTCAAACTCAACCTTGTCGACGCCGAACGAGTTCTTCACGGCACAATTCACGGTTCATTCGTTGATGCTTGTGTGGCCGCGCTGTCGGCCGAACCAGAAACGATTGCTGAATTGGAAGTGGCGCTCGCGCGTTATCACAAACTGCGCGATGCAGAGAATCACTTCGCCTGGTTCTCTTCAATTTATCTTCCGACAAACACGAGTTCGACCAACTTTGGCCTGGCGCCCGACAATCCCGAACCCGTTCATAGTCTGGCCGCGGCGCTCGATGCCGAGCCCTGGGATGCCGGCATTGTGGTGATCGATCTGGCGGCCCGCATCGTCGCCATTGATTCTTTGTATTCGCAACCTGGCCCAGAGGGGGAAGTGTTTTTTCACGACGGGCAGGCGCTGACCGACATTCCCATTTTGTATCGCGTTCCGGACGACTGGTTGTTCGTTAATTCGGTTGACGCCTATCGCTGGTCGCGCGAACGGCGCATTCGTGAGCGCGCGGTCAAACCTGCCTGCGACCTTCGCCCCATTTTATTTGGCCGTCCTCTGCTGGAGTTTATTGTCAACGCTTACTTTTCGCTGCCCGTCGAAAGGCGAACGACATTAATCTCGCCTGCCGACGTGGAGACAGATAACAACGAGGCAGCTGACGAACCATTAGCAAGTGAGATAAGCGCCATTCACGCACGTTGGCTGCTGACCCCGCGTGCCGATCTGCGCGGCGAGTCACCGCGCGATGTGCTGCTCGCGCAACAGGACTTCATCGAGTTTGATTTACACACGCGTTCGCTGCAATGGAGTTTGCAAAATGAGGGGCCACCCTGTTTATCGAAAGATTCTTTTGCTTATCGCTTCGCAGGTTTTGGCATGCACGAGTGGATTCTTTACTACGATCTTGTGCGCCACTTGCTTCAGAGCCTTTTCGACTTGCAGTCAACCGCCGACGTGCGCAACGCCGAGAGCGTAAACGAAATACTTGCGACGCTTGAACAGATTGAAACCGAGTGGCTCGAAAGTCCGCAACCGGATCTCGACGGACGAATTCCCGCCATCCTCATCGACAATGAGCGCAAGCGTCTGCCGCAGGCGCTGCGTCCGCGCGATATGATCATTGATGAGGATTGTCCCGCTTGCCAGATGTTCGGCGACGAGACCAGCCCGCTGGGAATGGGCGTAGGTTTTTGGCATCTCGATGGCTGCAACATGGATGATGACTTTGCATTCTCATCGTTCAAGACACGACAAGAGTGGGAAGTCGAAAACCGCCGCCGCGAAGAATTCAATAGAGAGTTCAATCGCAAGTGGGCAGAACGTGAGCAACGGATTGCCCGCGGCGAACCGCTCGAACCAGATCCATTCTTCGATCCCGAACCGTTCGATTTCGAGGCTGGTTAGCTGCGGCGGCTTGTTGGTTGCGGCGCGAAGAGCGAGGTGTTTGGCGGCCCCTGTTTTCACTCATATCCCGTCTGAATTCTGCGCTTTTCATTTGGTTATTTACTCCGCGTCGCCATCCGAGTAATCTGTAAGCAACGGATCTCACCGCACCTGGTCAACAGCGATCACCGTTTCGTGCCCCAACCTAAAATCCGATCTCGGAGGGACGTGATGAAGCTGTGTTCACAATGCGAGTTTATTTATGAAGACGACCAGGAACGCTGCGACATGGATGGGGGGCAACTCGTCTACGAACCAACGCTGGAACACGCCTTCCCAAACAACGCACTACAGGCGCGGACAGAACTGGAGCGGCGAGGGCCTATATCAAAATCGCCGGCGGAAGGCAGGGGCAGTCGGCAGACAGCAGGAGCAGAAGAGGGAGTAACAGGGAGCGCTGAACAGCAGCAATTACTCTTATCCTGCCGATTGCTCCCGCCTACTGCCGACTCTGTGCAGCAACCGGCGGCTTCAATCGCGCAGCTGCGTGGATGGTCCAACCGCAGCAAATTGGCATCACAAATCGCGGCCGTCGCAGTGCTCGCGGTTGTTTCCTTCATGGCTTTTTATGCGATCTCACGTGTGTTCCAAACAAAACCGCAAACCGCGAAAAACACGATCGAAACTCAGAAGGCGAGACGCGAAATTTCCACGATGTCACCCATCGTGTCGAATACGCCCGTGACTAATGAGAAATCGGAAACTCGAGAAACGAAACTCGACGCATCCCGTTCGTCCACCGAACCCGAAACTCGAAACTTGAAACGCGAGACTGCGTTTCCGGCATTGCCGGGGCTGAAACCGCTCCCACGTTTGAAGCCATTACCTACGCTGAAATCAATACCGAGGTTGTCCGACCAGGGCGTAGCGGTAAACGCTTACAGAAAAGCTCTCGGTGTGAACACACGGGAGAGTGCAAAAAAGGATTCGCGCTTTGGATCGTTTCTAAAAAAGACCGGACGAATACTGACCAAGCCGTTTAAGTCGTCAGTCGTAAATCGTAAATCGTGAAGCGTAAACAGAATAAATGATGAATGATGAATGATAAGGGATGAGGGATGAGTGCTGGGTACTGTTCACTGTTTGCTTTTTACAGTTCATACTTCGGTGCACGGTTCACCGCCCTAGATTTACATTCTGTGTAATCCGTGCAATCTGCGGATTCTTCCCGCCTTCTCGTTTAATTTCTTTTCTGACCCGCGCTTATCCGCGAAAATCCGCGGCTAAGAAACCGCGCGATCGGTAATCTCCAGTCCTTTATCAATGATCGCGAACGCCTCACGCAGTTCAGTTTCAGTGATGCACAGCGGCGGATTCGTGAAGAATGTATTCCAGCGCACGAAAGTATAAAGACCTTCCTGACGAAAGAACTTGCCCAGCTCCTGCATCTCAGGCGAACTGCCGTTGAAAGGCGCCATCGGTTCGCGCGTCTCGCGGTTACGCACCACTTCTACAATTCCAAACAACCCAATGTTGCGCGTCGCGCCAACCGACGGATGACGGTTCTGCAGATCTTCGAGCATGCCGCGCATAACTTCACCCATACGCCGAGCGTTCTCAATCAGCTTGTCTTCTTCATACACCGCGATCGTTGCCAGCGCGGCCGCACAAGCCAGCGGGTGACTGTTATAAGTAAGCCCGCCGTAGAAAACATTCTTCTCAAAGTGATCGGCGATCTGGCGCCGCATGCCCACCGCACCGAGTTGCACGTACGCGCTGGTCAGTCCCTTGGCCATCGAAATTAGATCAGGCACAACTTTCCAGTGGTCCACTGAGAACCATTTGCCGGTGCGGCCAAACCCGGCCATCACTTCATCGGCAATCAACAGGATGCCGTACTTGTCGCACAGCGCTCTTAACCCCTGCATGTAACCGTCGGGCGGAATAAGAATTCCGTTCGTACCAACAACAGGTTCTACAATTATTGCCGCGACGGTCTTCGCGCCTTCGAGCTCAAGAATCTCTTCCGTGCGCGCCAGCACTTCTTCAGTCGTCTCCGATCCTTTTTGAATGCCATGATAAAAGTCAGGAATGCGAAACACGCCCGGGATGCCGGGTTCGGCGGCCCAGCGGCGCGGATCGCCAGTCAGTGTCAGCGCGCCGGCGGTGCCGCCGTGGTAAGAGCGATAGCGCGCGCCAATTTTATGACGACCGCTGAACATGCGCGCGATGCGGATCGCGTTCTCGTTGGCTTCGGCGCCGCCGTTGGTGAAGAAAAAACAATCGATGTCGCCGGGCGTGATCTCAGCGAGCTTCACACTTAGGCGCGCGCGCACTTCGGTGGCCATGAAGGGATTCGCATAAGGAAGCACCGCCGCTTGTTCCTGAATCGCGCGCACCACGCGCTCGTCGCCGTGCCCGATGTTCACGCACATCAATTGGCTGTTGAAGTCGATGAAACGCTTGCCTTCGGGCGTCCAGAAGTAGATACCCTTAGCGCGCGCAACGGGAATGGGATCGACTGCGGCTTGCGCAGACCATTCAAACAGCGTGTGTCGCCGGCACAGTTCGACGATCTCAGCGCCGGTCATTTTTTCACCCTTCATCATTTCGGTATTAGTAGTCATCTTTTTCTGCTCTCGCCTTCCACCTTCCTTATCTTCCGCTTTCTGCCTAGTGCATACTGCCTTCTGCGTTTTGTCTTCCGACCTCTGACCTCTGACCTCTGACTTCTGACTTCTGACTTTCTGTCTTTTGGGCCAAGATATTACTCAAAGCCGCCGTTGAGTACCACTCAAGATCAGGTGTCTCGTGGTCGGGAAGGGCGGCTCGCCCGTCGCTCTCGTCTTTCAATCGAGATCACCCACCGGCTACCGCAGACAGTACTGACAAGACCGATTCACGATTTATTTTGGAGTGCGGCGGCGAGCGGGGTCCCCGGCACGGCAGCCGTGCTGGGGTGCACTGGACGCCGCTTTGGTCCTTCGAACGAGATCACCCACCCGGTACCCCCACGGGTCGGGCTACTGACAAAACAATTCACGATTTGCGATTCACGATTTACGAACGCTCCCATTCACTGTTTGCCATCTCTATTGACTTCACAGCCCTTTTGGCATAAAAGCTTCATCGTTCCCTCCAAGAAAATATTCGTCATATCCCTTCTCCTGCCCTTAGTGCTGGGCTTTAACTTATTTCTTCGGCGTAATCTGCGTAATCTGCAGATGACTTTTCTTGTTTACTTTTATATGAAGCTACAAAGCAAGCTGGTCCCACTCATTCTTGTCGCTCTGCTTATTTCCTTTTCTCCATCCTGTAAGCGCCGGTCTTCTTTGCCTCCCTCGCTGGAAGCCATCGATCAGATTGATCGGCGATCGAATCTGCCGCTGGTTGCGCCGGTCAGTCTTGACCTGGCCCAGATTCGCCAGCGCGGCTATCTCGTGGTGCTCGCTCCTTACAATTCCACCACCTACTTCGTCTATCAGGGCGAACCGGCCGGCTACGAATACGAATTGCTGGGTGCGTTTGCCAAAGACCTCGGTGTCACGCTGAAGATGGTGGTGGTCACAGATCCAAACAGCCTCTTTCCTTTGCTCAACAGCGGCGAGGGTGACATTGCTGCCGCACGCCTTACTCCTCCTGTCGGCCCTACGGTCGCGCTCGAGGACCAATCGCCGGTCGCTTTCACTCGCGCGCTTTACCGCACCGAGCCGGTGTTAGTGCAACAGGATCAACCTCCGTCGGCCGCCGGCGAAGGCACGCAGAAAGCCCTCGCGCCGGGGCCTGCTGACCCATCGGCGGAAGTGGATATTCAGGCGCGGTTGGTGACTAAGCCAACGCAATTGGCGGGACGGACTGTAAGTCTTCCGGAAAAATCTGCGTATCACGAAACTCTAATCGAGTTGTCCGACGAAATTTCCGGAGACATTCATGTGGTCGAGATGGGCGCGAAGATTCAGGATGAAACGCTGGCACAAGAAGTCGCGCGCGGCGAAGTTCAATTCACGGTGATGCCAAAGAACCTGGCGGAGCTTAAAGAGGCGGAATTCAAGAACCTGAAAGTGCGCCCCATCCTCGGGCAGAATCGCGGCGTCTCCTGGGCACTGAGAAAAAACTCACTGGAGTTGATGAGTGCACTGAACCAATGGATTGAAGAAAAGAAGGATGGACCACTGTTCGACGGTCTCTACCAAAAATATTTCATCGATCGCCGCCGCTATCTCGAGCGCGTCACCAGCGAATACTTAACTTCAACCACCGGCAAACTCAGCGAGTATGATCCTTTGATCAAACAGTACGCCGCTGATCTTGGTTGGGACTGGCGTCTGCTGGCATCGCAGGCCTATCAGGAATCTCGCTTCAAACCCGCGGCGCATTCCTGGGCCGGCGCCACCGGCTTGCTGCAACTGATGCCGGCAACGGCTCGGCAGTTTGGTGTAACTAACGCGCTCGATCCGTCGGACAATGTGCAAGGGGCGGTGAAGTTTCTGAAATGGCTGCAAACCTATTGGACCAGCCGCGTCCCTGACGATAACGAACGTTTGAAGTTTATCCTTGCTTCGTATAACGCCGGCGCCGGTCATGTCGAAGATGCGCAACGGTTAACTGAAAAGTACGGCGGCAATCCGCGTGTGTGGGAAGACGTCTCTTACTGGCTGCTGCAGGAATCGACTCAACAATATTCAAGCGATGAAGTGGTAAAGTTTGGCTTCTGCCGCGGCCTCGAACCCGTCAACTACGTCACCAACATCCTCGAGCGCTTCAACCACTACAAACAGTTTGTCGTGACGTGAAAGAAAGCAGAACAGCGGACGGCAGACGGCAGCGGCAGTAGGCAGCGGCAGTAGGCAGCGGCAGATGGTGGTAGGCAGTAGACAGCGGCAGGGCGGTAGGCAGACAGCATGCTGGCGAGAGCAACAATTCAAGTTGGAACAGCTCGGGGTCGGGAAGGGGGCATGCCCCCCGCTCTTGATCCTAAAGCAGCGGATGACTTGGATAATTACTCAACACTGCTTGCTGTTTGCTGTCTGCTGTTTACTGTTAACTGGCCCAACAGCATCAACCCCGCGATGTAGAGTCCCAGCGTGAAGAAAGAAATGTAGCCCGTGGCGGGTGCAAACGCCGGCGTGTCGAGTGCGCCAAGCGTAACGCCTTGCGCGAGCAATCCGGCCGCGCGCTTGAGCCAACCGCCATCCGGCGCATAAAGACTGGCCAGCAACAGATGCTTCAGAAAGAATGCAGTGCCAAACAATACCGCCAGGCTGCGCAACAAACGCCGCGCATCAAAAGATGAAAACTGATTGTTCCAAAGCGTCCAGAGAAAGAAGAATGAGAAGAGCCAATGTAATAAACCACGCTCCGGCAAAACCGAATTGAACGCCTGGGCGGACGCGAAAAAAAGCGTGAGCAATATCCAGATGTGACTCACGTTAGCAAGCGGCGGATGATTGCCGGCTATCCACAATCGCAATTCAATCAGGCCACCGCGCACAAACAGCAGCATCAGCAGCACGGCGAGAACCAACGTAATCAGCGGCGGTGGCAAAAAGATGAACGCGTGATCTTCCGAGCCTAAACGCAGCCCGCCCAATAGCGCCACCGTCAGGAAAATGAATGGCAACGCCCAATAGCTAACGAGCGCCCGATTCCTCGACCCGTTATTAACCGCAACCATCCCTTGCCGATCAGCAGTCGTCAGGTCGTCGCCGGGCGTTGTTCTTAATTCCTCAGTCATGACTGAACTCGGCAGCAGCAGTAGGCAGCGGCAGTCGGCAGCGGCAGTCGGCAGCGGCAGTCGGCAGCCGTTGGCAGTCAAAACCAGCATGATCTTTCGTTTTGGTCCTTTCTTACAATCCTGTTCATCTTGTAAATTCTGTCAAATAATAACAATGTGAAGTTCTTCCAAACCAACATGCGTCGATGACTCAACTCAGCAGCAGCAGTCGGCAGCAGCAGTCGGCAGCGGCAGTCGGCAGCGGCAGTCGGCAGCGGCAGTCGGCAGCCGTTGGCAGTCAGAACCAGCATGATCTTTCGTTTTGGTCCTTTCTTACAATCCTGTTCATCTTGTAAATTCTGTCAAATAATAACGATGTGAAGTTCTTCCAAACCAACATGCGTCGACGGTGCCTTTTTACGAATTGTGCAAAGTTCGCGCTTAACTGCCTGCCGCCTGCTCCTGCCGTCTGCCGCTGCCTCCTGGTGCCCTCCGCGGTCACTTCCGCTGCCGCATCACCTTCAGCGGATTAACATCACCCCAGCCGCGCTCTGTCCCTTGTTCCAGCTCCGTCTTCAACTCCGCCGCCGTATGCATCTGCAAATTTTCATCCGCAACCGTCAGCGGTCCGGGCGCGAGCGCAATCGCCCGATTGACCGCTGCCAAACCCTGCTTGAACAGATCCTGATCGTAGTAGACGCGCCCCCAACCCTCGCGATAGAAAGCGTAGGCAAGATAGAACTGCGTCGTCGGATCACTTTGCGCCGGGTCAGCGCTTTGCCACTCGTCGCGTGCGGCGCGAAATTGCTCACGGCGAAAGAGCGCGAGCGCCGCAGCAAACTTCGCCTGGTCCACCTGGTAAGTCCCGGCCGCCACCTGCGCTCCAGTCGCCACCTCTCTGAAGCTGCGCGGCTCAGTCGCATACAGCCAGACAATCCCCAAGGCGTAAACCACCGTCACCACCAGCCCAACAATTTGAACAACTTTCTGCCGCATTTCTTAACAACCTTACTACGACTCATGCCTTTTTTGGAGTGCGGCGGCGAGCGGGATCCCCGGCGCGGCAGCCGCGCTGGGGTGCACTTGACGCCGCTTTGGTCCAAGGCGCTCACGATTTACGATTCACGGCTCTTGCTGTTTGCCGTTTACCGCTTGTTCCGATTTACGATTAACGACTTACGCTTTTTATCTTGAATCTGAAATCTGGAATCTTGAAATCGCGCGCTACCGCGCCGGCGCGAGCCCCACCCCGCCCACCAAAAAAATCGCCGACCCGCGACAGTCGACCTTCCCCGCTACCTAACGTCTAATTCGTTTGAGGTCTGAATTTCTATTCCTGAATGGCGGCAGGACGAAGTAAACACCATAGGAAAGCTTTTCATATGATTGCAAACCGCCCGATTTTGACGAGACGCCTGAACTCGTAGTACTCTGTCATCAATGCGGATTTCCGCAGGTGGACGGCCCGTAAGGGCTGGCGTGAGGAGGGCTCCGAAAGGAGTCTTTTTCATTTATAAGCACTTATATCCATAGCCTTCTACCTCACCGGTCCATTCCTGACAATTGAATTTCTTTCGCCCTACTTCGTAAACCTGCTTACCGAAGACGTCTCCGGGATCGGGAATTAAGCCCTTTCTCACGAGAATGGTTTGTTTCACCGGATAGGCAAGCACATCCGCCAATTGCAGTCCGGCGATGTTCGCTTTCTTTGGTTGCACCTTGATGTCTTTGCTGGTCAATGCGGCTTGAAACTTATCGCGTCCGAAATGCAGCGTACCACTCTCATAAGTTCGGCGATAAGCCTCTTTGAGTTGCAAATCCTCCTCGCCACCGCGGGACTCCGCCATAACATCACCAACAACGTTCTTGTAAACCAGCCACCCTGCATACCGCTCAAGCATGGCAGCTATACAATAGTGATAAGGGTGAAAAGGATCGACATAGCGATCCTGATGGGCTTTCTTGTCCAATACAACACAAATCATTTTGAAGCGGGCGCGATCAATGACCTCCAGCAGTCCATTGTCAAAACTGTCCCGTTTGTTAGGGTCGCAGAGAACGCCGAATGCGCCCTTGCGGTTGATGATATCGCTACGATGTAAGACAACCGGGCTATCCGGTCTGCGACCAAAGAGATCCGTCTTAAACTTCTCAAGATCGTCGGCAAATGCCAGGTAGTCATCTCCTTGCCGAAACCAAACACCAAGTAGCGCAAGATAGCGATGACTTACCTCTTCAATCTTCTTGTAGGTATGATCGCCAGACTCATCGATGTAAAGGCGATAACGTGGCGTGGTCATTTGTAGGGTTTTAATCACAAAGCGAGGCATATATGAATGCCCAGTCTTCGGTTGAAATCGTGGAGGGTTGAAATGAAAAGTTCGGTTGTACGTATAGGATTTTGTTCCAATTCTTACCCGAGGAGGTTACTGATGGAAGCTCCTTTGCTACCACGTTTTTCGATAGTCTTTTGATTGGCGAACCCAGCGGCGCAATCTTGAACGGCAACCCCCAATTCTTATCCCACACGTGTGAGATCTCTTTCTTAGTGTCTGGTAAAGATTTGACGAGAAATGGCGTCGTAAATTCTTCGGTTTCAGAGCAGTAAAGAACACCGACCGAGCCTATCTGCATTCGTTGTGACTTCGTAATTGTCCCTTTATTCTTAGCAAGCTTCAAAGACACTGCCCACATTCCAGCACCCACACCCGCCCAAATATTCGTGAGGTTGTTAGAACTGAAAACATAAATCTGCATTGGTGGTCTCCTAAGTAAGTTCCCTCAAGGCACTTTTGATCCCGACTCTACTTCGGCCAGTGCATTTTGCAGTAGTCGATGGCTTCTCGGGTTGAGAGAAGGCGAGTCGAGTTGTTTGCCCGGATGTACAGATGTTCGTAGTTGCCTTCTTTGACGAAGATCGGTTTGGGCGAAGGCTTGGTTAATACTCTCGCCACGTCTTTGCCGGCTAGTTCGTGAATGCTTATTGAGATAAGAGCGGAAATGTCTTTGCCAAAGTTATTAAGAAGCAAGCCTGTAAGAAAGTTTTCGTATGCGTCCCGCTTGTCCTTTTTTCCGAAGAGTTTGTAGTCGTGATCGAGTCCCGTCACGTTCCGCTCATCGTCTACACCGATGAGTAAGTTGCCGCCATCTGTATTAAGAAAAGCTGCGATGCTTTTGACGACCACATCTTCCATAGCTTTGTTTTGGATGTTCTGTTTGACGTCCCAACGTGCCGTAGCTTTGAACTCAAGCGTGTTACTCTCGCCTTTGGCAATTAGTGCGGCGATCTCCTGGTCGCCGGGTTTGGGCGCTAACTCGCGATAGGCTTCGAGGGCCGCGTCTTTGACTGATTGCTCAACGAGCGGGAAGGTCGTCAAGATGTAAGCAAATTCTTTTTCGGTAAGGCCGTAGAGGTGCCCTATAATACCGTCGAGTTCAGCACGTAGCTTCGCGCGTTTGGCCGGATCAGTGATGCCATCGCGGTGATCTCTTAAACCGACTTCGCGCGCGAGGTTGTCGAAATCCGATGTAGTACAAATGAGTCTAGCCGCGCGCTCAACAATCGGCGCAAACTCCGCATCGCGATCCGTGAGACGCGGAACCGGAAGCTGATAGACTGAGAAAATGTTGCAATGCGCGGTGACTTTCCTCCGGACGATAAAGTCACAAGCGAAGCTATTGAGCATTGCGACTAAAATGAGCAGTTCCCCTTGTTTAGCAAACGGTTCCGACAACACAAGCGTGTTGCCAGCAAAAGTATCAGGAGGAAGGACTGTAGCGATCATTGTGCGATTGTCCGTATTCCGCGCCACGTCACGAAAAGCTAATCGGTATTGCTGGTATTCCAGTAGTTGATCTTTGTCTTTGTCGCCTCGGTTAATCAGTGCTTTTCTGGCGTTCTTTTCACCTACCCAATAGCGAGGCGGACTCAAATCTTGCCTAAACTGATGAATCATTTTGCCTTCGTAGAGCGGTAGCGAGCCAACCCTAGCAGAGTTTTTAAACAACCTGCTGTCCGTCGTCATGTTGAATTCGGAGCATAGGATTACATTCCAAGATTGCTCTAATCTCTCTCTCAACAGTGGGACAAGAGACATCTTTTCAGCGATGCGGACCTCCACTTCGTTTTTGAATTCCATTATGGACAATGAATCAGGAGAGAGTCGACGAACGAGTTCAACCGCTAGGTGTAATGCCCCATCCTTCGGAAAAGTATCCAACTCTTCAACGTTATGCCGCATGAACGCAGCGGGGAAGATTGTCGTCAGGTCCCCCTTACGAAATGTCAGTACAACGAACTTGAAGCGGCTATCAACGTTCTCAAAGATCTCTTTCCGATTCTCAAAACCGAACAGGCTAGTGATTCTGCTTCTCGTAAACAGCATTTCTCTGAGTTGCTTAGTACCCAAGTCCGTGTAGATTCCCGACGGAAGTACGATTCCACATTCCCCGCCACTGCGCACCAAGTTGAAGCATTGCTCAGTAAAATAGCTATAAAGATTTATCTTGGAACCGACGCTCTTTCCATTGACCAGGGAGAGTTGGTTCTTGTATTGAGGCGCTGCTTTGAAAAACATCGACACATGCGGAAACAAGCTAGCGTAGCTGAGCCACGATTTTCGCAAACCGGCATCCTTCATCAATGTTGCCTGTTGTTTCTTCCATTGTTCAATACGAAGCTTGTTCTTGTGAATCGTCGGAACAAATTCTTGAAAGAACTCCTTCTCATCGGTTTGAAAAACTTCCCACGGCGGGTTCGCAATGATGGCGTCAAATCCTCCACGGCGATTGATAATTTCGTCGAATTCATACCCCCAGTGAAAGGGTTGGAGCGCTTCGATGTCTTTGATCGTTAACGGGCGCTTCGTTGAGCGGCCCTCTCGATTTCTAGTTTCATCCCAAGTCGCCTGGTCAAACTTGACTCCCAATTTTTGAAACTCAGTCAGCAGAATCTCGTCGAGCGTGGCGATCGCTTCGTTTTTCTTTGTTTCAATATCATCGCGCATTGCACGCAAATCGTCGGTATAACTTCCGGTATGCCGATACAGATCGACTAGCCGGTTCTTCTCGGCAAGTAGTTCGCGGTAACTCTTTCTGAAAAGGTGGCCTTGGGATTGACGGGCGTCAAAGTCTTTATCATCGACGTGCATCAGACCGATGAGTGAGTTGCCTTTCAGAATGTTGAAGTCGATGTTTGGCAAGGGCTCAAGTTGGTCCACATTTTCCGCGGACGCAACAAGCGCGAGGAAAAGACGCAGGCGCGCGATCTCGGTCGCTTCATCCATGATGTCCACACCATATAGGTTGTCGGTGATAATGCGCTTCTTGATGAAGTACGCGACCGATGGATGTTCCTTCTGCACCCGACGCAACCATTCAGAGAGATTGCGGTCGTTCAGGAACTGAATCTTGCCGATCACAGCGGCATAGATATTTACCAACGTCTTCATCGCCGCCACCAGGAACGCGCCCGAGCCACACGCCGGGTCAAGTAAACTCAGTGTGGGCAGAATATCATTCAACAATTCCCGACATATTTGCGTATCGAGGTTGAGCAAGAGCTCCGACATTGAGTGAAATGAGCGAGGCTTCATTAGCCCCTCAATGCCCGGTGAATTGATCTTCTCCAAGATCAGTTTGTAGATGGTTTGCTCGCAAAGGTATTCCGTGATTTCCGGCCGGGTGTAATAAGCTCCGAATGCCTTCTGGTTGATGTACTTTTCAAATATGTAGCCGAGCACGTCCGGGTTGATCTCGTTATCCTCACCGCCTGGCGTGTCGTTGAGATTCCACGAGTAAGACTGAAAAAGTTTCAGCAAGTTTTCGAATGCTTTGTCAGGAATACGAATCTCCGGGTTGTCGCGTTCGATGCGATGCTCCAGGAATAAACCGCCGTTTAGATACTTCACCTTGCCTAGCAGTTTCTTTACGTCGACCCTACGCGCTCCTTCCGGGACGGCAAAGCCCTTGAAGAAGAGAGACTTGAGAAACTTTTCATAGTACTGGTCCCTTCCGAACTGTTTTTGGCATTCTTCCAGTTTCGCGTGTAAGTACGCGTGGTTACCGTCATCAATGAATCCTTTGCGCTGAAGGAAGTAGATGAACATCAGCCGGTTCAGAAGCACTGACGCGTACCAGCGACGCTCACGCTCGTCGGCTATGCCGTTAATCAAATCGAGAAAAGCGAGCCGCTCATTGTCGTATTCACCGAAGAACTTCTTGGTTACACGCTGAACGTCGAGCGCATCTTTGAGGCGTTTGGCAACATTCACCACAGAAACATTGCCGGCTTCGTCAAACTCGCTTATGTCAAAGACCATCGAGCTGAGTTTGCTAAGAAAGAGGTCGCCGGGTTGACCTTTGAAATAGGGATGTTCGCGCGGGCGAAGCTTACCGTCTTCGCGTTTGACCCAGTACCAAAGACTCTGAGTCCTTTGCGCATCGACGAAGATCAGAAGGTTTTCGTGATGAAGCTTCGATATTTCTTTGTGAATTGCGGCGAGCGTTTTTCCGTCAGGAATCTTGCCGTCGGATGACGTTAATTCGAGAACAGCGACGCCGGAGAGTTGTGCGATTTGTTTTCGCTGAAACAAATCTTCTTTAAGTTCAAATGAAGTCGGCTTCGGCGCAACTGACTGTAACCATCCAAGCTCTTCGGTAAACAAACGAGCGAAGTCGAAGTTTTGAAGCAGGTCGCGCGCCTTTTGGACGTCAAGCTTAGGCATAACACTCTCTTGTTAATTTGTTCTTAATCCCAATGAGCAGATGATGCGCGGCTCGTCGGTTTCCGCTTCGTGCTCAACCGCGCAGAGTCGATCCTCGTCGCGCAGGGCGACAACGAGTTCTGCGAGTGTCTGATCAGAGACACCGCTGCGAAGTTGGCGGTTGAGAGTATCAGTAGCTGTGGATCGCAGAGGGTAGCGATAAATGTCGTCAATGGCCTTTAATAATTCCTGAGATTCGAAGAGCATTCCTTTGACATCTTCCGCATAACGTTTAAGGCGTTCATACGTTTTGAAGCGGGCGCCCGACGGTCGGCCAAGTTGACCGCCAACAGACTTCTCTTCCTCGCTGATTATTTGAACAGCTTTTTGCACCAGCTCGTGGTGCTTTTCTTGGCGCGATAAGGCTTCTGTACCTGGAGAGCAGGCCGCGGCTTTGAGGATTTCAAACTGAGACTCCGTTACGCTGTTACCTTCGCGGTCGATCCATGCCAACGCATCGTTACCTTCAGCGGTGCGAAGATAAACCAGAGCGCCTTCCGGCGCACCCTCAGTTGGTTGATGCTCTTTGGTTGAATAAACCACTGGCGGCATTTCCGGAATAGTCTTTAGCAGTTCTTTATCCGCTTCAGTTGCATTCTTCCAAATCTGATAAGCGTAGGAAGCAAGGTCGACTTCGGTGTCGGCTTCGCCGTCCAGAATGCCGGCATTCTCGTTGTAGAGATCGACAACAGCCTGATCATTATGATCGTCTTCGAAAAAGGCTTCGTCAGTACCGACCACTTCCGCATTCTCGCGCAATCGCTGGCGAACGCGTGAACGTAAATTGATAATGCGGTCCACTCCTTCAGCAGGAAGAAATGAGTAGCAAAGAATGCTTTCGGCTTGTTGGCCGATACGATCGACGCGCCCGGCGCGTTGAATTAACCGGATAATGGCCCATGGCAGATCGTAGTTAACGACAATGGCACAGTCCTGCAAGTTTTGCCCTTCGCTAAGAATGTCGGTTGCGAGCAGAACACGAAGTTCACTCTCCGGACTAACGGACGCCCGTTTGTCATTGCTGACCGGGCTGAATCTCCAAGCCAGTGCTGTTGGATTGGCAGAATCGCCGGTGGCCCCCGCTAGTCTTGCCACACCGCGTGCTTTCAGTTGGGCGTCCAAATACCGCACCGTATCGGCGAATTGGCTGAAGACAAGGAGTTTTTCAGCCGGGTGTTGGTTAGATAATAACTCTATCAGCGCTTGAAGCTTCGCATCGCGATTTGAATCCCACTCGCCTGACTTGTGCAAGACTTTGAGTAGCGCTGTAGCGTCTTCATTGAGATGCTTCGCCAACATGTTTGTGAATAGCGCCGAGTTCAGCCACTTGAAGCGCCGTTTGTATTGGGAGGCGTATTCGCTGTATAGAACCGCAGCTCGCGCACGAAAATCATCATCAGTTCGAAGTCTGAGGGTGAGTGAAATGGTTCCTTCTTCGCCATTACCCTCCTCATCAAACAATTCGGGACTGCCTATAACAGCTTCGGCGTCTTCGTCGACGAAGCGAACATCGAGCATCTCAGCACCCTGCGAACCGATTGGCAGCGGTAAACCATTCTCGATGGCATGAAGAAAAACATGATTGCGTAGGATGTGGCGTTCCACTGATTGAATGAAGGCCTGTCCGCTACTTTCAAGGCGCTTGAAAAGATTAGTGCGGCAGTAGCCGATAAGTCGCTTGCCAGCCCGTGAGAGATCCTGCAACGTCCTGGCTTCGGTTTGAGTCGGCGGCTGATTAGGAGTTCTATTTTCATAGTTCCCTAAGCCGTAACGAGGAAGTTTTAGTTTGCCGACAATATCGACCACGTCAGGTGCATAGAGTTTTGCATATTGATCGTTCTGATTGTTGTCCTCGATTTTGAACTTCAACGTCTTGGGAACACGCGAAGGAAAGTAAGAGCGCGAGCCGTCTTCGAACGTAAGAAACTTGCGTCCGGTTTCAGCGTCAGGCACGGCATAATTATTTTGAATAAAGCTGCGCGTGCGCCGCACGAGGTAAAGGCGCATCAACTCCCGCCAATCGTCTGCATAGTTGCTGTGATCAAACGCCGTCAACGAACGGATAGGAGCCTGATGCCGCCGCAGGAATTCAGTCTCACCTAATTCCCTAAGCAAGCGCTCCGGCCGTATGCCCAGATCCTTGTCCTCCGGTATGAATAGCCGAAGCTGATTTGAAAGGTCGGTGTACGTCTTGTTGTAAGGCGTTGCGGAAAGCAGGATGCATTTACTCTCGTTTTTCTGAATGTAGTCCTGGATGGCCCGGAAGCGTCTGCCTTCACGGTTACGCAAGTTATGGCTTTCATCGATCAGCACCAGACGATAGCGCCTGAGGTCGGCAAGATCGCGCGTTACGCGCGTAATCGAAAGCACCTTGCCGTGAATCCGGTATTGCTCGCGGTAGTCTTCCCACATTGGGACAAGGTTCTTTGGGCAAATGATCAAAGTCTCCAAACCGTGGTCATCTTCGAAGATGCGCGCAACTGCAGTAGCCATTAGTGTCTTGCCGAGTCCGACGACATCACCAATCAAGACGCCGCCACGCTTATTCAAATGGTGTGCAGCAATCTTGACCGCCGCGGTTTGGAACTCGAAGAGCTTGTTTCCAAAGTCGCGAGGAATCTTGAATTCGTTTAAGCCAACGCGAGCTTCCTGCGAGAGGTGATAGGCCATCTTTACGTAGATGTGATGAGGTGGAATTAGTTCTTCACGGGCCCAGCTCTCTTGTATGATCTGAACCAATTCTTCCGAGATATCGATACACCACTTGTCGTCCCAGCGGTCTTCGAACCACTTCGCAAGCTTTTCACACGCGTCGTGATCCATAACATCTACATTCAGCTCACCCTGTCGCGCAAGGCCCGCAAATGTAAGATTGCTACTGCCGACAAACCCTACAGCCGGATTCACCGGGTCTGGCCGAAACAAAAGATAGAGCTTTGCGTGTAGTTGATGTCGCAGGAAAAGTTTGACTACGACTTTCTTGTCCTTGATTTGGTGAGCTAGCCGGCGAAGACCTCTCTCGTCTTCGTCGGTGGGAACCCCCAAGGTAAGTTGTTCGCGAAATTTCTCAGCCAGCTTTTTGCGGAGTCGAATAACCGTTTGATTGTCTGGATCCGTTTCGTGATGAATAACGCTTAGCGCCGCTCGCAACTCTTCGTCTGGCGAGCTTTGCATACCAACAAGCAATCGGCAGCATTTACCTTCGCCTCCCGGCCAGCGTTCGACGAAGGAATCGATTTGCTTCCAGCCGCGAAGATTGAAGTAGCCAACGCAGAAATCCGCGCGGTCCGCCACTTCGAGCGTTTCACGCAGCGCCGGGAGAAGCTGCTTGTCGATGTTGTCGAAGATACGGGGCATTCAAGTGAGAACAGTGATAGCCAAATAGAAGAACGGGATTCGCGCTTATGATACATGCTGACCATTGCAGTCGCCAAAATTGCCGCAGGGTAGGTGAACAGACGATGGGTAATAGAAGTCCGCGGCGAATCGAGCTCGGCTCCCAAAAGCCGTGAATTGTGAATCGTAAATCGTGAATAGAAAAGCAAATAGCAAACAGTAAACAGCAAACAGCCAGGAGCGGTTAATCGTAAATCGTGAATCGTAAATGGCAGAAGTCAGAGGTTCGAAGCCAGTGCAATGCACTTTATCGGGCGGTTGAGATTAGGCCTCCGTAGATAATGTGCCAGACCAGATAGAACGAAAGGCGCATGATAAACGCCGCGAGGAAGCCATACTTTCTAAAGAGCCAGCCGGTAAGCACGTTCGCCAGGAAGAGCGGCTCGATGGCCCACTTGATGAAGACGAAGAAAACGGCAACACCGGAAACGCCGTTCAGTTGTTCTCTCATATGAGGAAGCGGTTCATACAGCGCTGCAATAATAGCGGCCAGCCAAAACACTTTCGTTTGCCATCTGCCTCTTAGAATCAAGTTAGAGAAAAGCCAGACCAGCAGCGGGATCGTAAACAAGCGCAACATTATTTCCAGAAGCAAAGCGCCATAGGTATAGAAGGGAATGGAAAGCGGCAGCTTGAGATGAACTGGTGAGGGATTTCGTAAATCAATGATTATCGTGACCAGACCGTACACGATTCCAATGGCAGCGGGAATCAGGAACCTCTGGCGATTCGAAACATTGCTGTCCCAAATTTCAGGAAAGCCCGTTCTGCGCGAAAGGAGGAGGCCGATAAACCCCATCACTGCAATTGCAAGGATCGTGGTCCAGGAAAAAGCGCCCTCTTGATCTGCGCCCGGGAAGACGGTGGGGAAGAGTAGGAAGACGACCTTCACGGCAACCATGAACGCAATTAGTCCGAGATAGATCTTCGTTGAGATTGCTGAGTCTCTGGTGGTTCTGCACGGAGCATTGCTCATAGATCATTTGTCCTGTCTATGGGTACGCGGTTGGGTGAAGTAAGTTCGTTATTGTTCTTTAGGAGAGACTATCCGCAGAGTACGCAGATTACGCAGAACGGAAAGCACTAGGCAGAAGGCAGTAGGCAGTAGGCAGAAGGCAGAAAGTAGAAGGCAGACGGCAGACGGCAGAAAGCAGAATGCAGAAGGAGCGGCTCTGCCGCTTTCCTTGCGGTAAGCCTATGGCTTACCGATCAGCGGGACTTTTATTTGAGGCTGCGCCTCCGACTTTGCTGTTGCATGATTAGGATCTTCGCGGGAGGTAGCGGCTTCCCAGAATCGAAAGCGGCGTCTAGCCGCCGCAGTCCAAAAAAAGCAGAAGGCAGTAGGCAGAAGGCGGAAGGCAGTAGGCAGAAGGCAGAAGGCAGTAGCAGAAAACAGAAAACAGAAAACAGAAAGCAGAAAGCAGAAAACAGAAAGCAGCGGCTCGCCTTGCTGCGTTTGCTGCTGCTTTCTGCCGACTGCCTTCTGCTTCTGCCGTCTGCCTACTGTCTTTCAGAACTTGTCGCTCTTGTTGTCCGGATCGAGAGCTGAACGGTCTGGAGCGTTGACACCGTGTTGATTGTAATAGCCGCCCGGCGCGAACTGACCCGACTCGCCAACGTCGAGTGAGCGTTCGTCGTTTCTCACTTCATCCTTTGCAGATGCTGCGGCTGGTTCCCAATTCTTTTCTTCTATTCTTTCCCTGTCACTTTTGGAATCGCGATTGTCCATGATGATGACCTCCCCATTATTGGCAAATGCTGACTGCGATGTTTAAGCAATCAAGATGCCAAATCGGAGGAAAGGTAAATCGTGAATCTAAGTCGTGAATCGTGAAGTGCAGCGTAGGGAAGCGCGACACTGGTGTCTGGAAAAAACAAAAAACAGTAAACAGCAAGAGTATCCGCAGATTACCCGATTACGCAGAGGCAGAAGGCATCGGCACACACAATGGGCAGACCGCTTCGCTCGGTCCTTTAAGGCTATACTTCAGGCAAAGGCACAGCCTTTAAAATTAGGAGGCTGACGGAAAGGCAAAGCCTTTCCGCACGGGATGCGGCGGAGCCGCCGCGGCTCTAGCATTCTGTGTTCTGCCTAAAGTTAGTGCCTTATGCATGTTGTTTTTAATGCTTTCTGCTTTCTGCTTTCTGCGTAATCGGCGGATACTCTTGCTCTTCACTCTTTGCTGTCTACTGTTTGCTGTTGACCGATTGCAGCCGCGGTCGACCGTGGCGTGTTGACTGAAAGTCGTGTGCGCATGCGTTGTTGCCAATTCGTTAGCCGGCTATCGACTTCTTCAATTTGCGAAAGTGCAGAGCTCAAAGTTTCGCCGCCCAGTTGCCGCATCTTCAAGTAGAGCAAAGCCGAAACGATCGCGACGAGCGGCACGACCACGATGTTCACCAGGCTGGCAAGCTGCTTATAAATTTCCTGCGTGTGGAAGCCCTGAGTGGGCGCGGCAGCCTGCTTTGCGCCGATGTGTATGTTGCCAATCAGCAAGCTGACGGAAATCGGAATTAGAAACTGCAAAAACCAGACAATGATCATGGTGCGCCACGATCTCGACGCCAGTTGATAAGATCGCTGTCGCGCCGCTTTCTTCTCCAGGCCTTCCACTAATACCACCGGCGCATAAAACGCATAACGCAATTGCATGACGACGCCGGGAATAACCAGCAGCACAGTGCCGATAATGATGCGCAGCGTCACACCCAAACTAGTTTTCAAAAACGGTTTCCAACGTTTCTTCAAAACACCAAACGCTGTTCGTAGTTCAACCGGCCGCAGCGGCGCCGCCTGTAACTGAGTAACAATGACTGCGGTCATGCCCGCGATCGCTGAAGCGGCGACGAAGTAACCGGCGATATGCACTAAGGCGACAAGCGCCAGAGATACGACCAGGCAAACTTTAGCGAACGTTATGCCTTTGGGTTGGGCATCGAGCGCCAATTGCAGGATGATCATCACGACGGTCGTAATGATGACCGGCGAGTGGGCCAGGAACGACATCTTTAGAAACTTGGGAAAGTATTCGCTGTAGAGTGCGAACGCGCGGCGATAGAGCGCGCTGATACCGTCGGCCTGCGCGCGTAATGCCGAAGCGAAGGCGGCCGCAGTTTGCGGGCGCGCGGCGGGATCTTTGGCGAGCGCCGCTGCGACGGTTTGCGCAACGCGTTTAGGAACTTTTTTCGCGCGGTCGCGCAAAGGCGGCGGCGCCATCTCGCGATGGCCGCGCATCACCGCGTCGGTGGGTCCCGCGAAGGGTGGTTCACCAGCGAGCATTTGATAAGCGATCACGCCCAGACTGTAAATGTCCGAACGCGCGTCGAGCGTCTTTCCGCGGCACTGCTCGGGCGACATGTAAATCGGCGTACCCATGATCGCACCGACCTGAGTCAATTGAGTCGCACGCGTTACGTTACCGCCCGCGGTGGTTGGTTGGCCCGCGCTGGTTTGACGTCCTTCACCGTTGAATATTTGTGTCCGGTCGTCGTCTACCATGCCAGTCGCATTGCTCGCACGGTGATCTGGACCGGCGCTTTGGATCGTTGGAGATAAAATAGCTGTGCTCGCTGACTCGAGGTCAGTGGCGGTGGCGGATGACCCGAACATGCGCGTGTCGTCGTTATTGCTCGCTGGAGAGGAGGTGGCGGCTGCTGATCTCGCTTGCGTTAGGTCAGGATTCTCAGAAGCGAACACCAGCGTGTCAATTTCCAAGTCTTCAGTTGCCGCCGGTGCAGTTACGGCCATGATTTTGCCGCTTAAGTTTTTTGCGGGCGCAGGTGAGTTATCAACTTCGGCAAGTTTGGCAATCCCAAAATCGAGCACCTTGACGCGATAGCCACCGAGCCGATTTGGTTCCAGCCAAATGTTTTCCGGTTTTAGATCGCGATGCACGATGCCTTGTTGATGCGCTTCGTGCACAGCCGAGCTGACCTGCTCGAGAATGTCCACGACCCATTCCAACGGCAGTCGCGTTTCTTCTTTCAAGACGTCGCCGAGTGTGCAGCCGTCGAGGTATTCCATCACCAGGTACGCAACGTTTTCACCGCGCACGCGCGCGAATCCGAAATCGGTGACATCAACGACGTTCGGATGACGCAGGCGACCGGCGGCGCGCGCTTCGCGTTTGAAGCGCTGCACAAACTCTTCATTGCGCATGAACTGAGGTGTGATTAGTTTGAGCGCGACATAGCGCTCGGTGCCGAGATGCACGGCGAGGTAGACAGCGCCCATGCCGCCCTGGCCCAGCAGCCGTTCCAGACGGTACTTCTCATCAAGCACCTTCCCGCAATATTCATCGGATGACATCGTGTCGTGAATCGTAAACTGTGAACAGCGAACAGTAAACAGCAAACAGTGAACCGTAAACCGTGGACGGTGAATTGTGAATCGTGACTTCCAGTGAACTGTTACGGCTCACAGTTAGGGATGTTTCACTGTTTGCGGTTCACGGTTCACTGTTCACTGCTTTCAGCACATTTGCCAGGCTTTGATTGCATGAACGGGAGTAATCAGCATGAGGATTTCGAGCAGCAGGCTATCGTGAATCCAGAAAATCAGAATCAATTCACAAGCGACAAACAAAATAAGCGAACGTCGCAGGCCGAGCCGTTGCGCGATCAAAAATCCAGCAATACAGCAGAGGATGTCGCCGAATGAATTGACGACCGTATCACCGTTGTAGCCCAACGCAGCGGTGGCGGTGCGATAGCGTTCGATAATGAAATTTGTATTCTCAAAAACTTCCCATGCTGCTTCGATGGCAGTTGCGAGCAGCAACTGGGTTGTCAGTTGCCACTTTGGCGCCAACCAGTAAATCAACCAAAAAAACAAAACCCCATGCAGCAAATGTGTGAAGCTGTAAGGATCGAGAAAGTGCTGGGAATTGTTGGCGCTGCAAACCCCGCCGGACCATAGGAGCAACTTTCCGCAAGCGCAGAGCCACAAACGGCCTTCGGTGTGCAGTAATAAAGCCGTCGCTGGGAAAATTGCGGCGAAGGCAATCCACAGACAGAAATTGTTTTTGTTTGCAGGCAACAATAGTGGCATAGACTTTAGTCTGTGACGCCTTAGCCGACACAGACTAAAGTCCGTGCCACATCGATGCGCTATTCCGACTGGCGCGAATATTTCAACAGATGCGCTGGCGGCTCAAGTCCTTTTCTTAAAACCGGATCGTTAACCGGATCGCCAGCCACTAGCTTGAGCGGCAAGACGCCTGCCCAAATCTCCAGCGCGTAATCTTCAGCATCATCATGCGGTGGTCCAGTGCGCACTTTCGCGGAAACTTCCTCGAGCGGCAGCGACAATACAGTCGTCGCTTTCAATTCTTTATCGGTCGGCTGGCGCACTTCATCCCAACGCCCGGGAATCATATGTTCCGAGAGTGCGCGCAGTGCCGTTAGTTTTTCATCCGCCGCTTCAATCGCGGTTGCAGTGCCAAAAACGACCACTGACCGGTAGTTCATAGAATGATTAAATGCGGAACGTGCCAGCACCAAACCATCAAGCAAAGTTACGGTCACGCAAACGTCAATCCCGGTTTTCAACGTGCGCAGCATGCGGCTGGCCGCCGAACCGTGGATCAAAAGGCGGTCGTCAACGCGCGCGTAGCCGGTAGGAATTACAACCGGCTTGCCATCCGAAACGAAACCTACATGGCAAACAAAACCTTCGTCGAGAATTGCATAGACCACTTGACGATCGTAAACACCGCGCATCGGCAGGCGTTTAAGAGCGGTGCGTTCGGTTTGCGAAAAGTTCATAGGTGAATCGTAAGTCGTAGCCTGATAATAGTAAATTCCAATCGCGTTTCAGAGCCGTGTAGAATAACCGCACTGTAAAGCAAACTATTAGTTTGCGATGGAGGGTTAGCACTCAAGTTGAGAGGATTTGCACCAACGCAAACTAACAGTTTGCTTTACAGTTTAATCCGGCTCGGGATATGTCTTTCCGTCGCGATGCTTCTCGGCGCCTGCGCAAAATCGGTGGCGAACAAAGAACCTGCCCCGCCGTCATCCGGCCCCGCCAACACAACTTATCCCATGCCGCCGTTGTCTACGCATGCAGAAATCGGCTGGGTTGGCACAAACAGCCAGCGCTCGCGCTTAATCGACTATCGAGGCAAAGTGCTGGTGCTTGATTTTTATGCGACCTGGTGCGAGCCTTGCCGGCAGAGCATACCGCGGCTAAACGGACTGCAACAGCAATATGGACCACAAGGCGTTCAAGTGGTCGGACTGAACGTCGGCGGCCCCGATGATCGCATCAAGGTAAATGAATTTGCGCATGAGATGAACATTCAATACCCGCTGGGGTTTCCCGACAAAGCCTTGACCGATCTGTTTCTTTCCGACGATCAAACCATTCCGCAGACATTCATCTTCGGTCGTGACGGCGAACTTATCAGAAGATTCATCGGCTACGAAGGCGACACGGGAGCGGAAATTGAAAGAACCATTCAGACGCAATTGGAAAAGTAGAGATGGGCGGAATCTGATCGGATAGTCTTGCTGAACCATGAAAACCACGCTCGCGCTTGTTCCGCCGCTCGTATTCGTGGTGGTGATGCTTTGCTGGTTCACGTTCGCCGGGATTTTCATTTTTCGCAAACAACCACGAGATGCTCAGGATCGGAAGCGCGACCGTAGTTCGATTGTGGGAGTTGCACTTCAGGGCTTGTCTTATGCGATTGTGTGGTCAGTTCGTCGGCACACCTTTACACCGCTGGCTCCCGGCAGGCAATGGTTGGAGGTGCTCATTGCCACGATTGCGATAGTTGCAGCGATCGGATCGGTACTGCTAATCATGGCGGCGGTGAAGACGCTCGGCAAGGAGTGGAGCATAACGGCGCGCATGGTCCAGGACCATAAGCTGGCCACCAAAGGTCCCTACGCGCGCGTGCGACATCCTATTTACACGGGCATGCTGGGCATGCTTATCGCCACCGGCCTCGCCATCAGTCACTGGATCGTTCTGGTTGCGGCTATAGTGGTTTTCGCCATTGGCACATGGATTCGCGTGCGCATTGAAGAACGGCTGCTGCGCGAAACGTTTGGGCCACAGTTTGAAGAGTATGCGCGCCGGGTGCCGGCCATAATTCCCGGAATATTTTGAACTAATCATATCGCTGTAATCGTGAGGACAATGTGGACAAACCGGTAAGAAAAGCAAAGATTCTGGCGACGCTGGGACCGGCGTCCCGCCAGCAAAGCGTAATCGAAAGTTTGATTCAGGCCGGGGCGAACGGCGTGCGCATCAACATGTCGCATGGCACGCGCGAAGAGCAGACCGAGGACATCAAAAGTGCGCGCGCCGCCGCCGCAAAGTTAAAGCAGCCACTGGCAATACTCGTCGATCTCTCTGGTCCAAAGATTCGCACGCGCCAACTCAAAGACGGCAAGCCCGTGACCTTGATTACGGATGAACTGTTTACGCTGACAACACGTGACATTCTCGGGGACGACAAAGAGGTGGCGACGAACTATCCGGATCTTCCTCGTGTCGTCGAATCCGGCAGCAGGCTTCTGCTTGACGACGGCGCAATTGCGCTGATGGTTGAAAGCAAGACAAAAACCGACGTTGTTTGCCGCGTCATTAATGGTGGTGTGCTTGGCGAGCGCAAAGGCATCAATCTGCCTGGAGTTCCCTTGCCGATTGATTCGCTAACTGAAAAAGATCTCGAGGATTTGAAGTGGGCAGTCTCGCAAAATGTTGACTACATCGCGTTGTCATTTGTTCGTCGCGCCGAAGATTGCGCGCGCGCCAAGGCGTTGATTCAGGAAGCGGGCGGGCGCGCGCCGCTGGTTGCAAAGATTGAGAAAGCCGAAGCGATAGACCATCTCGACGAGATCATTGCCACCGCCGATGCCGTGATGGTCGCGCGCGGCGACCTCGGCGTTGAGACCAGCGTCGAGCTGGTGCCGGTCTATCAAAAGCGGATCATTGAAAAGGCGGTCAACGCCGGCAAGATGGTGATCACTGCGACGCAGATGCTGCAATCAATGGTCAGCAGTCCGCGGCCGACGCGTGCCGAAGCTTCGGACGTCGCCAACGCAGTTTGGGATGGCACCGACGCGCTGATGCTTTCGAATGAAACCGCGAGCGGCGACTATCCGCTGCCGGCAGTTGAAACCATGTGCCGCATCATCGAATCGGCGGAAGCCGGCAAGGCGCTGGAGACCGACAAGATGAAAAATTGGGCCGGAAGACAGTCGGGCCGCGTCAGCCGCGCGCTATCCGAGGCGGCAACGTTTGCGGCGGAAGAGATGGGCACGCGAGTCACCGCCGTCCTGACTGAATCCGGGTTGATGGCGCGGCGGCTTTCAGCGTTGCGGCCCGGCCAAAGGATTGTTGCTTTGACCAATTCCGAAAACGTGAGAAACGAGCTGGCGCTAATCTGGGGCGTCGAGTCGCTGATCATGCCTCACGCTGACTCGACTGAAGAGATGCTGAAAATTGGCGAAAGAATTTTGTTGGAAAGCGGCGCCGTTGAAAAAGGCGAGATGATTGTGGTGATGGCCGGCAGACTGTCCGGCCTGGGGCTTTCAAGTTCGGTGACGCTGTTTACGGTTGCGGGGGATATGCATCAAACTGTCGCTTAGGTGGTCATTAGCGAACAATAACTAATCGGCGCTTTAAGAACTTTGGCGGTCCGCTCCGGCCATCAAACCAACCACACTCAGATCCTCATCGAGTTCCGGCCAATGCAGCGAGCTTCCACCGCCACCAATTTCGAATTTCATTCGTTGTTCCGGTGAGGCTTTGAGTAATAAAGGAAACCAGGTTATCGGCACGCTAATGCGTCGCCCGTCGGTAAGGAGCACGTGCATCATGTCTTCATCAAAATTGACAGACTTGGCCAACGCCGTTGTGGGAACAAAGGCTCGTTGAGATTTAGCCTCATTGCTTACTAAAGTACTCATTCCAAACCTGTGAGAATTAGCAGCGTCTATTCAGCGCGCAGCACTTCGTGGATAGTGTCTTGCAGTGAGCTTTCCGGCTTCGTCAGTCCGGGCGCCTGTTGCGGATCGCGCCAGTTGTCCAGAATCCCCACCTGATGCACGCACTGCAAAGTGCAAGTTGGCGCGCACCATTTCTCGGTGTTGTATTCACGATCGAAGTCTTCCATCGTGTACTTCTCGAGCGGAATGCCGGGATAGCCGCGTTGCTGCGAGCACCAATGGACCAGACCCTCTTCGCAAATGTAGAGGTAGCGAGCGCCGGCGCGACAGCGCCAGTTGTAAGGCTTGCCTTCGGCGATACTGTCCTGAAACCAATTCAACCGTGCGTGGTCCTTGTTGCCGAGCTTCTTCACCTGTTGGAAGAGATCTTTTTCTTTCGGCGACAGCGGTTTGAGGGTGCCGTCGTTGTCGTGAATCACGCCGACCGTGGTGGAAAACTTCAGTTCGACCGCGCGCCGCGCAACCGACAGCGCATCTTCCGGATTCTTGATTCCGCCGCCAATTACCGAATTGATATTCACATGAAAATCGGCGTATTCGGAAAGGTAGCGCAGCTTCTTGTCGAGTACGCGCAAACTCTTGCGTGAAACTTCATCCGGCTCAACGTTGTCGATACTGATTTGCAGGTACTCAAGACCGGCTCTGTTCAGCCGCTTGATGCGTTCGGGCGTAAAGTAGTAACCATTCGAAATCAAACCGGCGATCATTCCGCGCATGCGAATGTGATGAATGATGTCGTCGAGTTCCGGGTGCATCATCGGCTCGCCGCCGGAGATGGTTACGATCGACGTTCCCAGGGAAGCGAGCTTATCCAGGCGACTCTTAATAACCTCAACGGGTACCGGTGAAGAGTTGTGGTCATACTCGTTGCAATAGCCGCAAGCAAGATTGCAGCGCCGCATCGGAATCAAGTGAGCCAGAACGGGATGACGACTCGACAAAAGCGCTCGGCTAATAAAGCCGGCTTCGCGGAGTTTCAACTTAACGAATTTACTTTTACGCATCTTGGGGAACGAATCTGAATCGATACCAGACCTGATCTATCTTTTGAGTGTAAAGCAAACTGTTAGTTTGCGGCGGTGAGTTAGCACTCAGGTTGAGATGCTTGGCACCAACGCAAACTAACAGTTTGCTTTACATCCGGAAGGATAGCGACAGAGACAAACAAAGGCAACTGGGCCGCAGCGCCTAAAAATAAAAAGGGCTCTGGATTCAAGACCTCAGAGCCCGAAAGGTCTAAATTGTAACTGTCCTTAACCCTTAACAATCTTCACGTTGGAATCCAACGGCACGTTGAACTCGTTTGAGGAAATCTTCAGGTTCCGTTCGACGCCGCTCAAACGCATGGTGGTGGCGTCGTCGTTTTTCTCAACAATCTTTGTTTGGACCGGCATGCCGGACTTGTCAACCCAAATTTCGGCGTACTTAAAGCTGGCGCTACCTTTGGGCACGAGTGTCAGATGGATCGTGTAGACGCCACCCCACAATGTTTCTTCACGAACATCCTGCACCGGTTGAAACTTGGCTTCGAGCTGCTGCTTGGACATATACATCATGTCGAGAACGCCGCTGGCACCAGCCTTTCCTTTGACCGAGCCTGACTTGCCGACAATCGCCTGTCCCAGCGTGGGGCGAAACAAGGTGTACTGACCCTTGGAAACTGCCAGAATTTCGTGTCGCGGCTTCTGCCATTCGATACGCACGGACGCCTCGCGACCGCTGCCAGGAACATACAGCACCCAGCCGCTGTAGTTATCCTTGTCGCGGAGCTGAGCGTTGTATTTCTCCATGCTGATGCTCGCTTTGAGCGAGCGCAGCGACTGGCGATTGCGCTCCATATTATTTAGAACCGCACTCACCAGGCCCGCGCTTTGTGCGCTGGCCACTTTCGGGGATGTGAACGTTAATGCGCCGACGAGCATCGCCGACAGCAAAGCAAGGGGAACTAATTTCTTCATAAGTACTCCTAAATAAAATCCAGAAAAACGGCATCGCTAAAACCCCGGGCTCGAAAAACCTGGCAATTATAAGGGCTGACTACCGTATGTCAATCTCGTACCCGGTTGTTTTACCATCCGAGCCGGTCACTTTCCGTACGCTCAGGACCTGCAAATCGCTGCGTCCGGTAAAGGCCCGCAGCCGCTGTTCCAGTTGGGGCGTATCCTGTGCCTTTTCAACAACTTCAGCACCAACCAGCAAGGTTGATGCAGATGGGGTTTGATGCGCCATCACGCTTCGCCGTTCGCCAGTTTCAAACCAGGTTTTGGGGGTCAAAAAGATAAAAATCAGAATGACAACGCATAGGATGTCCCATTGCCAACTGCTTCTGGCGTAATTCCAAAAAAATAGTTTTTTTAGAGTTGTCAGCAATTTTGTTAGTCACTCACGAAAGGTATTGAGCAAGCGCCACGCCAATAGCCTTGGCGAGTTGGGATCCATTCTAACTGCGGCAAAAATCCCTGTAAATCAAGTTGATTGGTCTGATTACAATTGCACTGCGGCGGCGTGCTCAACAATATGACCGTCACGCATTTGTATTATTCGTCGGCACATTGCTGCGGCTTCAGGATTGTGAGTAATCATGACGATGGTTTGATTGAACCGGTAATTCAATTCCTGAAACATATTAAGGACGAGCGCGGAGTTTTCCGAGTCGAGGTTTCCGGTGGGTTCGTCGGCCAGCACAATCGCGGGTCGCGTTACGACCGCCCGGGCCAGCGCCACTCGTTGTTGCTCGCCGCCTGAGAGTTCGAGAGGCTTATGGTGCAATTTGTCCTGAAGTCCAAGCAGACGCAAAACTTCGCGGCGCCGTTCGGGATCTTCACCGCCGTTGCCGTGGATTCGTTCGGCCAGGCGCAAATTACCTTCAGCCGTAAGCGTGGGGAAAAGGTTGAAGCGCTGAAACACAAAACCAATTTTGCGCCGGCGGATATCAGTGCGCTTTGCGTCTGACGCAGCAGTCAAATCTTCCCCGTCAACAACAATCTTGCCCGTCGTCGGTGTCAACAAACCGCCAAGCAAATGCAGCATCGTCGACTTGCCGCAACCCGACGGTCCCATGATGGCCACGAATTCACCCTCGTGAACTTCGAGCGAGACTCCTCTCAACGCCGGCACATCAACTTTGCCGACGCGATAGGTCTTGGTCAGATTGTCTGCTTGTAGAATTGTTCTCATCAGCGATAGAAATCCGTACTCTGCGGAAGGTAGGGACGCAAGATGTTAATACATGCAGCCGTTTAATAGCTACCAAGGCTTTGCACAAAAAGTAATTCAACCCAGTCCGCCCAGCGGACGACCGATAATAGCCCAGCGATTTTATCGCTGGGAAAAAAGACAGTAGCGACAAAGTCCGTGAAATGGACGACTGAAGTGTTGATATAGACATCCCTTCAACCGTCCGCTTCACGGACTACACTTTCTTTGCCACTTATCCCAGCAGTGAACTGCTGGGCTACTATCATTCGTCCGCTATTGCGGACTGGAGAAATAATTTTGCAAAGCAAGTAAGCGAAGCGAGTTGGAAACTATTTAGGTGTGACCGCGGCCTTGTTGCGCTGCCGGGCGTCCAGGTCGACTTCTGACAATTGCCACCTGTTCTCGAGCACAAAAGCTTCGGGGCGGAATTCCTTATCGACGTCAACAGCGGCTGGCGTTTGATAGGTAATGCTTAACTTGTAGTGATCGTGAGGTCGAGTAATCTCTATTCGAGCAGGTAACCGCGCCTGCCCACTTTCGCCAATCGGTTTCTCATCCCAATAAGACACGTCCGTAATTAACAGGCCATTCTCATCGAACGACTGAATGCGCGCCAGGCGAATTCCATTCACTCGGTCAAACCAAAAGCGGCGCAACAAGCGTGCGTCATTTGTGCCGGCCTGGGAAATCTCTTCAAGAAGATAGTAACCCCTGACGACTCGCGCACCTTTTTTTTCGGGTCGACTGTCCGCTTCTTCCTGGTAAAACTCGCTTTGCACATAAGTCAAACCACTTTGCGATCCAACTGCAATCGGGCTAATCATTAGCGCATCAGTTAAGTGTTGCGGACGCAGATTGGAAAGCGCAGTCACAGTTTGCTTCTCGTTCATCGTGCCCTTTTTGCCTTTTTGCGTGGCGGGCTCTGCTCCATCACCGTCGAGTTTTTCATAGACTGCGCTGTTGGTTCCTTTCACGAACCGACGATACTTATCTTCGCCCTGCAACACCGCCACCCGAAACGTCTCGCCGTTGGAGGTCATCTGCGCAATGTCTTTGGCAATGAACGGCACCGCAATAATCAAATAGATCTGACCCGGACGTTGCAGCGTGACCGTGCCGTCTGCTTGCTTGTACTTCTCCGCAATGCCTGACTCGGCAAATGATGTGTCTTCGAATTCGATGTCTACTTTGCCGTGCAGTGAATGCACACTCGCGAGACGATTGACTTCGGTGATGAGACGGCTCTTGGCTGCTTCGCTTAAGGGCGTAAGCAACTGCGGCACCTGCACCTTCTTATGAGTGCCAAACAGTCCACAGCCCGCATTGAGCGCAACCGCAAACGTTAGTAACAGGAAAAATGAAACGCGAACTGAGTAACGCAAATTCGCAGCAGTGGAGTTGATCATTGACAAAGTTCTCGGGGGAAACCAGCGCTTATCTCTCGTAAGCAAAACAGCGGCTCAAGCTAACAAAGACGATTTTTGTTGTCAACGCAACGTTCTTTTGGCACTGGATCGTTTGACTCATTATCCTGCATTAGGTCCGAAGGACCAGCAGTCAGTAGCCCCGTCCGTCAGGGCGGGGGGAGCTGTACTCTCGATGGCTCAAAGGCCCGAAGGGCCGATACAAATCGTGTCGCACCTTCGGCGCTTGGACACCACTGTCGCATCTACCCCGCCCTCACGGACGGGGCTACTAACTGTCGGTCCTTCGGACCTAAGAATCAAACTGAACCAGTACCTTTCTTTTGCGAATCACAGCGCAAGTTCCGGTTTACCAAATCTGTGCCGCAGCCTATTGACGTTTTTCAGAACGCGCGGCTGGCTGACAATTCTGCGTTCAAGGTCTTGTCTGCCGGGAAAATCCAGCAACATGATCCCCAACAGAATTGTCAAAATGCCCTGCCCGGGCACGCCGGGTATCGACATCACAATTCCCAGCGCGACCAGCAAAACGCCCAGGATGTTTTTGCCGATGATTCCCAGCAGCCGAACTGCTGGATGCCGGCCGGACCAAAACTGATTTGGCCGATCCTCCTGGAAATAATCCGGCGGAATCTTAACGAGGATGAAGGAAACAATCCCGAGACTGATCGCGAAGGTAACGACGAAAAGCAAAACTCCGAGCAGCGCACTGTGCCACGTCACCATTGAAATCGAAGTCAGAATCCTGCGGAGTGTCCCCATTGTCTCTTAATTAATTTCGCGGCGTTCGGCTATCAACGAATCCAGCACTTCGCGCACAACTGACTGCGCGATCGGAGGAAGTTGAAAGTCCGCAGTAACTGCGACTTCCCAAAACTCGTCGAGACCTTTCGCTCCCGCACGCTCCAGCGCATAAGCTTCGATCAACAAGTCAATCACATCGGCTGCCTTCACGATGCGTGCTTCGATGCTTTGGCGCTGTTCGTAATCGTCATACAGCTTTTGGTAATCCGCTTCGGCTGGACCAACGCCGGCAATAATGTCTGCGAAGGCTTTACCCTCCGCGAGCTTTCTCGCCCCCGCGCCAAAATAATGGGTCGCGGTTCTGGGCATGTCACCGACGCGCGTCTCGGCCCAGTCGTGCAACAACGCCATGCGCAGCACGCGCTCCATTTCAAGCTGAAGACCACGCGTGGCCATCTCATCGGCCAACAACATCGCCGTAACGCTTACGCCAAAAGAATGCGAGGCCACGGACTCGGTTCCGTTCGGCAGACCGCGCAACGTCCAACCCGTGCGATCGAGGCGCTTCAAGCGCTGCAGCTCTATTAAGGTGTTAAGCATGACTCTTGACTACTTTAACGTGCCCTGTGACGAGCAACAACACCACTTGTTCGCGAGCGGCGCTGAAAAATAACAAAGCGGCGGCGCGATTGCTCGCACCACCGCTTGCCATATTGCCGAAACGAAAAGCCCGAACTACTGTTTGCTAGTGCCGGCGCTGGCAGATTGCGTCAGCATCAGATTAAACGTGGTGCCTTTCTCCAAACGCAGATTGCCGCCTTGCAATGAAAGCACCGAGCTCCCCTCGACCGAGGTGTTGCTCGACTGCGAAATTTGAATGCCCCCCAACGACCGACCGACTCCCGTCGTCGTGTTGCCGACGACGCTGGTAGTCGAATCCACCGTCGAGCCAACGGCTGAAGTGGTGCCGCCTACGACGTTACCAACCGTCGAGGTCGTAGAATTGGCAACGCCGCCAAGCAAGCCGCCATTGCCAGATGATGAACTGCGTGAACTACCCGAACTCGCCCGCGCAGAGGTTGTGCCGCCGGCATCGCTGGAAAAAAGATCCTCATCGTTGGCTCGCGCTCTCGCCGTGCCGTTGACCACCGAAGTGATCGTTGCCGCAATCGGCATATTCAACGAACCGCCTTCGAGACGATCAAAAAGAAGTCCGACCCGCGATTCGCCGCTGCTCTTGCTCTTCTGGCTCACTTCCGTAACGTGGCCCACCAGTCGCGAACCTTTGCTGACCACCGTCCGCCCTTGCGACTTAATCGCCTGCGTTGTCTTCAAGACAACCTGATCGCCCACCTTGGCGTTGCGCGCATCGATCGTGCTTTGCAACTCGCCGGCCAGGCGCATTCCCGAATCCAGGTTGATGCTCTTGTTCGCTGCGCGCGCCGCTGCCGAAGTTTGACTGCTTGTTTCGCCGCGTGCGCTCGTGTTCGCGGTCTGTGCATTCACTGCTAAGCCACAAACAAGCATAAGGCTAGCTGCCAGGATGGTTCTCTTCATCGTTCTCACCTCTCAGTTTTTTCGCCGCGAGTGGGCGTCAAAGTTAGTTTCGAATTAGGATTAGTTTGTTAGTGGACTGTGCCAATTATGAATGTCGAAACCCAGATTGGGACAAGGGAGACCACGACCGTCGTTGCTAGTCTCAGGATGAAAAAAGTTTAGAGGGCGTTGCCGGTCGGACGGCTACAGGCGGATTGCAAGTTTATTGCAAATGAAAATTACAGGATGAGGTAATCGCTCGGGCGAGATGGCCGGGCGGTGGAATGCTGCTTTTGATTTGGTTTGTGGCTAGCGACAACCGTCGTGTTCGCAGCCGCAACCGATTTCCATCACATGCGACTTCTCGGCGTTCTTGCAGTACTCGCTGCAATACTTGCTGTCTTGCTCCGCCGGACAATCGCAGGCTGGATGCGCGCAAATGTTTTTCTGATTTTCTGCCATAACGTAGCGCTGCTTTCTGTGGCTCTTACTGCTTTGATCCTAAGACTCCATCAGGATGCGGTCAAGTAGTGAAAGACGTTCGGCGACGGTCTATTTCGCCACAACTTCCGAATAGACTTTTTGTTTGAAGTCTTTCTCTTTCTCCGTTAACCCGCCAAAGGGAGAGGGAAGAACTCAAGGCGCTGGGCGGACCACAATCGTGCGTTGCGCGTTGCCGAGCGTAAGCACCAGCGGCCGATCTATTTGCAGTGGGTGCTCTTCGCCGTCGATGCTGATAAGAAGATTTGTAGTCGAGTGGGTAGCCACGCCTGGGTTCTCAACTACCGGCGCTATGCGCGGTAACAAGTTCGTCGCGACGATGCGCCAGGTTGACGGTGAACAACGAATTCGAATACCGGGCGTGTCTGTTTCAAAAGCCTCGCCAACTGCGAGCGCGTCCGCCTTGAACAAACCTTCGCCGCAGCGCACACCGCTGCTGTCGTAGAAGGTCACCAATCCTGACACCAATGCGTAAGGAACCGTGCTCGAGTTTTTAATGACCATGCGAATGTTGGTGACCGGCGAATCCGTCGTGCCATTGAGCGCAGTCGTGCGTAAAGATCCTTCGAGCGCAGAAGCGCCGGCGGCGTCAAGCGCCAGGGCTGTATCGGTCAGCGCCACGCGCCGCTCAGCCGAGTCTGTAGGTTGTTGGGCCATTACGCCAAGAGGTGTGATTGCGAGTAGCAACGCGAGCATCATCATTTTCATTAGTTGTCGCTCCAGTTCTTTAACCGCAGGATGTGCAAAGGATAGGAAGCCATTTTAGTGCCAGACTCAGTCAGTAGCAACATTGTCCGATTGACTAGTTCCGCGATCTGTCCTGATCAGCGGCAAGATGGCAGCGCCGCGCGGGAGGATGAAACCGTTCGCAGCGTTATCGATTTGATTCATTGCTTCGTCGAGCGAGTGAGCAGGAACCATTCGCATGTCGCGCACCTGTTCGTCAGGTAATTCTGAAATTAGAAAGATTCGGTAGCGCTCAGCCTTCGTCAGTAAAGACCACGCGGTTTGGCCGTTTACCTCATAGCTCTCGCGCAGTCGCGCAGCCAGGGCGCTCGAATCCTTCTCAGCAAACCACTTCAGAAAATCCGCGCGGCCCAGACCATCGCTGCATTCCGCCAGCAACACAATTGTGCCGCCTTCGTTGGTCGCCTGCGCGGCCATCTCGAGCGCTTTGTGCGCCTGGATCAAATTTATGTCCCAGGGCGAACCGCCGCAACTAACGATGACCAAGTCGCGCCGTCCAGCGATGTCGACGGAATGCGTCGCGAGATAAGCTTCGCAGCCCGCGCGATGCGCCGCGCGCCAGTGGCCGCCATAAACGCTGACCACCCGCCCGCGCTCATCGACGACAGCGTTCACGCTAAAGCGCGGCTCGATCAGGGCCGCGACGCGTTCGCATTCTTCATTAACTGCATTGCCGTCTAACTCTCCGGTACCTACGCCCTTGCGCCGTCCACCGGTTTCAAAGTCGAGCGCCAGCAGATGTGTGGCTTCAATCGTTTGCGCCGATGCGAGCCCGGGACAGATCGACTTACGACCGCCGGTGAAGCCTGCAAAGTAATGAAAGCCGAGCGCGCCAGTGAGTATGACGCGAGAAAAATCCTTGAGTGCGCGATTAAGTTCGACCGGAATGTCGCCGTCGGTGACACCAAATGAAACGAGCGCACCAGAATCATAAGCATCATGATTAATAGTGCGCACGCGCTGGGCAATGAACGGTGTCAACAACTGCTCCTTTTCTTCTTCAGTGACGCGACGATGTATGCCGGTCGCAAAAATAATAGCGATATCCGCAGGCGCAACGCCCGCTTGAATTAACCTGCGTACCAGGAGATTGATGATCTGCGCGCTACCGGTGGCGCGTGTCGCGTCTGAGACAACGATGAGGACGGTATCGCCCGCGGAAAAAAGATCGTCGATGGGCGGCGACTCGATTGTGTTGCTAAACGCCGCGCCAATCTCAACGTCGGTTAGCGGTTTTTCGTTAGCGGGATTTGTTTCCAGCACCTGAAAGCGTGAGGCTTCGAAATGAAAAGTCTGTGTGCCGCGTCCATAACCTAATTGTATTTCAGTCATCGAGGAGTCTTTCGACGCTACGTAAACCTCCAGCCTCAGATTAATGGACGAAACGTTTTGACAGGATTTATAGAATGTACAAGATTATTCTTCAGATTCTGGAAGTTTCCCTGACCGGCGTTAGTTTGAATGTATTGCACGCAGTCTTGTGAATCATGTTAATCCTGTCTAATTCGCAGTAGCGAATGGATGACGCCTGTCACTAAGCGCCAAACTCCACCAGCGCGCGCTCGATAACATGCAAAGAAGCAAAATCAGTTTCGCCCGCCGTGCGCGCTTCGGCCAGCCATTTGCGGAGTTGTCGGGCTTCTTCGAGCGAGAGAATACGGCAAGCGCCGGTCAACGCGAGCGTGACCAGCGCATCGGGAGCGCCATGCGTCACCAGCGCAGCTTGCAACGCCGCCTGTTCGCGAAGATCGAGTGTGAGCAGAAGCTTGATCTCCATAAACCGTTCACTGATCCGCTGTCATGGTTTGGAAGTTCGTCAGATCTTATCGAGCGCTTGAGTGATATCGGCGATTATGTCCGCGGATGCTTCAATGCCGACTGCAAAACGCACCGTTGCAGCAGAAACACCTGCGGCCTGGAGTTGCTGATCGCTAAAGCCTGCGTGCGACGAATAAAGTGGATAGCTGGCAAGCGTCTCGACGCCGCCCAGCGAGGGCGCGGTACGCACCAGCTGCAGCGAGTTGAACAGCTTTTCAACCTCGGGCTCACCGCCAACCACATCAATCGCCACGACGCCGCCGAAGCCACTCATTTGGCGGCTGGCTAATTCATGACCGGGATCGTCTTCGAGACCGGGGTAGTAAACACGCGCAACTTTCGGATGTTTGCGCAACGCCCGCGCCAATGCCAGCGCGTTCTCGCAGGAAGCGCGCACCCGCAGAGCGACCGTTTTCATGCCTCGTGAAAGAAGATAAGCGGCGGCAGGATCGAGCGTGGTGCCCACCATCACCGATGTTTGTCGCGCGCGTTCGATGAATTGCTTGCTTCCGGTTAACGCGCCGGCGGTCAAGTCCGAGTGACCGCCCAAATATTTTGTGGCGCTGTGCATCACGGCATCGATGCCGTGTTCAATCGGTCGTTGCAACACGGGCGATGCGAACGTGTTATCGACCAGCGAAAAGAGTTTCGCCTGGCGACAAACGTCCGCAACCATGTCCAGATCGACAATGCGATTGAGCGGATTCGCGGGAGTTTCAAACCAGAAAACCCTGGAATGCTCGCCGGCGATCTCAGCGAGGTCCGGGATTTCGTCAAGTGAAATAAAGCGTGTGTTGATTCCCAGTCGGCTAAAGACTTTGGTCAGTACTTTCACCGTGCCGCCGTAAATTGAATCGCAGGCGATCACTTCGTCGCCGGCTTGGCACAAGGTTGCCAGCGCGCAAAATGTTGCCGCCGAGCCGGAGGATGTCACGAGCGCCATCTCAGCGCCTTCAAGTTCAGCAATTTTTCTTTCTGCCTCGGCGACGGTAGGGTTGGCATAACGCGAATAGAAGTATGCGTCGGTCAACTCGCCGCGCGCATAGCGCCGCATTTGATCAAAGTTTTCGAAAGCAAAAGTTGCGGTATGAAAAACAGGAGAGACAACTGCGCCGTGCGGTTGTTCCTCAGTGCGTTCACCGCCATGGACCGCCAACGTAGCTTGAGAGAGTTTGTTTTCCGGCGTGGAATTGTTTGCAGTCATGCAAGTGCAAGCTCGCAGAAAAGCTGAATTAGCGCGGCCAGCTTAACAAATCTGCAGGATGGAAAACAGAAATAACGCTGCCAGTACTGGCGAACACGGACACAGCGAGCATGAAAACCGCGCGTTTCTTACTACAGCCGCGCGATCGCTTTCTGCGCCAGCGTTTTCGATTTGTTTATTTTGTTGGTCTGGTCCCCAGCGCCGCCGATGCTGATGCGCAGATACGAATTGCCTTTAAGTACGTAGAGTGCGCCGCCTACTCGGCTGCCGATCCAATAAGCATCGTCGCCGACGCCCGCAACCTTTTGCGGCGGGGCACCTTCGTCCTCTTCTTCTTCGCTTCGTCCGCCAGCCTTTTTATCTTTGTCGCGATCTTTCTTGTCTCGCTCGCGTTCCCGTTCTTTTTCTCCAGCGCTACCCTTTTGAAATGTTTCGCGCCAAAAGTCCCTTGGGTCTTTCGCGTCGGCGCCGTCGCCCTTCTGGGCCACCAGCAGGCTGATGGAATTCGAAAAAGTCGGCAGCGTAAAGAAGCATTGCGAGATTTGCAGACCGCCGCCCGCTTGTCCGCTCAACTTCGTTTCCTTGACAGCTTCGCCCTGGACCGTTTGGATTTCTTTACTGTCCAACAGGGCACAGGCGTCGACCTTGGGCTTTACCGCCGCTGCAACCTGGGGCGCGGAAGGCGAACCCGTCGAAGTTATTTGGCCCGGGCTAGATTGTGCGGCGCTGGTTTCCGAAGTGCCCGACGTATTCGCAGGCGATTGAGTAGTGGTCGATGTCTTGCACGCGCCCGTGGCAGCGAACAAGAGACAGAACGAAAGCATATGAATACGGCGCATAAGCACGCTCCTTCAAACAAAGAATTGAAAGTGTGAGCAGGCGAATTCTTGCATGGCACTGTGCTCATCGCAAGCCCTCCTAGCCTGCATGGTCTATCAATACGAAATGGCCCTTGAGAAAAACTTGAGTCGGCTGACTGACCCAGTGATTGCCCGGCTTTCTAAAATGAAGAAGGCCACCCGAGGTGGCCTTCTAAGTAATTGCGTAACGAAACTTAAACTTTACAACGCTGCCACGCCGTTGACGTGATTAAAGTCCTTGTAGAGTTCGTTATATTCACGCAGCCGATGTTCGATAAGCCGCGGCATTTCATCTAACTCATTGAGATTGATTATTGCATTGACGTTGTTTAGAAACGCTGCGTGCGGATCCATGGTGCGCAGTGACGGCGATAACAGAACGAAGAAGACTCGGCGGCGCTGCGCCGGCCTGAGAATACTGATCTCACGTGTCACATAGACCGTGCCCTGCTCAACCGGATCAAAGCGCGCGTCCAGGACCACGACGTCCAATTCGTTTTCACGCATTCTGTCCACTGCCTGTCGTGTATCATTGGCCACAAAGACTTTGTAACCGTTGTCGGTAAGCGCGCGCGCCACGCTTTCGCGACTCTCTTCCAGCACGCACACCAAAGCCTTGCGTGGGTTCCATGATGGCCTGACAACTTCCGAGGCGTGGCCGTTGGGAAGCGATTGACCGGCGAGTTTGGAAAGCAATTCCAGCAGCATGTCGGCGGCTGAGGCGCTGGGCTGTGCTTCCTGGCCGCTGCCCTCAACTTCGAAAAGCGGCGCGGGATTTGGCTGTTCAAAACGCGAATTCGCCGTGGCGGGCGAATCTCCCAAACCGATCCCACTTTGCTCAAGCGCCGGGTTCGGCGTTGCAAACTCGACGGTGCTGTTACATTTTGGGCAACGAATACTAAAGGAGCCGGTGGGCACCTTCGTTTCATCAACCTGCAATCGTGAAGCGCATTTCTGGCAAGAAATAATCATAAAGTGAAAGTTGTTGGCTGAAGTTTTTTCGAGAGAAGGTTAGTCAATCATATTGAGCATCGATCCGCTTTCGGAGATTGCATTCAAGGGTATTGCACCGCCGCCCTTTTGCAGGAATTCCTCTGCGGCCGTCACGCCTTTGAGCGATAGCAGCAGATTGTTCTGATTGGTTGCGAAGGCCAGTCCGTCTTCCAGGCTGACACGCCCGGTTTCGATCATGTATTTGATGACAGTGTCAAAGTCCTGCATGCCATCAAGTTTTCCATCGCGCATCGCATCGAGCAAAGACTTGCCATCAGCCTCTCCTGCCTCGACGTATTCGCGCGTGCGCGGACTGGAGCGCAATATTTCAACTGCCGCAATGCGGCCGCGCCGATCTGCGCGAGGAATGAGACGTTGGGAAATAATGTAACGAAAGGTTTGGGCGAGGCGAGTGCGAATAACAGCTTCCTCGTTCTTGGGATAGAGACCAATGATGCGGTCAACCGTTTTCGAAGCATCGATCGTGTGCAGCGTGGAAAGCACTAGGTGACCAGTTTCCGCAGCCTCTAAAGCAATTTCAGTTGTTTCAAAGTCGCGCATTTCGCCGATAAGAATTACTTTCGGCGCCTGGCGCAAAGTTGCACGCAGCGCCGAGGGAAAGTCGCGAGTGTCGTGCCCAACTTCACGTTGATTAATCGTCGAACTCTTATGCGAGTGGAGATACTCGATTGGATCTTCAATGGTAACGACGTGGTAGTGCTTCTTTTCATTGATCAGGTCGATGATCGCAGCCTGAGTGGAGCTCTTTCCCGAACCGGTTGGACCAGTCATCAAGACCAGGCCGTTTCTTAGTTCGGCAATCTCCGCCAGTTGGTCGGGAAGACCCAACGACTTGATGGTCGGTATGTCTGTGGGAATCACGCGCATGACGATCGAATAGACACCGCGCTGTTGAAAAATATTGACGCGAAAGCGCGCGCGTGAAGGAAGCGAGTAACTGAGGTCAGCAGTACCGGTGTTCGCCAATCGCTCGGCGGCATCAGGATTACCCTGCATCAGCGCCATCGCGATGATCTCAGTTTGATAAGGCGTCAGTTTCTGCATCCCCAAAGGCTGCACCGGTGTGAGCTTGCCGTTGACTTCCACTTGCGGAAGTTGGCCGACGGAGAAATTCAGATCACTGATCTTTTCGGAGACGAGCAGCATGCGCTCGATGATGGGCGGCAGATCGAAGAAACTCATTTAGTTTGTAACCCCGGAAGAAAACTGATGGAACGCGTCGGGCGGGAGGGCAGCCATTTAGGGACACCCTGGTTGGCGCAGCGATTCTCGCGCACAACAGTGTCAAACGCAAGCAAAATATGTTGCCCGGGCGGTTTCTTGCCGGTTTTATAAGGTTGTTTTGGACGTTAACGAGGCCAGAGGTCGCTGATTGCCGCGACGGCGTCGGCGCCGGCAGCGATGACGGCGGCTCGGTTGGCAGCGTCGATGCCACCAATGGCCACTAAGGGAATCCCGGGCACGGCTTGCCGAACCGCGGCGAGTCCTGCGAGACCGACCGCAGAATTTGAGCTTTTTTTCGTAGAGGTCGGAAAGATTGGACCGATAGCCAGGTAATCAATAGGCAGCCGCGCTGCTTCCCGGGCCTGTGCCAAACTGTGGGTGGAAAAACCGATGACTACATCGGCTCCAAGCAAGTGCCGGGCGGCCTCAACTGGAAGATCATCCTGACCGAGGTGTACGCCATCCGCATTAACGGCAAGGGCGATGTCGACGCGGTCATTTATTATGATCTTAATGCCGTTACGATGCGCGACCAACATTGCTTGCTCGGCTTCACGATAGAACTCGCCGGAAGATAGATTCTTTTCTCTTAATTGGACGAGTTTCACGCCTCGGTCCGCGAACTCCGCTACCTGCTCAGCATGTGAACGTCCGGATAACAACCTGTCCGTGATTGGGTAGGTTCGGCTCGCGTCGAGTAAATCCAGAAAAGCCGTAGTCACGATTGCATCAGGTCTCTTAAGTCTCTTTGCGCTTTGGTCGTTCATTGAAACGCAACACGCGTTTGCGCAAACGAATATTTTTTGGCGTCACTTCCACGAGTTCATCGTCTCCAATAAACTCGATCGCCTGTTCGAGCGATAGTTCCTTGGGTGGCACCAAACGCATCGCCTCATCCGCGGATGCAGCGCGCATGTTTGTTAGTTTCTTTTCCTTGATCGCGTTCACGTCGAGATCGACGGCGCGCGCATTCTCGCCGATTACCATCCCCTCGTAAACTTTTGTGCCCGGCCGAACGAAAAGACTCCCACGCTCCTGCAGATTGAAAAGCGCATAGGTTGTCGTCTCGCCAGTGCGGTCGGAAACGAGAGAACCTGTTGCACGGCCGCGCAGAGTTCCCTGCCAATCTCCCCAACGCAGAAACAGAGTATTCAACAGACCCGTGCCTTTCGTTTCAGTCAGGAATTCATTGCGAAAGCCAATCAGTCCACGCGATGGTGTTTCAAATTCGAGACGCACGCGTCCGGTGCCGTGGTTCACCATCTTCGTCATTTGCCCCTTTCGCCGCCCGACGGCTTCGGTAACGACGCCAATAAACTCTTCGGGACAATCGATCACGACCAACTCAATCGGTTCGAGCGTGACGCCATTGCTTTGCCGAGTAATCGCTTCAGGCTTTGAAACCTGAAGTTCGTAACCTTCGCGCCGCATCATTTCGATCAGAATCGACAACTGTAATTCGCCGCGGCCGGAAACCTTGAACTGCTCGGGAGCTGCGGTTTCTTCAACTCGAATGGCGACGTTGCCGAGCGTCTCACGATCGAGGCGCTCCTTTACCTGACGAGAAGTTACGAAGCGCCCGTCTTTGCCGGCGAAAGGAGAATTGTTCACGCTGAAGATCATGGAGATGGTGGGTTCGTCAACCGCGATCGCGGGCAGCGCCTGGGGGTTGTCCCCGGAAGTGATCGTGTCTCCTATCTCAATATCTTCGATGCCGGCCAGCGCCACGATCTCGCCGAACTCAGCTCGTTCAATAGACTCGCGCTTCAAACCTTCAAAGGCATATAACTGTGAAACGCGCACCTTGCGGAGTGAGCCGTCGGGCTTGGCGACGGCGACCTGATCGCCAAGCGCGATGGCGCCGGAATAAATTCGACCAATAGCGAGACGCCCGACGTATTCACTGTAGTCGAGGTTGGCCACCAACAACTGCAACGAGTCATCTCTTAACTGCCGCGGCGCGGGAATGGTAGTTACGATTTGCTCAAACAGTGGCTGCAGGTTCTGGCTTTCATCGGCAAGGGTTTTCTTCGCTATACCCTCGCGAGAGATTGAATACAGAATGGGAAACTCGATTTGCGCGTCGGTAGCATCGAGATCGAGGAACAGTTCGTAGATTTCATTCACTACCTCTTCCGGACGCGCATCTTGACGGTCGATCTTGTTAACGACTGCGATCGCCGGCAAGCGGGCTTCCAGAGCTTTGCGCAGCACAAACCGAGTTTGCGGTAGGCAGCCCTCAGCGGCATCAACCAGCAGCATCACGCCATCGACCATTTTTAGAACGCGCTCAACCTCGCCTCCAAAGTCGGCGTGGCCGGGCGTATCCACGATATTAATTTTTACATCGCGATAGTGTACCGCCGTGTTTTTTGCCATGATGGTGATGCCACGCTCGCGCTCCAGATCCATCGAATCCATTACCCGGTCGCGCACCTGCTCGTTTTCGCGGAAGGTTCCCGATTGCCGCAACATGGCATCAACCAGTGTCGTCTTGCCGTGATCGACGTGAGCGATGATTGCTATATTTCGAATGTCTTTTCTTTCGTGACTCATTTAATCCTACCTGGGACTTCACCACACAGTTTCAAATTTGCCTTCAAGGCGAAACCATGAATGTTACCACCTGACCGGGAATAACTCCCGCGGCGAGAGACCGCATGGCTGTATTGGCGAGAACGAAGGCCGCGGAAACTTACTATTCGCGCGATACCAAGCCACCCGTCTGACGGAGCGCCTCGTACAGCACGATTCCGACAGCCGTTGCCAGGTTCAGGCTACGCACCTTCGCATTTGGCATCGGTATGGTAAGGCACCGATCCCAGTTTGAGGTGAGCAGCGATTCGGGCAAGCCACGCGTTTCGCGGCCAAAGACAAGGCAGTCGTCAGGCAGAAACGCCCAATCCGTATAACTTCTGGTTGCTTTGGTGGTGAGATAAAGAAAGCGAGCTTCCGGAAGTGATTCAGCCAGGTCTGAAAGAGTTGAGTGCCGGCTCAGAACTACCTGCGGCCAATAGTCGAGGCCTGCCCGGCGCACCGCTCGATCGTCGAGTCGGAAGCCGGTTGCGCCGACGATGTGAAGCGGAACACTCGTGGCCGCGCAAAGCCGCGCTATGTTTCCCGTGTTGGGTGGAATCTCGGGCTCGACAAGTGCGACGCGAATCATCGGAAGACGTTGCGTTCAGTAAACGAAGGTTCCAGGCGCTGAGATTTCAAGAATGAAATACAAAAGGAACGACGAGATTCGCTTGAAGTGCTCGTCGTTCCTTTTGAAAGGCCATGCTGGCCTGTTGAAGTTGTGTGCGCCAGTTGGAGGTTGCTGTTCTACCGTCGAAGACCGAACTATCTCTTCTTGGCTGCCTTCTTGCCGCCCTTCTTGGCTGCTTTCTTTCCACCTTTTTTCGCTGACTTCTTTCCACCTTTTTTAGTTGCCATTCTGTTTGCTCCTTCGTTTCAAAAATTTTTAGGGTTTAGGTCTTAACCACAAGATACTGTGCTTACTTCTCTCTTGTGGGCTAGAGTAAACGGCGCACAACATCTTGCTATATAAACGCAAACGCCCGCAATGTCAACAACTTATTACATCTGCAGGTGAAAAATAATTTGGTTCTGCGAGTGCTCGTGAAGCTGAATGGCAGCGCGAGCTTACGTTCTCGTCGTCGCATTGTGATCAAAAACGAAAACGCTTTCATGAACGCTCTCGCGATCATGTTGACTCATACACGACATCTGATCCGAGTATCAAGTGATTGAAATTTGATCTTTGATTGCGATCGATTCCGTTATCGTAAAAAAGGAGTGAAGATCCAACCGTCGTGCCGATCGATGCCGTAATAGAAAATCACTGCTTCAGTTTTGTCCTCGCTGCTCACACCAAGGAAGGGACCGGAACTATTGCCAGAATTGCTTGGGGGCGAAGGCGAGGGCGTGCCGCTTGGGTTGGGCAACACGATCGGCACCATAACTGGTTCTGCTTGTTTGAGTTGCGGGTCATGGGTATCGGGCCGCACATTTTGTGCAAACGTCATTACGGCGCGCACGAAGTCTGCCAACTCGTTCGATCGAGGTCTGACCGTCTGCCACTCGCCAGATTCTGATAAAGGATCGTGCGCAGCGGAGCGACGGAGAATCTGAACCTTCTTAGTGCCGACCGACAAGCCCTCAGTCAGATCATCGATCGATGATGGGAAGCCAAGTTCTCCAGTAGTGCCTCGCGATGCTTTGTAAGAATAGTAAAGACGAATCGCTTCTGCTACCTGTTCACCACGAAAGATCGTCTCCTTCTCTCTTTCACGACGTGCTTGTTGTTGCAGACTTGGAGCCGCAGCGGCGGCGAACAGCGCCAGGATCGTCATCAACGCAAGCAAGGCCACCAGGGTGTAACCACGCTCGTGGTGACGACTGAGACTCGGATGCTGACGCGATCTCGCCGCAGCAGCGTCTGAGCGCCCTGTCCATATATTGTGGTGTGGTCCATTGCTAGGGTTGGTCATCATCGCTATCAGGTCGCGGTGTAGGTCGTTGCATCGGGTTACCTTTGTCGCCCGAAACGGAGAATGCCACAGTGTGTTTGATCTTCAGATTAGTATCAACCAGCACCAGTTCCTTTTCTGAGATGCTGGTTACGCGAAATCTGCCGCCGAGAAGATCGCCACGCTGTACGTTCAACATCTCTTTCGATCCTTTGTCTTGCAAAATAGCCGTGTCGATATACCGGCGCGTCCCGATAATCCCGACGTAGTTGTAGTTGGGTATGGGCGGCGCGTTCACTGACAGGGTGACAGGGTTCGAATAGAGAGCGCCGTCGGCCGAGCGGGCCATCACCTGACGTGAGCCAGCGCTCGCAATCAGAATCGCCGGCACGGTCGCCGATAGTTGCTGCGGACTCTTATAGCGCGTAGGCAGCTCTGTGTTGTCAATTACTATCCGCATTTGAGGACTAAACTTATCGCCGGTAACTTCCAGCGTAAAGTCACCGGTTCGCGCGAAGGTGCTGGCAGGTGACACGCTTGCAAGCAAAACCGGAGGCGTCGGCGTTGGCGTGGGGGTCGGAACGGAAGCAGCAACTACTGGTTTTGGGGGAGGCTCATAATAAGCAAATATGTTGCGCTTTGCTTCCGCAACTGCCGGCGCGGAGCTTTCCCACCTAATCGGCTGCAGCCGGTCGAGAAGGCTGTCGTTGCCCGCTGTTAAAGAAGCCGGCGCGGGATTCGCCGAAACAGATCTATTGTCGTTGGGCGAAGCAGTATTAACCGGAGGGCGTCGCGTGACTGGTTGCGAGCTACTCCCAAATCCGAAGAAGGTCCACCAAAGCAGCAACAGCGCAATGATTCCAAGTGCGCCCGCCACGAGCAGCTTCTTGCGTTCAGCCGGATTTTGAATATCGCTAAATTGCATGGGTCACAAACGAACCGGTCTAATCGCCGGAAATATTTTCCGCGCCACCTCGTTGAAAATAGGTAGTCATCTCGAGCCGCAGACTCACCAAAGAGCTTCCCGCACTTCCGGTCTCCGCACTGCTACTAGATTCGGTGGCACGTTCCAGTTCAACCGTATTGATAACGACGAACTGCTTACTTGTCTCGATGTCACGCACGAAGCGGCGCAGATTCTGATAAGGCCCCTCGACTGTGACGCTGATGGCGATGCCCGGATAAATACTTTGCCACTTGGTATTGGCGGCCCTCGACCCGAGACTCGCCTTTGCCCCTACGGGCTCAAGTGGCGTGTAGCTTGGCCCCGACGTATTTCGCAGCCCGTTCTTACGCATCAGACTATTGAGACTGTCATACAACCCCATGCGTCCGCGATTTGCATCCACCAGCCCGGCAGTCTCAAACGCCTCAAGACTTTGCGTGATGCTCTGAACAGTCGCGTCCGTACTTCGTCCACGTGTCAGCAAGTCCTGCGAATTTCTCAACTGGCTTTGCAGGCGAGCTCGCTCCAGCTCGAGTGCTGCGCGGCGCGAGCGAGCGGGGACAAGAAAATAAAGGTACGAAACGACTACCAGCACCAGAATCAATAATGCGCCGGCAAGTCCAATAATCTCAGCCAAGCCAAAAACGCCAGACTGGCGCGCGACACGCAAGTTGCTGAAGCGCGCACGAAATTGGCGCTTCTCAGTCGACGGCGATGGCGGTTGCTGACTCATTTGGCTCCGTCCACTTCTCCGGCGTTGGAAGCAAGCGCGCTGGTTGCAGTCGGGGCGCCGGCCCTTGGTCGATAGACCACAGCCAACTCATATTCGGCGCCGCTTTCGCCTCGACCACGTTGCAGGTTCTGCGTGCGCAATTCCGAATGAAACACTCCGGCGCGATCCATCTCCGCGATCATGTCGGTCACAATCGCGGGCGTTTTTGCCACCACCGTGAGGTCCAACTCCGCTAACGTTTCGTCGCCTCTAGTAACGACGCGTCGTACGGCAATACTCTTCACACGAACTGCGCCGGGCAATGCCGATTCCAAATCCGCAAACAAACGCGACCACGAGAAGTGTTTTCGATCGACCAGCGCGTGGGCTGCATCCAGTGACTGCAGTTGCTCGGCAGTAAGCGAGTTCTTTACGGTTTCGGCTTGCTGTCGCAGTGCCTGCTCCTGACGGCCCAGATTATTGATGTCGTTTTGTACGGCATTCGCCTGCGCATTTGCTGCTCGCGTCGCGCGTACGATGAAAATAAGGCTGACGAGTGACACGAAAATCACGGCCGCGGTGATCATCCAGGGCAGTGCGCGATTATTGAACGGGCGGCTCGCCAGGTTTAGTTTCGTTGGCACGAAAAATCTTTCCAGTCCTTCTGAGGAGTGATGCGGACTTGTTGTGAAGGATACACGCCACACTTGAGAGCGTGCAACCGGGCATGAAAACCGCCGCGACCGCACAATTACACGCCCGCTCGCCCCCAATGTTTCATAAAACGTGGCCTTATGTCAGGCGGCGAGCAGGTAGTGGACCTTCAGTCATCGCCAGTGAAGGGCGATAAGCGCAGATACGATTCCGGCCATCCCGTTTTGCCCGATAAAGAGCGGAATCAGCAAGCTCGACGAGTTGAATAGGATCCGTCGCATCGTCCGGAAATGCGGCGACGCCGATGCTGATCGTGATGCGATGCGTGGCCGCGGTTTCGGGCGAGTCCTGCCGGGTTGCGGAAAATTCGTGGTTAGCAATGGCGACGCGAACGCGTTCGGCCGCCACCAGCCCCTGCGCGTAATTCGCATCAAGTAAGAAGGCGGCGAACTCCTCGCCGCCAAAGCGGGCCGCGACATCACCCGCCCTCAGCGCCTGCTTTATGACGTGGCCGGTTTTCTCGAGTGTCTTGCTGCCAACCAGATGACCGTAAGTGTCATTAACTTCTTTGAAGTGATCCAGATCCATCATCAAAACGCAGAACGGTCGCGCTTCGGCTTGCGCGCGCGCCGCTTCACGCCGTAGTTCGGAAAAGAAGGATTTGCTGGTCAGCAGGCCAGTCAATTCATCGTGGGCCAGGAGCCGATGAATCTGCTGTTGAAACTCACGATCGATTTCGTCCAGCATGTCAAACCTGAAGAGATGATCGCCGATTACGATCTTGTCGCCGTCGCTGAGCGGCGCTTCAGTAATCAACTCGCCATTGAGAAGAGTCCCGTTTGTCGAGCTTAGATCTGTTATTGAGTAGACGGTTTCATCCGTCTGTGTGTCGGTCGTGCTGTTGATGCGCGCGTGTAGCCGCGAAGCGCGCAGATCGTTAATGCGCACGTCAGCTTCCAACGCGCGTCCAATTGTGACCTGGCTGCGTTCGAGCGGAATGGGAACAGCCATTAATTCACCGCGCAGCGAAACGAGAGCCGGCCGGCGTTCCTTTTGGATTGCCTTTGCACCAGTTGCCGGCCGACGCGTCTCAGTTTGGCCGGACGAATCTTCATTATTATTTTGAATGGGCATCGAGTCTGGGAGTCGCTCGGCGATACAGGATCGCGTTTCGCTGAATAATAAACGTCGCTGCATATTATCTCGCGGTTGATAGCGGGGCAATCAAATACCATTAACCAACGATGTTCGTTGTATTGCGTGGCGCTAGCAATGGCCTTCTTGTGACCTCTGCGCCTTACTCCTATAATCGAAACACCGATAACTTTCAGTGCGTATCCCTAGTCCGCCGCTGTTCGGTCTTACCAAGGAGTCATAAGTGAAGGAACAAGTAACTATCGCATGCGATGAAGCTGAACGGCCGCTCTCAATCGAGCGCGTTGCGGTGGCCCATTTACCGACTGAATGGGGCGATTTTAAGATTGCCGGTTACCGCTCGCTAATCAGCAGTGAAGAGTTTGTCGCCTTATTTAAAGGAGAGATGAGTCGCGAAGTGCCGACCCTGGTGCGAATTCACTCGCAATGCCTGACTGGAGACGTGTTTGGATCGAACAAATGCGATTGCGGCCAACAACTGCACCAAACGATGCAGATGATCGAACGCGAAGGGCGTGGCGCGATTGTCTATCAACAGCAGGAAGGTCGCGGCATTGGCATCTTAAACAAGATCCGTGCTTACGCTCTTCAGGATGAAGGCGCCGATACGGTGGAAGCAAACGAGCAACTGGGTTTGGCTGTCGATTTACGTGAATACATGCAATGCGCGGAGATCCTTTTTGACCTGGGACTCTGCCAGGTGCGAGTGATCTCAAACAACCCTCTAAAGCTGAGAGCATTACAAGAAGCTGGGCTGAATATCATTGAGCGCGTCTCGATTAAAGTTGAAGCACGCGAAAGAGCCGAGAGCTATCTACGAACAAAAAAAGAGAAGTTGGGTCATCTGCTTTAGGTCGTTCCCCTAAACCTTACCAGTCCCCGCTAATTTGGCTTTTTAATTCGGCTTGATCCATGTTTAGTGGTGCTATGCCGAACACATGGCTCTTGATTGAAAGTCCGAGTAGGCGTATTTTACTTTACATCCAGCGAAACATTCCCTACCCGTGAGGAGGTTGCCATGCAGAACCATCACGCCCCGTCCTTAGTTAACGTTGTCATTATCGTCGTCGTAGTGGTTCTCGCTACAATGTCGTTAGCAACGCCGGTGTTCGCTCAGAGGCCCTCCAACAGGCCCGAGAGCTCCATGGCGCGCACAGCGGCCCTCCGGCGTGAGAGGGATGACCGCCAAACCCGCGACCTCGAGCTTAGAAGTGTTGAAAGCCCGGGTACGACCAAGCCCGCAGTCGAAGACCCTTACCAGCGCGTAATCTATGAACAGATCCGCGAAGACTTCCATCGCCTCCAACTCGTCAACAATGAGATGATGCAGGCTACTTTTCCAGCTAAATCGGCCTATACGCCGGACTCCAACCACATCTCAAAATCAACGGACGAAATACACAAGTGCGCGAAACGACTGTTGACTAACTTAAGACTTCCGGAAATCGAAATTAAAGAACAAAAGCCCGCAAACGGGGACATCGCAAACGCTAACCAGTTGAGATCAGCGCTTTTAGAGCTAGATTCGCTGGTCATGAGCTTCATCGGCAATCCCACCTTTAAACATCGCAACGTCGTCGACGTAGTAGAGTCAGTAAGAGCCAAACGGGACCTCTTAGGAATGATTGAACTCAGCCGCAGAATAAAGCAACATTCTGAAAAGCTAAAAATTTGAGCCAGTGCCAGTGGCCGTTCCCTTAATGACTCGGGTTATGGCTCGGGCTTGAGCGCACGCCGTCCGCGGTCTCCTAAACTACGGTCCGTTGGTGTCAAAGGGCGCTGCTCAAGAATGCTTCATCTGTATCAGAACCGCGAGCAGTAGCGACCGGCCCGACACTCAACCTTCAGCCCCTGGGGACGATTCTCAGAGTGAGTCATTAGCCGGTCGCTGATCGTCGAATATCGCCACAACCTGACAATAGATCCTAAAATGTTCAAGTAGCGTTTTAGAACCATTGGTTTGTCAGAGTCAGCCCGCCTTCGTCTCAATAGCCTTGCGAAAATGCTGCCGATGTTTTGTAAAAAAAAAGGCTGCCGTTTCCGGCAGCCTTTACTAGCTGAAGAACTCAGCTAGATCCAAAATGGACGAAGGTTAGAAGATAAACTTCGCACGCATTGTAACAGTTCTTCCTCCATACACGCCAAAGGAATAGTTCAGGAACTGAGTAGTATTCGGAAGAGTAAACGATCTCGCTCCGGATCCGACACCACTAATGTTGATCTCCCTTTGATTGAAGACGTTATGTGCTTCCGCGGCGATCTGGAAGTTGTATCTACCTTCCTTACCGAAACGGGTGTTTTTAATGAAAACCATGTCTGTGTTGTTCCAAGGCTTCGTGCGGTATGCGTTTCTGGGAGCAAGGCCGGCTCCGCCGTTGGCAATCCCTGCGGCGAAGAATCCCGCTTGCACCCATCGGGCATTTGGATTGACGGCGATACTACTGCAACTGCCGTCGGGATTGAGCGTTGGGCACGTGCCCGCAACATATGCCCGAACTCTCGTATCCGGAGAGCTTCCCGGGCCGGGAAACCCTTTGACAGCTCCAGAGATGGGGTCTATGGTCAGTCGCACAACACCGGTACCGGCATTAATATTACCGTTCGGATTGACTAGCACACGGTCGCCTGCATTGTCTCCGTTTCGATTAGAGTCAATGCCGGACTGAATGTCGACCAGCTGGCCTGACTGAATCTGGAAGACACCAGTTATTTCCCATCCGCCCGCGATAGCATTGAGGGCAGAGTTTTCACTCTTAAATGGCACTTCGTAAACCGCTGATGCCACGAAACGGTGCGGAACATCAGCGATCGATCGAGACCAGTCGTGTGAAAGGTCAAGTCCGCTTCCAAAGAACTCACCTGCGTCCTGCGAGCGCCTCGGGTTGAGAGAGCTCGTAAACAACTCGTTGAATGAGTTATCCCAAGTGCGGCTCCACGTGTAAGCCGCAGTACCACCAAAATGACTAGCAAAGCGGCGAGTAAGGCTCACAGAAAGACCGTCATATTGCGACTTGCCTATATTCGGGTCGCCAGTAAGCACCCCGGAAAACTGCGGGAGCTGTCTCGGGGCGATGGTCGCTCCTTTAAGTATCGGATCAGCAGCTACTACAGTTCCAATGGTAGGAAGAGCTCCGAGTGCTGCGGCCGTAGGTAGCGCGTACAGCGTTGGAATGACCATCGCGCCATCGGCAACAGTTTGAGAGTTTGTCTGGACCTGGACGAACTGCTTCCTGCCATAGGTCCGGAGATAACGAAACTCGATACCCGTTGATCTATTAAGCTGGCGCTGGATCGACACCGCGAAAGCGTCTGCATATGGACTCACATGATCCAAAATGCGCGAGCCCGTTACAGCCCGGATATTAGCCACGGAATTGTTGAAAACATACGGACCAGGGCTTGCCCCGCCCTGCTGAAGGAAGTTCGTAGCGGGACCCGCATCGTGCAGTTCGCCCTGCAGAGCGGCCGGCGGGCCGGCGCTTACCAGGTTCGAAAAGGCTGTGACATACGCTCTGGCAAAGTTGACCCTGATAGAGCTGTCACCTTCCTTACCAAATAGCGTGCCGAGGATCCCACTTGAGAAAGATGGCGCCCACGCAAAACCGAGACGCGGAGCAAAGTTGTTCTTATCAGTTTTGGGCACGTGAAAATCTATCACGCCCGAGATATTCGCGGGTGCCGATAATGCCTGCAGCTTCTCAACCTCATAAATGCTTTGGTAATCCCAACGAACGCCCAGGTTGAGTGTCAGGTTGTGACGTATTTTCCAGTCGTCCTGGACAAAGCCACCCCACGCATGCGAGGCGAGCGGCTGAATTGGGTCGCCAATCCCGACCACATTGAAATCAGTCGGTTTAATGTCCCGGAAGAAGTCATCAAGGTCAGAGTATTCATACTCGCCGCCATGTCGGGGCAGGAAAAAGATCGCGTTTGGCCGCTTAACGTACTCGCCCCCGAATTTGAACGCATGTTCTCCGCGGATCCATGTTAACGAGTCGTAGTACTGGAACGTCTTTTTGGTGTCCGTTTGCTGATCTGCCGGCCCAAGGGCGACTCCGAACGGGTCAAGGTCAAGGATCGGGAAATTGAACTGGGACGAATCACGCAGTTGATTGAATAGGGTCGCACTCTTGATGTAGCCAAAACGGGCATCGTTGATCAGCGAAGCGCTGATGTTAGAGATCCAGTTTGCAGAGAACGACATCTGATTCTGCTTCGTGTCCGATGCGAACAGCGGGACGAGAAACGCATCGGCCGAGGCGTAGTCGAATTTGTAAAATCTGTAGCGGAACTGATTCTTCGCGTTCAGATTGTGGTCAATGTTCACCTGCCAGGCGTGGGTAGTAAAGGTATTGGGTTGGGCAACATTTACATTGCCTTCACCGATCCCGCAGGCGCCGAGAATTGCACCAGTGCCGTTCACCGGGTCGCAGTTATCAAACTGCTGACTGGCCAAAGGCATCGCCTTTTGCACAAGACCGATCACGAAGGGGCTTACGCCCGGAAGCGTGGCGATCTTTGCGAGACCTGCAGCGGTCGGAGCGATGTAGCCCGCGGAACTTCCTTCACCTTTGAAAAATTCCTTCTGGCCCGCCACGAAGAAGAAAAGCTTATCCTTTCCCGAGTGGAACGCGGGGCCATTTCCCTCACCAAAATTCGGGTATGGAATCGGCCCTCCGACGGTGAACCCGTATGTCGCATCTTTGAAGAACCGTTTGGTAGGGCCGGTCTCATCAGTTGACCGCGCATTAAGCTTCTGACTACCGATGTACGTGAAGAGACTGCCGTGAAATGAGTTAGTACCTGACTTTGTGATCGTGTTGAAGGAACCTGCGCCCCCCGAGCTGAATTCCGCATTAAAGTTATTTTGCAGGAAGGAGAATTCGCTCACGGAATCCTGGATGACCCCGCGAACGTTGCCGCTAACACCGACATCGTTATTATCAACGCCGTCGACTGTGAAAACGTTAGCTCGTTGGCGCAGTCCGCCAACTATTGCACCTGCCCCGGAAACTCCGACCGGTGGGGAAGTCACATTCGGAGCGAGAAGCGCGAGGTTGTTCGGATCTCCGCCGACAGGCAGATCCTGAAATTGGCGCTCCTTAAATGTTTGTCCCATTTGAGAGGTATCCGTCTGGACGATACTTTCGGTTTCACTAGTAACGTTAACGACCGCGCTGGCGGAGGCGACCGAAAGCGTCACGTTGGCCGTCGCTGTTTGGTTAAGGGAAACGGTGACTTCGCCAGTCGCCTGGGAGAAACCAGACGCAGTAACGGTCATCGTATAGGTTCCCGTCTGCACGTTGGGAAATGAATAAGATCCCGCACTCGTGGTTTCCGCTGTATGCTCGATCCCACGCGCTTTGTCCTTAAGCAAGACGTTTGCACCGACCACGGCACCGCCGTTGGGGTCGAGGATAGTTCCTGTCACCGCTCCACCGGTTACCTGACCTGCTACAGTAACCGCGAAAACCGCCAACGCGGCAAATGCGATGAGCAGCGATTTAATTCTTAGTTTATTCATGTTCTTAGTTTCCTCTTTATATTTGGAAAAATTCACTTCAAGTGAAATATTGCGGCTTATCCGCAATTAGTTCGTGAAAATCTGTCCGTTAATATTCAATCGCTGTGCCAAATGGGCATCAAACTAACTGAAGACTTAAAATGTGTGTTTTCAATGGGTTAGAATACCGATTGTTAACAAAGAGGGAGGCGAAATCCAAATATTTGAAAACTATCCATAAATCGGAAGCGCGTTTGTATGTCAGGGTCGGAAATCGCGTTGGTTCGTAGTGACGAATGGTGGGGTCCAAGGGATGACATAGAGGCGGGACCACGTCTAGTCATGGAGGTGCACCCTTGATGCCTCGAAGCTGAAGGCCTGAAATACCGAGACCCTCCCATGTTGCCTTCCGGCGTATTTGCCGTTATTAGAATTACATCATGTCAGAACGTATCTATCGCGATCCGGTCCACAACATAATTAGGCTTCGCACCGACAACGACGAAGGCGCACTGATCATGCATTTGATCGACACACCCGAGTTTCAACGGCTGCGTCGCATCAAGCAACTAGGCCTTGGTCTCTATACTTACCAGGGCGCGGAACACTCGCGCTTTACTCATTCGCTTGGCGCGTTCCACTTGATGAGCCGCGTGCTGGATCGCCTCGGTGAAAAGCATCGCATAGATAAACAGGATCGCGCGGCGGCGCGTGCAGCTGCGTTGCTGCATGACGTGGGCCATGGATCGTTTTCGCACGTGATGGAAAAGGTACTCGGCTTTCATCACGAGAAATGGACCGTAGAAGTGTTGCTGAGTGCGGAAACTGAGGTTGGACAGCGCCTGCGTGCACATTCAGCAGACTTGCCTGCGAAGGTTGCGGCAATCATCGAAGGCAAGTTCCAACCGGCCGCGCTGGCACAACTTGTTTCTTCCCAGCTCGATGTCGATCGCATGGACTATCTGTTGCGCGATTCGCTGATGACGGGCGCGAAGTACGGCATTTACGATCTGGAATGGATCATCAACGCGTTAGCAATCGATGAAGAACGTGATCGCATTTACGTGGCGGCGCGCGGTTTATACGCAGTGGAAGAGTATCTGCAGGCGCGTTACTACATGTTTCGACAGGTTTATTTTCATCGCGCGCTACGCTCGGCCGAAGCGGTGCTTCGTTCGATTTTGCGGCGCGCGCTGGCCCTACTTGGGGACGAAAAACCCGTTTGGCATGCGCCGGGCACTGCTTTTGAGAAAGTGCTGCGACGAAAATCACTGACCATCACCGAGCATCTCGAAATTGACGATTCGGACGTTATGTTTCACGTAAAGCAATGGCAACGGTCTGATGATGCGGTGCTTGCCAACCTTAGCCGTCGTTTCGTCACGCGACGTCTTTTCAAAGCGATCGATTTGGATATGCCCGTCGACGAGCGCCCCGATTTCCTGACTGCGGCGCGCGCCTGTGTCGCCAAAGCCGGTTACGATCCTGAGTACTACTTTATCGAAGATCGCGCCAGCGATGTTCCTTACTACAATTACTACGCGCCAAAAGATGCGGAACCGAAGAGCCGTATTTACGTCGAAGACGGCTACGCGCGGCCGCGCATACGCGAGATTAGCGAAGTGAGCAACGTCGTGCGCGGACTGCAACGCGGGTATGAGTTGCATCGCGTGTGTTTCCCTCCGGAAGTGAAAGAGGAAGTCTACCGGCTTTATCACGATGCGACGCCGAAGGAACCCTCAGCTGTCGGCTACGCAAACGCAAACGGAGATTAACCGCGATGGCGAGAATAGCCGAGGCTGATGTTGAGCAGGCGGATCGTTATGTGAAAGACGTGCTCAAGGCACAGCGAAAGACCTGGGGCGCGCCGCTGCTCAATCACCTGCTGTACGCAAGGCGCCTTTCAATTTTCCGCGGCGCGCGCGCAATGTGGACGGGCATTGAGGCTTCCGGATTAATTGATGCGCGGTTGCGCGCTTTGATCAACCGGCGCGTGGCGGCGCTAAACGGTTGCGAGTTTTGACAGGACATAAATGCTGCCGTGAGCAGCCAGCTGGGTGTTTCGGATGAAAAGATTGAAGCCGTGGAAAACTACGCAACCAGTGATCTTTACAATGCCGCGGAAAAGATTGCGCTCGAGTACGCCGAGAGCATGACAATAACCGGAAGCGACGTCAGCGACGATCTTTTTGCGCGTCTTCGTTCTTTCTACAGCGAAGACGAGATAGTGGAACTGACGGCCACCATTGCCTGGGAAAATTCATCGAGCAAATTCAATCGCGCCTTGCGCGTGCCGTCGCAGCATTTGTGGAAAAGTGAGCGACAAACTTAAAGTCGCAGACAATTAATCATCTCTGCCCCGCCGCAACTGAATGGCTTTCATCCAAAACGATCATTCACTGTCGTTCGTCGCAGGTATTGCGTTGACTGTAATTCTTGTCGCGCTGTTTTTTTCGGCGAATGTTTCCGGTGCTCAAGCACAAACACCGGTGCGGCGCCCCAGGATAGCCGTACTCGACTTTGGCGAAACAGCATTCGCCCGCGAAGCCGTCGAAAAGTTTTCAACCAGTCTAAAACAGGACGAAACTATTGAAGTTCTTGATCGCGATCAGGCGCGCGCGGCCACTCGCGGCGCCGGTTACGCCGGCTCTCTAAATCTGTCGCTGGTTGAAGCGCGCAATCTCGGCGCCGTTCTTGGTTCTGATTTCTTTGTGTTGGGCGACGCGCAAACGCTGCGTCGTTCGCCTTCTGCTGGGCCAGCATATTTCGAAGCTTACGCCTCGATTTTTCTGGTAAGCGCGCGCACCGGACGGCTGATAATTTGGGAACGTCCAAACTTTCGCGCCGCAACTGTCGCGGCTGCCGAACATTCTCTGCTGAGCGAACTGGCCGGCGCGCCGCTGCGACAACGCATTCTGGTTTCGGCGCACCGGGCCGAGGTGGATGAACGTGCTGAGCGCGCGATCATAATTGACGACGAGATCCCCGTCATTGAAGAGGCGCCGGATGATGACAAGCTGGCGGCAGCGGAAGGGCTACGGTTGCCGAAACCATATCGTCGCTTTGTGCCTGCCTATCCCGAAACCGCGGCCGCTGCCGAAGCTGAAGCGGTCGTCGATGTGCTGGTGGATCTGGATAGCAGCGGCGAAGTTGAGCGCGCCGAAGTAGTGCGTTGGGGCGGCTTTGGATTGGACCAGGCGACACTTGCTACGATTCACAAGCTGCACTTTTTCCCGGCAATGCGCGCCGGCGTTGCCGTGCCGATTCGCGTTCTATTACGCTATAACTTTCGCAAGCCGCCGCCGTAATTCTCACTTCAAATCCGCTACCTCAAACGCTTCCGCCCGTTACGATCGCTCATGCTATGATGCCCGGCGCGCCGCGGCATTCGCGCGGTTAAATCAATCATGCTTTATCTCTCTCAAGTGCTGGGTCGCCCCATACGCGATCTGGAGGGCGAACGTGTCGCGACCATCAAGGACGTGATTGTGCGTCTTGGCGAAGAAGATCATCCGCCGATGCTCGGGCTGGTTGCTCGCTATCGCCGGCGCGATTTTTTTGTACCGCGCTGGCGCATCACAAACTTTGACGAGCATGGCGTTCGTTTGAATTCAGACATTCTCGATCTGCGGCCATTCGTGCGCCGCGATAATGAAGTCTTGCTCGCGCGTGACGTGCTCGATAAGCAGTTGATCGACGTCGATGGCAAACGCGTCGTTCGCGTTAATGACGTGCAAATCATTGAGGCGGCCGGCGACTGGAGAGTGACGGGCGCTGACGTGAGCTTGCAGGGACTGTGGCGGCGGCTGGCGCCGGCGAATTTTCTGGGAACGAGAAAGCCCGTGGAAGTCATCGATTGGTCCGACGTTGGCTATCTGGCGACCGACGCGGCGACGGTCCAGCTAAAGTCGGCGAGCGGAAAACTTGCGCGCCTTCATCCGGTCGAAATCGCGCGTCTCGCAGAAGCGCTTTCTTATCACCACGGTTCCGAAGTTGTCGAATCCCTGGACGACGAAACGGCGGCGGAAACTCTTGAAGAGATGCCGTCGGAACGGCAAGCGCGCATTCTCGGCGACATGGATGAAGAACGCGCCGCCGACATTCTGGAATGGATGTCGCCTGACGAAGCGGCCGACGTGCTTGGCGATCTGCCGGAAGAAAAGGCGGAAGAGTTGCTCGGCTTGATGGAAAGCGAAGAGCAAGCCGAAGTCGCCGAGCTGTTGCCTTATGCCGACGACACGGCGGGCGGCTTGATGACTACGGAATTTGTGACGCTGCCGCGCGAGTTAACCGTCGGTGAAGCGCTGGCACGTTTGCGCGAGATGGCGGAAACGCCAAACATGATCTATTACCTTTATGTGGTGGCGATAGAAGGATCGTGGCAACTCGAGGGTGTGATTGCCTTGCGCAGTTTGATTCTTGCCGATCCTTCGGTACCGCTTTCTAAGATGATGCGCACGGAATTTCAAAAAGCACATGCGGATGAGTCGGCTGAAGACGTGGCGCACCGAATTGCCGAATATAATTTGCTGGCGCTGCCGGTGGTTGATGAAGGCGGCGACATTCTCGGAATCATAACGGTCGATGACGCGATGGAAATTCTGTTGCCGAAAGACTGGCGACAGCGATTGCCGCGACTGCTGGGATGAAAATATTAGCCGCGGTAACGCGGATTACGCGAATCTGAAAAGTCTTCATATGCGCTTGAATTGTTTGTGTCTGGTTCTGATCCGCGTTTATCCGCGTAAATCTGCGGCTAAGAACGTATGACTGACGGAGAACCTCCAAGTGGCAGAATCACGAGCAGCGGTCAGGGCCGCGGGACGACGTTTACTGCGTCGTGGCGCTCGGGGTGTAGGCCACACCGTCGCGCGCCGCAGTAGATTCCTTGCCTTCCTGGCCTTGCTTGGACCAGGCATGATTGCTGCCAGCGCGGGCAATGACGCGGGCGGCATCGCAACCTTCGCCTCCGTCGGGGCCGAGCACGGCTATCAACTTCTTTGGATCCTCATACCCATAACAATCAGCCTCGGCATTGTTCAGGAAATGTGTGCGCGCATGGGCGCAGTCACCGGCAAAGGACTCGCCGACCTGGTGCGCGAACGGTTCGGTGTGCGCTGGACCGCGTTCATCATGTTGGCGCTGCTGATCGCGAACGGCGGTGTAACCGTTTCCGAGTTCGTTGGCATCGCCGCCGCAACGGAACTGTTCGGCGTGCCGCGCTTCATCTCAGTTCCCTTGTCCGCAATCAGCATTTGGTGGTTGGTCGTTAAGGGTTCGTATCAACGAGTAGAGCGCGCGTTTCTACTAATGTCGCTGGTCTTTCTCGGCTACATCGTTTCCGCTTTTATGGCCCACCCTGATTGGAGCGCGGTCGCAGTTGGTTTCGTAAAACCCACTTTCAGTTTGGGCTCGGCATATCTATTCACCTGTGTCGCTGTGATCGGAACGACCATCTCGCCTTACATGCAGGTTTACGTGCAATCGTCGGTAGTTGAAAAAGGTGTGACTCCCGAGGAGTACCGGAAAACAAAAGCGGACGTCTGGGTTGGAACTGTTTTTGCGATGCTGGTCGTCTTTTTTATTGTGGTATCGACCGGAGCAACGCTGCACAAGTTTGGCATTCGCATCGAAACCGCCGCCGATGCTGCGCGCGCTTTGAAACCGCTTGCTGGACCTTATGCGGAAAAACTATTTGCAGTTGGTTTGTTTGGCGCGTCGATGCTGGCCGCCGGCGTGCTGCCGCTTGCCACGGCTTATTCGATCAGCGAAGCCCTGGGTTTTGAAAAAGGAGTGTCGCGCAGCTTTCGCGAGGCGCCAATCTTCATTGGCGTCTTCACTTTTCTGGTAGCGGTCGGCGCCGCCATCGCCGTTATTCCCAACCTGCCGTTGATTCGCGTGTTACTCGTAACGCAGGTTATCAACGGACTGCTCTTGCCCATTATTCTTTTCGCGGTTCTGCGACTGGTTAACGATCGTGAAATCATGGGCGCCTATGTCAACGGGCGGCTTTACAACCTCGGCGCCTGGTTGACGGTAATCATCGTCACCGCACTATCGTTCTTGTTAATTCTGGCAACAGTCTTTCCCGGCATTTTCGCGGTCTAAACCATTGATCCTGGCTTCGTACCGCAGCGCAAATCTCTCTCGCCAAGCCACGCGATCAGTGATAAAAGAATAGGCCACAAAACCCGTTGCACTTACCGACAGCGTAAGCAAAAGCTTGAAGCGTAACCAATCCAAAAACAAAGCTGTTCTATTCCTGGTCGCGACCGCCATCGTCGTGCTGGCGATCTATCTCGTATTCAAATTCGATAAGCAGTTGCTGGATCTGCTGAGTTCGCGAATGGCGGGGTTGTCTTTTAACCCCAAGACGATCATCGGAGTTTTGCAGCTAATTCTGTTTGCGACGCTCGCCTATCTCATCGTCCGTGCGCTCAATACCGCCGTCTTTGGCCTGGTTCGTTTGCGCCGCGATTTTGAAGCGCCAACTCTGGTTCGCAACATCTTTTCGATCATAGCGTTCACAGCGTTGTTCTTCATTATCTTCACGCAGATTTTTCCTGACGTTAACCTCGGCGCGCTATTCACTACCTCGGCGATCTTCGGCGTAATCCTTGGTCTTGCGTTGCAAGACACACTCGGGAACTTCTTCGCAGGCATTTCGTTGCAAGCTGACAGGCCGTTCCAGGTTGGTGACGTGATCACAGTTGGCTCGCAGCAAAACACTGGAGTGGTCGAGGAGATCACCTGGCGGGCTGTCAAAATCAGGACGTTCCAGAATCATGTCGTGCTCATTAGCAATAGCACAGCGGCAAAAGAGCCGATCGAAGTGGGACCGCGCGACAACCTGAATGCCCGTTTGGTTTTCTTCAACACGTTGTATACCGACTCACCGGCAAAGACGATCCATGTCGTAAGGGAAGCAGTGCGCGAGGCAGACAATGTGTCGCAGAAAATCGCGCCCGTTGTGCGCATCCGGAATCTGGGCGAGAGCGCGGTCGAGTACGAAGTCAAATATTGGCTTGACGACTATGCGAAATACAATGATACCGACGCTCTCGTGCGGCAGCGAATTTGGTACGCCTTCCGGCGCAACGATTTGAGCTTTGCCTACCCAACGCGAACGTTGCTGGTTGCAAGACGACCAAAAACTTCAGGCGGCGACGCTGCCCCCATTGTCGAGCGGCTCGCTGCCGTTGACATCTTTGCTCCACTCTCGACTGAAGAAACGACAATGTTGGCCCAGGCGGCGACCAGTCATGTGTTCGCGCCGGGCGAAACAGTTATCCGCGCCGGCGATCCCGGTTCGTCAATGTTCGTGGTCCATAACGGCCGCGTCGCTGTTCAGTTAAATGAAAACGGGCGGCCGCGAACCGTTGCCACGCTGAGCGAAGGCGCTTTCTTTGGTGAGATGGCATTGTTTACCGGTGAACCGCGGACAGCAAGTATAGTCGCCCTTGAAGAAACGGAAGTTTTGGAGATTGGCCACCAGGCGATGAAATTGGTTTTCGATGCCAACCCCGACCTCGTCGAGTCCCTAAGCCATATCATCACCGAACGTCTCCAGGCTCTCGCCGCAAGCGAGGATCAAGGCGCCACCGATAGCGACGAATCTGCCGGCCTTCTTTCCGCTATTAAACGTTTCTTCGGGCTCTCTTAGGCTCACCCTTTAGACCCCCGACCTGGACCTTGATCCAGCCCAATTCCCCTTTTCGAAGCAACAGGCGAGACGCATTTTTCCGGCGCTTTTGTTGGCCATTTCCCATTTTTTGGGCAACTTGACAGAACACGACTCAATCTTTATTATTGTCTTGCGCTCACGGGCGTAAATCCAAACCAAATAGCCCGCAAGCGTGAAGAGAAATAAGGAGGACATTTTGTGATGACCATAGTTCGTTATGACCCCTTCCGCGATCTTCGCACCCTCCAGGAAGAAGTGAATCGATTGTTTTCCACGAACCTGACTCGAGGCTTTGGCGAAGAAGGCATCGGCCGTGGCGCCTGGAATCCCAGCGTCGACATTTATGAGAACAAGGACCACATCGTTCTCGAGGCGGAACTGCCCGGAATGAAGCGGGAAGACTTCGAATTGTCAGTTGAAAACAATGTGATTACCCTGCGCGGTGAACGACAGTTCGAAAAGAACGAAGATTCGGATAATTATCACCGCGTCGAACGATCTTACGGTTCGTTCACGCGTTCTTTCACTCTGCCGCAAACGGTTTCGGCGGAAGGAGCAAATGCTGAATACAAAAACGGCGTGTTGCGCGTGACGTTACCAAAGCGCGAAGAGACAAAAGCGCGCCGCATTGAAATTAGCGGCGAAGCTGCGGGCAGCACGGCCAAGACGATCGAAGCAAAAGCGGAGAACGTCAATAACGCGACGAAGTCGAGCCAGGCCGCCGGCGGCCGCTAAATATTCTCGCGGTGCGAACACAGGCGGGGTCGTCAGGCCATGAAATCGCCTGACGTCCCCGCTTCAAGATAAGAACAGACATGCGACTAGATAAATTTACGCTGCGAGCGCAGGAAGCCATTCAGGCGGCAATCGAACTCGCGGAAAAAAACCAGCACCAGCAAGTTGAGCCGGAACACTTGCTCGCGGCCATGCTCGAGCAGCCGGAAGGAATCGTGCGTCCGGTGCTTGGCAAACTCGCGGTCAATGTCCCCGTAGTGCTCAATGATGTGCAAGCGGCCATCGGTCGTTTCCCAAAAGTTGAAGGCGGACAGCAATACTTCAGTTCGCGTCTCAGCCAGATTTTTACGGCCACTCAAAAACTAGCCGACAAGATGGGCGACGAGTTTAACTCGACCGAGCATCTGCTGCTGGCGCTCGCGGATGAAAAAAATGGCGAGGCGGGAAAGATTCTGCGCCAACATGGCGTAAAGCGCGACGATCTCTTGAAAGTGATCGAGCAGATGCGCGGCGGCTCGAAGATTACCGACTCGAACGCGGAACAAAATTATCAGGCGCTTGCAAAATATGCGCGTGACCTTACCGAACTCGCCCGCAAGAATAAACTCGATCCGGTGATTGGTCGTGACGACGAGATACGAAGAACTATCCAGGTCCTGTCGCGGCGCACAAAGAATAATCCGGTTTTGATTGGCGAGCCGGGCGTAGGCAAAACCGCCATCGTCGAGGGACTGGCACAAAGGATTGTTTCAGGCGACGTGCCGGAGACGTTGCGTAACAAGCGGCTGGTGGGGCTTGATCTCGGTTCGATGCTGGCAGGCGCGAAGTATCGGGGCGAGTTTGAAGACCGCTTGAAAGCAGTTCTAAAAGAAATTGAGAACGCGCAAGGGCAGATCATTCTTTTCATTGACGAGCTGCATACGTTGGTGGGAGCGGGCGCTGCCGAAGGCGCGATTGACGCGTCGAACATGTTGAAGCCGGCGCTGGCCCGCGGCGAGCTGCGCTGCGTCGGCGCAACCACGCTCAACGAATATAAAAAATATATTGAGAAAGATGCGGCACTCGAACGCCGCTTCCAACAGATCTACGTTGGCGAGCCCAGTGTTGAAGACACGATCGCAATCCTGCGCGGGTTGAAAGAGCGTTACGAAGTTCACCACGGCGTGCGCATCAAGGATTCGGCCATCGTTGCCGCCGCCACGCTTTCCAATCGTTACATTACCGACCGCTTTCTACCAGACAAAGCCATCGATCTGATAGATGAGGCAGCTTCGCGGCTAAGAATCGAGATCGATTCGCTGCCGCAGGAGATCGATGAACTCGAGCGCGAAATTCTGCAACTTGAAATTGAACGCCAGGCGTTGCAGCGCGAGGAAGATGAAAAGTCGCGAGCGCGTCTGAAGGAAATTGAACAGCGCATCGCCGACCTCCGCGAGAAATCATCGGGCATGAAGGCCAAATGGCAATCGGAAAAAGAAGCCATCGAGCGCATGCGTACCGCTAAGGCTGAGCTCGAGCAACTGAAAAGGCAGCTCGAACACGCGCGAAACGCCGGCGACCTGGCGCGCGCCTCCGAACTCCAATACGGCCAGATTCCGGAGCTCGAACGTAAGTTTACTGCCGAACAGGAAAAGCTCGCGGCTTTCCAAAAAGACGGCGTCATGCTCAAGGAAGAAGTAGATGAAGAGGACGTCGCGCAGGTCGTTGCCAAATGGACCGGCATTCCAGTTTCCAAAATGCTGGAAGGCGAGACGCACAAGCTGGTGACGATGGAAGAGCGGCTGGGCAAACGCGTGATTGGACAGGAAGAAGCATTGGCGGCGGTGGCGAACGCAGTCAGGCGCGCACGCGCTGGTTTGCAGGACCCGAATCGTCCGGTTGGTTCATTTATATTTCTTGGTCCAACTGGCGTTGGTAAAACTGAAACTGCGCGAGCGCTGGCTGAATTTCTGTTCGATGACGAGCGCGCAATGATTCGTCTCGACATGTCTGAGTACATGGAAAAGCACGCCGTGGCGCGCATGATTGGAGCGCCGCCGGGGTACGTTGGCTACGAGGAAGGCGGGCAACTTACGGAAGCGGTGCGCCGCCGGCCTTACGCAGTCATTCTTTTTGATGAGATCGAAAAAGGGCATCCGGACGTTTTCAATGTGCTGCTCCAAATTCTTGACGACGGCCGGTTGACCGACGCGAAGGGGCGCACTGTTGATTTCAAAAACACTGTGCTGATCATGACTTCAAACCTTGGCTCGCGTGAGATTCAGGCGGCCGCAGGCGACGAGACGCAGGTGCGCGAAGCGGTGTTGCAGGAATTGCAAGATCATTTCAAGCCGGAATTTCTCAATCGCATCGATGACATTGTGATCTTTCATCAACTTTCGCGCGAGCAGATTGTGAAGATCATCGACGTGCAATTAGAGCGGCTGCGCAGGAGTCTGAGTGAAAGAGGAATTCAACTGGTTTTGGATGATTCGGCCCGCCAGCTTTTGGCTCGCGAAGGGTACGATCCGACTTACGGCGCGAGACCGCTCAAGCGCGCAATTCAAACGTTGGTACAGAACCCGTTGGCGGTGAAGCTGCTGAACAGCGAAGTGCTGCCGGGACAGATTGTAAAAGTCTCGGCCGAAAACGATAAGATGGTTTTTAAGAACGAGGCCGCAGCGGCAGTTGCTTAATTGTCCGATAAACTTCAGTTTGTCGCCGTTGCTCATTCGCTCAACAACCTCGACAAACTAAAGTTTATCGGACAAGTGTTCGAATAACAGGAGAGAAATCACGAGATGTCTCAATGGAATCCATTGCACGACCTGGTGACTTTGCAAGATCGGATGAACCGTCTGTTTGAAGACGCAACCCAGCGGCGCGCGAGCGAGGCCGACCAGAACGATCAATTGGAACGCGCTGATTGGTATCCGGCCGCGGATGTTTATGAAAACGATGGCGCGTTCATGGTGGCTGTCGATCTTCCCGGCATTGATCGAGCGAAACTGGATATCAGCATTGACGGCGATAACCGGCTGACGATTAGGGGCGAGCGCACCGCGCGTGATTCAACACAGCATCGCGGCGAGTGTCCGAGCGGCAAGTTTTTGCGGACCTTCAGCGTGCCGGCGTCCGTCGATCAAGGGGTCATCAGGGCAAATTATAAAGACGGCGTGCTCGAAGTTCAGTTGCCAAAGCGGCCCGAGCGCAAACCGCAGCGCGTGGAAATCAAGGTTTCTTAGTTGTAAAGCAAACTGTTAGTTTGCGTTGGTTCGTTATCATGAACGAGCGGAGTTGGTAAAAAGTATGAGCAGATTTGGCAGAGGCCGCGGCGCCTGGGACGAAGACGAGCCGCGAGACATCAGGGTAACCGATCGCCGCCGCATCCATTTGGATGATGAAGGTGAAAGCGTCGCGCCCGCCGCCGACGTGCCTAATCTTAAGCCGAGCTACGTCGAGGAATTGGAAGCTCGTACCCGCGCCGCCGAACAAAAGCTTCAGGAAGTGCAGGCGCGTTTTGAACAGCTGCGCCAGCAACTCCAGAATGAGACTGACGAGACGCGCCGTCGTTTGAACAAAGCAGCCGACGAGCGCGCGCACCGCGAGAAAGCGAATTTCATTACCGCGCTGTTGCCGGTTTTGGACAATTTGCAACGTGCGACTGAGGCCACCGAATCGGGCGCATCTGCGGAAGACGTGGCTGAAGGCGTTCGTCGTACGGCGTCTAGTTTTGAAAACGCGCTCGTCGCTGCCGGTGTCGAACCGCTTGAATCTGTTGGTGAACAGTTTAATCCGGAGTTACACGAGGCGGTCGAGACCGCGGAAGTCGAACCGCAGGATGAAGGCAAAGTGATCGAGGAATATGCGCGTGGTTACAGAATTGGCGATCGCCTGTTGCGTCCGGCGCGGGTAAAGGTTGGGCGCGCGGCCGCCAGGGCTAAGGGTGTGGAGTAGTTTCGGACTAAAACCGCACTACCAAAATTTAAGAATTTAAGATTTGAGATTTCAGATCTCAGAAGAGAACGAGTTGAGATGCTGGAAGCAACTGAGTTGAGATACCAGAAGGAGAAACGAGAGTGGCTGCAAAAGAACTGAAGTTTCGCGAAGAAGCGCGCGGCGCGATGCTGAAGGGCGTAAACACACTTGCCAACGCAGTGCGCGTGACGCTTGGGCCAAAAGGCCGCAACGTGGTGCTGGGCAAAAAGTATGGTTCGCCCGTGATCACCAAGGACGGCGTGACCGTCGCTAAAGAAATCGAGTTGAAAGATAAGTACGAGAACATGGGCGCGCAGATGGTGCGCGAAGTCGCAGTCAAGACCAACGACACGGCGGGCGACGGCACGACCACCGCCACGGTGCTGGCGCAGGCCATCTTTCGCGAGGGTGTGAAGAACGTGACTGCTGGCGCCAACCCAATGTCGTTGCAGCGGGGTATTCAAATGGCCACGGACGCGGTGGTCGCAGAACTCCAGCGCATCTCAAAACCGGTGAAGAACAAAGAAGATTTGATGAACGTGGCCACCGTTTCCGCAAACAACGATCGCGAAATCGGCAAGTTGATTTCGGAGGCGATGGAGCAGGTCGGCAAGGATGGCGTGGTCACAGTTGAAGAAGCAAGAACGCTGCAAACTGAGCTGGAAATCGTCGAAGGAATGCAATTTGATCGCGGTTACTTGTCGCCTTATTTCGTTACCAACGCCGAGCGCATGGAAGCAGTGCTCGACGAGGCTTTAATTCTTTTGCACGAAAAGAAAATTTCCGCTATGCGCGATCTATTGCCGATTTTGGAGCAGGCCGCGGGCGGTGGCCGGCCGCTTTTGATCGTCGCCGAAGACATTGATGGCGATGCGTTGGCGACGCTGGTGGTGAACAAACTGCGGGGGACGATAAAAGTTTGCGCCGTCAAAGCGCCGGCGTTTGGCGATCGTCGCAAAGCGATTCTTGAAGACCTGGCAATCCTGACCGGCGCGCGCGTGATCACTGAAGACCTGGGAGTCAAACTTGAAAACGTGCAACTGGCGGATCTTGGCTCCGCGAAGCGCGTCATTGTCGACAAAGACAACACGACCGTTGTCGAAGGCGGCGGCGAGCGCAAATCAATTCAAGGCCGCGTTGCAACGATTCGGAAGCACATTGAGGACTCGACGTCTGACTACGATCGCGAAAAGTTGCAGGAGCGTCTGGCAAAACTCGCGGGCGGCGTGGCGGTAGTCAAAGTTGGCGCGCATACAGAAACTGCAATGAAGGAAATCAAGATGCGCGTGGAAGATGCGCTAAACGCCACGAAGGCAGCGGCGCAGGAAGGCACAGTTGTCGGCGGCGGCATCGCATTGCTGCGCGGAGCAAAGGCGCTCGATAAGATCTCGAGTGACGAACTCGATGTGCAAACCGGAATCAATCTTGTGCGACGCGCGCTTGAAGAACCATTGCGACGCATCGCTGAAAACGCCGGACTGGATGGCGCGGTCGTGGTGGGGAAAGTTGAAGAGCTGAAAGGCAACAAGGGCTTTAACGCCGCCACCGGTGCTTATGAAGATCTTTTCGCCGCCGGCATTATCGATCCGACCAAAGTTGTCCGCACGGCGCTGCAGAACGCGGCGTCGATTGCCGGGTTGCTGCTGACGACTGATGCGGCCATTACCGACGCGCCCGAACCGAAGAAAGGCGCGCCGCAAATGCCGGGCGGCGGTGAAGATTACGACTACTAGGAGGCGCCCGGCGGGGAATATTGACGCAGTGTGCTCCGGATTTCCTGAAAAGCTCTTCAAGTTGGCCGCATATTTGCTTGAAGTGGAGCGGCGAGAAATCTTATTGCATTGAAACGCAACGGCGAATATGCTCGGGACATCTAACCGCCGGAGTAAGGCGGTTTTTGCAGTTCCCGTTTTGAAAAAGAAGAAGCCTGCCGTCACGAAATAGTGCACGACGTTTTTCTTTTGGGAAGTACAGGTTAAGAAAAAATGGTTGATCTAGGTTCGTATAAAGACAAATTTGGGGACAGCGGTCAGCGTGTATTGGAATACGCCTTGAACGAGTCCCGTCAGCGTGATCAGAATTTCGTCGCCGTCGAGCATATTCTTCAGGCCTTGATGCATGAAGAGCCCGACATGTTCAATTCCGCAATGCGCGAGCTTTCGCTGGACCCGGTCAGCGTGAAGTTCGCCATCGACCAGCGGTTGGATACCACCCGGCAGCAGCATTTAGGCAAAGGCTTTCGAATTTCTCCTGACACTACGGATCTGTTTAAGCGCGCGATGGAACGCGCGCGCGCCCAGGGTCGCAAGACGATCGAAGCGACAGATATTTTTTCCGCGCTTTCAAATCAGGACAGTCTTTTTCTCGATGTGTTGCGAACCATGGGCGCTACACCGGACGCGATCGCAGAAAATGTTCAGGCGCAGGTGCAAAAACGTGAGCGGGAAGAAGAGCAGTATCGCAAGAAATTCGATCTGCCGCCTTACCTGAAACATTTTGGCGTTTCGCTTAACCGCTTGGCGCGCGCCGATAAGATTCCACCGACGATTGGCCGCGAAAAAGAAATTCAGCAGATCGTCGAAATTCTTTGCCATCGCGAGCGCGCAAACTCGCCCATGCTGGTTGGCGAACCTGGCGTTGGCAAGACTGCAGTCGTCGAAGGGTTGGCGCGGCTGATCGAGTTGGAACCAGAGAAAGTGCCGGCGCGTTTGCGCGGGAGCCACGTGGTCCAATTGCAAATGGGCGGCTTGGTCGCCGGCACAATGTTGCGCGGCATGTTCGAAGAGAGAATCAAAGGCATCATCGACGAAGTTAAAGAGAAGGACAATCTGATCCTTTTCATCGATGAGGCGCACACCATCATCGGCGCGGGCGCGGCCTTGGGTACTTCTTCCGATGCGGCAAACATGTTCAAGTCGGCGTTGGCGCGCGGCGACATGCGCATTATCGGCGCCACCACGAATTCGGAATATAAGGAATACATTGGCGAAGACGAAGCACTGGCCCGGCGTTTCCGCCTGGTGAAAGTAATGGAGCCTTCAATCAGCGAGACGCGCGAGATTCTTCTCGGCCTGCGGCCGCGGCTGGAAAAAAATTATTCGGTGAAGATTTCCGACGACGCCATCAATATCGCGTTAGAGATGGCGCCAAAGTACATTCGCAATCTGCACCTGCCGGACAAGGCAATTGGTTGGCTCGATACGGCTGCGGTGAAAGTGGAAATCAACGAACCGCAGACGATGGTCGTTAAGCCGGAGCATGTGATTGAAGTCATTTCGCAGGAATCGCGGATTCCGCGCGACATGATTTTCCGCGATACCAGCGAACGCTTTTCGATGACCGAAGCGATGCTGTCGCAGCGTGTCATTGGCCAGAAGGCGGCCATCAAAGCGGTGGCGCAGCGCCTGCGACTGAATAAAGGACCACTGAAAGAGTCGCACTACAAACCTGACGGCGTGTTGTTGTTCCTTGGCCCAACGGGCGTTGGCAAAACTGAGCTAGCCAAAGCTGTTGCTGAATTCATGTTTGGCGATGAAGAGAAAATGGTGCGCATCGACATGTCGGAATACAGCGATGGCACCGTCGGCATCGAGAAGCTGATCGGCATGCCGCGCGGCATTGTTGGTTCCGAGCGCGGCGGCATCCTGACAGAACAACTGCGCGAGAATCCGTATACGGTGTTGCTGCTCGACGAAGTAGAAAAAGCTTCGCCGTATCTGATGAATCTGTTCCTGCAGGGTTTCGACGAGGGTTGGTTGACCGACGGGCGCGGCAAGAAAGTTTACCTGTCAGACGCGATCGTGATCATGACTTCGAATCTTGGTTCCGAAAGCTTCAAGAAGTTTGAGAAGCCACTCGGATTCGGGACGAAAACGGCGAGCGATTTTCGCATCGTGAAAAACGAAGTGATGAAAGCCGCGGAGCTGCGCTTCTCGCCGGAGTTTCGCAACCGCATCGACGAGATCATTGTCTTCGCGCCGTTGACGATGGATGAAGTGCGGCAGATTGCCGAGCTTTATGTCACCCGGTTGCAGCTCCAAATGCAGCGGCAGGGCAAGACCGTCACGGTCACCGATGAAGCCCTGAACTTTTTGACGGAAAAAGGCTTTAACACCAAGTATGGCGCGCGCTTTTTGAAGCGCCATATTGACGAGAAGGTGAAGCTGCCGCTGACCGCCATGTGGAAGACGGCGACGAATTTCGTAGTCGAGCTGGAAGACGGCGAGGCTGTGGTTAAGCCCGTGGCCGGCACAAACGCGAACCTGAACTGATGCGCGTCAATTTGATTTTCGAACTTAATAAAGGGCTTCAAAGTTATTGATTGAAGCCCTTCTTCTTTGCTCCAACGCTCTCAGTGTCCGGTCCTCTATGGTAGATTTCGCTATGATCAAGAATCACAAAGGCCTCTTTAGTGTTGCTCTCTGGTTATTGATTGTTCTCGCCATTCCGTTGCAAGTCCCGGCGCAGGATAAGCCCTTGACGCCGTCCGCTGATGCCAAAACGGAAACCATTATCAATCACGCCATCGAAGCGCTCGGTGGCAGCAACTTTCTCAGCGTCAAGACCACCGTCGGCCGCGGGTTCTTTACGGCTTTTCAGGACGGCAAGTCACAACTGCCCGCCCGCTTTATCGATTACATCGCGTATCCGGATCATGAGCGAACCGAGTTTATCAGTCTTGGCATTCGCGTGGTCCAAACCAACAACGGCGATATCGGCTGGCTGTTTGACGGCGCGACGAAAACTTTCAGCGACATGAAGGCGCCGCAGATCGCGGACTTCAAACGCAGCATGCGCACCAGCGTGGAAAATCTTTTGCGCGGTTGGTGGAAAAAAGAAGGCGCCGCGGTTAGCTACGCCGGCCGTCGCGAAGCAGGCGTGGGCAAACGAAACGAGACAGTGCGCTTAACTTATCCTGACGGCTTCTGGATTGAGTACGAGTTTGGAGCGAAGGACGGCTTGCCCGCGAAAGTGATTTACAAGCGCACGCGAAAGAAAGCGGACTCGGACGAAACTGTAGAGCTAAGCGAAGAGGATCGTCTCGGCAAACCAATTACGGTCCAGGGAATAACCGCGCCGTGGGTCGTCGACCATTACATTGATGGCGTGCAGACCAGTCGCATCAGCTATGAATCGCTCGAATTCAATCAACCGCTCCCCGATTCGCTTTTCGCAAAACCGGCCAACATCAAAGCGCTGAAGTGAATGTAAAGCAAACTGTTAGTTTGCGGTGGTGGGTATCACTCGCCAGCCAGTAAACGCGCGGCCATCAATACCTAACCTCTTACTTTAAAGTCAGGTCGTTGCTAACCAACCAACGCAAACTAACAGTTTGCTTTACGAGTTTATGAAATCGCTGCTGATAATCCTGGCTCTGCTTAACTCGCTAGCATTCAATGTTCGAGCGCAAACGCCACAAGACGACGACGTCATTCGCGTCGAAACCGACATCACCAACCTGCCTTTCACTGCCAACGACAAGAACAATCGCTTCATCACCACGCTCGAGCAGTCAGACATTCGCGTGCTTGAGGACGGCGTTCCGCAGCGGCTCTTCACATTTCAACGCGAAACTGATCGCCCGCTGTCGATTGCTTTTCTGATTGATGTTAGCCAGTCCGAGGAACGCACGCTGCCGGAAGAGAAACGCGCCGCGCGCTCGTTCATCGAAACGATCATTCAGTCGAAGAAAGATCAGGCGGCGATCATTCCGTTTACCGGCTCGGCATTTCTCGAACAGGGATTGACGCGCGACGTGTTTGCGATTTATCGGGCGCTCGAACGGGTCGAAGTTGCGCAGCCCGCGTATTTGGGTTCGGGCCGGCCGCTGACTGGAATAACTTCCGGGCCGGGAATGAAGCGGCCGCCGCAGGAAGGCTCAACCGCAATTTGGGAAGCAATCTCGTTAACCTCAAGCGAAGTACTCGTTAAAAGTCCGGTGCAAAGACGCCGCGCCATCATTCTGCTGACCGACGGCCAGGACACGACCAGCCGGGTGAAGGCGATTGATGCGGTCAATGCCGCTCTCGACGCCGAAACAATTATTTATGCGATTGGCATTGGCGACAGCAAGTATGAAGGAGTCGACCGCGACGTGTTGCGCGGCATCGCCGAACGCACCGGCGGCCGTGCCTTCTTTCCGAAAAAGGACGTTGATTTGAGTTCGGTGTTCAAGGAGATCGAACAGGAGCTGCGCACGCAATACTTGATTGCGTATTCGTCAACGAACAAAAACCGCAACGGCGCTTACCGGCAGATACGAATCGAAGTTACAAATCCCGCGCTGCAAAAAGAACAACTCAAACTGCGCTACCGCCCTGGCTACTTTGCAAAGCCTCTCACTCAACAGAGCCGCGAGCGGTAGCACAATAGTTGACTGAAGTTTTGTATTCAGCCTCGTCTCTTGACACAGCGATTAACAGCTTATAGCGTGAACGAGTGATTCGCTCCTTCCGTGGAAAGGAGGCCCAGGCTTTATTCGAAGGCCAAAGCTCGCGGCGGCTTCAGCAGATCGCTAGAGTTGCGCAGCGAAAGCTCATGCAATTACACGCCGCCCATCGACTGCGCGATCTGACAATCTTTCCAGGTAATCACCTTGAGGCTTTGAAGCGGGATCGGAAGGGTCAGCACAGTATTCGCATTAACGACCAATATCGAATCTGTTTCGTTTGGCGCGATGGTGATGCGTTTGATGTTGAGATAGTTGATTACCACTAGGAGTCAGTCATGCCTAAAAAGAACAACGGAATGCCACCGATTCACCCCGGAGAGATTTTGAAAGAGGACCTCATGAAGCCGTTGGGGCTTACGGTAAAGGGTTTGGCGCGCGAACTGAGAGTTCCGGTAACCAGAATGAGCGAGATAGTCAACGGTCGACGCGCCCTCAATGCCGATGCCGCGCTACGCTTGTCGCGTTACTTTGGCAGCACACCCGAATTCTGGATCAATCTTCAAGCTGCGTACGATCTCCGCGTCACCATTCATTCCTCTGCCAGTCGAATAGAGCGCGAGGTGCGCCCCCGCAAAGCCGCGTGAGGTCACTCAATTACCGACCTTTCATCTGAGATAGAAATCTTGATTAGAAAGAGACCTCTATGCGAATCAGCCAAATCACCAGGCGAGATATTGCGGATGCTATTGCGGTAGAAGGAGTAAATTGGAACGGACGGCTTGAGGAGTCCGAATTCCTTGCGCGCATTTTTGATCTTAATTCACTCCCTTCCACCGACAGTCGTTTCGAGGATGCGGCAGGCGACATTTGGCAACATCGGGTTAACAATCCAGAGGATTGGAGTGATGATTGGGTTTTTCGAGACGAGCGGTTCAATCTCATGGGTTGTGATGATCAGGTCTTCTTGCGATTCTTGTGTGAAACGATTCATCCCGTGGTTCGAGCCGATGTCACCGAAGCGGAAAAGCTTTCTCAACTCTACAATAACTACCTTAAGAACGACGGCTTTCAGCTAGTGGAAAAAACTCGATTGTCGGGAAAGCCCATCTTCACCGGTCGCGACGTTGGAGTAATCGGGGCGCCTGGTCTTGCTGCCGCAAGAGAGGTGCTGTCTGGAACTGACGCAACCTATGTTGCTCAGCAGATTACTAGAATGGAGTCTTCAGTCGTGAACGATCCGGATCTTGCCATTGGGACAGCCAAGGAGTTAGTCGAAACGTGCTGCAAAACGATCCTGATCGAACGGGGTATTACAATTCCGAAGAGTGCTGACTTACCACAACTTGTAAAGTTAACCAGTAAAGAACTACAACTTACGCCAGACGACATTCCTGGGGGAGCAAAAGCAGCTGATACGATCAAGCGCCTTCTCAGCAATCTCGCCACCATCACGCAAGGGATAGCAGAGTTAAGAAATCAGTACGGTACCGGTCATGGAAAAGCCGCCAAGGCGAAGGGACTTACATCTCGGCATGCCAAGCTTGCGGTAGGGTCAGCATCCACGCTTGCTGTTTTCTTGTCCGAGACTCACCAAGCTAAGAAGTAAGAAACACTTTTACATCTATCGTTCCAATGCGGCACGATCCCACTGAGCGAGATCCGCGCCGGCTTCGTAGGTAGTCTGGCAGAAATCCATGAGCGCTGTTTCCGGTGAGACGGATGCGCCATCTAACGCCGCCCGGCGAACACTGTCATACGGCAGGAAAAATTCTTTCAACTCCAAGCTGTAAAAAGTTTCAGCCGGACGAATCTTGCCTTGGCTCATGGTGTCGGATAAACCAGCTGGTTCGGGAGCCGTGTAGGAATAAAACGCGGCTTCCATATCTTTGTTGCCGGGCCAGAAGCCGTGGCTGATCACTTCATGCGAATAAGCCTCGCGGTTGATCACATCGGCGTCTTCGCGCGGCGGTGCAGGCCTGCCTGAAAACCTGGTGACGGCTATGTCAAAGCTGCCCCAGAAAAAATGCACGGGACTGACTTTGCCGATGAAGCGCGCGCGAAACTCCTGAAACACCGGGTCCATCTTCAACAAAGCGTGCCAAAAACGATTCGCATATTCAGCATCGTAAGACGTGTGCGTGGTGTCGTCCTCAAAACGGATCGGGTCCGGTACCTCGACCGGCATGGTCCAAATCTTTACTTCGATCTTCAACTCGCGCAGCGCCGCCATAACTTCGGCGTAGAAATCGGCTACTGACTGCGGACGTAAATCAAGCAGCTTTAGCGCGCCGTCACTGCATTCGATTCGCAGTTTGTGATCGATGAAGTCGAATTCAATTTCGAAGTAGCGGTCGCCGTAAGGCATGGCGGTAGTGGTCAGGCCGCGCGCCGAAACATACAGCGGCACGTTCCACCAATGATTCACCAGCGGTGTCTGCTTCAGGCGAATCTTGCCCACCACCTGCGTCCACATGTGCAGCGTGGCGAGCGTGTCTTGCCATTCGGCAAACTTCAGTTCGGGCCAGGGTTCGTTGGGCATAGTGAATAGTAAACAGTGAACAGGAAACTGCGAACAGTAAGGCAAACAATTCTCAAAGCCAGGCGATCTTGATTTCGTCTTCGACCGATTTGAAATCTCGGTCCCCGGTGACTAATTCCGCGTTTCTCAATTTTGCCAAACCAGCTGCAAAGGCGTCAGCATAAGCAAGTTTTCTTGATGCTTTAAAAATAGCCGCCTGCCTGACAAGCGCCAGATCCGTTTCGATGGGCACAAGTTCTATTGGCATCGCATGAATTTCGCGGGCATGGTGTTCCGCCAAATCCTGTGACGCGCCTCGCATAATTGAATAATAGATTTCACCCCAATTAATTATTGTCAGCAGCAACCTGGTCGAGCCGGCGCCGGCTTTGATTAGCAACTTTTCTACAGCCGGCGCGGCGGGCTCGTCGTTAAAGAGGGCCATCAGAGCCCAACTGTCGAGCACCTTGGTGGCCAAGTCTAAAGCTTCCTCTCCCGTTTGCGCTCACTCAAAAACTCTTTCATTGCGCCGGTGCCTTTTAGCGAGCCGCGCAAGCGGTTGATATGCGAGCGTGTGATTGGCTTTAGGATGAGGTGGTCGGCCTGTCGATAGACAATCGCTTTGGTGCCCTCTTCAATCTCCAGCTCCTGTCGCAGGCGGCGCGGTATCACCACCTGGCCCTTGGTGCTGAAATAAACAGTCTCAGTTTTATCGGTGCTCTTCATGGGCCTATTCTTACTTCGAAGTACAAAGTAAGTCAAACCTGCGCGAGGTAAGCAATCGCGAGAATTAGCAAAGAGTAAAAAAGCGAGTGTGTGCGGACAGGGAATCTGGGAGCGGAAACTAGATTGCGAGTCCGCCATCAACTTGAATAACCTGGCCGGTAATGTATCGCGCGTCATCAGACAAAATGAAGCAGGCGATGCGTGCTATTTCATCGGCTTCGGCAAAACGTCCGAGAGGGATCTGTTCCATGATCTTCGCGCGATAAGTTTCGTCGAGCCCGCCGGACATGTCGGTCGCAACCATGCCCAGGGCCAGGGCGTTGACTGTGACTTTTCTGCTGGCGACTTCTTTCGCGAGGGCTTTGGTGAGACCAACCATGCCTGCCTTGGACGCCGAGTAGTTTGACTGTCCGGGCATTCCTACTTCACCGCTGATCGATGAGATGTTGAGAATCGATCCGCCGTGCTCCTGGCGCAGCATTGTTCTGAGCGCCGCCTTGGCGAAATTCCAAGCGCCCTTCAGATTTGTGTCCATCACCTCGTCCCAATCCGATTCCTTCATGCGCAGAATCAAATTGTCGCGAGTTATGCCGGCGTTGTTTACCAGGAAATCTATGCGACCGAAAGTCTCTTTAACTTGTTTCACCGTACCAGCGGCTGCTTCTGTATTCGCCACGTCGCATTGCGTAGCCAGCGCGCGCACGCCGAGCGCTTCAATTTCCTTACTTAATGATTCGGCAGCTTCGGCACTCTTCGCGTAGTTGAACGCGACGTCAGCGCCGCGGCGCGCGAGTTCGATTGCGATGGCGCGACCGATGCCGCGCGTGGCGCCCGTGACAATAGCGGTTCGGCCGGAGAATTGTTTTTGATCAGGCATTTTATTGAACTGATTGTTGTCCGCAGATTACACAGATTACACAGATGCAGAACTGCGTATTCAAAGAATAGTTGGTTGGGAATTTACAGATATTGCCAAAACTTCTTGCTCCTGCTGGCTCGTTTTGAAATCGGGGTAATCTGCGTAATCTGTGGATTGATCTAGTCTTAATTGCTGTTCGACCTTTCAAAACTTTAGCGACTGCAAATACTCGCCAAATTCCGGCGCCAGGTCGTCATGCTTCAATGCAAACTCGACGGTCGCAATCAGAAATCCCAATTTATCTCCAGCATCGTAACGCTTCCCCTGGAAACGCACTGCATAAAATGGACGCTTTTTCAGCAGCGATCGCATGGCGTCGGTAATCTGAATTTCGCCGATGGCGCCGGGCGTTGTTTTTTCAATCTCGTCAAAGATGTCTGGAGTCAAAATGTAGCGGCCGATTATTGCGAGATTCGAGGGCGCCTCGTTTTGCGGCGGCTTCTCGACCATGTCTTTGATTTTGTAAACGCCGGGTTCGACTTCCTCGCCATCGATTACTCCGAAACGCGAAATCGCTTCGCCTTCAACTTCAAAAACAGCGACCACGGGAGCGTCATACTTTTCATAAACGTCGAGCAACTGCCGCAGCGCAGGCGTTTCCGAATCGATGATGTCGTCGCTGAGCATGACGGCGAAAGGTTCTTCACCCACCAGGTCGCGCGCTTGCAACACCGCATGGCCCAAACCGAGCGCCTCCTGCTGTCGCACATAACTGACGCGCGCCATCTCGGAAATCGCACGCATTGCTTTCAGTTCTTCTGTCTTGCCGCGCTCTTCGAGAAGTTTTTCAAGTTCAAACGAAACATCGAAATGATCTTCAATGCTGGCCTTGCCGCGTCCCGTAACGATAATGACGGACTCGATTCCGGAGGCAACCGCTTCTTCGACGACGTACTGAATCAGCGGCTTGTCGACGAGCGGCAGCATTTCCTTCGGCGATGCTTTCGTCGCGGGAAGAAAACGCGTGCCCAAACCGGCGGCAGGGAAAACTGCTTTGCGAACTTTTTGCGGCATCCTCAGATTTCAGATTTCAGATTTCAGATTGTAGAATCCAAACCACCTAATTTGCGCAGGCTGCTTTCATAGCACAGCCCGAAGGATTATCACAAATGCTTGATCTGAACTACGTGCGAGAAAATCTGGAGCAAGTGCGAACGGCCCTGGCCACGCGCGGCGCGGTTCCGGAAAGCCTCGATGACTTTGCCGCGGCCGACGCTGAACGCCGGCGCATTATCGCGGAATCGGACCAGCTAAATGCGGAGCGCAACTCCGCAAGTCGCGAAATCGGCGCGTTAATGAAAGATGGCAAACGCGAAGAGGCGGAGACGCGGCGCAAAGAAGTAAACGAGCTGAAGGAACGGATTGCGGCTTTGGATAGCGCGCGCGAACAGGCGGAGACGCGCATGCATGAACTGCTTTCGACGCTTCCCAACGTTCCGCACGCGAGCGTGCCGGTCGGCGCAGACGAAGCGGCAAACGTTGAAGTCCGGCGCTGGGGCGCGAAACCGGAATTTGATTTTGAACCGAAGGACCACGTCGATCTTGGCTCGGCGTTGGGGATACTCGATCTCGATCGCGCGGCGAAAATCGCGGCGTCGCGCTTTGCTATACTCAATGGCGATGGGGCCCGGCTCGAACGCGCTTTGATCAATTTCATGCTCGACGTCCATTCGCGCGAACATGGTTATCGCGAGACCCTGCCGCCGTTCATTGTCAACAAGTCGGCTCTGTTTGGCACCGGGCAATTGCCGAAATTCGAAGAAGATCTTTTCAAGTTAACGGATGAACGCGAACTTTATCTGGTGCCTACTGCAGAAGTCCCGGTTACAAATTATCATCGCGAAGAGATTCTCGACGCCACGCAACTGCCAATGCGCTGGGTGGCCTACACGCCGTGCTTTCGTTCTGAAGCCGGCAGCTACGGCCGCGACACGCGTGGCCTGATTCGCCAGCATCAGTTTGAGAAAGTTGAGCTGGTGAAATATTCGTTGCCGGAAAATTCTTATGATGAATTAGAGTCGCTGACGCGCGACGCGGAAACGATTCTGCAAAAGCTGGGACTACACTATCGCACGGTCGCGCTTGCAACCGGCGATATCGGTTTCGGGTCCGCTAAAACTTATGACATAGAAGTTTGGCTGCCTTCGCAAAATACTTTTCGCGAAATTTCTTCCTGCTCAAACTATGAGGCGTTCCAGGCTCGTCGCGCGCAGATTCGTTTTCGCCGCGCGGGCGGAGCGAAGCCTGAGTTTGTGCATACGCTGAATGGATCGGGTTTGGCGGTGGGCCGCACCTGGATTGCGGTGCTGGAAAACTATCAGCAGGCGGATGGATCGATTGCGATTCCGGAAGCGCTCCGTCCTTACATGGGCGGCTTGGAAAAGATCAGTAGGCAGTAGGCAGAAGGCAGAAGGCAATTCCCGGCAATAGGCAGAAAGCACGAACCAAGAGAAGCGCAGGAGCGGCTTTGCCGCATCCCGTGCGGAAAGCCTATGGCTTTCCGACTTGCGCCTGATTAATTCGAGGCTATGCCTCCGGGAGTTAGGCGTAGCCTCCCCGATCAACCCTTGACGGAAAGGCATAGCCTTTCCGCACGGAATGCGGCAGAGCCGCCAGAAGACAGAAAGCACAACCAAAGCACAAGACGGTACCGCTCAACAAAACAGAAAGGCGGGGGGATGATCTCCCACGACCTTTATTTCTGCTTTCTGCTCTTCGTCACTTCACCTCGATATCAAACGGCATGAGCATCATTGGGTCGCCGCTCTTCGCGTGGTCCATCAGCGACATGAAGCGCAACGCGCGTTGTGCATCTTCCGGCAATGTTGCCATCACCGCAGCGCGCTGTTGCGCCGCCTTGGTCTCGGTTTCATCGCCTTCCTGGTTGAAGAGTTGCTGTAGCAACGTTCGTGGATAAGGAAGGACCACCCGATGCACGCCTTTGTCGGCCGGGATTTTTGCTAACTCTTTCGCCACCTGAACGGCGCGATCCAAACCGCCGAACTCATCAACCAGTCCGCGCTCTTTACCCTGCGCGCCGGTCCAAACGCGCCCCTGCGCGATTGAATCGATGTACTCCGCAGTCTTGTTGCGCCCCTTCGCTACCTTAGGCACAAAATCTTCGTAGTAATTTCGTCGGACCAGGTCTTCAAATTTCGCGCGCTCTTCCGGCGTAAACTTTTCCGATTCGCGAAACATGCCGGCCTGCTTGCCGCGCAACACGTATTCGTTCGAGATTCCCAGCCAATCGTAGAAACCTTTGATGACCGGCTTGCCGGCAAACACGCCGATCGAACCGGTGATGGTCGAGGGTTGCGCGATGATCTTGTTGGCGCCGGCGGCGATGTAATAGCCACCTGAAGCGGCAACGTCACTCATCGAAATCACGACCGGCTTTTTCGCTTTCGCAGCTTCGACTGCATGCCAAATGATGTCGGAAGCGAGACCGGAACCACCCGGACTGTCAACGCGAATCACAATCGCCTTAATCGATTTGTCGTTGCCCGCATCGTTAATCGCCTTGGCCAGCGTGTCTGATCCGATCGACTCGCTGCCAGTGGCGCCATCGTTCGATTTTCCCGAGCCAATGTCGCCCGCCGCGTAAATCACGGCAATTTTTTCACCTTTATCGAGTCCCAGCGATTCCGGTTCGACATCGCTATAGGCGGACCCCGGCACCACGTGCAGTTCGTCCGATTCCTTGTAACCGAGTTTGATCTTTAGTTCTTTATCAATTTCATCGTGATAGGCAACACCGTCGATCAGCCCCAGCTCTTTCGCTTTAGCGGCGCTGTACGGGGCATCATCAATTAAGGCGCGCACTTCGTCCGCCGATTTGTTGCGCGCTTTCGCGATCGTGTCAACATAGCGATTGAAGAGATCGTCCAGTAACGAATTAATAAACTCGCGATTCGCATCCGACATGTCCTTGCGTGTGAACGTCTCGACCGCCGTCTTGTATTTTCCCATCTGGACCATGTCGGGATAAACGCCGAGCTTGTCCAGCGAGCCGCGAAAAAACATCACGTTTGCAGCAAAGCCGTTAATGAACAATTCGCCCGGAGGCGCGACATAAATCTTGTCGCAGGCGGTGGCGATGTAATACTCCTTGTCAGTTCCGTATTCGATGTAGGCGTAGACGGGTTTGCCGGATGAGCGAAAGTCCGCAATCGCGTCGCGAATCTCTTCGGCCTTTCCCATGCCAGCGTTGGTCATGTTGATGTCGAGCAGGATGACCTTGATGCGGTTGTCTACCTTCGCTTTACTGAATTGCAGCGTCAGGTTGGAGAGCGATTGATCGCTGCTGCCAAGAAACCTGCGCAGCGGATCGTCCGGCACGTAATCCGGCAGCGAGCCGGCGACGCGCAGCGCCAGTACGCTGTTGTTGTCAATCCGCGGTTCGCCGCGCCGGAAAGCAGCGACCAGCACCGCCAGACCAATCAGTACAACCAAAAATAGAACTACCACCACGCTGGTGATGATCAGAACAGTCTTGCGCGTTCGCGACATTGCCATAGTATTTCCTGCCTTAGACTTAATTAATTGAGATGATTTCTAACGCTACTGTGAGTACGTTTGGTGTGCGGAAAAGGTTTAGCGGAGTAGCATAGACTTTAGTCTGTGTGGTGTTTTTCCAGATTCAAGTAGGGTGAGGAACACAGACTGAAGTCTATGCTACTTGACGATCCAACCGCCGCCGACAACTTCGTCGCCGCGGTAAAACACGGTCGCCTGACCGGGGGTGATGGCGCGCTGCGGCTCGTCAAAAGTAACCTGGACCCGGTTATTCGGAAGCGGCGCGATGGTCGACGACGCAGCCGTGTGACGATAGCGGATCCGCACGTCGGCGCGGACCGCATCGACCGGCGCATCAAGCGCCACCCAATTTACGCCGGCTGCCGTAAAACTTTTACCGGCCAATTCGTCATCGCCGCCGACGATAACTCGATTCCGGGCAGCGTCGATGGAAACAACATACAGCGGCTTGCTGCTCGAGATGCCGATCCCGCGACGCTGGCCCACGGTGTAACGGTGAATGCCGCCGTGCTTGCCAATCACTTCGCCGCCCGTGTCCACAATTTCACCATCGCCCGGCAAGCGTTCCTCAGAATCTGTGGCCGCGAGATAGCGATCGATAAAGCCGGCGTAGTTGCCGTCAGGCACGAAACAAATCTCCTGTGACTCCGCTTTTTCCGCGACGGCCATGCTGTGATCGCGCGCAACGTCGCGTACTTGTGCTTTCGACATCACTCCGAGAGGAAACATTGCGCGCGAGAGTTGATCCTGAGTTAGTTCCCACAAGAAGTAAGACTGGTCCTTCTCGGGATTGCGCCCACGGAAAAGCCGGTAACGATTCGCAGCCTCGTCAAACTCAACTCGCGCATAGTGTCCCGTTGCAACTTTGTCGCAGCCGAGGCTCTCCGCCAGACGATCGAGCGAAGCAAACTTCAACCGGCTATTGCAGGCAACGCAGGGAATCGGAGTTTCGCCGCTGAGATAACTCGAGACAAATGGTTGGACCACGTCGCGCTCGAAATCTTTCTCGAGGTTCAAGACGTAAAAGGGAAAGCCAAGTTCTTCAGCTACTCGACGTGCATCGTAAACGTCGTCAAGCGAACAGCAACGCGACGGCAGCGGATCGCCGTTCTCATCTTTGTTGATGCCACGCCGCTGGTCCCAGAGCTGCATTGTGAAACCGACCAGCTCGTGGCCCTGCTCCTTTAATATTGCCGCGGCTGCCGAAGAATCGACGCCGCCCGACATTGCTACTGCTATCTTCATTGGGGCTAGTTTCAGGTTTCAAGTTCCAAGTTTCAAGTCGAGCCGAGGCAAAGCTGAGAAATGCCATGTTTGCTGGCCTTTCTAGCGAGTGTTAAGATCACGGCCTACCAACTTGAAACCTGAAACTTGGGACTTGAAACTAACGAATGCCCGAACGTGCCATTGAAGAATTTCAAATCACCGAAGAGCCGTATTACCTGCCCGTAAACGGTGAAGTCGATCTGTTCACTGCCGCGCACACGGCGCGCCTGCCGGTGATACTTAAAGGACCAACGGGCTGCGGCAAGACGCGTTTCGTCGAGCATATGGCCTGGCGGCTCGAGCGCCCGCTGATCACCGTCGCCTGTCATGAAGACCTGTCGTCAACCGATCTCGTCGGACGTTTTCTGCTCGAAGGCGAGGAAACAGTTTGGCACGATGGTCCATTAACCTCCGCCGTGCGCAACGGCGCGATTTGTTATCTCGATGAAGTGGTCGAGGCGCGCAAGGACACTGTCGTCATCATTCATCCCTTGACGGACCACCGCCGCCGGCTGCCGATTGAAAAGCGCGGGACGATACTCGACGCGCCGCCGGATTTCATGCTGGTCGTTTCGTACAACCCAGGCTATCAATCCATTCTTAAGGATCTGAAACAATCGACGCGACAGCGTTTCGTGGCGATTGATTTTGATTACCCGCCGGCGGAGTTGGAAACTGAAATCGTGGCGCGCGAAGGTGGAGTGGACGAGGGCACGGCGCGCGACCTGGTGTTGATTGGCCAGAAGGTACGCAACCTGCGCGGTCATGGTTTGGAAGAAGGTGTGTCGACGCGTTTGTTGATTTACGCGGCGCAACTAATCACGCTCGGCATCCCGCCAGTGACCGCCGCGAACGTGGCCATGTGCTCGCCCATCACCGACGATCGAGAGCTGCAACGCAGCATCCGCGAGATCGTGACGACGGTGATCTAGCGATGGTTCACACAGATGAGTAAGTACGATAAACTTCTGTTTCAGATTTTGCGGGGGACTGCCGATGCGAATGTCGCATTTGATGAATTGCGCGGCCTCTTGCAAAGGATAGGGTTCGAGGAAAGAATCCGCAGTAGCCATCACATATTTCGAAAAGAAGGCGTGCTTGAGAAAATCAACCTGCAACGAGATGGAAATAAAGCCAAGGTTTATCAAGTCCGGCAGGTGCGAGCGGTCTTGTTGAAATACAAGCTTGGAGGTGACCTGTGACACATAAGTACGAGATCATTATTTATTGGAGCAGTGAAGATCAGACCTATGTGGCTGAGGTTCCGGAACTGCTTGGATGTACCGCTCACGGGGATACTCACGAATCCGCACTCGCAAATGCCAATGAAGCAATTCAATTGTGGATAGATACAGCCATTGAATTTGGTGACCCAGTGCCTGAACCAAAGGGACAGCGCCTCATGCTGGCCTAGGTTTCATCCAGCATTACCCAGCCTTAAATTCCGCAATCAATGGATAACGACGATCAAAATATTTCCTCCGCACGCCAGTCGTTTCTTAAACTAACGCGTGACATTGCGACGTTGCCGCTGGACCAATCCGCCGTTGCGCTTGAGATGGGAGCGGCGATAGCAGCTATTTCGTTGCGAGCCGGCAGTGAGTTTTTGCGCGAAGTGCCGCAAGCGGCCAGCGTGCTAAATGCAGGGGAACTGCGTGAGTGGGGCGAGCTGGGCCGCCGTCTGGCGATGAGTGATGTCGAAACCGCAATTTCTTTTTTCAGCGGGGGCGTGGCCGAAGTGGGAAGCCTTGCTCCCGAAACTCGTGCTTCTCTCTTTCAACTCTGTTCGCGCCAGCTTGGTCTCTCAACCCCGATAGCTATTGAAACTTTCGGTACTGCACCAGCACTCGCAAACAGCATCTCTGATCCACATCTTTTGACGGCACTACTGGATGTCGCGTCCGACATCGCTCGGCGTTCGGCCCGACACAGCGCGGACTTTCTAAATCAAACACCCGAAGTATTAAAGCGGCTCAAGGCTTTCCACGATCCTGAAATTTTGCGAAGAGGGATTGAGATAGCCGCAGGATTCGCCGCGCGCGCCGGCGGCATTGCGGCCGACGCGTGGGGTGCGCTGCCGCAAGCCCTCGAACAGCTGAACAAAGATGAAGTCACGAGATTGCTGGATCAGACGATGGTGTTGCTCGAGCGTGGCGGCGGCGCGGCGTTGCAATTACTGATTGTCGGCGGCGAGATTCTAAGACTGTTGCCTGAGGCGTTTGACGAATGGCTCGAATTACTTGCGGCGGTGGCCCAGCACGGCAATGCGAGTCTGGTGGTTTTTGTGCGCAGCAGCCCACGCTTCGTTCGCATTCTAGTTTCGCACGCCGGTCATGACCGCGCCGCTAACCTGGCCGTCCGCGTGATTCGCGTCACGCGCACCATCGCAAGCGTCGACAGCGAGGCAGCGCTCGCTGCTTTCCGTTCCAGCGCCGTCGCGTTGCGCAACGTGACCATCGAACAATTTGAGGAGTGGGCCAGGCTTGGTCTGTCTTCAACTGGAAAAGACGCGCGCGCGCGGCGCAGTTATTTTGCGCTGGAAACGCGAGGCAGTCACGACGCGTTGCGCAGCGGCAATCAGGGACTTGCGTTGGAATCGGTGTCGCACATTCTGCGTTTGTACGTTGAGGGCCTCACCGGCAACGAAGTTGAAATCAGCTCGCTGGCGGCAGTGCCGGTGGAGTCGCGCATCGGCGATGGCCGTACAATTCATTTGCCGGCCGCGGTGGCGGAATTCGGCGACGATGAACTCGACTTCTGTCTCTACAAAGTGCTGGCGGCGCATGCTGCCGGACAAATTGAGTTTGGCACATATGAGCGGGAAACGGCCGAACTGCGTGCTGCCAATAAAGCGATTCAGGAAGCGTTTGATCCGCACAACGATGCTGCTCGCGATGCTTTTGCGCTTGCCGACGAGCTGGTAGGACAGGCATTCCTGCCTGTCCTTCCTCTTCAAGAAAAAAGGACAGGCAGGAATGCCTGTCCTACCGATGTCGACTACCGGCTCGTGCTGCAATTGTTTCCTGACAAGCAACTCGCCGGCAGAATTTTCGGCACGTTGGAAAATTGCCGCATCGATCGGCGTCTGCGACTGAAGTATCGCGGGCTGGCGCGCGATCTGGATTTGATCCGCGAACATTTGCGACGCAGCCGTCCTTCAGTTGTTGAACTGCCGTCGAGACTTCTGCCGTTTGAATTGCTTTTCCAAAGCACGCTGCTGGGTGGCGCGACCGACGACGCGCGGCAGTATTACGGCCAAATTGTTTCTGAACTGGAAACCATAACTGAACAATACTTGTCGGCGGGCGAAGCCACAGTGGCAGATAGTTTAATGGCCACCAGTCGCGTCTATTCATTGTTTCAATCGGTGACGCCCACAGATGAGTCCGCGCAGCAATTGGAAACCGAGGAAGAATTTTCTGAGGACGAGGACGAACAAGCCGCTGAAAGTTTCCAGCGTGCGCAATCCCAACAAAACCCACAGCGCCGTGACGCGCGCGATTTATTCAACGCCTGGAACGATCCGAACAGTGAAGGCGAACCAGATGAACTGGCCGGCGCCGAAAGCTGGAGTGAAGGCGAGTTTCCCGAACAGGCGATTGAAGAAGGCGAAGTCGCCTACAACTATGACGAGTGGGACCGCGAGCTGACCGACCATCGTTTGGGTTGGTGCCGGGTGATTGAAAAGAAAGTGAAACATGGCGATCGCGAGTTTGTTGAGCAGACTCGCGAGCGCCACCGTGGCGTCATTTCATCTATCCGGCACCAGTTTCAATTGATGAAGCCGGAAGAACTGTCGCGCGTCACGAATGAACTGGACGGCGAAGAATTTGATTTGAATGCGGTCATCGATTACGTCATCGATCGCAAAGCCGATGGCCAGCAATCGGAGCGACTCTACACAAAGCGCCTGCGCCGGCAGCGTGACGTGGCGGTTTCGTTTTTGCTTGATCAGTCGTCATCGACGGCGCGCACCATTGGACGTCATCCCTTGCAACCGTATACGCGGCCGGGCCGGCGCATCATCGAAATCGAAAAAGAAGGATTGGTTTTGATGAGCGAGGCGCTCGAGGCCGTCGGCGATATTTATTCAATTAACGGTTTCACTTCTGAAGGACGACGCAACGTAAAGTTTTATGTAGTTAAAGACTTTGCTGAGAAGTATTCAGACGAAGTGAAACAGCGGATTGGCGGCATCAACTTTCAAAACAACACGCGGCTCGGCGCTGCGATTCGTCACGCTGCGGCAAAACTGGCGAAACAAACGGCGCGCACCCGGCTGCTGATAGTGTTGTCGGACGGGCGGCCTTACGATCACGATTACGGCGACGCCCGTTATGCGCGCGAAGACACGCGCGAAGCGTTGCGGCAGGCCAAAATTCAGGGCATTACGCCATTTTGCATCACCATCGATCGCGAGTCGGAAGCGGAACTGAAGGATCTTTACGGCGACATTGGCTACACGATCATAGATGACGTGTTGACGCTGCCGGAAAGAATGCCGGGAATTTATCGGCGCCTCACCACTTAGGCGAGTCGTTATTTCCATGCAAAGAACTCGGCAAGGTTTGGAATGCCGTTAGGCAATTCATTGGCTTTACAGAGCCGACGGCTTGCTTTACGATCTGTTCTTCCGCTGGGCAATTCAACAAAGGTGAAGGCAATCTATGGCTAAAGAATACGTAGAACTGAAGGAAGGCGTCTACAGAGTAGGCGGAGTATCTCTGGACTCAGTGGTCTATGACTTCCAAAGTGGGGCCTCGCCAGAATACATCCGGCAATCTTATCCTGCCCTCACACTTGAGCAGGTGTATGGCGCAATCGCTTACTATCTGGCGAACCAGGAAATCATCGATCAGTATCTGATTGAAGGCGAAAAGGAATTCGAAAAGTTCCAAGAAGCTTCGCGCGCGAACCATCCTGAGTGGTATGAGAAGATGGAGAAGGCGAGAAAACAGTTAATGGCCTCTCAATCGTGAGAGTCCGGTTTCTAGCCGACGTAAACCTCAACCAACATATCTTGAGTGGTGTCCTCCGGCAAGTGCCTGAGATCAATTTTAAAACGGCTCATGACGCAAAGCTCCATGGTTTATCCGATGCTAATGTGTTAGCGATTGCGGCCCGTGAAGGGAGGATTCTGGTAACTCAGGATCGGCGAACAATGCCCGCAGATTTTGGCGAGTTCATTAAAATGAACAACAGTCCTGGTGTCTTGATCATTCCTCAAAAAATGACGATGCGCCAAGCCATCGAAGGTCTCATCCTGGTGTGGATGGCCTCGGAAGCTGAAGAATACGACAATTCAATTCGCGACCTGCTTAGCTAGCAGCATGAACAAGTCGGCCAGTGTAATCCATCGCACGGTCACCGCTCCTTCTTCCCAAATCCGCCGCCGCCGGGCGTTTCGATGCGAACGCGGTCGCCCGCTTTTAATTCCCAACTTCCTTTTGAACCGATCTTGCGCGCTTTGCCATCGCTGATGATCGAAGCGCTGCCCGGCTTTCCATCTTCACCGCCGTGCAATCCATACGGTCCGCGCTTGCGTCTGTCCGCAAGCAGAGACATGTGCGCCGGCGCAAGAGTCTCGATCTCGCGAATGACGCCGTCGCCTCCACGATGTTTTCCTTTCCCGCCGGAACCCTTGCGGATTCTGTATTCACGCACGCGTAATGGATAAGCGTACTCGAGTGCTTCGGCAGGAGTGTTGAGGCTGTTGGTCATGTGCGTGTGAAGTGCGCTGAGGCCGTCGTGATGCGGTCGCGCACCCATGCCGCCGGCAACAGTTTCGTAATAGGAAAATTCTTTTTCGGACCGCGGGTCGATGCCACCAATCGTCAGGTTGTTCATCGTGCCCTGACTGGCTGCCGGAATTTTGTCCGGCAGCGCCTGGGCCAAAGCCTTGAACAACACATCGACAATGCGTTGCGACGTTTCAACGTTTCCGCCGGCAACAGAAGCCGGATGAACGGCGTTGACAACAGTTCCTTCCGGCGCAATCACTTTGATCGGTTGCATCAGCCCGGCGCTGGCGGGCACGTCATCTCCAAGCAGACAACGAAAGACGTACGACACTGCCGAGACGGTGATTGCTGCGACGGCGTTGACTGGACCAGCAACCTGCGGCGAGCTGCCGCTGAAATCAACACGCGCGCGCGAACCAGCAATTTTAATTGTCGCTCGAATTGGAACTGGCGAATCCGAAACACCGTCGTCGTCGAGCGCGTCAACCGCCTCGTAAACACCATCGGGTATCGTTGCAATCGCATGGCACATGAGGCGCGCCGAGTATTCAATCAAATGGTTTGCGTAGTCCGCAGCTTCGCGTTGACCGCGACGTTCGACGATCTCGATAAGCCTCGCTGCGCCAGTTTTCAATGAACCAATCTGCGCCTGAAAATCTCCGCGACGTTCATCATGACTGCGAACGTTTGCGAGAATCAGCCGCATGATGTCTTCATCAAGCGAGCCATTTTTCACCAACCGCACCGGCGGTATGCTCAAGCCTTCACCGTAAATATCTGTAGCCAAACCCATCGAGCCCGGCGTGGCGCCGCCAATGTCTGCGTGATGAGCGCGGTTAGCTACATAAAACAAAGTGGGCAGTGGGCGGTGGGCAGTGTGCAGTTTTCCGTTTCGCACGTTCTTACCAGTTTTCTTATGTTTGGCGTCATTACTGCCCACTGCCCACTGCTCACTGCTCACTGGCATTACTAGTGTTACATCCGGCAAGTGCGTGCCGCCGGCGAACGGATCGTTCAGGGCAACCACATCACCGGGTTTGAGTTCTATCGCTTTCAAGGCGGATGCCACCGCCATGGGCATTGAACCGAGATGCACCGGCATGTGATCACCCAGGGCTATCACTCTGCCGCGCGCGTCAAAGACCGCGCATGAATAGTCGCGTCGCTCCTTGATGTTCGGTGAGAACGCCGTGCGCCGCAGTGCGATGCCCATCTCTTCAGCCACGGAAGTGTAGAGGGCGCGATAGATTTCCAGCGTGATTGGATCGAACCGCTTCATAGTTTTGCTGCTTGCCACGCTGCCGTGAACGCGAAAGATCAAGTGCCAACTGGATAATGCTCAGTTGGGAAGGGTGGCTTGCCCCCGCTCAGTCTGGGAACACTAATGAATGATTTCAAGAGGAAGAGCGGGGGCAAGCCACCCTTCC